>NZ_NIRR01000001.1 GCF_002204745.1 Hymenobacter amundsenii
GGCTGCACTCCAGCATCGACTATCAGACCCCCTATTACGCTCACCAACAGCTTCTTCCACTTAACGCCCTAAACTGTCCAGCGTAACTAGACCACCTCAAAGAACTTCATGCAGAGCATGTTGCGCTTAGAGCACGGACGAAGCATCTCGCGTGCTGACGTTGAGCAACTATGGCAACATCAGCACGCGAGATTCCTCGCGCTACTCGGAATGACGTGCTATTTTTTATAGCTTCCTTACTACTTTGCTCACTCCTAAGTTATGTGGCAACCTTGCGGCAGTTGCTTCGTCCTTTTCCAACCTCGTTCTACCACTTCATTTCCCCCATGACCCTACGACTCACTCCCCTCCTACTGGCTGGCCTGCTACTAGCCGCCGCCCCCGCCGCCACGGCCCAGAAAAAGAACCGCAAAACCACGCCCAGCTCTACCGCCAGCTTGGCTGGCAACGCCGAATCGGCCATCAAGGAAGCCGACATTAAGCGCGACCTGTTTGCGCTGGCCGGCGACAAGTACCGGGGCCGCGAGGGCGGCACACTCGACGAATTGCGGGCCTCCAGCTGGCTGGCCGAGCAGATCCGGGCCATTGGGCTGGAGCCGGCCGGCGACGACGGCACCTACTTCCAGTGGTTTAACCTGCAGCGCACTCGCCTCACGCCCGGCAGCACCTTAAGCATTGGGAGCCACCGGCTGCGGCCCGGCCACGATGCTGTAATAACGGCCCCCACCAACGCCCGCGTAACGGCCCCGCTGGTGTTCGTGGGTACGGCCACGCCGGCCGAGCTGGCCAAGGTTGACGTGAAAGGCAAAGCCGTGGCCCTCCAGATTTCAGGCGCACCCACCGACGGCATCAGCTACCGGCGCTACCTGTTCGGCAAGCTCCGCGACCAGGCGGCCGAGCTCACCAAGGCCGGCGCGGTGGCGGTGGTGTTTATTTCCGATGCGCCCGCCCAGGCCGTGTACGACCATTGGAGCCATATTTTCGAGCGCGGCCGCTACGGCCTGCCCGGAGACGCCAACGTGAAAGTGCCTGCCGAACAGACGCCCGTAGTGTGGTTGCCCTCCTCCGACCTGAGCTGGGCCCGCCAGGCTGGCCAGCAGTTTTCCACCGAGCTGAAAGTAGAAACGTTTGCATACCCCTCGGTAAACATCGTGGCCAAGCAACCCGGCACCGACGCCCAGCTCAAGAATGAATATGTACTCTTCAGCACCCACCAGGACCACGACGGCGTGCGAGCCGCGGTAGCCGGCGACTCGATTTACAACGGGGCCGACGACAACGCCACCGGCTGCGCGGCCCTGCTGGCCATCATGCGGGCCTTCAAGCAGCAGCCCGCCAGCCGCTCGGCGCTGTTCGTGTACCATGGAGCGGAGGAGCGCGGTTTGCTCGGCTCCCGCTACTTCTCCGACAAGCCCACCGTGCCCCGCGAGAGTATCGTAGCCGTACTCAACGCCGAAATGATGGGCCGTAACGCCCCCGATTCGGCCGCGCTGCTGGGCTCCACCGCGCCCCACCTCAACTCCTCCGACCTCGTACGGACGGCACTGGCTGCTAACCAGGCCGGCCCCCAGTTCAAGCTCGATGTCGAGTGGGACAAGGCTACCCACCCCGAGGGCTGGTACTTCCGCTCCGACCACCTGCCCTACGCCCGCCTGGGCATCCCGGCCATCATGTATACCTCGTTGCTGCACGCCGACTACCACACGCCTAAAGACGAGCCCGCCCGCATCGACTACGCCAAGCTGCTGCGCATGACCCAGTGGATGTACCTCACCGGCTGGGCCGTGGCCAACCGCCCCACGCCGCCCGCTCGCGAGGTCGGCTTCAAGCTGGAGCGGTAGCCGGTTATTAGTTTTAAACTGAGGTTGATTGGCACGTCAAAAGGACGTCATGCTTCGATTTCGATCAGCATGACGCCCTTTCGACGTGCCAATCAACTACCAGCCCATTACGGCTGGCTGTATTCGGTAATAAGGCGGACGAGCAGGTTGTTGAGAAATTCAACCTTGTACTCCCCTACGGTGGCGGTCAGGTGCTTGTCGCCGATGCCGCTGTGGTCGGTGAGGAAGACGTATGTGCCGGCCGTGCTCAGGGCAAGGCTGCGCATCAGAAACTCGGTGCTGGTATCGATGCCGCTGGCCGTTACCGGAATGAGGCGGATGCCCCGACCGGCGGCCTCCCGGATGAGCGTCTGCATCCGGGTGCGGGCTTCGCCGTGGGGCGGGGCATCGAGCACCAGAAATAACAGCCGGCAACTGGCCTCGGGGCGCCATTGCTGATCGAGCGCGACCCGCAAGCCTTCGTCTACGGCTTCGGGGAAATCGCCCCCGCCTCCAGCGCGCTGGGCCTGCACGAAGTCTTGTAGCTCGCTCAGCTTGGTCGTAAAGGGCTGCACGCGCGTTAGGTAGGCATCGCCCTGGTCGCGGTAGAATACGCTGCTCATGCGAATGTCGGCCGAGGGCAATTGCGCGACGACGCGAGGAATTACATTGCCCAATTCAGCCTGGAGGTAGGTAATTTCGTCGCCCATCGAGCCGGTAGCATCCACGACAAACATAATATCCACTGCCGAGGCGGCCGTGGCGCCCACGGGCAGCGCCCGGGTGGCCGCGTACTCGGTGGCCGCTAGCGGAGCCAAGGTAAACTGCTGGCCCCGGTAGGCCACCAGCACCGGCTGGGCCGCCGCCGGACTATCCTTCTGAAACAAGCCCGGAAATAGTTCGGCCCGACCCAGCCGATCGGTTATGGCGACCGTGACGCCGGTCGTTGCCGCGGCCGAACCCAGCGTGACTTGGGCCCCGGGCAGCGGCTGGCCGGCGGCATCGGTGAGCGTGAGCGTGTAGCGCGTGGTGGGGTAGAGCTGCCAGCTATCCGGCAGCGGAGACCACTCGGGGCGCTTGAGTACATTAATCCAGAAGGACCAGTTGCGCAGGTCGTTCCATTCGCCGGCCGTTAGCACACCGGCCTGGGGCTGGGTCGGGTTGGAGCCCGAAGGCGGCGGGGCCACGCCCAAATCACGGGTAGGGCTTACGCTGCTGTCCAGGGCCCCGGAGCAGGCACCGAGCAGGAAGGGCAGCGCGCCGACGAGGGCCCATTGTAGTCGTGTTTTCATGGGGATAGAATAAAAAGGTTGCGTGGTGCTGGCAGGAGTAGCCTCCGTGGCCAATTGGTTGCACGCGGCCCTTACTGCTACACCGCTACCGCCTCCGTTATCCGCCCAATGTCGCCGCTTACTTTCTGGATGAACTCCAACTGCTCGCCCAGTTGCTCGTCTTGCCCGGCGGTTGGGGCGGGCGGGGTGACGGCCTCTTCTGTTTCGGGTTCGCCGAGGCGGAGCAGGCCGCGCTGGAGCTGCTGCTGGGCCTGGCGCAGGTTTTTGAGGCCGGTGGCCGAGATTCCGGGCGTGGTTTCGCCGGCCAGTAGGGCCGAGGTGATGGCCGCCACGTTGGCCGACAAAATGTGGTTAAGCACCACGAACTCGTGGACCTCGGCGGGGTGGCGCTGCTTGGCCCGGGGCTCGGAGAGCATCCGCTGGAAGGCCGCGCCCAGGTTGGCCGAGCTCACGTACACTTCTTTGCGGGCCAGCTTATAGTCGAGCACGGCCACGGGCGAGCCGAGCAGGGCCTGCTGGAGCGTGCGCAGGTAGCGCAGGTTGGCCCGCAGCACCGGCCGCAGAAAATCCTGGAGCTGCTCCGACTCCCAGCGCGGAAACAGCCAGTAGCTCACCGCAAACGCAATGGCGCAGCCCAGCACGGTATCGAAAATACGGTCCTGCACCACCCGCACGTAGCCCCGGCCCAGAAAGCTGAACAGGATGAGCACGAAGGGCGTCATGAACGTGACCGTGACCAGGTAGTTGATGCGCACGAAGCTGAACGATACTACCATGAAGCCCACCATCAGGGCCAACAGCACCAGCCGGTCGGGAATCAGCCAGAGCACCAGCGCCCCGAGCACGCCCCCGAGCAGCGTACCAAGCACCCGCTGGCCGTTGCGCTGCTTGGTGAGGCTGAAGGCCGGCTTGAGCATGTAGGTAATCGTCATGAGCACCCAGTAGCTGTGGTGGCCGGGCAGGGTTTCGGTGATGATGAAGCCGATGAGCGAGGCGATGAGCATGCGCATGGCATGGCGGAAAATACCCGAGCGTAGCGTAAGCTGGCTCGTGAGCTGCCGAACCGTGAACTGCTGGTGGGCCACGAACCGGTCGAGCTCCAGTTCGGCCCGCTGGCCCACAATGGCCGCGGCCTCAGCCCCAAAATACCCCTGGATACCCTGGAGGCGCAACGCCAGATTGCGCAGGTTCACCAGTACCTTGCGCAGCGGCAGCACCGAGCCCGCGCCGGCCGGACCAGCCGACGCGGATTCGAGCGCGTCGATGCGGGCTTTGAGCTGTTCGAGGCCCGCCAGCGGGTCGGCCGTGGGGCGGGGGCGGTAGGCGTGGTTGCCCTGGATGGCGAAGCCCACCCGCTCCAGCTCGGCGGCCAGCGCATCGACCTCGGTGGCCACGGCCGCCAGCACCCCGCTGGCCTCGAAGCGCTGGTGCAAGGCGGCGTAGTCGTAGGAGCTGATGGTGACCTGCTCGTAGAGGTCGACCAGATCGACGAACGTGAGCACCAGCCGCCGTCCCGTACCAGTCGATTCGCTCACCAGCTGGCGGGTTTTGAACAGTAGCTCCCGCACCACGTCCTGCTTCTCGCTCACGCGCACCTGCTGGGCCACGAGGCGTCGGTAGTCGGCGTCGAGGTGGTCGGTACCGGGGCGGTAGAAATCGGCCTTGAGGCGCAGAAACTCGGCCACGGCCAGCACGGCGTCGCCGAGGGCCTGCTGGGCCACGCGGTAGGGGCGCAGGCGGTTGAGCAGCAACGCCAGGGCCAAGTACCAGAGCCCCCCGGCCACAATCAGGCCGGCGTAGCTGAACACGCGCTCGGGCGGCAGGGGCTTGTCGAGCATGAGAATGAGCACCAGCAACCCCGCCGTGCCCACGGCTCCGGCCCGGTTGCCGTACACGAGCAGCATCGTAAACCAGAAGCTCACCGCCACCACCACCAGCCCCAGCAGCCACGAGTAGGGCTGCAGAAACCCGGTAACCACGGCCATCAGGCCCGCCAGGGCCACGGCCGCCAGCCCGGCGTTGCGCTTGTGCACGGGCGGCCCGGGCGTGTCGGTGAAGCTCACGCACAGCGCCCCAATCGACATCGTAACGCCCGCCGTGAGCTGGCCCAGCAAACCCAGGCCCAGGCCCGGCACCAGCACGGCCAGGGTCGTGCGCAGGCCATCGGAAAATTCCTGGCTCGAAAAGAAATAGCGAAGCTTACGGACGGTATCGGGCATGGCAGCGAGCCGCCCACGTTCGGACCGGACGGCCGCCCGCAAGTTGCAACCAGCCCGCCGGATTTACCACCCCGCAGTTTTTGCTTGCTGCCCGGCCGACCAACAATCCTTTTTGCGCTGCAATGTGCGCCGGGTGGTATCTTCGAACCCGTAATCCTTATTTCCCTGCTTAGGCCTATGGCTAACGCTAATTATCCGGTAGCGGCGCTGCCACCCGACGCGGGAGCGGCCGATGAGCTGTTGTACGCGCTGCTCGACGTTTCGCAGACGGGCCTGCTGCTGCTGCGCCCAATTTTCGACGAGACAGACAGCCGCATCGTCGATTTTCTTTACGAGTACCTTAATCCCGCCGCCCAGCGGTTACTCGGCCAGCCCGAGCACCCCAACCAGCGCCTGCTCGCACTGTATCCGCACGCCGGGCCCACCGGCATTTTCGACTTTTACCGCCGCGTGTTCGAGTCGGGTATTCGTGGGCAGGAGCATTTCAACTACCAGTACGATGGCATCGACGGCTACTTTCGGGCGGTGGCCCGGCCCCAGGGCCCGCTGCTGGTCGTGAGCCTGTCCGACGACAACGATACCCCGCGCACGGCCATGCAAGAGGCCCTGCGCCGCAGCCAGCTAGCCGAGCAGCAGGCCCGGGAGGAAGCCGAAACCGAGCGCAACCTGCTCCAAGCCGTGCTCACTCAGGCCCCCGTGGCCATTGCCCTGTTTCAAGGCGACGAGTGCGTAATCGGGACAGTCAACGACCAGATGTGTGCCATTTGGGGCTACCCGGCGGCGGCCATTCTCGGTTTGCCCCTGCTTGAGGCCGTGCCCGAGCTGGTAGGTCAGGAATTCGACAGCCTGATCCGCGACGTGGCCCGCACCCGCCAGCCTTTCGTGGGCCAGCAGGTGGCAGCCCAACTCCGCCAGCCCAGCGGGCAGGTCGAAAGCCAGTATTTCAACTTCACCTTTCAACCGCTCTACGATGCCGAGGGCCAGCTGTTGGGCGTGCTCAATATCGCCGTCGATGTAACCGAGCAGGTCCTGGCCCGCCAGCAGGTGCAAAACCTCAACGAAGAGCTGGCGGCCGCCAACGAGGAATTGCAGGCCTCCAACGAGGAATACCTGGATACCAATACGCAGCTGCTCAATACCCAGCAGCAGCTGCGGCAGCTCAACGAGGAGCTGGAGCACCGCGTAGCCCTACGCACCGGCGAAGTGCAGCGCGCCCTGGCCGAAACCGAGCACCAGCGCGAGCAGGTACGGGCCCGCCAGGAGTTGCTGAGCCAGATTCTGGGCCGGGTGCCCGCCGTGCTGGCTACCTTCAGTGGCCCCGACCACCGTTTCACCTTCTTCAACGACCGGTATCAGGAGGCGGTCGGCGGCCGCGCCCACCTGGGCCAGCCAGTGGCCGAACTCGTTCCTGAAATCGTGGCGCAGGGTATTCTGGGAATGCTCGACCACGTGTACCGCACCGGCCGGCCCTACGAGGCTACGGCGGCCCCCATCGTGCTGCACAACCCCGGCGGCCCCGAACCCACGGCCCCGCGCTACGCCAACTTCATCTGCCAGCCGTTGCTCGACAGCCAGGGCCAGACCTGGGGCGTGCAGGCATTTGCCGTCGATGTAACCGAGCAGGTGCTGGCCCGCCGGGAGCGGGAAAGCCGCCAAACTGAGCTGCAGACCATTTTCGAGCAGGCACCAGTACCCATCGCCATCCTGCGTGGTTCCGCCCTAATAGTAGAGCTGGCCAACCAAGCCATCTGCGATTTGTGGGGCCACACGCCGGCGCAGGTATTGGGCCGGCCCTATTTCGAGGCCGTGCCCGCCACAGTGGGCCAGGGGTTTGAGGAGTTACTGGCGGGGGTGCTGGAAAGCGGCGAAACGTTTTCCATTGACGAAAGCCCGGTGCAACTCGACCGCGCCCACACCGCCGGCCGGCGCTGGGCTACTTTAACTTCGTGTTTCAGGCCCTGCGCAATGAGCAGCAGCAGGTGACGGGCCTCATCGCCATTGGCATTGAGGTAACCGACCAGGTGCTGGCGCGCCAGCAGGTGCAAGCCCTCAACAACCAGCTGGCCGCCATCAACGAGCAGGCCCGGGCCACCAAGAGCAGCTACTCGAAACCAATACCCGCCTCAGTCGCACCAACGCCGACCTCGATACGTTCGTGTATTCAGCCTCCCACGACCTCAAATCGCCGATTACCAACGTGGAGGGGCTGCTGCTGGCCTTGCGCGAACACCTGCCACCGGAGGCCCAGCAGCAGCAGCCCGTACCCCAACTGCTGGGCATGATGGAAGACGCGGTGGCGCGCTTCCAGCAAACCCTGGCCCATCTCACTGATGTATCTCGCCTTCAGCAGATTGACCTGACCGAGTTACCCGAAGCCGTGGACCTGCCGGCCGTGGTGGAGGCCGTGCGCCTCGATATGCTGCCCGAACTAACGGCGGCCTACACCACGCTCACCATCGACTTGGCTGGTTGCCCGACCGTGCGGTTCTCAGCCAAAAACCTGCGTAGCATTATTTATAACCTGCTCAGCAACGCCATTAAGTACCGTGCCCCCGACCGGCGGCCTCAGGTACACTTATCTTGCCGCCATGTGGGCAACCTCGTGATGCTGGAAGTTGACGACAATGGTCTCGGCCTGAATCCGAACCAGCTGCAGGAACTGTTCCGGCTGTTCCGGCGGCTGCACAGCCACGTACCGGGCTCGGGCGTGGGCCTGTACATGGTAAAAAAGATGGTTGAAAACGCCGGCGGCACGATTACTGTGCGTAGTGAGCCCAATGTGGGCACCACCTTCATCGTATCGTTGCCCGTAGCCACCTAAGCGGCGGCATTTGCGCCGCTCCTCTTTCGCTCCATTCTGCTGATTTATATGCAAAAGCTACCAAGTATATTATTGGTTGATGACGATTCGACCAACAATTTTCTGAACGAGCTACTATTCAAAAAGCTCGACGTTACCGAGCAGGTGCTAGTGGCTGAAAGTGGCTCCCAGGCCCTCGATCTGCTGGCCCAGGCAGCGCCCGACGCCCCCGCCCTCATCCTGCTCGACGTGAACATGCCCGGCATGAGCGGCATTCAGTTCCTGGAGGCCTACCAACAACTGCCCGATGCCCAGCGCGGGGCCACGGTGGTCATTATGCTCACGACTACCATGGACGCCCGCGACCTGATCCGCCTCGACGAGCTATCCATTGCCGGGCTCGTCAGCAAACCCCTCACCAAGGAAAAAATCGATAACATCCTCCAACTCCACTTCCAGCGCCAGTTGCCAGGATAGGGCTTAGGAAAAGGACGTCATTCCGAGCGAAGCGAAGAATCTCGCGTGCTGTCATTGAAGATTACTTCAACGATTAGCACGCGAGATTCTTCGCTTCGCTCGGAATGACGTCCTTTCTCTTTTTCCCCAGGCTCTAATACAGCACGTCGTCGATGGGGGCGAGCTTGGGCGGCAGGTCGGTTTCGCCGAGCATTTCGCGCAAGTCGATTTCGATAGTGCGGCAGATGGCCGTCATCGGGACATCATTGATTTCGTTTTCGAAAGGGTTTTCGGAGGTGTGCCCGACCACTTCCATGGTATTGAAGACCCACGAAACGAGTACCGCGAACGGGATGGTCAGCCAGATGTGGTCGGGGCCCATCCGGGCAAATTCGCCAATCAGGCCCAGCGGTAGCAGCAGGGCAAACAGCCGCACGAACACGTAGCTAAAAAAGGCATACTGGCGCGGGAAAGGCGTATTCTTGATTCGTTCGCAGCCGCCCTGCAGGTTGAAGAGTTCCTCCAGACTCTGCATCATGTTCACGTGCTGGAAGTCGTTGAGCAGGCCTCGCTCCTGACGCAGCACCCGTAAATCGGCAGCTTGCTGGCGCAGCAGGTGGGCCGGTGGATTCTGGCGGAGGCGCATCTGGGCCGATTCGGCCGCGTCGAGGAAGGGTGCTACCTGCTCGTCCCAAAGTTCGGGCTGGCGGCGCAGGGCTAGCCGCAACGCGTTACACCAGGCAATTTGGCGATACACCAGCCGCCGGTGCCGCCCGCTCAACTCCTCCAGTGTGGCGGGTGGGGCCTCCACGTCGGGCGCATCTACTACCGTCGTGATGTACTCCAGACTCTGGATAGCCCAGTTGCGGCTGTAGTTGACCACCCCGCCCCAGAGCTTACGCCCCTCCCAGAAACGGTCGTAGGAGCCACTATTTTTGAAGCCCACGTAAAAGGCCACCGCAATACCCAGCGTGGCCACCGGCTGCCACGGAATATCGAGTGCGTGAAGCCCGGCTCGGTAGACAACACAGATAAGCAGGGCATACAGGCTCTCGAAAAGCACCATTTCCCAGGCGTAGGGCCAGATAACGCGCCAACGAATGTTTTTACGAACGTACATGATTGAGAGGAGCGAAATGGCAATGCAGAGCCTGCCTTACCCGTGCGGCAGCTAAAAAGTTGTCGCAACCACCAATTCAGACGGGCTTTTTCTCGTCTTCCGGGTCATCGAGCACGATGCCCATCAGGCGCATGAGCTGACTGGCATTGAATGAGCGGCACATGCCGGGCGTGAGGTGGTAATCGAAGCGCAGGGTGCCGTCGGGGTTGAGGTAGGAGTTGAAGCTGACGTTGCGCACATGCGCGGGCAGGTCGGTTTCGAGGGCGGCCAGCTCCAGATCGTGGGTGCTAATCAGGCCACTGGCGGCCCGTTCGCGCAGCTGGAATACCAGCGCCCGCGCCCCCCGGTGCCGGTCGGCCGAGTTGGTGCCCTTCAAAATCTCATCGAGCAGATAGAAAACGGGCAAGCCTTCCGTGGCCAGTGACGAGTTGCCAGTTGCCAGGTCGTTGGTTGCGGCCGATGAGCCAGCAGCGGGCACCACTAGGTCGCCGGTCATTGTCAACTCTTCCTTATCAGTTGTCAATTGATTTCCCTCCGTCATGTCCAGCAACAGGCGCAGGCGCTTGAGCTCGGCGTAGAATGAGGAGGTGCTTTCGGCCAGGTTGTCGTGGCTGCGCATAGCGGTGAACACGCGGGCGGGACCGGTGCGGAGGGTTGTGGCGGCCACTACCGCGCCGGCCTGGGCCAGCACCAGGTTCAGGCCCACGGTACGCAGAAAGGTGCTTTTGCCCGCCATGTTCGAGCCGGTCACAATCACCGTTTGGCCCAGGCCAGCCGTAGTAAAGTCGTTGCGCACGCCCTCACCCCCGAACAGCAGCGGGTGGCCTAAACCGGTGGCGGCCACGGTAAGGGCCGGGGCCGTGAGGTCGGGCTCGGCAAAGCCCGGGTTGGCGGCCCGGAAAGCGGCCAAGCTCACCAGCGCGTCGAGTTCAGCGGCGGCTTCCAGCAGCGGTTCCAGGCCACCGGTGATACGGCGCTTCCAGCGTTCCAACTGCCAGATGCCCCACAAATCCCAGAGCAACACCGTATTCAGCATGCCCGCCACAGCCGGGTTCTGGCGGGCCGAAAACCAGCCGGCAATACTGCCCAGACGCTTCAGCAGCCGCGCCGCCGCCGTGCCACCGGTAGCGTGCAGGGTACGGTGCAGCCGCTGCAGTGCTGGGCTCTGCCAAGTGCCGGCCTCGAAGTGAGCTAGCTGGTCGTGGGCCGCTCGCAGGGCGTCGCGCATGGTGGTGGCGTGGGTGTAGTAGTCGGCCCGTATCGCCGCAAACCGGCCGTTGAGGGCGGCAGGCAGCGCCAGCAGCAGCAGAAACCCGGGGCCGTGGCCGCTGAAAGTCGCCCACAAACCCACCAGGGCTCCTAGCGGCAGCAAGCCCAGCAGCGGCAGCAACCACCCACGGCCAGCGTAGAAATTGGGCTCGCGGAGCCAGCCGGCAAAGGCGCGCGGGTCGGTTTCCTGGCGCGGGTAGTGGCGGGCACGGGCCTGCCACTCCTGCTGCCAGGCCACGTTGGGAGCCAATTCGGCCGTAGCCTGCTGCCGCTCCTGCACCGTAGCCGGCGCGGCCGGGGCCAGCAGCCAATCCGCCAGCCAATCCTGCCCCAGCCGCGAAGTGCTGCGGTTAAGGAGCTGAAACAGCGAGTGGTCGCCGAATACGTCGAGGTCGGCGGCGTAGGCGTGCTGGGGGTCGAGGTAGCGGCGGCCGGGGTCGAAGCCGGCCAGGCGGCCTTCGAGGCGGGCCAGCTCGTCGCGGTTGAGTTGGGCCAGCAGCCGATGGTGTTCGCGCTGGTAGCCCACGCGGTTGTGCCAGCCCACCAGCGCCAAAAATGCCAGGTAGGCCCCCAGCGCCAGCCCCAGCGCGGCGGCCGTCTGCCCCAAGCTCAGCAGCCACCACACGCCACCGGCCGCCACCCCGAACAGCAGCAACCGCACCAGCGCCACTACCCGGTGCCGGCCGGCAAAATAGCCCTCACGTTCGGTATGGTAGGCCAGGTTTTCCTGAAATAATTCGGCGGGGGCAACGGTAAGCGGACGGTAATCGGACACGGATGATGGAAAGAAAGGGACGTTGGGATAAGTGAGGCAAACGCGCTGGTTGTGCTGCGCTAAGGCAACGCATGACCAGCGCATTTGCTACTTCTGGCTTCTGGCTATGCCTATAACAAAGCGGTAACGTACTTCGGCTTTGGTCAGCACGACCCCGTTTATGTGGCCCGCTTCACCTCCCCCACTGCCGCCACGCATTTAAGTTCTATGGCAATGGGGGTGGGCAGGCAGCTGATTTCAACGGTGGTGCGGCAGGGTTGGTTGGCCTGGAAATACTCGGCGTAGAGGCGGTTGTAGGTAGCGAAGTCGGCGCGCATGTTGGTCAGGAACACTGTAACGTCTACCAAGTCGTTCCAATCGGCTCCGGCTTCTTCCAGAATCCAGCGCACGTTGCGGAATACGGCGTGGCACTGGCTCTCAAAATCGTAACGCACTACGCGGCCGGTTTCGTCCAGCTCCACGCCGGGCACCTGGGCCTGGCCGCGCTGGCGGGGCCCTACCCCCGAAAGGAACAGCAGATTGCCCACGCGGCGGGCATGGGGGTAAAAACCTACCGGTTCGGGGGCGCGGCCGGAGTGGTAGGCGGCGGAAGTTGCGTCAGGTGCCATAAGGCCAAAGCTACCGAAACCGCCGCTTTCCGCCGAAATCCCGAACTTGAAGGCTGGCTGGTGCGGTTGTTGTTCCCAGTTCACCTCCGTTTCGCGCTGCTTTCTTCCTATGAAACCAACTATTCGTCCGTTAGCCCTGGCTGCCCTGCTTAGTGCCGCCGCCCTGGCACCAGCCGTAGCCCAGCAAAAGCTCAAGTACCCCAAAGCACCGCCCGCCAACGCCATTTACGAGGCCGTGCAACAGCCCGCCTTGCCCGCCGGTGGCGTCGAGGCCTTTGCCCAATACCTGGCCAACAACCAGCAGTATCCCACCGCCGCCTTGCAGGCCGGGGCGCAGGGCACGGTAACGGTGAACTTCGTGGTCGAGAAAACCGGCTCTGTTTCCAATGTGACCGTGGCCCAGCCCGGCAACGCCCTGCTCGATGCCGAAGCCATCCGCCTCATCAAAGCGGCCCCGCGCTGGACGCCCGCCAAGCACCGCGGCGGCGTGGTGCGCCAGAGCCAAGCAGTGCCCGTCACGTTCCAGATTCCTGGCGAGGCAGCCCCAGCGGCCGTTCCGGCGGCTACTGCCGCAACGGCTGCCGGCAGCACTACCCAAGTGGTTAGCGCCGACCGCCCCGCTCGGCCCGTGGGCGGCACCGAAGCCTTTTTCGAGTGGATTCAGCAAAACCAGAAGTACCCCGCCCTCGCGCTGCAACGCAAAATTGAAGGCAAAGTGCTGATGGAATTTCTGATTGAGAAAGACGGCTCGCTTACCGATATCAAGCCCATCAAGCGGCTCGGCTCGGGCCTCGACGAGGAAGCCATTCGACTGCTTAAAGCCGCGCCGAAGTGGGAGCCGGCGCTGTATAAGGGCGAGCCGATAAAGCAAAAGATGGTTTTACCGGTTGTATTCTCGCTTTAAGCTCGTCAGCGGCAAGTTGCCGGTTATCAGTAAATAATACGGCATACACCGTATCTATACCGCTTGCATTGCTGCGTTATCTGGGTCAATGGCTTGGGGCTTCGATGCTGAAGCTGCTTTTTTTGCCGTTCGTATAAAACAAAGTCCGCCCCTGTTCGTCAGTATGCCTAGTCCGTTGGCTTTCTGATCCGGGCCTTTTCGCTACCGTTATGATGTCGCCTTTGCCGTTGCTATCCGCTCCGCCCGTTGGATTCGGAATTCCTTTGCCCCTGCGGACCAACTATTCTGTCTGGCCCTACCAGGCGCGGTTCCGGCAGGCAGCCCAGGCTATTGCCACCGGTATTTTCGAGTCCCTCGACGAAGACTTGCACCCCCACGTGTACCTGCTGGCCTTACCCATTGAAGCTGCCGGGCTGGACGATGACGAACTGCCGGCCGCCGTACAGTTCGAACCCGAAGAAGGGGCGCTGCTTGCCCACCATTTCGAGCAAGTGCTCGAGCGCGGCCGCGTGCTGCAGCTCACCCACACCTGGCAACCCACCGACCTCGACCTGGAAAGTGAGGATATGCTGCGCCGCAAGCAGTTCGGGCGGGGCGTGCGCCAAGCCGTGCAGGAAGTGCTCGACGAGCTCGATGTGCCCGGCAAGCACCTTTCGTTTGCCGGCTGGCCCGTGCCAATTGGCCGCCACGTGGTGATGCCCGTACTCCAGCTCAACCGCAAGGTGTATAACAGTTACCCCACGCTGCAGCCCAACCGCTACTACACCGACGGCCGCCAAGTATCGAATTCCCTGATCATGGCGTCGATTCTGCGCTTCAACGAGGACTGCATCAAGTCGCTCACGGAGCCCGAGCCGGGGTCTGGACTGCTCATCCGCCCCCGCGAAACCGACGAAATCATCCGCTCGGCGGGCAAGCTGTTCATGGATACGCCAGCCCAGGACATGGGCATGAATCCGGCCGCCACCAAGCTGTTCGCTACCTGCAACACCATTTCCTCGCTCCGCTACGAGGGAGCCGAGGGCGTGGGCAAGCTACTGTTGGCCCGGCGCGGCCACCCCAACCTGGCCGAGGTGTTTGCCCTCACTTGTCCCACCCCACTCACCGACTACCGGGCCGTGCGCAAGCTGCTCGAAATGACCACGGCTGACGTAAGCTTACTCGCCGACGGCGAAAACGTGTACGCATTGGGCCGCCAGATCGGGCAGTACGACGCCTCCCGCGAGGATTTGTTTGTCATCAGCTTCGTGACGCATTATGCCTGGGAGTTCCAGCACGGCGGCCAGGTGCTCATGCGGGCCCACTACGGCAACCCCAGCCTGCCCCGGGCCCGCCTCAACCGCACCAAGTTCCGCCGCGACCTGCGCCGCACATTCGAGCTCACCGACGCGGCCAAAATAGAGAAGCTCTGGGACGTGGTGCTCGAAGCCAGCCGCCAGAAGCACGGCACGCTGCTCGTTATCACGACCGAGGCGCTGGCCGAAGCCGACCGCCTCAAGCTGCAGTGTACCCTCGTCGAGCCGGTGCCGCTCACTCCCCTCATCACCCGCCTCGTTACGGCCATTGATGGGGCCGTACTGCTCGACCCCGACGCCTTTTGCTATTCCATCGGGGTCATTCTCGATGGCAAAGCCACCGGCCGCGGCACCAGCACCCGCGGCGCCCGCTATAACTCAGCCATCCGCTACGTCGAAAGCAGCCCCTACCCCTGTCTGGCCATTGTGGTGAGCGAAGACGGCCTGATGGATGTGATTACCAAGGAAAGCGTAGCCAACGGTGAGTGAATCGGGGAATGTGTAAGCAGAAAACAGCGTCATTCAGAGCGAAGCAAAGAATCTCGCGTGCCATGCTAACGCCTGATACTAGGGTTACTTCGGCACGCGAGATTCCTCGCTTCGCTCTGAATGACGTTCTGGTTCGTTCGTTTACCCTCCTACCGCTTCGCCCGGAACGACCACGTAACCCGGAAGACAGCCACCGTATCGCCGGCTTCATCGACGCCGGTGCTGGTGGCCACTACGGTACGGCCTTCGCCGGTGGCACGGCTCTCAGCCAGTGCCCGGGCAATGGCCGCGCCGTCGGGGCAGGTAAAGCGAATCAGGCCCACGGCTTTCTTGGTGAAATCGGCTTGCAGGCCCACGACCAGCATCGAGGCCGGCGGGCCGCTCTGCACGTGCATCATGGCCAGCAGGCCGCTGGCCATTTCGGCGGCCATGCTCAGGCAGGCGAAATAGATACTCTTGAACGGATTCTGGGTCAGATACTTATAAGGCACCGTAACGGTGCATTGCTCCGGCGTGAGGGCCGCCACCCGCAGGCCGGCCAAGTAGGCCATGGGCAGCCGCCGCAGCATAAACAGCTTCAGCTTGAGCGGATTGCTGATGTCGCGGCGGAATTTTTCCAGGCGGGCCGTATCGGCCGGGGTAACAGGAGTTGGTTGGTCTGACATGGTAGGGCGGCGTGAGCACCCCAATTAACAAAAAATACTCGTCATGCCGAATATCCTTAGCTAACCAGCCCTTCCCCAGTTCACCGGTAACGTTGCTACTAGCTGCCCCCTACTTCCTCCGTTCTTTCGGCTGGGCCGAAACCGGGGCTACTGGCCGCACCATCAATTCGCGGTAGCCATAGGTGGGGTCGGGCTCGCGGCCGAATTCCAGCTCCGGCAGTTCCCCAATAACCAGCTCCACGGTCGTATACACGGTATTGCCGTCTAGCAAGTGCCCGCCCAGGGTACGCCCCGTCGAATCGGCTACCGAGAGGTGCAGGTGGCTGCCGCTCAGGGCCAGCGTGCCTACCAGCGACACGATTTCGAAGTGACCCTGGTATACCGTAGAACCCTCCTGATTAGCCAACCGAAGCGTGGCGGTGGTCAGGCTACCCACGCCCGTTAGCACGCAGGCGGCGCGCAGGTTCTGGGCAGTCGTGAAGGCCAGCAGCTCGCGGCGCAAATCCTGCCCTGGCCGCAGCCGGAGGGCGTAGGTGCGCAGGGAAGAGGCCGGAGCAGCGGTTGAGGCGGGCATAGCAGCGGGAGTGGTTTGCGCGGCCGCCGGGGCAGCACCAGCCAATGCGGCCAGCAGCCCGAGCAACAGGCAGCGCCCGAAAGAGAATGGCAGACGGTTCATGTCCGCAAAGAACGGCTATTCGGCCGCGCTATTTACTTGTTAAAGCTCACGTTGCCGTAGCGCACTTTAATGTTGACGTTACCGGCATTGCGGGCCGACACGGCTCCGAAAGAACCTTGCGTGTCGCTCGAAGAGGGGCTGGTTTCTTCAGAATCCACTTTTACCAGGCGCTTATCCACCAGCAGACGGCCATGGTCGGTGTTCACGTCGAAATCGAAGGCCGCCCCGTCGGGGAAGTTGAGCAAGATGGTGCTGTAACCCCCATCAAGCGTAATCTGGCGAAAGTTCTTGCCGGTATTGCGCACCTCGAAATTAGGGCAGTACTGCACCTTCATATCGAGCTGGTTGCTCAGCTTGTCGATGCTGAATTTCGAGTAGCCCGAGAAACCGCGCAGGTTATGCACCGTACCCAAGGCTACGTCGCCGTAGCGGCTGTGCACGGTCAGGTCTTGCACGGTACCAATATCGATGTCGGAGTTGTTGTTGCGCAGCTCCACGGTCCCGGCTTCGGTGAGGCGCACGTTGGCATAGGAAGCCTCAATAACGGCCCGGCCGGCGTAGGGCACAGCGGCGCGGGCGTTGGTCAGGCGCAGGGTGTTGCGGGGGCCTTCGAGGCGGGCTGTACGCAAGTGGCCGTACTCTACGGTCAGTTCCGTGGCTCCGGTCAGGTCGCCAGTCAGGCTGATGCCGCCGAAAGCGTTATGCAGCGCCAGCGGGTTATTCTTGGGCACCCACACCGTGTAATTCACTTCGTAGAGCTTCACCCGGCTGCGGCACTCCTGGGGCAGCGCGCCGAAGCGCGAGCGGGCCGAAACGCCGCCCGTGGCCGGGTCGCGGCCCAGGATTTCTACCTCAATCATGGCTTGCAGCTCCTGCGCTTTCTCCTCCGTTTCGGCCCGCGTGATGATATCGACATCGGTGCGGATTTCGGGACGGTTCCACACGTTCACCTGCACCCGGCCGTAGCGCGTGTCAAGTGTATAAAGCTTGGTGGCCGAGGTCGGAAAAGTCCGGCTGAGCTTGCGCACCTTCTCTACGGCCAGCGCGGGGCGGCCATCGTCTTGCTGCGGCCCCTGGGCCATACTGCCCTGGCAGGAGTCGGGTTGCCCCGGCGCTCCTGCGAGCGGCAGGGGTGCGGCGGCCGGCTCGTAGAAATGTGCATTAGGTCCGCCTCCGGCTCCCGACTGCGCCCGGGCGGCGGGGCTCGCTACACTCAGCAGCGCGGCCAGCGCCAGCAGTCGGCCGGTCCCGCCGGGTATCAGGCGAAAAGCACGCATAGCTTACGGAGTGCGGCGGCTGTCGGCCACCATGTAGGGTTGGGTATGGTAGGCCCGAATCTGTTCGCGGGTGCGCAACTGCTGGCCCAGCAAATCGAGCCGGATTTGCATGTTGCGGTTCATGGCATCGAGCACTACCGCAGGCTCGGGGTTACGGTAGAGCTCTACTTTCAGCTGCTGATAATCGGAATCAAGCGCCGCCAACTCCTGCTCCCATTCGGGCTGCGGGGTAGCCGTTTCGCGGTCGGCAACCTGCAGCTCCTGGCGGCGCTCGGCGAGCTGGACGGCGTAATAGGTTTCCAGGCGCTGCACGGCGCCGGCCAGGCGCTGCTCGGGGCCATCCGAGGCCGGCGTAGCCAGTTCGGGCACCGTGTACGGAGTCAGGGCCGGTACGGGGGCTTGGTGTAGGTTAACCAACTGGCCGGCACGGGTCCAGATGGTGGCTTCGGGGCGCTGCTGCCAGAACCAGGTACCTAGCAACAACAGCGCGGCCACGGCGGCCGCAATGCCATAGGGCCGAGCCGAACGAGCATCGGCTGTTATATCAGGAATTTGAGCTGTGAAAGAGGTAGCGGCGGCCGGGAAAAGCGGCAACACTCGTCCTGGGTCCTCAGCGGCTTCCGCCGGGGCGGAAGTCCCGTCAAGGTCCTGAGCAATGGCGTCCCACAAGTCCGGACGTGGCTCAAACGCGTCGAAATCGGCGCGATGATGGTCCACGAAGGCTTCCAGTCCGGTGCTTATATTATTCATGGTGAGTAGCAGGTGAAGGCAGGGCCGGAGCAGTTGGTCGGGCGAGGGGTGGGCCAGAACCGAACCGGCAGAATACCGCAAAGGGGTCGGAGAATAAAATCAGCGGGGCTTTACAGGCCGTGCTGGCGGGCCAGCTCTAAAAGCTTTTTTCGGGCCCGGCTATACTGCGATTTAGAGGTCGATTCGGTGATGCCGAGAATACCGGCAATTTCGGCATGGTCGTACCCTTCGAGCAGGTACAGAGTCAGCACGACGCGGTAACCATCGGGCAGGTCCTGCACGCAGCGGCGCACTACGTCGGCCCGCCAACTGGTAATTTCCGGATCGGGGCCATGGTCGGCGGAGTCGGGAGCCGCGCCGTCGTGCTGCTCACCCAGCGGCACCAACGTTAGGCGGCGGTTGCGCAGGCAGTTGATGCTTTTATTGATGACGATGCGCTTAAGCCAGGAGCCAAACGACGAGTCGCCTTTATAGCTGTGCAACTCCCGAAAGGCGCTCAGAAACGCTTCCTGCAACACATCCTCCGCCTCAGCAAAGTCGCCGGTAATGCGCAACGAGGCGTTGAACATGGCCTTGGAGTAGCGCTTATAGATTTCGGCCTGGGCTCGCCGGTCGCCTAAGCGGCACCGCTCGACTAGCGGGGCATTGATGTCGGTATAAGCAAAAGCCTCCATAGGGTTTCGGCAGAATGAGCAGAAATTCGAAAAACGCGGAAAAGTAAATATCCGGTTTTCTGGGCAGAAACGGTGCGGCCGGCGGGCAAGCAGGAGAAAGACGACCGGGCCGGGCCGGGGTTGCACCCAATGATTTAACACACCAAGAGACTATAAAAAGTGTCACGCCCTGTCTATATTTCAACTCCTTGAACCACTACTACCTTATGAAATTTCTTCCAGCCCTGCTACTTGCAGGTATCTGCTTGGCAGCCTGCACTAAGAGGGATGCTGCGCCCACCATCGACTTCGGTCCCAATGGTGGCATTACCCAGCGTGACGCCAGCGGCAAGCTATTCGGCACTATCGATACAACCGACTGGACCGCTGATACCAAGAACTGGAACAAGCAAGAGCGGGCCTTATTCACTTTACCACTTGATGTGAATGCCCCCTACATCCTCCGCACCATCCCGGGTGAGTTTGGCCCCAATCCGAGCAGGCTGAATTCAACCTCGGGTTTCAGCCTCTACGGTATTCCGTTTAATGCTATGTGGGAGCTGGCATTTGTCGATAAGAACTACAAGGTTGTCGACAGGCAGAAATACGGTCCTTTTAAGGTTGCCGACGTACGGTTCCCGTTTGAGTTTCCCGCTGATAAGTTCGCTTCTGGCACTACTTACCGCGTGTACTACGTCGTTTATTCGACCAACTCGCCTGCCAGCAGTCCAACGTTGTTTTTGAAAGGACACGGCGACATCAGCCTAATTCAGTAGCGCCAGTTTCTGCAAATGCCAAACGGCCCACTCGGTAGAACCGAGCGGGCGTTTGCATAAGAACAAAGCAGCAGTTACACGTCGAATTTGATGCCTTGAGCCAGCGGCAGCGTGGTGCTGTAGTTGATGGTGTTGGTCTGGCGGCGCATGTACACCTTCCAAGCATCGGAGCCCGATTCGCGGCCGCCGCCGGTTTCCTTCTCGCCGCCGAACGCGCCCCCAATTTCGGCCCCGCTCGTGCCGATGTTCACGTTGGCAATGCCACAGTCGGAACCAGCTTGGCTGAGGAAGGTTTCGGCCTCGCGCATGTTGAGCGTAAAGATGCTCGACGACAAGCCCTGGCGTACGCCGTTCTGCAGCTCGATGGCCGCCGTTACATCGCCGCTGTACTTAATCAGGTACAGAATGGGTGCGAAGGTTTCGTCCTGCACCGTGGTGTATTCGTTCTTCGCCTCCACGATGGCGGGCGTTACATAGGTACCGGTTTCGTAGCCTTCCCCTTCCAGCAGTTCGCCACCGATGAGCAGCTTGCCACCTTCGCTTTGCACGGCCTTCAGAGCCTTCTGGAAGCCGACTACCGAGTCCTTGTCAATCAGCGGTCCGACCAGCGTGCCGTCCTGCAGCGGGTGGCCGATAGGCAGGTTGGGGTAGATTTTGAGCAGGCGGGCCTTCACGTCGTCGTAAATCGAGTCGTGGATGATGAGGCGGCGGGTGCTGGTGCAGCGCTGCCCACAGGTGCCCACGGCCCCGAACACGATGCCCGGCATAGCAATGCTCAGGTCGGCGTGCTCGGTGAGGATGATGGCGTTGTTGCCGCCCAGCTCCAGCAGCGACTTGCCCAGGCGGGCGCCCACGGCCTCGCCTACCTTCTTGCCCATGCGTGTGCTGCCAGTGGCCGACACCAGCGGTACGCGCCCATCGGCCGCCATTTTGGCCCCGATTTCGGCATCGCCAATAATCAGGTTGAAAATACCCTCGGGCAGCTCGTTTTCTTCCAGCACGCTCTTGATGATGTGCTGAATGGCCACGCCGGTGAGCGGGGTTTTCTCGGAGGGCTTCCAAATGCAGGTGTCGCCGCAGACGGCGGCCAGCATAGCATTCCAGCTCCAGACAGCCACTGGGAAGTTGAAGGCCGAGATGATGCCCACCACGCCCAGCGGGTGGTACTGCTCGTACATGCGGTGGGCGGGCCGCTCCGAGTGCATGGTCAGGCCGTGCAGCTGACGCGAAAGGCCCACAGCAAAGTCGCAGATGTCAATCATTTCCTGCACTTCGCCGAGGCCTTCCTGCAGAATTTTGCCCATCTCGTAGCTCACCAGCTTGCCCAGGTCGTCCTTGTGGTCGCGGAGCTTGTTGCCAATCTGGCGCACAATTTCGCCGCGCTTGGGCGCCGGCACCAGCCGCCAGGTTTTGAAAGCCTCCTGAGCCTTGGTTACCACATGCTCGTAGTCTTCGGCCGTAGCCATGGCTACGGCACCGATTACCTTGCCATCGGCGGGCGAATGGATGGTGCGGGTGTTTTTGTTGTCGGTGCCGCCCCACTCCAGGCCGGTGCTCCAGGCGGCGTTGTGGGCCTGTACGCCCAGCTCGCGCAGTACCTGCCGGATGCCGTGGTGGTCGTGGTCCTGAACATCGGTGCCGGTGGCAACTGCTTCTTCGAGTGCTTGCTTCATGGGGTACGGAATATGGGTGGGGTAAGGGTTGCGGGAGAACGAGGTAGCCGGAGTGGCCTCTTACAAAGCTAACAAAAGCTTTCGGGGTGAGTTTTTTGGCGCTCGGCATCAGGGCCAAGGCAACACAAAAAACCCTGCCGCAGCAGCCGCCACGGCAGGGTTTAGTTGTCTTTTCAGGAAGTAATCCGGATTCCGGCTTTCGCCAGGAAAAGACTGTTTTACTGGCCCTGGCCGATGGGGTAGTAAGCCTTGCGGCCGTCGGGATACACGCCTTCTACCAGCGCGCCGTCGGTTTCCTTGGCTGCTTCGAGCAGGCGCTGTACATCCTGGGGCTTCTCGACGCGGTTCTTGTCGATGCGGGTGATGATGAAGCCGTCGGCAATACCGGTTTCGCGGAAGTTCGATTCGCGGATGCCAGTGATTTTGGCGCCGCCTTCAATGCCGAGCTTACCCTGCTCTTGGCGCGATACCGGGCTCAGGTTGGCACCCTCGTACTTCACACTCGTGGCGGCCGTTTCCCGAATCACGTCGGTGGTGCCAGTGGCGTTGCGCAGGGTGGCGCTGGCGTTCCGCTCGCGGCTGTCGCGCAAGTAGGTAATCTTGATCTTATCGCCGGGGCGGAAACGGGCCACCTGCTCCTGGAGTTGGGAAGACGTGTTCACCTTCGCGCCGTTGATTTCCGTGATAACGTCGCCCTCCTTGAGGCCGGCTTCGGCGGCGGCGCTGTTTTTACCGGCGCTCATCACGTACACCCCCTTCAGGTTATCAAGCTTCTTCTCGGAAGCCAGCGTAGCATCCACTTCCCGAATCTGCACGCCTAGCAGGGCGCGTTGCACCACTTTATACTTCAGCAGATCGTCAATCACCTTGCTCACGATGGAGCTGGGCACGGCGAACGAGTAACCAACAAACGAGCCGGTTTGCGAAGCAATGGCCGAGTTAATACCAATTAGGTCGCCATTGAGGTTAACCAGCGCCCCGCCCGAGTTACCGGGATTCACTACGGCGTCGGTCTGCAGAAACGACTCGATGCCCATGCCGTCTTCGCGGCGCAGAATATTGATGTTCCGGCCCTTGGCCGAAATGATACCCGCCGTTACGGTCGAGTTCAGGTTGAAAGGGTTGCCTACGGCCAGTACCCACTCGCCCACTTTCACATCGTCGGAGTTGCCGTAGCGGATGAAGGGCAAGTTGTCGGCCTTTACTTTGAGCAAAGCCAGGTCGGTGTTGGGGTCCCGGCCCACCAGCTCGGCCTCAAACTTGCGCTTATCGTCCATCACCACCTCAATTTTGCTGGCTTTGTCGATGACGTGGTTGTTGGTGACGATATAGCCATTAGCGGCGATAATCACGCCCGAACCCGAACCCTGCTGCGGGCCTTGCTGACGGCCGCGGCCGTGGTTCTGCTCGAAGTCGTCGCCGAAGAACTGGCGCAGGAACGGGTCCATGCGCATGGCGGCATCGTTCTGGCTAGCCTGGGGCGAATATTCGGTCATGACGTGCACGACGGCCGGGGTAACGGTAGCGGCGGCGGCCGTAAAGTTCAGGCCCTCGGGCACGGCGTACGTGCTGCTTTTTAATTCACTGGTGTAGCGAACATTTGGGTCGGCGGCCAGGGCCTGGGGCGAGTTGTCGCGCGCGGGCTCCAGCATTTTATAACCTCCTACGGCCACGCCTCCGCCCAGAATGGCGGAGCCCAGCAGGCCGAGCATCAGTTGTTTTGCTTGCATGGGTATTGAAAAAATGGGTGATAAAAAATGTCGGAAGTGAAAATACCGCTAAAAGGCGAATGAGCAATAAACCGGTCCCTAGGCTCGCCTGCTTAGCTGGTTCTCTAACGCCAGAGCCCAGCGAATGGTGTCCGGTTGCATGGGCGTTCAGGGAGTAAAACAGCCCGTTGGTAGAATGTTTTGGCTGTGGCCGAAGGGTCAGACGGTTAGCACCTGCTCTGGGCAACCAAACGCCAATAAAAAGGGCACCCGAAACGGATGCCCTTATGACGGTGCAATTAGCATACCTCAACCTAGTGCCTGGTTGGCTTCCCGATATCGAAAGGCAGCCCCGGCTGCGAGCTGGCGCCAGTGTGAGTTGGACATCGATAGCCGGCACGGCCATTAGTGTTGCGTTGGCAGAATAATTCGGTCGCTTGACAAGGCGTTTTTGCCGAGCAGGAAGCGCAGATCAAGCCCCAGCACGGGGGTGCGCAGGTTGGTGCGCCCTCCCGAAACAGGATTGCCATTCTGGTCGAACTGTGGCAGGGCATTGATGTACTGGGTTTGCAGGGCCACCCAAGGCGTAAAGTCGATGCGGGGTGAGAGGCGCACGCCCACTTCGGCCCGGGCACTACCAAAGTCAATAAAACGCTCCTTGTTCTGGTTGGCCTCGCGCTGGAAGCGCAGGTAAGCCAGCGCCTCATAGGAGAGCCGGGGCCGCAACTTCAGGCGCGGTCCAAAGCCAAATTCGCGGTCCAAGCCCAGCCGCAGCCGCGCGTGCGCCCGGTTGCCATTGTTGCTGAAAGAATCGTTTGTAGATGCTGCGTATTCCGTCGCCAGCCGCTGCGAGAAGCGGAATGACCCGATCGGGCCAGCGTGCCGAAGCAGTACCCCGGGGGTAAGATTGCCAACTACTCCCAGAAAGTCGCCGTAACCTCCACCCGCGTCGCTGCCGATGCGCAACGTCGGTCCCCAACTCCAGTGCTCGTTCCAGAAGTGTTCGTAGCCCACCCGAAGCTGGCCCCCGGCAAATGTGCTCCCCCCGCGGTTGGTCTGGCTAAATGCATTCACCCCGACCAGCACGTAATCGTTGCCTGGCAGGGCGATTTCGGCTTGTACTTCGGGTAACAACACTACGTTGGAAGTGCTACGATCCTGGGCGGCAGCATTTTCAGCCAGCAGCAAAAGTAGCGCGGTGGCGCCGGGCAGAAGAATACGCATACAGACAAGGATAAACTGACAAGCCCCCAGAACAGGTAGCACTCCAGGATACGAGAGGAGGAAAATAACCGCCGGATGCGGCGCTAAGCGGAAGCGTTGCACGCCCCCCAACCAGCCAGTTAGGCCTTCTCCGCCAGCTCGCGCAGCGTCAGCCAGGCCATCAGGCCGGGGCCGACTTCCAGCGCATGCGGGTCGATGTCGAAAGTGGGCGTGTGGACGCTGGAGGTGAGGCGGCCGCTGCCATCGGCGGCGGCGGTACCTAGGCGGTAGAAGCAGGCGCTGGCGGCTTGGCTGAAATAGGCAAAATCCTCGGCGGCCATCCACTGGTCGAGCTCCACCACATTTTCGCGGCCCAGGTATTCCACGGCAGCCTGCTCGGTGCGTGCCGTGAGGGCGGGCTCGTTTTCGAGGTAGGGGTAGCCACGGCGGATCTCCAGCTCGCAGCTCGCGCCCATGCTCACGGCCAGCCCCTCGCAGAGACGGCGCAGGTGCTCGTGGGCCTCGTTGCGCCACTCCTCGTTCAGGGTCCGGAACGTGCCTTCCAGCTTCACCTCATTGGGAATGACGTTGGTGGCACCCTGGGCAATTACCTTCCCAAACGAGAGCACCGAGGGCAGCTTGGGGTTGGCGCGGCGGCTCACAATCTGCTGGGCGGCCACGATGATATGGGCGGCCACCAGCACCGGGTCTACGTTCTGCTCGGGCATAGCGCCGTGGCCGCCCTTCCCACGCACGGTCAGGTACAGCTCGTCGGTGCTGGCCATGTAGCGGCCGGCCCGCAGGCCCACCTTGCCGGCTGGTAATAGCGGAAACACGTGTTGCCCCAGCACGCTGTCGGGCCGGGGGTTTTCGAGCACGCCCTCGGCAATCATCAGCGACGCGCCCCCCGGCAGCAGTTCTTCGCCGGGCTGAAACATCAGCTTCACGCTACCTTCAAACTCCTCCTTAAGCGCCACCAGAATGCGGGCCACTCCCAGCAGCGACGACGTATGCACGTCGTGGCCGCAGGCGTGCATTACGCCGGGGTTCGTGGATTTGTAGGGCACCTCGTTCTGCTCCGTAATCGGCAGCGCGTCCATATCGGCGCGCAACGCCACAGTGCGGGCGCCGGGATTGCGGCCCTCGATTACGGCTACTACGCCCGTTTTAGCAATAGCCTGGGTTTGCAGCCCCAACTTTTGCAGCTGCGCCGTCACGAAGGCCACCGTTTCGTGCTCTTTAAACGAGAGCTCGGGGTGAGCGTGCAAATGCTCGCGCAACGCCACGGTTTCGGCGGCGGCTTCGGCAGCTAGTTGCTTGACACGAGGTAGCAGGTGGTTCATAGGTTTTGACTGTTAGCTAAAGGAACGTCATTCCGAGCGAAGCGAAGAATCTCGCGTGCTGATGTTGCAATAGTAATCCAACGTCACACGCGAGATTCTTCACTTCGCTCGGAATGACGTTCTTTAGTTGTTGGCGCGATAAGCGGAGGCTAGCGGCTAATAGCTTTCAGCTAACAGCCAAATCAATAGCCCGATTTATTGATGTTTACCTGCATGGACTCCAGTTCGGCGCGGGGGGCCAGGGGGCGGATGCGCAACAGCGCCTGGGCGGCTTCGAGGCGGGTAAGGTAGTCGCCGACTTGCAGGCGGAAGATGGGCTGCTTGTAGGTCAGGTAATCGGTTTCCTCGGGGTAGCGGCTGATGATGGCCCGGCGCACACTCATCGCCTTGTCCTTTTCCAACCCTACGTAGGCCAGTATGCGGTAGCCCTGGGCATACTTTACGTTTTGGTTGGTGAAGGCCTGGTCGCGCAGCCGCTGGTCTATCTGGGTATTTACCTGGTTGGTGGGCGCTACTACCCGGCCGCGCGGCGCGGCTGCCGTAGCGGCTGGCTTCGGGGCCGGAAACACCGGTCGGAACTGGCTCAGGTCTTCGGCCGGCCGTTGGGCGGCGAGGCGGCGGGTGGTATCAGCAACTGGGGCGGCAGGCCCCGATGTCGCGCAGGACCCGAGCGACAACAGGGCGGAAAGCAATAGCACGTTACGAAGTAGCGGTAGAGTCATGAGCGGAAGCGGTTTCAGATTCGGCAGCGCGTTGGGCAGCGTTTTCCGCGCCGGGTTCGGCCAGCAAAGCTACGCCATCGGAAGCGCCAATCCGGTCGGCCCCGGCGGCCACCAGGGCCAAGGCAGCTTCGCGGGTGCGGATGCCACCCGAGGCTTTGAGGCGGATGTGCGTGGGCAGCGAGGCCCGCATCAACTCAATATCGGCCACCGAGCCCCCCCGACTGGCAAAACCGGTGCTGGTCTTCACGAAGTTGGCCCCGGCCTCGGCGCAGAGCCGGCACGCCATCACTATTTCGGCCTCCGTGAGCAGCGCCGTTTCGATAATCACCTTTAGCAACGCCCCGCGCAGCCGGCACAACTCGGCCAGTTGCCCGATTTCGTCTTCCACTTCCTCCTGGCGGCCGGCTTTCAACGCCCCTACATTGAGCACCATGTCCAGCTCGGTGGCGCCGTCGGTCAGGGCCAGATGCCCCTCGAAGAATTTCACCTTCGCCAGCGCATAGCCCAACGGGAACCCAATAACGGTACAAACGGCTACCCCCGAGCCTTGCAGCTCGTCGGCCGCCTGGCGCACGTAGCAGGGCGGTACGCAAACGCTGGCAAAGTGGTGGGCCGCGGCCTCCGTGCAAAGCCGGGTGATCTGGGCCGGCGTGGCATCGGGCTTGAGCAGCGTATGGTCGATGTATGGCGCGAGGTTCATTTCGGGAGGAAGCTTAGGAGCAAAAAGTGAATGATGATGCTCGGCAGGTACTCTTTCTAGCTTGCACAAGCGCCGGACTTCAGGCCTGATAGCCTCTCAAAAACCTTTCCAGCAAAAACCCCGGCTCGCTACCAAGCGGCAACGAACCGGGGCTTACGCCAAATAACACGCATTTCAACAGACGAAATACCTAAAGGAATCGGAACACCGGAATGTCATCCTGGACCTTTAGCCTTCAGGCTTCGGAGCTAGTCAATCAATACGGCCCGATCATTCAGCAGGTCGTCTTCGACTTGCTTGAACTTCACGTCGCGCACGATGCGGCCGTCCATGTATTGTACGCTCACTTTTTCGTTGCGGTTGGCTACTTTCTGCGACTTGGCAGGCTGCTGCTTCTCCATGGTTTGGGTCATGGCGCCATCCTGCTCCAAGTCTTCGGGGCCCGCGCCGAGCGAAACCGACGAAGTTTCCTTCTGGGCTTGCAGCTTGGGCTGGGGCGGGGCCACCGGCAACTCGTCCTCGGTGAAGTACTCGAATTCGTCTTCGCCATCCTGCCCGGCATGGGTCGGTACGTCGGCCCGGAACAGGAACTGGATGGTGTCCTCGTTCACCTTGCTGATCATCTGCTTGAAGAGCTCGAACGACTCGAACTTGTACACCAGCAGCGGGTCTTTCTGCTCGTACACGGCGTTCTGCACTACCTGCTTAAGGTCGTCCATGGCGCGCAGGTGCTTGGTCCAGGCTTCGTCGATGACGGCCAGCACTACCACTTTTTCCATGCCCCGGATTACCTCATGGCCCTTGTTGGCCTGGGCGCGGCGCAGGTTGGCAATGGCCTGGACCTGCTTGCGGCCATCAGTAAACGGCACCGCAATGTTCTCGTAGGGCGCGTTCTGTTGCAGCAGGTCATTGATCAGCCCCATGGAGTTGCCGGCAATGAACTCGTTTTTGCTGTGGTAGTAGCCCAGCGCCTCATCGTAGAGCTGCTGAGTGAGCTGACCAGCGTTCATACCGCTCAGCTGCTGGCCCGTGAGGTGGGTGTCGTAGCCGAAGATGCGGATGATGGCCAGCTTGAAATCCTCGAAATCGTTGCTGCCCTTGTGGCCGATTACGATGTCTTCGCAGACGTCGTAAATCATGTTCCAGATATCGAGCTCGAGCCGTTCGCCGTGCAGGGCATTGCGGCGGCGCTTGTACACCACCTCGCGCTGGGCGTTCATCACATCGTCGTACTCCAGCAGGCGCTTGCGGATGCCGAAGTTGTTCTCCTCCACTTTCTTCTGAGCCCGCTCAATCGAGCTGGTAATCATCGAGTGCTGAATCACTTCGCCTTCTTCCAGACCCATCCGGTCCATGAGCTTGGCAATGCGGTCGGAGCCGAACAGGCGCATCAGGTTGTCTTCCAGGCTCACAAAGAACTGGCTGGAGCCCGGGTCGCCCTGGCGGCCGGCGCGGCCCCGCAGCTGGCGGTCGACGCGGCGGGACTCGTGGCGCTCGGTGCCGATAATGGCCAGGCCGCCCGAACCTTTGGACGTTTCGCGCAGCTTAATGTCGGTGCCGCGGCCAGCCATGTTGGTGGCAATGGTGACGGTGCCAGGGTAGCCCGCGCCGGCCACGATTTCGGCCTCGCGCTGGTTCTGCTTGGCATTGAGCACTTCGTGCGGAATGCCCTTGAACTTGAGCATCCGGCTCACCAGCTCCGAAATCTCGACGCTCGTGGTACCGACCAGCACGGGGCGACCGGCCTGCACGAGCTCCTGTATTTCGTCGGCCACAGCGTTGTACTTCTCGCGTACCGTTTTGTACACCTTGTCGTCCTCGTCCTTGCGGGCGATGCCGCGGTTGGTGGGCACCACCACCACGTCGAGCTTATAGATTTCCCAGAACTCGCCAGCTTCGGTTTCGGCCGTACCCGTCATGCCGCCCAGCTTGTGGTACATGCGGAAGTAGTTCTGGAGCGTAACGGTAGCGTAGGTCTGGGTCAACTCCTCGACGCGCACGTTTTCTTTGGCCTCCAGGGCCTGGTGCAAGCCGTCGGAGTAGCGGCGGCCTTCCATTACGCGGCCGGTCTGCTCATCCACGATTTTCACTTTGCCATCCTCGGTGAGGATGTACTGGTCGTCGCGCTCAAACAGCGTGTAAGCTTTCAGGAGCTGGTTGATGGTGTGCACGCGCTCCGACTGCTGCTGGAAGTCGTCCATCACCTTTTCCTTGGCGTGGAGCTTTTCCTCGGTGCTTAACTCGGTGTTCTTCTCGATGACGGCCAGTTCCGAGCCGATGTCGGGCATAATGAACAGACGGGTGTCTTCGCCCTCACCGGTAATCAGGTCGAGGCCCTTTTCAGTTAGCTCAATCTGGTTGTTCTTCTCGTCAATTGTGAAGAACAGCGGCTGGTCGGCCTGGGGCATCTGGCGCGAGTTGTCCTGGAGGTAGAAGTTTTCCACCTTCAGCAAAATGGCGCGCATGCCGGTTTCGCTCAGGAATTTGATGAGCGGCTTGCTCTTGGGCAGTCCGCGGAAGGCGCGGAACAGCATCAAACCACCTTCACCCTCCTTAGGGCCGTCGTTGCCCTCCTTGATGAGCTTGCGGGCCTCCACGAGGTAGTTCTGCACCTGCTTTTTTTGGGCATCTACTACCTTCTGAATCCGGGGCTTGAGCTGGTAGAACTCGTGCACGTCGCCGCGCGGAATCGGACCCGAGATGATGAGCGGCGTCCGGGCATCATCAATCAGCACGGAGTCCACTTCGTCGACCATGGCGTAGTGATGCTTGCGCTGCACCAGCTCCTGAGGGTCGCGGGCCATGTTGTCGCGCAGGTAGTCGAAGCCGAATTCGTTGTTGGTGCCGTAGGTAATGTCGGCCAGATATGCCTGGCGGCGGGCGTCGGTGTTAGGCTGGTGCTTGTCGATGCAGTCCACCGTGATGCCATGGAATTCGAACAACGGCGCGTTCCACTCCGAGTCGCGCTTGGCCAGGTAGTCGTTCACCGTTACTAGGTGCACGCCGCGGCGGGCCAGGGCATTGAGGAAGGAAGGAAGCGTCGAAACCAGCGTTTTGCCTTCGCCGGTGGCCATTTCGGCAATCTTGCCCTGGTGCAGCACTACGCCGCCGATCAGCTGCACATCGTAGTGCACCATGTCCCAGGTAATTTCGGCACCAGCAGCCAACCATTTGTTTTTCCAAATGGCCTTATCGCCCTCAATCACGACGTTGCCCTTGCGGCTGGCGTATTCGCGGTCGTAATCGGAAGCCGTTACTACGAGCTGCTTGTTTTCGGCGTAGCGGCGGGCGGTTTCCTTGGTAATGGCGAACGAGAGAGGCAACACCTCCATCAGCACCACTTCCAGCTCCTTGTTGCGCTGCTTTTCGAGGGCGTCAATCTGATCGAAGATTTCTTCCTTCTGGAGCGCGTCGAGGGTTTCGCCGTTCACGCGGCCGTGCAGGCCGGCGAGTTGGTCGTCGAGGGTTTTGAGGTGGGCGTCGATGCGGGCCCGGACCTCGTTGGTACGGGCACGGAGCTCGTCGTCGCTGATGGGTGCCAGTTTGGCATATTCGGCGTTAATCAGCGCCACGTACGGGACAATCTCCTTCAGGTCCTTGTCGGATTTCGACCCGAACAATTTGGCGACAGTCTTCCCTAGAAAATCAAGCATGTTGGTTTACCTTAATTGAAACGCCGGGGCGCAACTCAAATTTACGGCGATTTTCGGGAATACCCCGGCTCTTTTACCGTCACTACGTCGCCCCGACCCCCGAAACGACAAACCCCGCACCTCAAAGAGTGTGCGGGGTTTGCCTAGTCGGATTACTTGTCAGGTAGTGAAGCCGAGCGAATTAGTGACTGAACAGTTGAATCGCTGATTCACTCAGCACTCATTTACTTCTTGGCCGGGTCGCGGGGCACGAGCTTTTCCATGATGGAAGTGGAGCCGATGATGGCGGGCTTTTTGGGCTTGTCGGCCATTTCCGGGGTGGCGGTCAGCTTTTTGTAAAGCGTTAATGCCTGGGCTACTACCTGGTCCATGTTGTAGTACTTGTAGGTAGCCAGACGGCCCACAAAGTGTACGTTTGGGGTTTCGTCGGCCAGCTTCTTATACTTATTGTAGAGCTCGGCATTTTCCAGGCGCGGTACGGGATAGTACGGGTCGCCCTCGGCCTTGGGGTACTCGTACACGATGGCCGTTTTGGGGTGCTGCTGGCCGGTGAGGGCCTTGAACTCGGTGATGCGCGTGTAGAGGTTGTCGTTGGGATAGTTGACCACCGGCGCGGCCAGGTAGTTCTCGGTATTCAGCGTTTCGTGCTTGAACTCCAGGGAGCGGTAGGGCAGCTTGCCGTACTGGAAATCGAAAAACTCATCGACCGGACCCGTGAAAATCATTTCCTTGAACGGAATGAAGTCGATGATGTCGTGGTAGTCGGTGTTGAGCATCACCTTGATATTCGGGTGATCCAGCAGCCGCTCGAACATGCGGGTATAGCCGTGCAGAGGCATGGCCTGGTAGGTGTCGGTGAAATACCGGTCGTCGCGGTTGGTGCGGGTGGGTACGCGGCTGGTCACCGACTTATCGAGCTCCGAAGGGTCCATGCCCCACTGCTTGCGGGTGTAGTTGCGGAAGAATTTTTCGTACAGCTCCCGGCCCACCTTGCTCACTACCACATCTTCGGACGTGCGGATAACCGGCACTGCCTCGGCCACCGACGCGAAAAACTCCTCTACTTCGAAGCTATTCAGCTTGAGCCCGTAGAGCTTGTTGATGGTATCGAGGTTAATGGGCATCGGTACCATTTGGCCGTCAACGGAAGCCAGCACGCGGTGCTCATAGGGCCGCCAATCGGTAAAATCGGACAGGTATTCGAATACGTCCTTGGAGTTGGTATGGAAGATGTGCGGGCCATATTTGTGCACCAGAATACCGTCCTCGTTGTAATGGTCGTAGGCGTTGCCGGCAATGTGGTTGCGCTTATCTACAACCAGCACTTTTTTATTGGAGCGGGTGGCCAGCCGCTCGGCCAGCACACTACCGGCAAATCCGGCCCCGACAATTAGATAGTCAAACATAAAGCGGTGTTTGGGAAGTTAAAAAGAGGGGAAATAGGGCAGGATGAAAAAATTAGGCACGCAGCGTATTCCGACTAGTGTAACCGCTTAAACGGTATTTGTTCTAATTGCACAGCATCCGTTCCAGCTTTAATTATCTGCCCGAATTTTGGCTGCTAACCATTCTGTACTAAGGCATTATTTACTGGCCTGCTGCTGCATGAGGTCTACCATCTGCTGCCAGGTTTGATCCCAACTGATGGTGGCCAAGTAATCATCGGTACGTTGGCGCCAATCGGCATCCTGGGTCTGGGTGAGGGCTATTTCGATTGCCTGACCGAACTCGGTGGCAGTGGCGGCAACCTGCACCAGCTTCAACTCACCGTAGGGCCGCACTACGTCGCGGATGGGAGTGCTGACAACGGGGCAGCCGGCGGCCAGATACTCGGGCGTTTTAGTGGGCGAAATAAACTTCGTGCTCTCGTTATCAGCGAAGAGCAGCGTAGCCACATCCCAACCCCGCAAGTAGGCAGGTAGTTCCTGATAATCCTTACCGCCGAGATAATGAATATTGGCATTGCCAGGCAGCGTAGCCGGGTCGATTTTGACTACCGGCCCGATAATGACAAACTGCCACTCGGGATGCGCTTCGGCCAACTGGCCCAACAAGTCAATATCGAGTCGCTCATCAATCACCCCGAAAAAGCCAACGCGGGGGTGGGCAATTCCAGCCTGGTCGGTAGGCTCGGTCATTTCGTGGCGGGCCTGGCCGAAGTGGTCTTTGTCGATGCTGCTCGGAAAGGGGTAAGCGGCGGCGTGCTGCTCGCGCTTGGCCTCGTAAAGCGTGTGGCCACCGGTAAATACCAAATCGGCTTTCCGGAACAACTCTTGCTCCCGCTCGCGCAACTCGGGCGGCGCGAACTTGAAGTTGGCCAGCTCGTCCATGCAGTCATACACCGTCAGGACCGGCGCGAAGCCACGCGACTTGCCCAGGGCCATTGGGGTGTAGTACCAGAACAGGTACTTGATAATATCCTGGTCTTGGAAGAGCTGTTGTAATAATTGCTGCTGCGCCTCATCGGCGGCCGGCGCATCGTGGCGCAGGTTTTCGGGCAGGTGAGCCACCACCACTTTCAGGCCGTGGGGGCGCTCTTTTATTTCAAGGTGGGGCGCTACCTGGTCGTTATCGTGGTAAAACGCGTCTTCCACGTAAAATACCGGTCCCTGCTGAGCAAAGCGCGACATCAGGTGCTGGGGCCGCTGCCACACAAAATCCCAGTGGAGGTGGGCAAAGCACACCACGGCGGGTAGCTGATAAGCGGCAGACGGGTTGGAGGAATTAGCAGCGTGGGCGGTGCGCACGGACGATTCCGCCGGCGAAGCAAGCGACATAGAAAGCGAGATAAAGAATGAGGAACTTCCGGTGGCTACGCAGGTCTGTCGGACCGGGGTTCACTCGCCTATACGCCCGCTATTTCAAAAGGATATTGTCGAGCTGACACTATTTTTTTTGGCCAGTATCCGCTAATCATATTAGCACCTGTTTTATCAAACCTTTCTGCCACTCCTAAGTTATGCGGCAGCCCTAATGCCAATCGGCAGCTCAACCCAGCAGACACTGCATTTCCACCGCATCCTGCCACCCTTCGGCGGTGCGCAACCACTCGCGCCGCACGCCTACCCGCTCGAACCCGGCCGCCGCGAACAGGCGCAAGCTTGCCTCATTATCGGCCCCGATGGTGCAGGAAAGCTGATGCAGGCGCAATACCTGGCGGGCGTAAGGCAACAACAACTCCAACGCAGCCCGGGCGTAGCCCCGCTGCCGGTGGGCCGCCAGCACCGTAATGCCCACCCCCGCCCGCTGGTGCAGCGGCTCGAACCCGAACAGATCGAGAGTTCCCACTGCCGCGCCGCTAGCCTGGTCTTGCAATACCAGCCGCAGCTGCCGCACCTCAAAAAAATCGACCGCCGCGTTGTCTAGGTACAGGCGCAGCACGTGCCGCGACACGGGCGCCAGCGTATCGGACACGCCCCAGACGGCCGGGTCATTTTCCAGCTGGTAGAGGAACTCCAGGTCGTCGGCTTCCAGGGGGCGCAGAGTCAGCAGGTCGGATTGGAGCATATGGGCGGTGAGTGGCAGGTCAGAAAATATATGTTAGCGGACATATACCGCCTTCATGTTGCTAATCGTTAGGCAGCTAGTTATTTTTCTTCCATCATTATCCTCCTTCCGCTATGGTTAAGCGCTTCTACTTATCCGTTATGTTACTGCTGGTTGCTACTGCCAGCGGCTACGCGCAAAGTATGCTCTACCTGGATGCGCGGCTGGGGATCAACCACAATCAAGCTGAAGGCGCTTATTTCGGCAAAGATAAGCCACCATTCAAGCCATATAGCACGCTAAAAGATATGAGCTTTGATGAGCAGGGCGTGCTGATGCTGCGGCTTCAGGTAAAAGAGACGTTCGGCATTGCTGCCGGTTACAGCGGTGGGTCGCTGGCCTGGGCATATAGCCTTCAGATGCCCCAGCAGTATACAGTTAACCCTTTTCATCCGGAATGGAAGGGACATGGAACCGGCGTATACATGCACCAGTTACCACTATTGTTCAGCAAAACATTCCGGGAAATAAACCTGCGTGAAATTGACACGGTCCGCCACACCTACCTAGCCAGCTTTCGGTTGGATGCAGTGCTGGGCGGCGGACTAAATCGCCTAGGCAACACCTGTCTGAATTGTGGAGGAGTGAGTGCCGGTGGCTTGTTTTACGATACTATCGACTTCCGCCAAACCATCATCGTGCGTCGCAAGTGGGGCGGCTTTCTGATGGGCGGCGTTACGGCCCGCTTCTACCGGTTGGGCAAGGAGCGGCTGAACCTGAGCGTTTACTATACCCAGGGCCTAACGGATATGCTGTTGGTGCCGGTGCAGTATCAGTACAATTCGCAACGCGGGGCCACTACGCTCCACATCCGTGGTTCCGGGTTTAGCGCTACGCTGGGCGTACCCATCCGGCTGAAAACGTTCGGCAAAGCACCACCGAGCTAAATAGACAGAACTATTCGCCAACCTGAGTTAATCGATGAACGAAACTGGCGCGTCGGGGGCCAACACCACCACTACTGCCACGCCGGGCGCTACCGTGGCGGCTGGCAGGCGCACGCGGATCAGGGTGGCGGCAAGCTGCACTTCAGCCTCGTAGTAGCTACCTAGGAACCGTACGGCCCGCATGATTCCGGCTACGCCCGGGTGGCCGGCGGGGGCTAAAACCAGGTTTTCGGGGCGTACCAGCAGGACGGAGCCGGGCAGCTTGCGGCTCGGGGCAGCCAGCAAAGCCCGCATGGCCGCCCCATCAAGGCGGTTGTAGTCGCCGAACAGGGCGGCCACGTACTCGCTGACCGGCTGGCGGTACACCTGCTCGGGCGGGCCCTGCTGCACGAGGCGGCCGCGCTCCAACACCATCAGCTCATCGGCCCAGGGCAGCGTGTCGGTGGGGTCGTGCGATACCAGCAGGCAGGTGATGCGGAGCTCCTCCCCCACTTCCCGAATGATGGTCTGAAGCTGCTGCTTGTGCACCCGGTCGAGGTTGGAGAAGGGCTCGTCGAGCAGTAGCAGGCGCGGGGCCGTGAGCAGCAGCCGCGCCAGGGCCACCCGCTGCTGCTCGCCACCCGAAAGCTGGTTGGTGCGCCGGGCCATGAGGCCGCTGATGCGGCAGACCTCGTACACCTGCTGGGCCTCGGCGGCGGGGCGCTTGTTGGCATAGCGCAGCACCTGCTCCACCCGTAACGATTTTGGCAAATCCGACTTCTGCGACAAGTACACGATACCCGGATGGCCCGGCACCAGCACTTCTTGGGGCCCTCGCACCCGCCGCCCCGTCAGTCGCACCTCGCCCGCCGTGGGCTGCACCAGCCCGGCAATCACCTGCAACAACGTACTCTTGCCCGCCCCCGACTCACCGGCCAATGCCAGCTTTCGGCCCAGCGGCTGCTCAAAATTGATGTTCTTCAGCACCGTCGCCCCACGTTCTTCCAGGCTGATATTAGCTACGGCCAGGAAGTCGGTATCAGGCATGAAGGGGGAATCAGGGCGGGTTATCGGAGGCAAATGGTGCTTTATACTACACTGTTCCTTCGAACACGTAGGTGGCGGGGCCACTGAGGAAAACGTTCGTGAACGAGCCGTCGGGCTTAGCCTCGAAGGCCACGCGCAGGTCGCCGCCGGGGGTGCGCAGGTGCACGGGGGTGGCCGCTCCACGCCGGGATGCTGCCAGGGCCACGGCCGTAACGCCGGTACCGCAGCTCAGGGTTTCGTCTTCTACGCCCCGCTCGTAGGTACGCACCTGCCAGGGCTGGCCGGGCGTGGCGGGCGGTTCCACGAAGTTCACGTTGGTGCCTTTTTCGCGGAACAGCTCGCCGTAGCGGAGGGCCCGGCCCTCAGCAAACACATTCAACTCGGCAAGCGTGCTGGCGGGCTGGAAGCGTACAAGGTGGGGCGAGCCGGTGTCGAGAAACACACCGTAATCTTCCACGTCCTGCTGGCCGATAACGTCCTGCATGCGCAGGTGCACGGTGCCGTCGGCATCTACGCGGGCCTCGTGGGGGCCGTCGGCGGCCAGGAAGCGGGTTTCATTGTTTATCACACCTAGCTGTCGGGCGAAGGCCACCGTGCAGCGCCCCCCGTTGCCGCACATCGAGCCCAGGTAGCCGTCGGCATTGAAATACACCATTTCGAAATCGTACTGCGGATGCTGGCGCAGCAGAATCAGGCCGTCGGCCCCAATGCCGCGGCGCCGGTCACAGAGGTGGCGCACGCGCTGGTGGTCGGCAGCATCGAACTGGTGGGCCCGGTCATCGACCATTACAAAGTCGTTGCCGGTACCCTGGTATTTGAAGAAGTGCAGCGTGGGGCTCATGGTAGCAAAGGTAGGGGTTGACGACGTAGGGGCGAGGCTTGCGCCCGCCCGCTGCTCGCACTGTTTCAACGGCTCTGTTCAATGTTATGCTGTTCAACGGCCCACATGGCGGGCGGGGGCAAGCCCCGTCCCTACGTCGTCAACCCCTACCTTTGCCCTGCATGTACACATTCCTGACCACGAGCCCCTGGGCCGACTACGAACTGCTCGACGCGGGCAATTTTGAGAAGCTGGAGCGTTTCGGCCAGCACATTCTGGCCCGGCCCGAGCCCCAGGCCATCTGGGACCCGCACCTGCCGGCCTCGGAATGGCAGCGCGCCAACGCCATTTTCACACGCGAGAAAAGCAGCCAGGAGCGCGGCCAGTGGAAAATAAAGCCCGGCACACCCGAGCAGTGGCACATCAATTACGAGCGGCCCGACGGCCTGAAGCTGCGGTTCCGGCTGGGCATGTCGTCGTTCAAGCACGTAGGCCTGTTCCCCGAGCAGGACCCCAACTGGCAGTTCATTTACAACGAAACGCGCCGCCGCAAGGCCGCCCAGCCCCGGGTGCTCAACCTGTTTGCCTACACGGGTGCCGCTACCCTGGCCGCCCGTGCCGCCGGCGCCGACGTTACCCACCTCGACTCGGTGAAGCAGGTCAATTTCTGGGCCCGCGACAATATGGAAGCCTCGGGCATCGATGGGGTACGTTGGCTGGTAGAAGACGCCATGAAGTACGTGAAGCGCGAAGTGAAGCGCGGCAGCAAGTATCAAGGCCTCATCCTCGACCCGCCCGCCTACGGCCGCGGCCCCAACGGCGAGAAGTGGCAGCTCGAAGATGAGCTCAACGAAATGCTCAAGCTCTGCCAACAGCTCCTCGACCCCGAAGACCACTTCTTCCTCGTCAACCTCTACTCGCTCGGGTTCTCGGCCCTTATTCTGGATAACTTGGTGAGCGAGATATTCCCCACGATGCGCGACAAGCGGGAAATCGGGGAAATCTACCTCCACGATGCCGGCGCCCGCAAGCTGCCGCTGGGCACATTCTGCCGGTTTGCCACCTAACTTTTTCGTTTTTCGCTGCTCGTTTTTCGTTTTTCAGCTTCTTGCGTAAGCCAGAAGCGAAAGACCGTACCGGTTATTCGGACGAGTCAAACCCAGTAAGCTAACAGAGCCGCTTGATCCGAAAAACGAATAACAAAAAAAGAACAACCCAATGACTCACCGCCGCCTCGCCCTCATCGATATGGGCACTAACACATTTCACCTGCTGATTGTGGAGTTGCCCGCAGCTGGCCAGACCCAGCCGCGCACCCTGTTGCGGACCAAAGTGGGTGTGCGGCTGGGCGAGGGCGGCATCAGCGCGGGCCGCATTGCCGAGGCTGCCTACGAGCGGGCTTTGCACGCGGTGGCCGGGTTTCGGGAAGAAATGGAGCTGCACGAGGTAACGGACGTGCGGGCCACGGCCACCAGCGCCATGCGCGTGGCCCAGAACGGCCCCGAACTGGTCAAGGATATCTTCGACCAGTCGGGTATTCAGGTGGAAATTATTGGTGGCGACCGGGAGGCGGAGCTGATTTGCGCCGGCGTGCGCCAGGCCGTGCCGCTGGGTTCCGAGCACCACCTGATCATGGACATCGGCGGCGGCTCGGTCGAGTTCATCATTGCCAATGCCACCACTATTTTCTGGAAGCGCAGCTTCGAAATTGGCGCCCAGCGTCTGCTCGACCAGTTTTTCCCGGACCCCAGCGGCGTCATTACCGCCGAGGCCGTGGCCTGGGAAAAGGAGTATCTGGCTTCCAAGCTTGCCCCGCTCACGGCCGCCCTGGCCGAGTTCCGGCCCGTAAGCCTGGTGGGCGCGTCGGGCAGTTTCGACAGCCTAGCCGACATGCAGCTGGGCCGCCTACGCTCCGAAGCCGAGCTGCCACCCTGCACCGAACTGGACCTAGCCAGCTTCCGCCGCAGCTACGCCCAACTATTGGTGCTACCCCACGAAGAGCGAAAAAACCTGCCCGGCATCCTGCCCATGCGCGCCGATATGCTGGTAGTGGCTGGCATCCTCATCGAGTACGTACTGGAGTTGACCGGCATTACCCGCATTCGCACCTCGGCCTACGCCCTCAAAGAAGGCTTGCTGGCCGAAATGCTGTAAGGCGTATCATGGTGTAGGGGCGGGGCTTGCTCCCGCCCGTCGCCCGCATCGTTTCACCGATTCCATTCTGGCGGCGGGTGGGGGCAAGCCCCGCTCCTACCTGCTCTCTCCCAGTTAGCCCATGACCACCACCCTCCCCTACGCCCAGCTTTTTACCTTCGCCGAAAACGTGTTTCGCGCCATGGGCTGCCCCGAGGAGGACGCGACGCTGGCCACCGAAACGCTACTCTCTGCCGATTTGCGGGGCATCGATTCGCACGGCGTGGCGCGGCTAATTGGCTACGTGCGCCTCTGGGAAGCCGGCCGCATCAACGTCACGCCCCGGGTGGGCGTGACGTATGAAACGCCCAGCACGGCCGTAGTGGACGGGGATGGGGGGCTGGGGCTGGTGGTAGGACCGCGGGCCATGAGGGTGGCGCTAGACAAGGCCCGGCAGGTGGGCACGGGCTGGGTATCGGTGAAGAACTCCAACCACTTCGGCATTGCCGGCTACCACGCCATGCAGGCACTGGCCCACGACATGATCGGTATCGCCATGACCAACGCCTCGCCCTTGGTAGCGCCCACCTACTCGCTGGAACGGCTGCTGGGCACCAACCCCATTGCCGTGGCTGTGCCCGCCGGCGAGCAGCCCGATTTCGTGCTCGACATGGCCACTACCACTGCCGCCAACGGCAAGCTTGAAATTGCCCAGCGCAAGCAGCAGCCCATCCCTGAAGGCTGGGCCCAGGACGCGGCCGGGGCGGGCTCCACAGATCCTAACGCCGTAAAAAACGGTGGGGCCCTGCTCCCACTTGGCGGCGCTACCGGCTCGCACAAGGGCTACGGGTTGGGCGCGGTGGTTGATATATTCTCAGCTGTGCTCAGCGGGGCCAATTACGGCCCCTGGGTGCCACCTTTCGTGGCCTTCCTGCAACCTGCCGCCAACCCCGTGGGCCAGGGGCTGGGCCATTTCTTCGGGGCTATGCGCGTCGACGCATTCCGCCCCGCCGACGAGTTCAAAGCCCACATGGACAACTGGATCAGTACTTTCCGGGCGGCCCAGGCAGTGGAAGGCCACCAAGTCCTTATTCCCGGCGACCCGGAGCGCGACACCGCTGCCATCCGGCTGATTGAAGGTATTCCGCTGCTCGGTCCGGTAATGCAGGACCTGGAAAGTTTAGGCAGCAAGTTGGGCGTGCAGTTATAGCCCAGCGTTTTCATTTAGCACCATAACCAAAAGCGCCCCTCCGAATAGAGGGGCGCTTTTGGTTATTCAAGCTTCCTGCACCGAACTGGATCAGATCATCTGGTTGGTATTGAGCAGCGTGCTCATGGCTACTTCCTCGTTCAGATACTTGGAAGAATAGCGGGTATCGGGGCCATTGATGAACATAGTGGTCTGGCCGCCGATAGATTCAATGATGGCGTCTTTCTGGTCCATGGGTAGGGCAGGGCAGCCGAGGCTGCGGCCCAGGCGGCCATTCTGGCGGATAAAATCCTCACTCACGTAATCGGCACCGTGCATCACGACGGAGCGCATGAGGGCGTTGGTGTTGTAACCTTCATCGAGGCCAGCCAGCTTGAGCGAACGGCCGTGCTTACCCACATACTCGCCCTCAGTCACATAGAAACCCAGGCTGCTCATGTTCGACTCGTTCTCGTTAGAGAAATTGGTCGCCATGTTTTCGCCGGAGTTGTGGCCGTGGGCTACCAGCGTGTGGAACTTCACCTGCTTGGATTCCAGATCGAGCACCCAAAGGCGTTTTTCGGTGGAGGGCAGACCGAAGTCGACAACCGTCAACATTTCTTTGTCACCGATTTTGCCATCTTTTTCGAGGTTGAGGTAACCAGTCATGGCCTTCTCAAATACCTCGAAACGCAGCCCCTGGTTTTCCACCTGCAAGTCGCGGTAGAGGTCGTGCAACTTCTGATCGAAGATGTGGGCTTTGGTAAAAGCAACCGAAGGAACGTGCGTTTTTACGCTCGCAGCAGCCTTGGAGGGCGTTACCGGAGCAGCTAACGGCGTGGCCATAAATAAGGCAGCCACAAAAGGTAGCACCCGACGGACCATGCGACGCGATTTTAGCTTCAGCCGCTGACGGCTAACTACACTTTTATTTTCCATCGACACAGTTATTTTTCGGTTGCAGAAAGGGGCCACGCGCACACGTCCCGCCTGAGTGACTGTATACGCAGCGGCTCCGATGACGGTTGAATAAAGATTAGTCCGACCCGACAAACCATAAACATAGCCGTTGCCTAATTGATTCCCCGGCCCAGTGTAATTGGCCAAAGGAAGACCGCTATCCGGCAATACAACATTGGTGTTTTACTATTAAATATCCCGATTTTAGATGCTCCAATTCTGCTCTTTCATGCGCACCCCGCGCCGCTGATTTTTCCACAACCAATTCCCACAATTCCCACATGCACACAAGTACCAATTCGTGGTGGCGCAAGCTCACCCTGGCCGCGGCTGCCCTTTTCGTTCTGGTTGGCCACCCGGCCCAAGCCCAAAAAGTAGTCCTGCAGGGCTACTGGTGGGACTACTGGAACACCAACTACCCCAACGGTTGGGCTAACTACATTGCCCTGCTGGCCCCGCGCCTCAAAGCCATGGGCATTGATGCCGTCTGGCTGCCGCCGAGCATCAAGAATGGCAACCAGGGCAACGGCTACTCGCCCTTCGATAACTACGACCTCGGCGACAAGTACCAGAAGGGCTTCACTGCTACCCGCCTGGGCAACAAGGATGAGCTGCTGCGGGCCGTAGCCGTACTCCACGCCAACGGCATTGAGGTGGTCCAGGACATCGTGCTCAACCACAACGACGGGGCCGGCTCCCAGACCGGGGCCGGCGGCCCCGACCCGGCCGCCTGGGAGGATGGCTCGACCAGCAAGTATAAAAACTTCCGGTACGTGAGCTACACCAAGCCCGCCACCAGCGAAACGGCCGCCAATTACTTGGCCCGCAACGGCCGCTTCGCCAAGAACTGGCAGAATTTCAATCCTAACCCCGGCAACAACTCCACCTCCGGCGACTGGAACGCGGTGTACTTCGGACCCGACGTGAGCTATTACAACGGCTCCTACGGCCAGAGCTCCAACGCCACCTTCAACCCCACCCAAACCGCCGACTACATGCGCAACAACGTGCGCGACTGGCTGGTGTGGTACAAGAAGCAGGAGGGCTTCGATGGCGTGCGGATGGACGCCGTGAAGCACTTCCCCGATTTCGCTTCCGAGGATTTCCTTTACAACCTGCAAACCAACGCCGGCTGGGCTAACGGCGGGGCCACCATGTACGCCGTGGGCGAATGGGTGGGCAGCAGCGGCCAGATGGACGGCTGGGTGGCCAACGTGCAAAACCGGGCCGGCACCTTCGACTTTTCGCTGCGTAATGCCCTGTACAGCATCGTGAGCGGGGGCGGCAACTACGACCTTGGCTCGCTACCCGGCTCCCAGCAGAACACGCGGGTGGTCAACATCAACGGCACCTATGTGCACCGTACGGTACCCTTCGTGAACAACCACGACACGTTCCGGCCCCAGCTCTCAACCGATGGCAACTACACCGGCTGGAACACTGGCTCGGAACTGGCCCCGCACATCGAGCCCTCCGACCCACGCATTTCGGCCGCCTACGCTGCCGCGCTGGCCGTCGATGGCTCGCCCCAGATTTTCTTCGAGGATTTATTCAACATTGGCAGCACCGGCAAGCGCTTCTCGCACCAGCCCACCAGTACGGTTGATCTACCTCAGCGTTCCGACATCGAAAACCTGATTTGGTGCCACCAGAACCTGCATTTCAAGGACGGTGCTTACAAAGTGCGCTGGCAGGCTGCCGACCACCTCGTGATTGAGCGCAGCACCAAAGCCATCATCGGCATCAACGACAACTTCACGACCTGGCAGAACAGCACCGTTTCCTGCGATTTCGCGCCCGGCACCGTGCTCAAGGACTACTCCGGGGCTAACGGCACGGCCACCGTCACGGTGAGCGGCTCCCAGACGGTGAGCATCAACACGCCGCCCTGCAACGGCACGGCCGCCAGCGGCCGCCGCGGCTACTCGGTGTGGGCCCCCACGGGCATCGGCACCAACTATAACCGCGCCGCCCTGGCCACCACCCAGGAGTGGGAGTTAGCCGATGATCTGGGCGACTCGCACGCTTCGTCGTTGAAGCAGGGCGGGCAACTGCCAGCCGCTTCCGTGGCCTACCGCACGGCGGGCCGTATTTACGTGGCCTCGGGCAAGACGATTACTTACACCCTCTTCCCTACCGATGCCACGCGCAGTCTGGCCATGGAGTTGGTGAGCAGCACGGGCAGCATCCTGAGTAGCAAAACCGGCACCGGCAACCTAACCGGCACCTATTCGCCCACGGCCACCGGCTGGATCACGCTGCGGGCCAAGAACGCCTCCACGGCCAACCCCGCCCAGCGCGCCTTTATCAAAGCCACCTACACCGCCCCGGCCGTGCTCACCAGCACCGCTTTGCGCGAAAGCACCGTTACGGCCACCACCACGGCCGCGCCCACCGGCACCGACCTGCTGGTGTACCCCAACCCTACCAGCGCCGAGCGCATCGATGTGGTACTCCAGACGCCCCGCGACCTGACCGCCACCCTGCGCCTGCTCGACCTCACCGGCCGCCTCGTGCACGAGCAGCGCGTGCGCCTCTACCCCGGCTCCACCGAGCAGCGCCTGAATCTGGGCCGCGCCCTACCCGCTGGCGTGTACCAGCTCAGCGTCCCGGAACTGAACCTCAGCCGGAAAGTAGTGGTGCGGTAAGTTGCCCCACTCTTTCAAGCCAAAAGAAAGCCCCGTTGGAATATTCCGGCGGGGCTCTTTCAATATAATTGTACCCTGGATGGGCGCTCTATCTACAGCAGAAAAGGGGCCGCGAGCTTGTAGCGCGAAGCTCCAGCTTCGCGTACCGTTGCCAGGCGTAAACTTGGCGATGTAGTGCGTTTCAACTTCCTACCGCCACCCCTGCGCCGCCAGTTGCCGGGCGGCCCCGGCAGCATCGAGCCACTTCGATTCGAGGCCGGGGCCGCTGAGGTAGAGGCAGCCGCCCTCACCCACGGCGCTGATGATGGCGCGGTACTGGTCGGGGGGCAGGGCGGGACAGCCGCGACTGTTGCCGGTTTGGCCGTAACGTTGCAGGTAGGCGCGGCTCACGTAATCGGCCGAGTGGAGCACCACGTAGCGGCGCAGGGCGTTGTCGTTCTGGCCCGGATCGAGGCCGCGCAGGCGGCGCGAGAGGCCGTGTTTGCCCTGGTAGGTATCCTGGGTGCGGTAGAAGCCCAGAGCTGTGCAGGCCGATTTGATGGTGTTGGAGAAGTGCCGCGCCCGCAGCTGCCCCGAGCCGCGACCGTGAGCCACCGGGCTGCGGTGCAGCACGGTACCCGCCCGTAAATCGAGAACCCACAAGCGGGGTTCAGAAGAAGGCAGATCCATATCGGCTACAGCCAGCACACCGGGGCGACTGATTTTACCGGCTTGGCGCAGATTGAGGTAGCCCACGCAGGCCCGCTCCAATACTTCGGGCCGCAGCGCGGCAGCCTCCGAGCCAAGCTGGCGGTGCAGCTCCGCTACGGCCGCGTGCAGTTGCGTCGGCACGTTTTCCAGGGATGCCACCGGCGTGAGGGCCATCGAATCGGGCACCGCGGGCGTAGCGGCAGCCCGGAAAACGGAATCAGCCGCGGCTGCCCGCACAGACGGGATGGAGCGCGCCGGTACTTCGCCCCCGGCCGACTGGCAGCCCGATAATGCGCTGCTTAGCCCGAGGGCCAGCCCCAAAAGTGAAGAATAACGGCGGCAGGAACGGGCAGACAGTTTCAGGAAAGACATGGGCAACGGCGGAATGGTCGCCAAAATCCGCATTTAGGACGCCGGATGCAAATACAATCTGCCGTATTATGGTTGGTGTGGCCGGGCTGATTCGGCGCCGACGCAGGCCGAGTCAGGTAGGGTCAACCGCTCAGCGCCGCGACACGAAGCAAAGTGCTTCGGTTGTCGTTGTCGGTAAAGCAAAAAATCTGCTTCCTGGCTTAGGAAGCAGATTTTTTGGTTACCAGCGCTTGCCGGAGGCGTAGGGCGTGGAGCGGGCATGGGTGCGGCAATGGGACTGGGCCTTAAATTCCTGGCTGCGGCGTTGCGCCCCCAAGGGTGGCACGGGTGGTCCGCCGGATTCAAAGACGGGCTCGATGCTACTGGCGGTCAGCGTTTGCTGCACTATGGCCTGGATAGCGGAAGAAGTAGAAAGGGAGAAGAAAGACATGGTTTAGGAAGTTGAAAGTGAAAAATTGGGGAGCCTATCGGTGCGGTTGCCGCAACACATGGGGCGTTGGCGCATCCCGGCGGCTCCCCATTGGATATAGCTGAGCACTACCGTTTCCGACGGCGGCCCGCAGCTTAGAAAAATACGCTGACGTTGAGCTTGGCGTAAAACGGCGTGCCCGGCGTGAAGTGCAGCTCATCCACGGAAGTGCCCAGCGGCTCGGAACGCAGCCGAGTTTCAGTGGCAAACTGGGCTTGGTTCCACTCTACGTTGAGCAGGTTTTCGGCCGTGGCCCCCACCTGAAAACGCTTGGTGGTGTAGTTGACTACGGCGTCGAGCAGGAAATAACCCTGAGCCGTGATGCTGCCCTCGTCGTTGGCAGGCCGGTCGTCGATGTAACGGTAGCGCAGGCTGGTGTTGAAACCTTTGGGAGCTTTGTAAGTGAGGCCAGCCACGCTGGTCAAGCTGGGAGCCAGTGGAATGAAGTTGGCACTTTCGGGGGCATCCACCTGCCGGCCGCGGTTGAAATTCACGTCCAGATCGGCAAAGAGGCGGGGGGTGACTTGGTAGCGGGCGGCCAGGTCGAGGCCAAAGCGGCGGGTAGGCCCGGTGCTCTCCGTAATGCCCTCGTCGCCGATGTACACCAGCTCATCCTGCAGGTGCAGGGCCCAGGCAGCCACGTTCACCACCAAGCTGGGCATGGGCTTGAAAGTACTGCCCGCCTCATAACCGATGGCCCTGGGCAGCACGTTGTCGTCGGCGGTGCCGCGCACCACGCCCCGCGCATCATTGGAGTGAAACCCGAAGCCCGAGCGCACGAACAGCTGAGCGTTGAGGCTGAACTGGTAGTAGAAGTTGAGCTTGGGCGACACCCGCGCCGCCGTGGCCCGCCCCGACACGGCATCCGTAGCATCGCGCTGGTCTCGGTAGCGAAAGCGAAACACGTCGAGCCGCAGGGCGGCGTTCAGGGTCAGACGCTCAGTCAGGGTTAGGGTTTCGTCGAGGTAGGCGTTGAAGTTCTGCTCGTTCACCCGCCCACTAATGGTGGTATCGGTCACCACGCGCCGCACGGCGCTAAGCAGGGTTACGTCGGTGGCATCGATGCGCGTGCCCACCCCGAAGGTGGTGTGCAGCGAGCGGCTGCCGAGCTGGGTGTCGCGGTCGTAGGTGCCGGTGTAGCCGACAATGTCGCGGTGGTCAGTCTGATAGATTTCGTCGCCGTTTTCGGGATTGTTGAGGAAAAAAGTGAAGTTGGAGTACAGCCCGAAGTTGTAGCGCGAGTAGTACGCCTGTTGGCGCAGCACAGCGTCGCCAGGCAGAGCCGTGGTCAGGATAGCCGAGGCGTTGGTGCGGTTGGTGCGGCCGCCCTCGCTGGGGTCGATGCTGCCAAAGCGGGAAATAATACCCTGCTCCACGCCCCGCTCAGGAATCTGGCCGCTGGCGTTCCAGTTGGAAGTGAAGTGCGAGCCCAACAGCGTAAGCGAGGTTCGGTCGGTGAGCAGGCCGGTGTACTTGGCCAGTCCGTTGAAGCGCTTGAAGCTCTGGGGCTGGTCGAAGTAGGCGTTGGTGTACAGGTACTCGGCCGCCACGTAGGCGCTTTCCGACTTCTTGGAAAACAGGTGGCGCTTGTCGTTACCCAGCAAATCCAGCATCACCAACCCGCGGTAGGTATCGAACTGACCTACTTCCATCTTCACCTGGCTGGCATCAAGCCGGGTTTTGGTGAGGAACTCGCCCGCGCCGGCCGTGGCAAAGTCGCCGAATCGGGCCGTGTACGGGCCTTTATATACTTTCAGCTGCTCCACCGTTTCGGGGATAACGAAGTGGAAGTCGGCGTAGCCCTGGCCGTGGCCGTGGCTCACCATGTTCACCGGCAGCCCGTCGATGCTCACGGCGAAGTCAGTGCCGTGGTCCACGTCGAAGCCGCGCAGGAAAATCTGCTCGGCCTTGCCGCCGCCCGCATGCTGGGCAATAAACAGGCCCGGCACCAGTCGCAGCAGGTCCTGGGCCGAGTTCACGGGCCGCAGTAGCTTATCGATATGGCTAATGGCGGCCAGGCTCTGGTTGGGGTCGCGGGGCTGGTTCACGGTCACCTCGCTCAGATTGAGTGCCATTGTGGGCAAGGCTAGGGCCACAGCGCGGTTTTCGCCCGCGGCCAGGGTCAGCGGCAGTGTCTGGCCCCGGTAGCCCAGCGCACTTACCCGCAGCGTGTAGGTGCCGGCCGCAATGCCGCCGAGCCGGAAATTCCCCAGCGCATCGGTGGCCGTGCCGCCGGACTGGCCTTCCAAGCCTACGCTCACACCCGGCAGGGGCTGGCCCGAGAGTGAATCGGCCACGGTGCCACGCAACACAGCGGTGTTCTGGGCCTGGGCTTCGAGCCCAAACCCACACGCGGCCAGCATAATGCTGGTCGCAATCCAATAAAAAAGGCGCATATGTGCAGCCACGAGGCGACGCGCTGCCTACTGGCAGCACGTCTGAGTCAGAAGATAAATTGACAGCGGCCCACGCTCGTGGCGCGACCTCCAGAGCTCTTTATGGGCTCTGCTACAACTTATCCGCGACGGGGCGGCTGCTTAACTACTGGCCGGATGCCGACGGGCACCCGCGGCGCGGCGGCCGGGTGGTACGTAAAATAATGCGGAAAGTGCCGCGCTTGCAGACGGGGCACTTCGGGTAGGCAGTGCAAATCGATGCTCTTGAACGACGCTAGCAACTGGGCTGGCGTGCTATGTTCGGGTTGCGCCTGTACCGCCGACTGGTCGCCATTACAGGTGTCGAAGCAGTCGAGGCGCAAGTAATTCTCGTGCTGGCAGGCGGCGCTGTGCACATACGGATGCGCCGCCGATGGCCCCACTGGCTCCGGCCGCCCAACTAGGCCCGCACCCAACCCTCCCAGATAGGGCAGCAAGAGCAGCAGAAGGAGCAGGTGGCGGAGCATTTTAAGGGTCAGTGTATAGCTAAGGGCAGCAAAGTATTAGAGGTGCTTCGCCTTCGCTTGGCATGAGAATTCTTTTTTCGTCCTACTGGCTCAACTCAGCCGTTCGAACGTCCAGTAGGCGGCCATCAGGCCGATGGCTACGGAGGCTGGCACCAGCACCCGGCGCTTATACCAGGGCTTGTCGGCCGCCCAGCGGCCGATGAGCAGCCAAGCCAGCAGAATTACCGAAATCTGGCCCAGCTCGACGCCCACATTGAAAGCCACCAACGACTCTACGAACATGTTGCGCGGCAAGCCCAGGCTAGTCAGGGCTCCGGCAAAGCCCAGGCCGTGGAGCAGTCCGAAGCCGAACACCACCACAATCCGCCACGGGTTAATCTTGGCCACCACAATATTCTCGATGGCCACAAACAGAATGGAGAGGGCAATGAGCGGTTCTACCAAACTAGTCGGCGGCGATACCACACCATACATGGCCAGCCCCAAAGTAATCGAGTGCGCCACTGTGAAGGCCGTGGCCTGCCACAACACCGGCTTCAGGCGTGGTTCCAGCAGGTACAGACTCAGCACGAACAGCACGTGGTCGAGGCCCAGGGGCAGGATGTGGGTGTAGCCGAGTTTGAGGTAGGTAAAAAAAACGTCGGTTCGTGAAAGCTTGCTCAGGTCAGCATCGATAACGTGCGCGGCAGCTAACCCCGGCAGCAACAGCAGCCCGGCCACAGCCAGCAACACACGAAACGGACGAGCAGAGCGCATCAGGGGCGTAAGGAGAGGTGATTTCAGGAGGCGCAAAAGCTAAACTGGTTATGCTAACGGCCAAGGTATGGCGTCTCTACCGGACAGCCAGCAGCTTACGGCCTTCGTCGGCGAGGTCGACTGAGAGATAAGGATTAATGGCCAACGCCTCTTTAATGAGGGCTTGCCCCTCGGCAGACTGTCCGTTGCGGGAGGCAATCAGCCCGGCCCGGCACAGCAGCACGGGGCTTTTAGAATTGGTGCGGCGGGCCGCTTTCATATAGGTAGCAGCTTCCGGAAACTCGCCACGCTTATAATGAACCCATGCCATGGTTTCATTTACGTCGATGTTGTCCGGACGCCGGTCGTATTCAATTTTTGCGTGCTTGAGGGCATTGTCCAGCTCCCCGGTTTTGAGGTAGGCGTAAGCCAGCTCCCGGTCAGCGTAGTGGCCCATAGCCTCGTTGTTTTCGGCTTCATCAGCAGCAGCAGAAAGCATGTCAATGGCCTCGCGGGCCATTTTCTTCGATTTAAAGGGCTGATTGTTCTGGTGATAGAGGTCAGCCAGCTCATCGGCGAAGGCGTAATCCTTCACCGTGCTGCGGGCCTGTTCCAAGTACTTGATGGCCTCCGGGTAATTCTGGCGGGCCTGCTCCACCCGGCCCAAACCCGCGAGGGCGTAGGCGTAGTGCGGCCGGACCTTCAGGGCATAGCGGTAGGCTTCTTCGGCGTTTTTCAGGTCGCCGGTGGTTTCGTAGAGGTGGCCCAGCGTTACGCGTGCCCACTCAGTCTGCTCCAGGCCAATGTAGCCGGCCTGCACGGCCATCTGCATGGCCTCAATAGCCCCGGGCAGGTCGCCATGGATTTCACGCAGGTACGATACCCGCGAATAGGAGCGCAAATCGGGGCGCACCTGATTCATTTTATCAGCCATTTTGATGGCTTCCGGGTAACGGCCCAGCTCCACGTTGGCATCGCAGAGCAAGCCGTACACGAAAGCGTTGTTCGAGTTCACCGCCACCGCGTGCTCGGCCACGGCCAGTCCTTCCGAAAAATGGTGCTGGGTCAGGCTTAGCGAGGCCTTGCAGCACAGGGCCTCAAAATTGTCACGGTCATCGCGCAGGGCTTCATCGAGCAGCTGCATGGCTGCTGTGTCGTAGTAGGGGTGGTTGCCAGTTACGCGGGCTTCCTGCATGTAAGCCTGGGCCAGCAGCACCTTGCTTTTGTTGTCGCCGGGCTTGGCCCGTAACTGGGCTAGCAGCCCCTGAATGGCGGCTTTGGTGTTCAGCCATTCACCACCAGCCGCTAAGTCGCCGTGCCGCTCCCGCAGCTGCGGAACCGGGTCGGGCTTCTGGGTCAGGAAAATGGCCGCACCAGCTGCTACAAACAGCACGATGAGCAGAGAGTAGATGTATTTTCTCACGAGATTGAGTTGGTTGAAGGTGAGGTAGAGCAAGAAAGGGAACTGACCGCGAAGCCAGTTCCCTTCTTCGTCATTGGCAAGATAGCCGAACTCACCCAGGGCCCGGCTATCAACCCGTCATCAACCGGCCGACTCACCATGGGTGAATGAGCCGGTCGATTCAGTACGGGCTTACTTTGTCACAACCAGCTTCATGGATTGTAGCACGGTATTACCGGTAGCAATCGTGAGCACGTAGGTGCCTGCCGCTACTTCCGGACCAGCTTTCCAAACCTGGTCGTAAGTACCAGGCTTGTGCTGACGGCCATTCATGAGCGTGGCTACCCGACGACCCGTCAGATCACTCACGAACATAGAGAGCGGCGCCTTTGTGGCCACTTCGTAATGCACAGTGGTGCTTTCGCTGAATGGGTTAGGATAGTTCTGCGCGGCGGCTACTACTTCGGGCTTCAGGCTAAAGCCGACGGCTCCTAGCTGCGAAGTAACCGTGGTCTGGGCCTTCGTACCGGCCCAGGGTAGCTGTGCGTAGGGGAAGCCCGAGCGGAACGTGGTGTCGTTCTTCTCAACGCCCGTGCGGAAGGTCAGCACGTTGGTCAGGCCGTTAGCCGATTCGTAGGGCAGACCAATGGCAGCCAGCACTACACCACCCACGGCTTGCAGCTCAATGCGCACTATGTCATCCTCCAGACGACGACCGTTTGGGAAGCCGTCCATGTTCGGAATGAATTCCAGATTGGCGTTCGTATTGTAGCGCGTGTCGGTCAGGCCCAGTACCGCCGCGGCCAGCAGGCCTTCGGAGCTGAAGTCGGCCGAAGAGCGCGACGTTGTGGGCACAGCCATGTTCAGGCGCAGCATATCTCCACCGATACCGGCGGCGGTGGTGGTGCTCTCGATAAGCGGCAAGAAGTTATTGATGAACGGCTTACCAGCTGCCAGCGGGTTACCCATAGGTTTGCCGGTTGCCAACTGATACGGCCGTACGTTTGGTACCCCCGTGTGGAAGATAGGCAGTAGGTCTACTGAGCGAGGCTTGCCCGCACGAAGCAGGTATTCGCCGTAGCCACCATTGGCCACCTTGGCGAAAGCCGTGCCGTTTACATCAGCGGCCGGAGCATTCAGCAGGCCCGAAAGGCCAGCTTTTCCGTTAGCGAAGTCGTACATGTTCAGCGAGTTGCGCTGAATACGTAGGGGAGCCAGACCGGGGACAGAAGTACCGAAATAACCATCACCTTCAGCCATGTACAGGCCCAGCTCAGGGTTGGAGAGGTAATCTTCGGTCGAGGCCTTCTCCGTATAGGGAGTGTTCGAGTTCCAGGCATCCTTCGCGCCGATGGGCACGATAACCTCGTTCGTCAGCGGCATGCCCAGGCGCGATACCTGCACATAATCGCCGGAGTGCGTGCGCGTGCCATCGGTGTTGATGGTACGCATCGCGGGGCGGCTGGCCGAGGCCCACACACCAATGACGTAGTTGCCGTCGAGGATGTTGGCGGCCTGCGCGCCAGTCTTGCCATCCTTCTGCAGCTTATTGATGGGGATTTGCAGGGCGATGGTGTGCGTGTTCTTGCGGGCCAAGCCGTCGGGGGCCTTGGCGGGCCGAATATTGGCCAGATCGAAGATACCACCTAAGTCCGCGAAGAACGGGTCATCGACCGGGCCGCAGTACACCTTAATATCGCCGTCCACAGTCTGGATGGCGTCGGTAAAGAGCTTCTCGTAGCTGGGGGCATTTAACCCAACTGGCATGGTGATGGAGCGCGGGCCGATGTTGGGCGGCGGAACTACCCCGTCGGTCTTGAGCTGAGTGAAAGCGCCGCCATTGACGCTGCGTTCCATGGTGTAGCTCGCCTTTAGGTTCTGCTTCCCCAGCCGAATGTTGAAGAACGTGGTTGGGTCCTCATTCACCCGCTTGAAGGTGAAGCGGTAGGTGATGTCGTCGGCATTCACCCGCTTCTCATCCCCAGGAGTAGCACCCGAGTTTTTGATGTGAATCTCGTAGCGGATGTTTTCGCCGAACGTGTTATAGTTCGGGCCGCCCTGGGGCAACTCCAACGGAATGTAGTTGGCGATGACGTTGATCATCTCCGCGTTGTTGGGGTCGCGGAAAGCGTACACATCGGTGTTGTCGGCCAACGGGTCGTCGGCAATCAGCGGAGCTTCGCGGTGGCTGGAAGCTTCTAGGGGGGCGTGTTGTCCACTCCAGGCTAGCAGAGCGGCCACGGTGGTGGCAGCCAGTGCGATAGGGAGAATCGGACGCGTAAACGTTTTCTTCATGATAAAAATAGGTTGGAAAAGGGTGAAAAAAACTGCCTTTCAACGGACAGCACAAGAGTTACGCAAAGCTTGGTGAGAGCCTGTAAATGTTGGGTGAGCTAGTGATTGGCGTGTAGTGAGGTGGCACCTACTCCAAAGGCCTCAATAGAGGAGGAAACAGATACTACTAAGTGTTCCTACGGAGTAGATCTTTTCCGTGGTTTTTGATTGCCATAATCATGTACAATTATTTATCTAGGTATCAGAAAAATAGTTCCTTTCCTTGACTATCAGTCACAGAAACAGATTTTCAGGCCTAAATGCATCTCAACTACAGAGGAGCAGCAGCAATCCGCAAAAAATGCACTTATTATCTATACTGTTGAGCTTTCTATTTTAAGTCAACGAATCGCTAACAAGATACTATCGATTCAATAGGGGAGAAAGCCCCCTTTCCACATTACCTTAATCTTGTACAATCGAGCAAAGGATTTCCACAAAAAACAGCTTCCCTTGCTTACCAGCAGTATGGCGCACTGGTTGGGAAGGTAACCAGCGACTGCTGCCGGGCATTTGTTGCGTAATTTTGGGTCTGGTCGGCGCCCCGCCGTCAGCGGTGGTGGGGGCCTTTTCTTCTCGTGATTTTCCTGGCGGTCCACGGCCCGTTTGCTTGTTATGGCTAAAGTTGCAATCAACCTTTCTACCGGTGCTATTCAGCAGGAAGAAATTATTGTCGGTATTGATTTGGGCACCACCAACTCGCTGGTGGCCTACATTCATCCCGAAAACCGCCAGCCCCTAGCCATCAACGACCAGGGCCGGGGTACTATCGTGCCTTCGGTAGTCCACTTTCCGGGTGGCTCCGATGCGCCCATTGTGGGCACCGATGCCAAGGAGTACCTGCTCACCGACCCCCAAAACACGATTTACTCGGTGAAGCGTCTGCTCGGCAAGAGCTACCACGACTTGGGCCAGCACGCCGGCGGCCTGGGCTACAAGGTAATTGACGACAACTCGGAGGGGCTGGTAAAAATCCGGGTTGGTGAGCGGTTCTACTCGCCCATCGAGCTATCGGCCGAAATCCTTAAGGAGCTGCGCCAACGGGCCGAGCACGCCCTCAAAACGCCCGTCAATAAGGCCGTGATTACGGTACCGGCCTACTTCAACGACTCCCAGCGCCAAGCCACCCGCGACGCCGGTCGGCTGGCAGGCCTGGAGGTACTGCGTATTGTGAATGAGCCTACCGCCGCCGCCCTGGCCTACGGCATCGGCCTCAACCCCGACGAGGAAAAAACGGTGGCCGTTTACGATTTGGGCGGCGGCACCTTCGACGTGAGCATCCTACGCCTACACCAGGGCATTTTTGAAGTCCTGAGCACTAACGGCGACACCTACCTGGGCGGCGATGACCTCGACCGGATTGTTGCCGAGCACTGGACCCAGCAACACGAGTTAGCCGACCGACTTGATGGCAACGGCCCACTGCGGCAGGAGCTACGGCTGCTGGCCGAATCGGCCAAGCGCTACCTAAGCCAGCACGACGACTTCGCCGGCAACCTGACCGACGACGTAGTAGTGCGCCTGACCCGCACCGAGTTCGAAACCTTGGCCCACCCGCTGGTCGAGCGGACCATCGACTCGTGCCGCCGCGCGTTGGCCGACGCCAGCCTCACAGCTGCCGACCTCGACGCCGTGCTGCTGGTAGGTGGCTCGACCCGGGTACCACTGGTGTATGACGCCGTATCGGATTTTTTCGGCCAGCCGGCCAACAAGTCGCTCAACCCCGACGAAGTGGTGGCGCTGGGCGCGGCCATTCAGGCCGACATTCTGGCTGGCAACCGCCGCGACGTACTGCTGCTCGACGTGACGCCTCTCACGCTGGGCATTGAAACGCTGGGCGGCCTCATGGACCCCATTATTCCGCGCAACTCCAAAATCCCAACCAAGGCTGGCCGCCAGTACACCACCAGCGTCGACGGGCAAGTGAACCTGAAAATTTCGGTGTATCAGGGTGAGCGGGACGTCGTAAAGGAGAACCGCAAGCTGGCCGAATTCGACCTGCGCGGCATCCCGGCCATGCCGGCCGGCTTGCCAAAGGTTGATGTGAATTTCATTCTCAATGCCGACGGTATTCTAAAAGTAGAGGCCATAGAATTGCGCTCGGGTACCCGCCAGGAAGTGGAAATCAAGCCCCAGTATGGCCTCACCGATGACCAAGTGGAAAAGATGCTGATGGATTCGCTCACCTTCGCCCGCGAAGATGTAGCGGCCCGTATGGTAATCGAAGCCCGCACCGTGGCCGAGCAGATGCTCTACCAGGTGGAGCGGTTCGTGGCTAAAAACGGCCAGCACCTCACCCCCGACGAGCTGACTGCCACCCAGGCTGGCGTCACTCAACTCAAAGCCTCCCTCGAAACCCAGGAAAAAGACGTGATACTGAAGGCCGTTGATGAGCTCGAAGAGCTTACCCGTCCCTTCGCCGAGCGGGTCATGAACATCAGCATCAACCAGGCCATGGCTGGGAAGAAAATTGAGTAGTAGTTAGGAACTTCATTCAGCGCCTCAAGCCACATGCTTTGAATGAAGTTCTTTCTTAATCCTTCACCGAATGCAACGCCTAGCCCAGCTCGCCCAGCAACCCAGCCGCCGAATTATCGGCTTGATGTCGGGCACCTCACTCGATGGGCTCGATGTAGCCCTGTGCCATTTGCACGGGCATGGGCTGGCAACGCGGCTGGAACTAGAGCACTTCGCTACGGTGCCCTATGATGAAGAAACGCGGCGGCGCATCCGGCAGGTGTTCGCCCGCGAGCAGGTAAGCCTAGAGTACCTGACGCTGCTGCATGCCTGGCTGGGCCGTTTTCATGCCGAGTTGGTACTTGGCTGCCTGCGGGAGTGGCAGGTAGCGCCCGCCGAGGTAGATCTGCTGGCCAGCCACGGCCAAACGGTGTACCATGCCCCGGCCCATCAGCACCAGCACCCCGATTTTCCGGGTCTGAACGCCACGCTGCAACTCGGCGACGCCGACCATATGGCCGTGGGGACCGGTATCATCACGCTCAGCGACTTCCGGCAGAAGCACATTGCCGCGGGCGGCGAAGGGGCACCATTAGCGGCATACGGCGACTACCTGCTGCTAGGCAGCTCCACCGAAGAGCGCCTGCTACTCAACCTAGGCGGCATTGCCAACTTCACCTACCTACCCCGCACCGGCCCGGATGCCACCGCTGCATTCAGCACCGATACGGGCCCTGGCAACACCCTACTCGACGCGGTAGTACGCCAGCACTTTTTCCACTTAGCTTACGACGAGGATGGCCTTCTGGCGGCGGCGGGCGCGGTTCATGCAGGATTGTTGGCCGAACTACTGGCGCACCCGTTCTTTGGGGCTCCGCTGCCTCGCACAACTGGGCCTGAGTTATTCGGCACGGTATACCTGCAGGCAGCCCAGGCCCATACTGGCACTACCCAGCTCTCCGTTGAGGACTTGCTGGCCACGCTGGTGGAGCTAAGTGCGGCGGGTGTCGCGCAGGCTGCCCGGCAAGCCTTGGGCGAACAACCCGCTTTGGCCGTGTACCTGAGTGGGGGCGGAGCCCACAACCCAGCGCTACGGGCGGCCCTGCAACGCCATCTGCCCGCCTGCTGTTTCGCCACTACCGCCGACCTCGGCGTGCTACCCGATGCCAAGGAAGCCATTCTCTTCGCCCTGCTCGCCAATGAAGCGGTGGCCGGCCAACCCATTAGTATTGGCACGGGCCGGCAGTGCGTTCCGGCCGTACGCATGGGCAAAATATCGTTGCCAGATTAGCATTAACTGCGTGAACAGCCTCGTGCTTGCGAGCATTCAATGAGCCAGCTTTACCAGACGGAAGCTTTGGATCTGGCGAGCCGTGGAGTCGCGGAACGTGACGTCGAGTTGGATGTGGGGGCGCGGTTGCAGCGTGTCGGCGCGGTAGGTGAAGGCGACGAAGGGCTCGGGGGTAGCGGCGTCGCGCAGGCGGTAACCCAGCTTGTAGAGGTCAAGAACGGGGCCGTACTCGCGGGCGGGCACAGCCAGAAGCTGGGCGGCCTGCCGGAACTGTTTTTCCGATTGCTGCTGCCGGGCGGTAGGCGTCAGGTAGCGGTAAGCCTCTTTCCATTTATGATGGATTATGGCCAGCAGAAATCGCCGCGCCACCTGCACCTGCGAAATTCCGTTCGGCTTAGCGGCCGGGCTCGGTAAGGCTAGCAAGAGTACGAGCATCAGGCTCAATGTCCACTTAGGGTTGCTCCTCTCCCACCAAATTGGTCGCCCGCGCCGGCTGCCGTTACCGCAAGCCAACCTCATTCCTGCTCCTGCGGAACGAGCACGAACACGTCTTCACCCGGCCGCTTCATGATGTACTTCTCGCGGGCAAACTTTTCCAGCAGCTCGGGACTACTGAGCAGTTCGGCCCGGTCTTTCTTCACCTTATCAATTTCGCGCAGGTAGTAGCCCTTATCGGTTTCCAGCTCCTGCCACTTGGCATACATATCGTACTGCCGCAGCACGTCGTTGGCGTCGAACACGAACATCCAACCCAGAAACGCCAGGCTTACTAAAAAGTAGAAGCTCCGCAAAAAACGCGGTACCCGTTCAAACAACTCCGCTATCCGCATAATAAGGCTACTGACTTCCGCTGTATTAGTTATGGTTCCGCTGTTTTCAACGATAACCTAACAAATATCCATTATTACGAGCAATTGCGTGGTCACCCCTACCAACCTTTTTCTCTTGTGTACGCCTTGAAACCAAAACGGTACCACCCTTTGGGGCAGTACCGTTTGCTAGCCGAATATAAAATCAGCGAAATCCAGGCTTAATCACCTGAAGTCAGTAGTCTACATCTTGCGGCCGGGGAAGTAGGCAACCTCGCCCAGCTCTTCCTCAATGCGTAGCAGCTGGTTGTACTTAGCCATCCGGTCGGAGCGCGAAGCCGAGCCAGTTTTGATCTGACCGGTGTTCAGGGCCACGGCCAGGTCGGCTATTGTGTTATCCTCGGTTTCACCCGAGCGGTGGCTCATGATGCTCTTGTAGCCGTGGCGGCGACCCAGGTTGATGGCATCAATCGTTTCGGAAAGCGTACCAATCTGGTTTACCTTGATGAGGATGGCGTTGGCAATCTGCTCATCAATGCCGCGTTGCAGGCGGTTTACATTGGTCACGAACAAGTCGTCGCCTACGAGTTGGGTAGTGCTGCCGATGCTCTCGGTCAGGGCCTTCCAGCCGCTCCAGTCATCCTCATCCATCCCATCCTCGATGCTGATGATGGGGTACTTCTTGGTCCAGTCGGTCCAGTAGCTCACCATTTCCGAAGAGGTCAGCTTGTCGCCGGTGCTCTTCTTGAAGTGGTAGTGACCGTCCTCGTAGAACTCCGATACGGCCGCATCCATGGCAATCATCACGTCGTCGCCGGGCTTATAGCCCGCCTTCTCGATGGCCTGAAGCACAATCTTAATAGCGTCCTCATTGCTTTTGATATTCGGCGCAAAACCGCCCTCATCGCCCACGTTGGTGCTAAAGCCTTGCTTCTTGAGCACTTCTTTGAGGTGATGGAAAATTTCGGTACCCCAGCGCAATGCCTCCGAGAAACTCGAAGCACCCACCGGCATAATCATGAATTCCTGGAAGTCGATACTGTTGTCGGCGTGTGAGCCCCCGTTGAGGATGTTCATCATGGGCACGGGTAGCGTGGTAGCGTTTACCCCGCCTACGTAGCGGTACAGCGGCATGCCTGCCTCGGCAGCAGCGGCGCGGGCAATAGCCAGCGAAGCCCCTAAAATAGCGTTGGCGCCCAGGTTGGCTTTGTTGGGCGTACCATCAAGCTCCAGCATAATCTTATCGAGCAGGCCCTGCTCGAACACCGAAAAGCCAATCAGCTCCTCGGCAATAGTCGTATTCACGTTCTCCACCGCCTGCAACACGCCCTTGCCCATATACATGGACTTGTCATTGTCGCGCAGCTCCACTGCTTCGTGCTTGCCGGTGCTGGCCCCGCTCGGTACGGCGGCACGGCCCACGGTGCCGCTGTCGGTGGTCACGTCCACTTCAACAGTCGGGTTGCCGCGCGAATCAAAAATCTGGCGAGCGTGGATTTCGGTGATAATGCTCATAAGAAAACGGGTTGGTGAAACTGAATGCAAAGTTGCGCAATGGCGCCTATGCCATTGGTCCGCAAGGTAAATAGTATCACCGACGTTTCGCGTCAGTTACTCTCTGTCCTTACTTATTTGCTGCTAGGGGCGGGCATCTAGACTCAGGGTAGAAGAGAAATCCTGGCCGCTGCTCAGGTGAGAACCCCAATACTTAGTCCACAAAAAAAGGCCCGCCAGATGGCGGGCCTTCTTCCAATTATTAAGTAAGCCGGGCTTACGAAACCAATTTACTCAGCGGTTTTCTCCTCGCGGGTCTCACCGTCTTTCAAAGTTTCGGAATCTGTATCCTCGGGAGCCGAAACTTCCGTGGTAGCAGCTTTGGCTTTCTTGGCAGGCTTAGCTTCGGCCACTACTTCAGCCGTCGAATCACCTTCACCAGCCGTTTCTTCGGTGGTTTTCTTGCCACCGCTGCGGCGCGAACGACGGGTGGTAGCCTTGGCTTCACCAGCATTCTTAGCTTCCAGCAGGGTGTCGTTGAAGTCCACCAGCTCAATGATGCACATCTCGGCGTTGTCACCCAGACGGTTCTGGCTCAGTTTGATGATGCGGGTGTAACCACCTGGACGGCCGGCAATTTTGGCTGCAACATTATCAAACAGTTCCTTGAGCACCTCTTTCTGGCCCAGGCTCGAGAAAACGAGGCGGCGTGAGTGCGTCGTGTCGCTCTTAGCTTTAGTGAGCAACGGCTCTACGTACTGGCGCAAAGCCTTGGCTTTGGCTACCGTAGTAGTGATGCGCTTATGCAGGATAAGCGAATTGGCCATGTTGGCAAGCATCGCTTGGCGGTGCGAAGCCGTGCGGCCGAGGTGGTTGAAAGATTTACCGTGACGCATAAAAAGGAGAAAAAGGTATGCTTGCGGACAACGACCACGGCGGAAGGTGCCTTTCGGCTACCATCTCATTAGAACCGCTGCCCCTGGGGCACACTATGAGAAATGTGAAAAAGTCTGCAAATGTACGGAATAGTCAGACATGAAAAATGTGCTAACGTGGAATATGCCATAGCATACCTCGCACATTGAGCACATTTTCACGTAATTCGGCTATTCCTCTTCGAGCTTGTACTTGCTCAGGTCCATCCCGAAGGTCAGACCTTTTTCCTCCACGAGGTTTTCCAGCTCCGTCAACGACTTCTTACCGAAGTTGCGGAACTTCATCATGTCGGCCATGTCGAGCTGTACCAAGTCGCCAAGGCTCTTGATGTCGGCGGCCTTGAGGCAGTTGTAAGCGCGCACGCTCAGATCCATATCCGCCAGTGGCGTCTTCAGGACTTTCCGCATGTGCAACGTCTCCTCGTCCACCGTCTCTTCTTCTTCGGCTTTTACCGTTTCGAAGGTCATGGTGCTGTCAGAGAACAGCATGAAGTGCTGGATGAGGATGTTGGCGGCACCTTTCAGCGCCTCCTCCGGATGGATCGAACCATCAGTATGAATCTCAATCAGCAGCTTCTCGTAGTCCGTCTTCTGCTCTACGCGCGTATTCTCGATGCTGTACTTCACGTTCTTAATAGGCGTGAAGATGGCGTCGATAGCAATCTGTCCGAATACCTGATCGAGGGGCTTGTTCTCCTCGGCTGGCACGTAGCCCCGACCCTTCTGGATCGTGAATTCGAACTCCAACTCCGTACCTGGATCGACGTGGCAAATCACCAGATCGGTGTTAAGCACTTCGAAGCCGTTGGTGAAGTTGTTGATGTCGCCGGCCGCAAAAGTTTCCTGACCCTTGATACGGACCGTGATTTTGTCCTCAATAGCATCACTCACCTTACGGAAGCGCACTTGCTTCAGGTTAAGGATGATTTCGGACATATCCTCAATCACGCCCTCGATGGTCATGAACTCGTGCAGGACGCTATTGGTGCGCACCGAAGTGATGGCGTAGCCCTCGAGCGACGACAGCAGGATGCGGCGCAAAGCGTTGCCGATCGTGACGCCGTAGCCTTTCTCCAGCGGCTTGAATTCAAACGTACCGTAGAAGTCGTCGGATTTCTCCATCACTACCTTCTCCGGCATTTGAAAAGCTAAGATTGACATAAGTGGGGCGGTTTGTTAGATATGAGTAAAAGGTACCAGGTAATAAGACGCTTCCTTGAGGTCCTACTGCCTAATACCCATTACCTGAATTCATTAAAAAGCAGCGAAGCAATGGCGCGGCCCGGGCGTCCGGGCCGCTACCAATTACTTCGAGTACAGTTCGACGATGAGCTGCTCCGTGATATTCTCCGGAATCAGCTCCCGCGAAGGGGCGCTGATGAATTTGCCCACCATGTCTTTGCCTTCCCACTCCAGCCACGAGAAAGCACGCGCATTGCGGGCGCTTAGGCTCGTAGTAATAGTTTCCAGCGACTTCGACTTCTCACGAACGGCCACGATATCGCCGGCGCGGAGCTTGTACGAAGCGATGTTTACAATCTCACCGTTCACCGTGATGTGCTTGTGCAACACCAACTGACGGGCGGCACGACGCGTAGGAGCAATGCCCAAACGGTACACCGTGTTATCGAGACGCGATTCGAGCAAAGCCAGCAAGTTGTCGCCGGTGATACCAGGCAACGCAGCAGCCTTGTGGAACAGGTTCTCGAATTGCTTTTCGAGGATGCCGTACATGTACTTCACTTTCTGCTTTTCCATCAGCTGGACAGCGTACTCGCTCTGCTTCTTACGACGGCCACGGCCGTGCTGGCCGGGAGGGTATGCTTTCTTGGTGAGTGCCTTGCTCGGGCCGAAAATCGGCTCATTGAAGCGACGGGCAATCTTGGTTTTAGGACCAGTATAACGTGCCATTGCGGGGTTGTTGGGAGTTGAAGGGGTGAACTGCTGGTCTGGCCCGAAGCGTTTTTTTTGTAAAAAAAACTTCAGGCTGAACCGGCCGCGCTCAGTTAATTAAACGCGACGACGTTTGGGCGGACGGCAGCCGTTATGGGGCAGCGGCGTCACGTCCTTGATGGTCGTTACTTCAATCCCCACATTACCCAGCGTCCGGATGGCTGACTCACGGCCAGCACCTGGGCCCTTTACGAATACTTCAGCCTTGCGCATACCCAGGTCGTGGGCTACTTTGCCAGCATCGGTCATCGCCATCTGGGCAGCGTAAGGGGTGTTCTTCTTCGAGCCCCGGAATCCCATTTTACCAGCAGATGCCCAAGAAATTACTTGGCCATTGTTGTTGGTGATGGAAATGATGATGTTGTTGAAGGAGGCTTTGATGTGTACCTGGCCTACGGGTTCAACAACGACAACGCGCTTCTTGGCTTTGTCTTTTCTTTTTTGTGCCATTTGGTTATCGCAAAAATGAAACGAAAGTTGTTAGGTTGAATTATGAAGGTAGGCAGCCAAGCAACAGGTGCTAGTCAGCTTGATTCACGCTTTGCAGCTATTAACTCAACCTGATTTTCGTTAATTACTTAGTGGCTTTTTTCTTACCGGCAACGGTCTTACGCTTGCCCTTACGGGTACGCGAGTTGTTCTTGGTGCGCTGACCACGAACGGGGAGACCTTTACGGTGACGCAGACCTCGGTAGCAACCGATGTCCATGAGACGTTTGATGTTAAGCTGCACTTCGGAGCGCAGCACACCTTCGGTCTTGTATTCGGCCGCAATTACGCTCCGAATTTCGCCGGCTTCCTCTTCTGTCCAGTCCTTCACTTTCTTATTCAGGTCAACACCTGCTTTCGAAAGAATTTGCTGGGCCGAAGCGCGACCGATGCCGAAAATGTACGTCAGCGATATTTCGCCGCGTTTGTTATCTGGGATGTCTACCCCTGCAATACGAGCCATGTGGTGAGTTTGGGTTGTTGGCGAGTTAGGGTCTTGGGGCTTGGCCTAGCTTCATGCTCAGTCAGAGGACGGTCAGAACCTAAACCAAGTTCCGGTGTCCCGAAGACCCCAATTTCCAATAATTACCCCTGACGCTGCTTATAGCGAGGGTTCTTTTTGTTGATGACGTAGAGTTTGCCTTTGCGACGGATGATTTTGCAATCGGCGCTACGCTTCTTGACGGACGTTTTTACTTTCATGATGTGAAGGTCTTAGAACTTGGGAACTTAGGGTCTTAGTGGGGAGTCGAAGTCTGAATAGAAATTGGTACCTAAACGGTAACCAAATGCTGAGACCCCAAGCTCCTAAGACCCACTACTTGTAACGGTACACAATCCGTCCCTTCGACAAATCGTAAGGAGACATTTCGAGTTTTACCTTATCTCCCGGCAGAATTTTGATGTAGTGCATCCGCATTTTACCCGAAATATGGGCAATCAATTGGTGACCGTTTTCCAGCTCCACGCGGAACATGGCGTTGGATAAGGCTTCCAGGATGGTACCGTCCTGCTCAATGGAAGTTTGTTTGGCCATAAGGCTACTGTAAGGCTTTTTCTATGTAATCAAAGGAGGTAAGAATTTCCGCCTTGTCTTTACGAACAACAATAGTGTGCTCAAAGTGCGCGGAAGGTTTGCGGTCCTTGGTTCGGATAGTCCAACCATCCTTCTCCTGAATCACACTCTTCGTTCCCAAATTCACCATTGGCTCGATGGCCAGCGTGAGTCCGGTTTGCAACTTCAGGCCCGATCCACGCTTACCGTAGTTCGGAACTTCAGGCCGCTCGTGCAGCTTCTGGCCGATACCATGGCCAACCAACTCCCGGACAACCCCGTATCCTTGCTTCTCAACATGGTTCTGGATTGCGTAGCTTACATCGCCCATTCGGTTGCCCGCTACCGCCTGCTCGATGCCGAGATAAAGCGACTTTTTGGTTTCTGCCAGCAACTGAAGTACCTCTGGTGCCACTTCCCCTATTGGGTAAGTATAAGCACTGTCGGCATGGTAGCCATTAAGCATCACCCCACAGTCAACCGAAACGATGTCGCCGCTTTCCAGGGCGTAATCACTCGGAAAACCATGCACCACAACTGAATTAAGTGAGATGCAGAGGCTATATTCGAAGCCATTGTACCCTTTGAAAGAAGGCTGTCCGCCATGATCCCGGATGAATTCCTCGGCCCGCTGATCCAGCGCCCGGGTGGTAATTCCTTCCCGAATCATTTTGGCTACTTCGCCGTGAGCCTGAGCTAGTACATTCGCACTAGCCTTCATCATATCAATCTCTTCCTCAGTTTTGTAAAAGATCATCTCTATTACGAAGCGAGAGCAATATTCTGTGAACGGCCCCGGGTTTTATTCGTCTTCATCATGCGGTCATAATCGCGCATAAGCAAATAGCTTTTCACTTGGTTCATAGTATCAAGTACAACTCCCACCATAATGATGAGCGACGTACCACCATAGAACTGAGCGAATGGCCGGGTAACTCCAGCAACAGTAGCCAAGGCGGGCAGAATGGCAATAATAGCCAATGCTACGGCACCAGGCAACGTAATGCGAGTCAGCACCTCATCAATGAATTCTGACGTATCACGACCAGGCTTTACACCGGGAATAAACCCGCCGCTCCGTTTCAGGTCATCCGCAATTTGGTTGGGGTTGACACTGATAGCGGTGTAGAAATACGTGAAGATCACAATGAGCAGACCGAATACCACGTTGTAGACCCAATGGTTAGGCTGGAACCAAGTACCGATCAGCGTCGCCGCCTCACTATTCTTATTCCAAGCCGAAGCCGCAATAGCCGGCACGAACATCAACGACTGGGCAAAAATGATCGGCATAACGCCGGCCGCATTCACTTTCATCGGGATATACTGGCGCTGGGAGCTGAGCGACGCGGCCCCACCAATCTGTTTGGCATACTGTACCGGAATCTGCCGCACGGCTTGCGTGAGGATGATAACGGCCATTACAACCACGAACAACACCGCCATTTCGATTAGGAAAATCAACGAACCGCGCATAGTACGGGCTGTAGCTTCCCCAATCAAAGCGCCAGGCAGACGCGATACAATCCCAATCATGATCAGCATGGAGATACCATTACCAATACCTTTGTCGGTGATTTTCTCGCCCAGCCACATGCAAAACAGGGTACCTGCTGTTACAATGATGGCCGTCGACACTGTGAAGAACACCCCAGGGTTGATAATAGCCTCAGCGTTGATTGTGGCAATGAAGCCTACTGACTGCAACGCCACGATTGGAATCGTTAGGATGCGAGTGTACTGACTGATCTTCTTGCGGCCGGACTCTCCCTCCTTCTGTAGCTTCTGGAAGTATGGCACCGCGATGGTCAGCAGCTGCAGTACGATAGAAGCTGAGATATAAGGCATGATGCCCAACGCGAAGATGGACGCGTGACTGAATGCCCCGCCCAGCAGCGTGTCAAGAATACCCAGCACGCCAGTAGCGCCCTGCTTGAGCCGGGTAGGATCAACGCCAGGTAGTACTACGTAGGAGCCAAGCCGATAAATGGCAATGAAAAAAAGCGTATTGAAGATCCGCGAACGCAGATCTTCAATTGCAAAAACATTCTTTATCTGGTCGATAAGTTTTTTCATTGCTACGTCGATGCTTACAGCGTCACGGCTTTGCCACCTGCCTTCTCAATGGCTTCAACAGCCGATTTGGAGAAAGCATGCGCATGTACTTCCAGTGCCTTGGTGATTTCACCACGACCCAGAACTTTGATTTTGGCAGTCTTCGAAGCCAGACCGGCCGTCACGAAGAAGGCAGCGTCCAGCGTAGTGGTCGAGCCATTCTCAGTTAGAGCAGCCAGCACGTCAAGGTTGACAGCTTTGTACTCTATACGGTTGATGTTCTTAAAGCCAAATTTAGGCACTCGGCGCTGCAAAGGCATCTGACCGCCTTCGAAGCCCGACTTCTTGGAGTAACCCGAGCGGGACTTGGCACCTTTGTGACCGCGCGTCGATGTGCCGCCGCGGCCGGAACCCGTACCACGACCGATTCGCTTGATGTTGCGAGTCGAGCCAATGGCGGGTTGGAGATTGCTGAGATTCATGTTCGGGAGATTCCTAGAGTTCGGTTACTTCCAATAAGTGCTGAACGGCTTTGATCATGCCAGACAACTCGGGCGTGTTTTCCACGATCCGGGTGCTGTTCATTTTGCCGAGGCCAAGGGCCTGCACAGTGCGCTTCTGCCGCTGGGGGCGGTCGATAGTGCTTTTTACGAGTTTGATTTGGATCTGCGCCATCGTCTCTTAACCGTTAAAAACTTGAGCGAGGGTAATGCCACGAGCTTGTGCAATCTGCAACGGGTCGCGCATTTTCAGCAGGGCATCGAAGGTAGCCTTCACCACGTTGTGGGGGTTCGACGAGCCTTTCGACTTAGCGAGTACATCCTTGATACCAGCGCTTTCGAACACGGCACGCATTGCGCCGCCTGCAATTACACCCGTACCAGCAGCAGCCGGCTGAACCAGCACGAAACCACCCGAGTACTTGCCTTCCATTACGTGAGGAACGGTGTGCTTATACAGCGGCACCTTCACCAGGTTCTTCTTCGCGTCGTCAATGCCTTTGGCAATGGCGTCGGTTACTTCGTTGGCCTTGCCGAGGCCGTAGCCTACAGTGCCGTTGCCGTCACCTACCACTACAATGGCCGAGAAGCTGAAGCGGCGACCACCCTTTACCACTTTGGCAACGCGGTTGATAGCTACTACTTTCTCTTTCAGATCGGAATCGCCGGTGCGCGAATCGTTATTGCGGTCGTTGCCGCCCTTACGGTCATTGCCACCACCACGACGGTCGTTGCCGCCGCGGTCGTTACCGCCAGCGCGGGGGCCGTTGTTAAATTCTGCCATGATGATAGATTAGAAATTGAGGCCGCCTTCGCGGGCTCCTTCTGCCAATGATTTTACGCGGCCGTGGTAGAGGTAACCGGAACGGTCAAATACCACTTTCGAAATTCCTTTTCCAGTAGCACGGGCGGCAAGCTCTTTGCCGACTGCGGCGGCGAGGGCGACTCCGTTGCCCCCTTCCACCGAAACGTGCTTCGAGGAAGCAGACGCCAGGGTATTGCCAGTAGTGTCGTCAATAATCTGGGCATAAATACCCGTATTGCTGCGGAACACCGACAAACGCGGACGCTCGGACGTGCCAGCCACCTTAGTGCGGATGATGCGCTGGATCCGTTTTCTTCTAGTTGCTTTATCGAAAGCCATGGTGCGTTATTATTTCGAAGCCGTTTTACCAGCCTTACGACGAATCTGCTCACCCACGAAACGCACGCCTTTGCCTTTGTAGGGCTCAACTTTACGCAACGAGCGAATCTTTGCTGCTACCTGGCCCAGCAACTGCTTATCGATGCTGGTGAGGGTAACGATGGGGTTTTTACCTTTTTCGGTCACGGCCGTAGCCGTTACTTCGGCTGGCAGAGCCAAGAAGATATTGTGCGAGTAGCCTAACGCCAGTTCCAGCGTAGTGCCAGCCATAGCGGCTTTGTAACCTACACCTACCAGCTCAAGCTTCTCTTCGAGGCCGTTGCTCACACCGTTCACGGCGTTGTTGAGCAGCGAACGGTAGAGACCGTGCATGGCCTTATGGCGCTTCTGCTCCGTGGGGCGGGTTACAACCAACTGGCCGTCCTCAGTAGCCACGGCGATGTCGCGGTCTACGGGAACCACCAGGGTGCCTTTTGGGCCCTTCACGGTTACGTTGTTGTCGTTGCTCACTTCAATCTGCACGTTGTCGGGCAGATTGATGGGCAGTTTACCAATGCGTGACATAGTTTCTGTTTCCTTTCAGATTAGTAAACGTAGCACAGCACCTCGCCGCCCACGTTCTCGGCCTTCGCCTCTTTCTCCGTCATCACGCCCTTCGACGTGGAGAGAATAGCAATACCGAGGCCGCTGAGTACGCGGGGCATGTTGCCTACGTGTGCATACTGGCGCAAACCAGGCGAGCTCACGCGCTGCAATTTCGTGATAGCCGGCACCTTCGTGGTGGGGTTGTATTTGAGAGCGATTTTGATCGTTCCCTGCACGGCGGCATCATCAAACCGGTAACTCTGAATGTAGCCCTTCTTGTAGAGCACCTTCGTAATCTCCTTTTTGATGTTGCTGGCCGGAATTTCCACCACCCGGTGGTTTGCCTTAATGGCATTGCGTACCCGGGTCAGGTAGTCGGCAATTGGATCTGTGTTCATTCGATTGTGAAAAGGCAGCGCCCATTTTTAGGGAGCCGCAAAGATATGAAAATTTCGCCGGCCCGGAAAGGGTCAGCGAAATTTTCGGTTAAGACTACTCGGCTCGGCTTATAAAGGCTCGGCCAATGGTTTCTTTCGGCAACCTGCCAAATATTCTTGCCCTACAGGAAACCCTGCTTCAGCAATCGTACAGTGGTATTACCAGCTGGACTTGGTTACGCCGGGAATTTTGCCGGCGAGAGCCATTTCGCGGAAGCGTACCCGGCTGATGCCGAACTTACGCATGTAACCACGAGGACGACCGTCGATTTTGTCGCGGTTGTGCAGACGCACGGGCGACGCATTGCGCGGCAGTTTGTCCAAGCCTTCGTAGTCGCCAGCCTCTTTTAGAGCCTTGCGCTTCTCGGCGTAGCGGGCAACGGTAGCGATACGCTTCCGTTCCCGTGCTTTCATGCTTTCCTTAGCCATTGTTTTCTTTCTTAGCGTTGGCGAATGGCATTCCGAAGGCCTTGAGCAGCTCGTAGCTTTGCTCGTCGTTTTCGGCCGTCGTCACGATAGTGATGTCCATGCCGGCAATCGACTTGATTTTGTCAATCGAAATTTCCGGGAAGATGATTTGCTCTTTCACACCCAAGGTATAGTTACCCCGGCCGTCGAAGCCTTTGTCGTTGATTCCTTTGAAGTCACGTACCCGGGGCAGCGCCACAGTCAGCAAACGGTCGAGGAATTCGTACATCTGCTCACCACGCAGCGTCACACGGGCGCCAATTGGCATGCCCTCACGCAGCTTAAAGTTCGATACCGAACGCTTGGCGATGGTAGGAACAGCTTTTTGACCAGTGATGATCGTGAGCTCATCCACGCCGTTGTCGACCAATTTCTTGTCGGCTACGGCGGCACCGATGCCGCGGTTGATGCAGATTTTGCTGATGCGCGGTACCTGCATGATGCTCTTGAACTGGAATTTCTCCTGGAGCGCGGGTACTACTTCTTTGTTGTATTTCTCTTTCAGTCGGGCCATGATCGGGAGCGGTTAGGCGTTGGCCGAGTCCACGCGCTTCACGTTGCTCACGTGAATCGGGGCCTCGATCTTAGTGATGCCGCCCTGGGGATTCTTCGCACTAGGTTTGTTGTGCTTGGTTGCCAGGTTAAGGCCTTCCACGATAACACGCTGGGTCGAACGGTTGACCGACTTGATAGTGCCGGTTTTACCTTTCTCGTCGCCGGAAATCACCAGAACGGTGTCACCAGTTTTCACGTGCAGTTTCGTAGGCGTTGCTTTTTTCGTTGCCATGCTTAGAGAACTTCAGGGGCTAGCGAAACGATCTTCATGAACTGGCGCTCACGTAGCTCGCGGGCTACAGGGCCGAAGATGCGGGTACCGCGGGGCTCGTCGTTATTGTTGAGCAGTACGGCGGCGTTATCGTCGAAGCGAATATAGGAACCGTCCTTGCGGCGTACTTCCTTCTTCGTGCGAACAACAACAGCACGGGAAACCGTACCTTTTTTAGCGTTGCCAGATCCGATAGCCGATTTGATGGCTACTACGATCTTGTCGCCAACACTAGCGTATTTTTTGCCCGTGCCACCGAGGACACGAATGCAAAGAACTTCTTTGGCGCCGCTGTTATCAGCGACGGTCAGACGGGATTCTTGCTGTATCATCTTACTTGGCGCGTTCTATGATTTCTACCAATCTCCACCGCTTGCTCTTGCTAAGCGGACGGGTGCCCATGATGCGCACCGTGTCGCCTTCGCCGCACTCGTTGTTCTCGTCGTGGGCCATGAACTTGGTCGACTTGGTAACGAACTTGCCGTAGATCGGGTGCTTCATCTTGCTCTCGACCATCACCGTGATGGACTTGTCCATCTTGGAGGAGGTTACGCGGCCGATGATTTCTTTGCGCAGGTTCCGCTCAGTGGTAGCGGCAGTGCCCTGCTGTTCTTCGTTGTTTGCCATCGTTAGTTAGCAGTGTTTGTAGCCTGCTCATTCTCGCGACGCTTCAACTCAGTCAGCAGACGGGCGACGTTTTTGCGGGCTTGCTTCAGACGGAGCGGATTTTCCAGCGGCGAGATGGCATGCGCAAAGCGCATGGTCTGGCCCGAGGTCTGCTCGGTCTTCAATTGATTTTTGAGGTCCTCTAGCGAGAGGTTACGGATTTCGGTGTTCTTCATCTTACTTGTTATCTACGTAGTCACGACGAACAACAAACGACGTCCGTACCGGCAGTTTCTGAGCAGCCAGACGCAGCGACTCTTGAGCTACTTCCAGCGTTACCCCGTCCGATTCGAACATGATAGTGCCAGGCTTCACACAGGCCACCCAATACTCGGGCGAACCCTTACCCTTACCCATCCGCACTTCAGCAGGCTTCTTGGTAATAGGCTTATCAGGGAAAATGCGGATCCAAACTTGACCTTCGCGCTTCATGGCGCGGGTCATGGCAATACGAGCAGCCTCAATCTGGCGAGCCGTAATCCACGCTTGTTCCAGCGACTTGATAGCAAATGAACCGAAGTCGATGGAGCTGCCGCGATGGGCTAAGCCATGTATGCGACCCTTTTGCATCTTGCGATACTTGGTCCTTTTCGGTTGTAACATGAGTGATACTGTCTTAAAATTCGAGAGAAAGGGAGAGGACTAGCGACGCGGTGCGCCACCGCCACGGTTAGCACCGCCGGCACCGCCTGGGCCACCCGGACCCCGACGCTGACCACCGGCTCCACCGCCGCGGCTGTCGCCGCCCCGGTCACCACCACGGCTGTCGCCACCCCGGTCGTTACGGTCGCGGCGCGGGCCACGCTCACCACGAGGGCCCCGGTCGTTACCGCCACGGCTGTCGCCCTGGCCGCCTGCGGGCTGCTGGTTAGGCGAGAGGTCGGGCTTGCCGAATACCTCGCCACGCATGATCCACACCTTGATGCCGATCTTGCCATATACCGTCTGAGCTTCCGAGAGAGCGTAGTCGATGTCAGCGCGCAGCGTATGCAACGGCGTACGACCTTCCTTGTACTGCTCGGAGCGGGCGATTTCAGCACCACCCAAACGACCACCGCACTGAATCTTGATGCCTTCGGCACCAACACGCATAGCAGCCTGGATCGACATCTTCATGGCGCGACGGAACGAAATCCGGGCGGCCAGCTGCTGAGCGATGCTCTCGCCTACCAGCTTAGCATCCAGCTCGGGACGCTTGATCTCGAAAATGTTGATCTGAACGTCTTTGCCGGTGATCTGCTTCAGCTCGTCCTTGATCTTGTCCACTTCGGCGCCGCCTTTGCCAATCACTACGCCCGGACGGGCTGTGTTGATGGTAATGGTTACGCGCTTCAGCGTGCGCTCAATCACGATGCGGCTGATGCCACCTTTCGGAATACGAGCGTTGATGTATTTGCGGATTTTTTCGTCCTCAACCAACTTGTCGGCAAAGTCCTTGCCGCCGTACCAGTTCGAGTCCCATCCTTTAATGACGCCCAAACGGAAGCCAACCGGATTTACTTTCTGTCCCATAGTGCTTATGCGGTGGCTTCTGCCTTGGTTTCAGTTGATTTCTTCGAGCTGCGACGCGCAGCTTTCGGCTTGGCTTCTGCCGTAGCCTCAGTGCCTTTTGTCTCAGCAGCCTGCTTGGCGGCAGCTTTGCTACCAAGTGGTTCTACTTTCGAGTCAATGATCAGCGTCACGTGGTTGCTACGCTTGCGAATACGGTGGCCACGGCCCTGGGGGGCGGGGCGCAGACGCTTTAGCATGCGGCCTTCATCCACGAAAATCTCCTTGATGTAGAGATTAGCGTCCTCGATGCGCTCATCCTCGTTCTTCTGCTGCCAGTTGGCCAGAGCCGACAGGAGCAGTTTCTCGATTTTAGGGGCACCTGAGTTGGCCTCAAATTTCAGCAGGCCGAGGGCCCGGGTCACTTTCTGACCACGGACCAGGTTGGCTACCAAGCGCATCTTGCGCGGCGAGGTAGGCACGTTCCGGAGTTTAGCTACTGCTTCCATATTAGCGCTTGCCTTTATCTTTCTTGGCGATATGGCCGCGGAAGTTACGGGTCGGAGCAAACTCACCGAGTTTGTGTCCTACCATGTTCTCCGTGACATACACCGGGATGAACTTATTGCCGTTGTGAACGGCGAAGGTGTGGCCAACGAAGTCGGGCGAAATCATCGAGCGGCGAGACCAAGTCTTCACCACCGACTTTTTGCCGGATTCCTCCATTGCCGTTACTTTCTTCTCGAGCCGGAAGTCAATGTACGGCCCTTTTTTTAGTGAACGTGCCATTGCTTACTTCTTGCCTTTACGGTTGATGATCAGCTGCTCGGAATACTTGTTCTTGTTACGGGTCTTCTGACCTTTCGAGAAGATACCGTTACGGCTGCGTGGGTGACCACCCGACGACTTGCCTTCACCACCACCCATTGGGTGATCTACGGGGTTCATGGCTACACCACGAACGCGCGGACGACGACCCAACCAGCGGTTACGGCCAGCCTTACCGAGGCGAACATTCATGTGGTCGCCGTTAGAAACGGTGCCTACCGTAGCCATGCAGGTAACGAGTACCATGCGCATTTCGCCGGAGGGCAGTTTCAGGGTGGCGTACTTCTCTTCGCGAGCTACCAGCTGGGCGTAAGTTCCGGCCGAGCGGGCCATTGCAGCACCATTACCGGGCATCAGCTCGATATTGTGTACAATGGTACCCAGCGGAATTTCGCGCAGAGGTAGGGCATTACCAACTTCCGGTGCAACGCCCGAACCCGACACTACCTCATTGCCTACTACCAAACCGGCAGGAGCAATGATGTAGCGCTTTTCACCGTCGGCATACTGCAACAAAGCAATACGCGCGGTGCGGTTCGGATCGTATTCAATCGTCTTCACCGTGGCGGGCACGGAGGCCTTGTCACGCTTGAAGTCGATGATCCGGTACTTGGCTTTATGTCCACCGCCCATATAGCGGTTCGACATTTTGCCCGAATTGTTACGGCCACCGGAGTTTTTGAGGGGTGCCAACAGCGACTTCTCCGGCGTCGACGCAGTAATCTCGTCGAAGGCCGGGGCGATGCGGAAGCGCTGACCCGGTGATGTTGGTCTTAGTTTTTTGAGTGCCATTACTCTTGCTTAGGAAAAATTCTTGGCGGAAAGACAGGCTTAGAGGCCGCTGTAGAAGTCGATCAGGTCGCCTTCTTTCACGGTAACCACGGCCTTTTTGCCGTGCGGACGACGACCCGAGATGGATCCGCCCTTCGTGAACTTGGACTTCACTTTGCCGATGGTGCGCATCGTGCTGATGTTGGTCACCGTCACGCCGTAAAGCTGCTCAATCTCTTTCTTGATCTGCACCTTGTTGGCATCGATATCAACGTAGAAGGAATACTTCCCTTGTTCGTTGAGCCCAGTGGCCTTCTCCGATAGGATGGGTTTCTTGAGAGTGCTCATTATTCAGCAGTGGTATAAAGTTGTTCCAATGCCGTCAGCCCATCCTCCGATAGCAGCAGCGTATCGGTGTTCAGCAGATCGTGGGTGTTGAGGGCTACGGGGGTAGCCACGCTCACGCGCTGGATGTTACGGGCCGACAGGACCACGTTCTTATCAACCGCGCCCGTTACGAGCAGGGTCTTCTTGCCGTTGTTCAGCTTCAGACCAGCCATGATAGCGGCGAAGTCCTTGGTCTTCACGGCCGACATCGTAATGTTTTCCACTACCGATATCTTACCGTCCTGGGCCAGCGTCGAGAGAGCCGACAGACGGGCCAGGCGCTTGGTCTTTTTGTTGAGCTTGAAGCCGTAGTCACGGGGCTGAGGACCGAAAATCCGGCCGCCACCTACGAATACGCCCGACTTCATAGAGCCGGCACGGGCACCGCCCGTTCCTTTCTGCTTCTTGAGCTTCTTGGTCGTACCGTGCACTTCGTTGCGCTGCTTCGACTTGTGCGTGCCCTGGCGCTGGTTGGCCAAGTACTGCTTCACGTCGAGGTACATCACGTGCTCGTTCGGCTCCATGCCGAAGATAGCGTCGGACAAGGTCACCTTGCGGCCCGTGTCTTCGCCTTTACTATTGATTACTGACAGTTCCATCTTAGTAGCTTATTTCTCCAGGAGCACGAAAGAGTTCTTGGCACCGGGAATCGAGCCGCTCACCAGAATGAGGTTTTTGTCGGCTACAATGCGCATAACCTTCAGGTTTTGCACTTTCACCCGGTCGTTGCCCATGCGGCCACCCATGCGCATTCCTTTGAATACGCGCGAAGGCCACGAGCAGGCACCAATGGAGCCAGGGTGACGGCCGCGGTTGTGCTGGCCGTGGGTTTGGCCACCTACACCAGCAAAGTTGTAGCGCTTTACAACGCCCTGGAAGCCTTTACCCTTAGAGGTACCTACTACGTCAACAAATTCACCTTCGATGAAAAGCGACGTGTTGATTTCAGCACCGGCCGAGTAATCAGCCATTTCAGCTTCCTCGAGGCGGAACTCAACAAGCTTCTTCTTGGGGGTTGTTCCGGCTTTAGCGAAGTGACCTACCAATGGCTTGGTCGTGTTCTTTGCTTTTTTCTCGCCGTAGCCGAGTTGAACGGCCGTGTAGCCGTCCGTTGCGATGGTCTTAACCTGCGTCACTACGCACGGACCCGCTTCGATGAGCGTGCAGGGAATGTTCTTCCCGTCCGGAGTGAAGAGGCTTGTCATACCGATTTTTTTACCGATGATGCCAGGCATTCAATTGGGGTTTTAGAAAAAGACACAACTCGAAAACGCCCGCATGGCATTTTCGGAAATGGAGTGCAAAGCTAGGAAAATGTTCTGTAAATATCTAGGATGCCTCTGAAATATTTTCATAACTAGGTAGTTAGAGTGGCATTCGACACCTGTAGAGTTAACTCGATGGAATTGCCATACTCGTTCAAATCAATCTTACTCTACCTCACACTAGATGCGCAAAAACGCCCCACCGACTCCGAGAAGTCAATGGGGCGTTTCAGGTTAGCTAGCTAACGGAAATCCGGTCCTCAGACTTTGATTTCAACGTCAACACCGCTAGGCAACTCCAGTTTCATCAGCGCATCTACGGTCTTCGACGAAGTCGAGTAGATGTCAACGAGACGCTTGTAGGTGCAAAGCTGGAATTGCTCCCGGCTCTTCTTGTTCACGTGGGGCGAACGGAGTACGGTGAATTTTTCCTTTTTTGTGGGCAGGGGAATCGGACCGCTAACGATAGCGCCCGTAGCCTTCACCGCCGTCACAATCTTCTCCGACGATTTGTCCACCAAGTTGTGGTCGTAGGATTTGAGCTTGATGCGAATTTTCTGGTTCATGTCGATTAATGAAAAAGCGGATTAGCGAATGGCGTTGCCCTTCTGCTTGGCAATAATGGCTTCCGCGAGGTTGTTCGGCACCTGGTCGTAGTGCGAGAACGTAAGCGAAGCGGAGGCCCGACCCGACGATATGGTGCGCAGCGTCGTTACGTAGCCGAACAGCTCCGACAGCGGAACGTCAGCCTTGATAACGTTGGCACCCGCCTTCGTGTCCATGCCCTTCATAATACCCCGACGACGGTTCAGGTCACCCGTTACCGAGCCAGTGTATTCATCCGGCGAAACTACCTCTACAGCCATGATAGGCTCAAGGAGTCGTGGACCGGCTTGCTTGCCGGCTTCCCGGAAACCACCACGGGCGGCGAGTTCGAACGACAGGGCGTCCGAGTCAACGTCGTGAAAGGAACCGTAGTACAGCCGTACGCGCATTCCCTCGATGGGGAAGCCCGCCAGCGGACCGTTTTTCATCGCCTCTTCAAAGCCTTTCTGAATCGGGGCAATGAATTCGCGGGGGATTACGCCACCCGTGATGTCATTGACGAACTCCAGACCGGGTTTCTCCGGCTCGGTGAGTTTGGGACCGAGTTCAAACACGATGTCGCCGAATTTACCGCGGCCACCGGTCTGCTTCTTGTAGGTTTCGCGGTGCTCGACGCTCTTGGTGAGAACCTCCTTGTAGGCTACCATTGGGGCACCCTGATTGATTTCCACCTTGAACTCCCGACGCATCCGGTCGATGATGATTTCCAAGTGAAGCTCACCCATACCTTTCAGTACAGTCTGGCCCGTCTCGGGGTCGGTCTGTACAACCAGGGTGGGGTCTTCTTCCACGAGCTTGGCAATGGCCATACCCATCTTGTCCACGTCGGCTTGCGTCTTGGGCTCGATGGCGTAACCAATAACCGGCTCGGGGAACGACATCGACTCAAGCACAATCGGGTGCTTCTCGTCGCTCAGCGTATCGCCGGTTTTGATGTCTTTGAAACCCACGCCAGCAGCAATGTCGCCAGCCTGAATCTTGTCGATGGGGTTCTGCTTGTTGGAGTGCATCTGCATGAGACGCGAAATCCGCTCCTTCTTGTTCGTGCGGTTGTTGTGCACGTACGAGCCAGCATCGAGCACGCCGCTGTAGCAACGGAAGAAGCACAGGCGGCCCACGAAGGGGTCGGTGGCAATCTTGAACGCCAAAGCGGTAAAGGGCTCCGAGTTGTCGGGGTGACGCTCGATTTCCTCCTCCGTATCGGGGTTTTTACCGATGATGGGGGGCATATCGAGTGGCGAGGGCAGGTAGGCCATTACGCCGTCCAGCATCGTCTGTACACCCTTGTTCTTGAACGCCGAACCGCACATCACGGGCGAGAACTTCATGTCGATAACCGCCTGGCGGATAACGACCATCATTTCCTCGCGAGTGATGGAGTCAGGGTTGTCGAAGAACTTCTCGAGCAAAGCGTCGTCATACTCGGCTACGCTCTCGATGAGCTTCTGGCGCCACTCGGCTACCGTGTCCACGAGGTCCTCAGGAACCGGGATTTCGTGGAAGGATTTGCCTTGGGTAGCGTCGTCCCACACGATGGCTTTGCCAGTCAGCAGGTCAACTACGCCCTTGAAGGTATCTTCAGCGCCAATCGGAATCTGGAGTGGCACGGGGTTAGCGCCCAGCTTCTCTTTGATTTCGTTTACGGCCTTGAAGAAGTCAGCACCGGCACGGTCCATCTTGTTGACGAAGCAGATGCGGGGCACCTTGTACTTGTCAGCCTGACGCCATACGGTTTCTGACTGAGGCTCCACACCAGATACGGCGCAGAACAGCGCAACAGCGCCGTCGAGCACGCGCAACGAGCGTTCCACCTCTACGGTGAAGTCTACGTGGCCGGGAGTATCAATCAGGTTGATTTTGTACTGCTTGGTGCTTTCAACTGGCTCGCCGTTGGAGTCAGTCGGGTAGTTCCAGAAGGTAGTAGTAGCAGCCGAGGTAATGGTGATACCCCGCTCCTGCTCCTGCTCCATCCAGTCCATCGTGGCGGCACCTTCGTGCACTTCCCCGATTTTGTGGGTCTTACCGGTATAATAGAGAATGCGCTCCGACGTGGTGGTTTTACCGGCGTCGATGTGCGCCATAATCCCAATGTTCCGGAGGTATTGCAGATCTTGATTTACAGCCATTGGTCGATTAGTGAATGAGTGAATCAGTGAATGTGCACGGCGAGTGAATAGTTCAGTTACTGAACCAGCGCTCAAGCCCACATTCGCTCATTCGTCGGCTTAGAAACGGAAGTGCGAGAAAGCCTTGTTGGCTTCAGCCATCCGGTGGGTGTCGTCCTTCTTCTTGACGGCGGCACCTTCACCCTTAGCGGCGGCGATAATTTCGCCGGCCAGCTTGTCCTTCATCGTTTTCTCACCACGACGACGAGCGTACTGAATCAGCCACTTCGAGCCAACAGCAATACGACGGTCCGGGCGAACTTCGATCGGCACCTGGAAGGTAGCACCACCTACGCGGCGGCTCTTTACTTCCACAGTCGGCATTACGTTGTTGAGGGCTTTGCGCCACATCTCCACGCCGCTTTCCTTGGTGCGCGCTTCTACCAGCTCGCAAGCATCGTAGAAAATGGTGTATGCCAGGTTTTTCTTGCCGTCATACATCATGTAGTTGACGAACCGGGTTACCAGCGTCTCCTTGTACTTAGGATCGGGCAGGAGGATGCGCTTCTTTGGTTTTGACTTTCTCATGGGGGTAGAATTGAGTTGACGTAGCGGGAAAGTGGGATAAGAACCATGTGCTATCCAGCACTTCGCACTACCTCACTCGGCTTCAATTACTTTTTCTTCTTAGCGGGAGCACCCTTGCCAGCCGCGGCTACCTGACCGGGCTTCGGACGCTTGGCACCGTACTTCGAGCGGCGCTGAGTACGGCCGTTTACACCGGCAGTATCAAGGGCACCGCGGATGATGTGGTAACGTACACCGGGTAAGTCTTTCACCCGACCACCACGAATCAGCACGATGCTGTGCTCCTGGAGGTTGTGGCCTTCGCCTGGGATGTAGGCGTTGACTTCTTTGCCGTTGGTGAGGCGCACGCGAGCAACCTTACGCATAGCCGAGTTCGGCTTCTTAGGCGTGGTGGTGTACACCCGGGTGCAGACGCCACGGCGCTGCGGGCACGAATCAAGGGCCGGCGACTTCGACTTAGTCGTCAGTTTCTCGCGGCCTTTTCGTACTAACTGGTTGATAGTAGGCATTTACGGAATGTTTTGTCAAGGAGGGTTCTCTCCCAAAAATTAGGCTTGCAAAGGTAGAAAAGATGTCGACCAATAGCAAACCTGTTGACATAGTTTGTTTTAGATGATGTTGCTGCTGTATTTACAGCTACTGCGAAGCTGCTACCCAAGTAACGAGGGTATCTGCCAACGCCGGCCCGTGAGTTTGCGCCAGGCACGCCGCCAGCCGGGCAGTTGGCGGTAGGCCAACTGTTGCTGATGCAGCTCAGCTAGCCCGAGACGTTGAAAGTGCGGTAGCAGTTCTTTAGTTGGTTGCTCTCCGGCGTAACGGGTAACGACATTAGTAATGGCGGGCCGCGCTGCCTTCAGGTTCTAATAGTGCCACAGATAATCCGGCACATCAGTAATCGGACCCTCGGCGGCGAAGCGCAGACTGAAGGCCAATTGCTCCATCATGTGCTTGTTGTAGGCTGCATATAACTGCTCGGCTAGGGCCATTATGTCGTTCAGCAGGTAGGCCTTGTCGCTACGGAAAGCAATGACGCCGGAATTAAACAGTTCGGTTGCCGGAGTCAAGTTATAGTTGCGGTCGGCCACCCGCAAGCTCTGCCCGCATAAGCGGCGGCAGATTTTCCGACTCAGAAGATTTCCGGAAATTAATCGGCCTTCGTTCTGGTGCATCAGGAAGCCGCCGACTTCGACGTGGGCGAACAATGGCTTGGGGTTGCGGCGCCAGATGGTGTCAGTATCCAGAAAGAGCAAATTGCCGGGGTAATAGGCGGCAGCGTGTTCCAGTACGCCTATTTTCAGCAGGTATACTTTATTGGCTGCCCCCGCCACTGCTGCTACTGAGTTGCCTGCACTGCCGGGTATACCACATCGTACCGGGACCCTAATAACTGCTGAAAAGCAGGGATATCTTTGGTGTAAATCAGTATCCGCGTATCCATAGCAGCTTCTGCAACGGCGTCGTAGTTTAGGATGTTATAAATGGCTTCGCTGCGAATAACCGCCAGACCGTAAGCCAGGTAATTCATGTGGCAAAGGTAACGCGCAGGCAGGCCGCGTCATCCATTATACTTTGCCAGCAAGCGGGTAAAAAAAAGCGGCTTTCATCGGACAGATGAAAGCCGCTTCCGCTACTTGTTGTTCGTATGCCTTAAGCCTCCCCCATCGTGCCACCAAAGCCCATTGGATAGGCGGGAGCGTCTTGCTGGGGCTTAATGGCGCCGTGAGCCTGCTCAAACCGTTCGATGTTCTCGGCCAGGGCCGCCTGCAACCGCTTGGCGTGCTCGGGCGTGAGGATGATGCGCGACTTGACCTTGGCCTTGGGTAGACCCGGCATCAGCCGGATGAAGTCAACGACAAATTCGCTGCTACTATGCGCAATCATAGCCAGGTTGGCATATTCGCCCTCGGCGATTTCCTCCGACAGCTCAATGTTGATAGCGTTCGGATCCTGTGGCTGGGCCGCGTCAGTGTTCTGGGGTTCGGTGGGTTGGTTCATAGGAAAAGGAAGTGTAAAAGGGCTGGCCCGTATTCTCGTGGCCGGTACCAAAGCTACCACAAAAGAAAAAGCCGACCGGATTGCTCCGGTCGGCTTCTCTTATTTATTCACTTCCGCAGATTACTCTGCCGAAACTTCGCGCTTGGCGCGCGATGGACGCTTGGTAGGCGTGGCAGCCTCTTCGGCCTTGGCGGCCTGAGCGGCTTCCATTTCTTCCTTCGAGCCCACAATCTGACGCGTGTACTCGCGCAGACCGGTACCAGCCGGGATGAGGTGACCCACAATTACGTTCTCCTTGAGGCCCAGTAGTTCGTCGGCCTTGCCACGAATGGCGGCTTCCGACAGCACCTTGGTCGTCTCCTGGAAGGAAGCGGCCGAGATGAACGACTGGGTGCCCAACGAGGCTTGGGTGATACCTTGGAGGGTCGGACGCGAAACCGAAGGCTGGGCGTCGCGCACTTCCACCAGTTGCAGGTCGCGGCGGCGCAGGCTGCTGTTCTCGTCGCGTAGGCGACGAGCCGTTACAATCTGGCCGGGCTTGAAGTTGCTTGAATCACCGGCATTAATTACCACTTTCATGTCGATGATGGTATCGTTCTCTTCCATGAAGATAATCTTGTCGATTACCTGATGTTCGAGGAACGACGTGTCACCAGCGTCGAGGATAACTACCTTCTGCATCATCTGGCGAACGACCACCTCGATGTGCTTATCGTTGATTTTCACACCCTGCAAACGGTACACCTCCTGAATCTCGTTCACGAGGTATTCCTGCACGGCACCGGGGCCCTGAATGCTCAGGATATCGGACGGCGTGATGGCACCATCCGACAGCGGCGAACCAGCGCGGATGAAGTCGTTGTCCTGCACCAGAATGTGCTTCGACAGTGGTACCATGTACTTCTTCTTGACGCCGTCTTTCGACTCCACGAAGATTTCACGGTTACCACGCTTCACCGTACCGTAGGTTACCACACCGTCGATTTCGGCCACAACGGCTGGGTTCGACGGGTTCCGGGCTTCGAAGAGCTCCGTAACGCGGGGCAGACCACCGGTAATGTCGCGGGTTTTACCTACGGCACGCGGAATCTTGGCTAGGATCTGACCAGCCTTAATTTTCTGGCCGTTCTCCACGTTGATGTGGGAGCCCACCGGAATGCTGTAACCTTTCTGTCCCTCCTCGTCGCCCTTTTTACCGGGGCGCACAATGATGGCGGGGTTCTGGTCCTTGGCCGACTTCGATTCGATGATCACCTTCTCGCGGTGACCCGTCTGCTCATCCGACTCCTCGCGGTAGGTGATGCCATCAATAATGGCATCGTACACAACACTACCATCAAACTCGGCCAGAATAACGGCGTTGTAAGGGTCCCAGTTGTTGAGCTCCTCGCCCTTCTCTACCTCCTGGCCTTCATCGACCAACAGGAACGAGCCGTACGGCACGTGGTTCGAGATGAACACCTTGCCAGTACCCTTCTCCACGATGCGGATTTCGCCCGAGCGACCCATCACCACTTTGCCCTTCACGCCTTCGTCGGTCAGGGTATCCACGGTGCGGATATCTTCGAACTCCACCACACCCGCGAACTTGGCGCGGATGCTGGCTTCTACGGCAATGTTGGAAGCCGTACCACCTACGTGGAAGGTACGCAGCGTGAGCTGGGTACCCGGTTCGCCGATGGATTGTGCGGCAATTACACCTACTGCCTCACCACGCTGGACCATGCGGCCCGACGACAGGTTACGGCCGTAGCACTTGGCGCAGATACCACGCTTGCTTTCGCAGGTCAGTACCGAGCGGATTTCCACCGACTCGATGCTCGTGTTATCAATACGGCGGGTTACCTCCTCCGTGATTTCATCACCAGCGGTCAGGATAATCTCGTCCGTGAGCGGATCGAGGATATCGTGAACGGCGACGCGACCTAGGATACGTTCGGCCAATGGCTCCACAATGTCCTCGTTGTCCTTGAGGGCGAAAGTTTCGATACCGCGCAACGTGCCGCAATCGGGCTCGTTCACGATAACGTCCTGCGATACGTCTACCAAACGACGGGTCAGGTAGCCGGCGTCAGCCGTTTTCAGGGCCGTGTCGGCGAGGCCTTTCCGGGCACCGTGGGTCGAGATGAAGTACTCGATTACGTCCAAGCCTTCTTTAAAGTTGGACAAAATCGGGTTCTCGATAATCTCACCAATCGAGCCCTGGAGCGACTTCTGTGGCTTAGCCATCAGACCCCGCATACCGCCGAGCTGACGAATCTGCTCGCGCGAACCACGGGCACCAGAGTGCATCATCATGTAAATCGAGTTGAAGCCCTGGTTCTCCTTTTCGAGGCGACCCATGAGGGTTTCAGTGATTTGGTTGTTGATACGCGTCCAGATGTCGATAACCTGGTTGTAACGCTCATTATCGGTAATCAGACCCATCTGGTAGTTCTGGGTTACCGCCTTCACGTCGTTCTGCGCCTGCAAAATCAGCTCATCCTTCTCCTTGGGAATCTGGATGTCACCCAGACCCATCGATAGACCACCTTTGTAAGCCGACTGGAAGCCCAGTGTCTTGATGTCGTCGAGGAACTGCGCGGTGCGGGCCATGCCGGTGCGCTTGAAGACCATCGAAATGATCTGCTGAAGCTTTTTCTTGGTCAGCAGCTCATCTACGAAACCTACTTCGACGGGCACGAGCTGGTTGAAGAGCACGCGGCCGGCAACGGTTTCGATGATTTTCGTCACGAGGTTATCATCCTCGTCGCGAACCTGAGTGCGCACCTTGATATAGGCGTGCTTGGAGAGCTGCTCCTCATTGATAGCAATAACTACTTCCTCATCGGAGTAGAAAACGCGGCCTTCACCCTGGATAGATTCCTCGGGAGTCGTGCGCTTGCCTTTGGTCACGTAGTACAGGCCCAACACCATGTCCTGCGACGGTACCGCGATGGGCGCGCCGTTGGCGGGGTTAAGGATGTTGTGCGAAGCCAGCATGAGCATGGAGGCTTCCAGAATAGCGGCCGGGCCCAGGGGCACGTGCACAGCCATCTGGTCACCGTCAAAGTCAGCGTTGAAGGCCGTACAAACGAGCGGGTGCAGCTGGATAGCCTTGCCCTCGATGAGGCGCGGCTGGAACGCCTGGATACCCAGACGGTGAAGCGTTGGGGCCCGGTTGAGCAGTACTGGATGGCCTTTCAGCACGTTCTCCAGAATGTCCCAGACAACAGCGTCCTTGCGGTCCACGATTTTCTTGGCCGACTTTACCGTTTTCACGATACCGCGCTCAATGAGCTTGCGGATAATGAACGGCTTGAACAGCTCGGCCGCCATGTTCTTGGGCAGACCGCACTCGTGCAGCTTCAGCTCGGGACCAACCACGATAACTGAACGACCAGAATAGTCGACACGCTTACCGAGCAGGTTCTGGCGGAAGCGGCCCTGCTTGCCTTTCAGCATATCGGACAGCGACTTCAGGGCGCGGTTGCCTTCGGCGCGCACGGCATTCACCTTCCGCGAGTTGTCGAAGAGCGAATCCACGGCTTCCTGCAGCATACGCTTCTCGTTCCGCAAAATCACCTCCGGCGCCTTGATCTCGATCAGGCGCTTGAGGCGGTTGTTGCGGATAATTACGCGACGGTACAGGTCGTTTAGGTCGGAAGTAGCGAAACGGCCACCATCCAACGGCACGAGCGGGCGCAGCTCCGGCGGAATTACGGGCACCATGCGGATAACCATCCACTCGGGGCGGTTCTCCACGCGGGTAGCCGCATCACGGAACGCCTCTACTACGCGCAGCCGCTTTAACGCCTCAGCTTTCCGCTGCTGCGAAGTTTCGGTAGCAGCAGAGTCGCGCAGTGAGTAGCTCAGCTCATCGAGGTTGATGCGCTCGAGGAGCATTTGCAGCGCCTCGGCACCCATGCGAGCGATGAACTTGTTCGGGTCGTCGTTCGGCAGCATCTGGTTCTCCCTGGGGAGCTTGTCGATGATGTCTAGGTATTCGTCTTCGGTCAGGAAGTCGAGCTGCTGCACGCCTTCCTCAGCCAGTACACCCGGCTGCACCACGGCGTAGCGCTCGTAGTAGATAATCTGGTCGAGCTTCTTGGTGGGCAGGCCCAGCAAGTAGCCGATTTTATTAGGTAGTGACTTGAAGTACCAGATATGCGCAACGGGCACCACCAATTCGATGTGGCCCATCCGCTCCCGGCGAACTTTCTTCTCGGTCACCTCCACGCCACAACGGTCGCAGATGATGCCCTTATAACGGATGCGCTTGTATTTGCCGCAGTGGCACTCCCAGTCCTTTACAGGACCGAAAATCCGCTCGCAGAACAAGCCGCCCATCTCGGGCTTGTACGTCCGGTAGTTGATAGTCTCAGGCTTGATCACCTCGCCGTTCGACCGCTCCAGAATGGATTCGGGCGAGGCCAGCGAAATGGTGACTTTCGAGAAGTCCTGGACCAGTTTCTTGTTTTTTGCAAACGCCATGTAGGAAAGCTATTAGCTGTTGGCTGTTTATCTGCCGGGAAAAACCGCTTCTCTTAAGAAAAGCCGAAATACCCTAACAGGACGACTCTGCTAAAAGTGCTCCGCGGGTCGGATAGGTACGCCACGCGGTAGTTTTAAACAGGTCTGATAGGTAACGACCCCAGTTTGGGCAAACTGCGGCTTACTGCGGTTACTTCTACCGGGGCTTCACGTCGTACTGACCATATCTCGGTACGAACCCGACGGCAGGTAGCTCGGCAGCTGCTTGAAACAGGAGTTGCCCGCATCGAAACGCTGGCAACTCCCTTTTCAATTACTAGTCAAGCGTGATTTCCAAGGCCAGACCGCGCAGCTCGTGGATGAGCACGTTGAACGACTCGGGGATATTAGGCTTGGGCAGCACGTCGCCTTTTACAATGGCCTCGTACGCCTTAGCCCGACCTACCACGTCATCCGACTTCACCGTCAGGATTTCCTGGAGCACGTTGGAAGCACCGAAAGCCTCCAAAGCCCACACTTCCATCTCGCCGAAGCGCTGACCACCGAACTGGGCCTTACCACCCAGCGGCTGCTGGGTAATGAGCGAGTACGGTCCGATCGAACGAGCGTGCATCTTATCATCCACCAAGTGACCCAGCTTCAGCATGTAGATAACGCCCACCGTTACCGGCTGGTCGAAACGCTGACCAGTCAGGCCATCGTGCAGGTAAGCACGACCCCAGTCAGGCAGGCCAGCTTCGGTCAGTTCCTTGGCTACTTCGTCCTCGGTGGCACCGTCGAAAATCGGGGTAGCGTAGGTACGGCCCATTTTCAGGCCGGCCCAGCCGAGTACGGTTTCGTAAATCTGACCGATGTTCATTCGGCTTGGTACACCAAGCGGGTTGAGCACGATGTCCATAGGCGTGCCGTCGGGCAGGAAGGGCATATCCTCATCGCGCACGATGCGGGCTACTACACCCTTGTTACCGTGACGACCAGCCATCTTATCACCTACCTTCAGCTTACGCTTCTTGGCGATGTACACTTTGGCCAGCTGTACGATACCAGCGGGCAGTTCATCGCCAACCTCCAGCGTGAACCGCTCGCGCTTAAAGCGGGCAGTTACCACGTTGCGGCGCTTAGCGTAGTTCTTCACCAGGTCACCTACCATACCGTTGATGCGGGCATCGGCTGTCCAGCCGTCGAGCACGAGGTCCTTGAACAGGTTGGCCTCTTCGGGAACAGCGTAATTGCTTTCGTCGCGGTACGGATTCTTGTCGGGGAACAGGTTCTCAGCCACGTTCTTCTTGCCGAATTTCACGCCCTTCGACATGATTTCCTCACCGAACTTGTGCTTGATACCCTGCGACGTCTTGCCTTCGAGCAGGCTGGTCATCTTCTCCACCATGATGGCGCGGATGCCGCGCAACTCACGGCCGTAGGCCTCCTTCAGCTCTTCTACTTCCTTCTTCGACTTAGCCCGCAGGTTTTTGTCTTTCTTAGGACGCGAGAACAGCTTGGTGCCGATAACGACGCCTTGCAGAGACGGTGGCGCTTTCAAGGAAGCATCCTTCACGTCGCCGGCCTTGTCGCCGAAAATGGCCCGGAGCAGCTTCTCTTCCGGGGTCGGGTCGGTTTCGCCCTTGGGCGTAATCTTGCCAATCAGAATGTCGCCTTCCTTCACCTCGGCACCCAAACGGATTACGCCGTTGTCGTCAAGGTTACGCACGGCTTCTTCGCTCACGTTCGGAATTTCCGAGGTCAGCTCTTCTTCGCCGCGCTTGGTTTCGCGCACTTCCAACTCGAACTCCTCAATGTGAATCGAGGTGAAGATGTCGTCGCGCACTACCTTCTCCGAGATGACAATGGCATCCTCGAAGTTGTAGCCCTGCCATGGCATAAACGCCACCTGCATGTTACGACCCAAGGCGAGTTCGCCTTTGTTGGTGCCATAGCCTTCGCACAGCACCTGGCCCCGCGTTACCCGCTCGCCCTTCTTCACGAGGGGCGTCAGGTTGATGCAGGTATCCTGGTTAGTACGACGGAACTTGATGAGGTCGTACGAAATCTTCTCAGCATCGAAGCTGACGAGGACTTCGTCGGCCGTCAGGTCGTAACGAACTACAATGCGGTTAGCATCTACATAGTCAATCACACCATCGCCTTCCGACACCACAAGCGTGCGGGAGTCGGTAGCTACGCGGCCTTCGAGGCCGGTGCCCACGATTGGAGCTTCGGCTTTCAGCAATGGTACAGCCTGGCGCTGCATGTTCGAGCCCATCAGGGCCCGGTTGGCGTCGTCGTGCTCCAGGAACGGAATCAGCGAAGCAGCGACCGACACAATCTGGTTCGGGGCTACGTCCATGTAGCTGTACTCGTCGGGACCAACCACGGGGAAGTCACCTTCGAAACGGCCTTTTACCAGTTCGTTGAGGAAGTTACCCTTGTCATCGATTGGGGCGTTGGCCTGGGCGATGTGGTGGGTATCTTCTTCTTCGGCGGTCAGGTACTTCACGTTCTCCGTCATGTCCACCTGGCCGTTGATGGCCGTGCGGTATGGCGTTTCGATGAAGCCCATCGAGTTCACGCGGGCGTGCACACACAGCGACGAAATCAGACCAATGTTTGGTCCTTCCGGCGTTTCGATCGTGCAAAGGCGGCCGTAGTGGGTGTAGTGAACGTCACGTACTTCGAAGCCAGCACGCTCGCGGCTCAGACCTCCTGGCCCCAGTGCCGATACGCGACGCTTGTGCGTCACCTCAGCCAGCGGGTTGGTCTGGTCCATGAACTGCGACAGCTGGTTAGTGCCGAAGAACGAGTTGATTACCGACGACAAAGTCCGAGCGTTGATCAGGTCAACCGGCTTGAAGTCCTCGTTGTCGCGCACGTTCATGCGCTCCTTGATGGTCCGGGCCATGCGGGCCAGGCCCACGCCGAACTGCGAGTATAGCTGCTCGCCTACCGTGCGTACTCGGCGGTTACTCAAGTGGTCAATGTCATCGACAATGGCCTTCGAGTTGATCAGACCGATCAGGTACTTCACGATGAGCACGATGTCCTCGTTGGTCAGCACGCGGGCCTCCCAGTTGGTCTCGATGCCCAGCTTCTTATTGATGCGGTAGCGGCCTACGTCCCCGAGGTCGTAGCGCTTATCCGAGAAAAACAGTTTCTGGATGATGTCGCGGGCAGTTTCCTCGTCGGGAGCTTCCGTGTTCCGGAGCTGGCGGTAAATCTGCTCTACCGCTTCCTTCTCCGAGTTGGAGTTGTCCTTCTGCAGCGTGTTATAAATAATGGCGTAGTCAGCAATATTTACGTTCTCGCGGTGCAGAATAACCGACTTGGCGCCGGCGTTGAGGATGATGTCGATGTCCTCCTCCGAAATTTCGGAGTCGCGTTCCATCAATACCTCGTTGCGGTCAATAGAAACCACTTCGCCGGTATCCTCATCTACGAAATCCTCGGTCCAGGTGCGCAGCACCCGGGCAGCCAGCTTGCGGCCGACGGCTTTCTTGAGGTTCTTCTTATCGGCCTTTACTTCCTCAGACAAACCGAACAGGTCGAGAATGTCTTTGTCGGTGCCGTAGCCGATGGCACGCAACAGCGTGGTAACCGGAAATTTCTTCTTCCGGTCAATGTAAGCGTACATCACGTTGTTCACGTCCGTGGCAAATTCAATCCACGAGCCCTTGAACGGGATAATACGGGCCGAATACAGCTTGGTGCCGTTGGTGTGCTTGCTCTGGGCAAAGAACACACCCGGCGAGCGATGCAGCTGCGATACAATAACGCGCTCGGCACCGTTGATAACGAACGAGCCTTTCTCGGTCATGTACGGGATGTTACCCAAGAACACTTCCTGCTCAATCGTTTCGAAATCTTCGTTGTCCGAGTCGTTGCACACCAGCCGGAGCTTGGCCTTCAACGGCACAGAATACGTCAGGCCCCGGTCAATGCACTCATCAACCGAGTACTTGGGCGGGTCGACGTGGTAATCGAGGAAGGTGAGGACGAAGTTTTCGCGCGAGTCCGAAATAGGAAAGTTCTCGGCGAACACTTTGAAAAGGCCTTCATCGGTCCGGTTCTCAGCAGCTGTTTCCAACTGGAAGAAGTCCATGAACGAGCGCACCTGCACGTCCAAGAAGTCCGGGTACTCAATAACCTTTTTAATCTTGGCGAAGTTGATCCGCTCGTCAGCGGCCTGCAGTTTTTGCAAACCGGTCTGTGCTTTCGGTGTAGCCAATGTATGTGGGGTTAGGAAATGGATACTTGGAGAATCCAAGCCAGGCTGAAAACAGGGTTATCAGCTTGGGAAAATAGTCGGTTTTTTCGGACACAACGAAGCGCAAAGCGCTACTGCTAGCAATTTGCGCTGGCCCGTCCGTAGCCGCCAAAAGCCGCTGAGCGGCGCGTAAACGGACTTCCGATTGGTTTGTTGCCTACAAACAGGAAAAGACCTGGCTTAGTTGCCAGGCCTCTCCCAATTTGCTGGTTGTTAGAGCAGGCAGCAGAGATTACTTAACCTCTACTTCAGCGCCGGCTTCTTCCAGTTGCTTCTTCAGGCCGTCGGCCTCATCTTTCGAAACACCTTCTTTTACTGGCTTAGGGGCACCGTCAACCAATTCCTTGGCTTCCTTCAGGCCGAGGCCGGTCAGGTCCTTCACTAGCTTAACTACGGCAAGCTTAGCGCCACCGGCCGACTTGAGGATCACGTCGAACGTGGTCTTCTCCTCGGGAGCATCAGCAGCAGCGCCAGCACCACCAGCCATCATCATTGGAGCAGCAGCAGCTGGCTCGATGCCGTACTCATCCTTCAGGATGCCAGCCAGTTCGTTTACTTCTTTTACCGTCAGGCTAACGAGCTGCTCGGCGAATGCTTTCAAATCTGCCATTTCTGTAGATTGTTAAAAAAGGGGGTTGTTGAAGAAAATTTTATCAGTACTGAGAATTCTTGTTGAGGAGCTGACCTTAACAGCCTAACGACTCAAACCAAAGTACTCGGTACTTCTTTTTGAAAAAGACGAGCAGTGGTTAGCCTGCAACCTCTTCTTTTTCGGAAAGCGTTTTGAGGATGCCAGCCAGCTTGGTACCGCCGCTCGACAGAGCAGAGATAACGTTCTTGGCGGGCGACTGGAGCAGACCGATGATTTCACCGATGAGTTCCGTCTTGCCTTTCAGCGTGCTGAGGGTGCTCAGTTGGTCATGACCAATGTAGATGCCAGCATCTACGTAAGCACCTTTCAAGGACGGACGGACTACGGCAGTTTTGCTGTAGTTCTGGGCCTTGTGGAACTCCTGGAGCAGTTTAGCCGGAGCATTGCCCGACTCTTTCGAGAACAGGATACCCGACTGGCCTACCAGCGCTGCGTCCATCTCCGTCGTGTCAACTTCGAGGGTATCGAGAGCCTTCCGGATGAACGTATTCTTGTACACCTTGAACTCCATGCCACGGTTGAAGCACAACCGGCGGAATTCGTTGATTTTCGCCACCGACATTCCCGAAGCATCGGCAATGTAGAACGCGTTGTGCGATTGAAACTTCTCGCTCAACTCGTCGACGAGGGCTTGTTTTTCTTCCCGGATCATATCGTCGTGTTGATTAAGGTTAGGCGGAAGTTACCGCAGTATCCACCGGCACGGCGGGCGACATCGTGCTCGAAAGCGTGATGCTCTTGATGTAGGTTCCTTTGGCCGACGAAGGCTTTAGGCGAAGCAGCGTCTGGATAACCTCGATGGCGTTTTCAGCCAGCTTCTGGTCATCAAACGACACCTTGCCAACCGAGCAGTGAATGATACCGGTTTTATCAACTTTAAAGTCGATTTTACCAGCCTTCACTTCCTGCACTGCTTTCGCAACGTCGGTCGTTACCGTACCCGACTTAGGGTTTGGCATCAGGCCACGAGGACCCAATACGCGGCCCAGACGGCCCACTTTGGCCATTACAGCCGGCATGGTGATGATAACGTCGATGTCGGTCCAGCCTTTCTCGATCTTAGCGATATAATCGTCCAAACCAACGAAATCGGCACCAGCTGCAGTAGCTTCGGCTTCTTTGTCAGGCGTAACGAGCGCCAGAACGCGAACGGTTTTGCCAGTGCCGTGGGGCAGCGTGGCTACGCCACGTACCATTTGGTCGGCTTTGCGGGGGTCTACGCCCAGCCGAACGTCGATATCTACTGAGGCGTCAAATTTCGTGTAGGTGATGTCCTTCACTACTTTGGCAGCCTCCACCAGATTCCGAACTTCGGTCAGGTCGTGCTTGGCAAGGGCTTCCTTGCGTTTTTTGCTAATTGCCATGTCTTCTCCGTTGTTAAATTATTCAGCAAAAGGAGAAGCGCCCGACACGGTGATGCCCATGCTGCGCGCCGTACCAGCCACCTGCTTCATGGCCGACTCAATCACAAAAGCGTTCAGGTCGGGCATTTTAGTTTCGGCGATGGTGCGAACCTGGTCCCATGATACCGACCCAACCTTGTTCCGGTTTGGCTCTTTCGAACCGCTCTGGAGCTTAGCCGCATCCTTCAACAGAACGGGCACGGGTGGGGTCTTCACCACGAAGTCGAACGACTTGTCGGTGTACATGGTAATAAGAACGGGACAAACTTGGCCGGCCTTATCCTGGGTGCGAGCATTGAACTGCTTGCAGAATTCCATGATGTTAAGGCCTTTGCTACCAAGTGCAGGTCCAACCGGCGGTGCGGGGTTCGCGGCGCCTCCCTTTATCTGAAGCTTCAGATAACCTCTAATTTCCTTGGCCATTTGGTTTGTAAGGCTTCGGATATTGCGTCGTAACACGCTCCATCCTCAGTTTTTCAATTGCTCCGAAGTGGAAGCACCACCGGTCCGGAGCGGATAACCGGTGACGTATGGTTGTTAGAGCTTAGTTGATTGTGCTTAGGCTGATTTAACAGAGTGCTACCGTTAAACGAACTAAGCACTAAGCACTAAGCACAATCAGCTGAGCACTACTCTATTTCCTTCTCGACCTGGGTGTAGCTCAACTCCATGGGCTGGCTACGGCCGAATATTTTGACTATGACGTTGAGACGCTTACGGTCCTCAAATACCTCGGCTACGTTACCCGACATACCAGCAAAGCCGCCATCCACGATTTTCACCAACTCGCCCACCACGAAGGGTGTTTCGAGCATTTCGGTCTGCTCTTCGGCTTCATCCACAATCCCGAGGATGCGGTTGACTTCCGAAATGTGCAGCGGCACGGGTATCATGTTCTGGTTGGCCGCTTTACCTTCCTTATCGGAGAGGAAGCCGATGATGCCCGGCGTACTGGTGATAATGTGGTCGACCTCACCGTGGGTCAGATCGGCGTGGATGATGATGTAACCGGGATAGAGGTTCCGTTCGCGTACGCGCTTCTTACCGTTGCGCATTTCGAACACCTTCTCTACCGGAATCAGCACCTGCGGCACCAATTCCGAGAGGCCATGACGGCCAATCTCGGTTTCGAGGTAAGTCTTTGCTTTTTTCTCTTGGCCGCTCACCGAGCGGACAACGTACCATTTCAATTCGCCCATTTTAGCCGTGTCTGTTACCGATTAAACGAACGAATTATAAAACGCTTCCAAGCTTTCCTTGAAAGCTACATCCATCACTCCTACTACCACGGCAAAGATCAGCGAGCCAAGCAGCACAAGGCCGGCGCTCTTCTGCAATTCTTCCAGCGTAGGCCACGTCACTTTGTAACGCATCTCGTCGGAAGTTTCCCGGATGTAGTTGCTCAGCTTGCTCATGCTCGTGGGCTGGGGAGAGTGATTAAAAGGACGGCTGCCGAAGCAGCCGTCGATTCTGGTGGCACGGGCGGAGAGATTCGAACTCCCATCAAAGGTTTTGGAGACCTCTATTCTACCCTTGAACTACGCCCGTGGGTGCGTCCCAGTTAGGCCCGAAGCCGGATTGGGACTGCAAATGTAGGCAACTCTTGACACAAAACAAATCCGGCCCCGAAATTTTCGGGGCGGATTTGTTTTGTGTCAAGAGTTGCCTAAGAAAACTACTCGGTGATTTCAGTTACCTGACCAGCACCTACCGTACGGCCACCCTCACGGATAGCGAAACGCAGACCTTTCTCCATAGCTACCGAGTTGATCAGCTCAACCGAGATAGTTACGTTGTCGCCGGGCATTACCATTTCTACACCCTCGGACAGCATGATGATGCCGGTCACGTCGGTGGTGCGGAAATAGAACTGGGGACGGTAGTTGTTGAAGAATGGAGTGTGACGACCACCTTCCTCTTTCGACAACACGTACACCTCAGCCTTGAACTTGGTGTGAGGCTTAACTGAACCTGGCTTGCAGATAACCATACCACGACGGATGGCTTCTTTTTCAATGCCACGGAGCAACAGACCTACATTGTCACCAGCTTCGCCACGGTCGAGGATCTTGCGGAACATCTCCACACCGGTTACAGTCGACTTAAGGTTCTCAGCACCCATGCCAAGAATCTCAACCTGCTCACCCGAGTTAACGATGCCACGCTCGATACGGCCGGTAGCTACAGTTCCACGGCCGGTGATAGAGAACACGTCCTCTACGGGCATCAGGAAGGGCAGGTCGGTCAGACGAGCAGGAATTGGAATGAAGCTGTCAACAGCGTCCATCAGCTCCTCGATCTTGGGAACCCAGTTGGCATCGCCATTCAGGCCACCCAGAGCCGAGCCCTGAATTACGGGAATGTTGTCGCCGTCGAAGTCGTAGAACGAGAGCAGCTCACGGATTTCCATTTCCACCAGCTCGAGGAGCTCGGGGTCATCGACCATGTCTACTTTGTTCATGAACACCACCAGCTGAGGAACACCTACCTGACGGGCGAGCAGGATGTGCTCACGGGTCTGGGGCATTGGGCCGTCGGTGGCGGCTACCACGAGGATAGCACCGTCCATCTGAGCGGCACCAGTTACCATGTTCTTCACATAGTCAGCGTGACCGGGGCAGTCAACGTGAGCATAGTGACGGTTTACAGTAGAGTACTCTACGTGCGACGTGTTGATCGTGATACCACGCTCTTTTTCTTCGGGCGCGTTGTCGATCGAAGAGAAGTCGCGCTTGGCAGCCAGACCCTTGTTAGCCAATACCATCGTGATGGCGGCGGTGAGGGTAGTCTTGCCGTGGTCCACGTGACCAATCGTGCCGATGTTTACGTGCGGCTTGGACCGGTCAAAATTTTCTTTAGCCATTGTAAAGAGATTAAGAGGAATTTTGAGATGAAGAGGGGGAAACGCGACTAAAACTTAACTATACAGAAAGAAAGCGAAACGCAGCTCCACTTTATCGGGACTGCACGTCGCTTTTCTTGGCTGACAGTTCCAAAACGGTGCAGTCGCGCTGCCCCGTTGGTACTCGTAATTCTGAGCCATTTATGGGATTTGAACCCATGACCTCTTCCTTACCAAGGAAGTGCTCTACCACTGAGCTAAAACGGCTGGTGTTACTGCGTGCAGTTTTTGCGTCGTTGGGCAAAGGTACGACAGGAGAACAACTTTGCCAACCTAGGTTGACGCAATCTGTTTCTGGCGACGCCACGATGCTGCGAGCGGGAGACGAGGTTCGAACTCGCGACCTACAGCTTGGAAGGCTGTCGCTCTACCAACTGAGCTACTCCCGCGGGGTGCGAATGAATGAATCGGTGCACGAGGGAATAGAAACTCCCTCATCCGCCAATTCACTTATTTGCTTAACGTGGGGGGAGAAGGATTCGAACCTTCGAAAGCTTACGCTAACAGAGTTACAGTCTGTCCCATTTGGCCGCTCTGGAACCCCCCCGCTAAGTAATTCTGGCGCCGTTTGCGCAAAATTAATTTCCTCCTATTCGTGTGGCCGAAGCCGCTTCTGTGTGAATTGGAGCTGCAAAATTAGCGGCTTTCTGATGTAAGTCAAGCCCTGCGCGAAAAAGGTTTTTAGCCGAGCCGGTTTTTTGTGCCGGCGCTGGCTCCAATTGGCGTCTTAATTGGCTGACTATCTTTTACAAGCACCGGACTCAGGCTGACCAATCCTCACTTAAAAAAAATTGTTTTTTTTTATTGCACCAAGCTGTACATGGCCTTCAGATCGTTATCCTTCTCCTTATTGCGGATATCCTGGAGGGTGGTTTTGAGCGTTGGCATGCTGGTCAGCAACTCGTGCAAGCCTTTATAGGCACCCAGGCGGACGTAGAGTTGCGGGTGGGTCCGGGCCAGATTTTCGAGGTGTTGGATTCCCTTCTCGCGCTCGACGGGTGGAATGCGGTTCATCAGCTTGCCGAAGTTTTCGAGCAGCACATAGAGCACTTCAGGCGGAGCATCCTGGCTGCGCTGCAGAAACCATGGGTAGTCGTCGAGGGTGCCGTTGAGGCCGTAGTAGTTGGAAAGGGCCGTGAGCAGGGCCGGATTCCGGGTGCTTTGCAGTGCGGCTACCTGGGCGCGGGTACCAGCGGCCGGCGCTTTCGACAATGCCTCCACGGCCGCCCCTACCACCAGATACGAGCTATCCTTGAGGGCCACGTTGTAGGCCTCATTAAAGTCCTCATTCGGAAATGATGCCAGCACATTGAGCGCCGTTGCCCGCACTGTGTTATTTTTTTCGCTCAGGGCGGCCCGTTGCAGATCTTTGCGCACAGCAGTACCCTCGGCCCCACGGTAGCGGCGCAGCCCCTCTAAGGCCGCTACCCGGGTGGCCCAGAACGGATCGGTGAGGGCGTTGCGGAAGGCGGAGCTGACCAGCAGATCGGCCGATTTGCTGCGTAGCCCCTCGATGGCCTGGACCCGTTGGAGGTAGCCCTGGGCATGGCTGAGTTGGAACTGCAACTCTTCTGTGCTCTGGGTTTCATCAATATCAGCCAGCAGTATGCCTTCGTTATCGAACTTTACCAGGGCTGGGCGCTGGCCGGCCGGCAGGCGGAACGTCTGATCGGCTTTGGTGATAACCAAGCGGTGCTCGGTGGGCTGGTTGCTACTGCCGCCGCCGCCCCAGACAGCCACGGCTACGGGCAAACGGTACACGGGCTGGAAAAGGGTGTCCTGCACCTGCTGCACCCGCAGCACCACGGCGTTGTTTTCGTAGCTATGCGATACACGCAGCTCGGGGTGGCCGCGCTGCATAAACCACTGGTCAAAAAACCACAGCAAATCCTCGCCCGTCGTTTCCTCGAAGGCAATTCGCAGCTTGGCAATTTCCGAGGAGGAAAGCTTGTTCTGGGTCAGGTAGCGGTTGAGGGAAGCGAAGAAGGCATCGTCGCCCACGTAGCTGCGTAGCATGTGCAGCACCCGTCCGCCCTTATCGTAAGAGTGGCGGTCGAACATGTCTTCGCGGTTGGCATAGCGGTAGCGGATGAGCGGCTCGCGCTTGGTCTGGGCCTCCTGAAGGTAGTTACGCAGCTTGGTTTGCTGCACCAATGCCGCCGCATCGGGGCCGTACTTGTGCTCTGCCCACAACAATTCCGAGTAATCGGCGAACGACTCGTTGAGGGGTAGGTTGGACCACGACTCGGTTGTTACATAGTCGCCAAACCACTGGTGAAACAGTTCGTGAGCCACCACCGACTCGAAGCCGGCGTACGACACATCGGCCAGTTCGCGAGCCGTGAACTGTACCAGTTGCTGCTGGAACGTGGAGGCCGTAGTGTTTTCCATTGCCCCCGACACGAAGTCGTGCACCGCGACCTGCGCGTATTTTTCCCAAGGATAATCGACCCCCAGCTTCTTGGAGAAGAATTCCAGCATCTCGGGCGTGTTGCCGAATACCTGCTTGGCGGTATACTGGTAAGCGGGGTCCACGTAATAGTCGACCGGCTTACCGCGCCACGTGTCTGACACTACGGCGAAGTTGCCCACGGCCAGCATGGCGAGGTAGGGCGCGTGGGGTTGGCTGAGCTTCCAGGTATCGGTGTGAGTGCCATCGGGGTTGCGGCGCGACGAAACGAGCAGGCCATTGGACACCGTTTTCTGGCCGCCTTCCACCGTTAGGCTAATTTCCTGGGTCATCCGTTGGTTGGGCCGGTCGATGGTTGGAAACCAACAGGAGCTGCCCTCCGTCTCGCCCTGGGTCCAGACTTGGCGCGGCTTCCCTTTCTCAGTGCCCAACGGATTGATGAAGTACAGCCCCTTGTCGTCGGTGATGGCCTCGCTCCCCCCCCGGGGCAGTTCGTTGGGCTTGGCTACGTACTGAATACGTAATTGGTACTGCTCGGTGCGCTGGTAGGTGCGGTCGAGGGCAATGGTGAGTTTCTTTTTGTCGTAGCTGTATTTCAGGTCGCGGCCCTTCTTACTGGAACCGCTCAGCAGCTCCACACTTTTTACATCGAAACCTTTGGCATCAAGCACCAGCTGGCTCTGGGGGTAGAAATGGGGCCGCACGGTGAGCGTAGCCGTACCTAGCAGCCACTGCCGGGCCCAGTCGAAGCGCACGTCCAGTTTGGTGTCCACCAAGTCGTGAAGGACAGTAGCCGAGGGCTGCAGGGGATTGGTATTTGGCAGCCAATTGGGAACCGGGGCCGCCGCCGCGGTATAGAAGGCAGCGGGTTCGGGCGCTTTCTTCTCAGGGGCCTTCCGCTGCGCGGCATGGTTGGTCGCGGTGGTTCCGCGCCCTCCCTGGGCATTAGCGGAGGCCGAAGCCCCCAGAACCAGCGAAAGAGCAATGAGAACCGGGTATTTCATGTGATGAGGCACTAGCATAAGGGATGGTGAAGTTCCGAATTTATTTCAGAATTGACCTATCTTTAAGCCCTTTTCCGCCCTACTCCCTTCCCGCCCATGCTCCAGGTTCACGCTACCACAGCCCCCCAGCACATCTGGGAAGTTGATTATCAGCCTAACGGTCCTATTACGCTTAACGGCGAGCCGTTCGACTGGGACTTGGCCCGGCTTGGGGCCGGACGGTACCATATCCTCTACCGGGGCCACTCGTATAATGCTGAGTTGGTCGAGGCCGACTACGTGGCCAAAACCATCGTGCTTACCCTCAACGGACAGCGACTGGAGTTGCAGGCTAAGGACCGTTTCGATCTATTGCTTGACAAAATGGGCCTTACCGCAGTAGCCAGCAGCAAAGTCAACGAGTTGAAGGCTCCTATGCCGGGCTTGATTGTGGACATTCGGGTGACGCCGGGCCAGACCGTGCAGAAGGGCGACCCACTGCTGGTGCTGGAAGCCATGAAAATGGAGAACATCCTCAAGGCTCCGGGCGAAGGCATTGTTACGGCCATCAAGATCAACCTGCGCGACAACGTGACCAAGGGCCAGGTACTGGTGCAGTTCAGCTGATCAAACCGCCCTCAGGTCGCCCTCTTCCTTGCATTCACCGCCAAATTCTTTTGTTTTGAAGTACAACCGAATCCTGCTCAAACTTAGTGGCGAAGCCCTCATGGGCCAGCAACAGTACGGTATCGATGCCACCCGGCTCATGCAGTACGCCGAGGAAATCAAGATTGCGGCGGCCACTGGTACGCAGGTAGCCGTGGTTATCGGCGGGGGTAATATTTACCGGGGCGTGCAGGCCGAAGCCTTCGGCCTCGACCGAGTGCAGGGCGACTATATGGGAATGCTGGCCACGGTCATCAACTCGATGGCCCTACAGAGCGCCCTCGAGAAGCTGGGCGTGAAGACCCGGCTGCTCTCGGGCCTCACCATTCAGCAGGTGTGCGAGCCGTACATACGGCGCCGCGCCATGCGCCATTTGGAGAAAGGGCGGGTGGTTATCTTCGGAGCTGGCATCGGCTCGCCCTACTTTACTACCGACTCGGCCGCTTCGCTCCGGGCCATCGAGATTGAGGCCGACGTGGTGCTCAAGGGTACTCGCGTTGATGGCATTTACACCGCCGACCCCGAGAAAGATCCGGCGGCCGAGCGTTTCGCCGAAATCAGCTTTGATGAGGTGATGGATAAGAAGCTCAACGTAATGGACATGACGGCCTTCACGCTGTGCAAGGAAAACAACCTGCCCATCATTGTTTTCGATATGAACAAGGAAGGGAATCTGCAACGCTTACTGCGGGGCGAGAGTGTTGGCACTCTGGTGAGCATGCATGGCGGAACAGCCGGCGGCAACACCGACGAAACTCAGCACAGCAGCATGAAGCCAGCCGTGGGCGACGCCAATACTCCGTCCGCCTAGTCTGGCCCAACGCATTTCAACACTTACATTTTCAACACTTAACTTTTCCGCAGTGGACGAAGAAATTAAGTTTTACCTCGAAGAGGCCGAAGAATCGATGGGCAAGGCCCTCGAACATACTAGCGTGGAATTTTCGCGCATCCGGGCGGGCCGCGCCTCCCCAGCTATGCTCGATTCGATTCGTGTTGATTACTACGGCACGCCCACGCCCATTGCCAACGTGGCCAATGTAGCTGCTCCCGATGCCCGCACGCTCTTCATCAAGCCTTGGGAGAAGAACATGATTGGGGAGATTGCCAAGGCCATCAAGAACAGCGACCTAGGCCTCAACCCCCAGTCCGACGCGGAAGGTGTACGCCTCAACATTCCGGCCATGACCGAAGAGCGGCGCCGCGACCTAGTGAAGCAGGCCAAAGCGGAATCGGAAAACGGCAAGGTTCGTATCCGGGGCATCCGCAAAGATGTGAACGACTCGTTGCGCAAGCTCCTCAAGGACGGTGCTTCGGAAGACAACGTGAAGGATGCCGAAGCTAAGGTCCAGAAGTTCACCGACAGCTACATCAGCAAAGTCGATGAGGTGCTCGGCAAGAAGGAATCCGAGATTATGACCATTTGATTTTCTAGAAGTAAGCCAGAAGAAGTGAGAGGGGAGACTCTCGTGCTAATGCCCAACCAAACTGGGTGGCAGCACGAGAGTCTCCCCTCTCACTTCTTCTGGCTTACTTCTAAACGTAGTAGCCCCGAGCCCTGATTTGCTGCTCCACCGCCTCGGGTATGAGGTAACGAACCGAGGTGCCCTCGCGCAGACAACGCCGGATAAAGGTAGCCGAGATATCGAGCAACGGGGCATTTACCACCTGCACGGCGGGCGGCAACGGATCTGGTAGCGCGTAGCCGGGGCGCGGATACACGTAGATTTCGTACTCGGCCAGCAGGCGGTCGGCGGCTTTCCAGCGGGGCAGGCCAAGCAGGTTATCGCCGCCCATCAGCAGTACGAACCGGCACTCGGGATGCTGCGCCCGCAACACGTCGAGCGTATCAATGGTGTAGCTGGGCTTGGGCAGGCTAAACTCCACATCGAGGGCCCGTAGCTGGTCGTTGCCGGCAATGGCACGTTGCACGAGGTCGAACCGGGCCGCTTCAGGCAGTAATTCCGCTTCGGTCTTAAACGGACTCTGGGGCGACACGATGAGCCATACTTCGGCTAGGTCAGTGTGCGTAGCCAGAAAGTTGGCCAGAATCAGGTGGCCAGTGTGAATGGGGTTGAAAGAACCAAAAAGCAGCCCCACTTTCCGGCCGGCAAGGGCGGCGGAAGCGGGGCTACTCACAAAATGGCCGATTCATCGGTAATAAAGGCCCGGACAATTCTCTCGGCCTCATCTACAGCTCGGTCGAGGTCGTCGTTGGTTATCACTACATCGAAGCGGTCCTCGAAATTGAGTTCGAAGTTGGCTTTGTAGAGGCGGGCCGAGATGCTGGCGTCGGAATCGGTGGCCCTTTTACGCAACCGCTGTTCGAGCACTTCCAGCGAGGGAGGCTTAACGAACACGGCCAGCGCACGGTCCTTGTAGAATTCCTTGATGCTTACTCCGCCCTTCACGTCGACATCGAGCACGGCATGGTGGCCGTTTTCCCAGATACGTTCGACTTCCGACTTAAGGGTACCATAAAAGGCCCCCTCATATACTTCTTCCCATTCCACGAAGGAATCGTGGCGGATTTTCTCCTGGAACTCCTGAACCGAGATGAAGTAGTAGTCTTTGCCGTTGGCTTCGGTGCGGCCGCGCTTGTCGCGCGTGCAGGCCGAAATCGAGAAGCTCAGTTCCGGAATCCGGGCCAGCAGCCGTTGGACGATGGTAGTTTTACCGGCCCCAGAAGGAGCGGAGAAAGCGATGATTTTACCCTGCATCGGGTAAAATTAGGCCATTTCTACTTGAACTTTGGCAAGAATAGTCCGGGAAAGGGAAGCCGGGGCTTTTTTACGTCCCAAGTGCTGCGACATGAAACCGATAAAAATCTGCTGTTTATCGAGGCTATCGAAGCAAGGGGAGCAATCATCGGCATGGTCGATGATATAGTCGCTGTCTTCGGCAGTAGGTTGTTCACCCACGAGCAACTGATCGAGAATCGTGTTCACACGCTCACAATCGGGGCCTTCTGCGGCAAAAGCGGTGGGCGATGTTGTTTTGGTAGAGGTAGGTTCCATAACAGGGGCCTGGCATTGAAGAGAATTAGTCAGCGTCGGGAGTTGAGGGGTCGTCGTCATCGTTGTCGCCGTCGGGGTTTGCGGAAGTAGATCCGTAGCCCATTGATTTTGCGTACTTCTCTAACTTCTCCTTCAGAAAATTACGGGCCCGGTGCAAGCGCGAGCGCACCGTACCAATAGGGATGTCGAGCACCTTCGCCATTTCCTCGTAGGTGAACCCTTCCAGGTCGCAGAGGATGATGACCGTGCGGAAATCCACAGGCAGCGAGTTCAGCGCACGCGCTACTTCATCACCGATGAGGTCGCGCACAGCCTGTTGCCGCATATCCGAAGAGGTAGTGCCGGCATCAGAGTCGGCCTCCACTTCCTCGGAGTTGTAGTATCCTTCAATTTCGCTGTAATCAACCTTGGCAGGTTGCTTACTTTTTTTGCGAAAATCGTTGATGAACGAATTTTTCAGGATGCGAAACAGCCACGCTTTGGCGTTTGTTCCAGATTCGAAGTACTCAAAGAAGCGATATGCTTTCAGATAAGTTTCCTGTACCAAGTCATTTGCATCATCTTCATCGAGAGTGAGGCGGAAGGCAAAATTGTACAGGGGGTCGAGCACGGGCATCAACTCGGCCTGAAAGCGCCGGTCTTTTTCCTCTTTGCTCAGTTTGGGCACCCGTTCGGGAGAGTCGCTCATGAACGCTTGAAATTGCGGCCTAATATTGAAAAAATACCGCTGTTGGACAAATATACTGTCTTATACCGGCCCCGGGGAGGAAGGTTTTTGTCCCCCTGCCGCCCGGCGCTCAGTAGCCACTACCAGGAAGCCGTAGAGAAACACGAAAAGGTTGAAGCTGATCTGCAATTCGAGCAGAGAATCGGCCAACATTGCCACGGCCAGTAGCAACAGAAACCGATAGACGTACGGATTACGCCGTTGTGCGGGTTGCACCAGCGGCCCGAACAGTACCAGCAACCATAGGGCCAACCCAATCACGCCGCCTGCCACAAGCTGGTGCAGATACTGGTTGTGCACCATAGCGCGGTTCTGCGGAAGCAGGCCGTAGCTGCGCCATTCGTATTGCTTCATCATGGCGGCGTAGGCGTCGGCGGGCCCTACGCCCACCCAAGGATGGTAGCGGATCACTTCACCGGCCGTTTGCCAGGCTGCCAGCCGCCGCGAGAGGGAATAGTGGTTGATGTCGTGGCCGCGCTCGAACTGCTCCAGATCATAGTCCGTAGTTTCTACCCGCTGCCGTACCGAGTTCAGCGAATGATAAGCCAGCCACGGACCCGCACCCAGCACTGCCAGCAGCCCCAGCCCCAGCCAAAAACGGCGGCGCACTACCAAGGTCAGCAGCCCTTCCACCAGCAGCATCACATAGAACGCCAGCAAACCGGTACGGTAGGCCAGCACGTGAAGCGCCAGCACGGTTAATCCGGTTGCCAGCCCCAGCGCTATCCGCCCCCAGCGGATCAGGTCGGGAGTCCGACTGAGCCGGAAGCCAAAAAAAGCGGCCAGCGCCAGCATTAGGCCGAAATGGATGTGGAAAATGCGGGTAATCGAGGGCATGCTCTGGCCCAGCCGGAACGATTCGTTGGCGGCGGAGGGGTCGAGTAGGTATTGCCCTAGCGTGGCCGTGCCCACTGCCGCTACGCCGCCCACGAACAGGCAGCCCACCGCGAACCGCTGCCGGGCCGTGAGGGGCACGGCCAACCCAAAAACCAGCGGCACTCCTACCCAAGGCAGTTGCCGAAATAGCTCGTGTCGCCATACGGCCCACTCGTGGGTGTAAAGGCCACTCAGCACCAGCAGCAAATACAGGCCCGCGGGCGCCCAGGTGGTGCGCAGCTGCAGCCAGCGGGGCATCTGTTGGCGCAGGTCGGGGTTGGCTAGCGCGGCCACGACACCCACTACCGGGGCCAGCGCCACCAGCGCCCGCGAAGCCAGCAACCCTACCACGCCGGCCACGCAGGCTAGCAGCAGCAGGTATTGGGAGAGTCGGCCGGAGCGCCACCAAGCTGGCCAGCCAGTGGGTTTAGCGGGAGAATCAGGAGCGTGCATCAGCATGGGCGAGGTAGCTTATAAAGCTGCGGGCGGCAAGGGCTGCCACTGTTGCACCCGGGCCAGCACGAGGGCTGGCTCCAGGGCTTTGATGCAGGTGCAGGCCGCAGGTTGGGCCTGGCAATCCTGGCAATCGGGGCGGTCGAACACTAAGTAGTTGGCGTGGGGGCCGAGCGGGGCCCAGCGGCCGGGGTGCATGGGCCGGATGGGCGGGTAGAGGCCCAGCGCGTGCCGCCCCAGCGCGGCCGCCAGGTGCAGTGGGCCGGTGCTACCGGCCACGATACCGTCTGCGGAGGCCAGCAGCGCCAGGAATTCAGGCAGCTCCAACTGGCCGGTGAGGTTGGCGGCGAGGTATTGCTGATGTTCGGTGAGCCAGTCGCGCAGCTCGGCCCCTTCGGCTGCCGTGCCTGAGATAAAGACCCGGTGGCCCGCCGCGTGCAGCAGCCGGGCCAGCTGGCCGAAGTGCGGCAGCCCCCACTCGCGGGCACTGCCCCGGCTGCGGGGGTGCAGCACCACGTTGAGCTGTTCCGGGGTACGGGCCGCTAGCAACTCACGCAACGCGGGGCGTAGTGGCACAGTGGGCGTCAGCTTCACCAGCGCGGCCACTTGGGGTAGCGGCAGCGGGCCGGTTTCGCCTAGCGGGCTCAGCAAAGCTAGGTTCAGCTGGCTTTCATGCAGGTCGGAGTGGCGGCGGCTGAGCTTGACTAGGCGGTTGCAGGTAAGCCAGTGAAACCACCGGTTGCGGGTGCCGATGCGCTGCCGGATACCCGCCAGCCAGGCAATGCGGGCCAGGTGCTTGTCGGGGAAAACGTGCACAATGGTATCTGCCCCGGTAGCGCGCAACGCCGCCACCTGCTGGTTAGGCGGCAGCTGCTGCAGCTCGTCTAGGTTCACGAAGTCGTCGATCCAGGGGCAGGCGTCGGCTACGGCGCGAGTGTAGGTGCGGCCCAGCAGCAGCACCCGGCAACCCGGAAACAACTGGTGCAGCTGGCCGGCTACGGGCAGCGTCAGCACCACGTCGCCAATGGCATCGGTCCGGCTGATAATAAAGGTGCGGCTCATGCGGCAGAGCGGGTTTTAAGCTTGGCAAATTTGAGAAATACGCCCCAAGCCGAAATCACGGCGATGCTCAGCCCCGCGAAACCGTCGCGGAATCCGCCCTGGATAACGTAGCCGTGCACGAATTTCCAGCTTGGTTTCAGCAGCAGATGGAAGGCGGAAACCTGTCGCTTATCTTTCTGCCAGAGCTCTTCGGCGGCCAGACTGGTGAAGCGGTTGAGTTGAGCTACATGCTGCTCAACCGACGTGTAGGAATAGTGCAGCGCGTCGCCGGCCAGGGGCAGCGGGGTGGGGTGGCCGGCGCGCAGCTCGTAGCGTTCATGCAGCAGCAGCCCTTCCCAGCGGCCCAGGCGACGGTCGTAGAGGCGCAGCTTGCGGTCGGGATACCAGCCCCCGTGCCGCACCCAGGAGCCACAGTAGTTGGTGAGCCGGGCCAGCGTGTAGCCGCCGCCCTGCCACTGCGTTTTGGCAGCCAGCACGCTGGCGCGCAGCTCTTCGGTCAGCACTTCGTCGGCGTCAAGCTGCAGGACGTAGTCGTGTCCGGCCTGTGCGGTGGCGAAGTTCTTCTGCTCGACGTAACCTTCGAAGGCGTGTTGCACCACCCGTGCGCCCAGCGCCCGGCAGATTTCCACAGTACGGTCGGTCGAGAAGCTGTCAACTACCAGCAACTCGTCGGCCACCGGGCGGGCGGCTTCGAGGCAGCGGGCAATGTTGGCTTCCTCGTTGAAGGTAATGATGACGACGGAGAGAGGAACGGCGGGCATAGCGGGCAAATATCGTGGTTTTGGCGGGTGCACCGCCGGGTTGGGTTACCCAAGACGCAGATGCGGTATTCAGATTACCCTGTCACCTAATCTTATCACCCATGAGAACGCGCGTTTTTGTTGGTTTGGGCCTGCTGCTGGCGGGTTGTGAGGGTGAAACGATTAACTGGCAGCCCGCCGCGCAGTTCGACGCGCTGCCGGTGCCGAGGCCGCTGAACCTGCGGCGGGTGCTGGAACCCGAATTCACGTTGGTCGGCCCCGACGATACGATCCGCCTCCGGCTCACTTACGACGCCCGCACCGGCCAGAATATCCTGACCGATGCCACGGCCGATACCGTGCTGGTTGCCCGCGTATCCCGGTTTCGCGGGCTGTATTACTTCGTGCAGACTGGCCCCGACGCCACGAGTTGGGTACATGCGGCGCGCATCCGGCACGGACGAATCCAGGGCTTCAATACCGGCTACCAGCAAATGCAGGCCCTTAGCGCCCGGGTGCGGCACGGCGGCTTCGCGGAACTGGTGCGCTTCGGCAACCCGAGAGCCGACAGTTTCCGCCTGCGCTTCGACGGCCGGCAACTACGGAACTTTTACCGGGCCCAGACCGACAGCAGTCCGGTTTACCGGGTGCTTCCCTCCTATCAATCAGCCCGAACTCTGCCGGCGCCGCAACCGGCGACCTTGACCGGCCCTTATCCCAACCCGGCCCGCGACCTGGTAACACTGGATTTCACGGAGCCGGCCGCTGGCACCGTAACGCTCTACGACAACCAAGGCCGCCGCCAGCGCACCTATCCGGTCACGGGTCCGCACCTCACTTTTACCGTAGCCGAGTTGCCGGCTGGCAGTTACCTGCTGCGCATCAGTCAGCCTGAGGCGCGTGGACGGGTTGTAACGCGCCGGCTCTTGGTGGAGCAGTAGCCCAAGGCAACGAAGCTTTGGAACGGGCAGGCCACCCAGTAACTTGGGGCCTTTCCTACCCCATGCCCCACTTCACGCTCCCACCATCTAACCCCAGCCAATGTTTCCGGACTGCCTGGGGCTGGCGAATCTTTATCTATAGCGTGGGGCCAATTCTGGCGCTGAGCGGCGGCACACTGCCCTTTCTCCTGTTTGATAAGGACCCTGACGCCCCATTTTATGCGTTGGCGCTGTTCTCTCTGCTGGGCGCGGGAATGGTTGCGTTTATTGGCTACGCCATCCTGGAAATCCAGCGCTGGCAACTCACCATTTCGCCCACGCTCCTCAGTGTTCGGAGTGTGGGCCGGTACCGGGAGCTGCCCCGCGAGGCAGTGGCGGGTTTCACGGTTGAGGCACGCCACACGTTCATACACCCCGCCCGGGCTGGACTTCCGCGGCTCAAAATTCATGAAACAACCGAACATTACGCGGCCATCCAGCGCTGGCTGGCGCCCGGTATCCCGACCTGAACGCAGTAGCCCTGACCCAGCATCAGCAGACCGTACTGGCCGATGTGCGCCACGGCTGGCGACCGGAACGACGGGAGGAAAGCCTGGAGCAGGCCCGCCGAACCGCACACTGGCTGAACGGGTTGGGCTGGTTGGTAACGCTCTGGTTGCTGGCCTACCCCACTCCCTACCAAGTGTGCGTGGCGGTGGCCGTGAGCTTGCCGATGGTGGGGGTAGTGGCCATCTGGCTGCACCCAGGCACGCTCCGGATCGATGAGCTAGCCAATAATGCTTACCCCAGCCTATTGCCCCTGTTTCTGATGCCCAGCCTGTTGCTGGCGCTACGAGCCTTGCTGGACTACGACATTTTGGAATATGCCAGCCTGTGGCAACTCGTAGTGCCAGGCGCGGCCTTGTTACTGCTGCTCTTGGCCATGGTCAACCGGGAGTTTATGGTGGGTGGCCGGGCAGGGTGGCCGTCTTGGGTGCTGCTGTTGTTTATGGCGCTGCCCTACAGCTACGGCGCGGCAGTCCTGCTCAACTGTAGCTTCGATACGTCGGCCGTGGTGGTACATCCGGCGGCAGTGGTGCGCAAGTACACCAGCGGAGATTTTCCGACTTCCTACCAGTTGCAGTTAAGCCCTTGGCCGCAACGGCCTACTGCCAACACCGAAGCAACGATTTCAAAGCGGGTATACCAGCAAATAGTGCCCGGCGACTCGGTAAGCGTGGCCGCGCATGCTGGCTACCTGGGCATTTCCTGGTTCAGCGTCGGGCAACGCTAGCTGGCCGCCATTCTGAAGCTCCCAGTGATTCGGGAAGGGCAATGCTGGCATAATATATTCCCGCTTCCCAGCCGTCGGCCCCGATGCTTCCGGCCGTGATGCACGTGGCCAACTACGCAACGGGCCCCGCGTATAGCTTGATTATCAATCTTTTTTCTTCCCTATGACTACTCCCACTGATTCTATTGCCCTCGTAACGGGCGCTACTTCCGGCATTGGCCAGGTAACGGCCCGCGAACTGGTACGCCAAGGCTACCACGTAATTCTGCTGGCTCGCAACGCCGCAAAAGCGGCCCGCGTGCGCCAAGAATTCCAGGCCATAGCTCGGTCAGGCCAGCGCGTCGATGTGCTGCTCTGCGACCTTTCCGACCTAAGCCAAGTGCGGCGAGCAGCGGCCGAGTTCCGCCAGCGCTACGACCACCTCGACCTACTCATCAATAACGCTGGCATCTTGTTCGGCAATGAGCGCGCGGAATCGGCCGATGGTTTCGAGATGACGCTGGCCACCAACCACCTCGGGCCGTTTCTGCTCACCAGCTTGCTCCTGCCGGCCCTGGAGAAAAGCCCCGCCGCCCGTATCATCAACGTGGCCTCCATGGCCTACCGCTTCTCCAACCCCAAACTGACCGACCTCAACCAGGAGCACAACTACAGCCCCATGTGGCAGTATGGCAACACCAAGCTCTACAACATCCTCTTTACTCAGGAATTGGCCCGGCAGCTGCGTGAGCGGGACATCAGCAACATAGTTACCAACACGCTGCACCCGGGGGCGGTGGCCAGCAACTTCGCTGCCGATTCGGATGGCCTACTAAGCTGGCTCTTCCAGCTAGGCCGGCCCTTCATGATTTCGGCCGAACAAAGCGCCCGCACCACGCTATTTCTGGCCACCAACCCCATTGGCGGGCAGGTGAGCGGTGGCTACTTCGTCAAGGAAAAGGCCGCGCCTGTGAAGCACGATTTAACCGCCCCCGCCAAATCCCGGCAACTCTGGGAGCAGACAGAGGAGATGGTGGGTCAGAAGTTCTTTGAATAGTAAAATTATCGCGCAGAGTAATCAACATTTTCTATATTTAAGCCCCTGAACGACTCCTCTTTACAATCTAAGACCCATTGATTTATGACACTTGTCTGGTCGATATTGAATTTGTTACTGATTGCGCTGATATTTTATGCCTTCTGGCGGGTGTTTAAACTCATAGGGCAGCAGGTAGGAAAAGGCATTGCTGTTCTCTTTATGGTGGGCCTTTTCGGCTTTCGCGGCGGATCCTCTAAGTCGGAAGAAACCATTAATGAAAATCTTGTACACCATACCCGAGTTTCCAATTTCCATAAAGCCCCCCTCCTGACGTATGTTACCCGGCCAATCGGGAATCAACTAAAGCTGTATGTCAGGGCATCCTATCGGGCGAACGACCCGGAATTGACCCCTGTCAGACTTACAGCAAGTGTTAACGGCTTGGTGGCCGGACACGAGTGGACGCCTATGGGAGGCGTCACGAACATTGACCGGGACAGTGTGCCAACCTATGAGATTCGGATGATACACCGCTGGAATCTACTGAATTACAATATGTTCACTGAATTTGAAACGTACGAGGGCACTTTGCCCAAGCCCGGCAAGATGGGCCCTAGAGGCACGGTAAAATAACTATCCTGATTGACTTGGAAGCTCGCCTCCTGCAAAGCTAAAATCCCCGCCCGGCGCAATGCCGGGCGGGGATTTTAGCTTTTACGCAGCCAGATGGCCTAGTAGCGGTATAGATCCGACTTGAACGGGCCTTCCACGTCTACACCAATGTACTTGGCCTGATGTGGACGAAGTTCCTCCAGCTCCACGCCAATTTTGGCAAGGTGCAGGCGGGCTACCTTCTCATCGAGGTGCTTGGGCAGGGTGTACACTTGGTTCTCGTATTGGTCAGCATTCTGCCACAGCTCCAACTGCGCCAAAACCTGGTTGGTGAACGAGTTCGACATCACGAATGAAGGGTGGCCGGTGGCGCAACCCAGGTTCACCAAGCGGCCTTCGGCCAGCACGATGATTTCCTTGCCTTCGATGGTGTACAGGTCCACCTGGGGCTTGATGGTGTCTTTGGTGTGACCGTAGTTTTTGTTGAGCCAAGCCATGTCGATTTCATCGTCGAAGTGACCGATGTTGCAGACAATAGCCTTGTCTTTAAGGGCGCGGAACGACTCCTCGGTGATGATGTCGCAGTTGCCGGTAGCGGTTACCACGATGTCGGCCTCTTTGATGGCGGTTTCCATCTTCTTCACCGCGTAGCCATCCATGGCAGCCTGCAGGGCGCAAATGGGGTCAATTTCGGTAACGATAACGCGGGCACCAGCACCACGCAACGAAGCAGCGGTGCCTTTTCCTACGTCGCCGTAACCGGCTACTACAGCAATTTTACCAGCCATCATCACGTCGGTTGCCCGGCGGATAGCATCTACAGCCGACTCTTTGCAACCATACTTGTTGTCGAATTTCGACTTAGTTACCGAGTCGTTGATGTTGAACGCGGGCATGGGCAGCGTGCCGGCCTTCACCCGGTCGAGCAGGCGCAGGACGCCAGTCGTGGTTTCTTCCGACAGCCCTTTGATGCCGGCCGCCAGTTCGGGAAACTGGTTGAGCACCATGTTGGTCAGGTCGCCACCGTCGTCGAGAATCATGTTCAGGGGCTCGCGCTTCTCGCCGAAAAACAGCGTCTGCTCAATGCACCAGTTGAATTCCTCCTCCGTCATGCCTTTCCAGGCATACACCGGAATACCAGCGGCGGCAACAGCCGCGGCGGCGTGGTCCTGGGTCGAGAAGATGTTGCACGACGACCACGTAACGTCGGCGCCGAGGGCAGTGAGCGTTTCGATGAGGACCGCAGTTTGGATGGTCATGTGCAGGCAGCCAGCCACACGGGCACCCTTAAGGGGTTGGCTGGCGCCATACTCCTCGCGCAGGGCCATCAGGCCGGGCATCTCGGCCTCAGCCAAGCGCATTTCCTTGCGGCCCCACTCAGCGAGGCTCATGTCTTTTACTTTATAGGGCACGTAGGCCGTCGTCTTGGTTTCTACCATGGTGGTAAGTTGTAGCTGTGTGCGTGTTCGTCTCTAAACCACAAAGTTATTCAATAAGTTATCATTTCCCTTTCAACTGATCAACAGCTAGTTGACTTCACAAAAAAAACCCGCCGATTCTCATCGGCGGTTTTTTTGTGATCTGCTGGTAGCCGTTATCCGGCCCAGCTTAATTGTTCTGGATGACGCTGGCCTTCAGGCGCAGGTCGGTAGCTACCGCGCTACTCTTGACGCCGCGCAGGACTACCGTGTAGATTTTGCCGGCTTCATAAGTGCGCGAGACAGCCGTGTTGCCATTGCCGTCTCCTACCATAGCTTCCACAACGGCAGAGGTTCCGGTACCGGTCGAAACCGCGAAGTTGTAAGGACCAGGGGTGATTTCAGTGAACGCCGATGCTTTAGCAAAAGCCACCATCGGAACAATGTCGCTGGTACCGCCCTGGGGTAGGAGCACCGACAAGCTAACAGGGTTGGTAAGGCTAACGCCCAAATTAACGATGCGGATTTTAGCCTTGCCAGCAGTGGGCACCATCAAATCGTCGGGCGTTACCAAAATGTCGGCCGAACCCAGCGCAGTAGTGGGCGAATAGGCGAAAATCGAATAGCTCTTGTTTTGGTCGAAAGTGGTTTTGAGGCTGGCAATGGTGTTGTTAGACGATGCATCGTTGACGTAAATCATACGCGAACCTGCGTCTACACTCGTGTAATTGCCGTTCTGGATGTTTTGGCCGTAGCTGAGCTGGCCAACATTCTTGGTATCAACTAACACTTTTACCTGCACATTAGCCGAAGGCGCGGCTTGCACAGCCAGTACCCGAGCCTGAGCCGGAGCGGGCTTATCATCGTCTTTGTTGCAAGCCGAAAAAGCTAGCATAGCGGGTAATGTGGCTAGAAGGGCAGCTGGACGGAGGAAGGGCAGAAGTTTCATAAGCGTAGTTAGGGGGATGAATTAGATGGCACAACGAATACCATGCTGCTTTTGTTGAACGGGCCAGATCTTTTTCTCGATGAATTGCACTTTTTCCACGTCAGGTGCTTTAGTAATCCGAGCTGACATCCCTTAATTTTGCCCTCATGCTTTACTGGCCCTCCTCTTCTATTGTTCGTGCGCTACGCCGGACTGCCCTCACCGCCATCTGCCTGACTGGTTTGGGCTTAGGCGCCCAGGCGCAACAGTCGGCTCCCATTCAATTATCTCCGGAGGACCAGGGCCGGGGGCTGAACGGCGTGCAGAAGAACTTCTTCTTCGCCCAAGGCAGCGCAAAAACCGACAAGGATTACCAGAACGCGGGTTTTTTCGGCCAGCAGCTGCGGCCTTACCTGGCCGGCAACGAGGAGGCGCTTGATGCCCTTAACAGCTACCGCCGCCAGAAATGGCTGTTTGTGGCCGAGCGGCTGACGTTCGTGGGTGCCGTAGGGGTGTATGGGCAGCAGGTGCTGGCCAAAAGCAACGACTATCAGTACTTCAATGGCACCCAGAAAGTAGCTATTGGGGTAGCTGCCGTGAGCCTGCTGAGCAACATCTTCATTGTCCGCAACACGAATTCGCACTTCCAGCGGGCCGTGGAAGCCCATAATGCAGGCATGCCAGCAGCCCGCGTCGGTTTGCTCCAACGGCTGCAGCCCGGTACTGTGGGGCTGGCAACCAGCGCAACCGGCCGGCCGTTGCTGGCCCTGAGCTGGAACCTGCATTAGCGGTTTGCGCCCCCGTAGCGGGTTGGCAAGTGCAGCCGGCAGCGGCATGATGGCCCAGTTGGCAGCTGTACGCCGCTGCTTTTCGTTTAGCCTGTAGTACGGCCATTACGGCCCAGCTTGGCCATTTGCCGGATTCCTGCTTAGGTTTGGGCTGGCCTTTTCTCCCGGCCAGCCCAGGCTTTTTAGTCCGGGCCAGCCGGTTTCCCGTAGTTACCCCGCATGGAATACCCGCTGCCCGCGGCGTCGCGGCAATACGTTGCCCAGCACCTGCACGACGACCCCGCCCAACTGGCCCTGCAAGCCCGCCGCCACCCTAGTCTGCCCGTTCCTGAATTGGTGCGCCAGATTCAGGCCCGCCAGAAGGCCCGGCTTAAAATCCCGACCTGGGCTGCCAACCCCGACCTGGTTTTTCCGCCCGCCCTTTCGGTCGAGCAAGCCTCCTCGGACCGCACGGCTGCCTTTAAGGCCTCATTAGTAAAGGGCCACCGACTGGCCGACCTCACCGGCGGTTTTGGGGTGGATGCTGCCCATTTCGCCGCTACCGTAAACGAGGTACATTACGTGGAGCGCCACGGTGCGCTGGCCGATGTCGTACGCTTCAACTTGGCCCAACTGGGCATCGAGAACGTGGTTTGTCACACCGCCGACGCCGTCCAGTTTCTGCGGAGCACCCCCGATACGTTCGACTGGATTTACCTTGACCCGGCCCGGCGCGACAACGCCGCCAAAAAAACTTTCCGCTTCCAGGACTGCGAGCCCGACGTGCTGCGCCTGCTGCCGCTGCTACTGCAAAAGGGGCAGCGGGTACTGCTCAAAACCTCGCCCATGCTCGACATTGAGTTGGCCATTAAAGAGCTCGGCCACGTGCGGCGGTTGTGGGTGGTAGCCGTCGAGAATGAGTGTAAGGAGGTGCTTTACGAGTTGGGACCCGAGGCGGCCGTCGACCCCGAGCGGTACGCGGTGAACCTGCTGCGCAACGGCCAGCAGCAGGAGTTTCGGCTGAATCGGGCCCGCGAGGCCCGGGCGGTGCCCCGCTACGCCGAGCCCCGGCAGTTTCTCTACGAGCCCAATGCGGCTATTCTGAAGGCAGGCGCTTTCAAGAGTATCGGCACGGCTTACGAGATGTTCAAGCTCCACCAGCACAGCCACCTCTACACCTCCGATACGCTGCACCCCGATTTTCCGGGCCGCATCTTCCGGATTCTAGCTACGGAGAAATATGATACCGCTGCCCTGCGTGCCCACCTCGGCCCCGAGCTCCGGGCCCACGTCACGACCCGCAACTTCCCCGACTCGGTGGCCGAGTTCCGCCACCGCACCGGCATCCGCGAGGGCGGCGACACCTACTTGTTCGCCACCACCAGCCACGAAGGCAAGCTGATGGTACTGGTTTGCGATAAACAGGTCACGGATTAGCACGGATTTTAGCGGATTGTACGGATTTTGTAGTCGATTGAAAATCGAAAGGCCACCTCAAATGAGGTGGCCTTTATCTGGTTTCTCCTTCAGGAACCGGCAATGCTAGCGCCGGCTACAAAATCCGTACAACCCGTTGAAATGCGCGCTAATCCGTGACCTGGAAGCGCCAGGGCAGGTTGGCGGCGGTAGGGCCAGCGTACTCCAGACCGATGCGGGGACCAGCCAGAATACGGGCGTCGGGGATGATTTCGCTGTGGTCTTCGAGCCAGAGCACGTCGCCTTGCAGGTCGGTGCCGGTAAGGGCGGGCGTGAGGGCGAGGGCCTGGGTGAGCATGGCTGGGCCAGCCGCAATTTTGCGGACGTTCTGGGCCACCGGGCCGCGGCGCTGCTGCATGGTTTCGATTCCCACCAGCGGCTCGATGGCCCGCAACAATACGGTATCGGACTTGTCGGCCGCGTTGGTGCCGATATTGAACATCGTATGCTGCCGGTACACGCTGTAGAGGTAAGCCCGGCCGCCGGGCTCGCGCAGGGCGTGGCCGTGGGAGCCGCGCCGCTTCAGGTGCAGCTGCATGGAATCGTCGCCGAGATGGGAATAGGCTTCGGCTTCGATGATTCGGCCACCAGTCAGCACCCCATCTACCCGTGAGAAAACGTGCTTACCCAGCAGGTCGCGGGCAATCTGCACGGGGTCGGGGCGGCGGTAGAACTCGGCGGGCAGCTTCATGAGGAGAGGTGAGAGGTGAGAGGTGAGAAAGGATACGGGAATCGAGCACAAACACAACATCATTCAGAGCGCAGCGAAGAATCTCGCTTGCTGACATTGTTGGTACCATACCAGACAGTAACAATTAGTTTGGCAAGCGAGATTCTTCGCTGCGCTCTGAATGACGTTCTGTTTAGCGCAGTTCTCGTATCCTTTCTCACTTCTCATCTATTCCTGCACACTTCTGATTCCTTCGCCTATCTTTGCCTTCGTAAAGGTGGCCGGACCCCGATTGGGGGGCGAGGCTGAAAAGGGAATCCGGTTTAATGCCGGAGCTGTCCCCGCAACTGTACGCTTCATGAGTCGGCGCGTCATCACCGGCCACTGTTTCAACTAGCTGTTCTTCTTTTGAAGATGAGCGGCCGAAATGGGAAGGCGACGCGCCCGGAGCAAGCCAGGAGACCTGCCTTTGCGTTTCCCCATGTTCAGCGCCCTCGGTGGAAGGGCGGAGAATGAATACAGTAGCGGCTTTTCGGGGCCGCAAAATACCCCTCTGTTTTCAACCTCGGCTTGCCCGGGTCAGCTGGCAGCTTGCCAGCTGGCAGTCCGGTAAAGTTTTGAACTGAATTTTTCGGCTACGAAAATTTTGGTTCTCCAGACGCGTTTTCTTACCGGCCCGGCCGGCCCGTTGGTGTGGCTGACAGCCGCGCTACTGACAGCCACGGCGCAGCCAGCGGCTGCCCAGATGGGCACCAACTCGCCCGACACGGCCCGCGTGCTGCAGTTGCCCGCCGTGCGGGTGGCCGGGATACGGGCTACGCGCTTTGCCGTGGGCAGCCGCCAGCTTACGCTCGACTCGCTGGCCCTCGATAAGTACCGGACCGGCACGCTAGCCGATGTGCTGAGCGCCCGCACGGCGCTCTACCTCAAGAATTACGGGCCCGGCCAACTCTCATCTATTGCGCTGCGGGGCACTTCGGCCCGCCACACGGCCGTACTCTGGAATGGCTTCAACATCAACCTGCCGTCGTTGGGGGAAGCCGATTTTTCGCTGCTGCCCGTGAGTGGCACCACCCAGATCGAAATTCAGCCCGGACCGGCCGGAGCTACTTACGGCAACGGGGCGGTGGGCGGCACGGTGCGGCTCAGTTCGGCTGCCGCTGCCGATACGTGGGGCCGGGGCTGGCAGGGCGCGGCCCAGGCCGACTACGGCAGCTTCGGGCTGGGTGCGAGCCTGCTCATGGCCAGCTTCAGCAACCAAGTGCTAGCCCTACGCACCAGCCTGAGCTACCGCCGGGCCGACAACGACTTCCCTTACTACGCGAGCGAAGGTGGCCAGCGAGTGTCGCGCCGCCAGGAAAACGCAGCCTTCCGCCAGATCAGCTTCAGCCAGGATGCCACGGTGCGGCTGGGCGCGGCCAGCGAGCTGACGGCCGCCGTCTGGCTCACCGATGCCGACCGGCAGATTCAGCCCGGCATCGGCACCAACAACACCCACGCCCAAGAGCGCGACCAGAGCCGCCGCCTGACGGCCGGCTACCGCCACGTGAGTACCCGCCACGAGTGGGCGGCCCGGGCGGCCTGGTTCGAAGACGTGCTCAACTACCGCGACAACCTGAACGGGCTGAGCGAATCGAGCGTGCGCACCACCCAGGCCCAGGCCGAGCATACCTGGCGGCTGGCTTCCAACGCCTCGGCCCGGCTCGGAGCCGAGACCCAGCACTTCGCGGCCTGGGTAGATGGCTACGGCGCGGCCCCACGCACCGAAAACCGCTACTCTGCCTTCTTGCTGCTGCGCTACGACCCGCGCCCCCGCCTGCAACTCTCGCTGAACCTGCGCCAGGCCGTGCTGCCGGGCCGGCAGCCGCCCCTCACCCCCACCGCCGGGGCCGAGTGGCTTGCCCTGGCCGGCGGCTCCCACGCGCTAAGCCTCAAGGCCAATGCTTCGCGCAGTTACCGCGCCCCCACCCTCAACGAACGATACTGGCGCCCCGGCGGCAACCCCAATTTGCTGCCCGAGGAAAGCTTTGGCTACGAGGGCGGGCTGGTTCATACCCTCACGGCCACGCCCCGGCTACGCCTGAAAACCGAACTCACAGCCCACCAGCAGCTGGTAGACAACTGGGTGCAGTGGACCCCGGGCGAGCGGTACTGGTCGCCGCGCAATTTGCGGCAGGTGCAGGCCCGCGGCCTGGAAGCCAGCACCGAGCTGCGTTGGACGCCGGGCGGCACCTACCAACTCACGGCCCGGGGCTCCTACGCCCTCACCCAAACCGAAAAAACCCAAGGCACCGCCGCCGACTCCGACCCAGTGGGCCGGCAACTGCCCTTTGTGCCGCTGCATTCGGCCGCCTTCAGCACCGACCAAGCCTGGCGTGGCTGGCAGCTCGGCACCACGCTCACCTACACCGGTTACCGCTACACCGATGCCTCAGCCACCGCGTTTCTGCCCGGCTACCTGCTGCTGAACGCTTCGGTGGGCCGCACGCTGGCCGTGGGGCCGGGCTGGCGGCTACTGGTGCTGGCCCAGGGCTACAACCTCACTAACCAAGACTACCAGAGCTACCAGAACCGGGCGCTGCCGGGGCGCAACGGCAGCCTGAGCCTGCGCGTGCTCTGGCGCTGAGAGTCAGTTGCCAGTTGCCAGCGTATTCTATGCTGACAACTAGCAACTGATAATTAGCAACCAATTGCCAATGACTCAAACCTGATAAATAACCACTAACAGTTCCCTTTTAATGAAACCATTCTCCGCTTTTGCCAGCCTGCCCGCTCGCCTGCTGCTGGGCAGCGCCGCCACCCTTAGCCTGCTGGCCTGCGACCCCGAAAACGACCCTAACCCCGGCCCGGCGCCCATCATTACGAACTCCGTGTTTGTGGTGAATGAGGGCAATTTCACGCGCTCCAATGCCGATATCAGCCTCTTCAGCAAGGCCAGCAGCTCGGTTACCAACCTAGCCCTTTTTGCCTCTTCCAATAAAGGAGCACCGCTCGGCGACGTGGCCCAGAGCATGGCCGTGCGCGACAGCCTAGGCTATATTGTGGTCAATAACAGCAATAAAGTGGAAGTAGTATCGCTGGCTAAATTCAAGTCGAAGGCCACGATCAGCAACCTCAAGATGCCGCGCTACTTCGCGTCTGCTTCCTCGGACAAGGGCTACGTTACGGAAACAGTAACGTACAGCGGCGCTAATGGCCAGGTATCGGTTATCGACCTGAAGACGAACAAGGTGACCAAGACCATTGAGGTGGGCAGCCAGCCCGAGCAGTTGGCCGTGGTAGGTTCGCGCCTCTACGTAACCAACAACGGCGGCAATACCGTCACGGTCATCAATACTAGCACCGACCAGGTAGAAGGCACCATTCCGGTAGGCGACGGCCCCAACAGTGTGGTAGGTGACCGCAACGGCCGGGTGTGGGTGCTGAGCAGCGGCAAGGTGGTGTATAACCCCAACCCTACCCTGGTTACCAAGGGCAGCCTCTCGATGATTATTCCCGGCCAGCTTACAGCTACGACCCGCGAAACGGCCTCCAACCAAAGTTCCCCGGGCAACCTGACCATCAACGGCAGCCGCGACCAGTTGTATTACACCTACTTGGGCGGCGTGTACACGGTCAGCATCACCGAGGCCACTCTCCCTACTACGCCCCTCATTCGGCAGGGTACCTTCCGCGGGCTGGGCGTCGACCCGCAGGATGGCACCATCTATGGCAGCCGGGCCCCGTTCACGGCGGCCGGCAAAGTGATTCGCTACCGCCCCACCGGTGCCCCGATTGACTCGTTCGCAGTTGGTATTGGTCCCAACGGCTTCGTGTTCTACTAAGCCTCCAGGCTGACACCCGCAGCATCAGCAGTTGACTTTATGTTACCTCCAATCACCTATCCATAGCCGATCCGAACCTGCAATTTCTGGGCTTCTATATTAGTGTCCGGCCCGTATTAAGAAACCGAAAGGTCCGCTTCCCGAAAGGGAAGCGGACCTTTTTTGGAGTCAGGAGCACGCGGTTGTTAGCCGCTAGTCGGCGATGCCGTCGCGGTTGCGGTCTTTGGCATCGGCGGCGTTTTCGTACTGGTCGCGGACGCTGGTACGGGCCGTGTCGGGGTTGAGGCCGGCCGTAGCCGAATCGGCGCCGGTGTTGTTGGGGCGCATATCGGTTGGGTCGGGGCTCTTATTGTCGTCGCGCTCTACGTTGGTCGAGCCGTTATCGGAGCCGGTGCTGCAAGCAGTTAGGGAACCCGTCAGGAGCAGCATGGCGGCCAGGGGGCGAAGCGCGGAAATCATTTTCATGGGAGAGAAGTAAGGGAGGAGGAGAAATCAACTGGTAGGCTGTACGGCTGGTTGCGGCGGTAGTTTCTGCGGAGGCTGCATTCGGGGAGCATGCGCTAACTGCTTACTCAACTCATCGGGCCGGCCCGGGTTTCAGGTTTTTACGGTGGCGGCCTCCACCCAGAGGCAGCCGCTTATATTTGCTGGCCTTGGCGTATTATTCCGTATCCCATGACTCGATCTGCTTCCTCCTCCCTTGCGTTTGCACCGTTGGTGCGCCGCATGCTAATACTAGCCAGTAGCAGCCTATTGCTGGCCCTGCTGCTGATTGGCTATCTTTTCGGGTTCGGCGACCAGTTTTTTGGACGGTTGTTCGGTGCTTTTTTTGTATTTTTCTGGCTGTTGGCCGTAACCTTTCTTGGCGCGGTGCCCTTTGTAACATGGGCAGCAGCCAACTGGTTTGGTGCGGCTTGGACCGAATCTTCGCCCGTTCGGCGCAAACCCGGTGCACCTTCTGCCGGTGTTTCCCGTAAACCACCTCGTGCCGCCGTCAAGCGGCTGAAATCCACACAACCTCGCCCGTGAAAACGACTCTGCTCCACATCAAAAACATGGTCTGCCCCCGTTGCATCGATGCCGTGCGCAATCTGCTCGAACAGGCTGGCTATACTCCTACCGACGTAAAGCTAGGCCAGGCCCAATTAGACCAAACCACGCCCGCCGACCCCGCCGCCATAGCTCCTATGCTGCGCGAAGCTGGTTTCGATGTGGTGATGGGCCGCGCCGATCAGCTCACCGAGCAAATCAAAACGGCGCTGGTGGAATACTTGGAGCACCTGCGCACTGCCCGGATGCCCCTAACGACCTCCGCCTTCCTCACCGACCGGTTCGCGGCCACTTACTCGCACCTAAGCAAAGTATTCTCGCGCACCGCCAACCTCACCATCGAGAAATACCTGATCCGCCTTAAAATTGAGCGCGTAAAGGAGATGCTGAGCTATAATGAAATGACACTGAGCGAGATTGCTGAGAAGATGCGCTACAGCTCCGGCCAGCACCTGAGCAACCAGTTCCGCCAGGTAACGGGCCGCTCCGTAAGCGAATTTCGCCGCGACCTTATGCCCAGTCGCCTCTCGCTAGACCAACTGACCTAGTCAGCAAATACAAACGCATTTCAAGTGCTAAAGCCGTTCAACTGCCTGTTAAGGTTAGTTGAACGGCTTTAGTTTTTTACGCCTGACTTGGGATTTCGGGGTCCTGTTTCTTTTGCCCTAAGCATAAATGTGAAGCTGTTGCGCTGGTGTATCAGGAGAATCTACCGGCATCAGTAGCAACTCATCGCAGGGAAGATACCACAACCGACTGGGCCGTACCTTTGCGGGCACCTTTGCTGCCGGTTGGCGGTTGTTGCTCCCGTGCCTACTACGTCGTCGCCTCGCATCCTGCTCATTACCCCGCCGCTCACGCAGCTCAACACCCCCTACCCGGCCACGGCCTACCTGAAGGGGTTTTTGGGCGCGCGTGGCTACCACGTTGCCCAGGCTGATTTAGGGCTGGAGCTGGTGCTGAAGCTGTTCTCAAAGGCGGGTCTGACGCGGGTTTTCGCCGAAATCGAAGCCGGGGAGTTTTCGCTTAGCGACAATGCCCACCGGATGCTGCGGCTGCGCAACAGCTACCTGAGCACGATTGAACCGGTTATCCGGTTTCTGCAGAATAAGGACAATACCCTGGCGTCCCGCATCTGCCACGCGCGCTTCCTGCCCGAAGCCAGCCGCTTCGACAACGTGGCCGACCTGGAAGGCGCCTTCGGTACGATGGGCCTCACCGACCAGGCCCGCCATTTGGCCACGCTCTACCTCGAAGACCTGGGCGACATAATCAAGGAAACGGTGGGGCCGCAGTTCGGCTTTTCGCGCTACGCCGAGAAGCTGGCCATGTCGGCCACCACCTTTGAGCCCCTGCACGAGGCCTTGCAGGCCCCGCCGAACCTGCTGGATCGGATGCTGGAAGAACTGCTCGACGAGTTGCTCGACCGCGCCCAACCCGATATTGTGGGCTTCACGGTGCCCTTCCCCGGCAACCTCTACGGGGCATTGCGGCTGGCAGCCCGCGTCAAGCAAACCCGCCCCGGCACCGTTACCAGCATGGGCGGCGGCTACCCCAACACGGAGCTGCGCCAGATCAACGAGCCCCGCTTCTTCGACTACATCGACTTCCTGACCCTCGACGACGGCGAGGGGCCGTGGCTGCGGCTGTTGGAAGCTGTTAGCTCTCCGTCAGAAAAAGTGGACCAGCCAGAGCAGAACAAAAAAGCTAACAGCCAACAGCTATTAGCTAACAGCTCGAAAGTGCTCCAGCGTACTTTCCTGCGCAACACGGCCGGCGAGGTGGAATACGTCAACCACCCGGGGCCGGATATTCCGCACCCCGAGGTGGGCACGCCGGACTATTCGGATTTACCATTGAGCGAGTATTTGTCGGTGATTGAGGTACTTAACCCCATGCACCGGCTCTGGAGCGACGGGCGCTGGAACAAGCTCACCATTGCCCACGGCTGCTACTGGAAGCGCTGCTCCTTCTGCGACGTGACGCTGGACTACATCGGCCGCTACGAAACGGCCCCGGCCACGCTGCTCGTCGACCGCATCGAACAGATTGTGGCCCAGACCGGGCAGACCGGCTTTCACTTCGTGGACGAAGCCGCCCCACCCCTGGCCCTGCGCGACCTGGCCGTGGAGCTGCTGAAACGGCGGGTGAGCATTACGTGGTGGGGCAACATCCGCTTCGAGAAGACTTTTTCGCCCGACTTGTGCCGACTACTGGCCGCCTCGGGCTGCATTGCCATTAGCGGGGGCCTGGAGGTGGCCTCCGACCGCCTGCTGGCCCTCATGGAAAAGGGCGTTACTATTGCCCAGGTGGCCCGCGTAACCGACAGCTTTACCCAGGCCGGCATCATGGTGCACGCTTACCTGATGTATGGCTTCCCCACCGAAACCGCCCAGGAAACCGTGGATTCGTTGGAAGTGGTGCGGCAGCTGTTCCAGGCCGGCATCGTGCAGAGCGGCTACTGGCACCGGTTTTCGATGACGGCTCACTCGCCGGTGGGCAAGAACCCGGCGAAGTACAAGGTGGTCGCCATCGGCCCCGAGCCCGGCAACTTTGCCTGGAACGACCTCTGGCACGACGACCCCACCGGCACCGACCACGAAGCTTTCGGCCCCGGCTTAGCCAAAGCCCTCTACAACTACATGCACGGCGTGGCCCTGCCCGAACCACTGAGCTTCTGGTTCGATTTCCGGGTGCCCAAAACTACCGTACCCCGCCAGCTCATCCAGAAAGCCCTCCAGGAACCCGCCAAACCCGATTTTGCGAAGCAAAACCTGCGCCTGTTCTGGCTGGGAAACGCCCCCGAGCTACTCCCCCTGGATACCCGCCCCGGTGCCCGCGCCACGCTCACCTTTTATGAGCAGGCCGAGGATTTCGAACTCAAAACCACGCCCGCCATCGGCCAATGGATGGCCGAGCTGTTCACCCGCCTCAGCACCGACTACGACACCAAATTTCTGCTTAAAGAAGCCGCCGCCACCTTCCCCACCAGCGGCCTGAGCTTCGAGCAGTTCCTCCAGTCGCCCGCTTGGTTGCTGCTACGGGAGAAGGGGCTGCTGGTGTTGTAGGCGGCAGCTAGCGGTGGGTAGTTGAGTAATAGAAACGGTCATGCCGAGCGCAGCCGGCGGCTGCGCGGACGCTAGATGAAGCATGACCCCGTTCTTGTATAAGGGTAGCGGACCTTGCCTATACCTTCCCCACTGCCTTTCCTATCGTTCTTTCAGCCAGTCAACCAGCCCGGTCCAGTACTCGGGGGCGGGTTGGGGCCACTGCCACTGGCCATCGGGGCCGGTGCGGGCGGGCTTTAGGAAATCGGCGGTTACCTGCGGAATTACCCGGATTTGGGTGCCGCGGCGGTAGCCCAGAGCCGAGCGCAGGCGGCGGGCGCTGGCAGCGGCTTGCACGGTGGTATCGAGGCCGGCGTAGTAAATCAAGGCCGGAATGCGGAGCTGATTCAGGATCTGGTAAGGCTGCGCTTGCTCGCGGGTGGTAGCAGAGGCGGCTTCCAGCACCACAAAATTAGGGTGGGGCAACCGGGTTGCCGCCGCGGCTACCTGCCGGGCCGCGGGGCCACGGCCCCAGTAGCCCACCTGTCCCGAATCGACGGCGGCTTGGTGACGCAGGCCGGCCAGTGCGGCCACCGGCACTTGCAGGGCCAGGGAATCGGTTGGGTCGTTAGGCTGCTCGGGAGCTAGCACGGGCACCAGCAGCGTCACGATGCCGTGCCGGGCCAAGTAGGTGGCGCGGCTGGTAGCGGCGGCTGTGGCGGCCGGTGGCATCAGCAGGGCCAGGGCCGGGTGGCGGGCCAAAGTATCATCGGGTAGTAGCAGGCGCAGCCGTTGCCCAGCCACGGGCAGGGTGGTTTCGCGGTAGCCCGGCGCGGCGGCTTCGCCCCGGCGCACCCACACGAATTCGGTTTTCACGCTGTCCCAGCTTAGTACGCCTCGCAGGAAGTCGCCCTCGCGCACGGCCTGAATAGTGAGGCTGCCCGCTTGGCCGGGTTGCTGCTCCAGTACCAGTTGCGGGGCGCGGTAGCGGGCCGTTATGGCATCAAACTCCAGCCCCGGCACCTGCGGGAAGCTGACGGCCGCCCGAAGTTGGCCGGCCGGCTGCTCGCGCAACTCCAGCGCCACCCGCAACTCGGTGCCCTGGTAGCTGATGGGGCCTTCGTAGTGGCCAGTGGGCAGCGGGACAGCCGTGGCCGCCTCAGAGCCGCCATTGCCGGAGCAGGCGCTCAACAGCAGGGCCCCGGCCAGGAGCGGGCCCCAGCAGGTAAAACCAACGGACTGCAAGCGAATCGGACGCACTATAAAAACGGAGGATGACGAGGCGACAAAGGTAACGGACTGAATCAGAACCCCGGGCTGCCCGAAGCAGCAACGCAACAGCTTGCATCTCATCGGGGCTGCTGTTGCCTGGTTGGAGGCCTCGGCTCGGCCGCAGCTCAGCGGGGCAGCTCAACAATGAGGCGGCAGATTTAGCACTATTGAAACAAGTCGTCCAGCAACGGGGTATCACCTCTAACGGCGCGCTTTTGGGCCAATTATAGGCCCTTGCGCAGAATCAGGTCGGTTTGTACGTCGTAACCCAGCGTAAACGGCTGTTCGCCGATGGCCCGAAAGCCAAAGCGCTGGTAGAACTGGCGGGCCCGCTCGTTCTGCTCCCACACGCCCAGCACCACAGCTCGGCACTTGTGCTGGCGGGCTTCCTCAATGGCCCGGCGCATAAGCGTGGCCCCCAACCCGGTACCAATCCAGTCTTCGGCCACATAGAGGCGCTCTACTTCCAGGCGGTCTTCGGCCGTTTTGGCCGGGTCGAGGCCGAGGGTAGAGCGAACTTTCAGCTTGGCGTAGCCCACCACTTCCTGCACCATCTGGGCCAGCAGAAACACGGTATCGGGGTCCTGCAATTCGGCCAGCTGCTGGTCGGGGCCAAAAGTAGCCGCCTCGTAGGCCGCCATATCTTCGGGGCGGTTCTGGGCGGCGTAGGTTTCGTGGAACAGGCGTTGGCCCAGTTCGGCGAGCTGGGCGGCGGCGGCCGGTGTGCGTTTGGCCACCGTAATGCGGAGCGGAGAAGTCATGGCAAATGGTGGGCCCCGAAAAGCGGGCCGCCGCAAAGGTAACGCGGCCGGCCTTTGGGCGCCGGGTGGGAGTCGTTAGTCCACGGTATCGTTGCCGCGCCGCTCGCGCCAGCCGTAGCGCAGCATCATCACAGCGGCCACCAGCATAATCAGGCGCACCACCAGCGCGGTAGAACCCACACCGCTCTGACCCAGGCGCTGGTACTCGGCATACATAATCCAGAGTTGCAGCCCCACGCCCAGTAGCAGCAGGAAACCGCCCGTCAGGAACAGCCAAGCCACGAAGCGGCGGGTAGCAGGAGAAATAGGCCAGGGCATAAGAGCAAGTTTGGGTGAAAGATGAACGGGGCAACGAATCGTTGCAAAAAGAACCATTTTTTCGCGCCCTCGCAACGCCCCCGCTCCTGCCGATACGCATCAGCTTGAATTTCGATTTTAGCAGTGTATTTTTGCCTTCACCAAACCCCGCGAGAGTAGCTCAGTTGGTAGAGCATCAGCTTCCCAAGCTGAGGGTCGCGAGTTCGAACCTCGTTTCTCGCTCATTCATAGTCAGCCACTTAGCCGCAAGGTTGAGTGGCTGACTTGCCTTTAGGTTACACATTGGTTTACAAATATCTATTCTACTTTCGTCTTACTGGAATTCACCTTAGCATGAACCAACGATATAATATATCCATGCGCACTATTTTATATCCGCTGCTTTTGATTTGTGCAGCATGCATGCCAGTCGCCAAGTTCCGGCTGTGCCCCAACATGCATACCGACCTGACCAAACGGCTGTACAATGATATTGTAACTGAGCTAATTGAGCAGCGTTTTTACAACGCGTACTTACCAGAAGAAGATCAGAAGGTATTCAACAAGCATTATCTGGAAGTCGACCATTCGGTAGCAACGGCTGCTGATCGGAAGTGGCACCAACAGCAAAGCGTGCGTTTCCAGAACAAGTTGTTCGGGGATACTACGCAATTCCAGACGTTCTACCTGAATATTTCACCGGCAAAAGATTTATTGGATCTGGCTGATTTGCCCGACCAATTCACCAAATTACGTCCGCAATCAGCTGTAGCTACGCTGATAACTGAACTGGCACCCAGTATGCCGCAGGCGGCGCTGGACAGCCTGAACCACGTTCAGTCACTGATGCTCCCGTCGGAATTTCAGCTCTGCACTGCCCGTTTAGTCCCAACTATTGGCACTCGGCAGCGAGATAATGAAACAAAAACACTTACTCTTTCCAAGGTCGTTTTTAGTAGTGCCCGCGACCAAGCAATTTTAACCTTCAGTTGGTATTGCGGGCCCCGTTGCGGTTTTGGGGAAGTGCTGCTGGTAGAACAGGTGGCTGGGCGGTGGCAGATAAAGCAAGCCGTTCAAGCCTGGATTTCTTGACCAGAATTTCTCCATTAGCCATCCAGCCGCCGCTGCAGCTCCGCCAGAAATAGGCCCGCGTGGTAGCCGTCGGCCAAGCCGTGGTGGAGGTTTATGGACACGGGCAGTAGCTGCCGGCCACCGGCGGAGCGCAGGCGGCCGACCGATATTTTGGGGATGCTGTCGGCAGGGCGCGTGAAGCTGCGGGCGTGGGTGAGGCCGGTGAACGATACCCAGGGCAGGGCCGAGAAGTGAATCACGTCGGGGCGGCCTGTTTCGGGGGTTAGGCGCAGGCCGGTGCTTTGGCGCACGGCTTCGGTTTCAGCCGCTAGGCCCTGGCCGAATGCGGTTAAATCGGCGTGGTAGGGCACGAAGCTGAAAGCGAAGGTATGGTCGGGACGCGAGAGGATGGCCGACACGTTGATCTGGTCGTAGCAGTCGACCTCGCCGTGCTCATTGACGCGGTAGCGCAGGTTTTCCACCGTCTGCACGGCCGCCAGCGTGGCGTGCAGGTAGAGTTGGAAGAACGAGACGCCCAGTTCGCGGGCGCGGGCGTGGGCGCGGGTAGCGTCCACGTCGGCCACGAGGCCGAAAAAGGGTTCGTCGAACTGCGAGAAGAAGGCGAAATGTTCCTGCCGGTTCCAACCGGCCTGCTCAATACGGTGTTTCATAGGCCGCAAAGGTACCTTTGCGCTTCTCTTCTACCGCCTTTCCCATGCCCTCACTCCGCCTCATCGCCTTCGACGCCGACGATACGCTCTGGCCCAACCAGGCCCACTTCGATGCCGCCGAGGCCCGCCTCTACGAGCTGCTGAGCCACTACGGCACCCCGCAACAACTCAGCGACCAGTTTTTCGCCGTGCAGCGCCAGAACCTGCCGCTGTTCGGCTACGGGGCCAAACCATTTATGCTGTCGATGATTGAAACCGTGCTCCAGCTCACCGACGGGCAGATTACGGGCCAGGAAATCCAGCTCATTCTCGACCACGGCAAGCGCCTGCTCGACTTCCCCATCGAGCTGCTGCCCCACGTGCCCGAGGCGCTGGCGGCCGTAAAAGCCCAGGGCCTGCCCCTGATGCTGCTCACCAAAGGCGACCTGTTCGATCAGGAAAGCAAGCTGGCCCGCTCCGGCCTCGGCGACCTGTTCGACCACGTAGAAATCGTGAGCGAGAAAAACGAAAACACCTACCAGCGCATCCTCAACCGCCACAACGTGCAGCCCGAGGAATTCGCGATGGTGGGCAACTCGCTGAAATCCGACGTGTTGCCGGTGGCCCGCTTGGGCGGCCAAGCCGTTTACGTGCCCTATCACACCACCTGGGTGATGGAGCGTGTGGCCGATGCCGAGCGGGCTGGGGCTACCTTCCACGAAATGGCTTCCCTGGCCGAGGTGCCGGCGTGGTTGAAGGGGTTGAGGTAAGGCTACCGAGTTTTGCGTAGCAAGTACACTAAGCCATCGGGACCGAAGCTGCTCATCTGCGCCACCTCCCAGCCATCCTCGGCCGCCGCGTTCAGGCTCTGCGTTATCCGCTCCGTCAGGGCTTTGGTGTGGTCGGCAAGCATCCGCAGCTGACTCTCCAGCGCCTGCTGTTGCTGCTTGCTCTCTTTCTCATTCATCTGCCGCAGCTCCGTTGGCGTTATTTTTTTGCCATCAACAAAAGTGCCCTCGGACGTAACCATCGTAGCCGAAGTTTCCCCCTTAATTTCTTCCCCTGTGCCTACCATACTTTGCATAAGTCGCTTCATGTAGACAGTAGGGCCTGCCAACGTAACATCCGTCTGCCCCCGCAGGGCCGGGCTAAAATGACCGACAGGTCCAGCCATTGTTTTGGTTCCGTAGTAAAAGAGCTGCATGTACTCATACGCCGGCTTGTTCTGGGCTACGGCCACCTGCGCGCCTAATACCAACAGAAAAAGGAGTACCACTCGGGTTGCTCTTAGATACATGATAATACTGTATTAAATGATTAGTGGGGCAAACATAATCGATTTGCCGGAAGGCGTCGGAAAGTAAACTGCCCCCAACCAGCCACTCCCGTAAGGAAGCGGCTGGTTGGGGGCAGTTGTTCAGGACCAAGGGCTCCAGCCGTTAGTCCCGCTTCGTTTTCAGCACCTGCTTCAGGGCAGCCAGCTCGTCGCGCAGCTTGGCGGCACTCAGGAAATCGAGGTCTTTGGCGGCGGCTTCCATCTTCTTCTCGGTTTGCTTGACCAGCTTCTCCAGGTCCACCTTGTTCATGGTGGAGATGACCGGCTCGGCGGCAATGGCTAATGTCACGTCGGCATCGGCCCCGGCGTACACCGTATTGTCCTGGATGCGGTAATCCGAAAGGGAGGTCTGGCCCAGAATTTCGGCGTGGCTCTTGCGCACCGTGCGGGGCGTGATGCCGTGCTCCTGGTTGTAGGCCAGCTGGGTGGCGCGGCGGCGGTTGGTTTCGTCAATGGCACGCTGCATCGAGCCCGTCATGCGGTCGGCGTACATAATCACCTTGCCCCGGTCGTTTCGGGCGGCCCGGCCCATCGTCTGAATCAGGCTGCGCTGGTCGCGCAGGAAGCCTTCCTTGTCGGCGTCGAGGATGGCCACGAGGCTCACTTCCGGCAAATCGAGGCCCTCGCGGAGTAGGTTTACGCCAATCAGCACGTCGATTTCGCCCAGCCGCAACTGGCGCAGGATTTCTACCCGGTCCAGGGTTTTCACGTCGGAGTGCACGTAGCTGGACTTGATGCCCAGGCGCTCCATATATTTCTGGAGCTCCTCGGCCATGCGCTTGGTGAGGGTGGTTACCAGCACCCGGTCGCCCATTTTCACGCGGTTGTCCACCTCGTCCAGCAAGTCGTCAATCTGGTTGGTGCTGGGGCGCAGGTCGATTTCAGGGTCGAGCAGGCCGGTGGGCCGGATAATCTGCTCCACAATGATGCCGTTAGATTGGGTCAGCTCGTAGTCGGCGGGCGTAGCACTCACAAACACGGCCTGCTGGTACATGCTCTCGAACTCGTTGAAGGTGAGCGGCCGGTTATCAAACGCTGAAGGTAGCCGGAAACCGTACTCAATTAGGGCCGTTTTACGGCTCCGGTCGCCGCCCCACATAGCCCGGATTTGCGGCATCGTGGCGTGGCTTTCGTCCACTACCAGCAGGTAGTCACTGGGGAAATAGTCAAGCAGGCAGAACGGCCGGGTGCCGGGCTGGCGGCCGTCGAAGTAGCGCGAATAGTTCTCGATGCCCGAGCAGTAGCCCAACTCCCGGATCATCTCCAGATCGAACTCGGTGCGCTCCATGATACGCTTGGCCTCCGAGTCGCGGCCTTCCTTCTCGAAGTAGGCGTGCTGCTGCACCAAGTCGTCCTGAATTTCCTTGATGGCCTGGTTGAGCGTGTCCTTGCCAGTCACGAACAGCTGGGCCGGGTACAGCGTTACCGACTTCTCATCGGCTAGCTTCTTGCCGCTGGTCGGGTCGATGCGGTGGATGGCTTCAATTTCGTCGCCGAAGAAAAACAGCCGGTAGGCGTAGTCGGCATAAGCCGGGTACACGTCCACGGTGTCGCCCTTCACCCGAAACGTGCCGCGCGTGAACTCCACCTCGGTGCGCGAGTACAAAATCTGGACGAACTGGTAGAGCAGGTTGTTGCGCGAATACCGCAGGCCGGGGGCCATGTAAATCACATTCTTGCTGAACTCCTCGGGGTTGCCGATGCCGTAGATGCACGATACCGAGGCAATCACAATCACGTCGCGCCGGCCGCTGAGCAAGGTGGAGGTGGTGTGCAGCCGCAGCTTCTCGATTTCCTGGTTGATGGCCAGGTCTTTCTCAATGAACACATCCGAAGAGGCAATGTATGCCTCGGGCTGGTAGTAGTCGTAGTAGCTGATGTAGTACTCGACGGCGTTGTTAGGAAAGAACTGCTTGAACTCGCCGTAGAGCTGGGCGGCCAGGGTTTTGTTGTGGCAGAGCACCAGGGCCGGCTTGCCGGTTTCGGCAATAACGTTGGCCATGGTGAAGGTTTTGCCCGTGCCGGTGGCGCCCAGCAGTACCTGGGCCGGCTCGCCGTTATTCACACCTTCCACGAGTTGCTTGATGGCCTTGGGCTGGTCGCCGGTGGGTTGGAATTCCGAGGTAAGCTGGTAGTTCATGCAGGCAAGTTAGGTAGCCTCTGGTAACCGCTTTCAGGGCCTGTTGGTTCGGGCAGTTCGGGGTTTGTTCTGGGAGCGTTTCCCGCAATAGTTCGCGGAGGTTTGGGCCGCGGAAACGTAGCGCCGTTCCAACAGACCGAAAGCCCGCTCCTGTTGCCGGAAGCGGGCTTTTCAGCGAAAAACCAATAATACAAAACGAGCCCTACCGGGGGTCGCGCCAGATGAGGACGGGGTTGGTAGCCGTGGTGGCGAAATCGGGGCAGCGGCCGTCGCCATCGTTGTTGGCCCCACCACCGGCGGCGCAGATAACGTTGCCGCAGTTGTCAAACAGGTAGCTCAGAGCAGCCGGACTACCGCCCGTAACGAGGTACGTGGTGCGGCCCTGGTAGGTGTACTGAATGACTTCGGCGGCGGGGGTTTGGCGGGGCTTCTGCTTGAGCTGCTCGATGAGCGTGAGCGAGAAATTACCGCCGCAGTTTCCCTGGGGAGCCACGTCGTCGGTTGTAGCCGAGCAGCCGGCTACCCCAGTCAGCAGCAGCAAGCCGGCCATTAGCGAAAGGAAGAAACGATTCATGGGATAAGCGAAAGGCAAAGATGCGGCCGAAGTGCCCGCCGCAACGCGGGAGCCGCCGCGAGCGGGCCACTGCTACTGCACGCCCGGCATCGACTTGGCGCTGCCGAACTCAATGGTTGCTTCTACGCCCAGATTGTACGGCCGGTTCTGGTTGACGGCGCGCCGGGTGGGGTTGGCATTGAGGGTGGTCACGAATACCTCGGCGCTGGGGCCCACCGTTAGGTTCCAAGTCGAAAGCACCGGCTGGTAGCGCACGCCCCCGCCCAGGCGGCCCGAGGCAAACAGGTTACGGTAAGGCGATTCGGACGAGCGGATGTCGTAGGTCCGGGCCGCTTCGGGCGAACCCTCCAGCTCCGAGCGGCTGCTGAGCAGTACGCTCAGCACGGCGCCGGCCTTGGCATATAGTGAAAGACCGGCCTTATGCGAGCCGTAGGCCACACTTACCGGCACTGCCGCCGTACGGTAGCGGTACGAAGTGGTTTTGGCCTGGGGCGCGGCGAAGCTGTTGGCGGCATAAGCGGCGGAGCGGGCAAAAATAGCCGGGGCTTCGCGGCCCACCTGCCGGCCGTCGAGAAAACCGTAGGTGGTGGCCGAGGTGGCCCGGTTTTCGGCGTATTCGAGGCCCGTGGCGGCCGTCCAGTGCCGGCCCATTTCGTAGGAGGCCGTGAGGGCCACCCGCTGGCTCAGGCCCGAGCGCAGGTTACGGCGGTACTCCTTATCGGCGTCTTCCTGGTAGTAGCTCTGCAGGGCCGTAGTTACGGCGTCGGTTTGGGTGCGGGCGTCGGTGCGCGAGAAGTTAATATTGGGGTTGAACGCGCCAACGGCGTAGCTGCCCCCCATGTGGAGACGCTTCCAGAGTCTGCCCGCTGCTTTAGGTTCGGTTGCCGTGGTGGCAGCCGGTTGCACAATCGCCGGAGTAGCCACGGCCACGGACTTGAGCCGGTCGGGACGGCCCAGGCCCAAGCCATTGCGCAGCATGCTCGACCGGATGTTAAGAGTGCCAAAATCAGCTCCTAAAGTCGGCTGGCCCATCCCGGTCGATACGCCCTGTCCGGCAAAGAAGGCGGCCAGATCGGAAGCAGTATAAGCAAACGCGGCGGCTTCGGGTTGGCCCGATGCCCCTGCGGCGCGGCTACCACCCTGGTAAAGGCCCGCCAACAGCGTTTCGGCAGTACCAGCAGCCTGAGAAAAGCGGCCGCTGGCTGAGGTAGCGGCGTAGGCGGCATCAGCTCCATATACCTCCTCGTAGGCGGCCGTCGGGCCAGCTGTTCCGCGGCCCAGCCGAATAGCAGCCGGGTCGGTCAGCGTCAGGCCCGCCGACGAGCGGCCGGTTCCGGCCTGGCCAGCGGCCCCACCGGCGGCCAGCTCGGGGCCGGCAGCCGTACCCAAGCGGTTCAGATAGGCCCAGCTACCGAAGCCAAAAGCGAGCAGCAGGCAGGCAGCGGCGGCCCAGCGGTATACAGCGGCCCGTTGCCGGTACACGATGTTTTGCTGCACCATTTGCGCGTGCTGATCGGCCACCAATTCGTGGTCGAGCTGGTCCCAGAAGTTGGCCCGCGGGGTTGCCTCCGCTTCGGCGAACTTCTGCCGGAACAGGTGTTCCAGGTCGCCGGTGGGGCGTGGGGGCTGGTGGTTAGGAGGGGTGTTAGGAGCGGAAGCCATGGGAGCGGTGAGCGTCGAGACGTTCGATTTTGTTTTTGAGGATGGCCCGGGCCCGGGAGTACTGCGATTTGCTGGTGCCCTCGGATATTCCCAGCAGTTCGCCGATTTCCTTGTGGCCGTAGCCTTCAATGGCGAACAGGTTGAACACCATCTGGTAGCGCGGGGCCAGGTCCTGCACCAGGCCCAGCAGTTCTTCGAAATTATAGTTGGAAAGCGTGAATTCCTCGCCCGCCAGGTCTTCGGGGTACTCGCCCCCGTCGCTAACGGCGATGAGCGGGGCGTTGCGACGGTGCTGGCGCAGGGCCGCGTTCACCATAATGCGCCGAATCCAGAATTCGAGCGGGCACTCGCGGCGGAAGCTGGCCAGGTTCTTAAATACAGTCAGAAAACCCTCCTGCATCACGTCTTCGGCCTCGAAAGTGGTTTGGGCGTAGCGCAGGCACACGGCCATCATGCGGCCGGCGAATCGTTCATAAAGATACTTCTGCATGAGGCGGCTGCCGGCCAGGCAGCCGTCGAGCAGCTCGGCATCGGAGAGCTGCGAGGGCGGGGTAAGGGAGCGCACGGGAGCGGATAACGACGATACGGATTCCGCGGGACGGGTGGCGGCGCTGCCGGGTAGCAGGCTACGCAGACCACTGGGGCCAAATGCGGCCGCGAGGGCGCTCATTGGGCGTTCCGGCCCTGGCCGGGTCCGGCAGAAAGGCGCTCACCCGCGGCTAGCTCCAGTTGGAACCCGGCACCGCTTGAGTAGGATTGCTGCATACGCTGCGAAATCAAAGAGAATAATGGCTAATTCCGGCTAATTGCCGGGGTGTGGTGGTAAGAGAACAACCGAGGCACCAGAGGTTGCATAGGCGTTGGCACTTTTCAGAATTAGCAAGATAATCCTTTCGTCGTCAATTATTTCAAGTCGGAATTTCGGTATTTCAGCAACCTTGGTTCGCGGTTTCGTGTAGATACATTAATCATTCGGCCTGCTCTCTGAAACCAGCAGGGCACTCACTTTTTCACCTTTTAAACTCTTACCCTTATGAAGACCCTTGTTCTGTTCTATTCTACTTATGGCCACGTGTACAAACTGGCCGAAGCCGTAGCCGAAGGGGCCCGGGAGGTAGCCGGCAATGACGTGGTAATTAAGCGCGTGCCCGAAACGTTGCCGAAAGAACTACTCGATAAAATTGGAGCTACCGAAGCCCAGAAGGCCTTCGACCATATTCCGGTGGCCAAGCCCGAGGAGCTGGACCAGTACGACGCCATTCTCATCGGCACGCCTACCCGTTACGGCAACGTCTGCGGCCAGATTCAGGCGTTTCTCGATAGCACCGGGGCGCTCTGGGCTCAAGGCAAGCTGATCGGTAAAGTGGGCGGCGGCTTCGTGAGCACGGCCACCCAGCACGGCGGCCAGGAAACGACCCTCCGGGCTTTGCAAACCGAGCTTATGCACCACGGCATGGTCATCGTGGGCCTGCCCTACGCCTGGCAGGGCCAGATGGGCCACCACGAAGTAACGGGCGGCACGCCCTACGGCGCCAGCACTGTGGCCGGTGGCCAGGGCGAGCGGCAGCCCAGCGCCAACGAGCTGGAAGGTGCCCGCTTCCAGGGCCGCCACTCGTCGGAAATTGCCAAGAAGCTGGCGGCGTAGCCGAGAAGTGAGTACCAAGAAGTGAGAGGGAAGACTTTCGTGCTATCGGTCCTATTTGGCCGGACAGCACAAAAGTCTTCCCTCTCACTTCTTGGTACTCACTTCTAAATCAAAGCTGATTATAGGCCTTAATCAACGCGTTGAATGACTCGCGGTAGGTATCGCCGATGGGCAGCAACCGGCCCGCCACCTGCACCTTGCCGCGCTCTACGTGCTCGATGTGGCTCAGGGCCACGAGATAGGACTTGTGAATACGGGCGAAGCGGTCGGGCGGCAGCACTTCCTCTACCCGCCGAAACGACTGGAGCGTGAGCACTTTGCCGGTGGTGGTATAAAGCATCAGGTATTCCTTCATGCCTTCGATGTAGAGCAGATCATCGAAAGCCACCCGTTGCAGCCGGTGTTCGTTTTTGACGAACATGGCGTCGGCGGCCGTGGGCTCGGCGGGGGTAGCAGTTGCCGGAGCCGCACCGGCGCTGGGTGCTGGCAGCAGTTGCTGGCGCACCTTCTGCACGGCCTGCACGAACCGTTCGAAGGCAATGGGCTTGAGCAGGTAATCGACCGCGCTGAGCTCGTAGCTGCGCACCGCGTACTGGTCGTAGGCGGTAGTGAATACGATGCGCGGGCCGGGCTGGGGCAGCAGCTGGGCTAGTTGCACGCCCGTAAGCCGGGGCATGTGGATATCCAGAAACACCACATCTACGGGGTTGTCCTGCAGAAACGCCAGGCCCGCCAGCGGGTCGTCGAACTGGCCCATCAGCTCCAAGCCTGGCACCTGGGCGCAGTAATCCGCCAATAAATCCAGGGCCAACGGCTCGTCGTCGAGAATTACGCAGGTCATCGGTGAAGGAGTAAAAGGTGAAGGAGTGAATGAGTGACTCAGCGAATGGGCAAACGAGGAATACAAGTTGGAGAAACTACTGGCAGCGCGGCTGGTGCAACACTTGCCAGCGCAGATTTACTCGTTCACCGAGTCGCTCATTTACTCATTCACCGCTACGGCAGTAGTACCAGCGTAACGCGGTGCTGCTCGGGGGTCGTTTGCACGTCGAGGGCGTAGCGGTTGGGGTAGAGCAGCTCCAGGCGGCGGCGTAGGTTCACGAGGCCCACGCCACCGGGCTGGCGGGGCAGCTCCCGCTCGGCGTCGGCGGGGGCTACGTAGTTGAGGACCGAGAAGCGCAGCAGGCCATCGGCGGCCAGGTGCAAGGCAATGTGCACCGCTATGGGCCGGGCCGTAAGGTCGCCGTGCTTGAAGGCGTTTTCGACCAGCGGCATCAGCAGCAACGGCGCAATGGGGTGGGCGCAATCGGGGTTGGTTCCTTCGATTTCCAGTACAATGGCTTCCTGGGCCGAAGCCGCCAGCCGCAGCCGTTGCAAATCCAGAAAACTGCGCAGATGGGCCAGCTCCCGGCTCAGGGGCACGGTATCGGTGCTGCTTTCGTAGAGCAAATAGCGCATAATTTCGGAGAGGCGCAGCACTGCTTCCGGCGCCTTATCCGACTTGCGGCTCGTGAGCGAGTAGATGTTGTTGAGCGTGTTGAACAGGAAGTGCGGGTTGATCTGGGTTTTGAGCATGGCCAGCTCGGTGAGCAGTTGCTGGCGCTCCAGCTCGCGGCGGTTGCGCTGGCCCTGGATGTAGTCGTGGGTGATGCGTATGCCCGAGGAGCCGGCAATGATAAATCCGCCGATAATAGCCGCGGCCAGCAATTGCATAATAGCTTCCGGGTACACCCTTTTTTCCGGCTTGCCCGCCTCGATGGTAACGGTAGCCGGCTTGCCCGCACCGGCGGAACGGGGCGGTACTTTATGCACTGTTGTATTGAAATTTTTGGGCAGCAGCTGCGGAACCGCCCAACCCATCAGGCCGATGTAGGGCATAACCAGCAAGGCGGCCAGCGGTACGAACTGCACCACCCGGCCCCGGCCCAGCGTGGAGGGCACCAGCCAGCGCCAAGCCAGGTAGAAAAGGGTCGCGGCGGCCAGGTCTTCCAGCAGCAGCCCGACCAGCCGCGGCATCAGCGGCTGCCACTCGGCTACCGTGAGCGGGAAACGGGGCAACTTAGACAGCAAATTGCTGATTTTCAGGCCATCGAGCAGCAGCAGCCACAGCCACAGCAGAATGTGCACCCAGCGCGGTATCCGCGTGGCCTCCGGGTCGTGGGCCGACCACTCGGTGGGCCGCAACCATTCGCGCAGCCGCGCCCGCCAGCTGCGCCGGAGCGGCGGCCGAAGCGGGACGGGGGCAGCAGGCCCAGGCAGCGTTGAAACTTCCATCCTCGAAAATAGGGCAATAAGGGGCCACCGGCCGATATTCTTCAATCAACCCCGCCAACGGCCCCCTCAACGCCCTGGGTCGGCGCACCAACCCAGCCGGCCAGGGCAAGTAGCAATTTTCGGGGGTTGAGGAGAAGAAAAACGGGTTGCGGGGCTGAAAGGGAACGTTGGTTGAATTGTAGCAGAAAGATATAGCGCCACTGCTAGGTTTGCAGCAGTTGTCTCCGTTTCGCTCCACTCAGCCCCCCGCCATGCGCCCCGCTCCCACTGCCACCGCTCCGCTGCTCGAAACCCGCGACCTGAGCTTCGGCTTCGGCGCCCGGCCCATTCTGCACGCCCTGAACCTGCAAGTGGAGCCGGGCAGCATCTACGGGTTTCTGGGGCCGAATGGGGCCGGCAAGAGCACCACGATGCGGCTGTTGCTGGGGCTGCTGCGGCCCGCCAGCGGCACGGTGCGGCTGTTTGGGCACGATTTGGCCCGCCACCGGGTGGCGCTGCTAGGCCGGGTGGGCGCGCTCATCGAAAGCCCCTCGCTCTACGACCACCTCACGGGCCGCGAAAACGTGGAGGCCACCCGCCGCCTGCGGGGCGTGCCGGCCCACCGCACCGCCGAGGTGCTGGCCCTGGTAGGCCTAGCCGCCGATGCCCACCGACCCGCCCGCGAATACTCGCTCGGGATGCGCCAGCGCCTCGGGCTGGCCCTGGCCCTGCTGCCCGACCCCGACCTGCTGCTACTCGATGAGCCCACCAACGGCCTCGACCCCACCGGCATCATCGAGATGCGGGCGCTGCTGCGTCGCCTGAGTCACGAGCAGGGCAAAACCATCCTCGTCAGCAGCCACCTCATCAACGAAATCGAGAAAATGGCCACCCACGTGGGCGTAATTCAGCGGGGGCGGCTGGTATTCCAGGGCAGCCTGCCCGACTTGCAACGCCTGCAAACCGGCCGCGCCCAGCTGGTGCTCGAAACCGAAAACGCCGACACCTGCCGCAACCTGCTGCCCCGGCTGCTGGCTGAAGCTACGGTGGCCGGCCCCGGCACGCTGCATCTGCCCTGGCTGAGCCGCGAGCATACCGCCGAGTTGGCCGCCGGGCTAGTAGCAGCCGGCCAGCCGCTCTACGCCCTGCGCCAGGAGCAGCCCAGCCTGGAAGATACATTTCTGCACCTCACAGAGACGATAAAGGAGTAACTGAGTGACTCGGTGGTGCCCTTCTCATCCAGTTATTTGATTATTCATTCAGTTGCAAACTCACTCATTCACCGAGTCACTCATCCACCCATGGAATACGCCCTACCCGTTGCCCCCGGTCCGCTTACCCAACTCGGCCGCGTTCTGGTGGCCGACACCCTGAAATTGCGCCGTACCGCCGTGCTGTGGCTGGCGCTGGGCGGCGGGGCGCTGCCGGTGGTACTCAACCTGCTGATTTTCTATTTTAAGGGGCAGTACTTTATTAAGCCCGGCACGAACCCGTGGCCGCAGTACATCAGCATGAGTTGGCAGACGGCATCGGTGCTGCTGGGCTTTTTTCTAGTTCTGCTGAGCGGGCTGGTCGTGAACCTGGAAAACCGGGGTGGCTGGCGGCAACTACTGGCTCAGCCTGTAAGCCGGGGCTCCGTGTTCGGTAGCAAGCTGCTGTTGCTGCTAAGCCTAAATGCGGTGGCCCAGCTGATTTACGTGGCCCTACTGCTGGCGGCCGGGGTGTTGCTGGGGGCGTTGCGGCCCGGCCTGGGCTTCCAGAACAACTCCATCGGTTTACTGCCCATTCTGCGGATGCTGGGCCATACCTACCTGGCCACGCTTGGTATTCTGGGCATTCAGTACGCCTTGGCGCTGGCGTTCCGGGGTTTTGTGGGGCCGCTGGCGGTGGGCATTGGCGGCATTATTTCGGCCCTCACGCTGCTACGCTGGGAGCACATCGACTTGGTGCCCTACGCCGCGCCCAACGTGGTGCTGCGCCTGATGGACTTTAAGCGTGGCTTGGCCGTTCCAGCCCCGCTTTCAGCGGCCGAGTGGTATTCGCTGGGCTGGTTTGGGCTGGCGGTGCTGATAGGCTACGTGCTGCTGCTACGCCGCCCGGTTACTGATTAAAGCCTTAACCACCCCCAACCAGCTCCCGCCCACGAAACCTACGGCTTACCCATTAGACTTGTTCCTCAATAAGAAATCAGTGATTTTTCAAGTGGTATTTGGGGCCAGAAACGTTGGCGATTCAAAGAACCAGCGGATGCTGGCTTAGCCAAGCGAAAAGGGTTATCCGATTGCCAAAAGCAATGAAAAATTTCAGCCGTTTCTTATTCGGGAACAAGTCTATTATCTCGCGCATCTGCGATATCCATTCATCTGCAACATCTGTGATTAAATGAAACACGCTACTCCCCTCCTGCTGCTCACCGGCCTGCTGGCCGCCCCCGCCCTCGCCCAGACCACCCCGCCTGCCGGCCAGCGTCCGGCTGGTCCGCCGGCGGCGGCCACCGCCAAGCCCATTCTGCCCACCGCGCCCAAAGGCCCCGGCCGGCTGGAGGGCGTGGTACTCGATGCTACTACTAAAAAGCCCGTCGAGTTTGCCACCGTGGCCCTGCTGCCCCCGAGCGGTACCACGCCACTCGATGGCACCGTTTGCGACGAGAAGGGCCGCTACGATCTGAAGGGGCTGGCCGCCGGGCAATACCGGCTCCAGATCAGCTTTATCGGCTATGCGCCCCAGACCCTACCAATAACCGTGGGCGAGGGCCTGACCACGGTACCCGCCGTCCGGCTCGCCTCAACGGCCCAGAACCTGGGCGAAGTGACCGTGACCGGGGAGCGGGCCCTCATCGAAACCAAACCCGACCGCATCGTTTATAACGCCGACAAGGACCTGACCAACGCGGGCGGCACTGCGGCCGACGTGCTGCGCAAAGTGCCGCTGCTGAGCGTGGACCCCGATGGCGGCCTGCAACTACGCGGTTCCAGCAACATCCGGGTGCTCATCGACAACAAGCCTTCGGCCATTGTGGCCAGCAGCGTGGCCGACGCACTCAAACAGATTCCGGCCGACCAGATCAAGAGCGTGGAAGTGATTACGACGCCCTCGGCCAAGTACGACGCCGAGGGCACGGGCGGCATCGTCAACATCATTCTCAAGAAGAACAACCTGCAGGGCCTCAACGGCTCGGTGGGCGCGGCGGCCGGCACGCGCAGCTCCAACGGCAACGCTTCGCTCAACTACCGCAAGGGCAAAATTGGGCTTACCAGCTCGGTCAGCGGTTTCGGCTTCTACAGCCCCAACCGCAACGACCTCACCCGTTCGCTCAAAACGCCCGCTGGCACCGAGCAGTTGGCGCTGCAACAACAGGGCGACGGCAACACCCTGGGCGGCGGCGGCTTCGGGCGGCTGGGCCTCGATTACGACCCGGCCCCGTTCCATAACCTGACCCTGAACGTGCAGGGCAACCTATTTCGCAACAGCGGCAACTATGCCCAGTACAACAACGTGCTGCTGCCCGTGGCCAATGAATTTACCCGCGACACCGACCGCAAGTTCCGGACCCAGAGCTACGATGTGAACGGGGGCTACACCCACACCTTCGACGGGCAGAAAGGCCGCGAGTGGAGCATGCTGGCCCAGCACACGCGCAACCGCAACGTGCAGGACTACAGCCTCGACCAGTTCGGAGGGCGCAGCACCGAAAACGCCGCCAAAAACTACCGCGAGGCCAGCAACAACCTCTCCCGCAACCTCGAAACCACCCTCCAGACCGATTACGCCCACCCTTTCTCGGAAACCAGCAACCTGGAAACCGGCGCCAAGGCCATTCTGCGCCGCGTGAGTAGCAACTACGACGTAGCCAACAGCCCCGTCGGCGGCTCCACCCTCGACCCGCAGTTCAATCCGGCTCGCTCCAACCAGTTCGACTACAACCAGGACGTGCTGGCCGGCTATGCCAGCTACGGGTTTTCGGCTTCGAAAAAGCTGAATTTCAAACTGGGTACCCGAATAGAAAACACGCGCATCGACGGGAGTTTCCAGCAGCAGCAGAGCGAGAATTCGGGTGTGAAGCAGAACTACACGAACGTGCTGCCCAACCTGAGCCTGAACTACCAGCCTAAGAACGAAAAGAAGCCCGGCGAATCGGTACGGCTGGCCTACTCGCGCCGCATCCAGCGCCCCCAGATTTTCTACCTCAACCCGTTCGTTAACGCCGCCGACACGCTCAATATCAGCTACGGTGAGCCTAAGTTGAAACCCGAGCTAACCGACAGCTACGAGCTCAACTACACCACCTTCGTGAAGGGTTCGGTGCTGAACCTGAGTACTTACGCGCGCCGCACTGGCAACGCCATCGAATCGTACCGGTTCGTGGACGAGAACGGCGTCAACAACCAGACCTTCCGCAACGTGGGCCGCAACGCCACCTACGGGGGCAGCGTGTTCGGCTCGTTCAAGCCCACCAAAAAATGGGATTTGAGCGGCAACGTGAACGTGTACTATGTCTCGTTGAAAAGCCCTTTGTTGGGCCTGAACAACAGCGGCGTGCAGTACAACCTGAACCTGAATTCGAGTTACAAATTTGAGAAAGGGCTGAGCCTGCAATTCTTCGGGGGCCTGAACTCGCCCCGGGTGCAGCTCCAGGGCAAGCAGGCGGCCTGGACATTCTACTCGCTGGGCCTGCGCAAAAACCTGCTCAAGGACAAAGCCGACCTCACGCTGAACGCCGACAACTTCCTCTCGGCCACCCGAAACCTGAGCACCACCCTCAACACCGACCAGTTCCGCCAGGAAAGCAACAACTACATCTACCTGCGCGGGGTGCGGCTGGCCTTTAACTACCGCTTCGGCAAAGTCTCGAACCAGCCCCCCAAGCGCCGCCGCAGCATCCGCAACGACGACACCAAGAGCGGCGGCGACGGGCAGCAAGGCCAGCAGGGAAATTAGAAGAAATTGCCCGTTATTGGGCGACCTTACCCATTATACTTACCGCATGAAATCAGTTATCCGGCCGCTCCTGCTCGCCACCACCATGCTACTGAGCGCCTGCGCCGCGCCGCGCCCCGTTACGAAGTCGGCCGCCACTTATCCGTGGTTTCCGTTCACCTGGCACACGGCCAAATTGAGTGGCAAAGAGCACAAAGTTGCTCTTCTGGTGCCCGTTAAGGTCAAGGATTTAGACGCCAATTTCATTGCGCAGTTCGACTTGGGCAGCGATGCGACTCTCCTGTACGGCGAAGCTCTGAAGAACTACTTCGCTACCCGGGCCCAGCTGTACGCCCTGCTCGATACCACCCGCAGCGGGATGAGTGACTCGGGCATCCGCAACTACGGCACCACTGGCTTGCCCGTGGTTTTCGGCCCCATGCAGGTGGCCCGGCCGCTGTTTATGTCGGGTTACGGGGACGAAGTGCCGCAGGACTCCCTGCATACCAAGTCACCGAAATCGGTCGGTACTATCGGGGGCGATTTTGTCGCGGGCAAGGTGCTCGTTATCGATTACCCGCAGCAGCGCATGTGCGTGCTCAATTCAGTTGATGCTTATTGGGAGGCAAGAACCACCTTTGTAAAGAGCCGGGTCAGCAACAACACCATGCACATCCCCCTCACCATCGCCCAGCAGAAGTACTGGGTATTGTTTGATACGGGGTCTAGTTTATTCTCCTTCACGAGCGATGAGAAAACCTGGCGCGCGCTGGCCCAGCCAGGACCGCCAACCGACACGTTAACAGTAAATTCCTGGGGTAAGCAGGTAGCATTTTACGCGGCTCCCATGCAGTCCCGGGTGTATTTAGGCTCGTATCAGTTGCCCGCCGCAAACGCCTGGTTCACGCGCGACCAGCGCCAACTGGAATTCATGAAAGCGACAAAAGTGGCAGGCATCACCGGCAACGCCTTATTTCAAGAGAAAGTGGTGGTGCTCGACTTTAAAGGCCTCCGATTTGGCATAGTGAAGTAGCTGGCCAGTCCCCCTCGGCACCGGCTTGGTTTCACCCCAGCTTCCCGTGGTAGCGCAGCACTTCCAACAACCCGTCGCGGTAGGTTTCGCCAATGGGCAACGGCACACCGTGGACCTGCACGCGGTGGCGCTCCACGAACTCGAGGTGGCGCAGGTTGATGAGGTAGGACTTGTGGATGCGCACGAAGCGGCCGGCCGGCAGCTGCTCTTCGAGCTTACGGAAGGATTGCAGAATCAGCAGCTTGCCGGTGGCCGTGTAGTACATCAGGTACTCCTTCTGGCCCTCCACGTAGTAAATATCGTCGACCAGCACCCGGCGCAGGCGGCCGTCGTGGCGCACGAACAGGGCTTCGTCGGCGGCTTCCGGGCTTTCCGGGATAACCGGGTGAGGGACCGGCGCAGCGGGCGGCAGCAACGCGGCGCGGGCCCGGTGGGCGGCCTGCACGAACCGCTCAAACGAAATAGGCTTAAGCAGGTAATCCAGGGCCGGCAGCTCGTAGCTCTGCACGGCGTAATGGGGGTGGGCGGTGGTGAAGATGATGCGCGGCCGCGGCACCGGCAGCAGCTGGGCGAGTTGCAGGCCCGTGAGCCGGGGCATCTGGATATCCAGAAATACCACATCCACGGGCGTATCCTGCAAGAAGGCTGCTGCCGCCAGCGCCTCCTGAAACTGCCCCTTCAGCACCAGAAACGGCACCTGCTGGCAGAAATCCACCAGCACCTTGAGCGCCAGCGGCTCATCGTCTACCACAATACAGCTAATCGGACGAGGGGTTTCCATGAGCGGTGAGGTGGTGAAGTGGCGAGTTTGATGTTCGAGAGGAACGGATGGGGTAGATGGCGCAATGAGGACTATTACCCGTCAACTCACCATATCCCCACCTGCCTGTTTCACTTTCACCGACAGCCGGGCGGCGTACTGTTCAGCGTTGGCCGTGATGACTAGCGCGTGCCGTTCGGGGTAGAGCAGTTCGAGGCGGCGGCGCAGGTTGGCCAGGCCCACGCCCCCGGGCGGGGCCGCGTCGGGGGCCACCCGGTTGCGGACCGTAAAGTGCAACTGCCCGTCGGTGGCCAGTTCCAGCACGAGGCGCACCACGTGGGGCCGGGCCGTGAGGTCGCCGTGCTTGAAGGCATTTTCCACCAGCGGCAGCAGCAACATGGGCGGCAGGCGCAGGGCGTGCTCGGCGCCGGGCGGCAGCAGAATCCGAAACTCGATGGCTTCATCGGCTTCCTCACCGGAGGGCAGGCGCAGCTGCTGGAGCGTAAGGAAGCTTTGCAGGTGGCTGATTTCGCGGGCCAGCGGCACGAGGTCGTCGGCGCTTTCGTAGAGTTGGTAGCGCAGTAGGCCGGCCAGGCGCAGTACCGCTTCGGGGGCCTGGGGCGAGGCCTGCAGCGTAAGCGAGTAGATGTTGTTGAGCGTATTGAACAGAAAGTGCGGGTGGAGCTGAGTTTTAAGCAGCGCCAACTCAGTGCGCACATGCTGCTGCTCCAGCTCGCGGCGGTGGCTGAGCTCGCGCCAATAGTCGCCGGCTAGCCGCAGAAAGAAACTCAACAACAGAATCAGCCCACCCAGCAGCAGGTAGTAGGATTGCAGCACCTGCACGTAGTAGCTCAGCGGCTGCGACTGGCCCTGTACTTTCACCTCATCGAAGCCGTAGCTCACGCCAATCCGCACCGCACAAAACACGACTACCCCTACCACCAGCACCGCCAGGTAAGTGCCCAGCCACCCGCGCCGGAACAGGCGGGGCATCAGCAGCCAGTTCAGGTAGAACAGGCCCGAATCGAGCAGGTTGGTGGTGAGAGCCAGGGCCCAGAAGTGGTCCTGCACGGGCGGCACCAGCACCCCCTGACGGAGCAGCCAGCCCTGCAAATCGAAGTACAGAAGCAGCGCGGCCCAGGCCAGGTGCACCCAGGGAATTCGCTGCAGCCAGGGCGGCAGGGGCCGGGGAGGGCGCGGCAGGGGCGAAGCGGAGGGAGTGGGCGAAATCAGGGAGCGGCGCGTTAATGGCCCGGCAAAGTAGCCATTCAGGAGCAGCCGGGGCTGGTTTTTCAACCAGCCTGTTCTTCGCTTCAACCAATCAGCCCCTGGCAGCTATCAGCCGGGGGCAGTTAGTTGTTGATGTAAACCCTAATGAGCTTGGTTAGAATCAGGTCCATCTTACCACTCAGCGTTTCGAGCCGGCTCTCCATTACTTCCAGCCGGCTTTCCACGCCGCCTACCTGCTCCTGGAATAACTCGCCCGCGCCCGTACCGGTAGCCAGCCCGCTCAGGTGGCTGTTGAGTTGGGTCAGCTCCCCACGCATGTCGGATTGGGCCGCCAATACCTGCCCCAGGGCCTGGCTATTGCTTTCAGTGGCCTGCACCAATTGCTTGAGCAAGCCGGCGTGCTGGCGTAACTGGGCAGTATGACGGTCCAGAATAGCAGTAGTTTCCGAAATAAGCGGTTCTAGTTGATTCAAGCGTTCTTCGGGAGTCATACGCGGCGCAGGGAGAATAGGAGAATTGTAAGGCAATATCAGAATATTTCTTTATCCAGCCATATAACTACCCAAAAACTTGTGCCCCATTGTCCCCTATTCGATCCTATAGTGCCTTTTTGGCTCCGTAAGGCCTAATACGGGCATTCACCGGTGAATAAATTGACCTTTGATCAGATACGCGATAGTCTTACTTAACTACTATTACACCGCCAGTGCCTTCGCATTCCGCAGCCGCATAGCTACCAATCCTCCGCTACCGCCCTTACCAGGTGGAACTTAGGCCTGGCTGGTCCGGCAGAAACTGATACACCACGCGCTCCCGTGCAGGTACGACTACCTGCACGGGAGCCCGTGGTATGTTATTCGTTGCGGCAGTTAGCTTACCTCTGCCATATTTTCCACGACTCCTCGGCCTGAATGCAGAGCATTTCGAAGCCATTTTTCACCTGTGCTCCCACGGCGGCCCCACGCTTCATGAACTCAGTTTCGGCCGGATTATAGATGAGGTCGTGCAGGAAATGTTGGGGCGTGAGGGCAGCATAGGGCAGTGGCGGGCACTCGCCTACGTCGGGGAAGGTGCCCAGGGGGGTGGTGTTGATGATCAGTAGGTGCTCCTGCAGCAGGCGGGGCGTTAGCTCGTCGTAGGTGAGGCCGGGGCCCAGCGGATTGCGCGATACCACCCAGTAACCGATATCGAGGTCGCGCAGGGCAACTTCCACTGCTTTTGAGGCCCCGCCGCTGCCCAGCACCAAAGCCCGCAGCCCTACCGGACTGTTCTGGCCCAACAGGTGGCTCACCGACTCCCGGAAGCCAACATAATCAGTGTTGTGACCTACTAATCGGCCATCGGTCCGAAACTCCACCACATTCACGGCTCCCACCCGAGCCGCCGAAGCAGCCAGCTCGTTGAGAAACGGCCAGATTTGCTCCTTGTACGGAATCGTGACGTTGAGCCCCCGCAGCCCGGTCCGGCTGGCCAGCAACGTGGGCAGTTCAGCTATGGTAGCCAGTTCGAACAGTTCGTACTGGTGGTCGGATAGATCGAGGTTGTGGAACTTCTGGGTGAAATACGTTTGGGAAAACGAGTGTTTCAGGGAGCGGCCGAGCAGTCCGAATTCTGGCATAAGACACAAGAGGTTTCAGGCGGTAAGCAGTTGCCAGACCGTTGCTTCCGAACATGCGGGCAAGCGTATTATAACTAACAACTGAATCTACGCTACTGGCCGCGACTTGCTACCCCGGGCCTTCGCAAATTCCCACACGGCAGGCAGCACCGACAGCACGATGATGACCAGCACCACCAGCGAGAAGTTTTTCTGCACGATAGGAATGGTGCCGAAGAAATAACCGGCTCCCGTGAGCAGCACTACCCACAATACGGCCCCGGTAAGGTTATATGACAGAAACTTGCTGTATTTCATGGTGCCCACACCCGCAATAAAGGGCGCAAACGTGCGGATAATGGGAATGAAGCGGGCCAGAATGATGGTTTTGGCACCATGCTTCTCATAGAACGCCTGGGTGCGCTCCAGGTGCTCGCGCTTCAGAAACCGCGAGTTTTCGCGGAATACCCGCGGCCCCAGGTAGTCGCCGATATGGTAGTTGAGGGCGTCGCCGAGCACGGCAGCCACAATCAGCAGGCCCATCATCACCCACACGTTAAGCGGCGAGCCGGGCAAGGCTACCAGCGAGCCGGCCGCGAACAGCAGCGAGTCGCCGGGCAGAAAGGGCAGCACTACTACGCCGGTTTCCACGAAAATGATGAGAAACAGGATAGCGTAAGTCCAGGCGCCGTAGTCCATGATAATGGCGGCCAAGTGCTTGTCGAGATGCAGAACGAAGTCGATGATGTGCTTCAGGATTTCCATAAGGGGGGGTTGAACCCGTAAAGAAAGCGAGTTACCGGCAAACGGCTTCGGCCGGTGGCCCATTTAAACCCCCAACTTCCGCAGAATCAGCAGGCGGTTGAACTGCTCCACCTCCATATCTTTCACTTCGAAGCCCAGGCCAGCCAGAAATTCGGGTAGCTGTTGGCCGTCGGGGTACAGGTCGGCCGTTGTTAGCAGGTTGCACAGCGCCCAACCGCCGGGCCGCAGCACGCGCCGCAACTGCTCCCAGAAGTTACGCTCGCCCAACTCGGCGGGCAGCTCCAGATCCAGGAATAAGTCGACTATCACCAGCTCGAACGCATCTGCCGGGGCCGTCGGCAGCCACCCGAAGGCATCGGCACACACGATATCAAGCCCTGCCCCTGCTTGTATGCCAAATTCCTCGGCGGCCACCCGAATCACTGCTGGATCGAGCTCCAGGGCCGTAATGGCGCCAGTTACCGCACGCTCCTGGCGTAGCAGCGGCAGCACCGAGCCGCCCCCCAAACCCAGCAGCAGCACCGGGCCAGCCGGGTCGGCGGGGGCGAAGCGCAACCCGTAGCGTAGCACTTGCTGCAACAAGCCGTAGCTGTAATTAGCATAGGTCGTATTGAGTACTTTTTGACCGCGCCAGAGTACAACTTCCAACGTCCCGCTGTAGGCTGAGGGTATGCGCCGGGTCAGGGGCACCAAATGGCTCAATAGGTGGCGGGCAACGGTCAGCATAGGGTTCACGGCGGCCAAGGTACGAGCCGCCAGCCGCTTGCCACGCGCCTCGTCGGGGCCTCAATAGCAAAAGGCCATCATGCGTTGCACAATGGCCTTCCAATTACACGTCTTCAAATAGCCGCTTACTGCGCGGCAATGCGCCAGATTTTGCCGCCTGCATCATCGGCTACCAGCAGCACGCCATTGGGCAGCACCGTTACGCCCACCGGCCGGCCGTACACCTCGTTTTTCTCGGCGTTGGCGATGAAACCGGTCAGGAAGTCTTCCGGCTTGCCGGTGGGCTTACCGTTCTGGAAAGGCACAAATACTACTTTGTAACCCGAAAATTCGGTGCGGTTCCAAGAACCATGCTGACCGATGAAAGCCCCGCCGCGGTAGCGCTCCGGAAACGCTTCGTTCTTGTAAAAAGCCAGCCCCAACGAGGCCGTATGGGCGCCCAGCGGTACCTCGGGCACCAGCGCTTTTTTCACTAGCTCCGGCTTTTCGCCCTTGCGGCGTGGGTCTACGTGCTGGCCAAAGTACGAGTAGGGCCAGCCATAAAAGCCACTATCCTGCACGCTGGTCAGGTAATCGGGTACCAGTTCATCCCCCAGCTCGTCGCGCTCATTCACCGCCGTCCAGAGCTGGCCGGTGCCGGGGGCCCAGTCCATGCCCACGGGGTTGCGCAGCCCGGCGGCGTATATCCGCTCGCCGCTGCCGTCGGGGTTTATTTCGAGGATGTTAGCCCGGCGCTTTTCCTCCTTCATCCCGTTCTCGCCCACATTCGAACCCGAACCCACCGATACATAAATCTTCCGGCCATCGGGACTGGCCAGCAGATTCCGGGTCCAGTGGTTGTTGTAGCCCCCGGCCGGCAAATCCAGAATCTTTTCGCCTTTGGCCTTGATAGAGGTCTGGCCGCCGGCGTAGGGGTAGCGCCACACACCATCGGTATTCGCCACGTAAAAATAGCCGCCCAGCAACAGCATCCCGAAGGGCTGGTTGAGACTATCGAGGAACACAGCGCGCTTGTCGGGGCGGCCGTCTTGCTTCTCGTCGCGCAGCAGCGTGATGCGGTTGGCGCTGGTGGGCCTGAGCGACTTGGAAGGGTCGAGTTTGAGCGCGGCCGCTACGGCTTCCTTGGTATCGGTAGGCACGGTGTTGGACTCCGCTACCAGCACGTCGCCATTGGGCAGCACGTACATATTGCGCGGACTTTCGAGCCCGGCCGCGTATTGCGTTACCAGAAAACCGGTGGGCACGGTGGGCATTTCGGCTTGGGGCCACTCCACTATCTTGCTGCGCTTAGTTACCGATTCGGTGGCGTAGGGCTCGGGCAATTCCAGCTCTTTGATGGCCGTAGCCACCGTGTCGGCAGGCGTAATAACAGCCGCTTCCGTTTTTTCCTGTTGCGTGGGGCCACCGCAGGCAGCCAGCAGAGCCAGCGCGGCAACCACCGAAATAGAGGCAATACGATTCATAGAGGGGTAAAAGTACTAAACGAGGCCGGCCTAAACCACCACCGGCCCGGGCTTTCTTCTTTAACTGATTTGGAGCGGCTGGGGTTGGCCACCCGGTGCCAGAGCCGCCGCAAGGTTCAGGCCACAAGCACACTGGCCCCACAAAAAGGGGCCGAACGCTTACCGTCCGGCCCCTCAACTCGTTCGCCCAACTACGGGCAATGTCGCTGCTTAGCCGCGGGGCATCGAGGTGCCCGGCCGGGTCGACGACTTGGGCTCGGGGCGGAACATCTCGTCCACGGCATCCATATCCAGGAAGTCGCTGAACGTGTCGCCGCGCAACCCCAGTCGGATGGTTTCGAGGCTGATAATTTCGTTGGGCGCAATGTTGCCCAGATTTACGTTGGCTCCCAGCAGCTTGATGAACCACACCTGCTGCGCCTTTTGAGGAGCTTCCCAGATGATTTTCTCGGACGGAACCTGGGTCAGAATTTCTTCTACCAAACCCGAGCGCACCTCACCGGTACTGCGGAACAGACCCACATTGCCGGCCTCGCGGGCTTCGCCAATCACCTTCACGGCCCCGGCTTCGAGCTCCGTTTTCATCTGCGAAATCCACTTGTAGGGCGGAATGATCTTCTCGGCGTCCTTCGAACCTACTTCGCTCAGTACCTTCACCTGGCCCGAGAGCGTACGGATAAAGTCAAGCTTTTTGTCGTGGTTTAGGTCGAGCGAACCGTCCGAAACCTCAGCGTATTCCATGCCGAAGGTGTCGAGCAGGCGCTGGTAATCGGCAAACTGATTGCGGATGATGAAGGCTTCGAACAGCGTGCCGCCAAAGTAGACCGGGATGCCAGCCTCTTTGTACACGGCCAGCTTGCGCTTCAGGTTAGGTGTCACGTACGAAGTGGCCCAACCCAGCTTCACGATGTCGGTGTACTCGGCTCCAACTTCCAGGAAATCTTCTACCTCCCGCACACTCAAGCCCTTATCCATGACCATCGTAAAACCTTGCTCGCGGGGTTTGAGCGTCCGCTCGGGAACCTGACTCAGGGAATAATTCATTCGTGGAGGCTTTGACTAATTGGCAATTCGAAGGATTGATTAGCGCGCGAATCGCCCGGCGCGGGCCAAAAGTACGCCCGAATTCTGTAAGCAGTAAGTCCGGCTGCTGGGGCTGCGCGAGTGCTGGGCTGAATCCCGCCCGCCAAAACCTTATTTCCGGTACTGATCAATCAGGCGGGCCAAGGCCTGCTGCGATTCGAGCTCGGGGAAGTAGTCGAACAGCAGGCGGTGCTTGTCGAAATCGAGCACCAACGCATTTTCGAGGCACGCGTAGGCTTCGCGGTAGCGGCCGGCCGCCAGCAGGTAAGCGCACAGGCGGTAGTGCAACTCGGCTTCAGCCGGACTGATTTCGAGGGCGTTGCGCATCAAATCGATGGCCCCATCGAAGTTGCCCTGCTCGTAAAGCAGAATGCTCCAGTTCAACCAGCCGTCCTTTACCTCAGGGCCGGTTTCGGTGGCCTTCTCGTAAGCCTCCACTGCTGAGGCCAGATTACCGATCTGGTATTCGGCAGCCGCCAGCGCCAGCCAATACTCCACGCTTTCATCGTAAAGCGCTACCGCTTTCCGAAAGAAATGAATGGCCTCGAAATACTTTTCCTGGGCGTTCATGATGATGCCAATACCAAACCAGGCTTCGTCCATGGTGGCATCGAGGTCGATGGCCCGCTGGTAGAAGCGGCGGGCCAGATCCCACTCGGCCAGCTTTTCGTGGCACTCCCCGATGTTGCACAACGCCTCAGGCGAGGGCGCACCCTCGGGGTGGCTGAGCTCGAACTCGGCAATAGCGGCACGGTAGCGTTCCAAGCTCACGTAGCAGCTGGCCAGAAACCCGTGGGCGTCGTAGTACTGGGCGTCAATCAGGATGGCGTAGTCGAAGGCGCTGATGGCCTCATCGAACTTACCAGCCCGGTAATACGCCTGCCCCAGATTAAACCAAGCCAGGGCCGAGTACGGGTCGTCGTCGGTGAAGCGGCGGAAGAACTCCAGGTTGCTTTCCAGCCGCTCACTTACCTCCAGGCAGTAAAGCAGCTCCTGCACGGCCACATCGTTGTCGGGGTTGAGGCGCAGGCTTTGCTTATAGTACTTGGCGGCGCTCTTGTACTTCTGCCAACTCTGGTAGGCCAGCCCGAGGTTGAAAAAGATGTCGTCGCGGTCCTCTGTGGTTTCCAGTGCCTGCAGGAAAAAGGCCACTGCCTCGGCAAACTCGCCCTTCTGGGTGGCGATGATGCCGCGGGTAACGGCCACGTCGGGGTTCGTGGGGTCGAGTTGGGCGACGTCCTCAATCTGCGTGCTGGCAGCGCCGTATTCGCCCTTCATGGCAAGCACCTGCGAACGGTCAATCAACAGCTCGGTACTAAACGGGTACTGGGCAATAGCAGCCTCGCAGGCCTGTAGGGCGCGGTCGTACTGGGTATTGGTGGTATAATGGTCGATGATGTCCTCAAAATCGGCCAGATCAAAAAAAACGGGCTCGTTGCGGTCTACCATGTCCTCAAAGCGGCGCACGGTAGCCAGTACTTCGTCCCGATCTTCAAAATTCTCGTTCATTCTCATGCGTCAGCTAGCAACATGAATCGGCCAAAAAGGCAGTTTTCATGGGTGAGCGAAGCCGCTTTCTGATAAGCAACGGCCCCGCCCTGAATATACAACAACCACACCTAAGGTGAAATAGGGATTTCGGTAGCCGATGAGCGGTCTTTCCTAGGCCTTAACGGCGCAAACAACCCAGCGGTTCAACAGTGCAAACAGCGTACTTCGCGCCGTAAGGGCAGTCGAACCTCAAATCACCGATCCACTATTTCACCAACTCCTGGCAGCACCAGCGGATGGTTTCCGGCAAAGGTCGGAACTCGCGCTGCAATTCGCGCCGGATTTTATCGGCTTGGTACTCGAAGGGCCGGCGGCCGGCACGGGCCGTATCGCGGGTGATGAGCGGGCGGGCCCCGGTGAGCAGCGACCGGGCATGTTCGAGCCGCCAGATGGTTTCGGCCGCCCAGTTGGGCACAGCCACCGCGGGCGGGCGCTTGCCGAACTCAGCGGCCATCAGGCCTAGTACCTCACCCAGCGGCCGGCTTTCCGCGTTCAGCACGTACCGCTCCCCGCTACGAGTGGTGTCGAGCACCAGGCTGGCCAGCATCTCGGCCACGTCGCGCACATCTACGAGGTTGATGGTGGAGGATGTATAGAAACGATGTTCGTCGTAGGCGTAGCGGAAAAGGCGGGTGCTGCTCCGGCTCCAATCAGCGGGGCCCAGCACCACCGAGGGGTTCACCATCACGGCCTTTAGGCCCTCCGACACGCCCCGCCACACCTCCAGTTCGGCTAAGTATTTCGACGTAGCGTAGGCACTGTGTTCGGCCCCCAGGTCCCACTGGGCCTTTTCGTCGATGAGCAACGGACCTGCGCCCGGCGTTTCGGCCGCTTTGCCCCCACCCAGTGCCGCCACCGACGATACAAACCCCAACCGGATACCGGGCCGCTCCAGGCAGGCGTCTACCACATTAGCCGTGCCCTCCACATTCACCCGCAACAGTTCTTCTTCGTCCTGCGGAGCGTAGGAAACCAATCCGGCGCAGTGAAACACATGGGTTACGCCGTCTAAGGCGGCCCGCAACCCCAGCCCGTCGCGCACGTCGCCCGGCACCCATTCCACCCTAGCTACTGTGGGTACTTGTTCGCCGCGGTAGATAGCCCGTACTGGTAACCCGCGTTGTTCTAGCTCCGCCAGCAAGAAGCTACCCACCAAACCACTACCACCGGTTACGAGAATCATATCGTTAGTTATCACTTATCAGCTACCGATCGGCAACTGATTTTCCTGCGAGAACAGCCTATCAACCGGCAAGTGTGTAGTGGCAACTCACAGTGTATTATTTAGTAATGGTAAAGCCAGCGCCTTAACCAAGTAGGGACTGACCAGTACTTTCGTGCGGAGCGTATCGAGGTGTTTGAGATGGTGGGTGTCGGTGCCGAGCAAATCTACCAAACCCTCATCGATGAGCTTTTCGGCCACCCGCTTCGCGCCGGCTGAGTAGTAGCCAGTTAGTGAATTCAGGTTCACTTGCAGCAATACGCCCTGCTCCCGAATCCGGGCCAGCTCCTCAAAACGGCCATAGAGGTAGGTATAGCGTTCGGGGTGGGCCAGTACTGGCCGGTAGCCAGCTGCCAGCAGGTTGAAAACCGTTTCGTTGAAGTTGAAAGGCTCATTGATATAAGACGTTTCGAAGAGTACCAGTCGCTGCTCTCCCCCAAACGTCAGCAGCGGCTCGTTCTCCTCCAGCCGCCGCCCGAAACTTTCATCGAGGTAGTACTCGGCCGCGCAGTCAAGCTCGATGCCTGTTATACCCGCTTCTGCTGCTGCCTTGCGTAGGGCCGCCAACGCCCCCGCTATGCTTTCGGGTGTATTGCGGTAGAAGTCGCCCATCACGTGGGGCGTCATAATCAGCTTGCGGTAACCCAAAGCCTGCAACTGGCGCAGCATCTCTACCGACTGCTCTATTGTCTCGGCCCCGTCGTCGAGGCCTGGCAGCAAGTGCGAGTGCATATCGGTACCCAGCGCCGCAAACCCCAGCGAATTGGCAGAGGGAATATTTGAGCCAAAGAGCTTGCTGAAAAACGACATGCCGGGGTTTACTGTTAGGAAACCCGCTTGCGCAGCCGGCTCAACAGGCCTCCTTCGGGCTTCTGTTCTTCGTCATAGTAACCCTGCCCGTAGCCATACCCGTAGCCATACCCGTACCCATACCCATACCCGCCAGTGGTTTTGGCGTCGTTCAGGATGGTGGTGAGCTTGGTAAAGCCGTTGGTACGCATGAGCTTGTTGATGTTCTTAAGAAACGTCTTCTTGGAGTAGTTAGCCCGAACGATATAAATCGGAACATCGGCCTTACGCATAATCAGAATCCCGTCCGTCACCAGCCCAACAGGCGGCGTGTCGATAATAATGACATCATAATACTGATGTAATTCTGCGATAAGGATATCAAAATTAGGTGTCAAAATCAGCTCCGACGGGTTAGGTGGCGTAGGCCCGGCCGAGATGAAATCCAAGGTTGGAAGACTTGTATGTTGCAAACACTCCTGCCAAGTATGTTTCTCAATTAAGATTGTGCTAATACCTTTCGTGTTGTCGGCATCGAAAGCCAAGTTCACTTTGGGCTTGCGCATATCCAGGTCTAGAATCACTACCTTCTGATCAGAGGCAGCGATAATACCCGCCAGGTTAACGGCCACAAAGGTTTTACCCTCACCACTAATCGTAGAAGTAATAGAGATGAGTCGCTTCTTTTTAGAAGTAGCCATAAACTCCAGGTTAGTCCGAATGGAACGAATTGCCTCCGATAGCGCCGACTTTGGATTTCGGTCGACCACCAGCTTCGAAACGGCCATCTTTTCCTTGTCGTAAGTCGGAATCACGCCCAATACGGACGCGTGGGTGTTACGCTCCAACTCCCGGATATTGGTTACGGTGTTGTGCAGCAAGTAGCGCACAGCTACCAATCCCAACCCTAACAGGATGCCTGCCGCCAACCCGATGGCATAAACGATGAGCTTAACGGGTGAAATGGGTACGGCCGGACTTGCAGGCGACAGAATCTGAAAGTCGGCTGTAGCGCCAGCCATCGAAATACCGAACTCCATCTGCTTATCCATCATCAGTAAATTATATTTCTCGTACAGCTCCAAGGGCCGCTGCAGGCGAGCCTGCTCAGTATATTTATCGGGTAGCTGTTGCAGCTTCGTATCAAGCTCCGCCCGCTTGCCGCTGAGCTTGGCTATCTGCTCTTGGATTAGCTGCTGGTTTTTGCGCAGCAGTTGCCGCACTATCTTCTTGAGGTCAGCGATGTTCTGTTCTTTGGTTTGCATAGCCAGCGTAGCGCCCGGCTGATACGAAAGTAATGCCCGCTTTAGGTCTAGCTGTGCATCACTAAGCTCCGTAATCCGCTGCACCAGCTGCCCATCCTTTACTTCGGCAAGTGCCGGAATACTCTGCATTACATCACCGTCGGGCCGGACAGTCAGACGGTCCTGCTCAACTAGCCGGGCCACATCGTTCATCATATCGGCCTGTTGCTGAAGCTTGGTCCGCTCCTCTTCCAGCTCCATCAACAGGCCGGTTATCTGCCCCACATCACCTTTCACATCGTAAGAACCCGTACGTTTAACAAAAGACTGCATAGCCTCTTCGGCTTGATTGAGCTTTTGATTATTGTCACCAAGCTGATCGTTGATGTAGCCCATGGCCCGAGTAGCTTGCTCCTGCTTGCGGACTAGCTTCTCGACCAAGTATACCGAGTCGATACCGTTAACGATGGCCTGTGCTTTAGCTGGATTGTGGTCGGTAAACGAGATGCTGATGGTGTTGGCATCTAAGTTGACGATATCCACCAATAGGTTGGTGTCAAAGTATTCATTAAGCGCTGAGTTGCTGTTAATGCGAAACGAATACTGCTCCTCCAGCACCGACTCGTTATAGTTAGCTGCTTTGCTGATCACGAGCCGAAATCCAGCGGCCGTGAAGGGTTCATCGAATCGGTATTCCTGCTCACCGCCGCCCAGTCCATCAGGTAAGATGAGCTGAAAAGTAGTGGCGGAAAGAAGATTAATACCTATTTTCAGATCGAAGACGGCGTTGTTGATTGGCTTATATTTGACTATAAAAGGCGAGGAGGCGTATAGCTCAGACTCCAGAACGGTGCCCTGGACGTAATAATTTACGTCCAGATCAAGCGAATCTTTCAAACGCTGATAGATAATATCGGATTTAATAACTTCTATCTCACCCGACAAACTGTTCAGATTCTTCTTCTGATCAATAGCTCCGCCCAAAGCGCCTAACCCAAGCACACCAGCTTCTGACTTTTCGTCGATTTTGAGCGCAGACGTTGATTTATAGAGTGGTGGTGTATAGCGTAAAAACAGCCAAGAGGCTGTCAGGCCCAAAGCAATGAGAAGCACCATCCAAGGCAGACTTTTGCGCACCACCATGAGCAGGGTAGTTAAATCCAGCCCACCGCCATCATCTTCTTCCACCTCCTCGCCGCCAGCATTGCGGATAAGTTCTTCCAGTTCCGCGTCTTCCTTAGTTGCCATTCGGGTAATTGGTCAGGAGGGAATATCTTATTTCAGCGCTTTTCACTGGTTATTTGCCCAGTTGCGAAATAATATAAATGGTACTTACAAGAGCCGATATGCTACCAATGAGTGCAAATAGCGGTGTAGCATCCTGTAGCCCTTCATAGAAAGGGCGTCGGATGGGCTCAACATATATAATGTCGTTGGGTTCCACTTGTAGGTTAGCCCGGCGCATGCCATCAATAGTCGTCAGATCGATGAGTTGCACCTGCGGATTCTTTAAATCTCCCCGAATCAGACGGATATTATCGGCCCGACCAGCCCGGCCCGAGCCACTTGTTCCCACAAATGCTCCTTCGATACCACCAGCAATGGCTAGCACCTCCAGCAGGTTCATGTTGTCGTTGGTGATAGTAATGACTTGCCCCGAGCCACCTGAAGTGGCTCCTAGTACCACCAGACGGTTGTTGGTAACGCGGGTTGTAACGTACACTTCCTTATAGAACTGGGTATATTTGGTCTGTAGCAGGCTGTCGGCCTGCAATAGCGTCAGGCCGGCCAAGCGCTGGTATTCTACCAGTGGCAACCGTACGATACCATCGTGCTGGACCAGAAACGTGTTGTAGCCCTGCTGGTTTTGCTGCTGGCCTTGCTGGCCCTGCTGCTGGCGCCCACCGGTGCTGCCCGAGCGGCCAATACTGCTTCCACCGCCACTAATGCCGCCGCTTTGTATACCGCCATTCGGCATGCCAATCATCAACTCGCCATTGGGGTCGATAATCCGTTCGCCGTTGTTGGTGTACACCCGCACTTCGAGGTAGTCGTTAGGCTGGATGATGTAGTTACGTTCGGCCCGGTTTACGACGTCGCGCAATCGGGCTGTGTCCATGCGGCCGGCTCCGTCGGTGCGGAAAAGAATGTTCTGCTGATGGACGCGAGCTGTGGCGCAGGAGCCTAATACGAGGGCGGCGGGGGCGACCAGCAGCCAGAAGTACAGGAAGCGGCGGAGGATCAATTTAGGCATGCAAACCGACTCAGGCCGGATTCAAGTGAAAAATCAAGGGCAAAAACGTACCGGGTCAACCAAACGGTATTTGCCTAAAAACCATCAAAGAAACCGAATAAACCGGCTGTATCAAAATAGATTCCCTGCCAGGCCGAATCAGATGCTGGCGAGTGCGCTCGTAAAATCGTACTTTCGCGAACCCAAAGTCGGCGGCCAATGGTTGTATTTGTGCCAACTGACCTTATCACCCCACTCAATCCCACCCCCACCTGTATGGAACTGGTAGCTACCGAGAATCAAACGATGATTGCCCAAATGGTGCGCGACTTTGGCGCCCAGCACATCAAGCCCCGCATGATGGAGTGGGACGAGTCGCAGGAATTTCCGAAGGAGGTATTTCATAAGCTCGGCGAACTGGGCCTGATGGGCGTGCTCGTGCCCCAGGAGTATGGCGGGGCCGGTTTTGGCTACGTGGAGTACGTGACAGCCATTGCTGAGCTGTCTAAGATTGACGGCAGCATTGGCCTGAGCATGGCTGCTCACAACTCGCTCTGCACCGGCCACATTTTGCAGCATGCCTCTGAGGAGCAGAAGCACAAATACTTGCCCAAGCTGGCTTCCGGCGAGTGGATCGGGGCTTGGGGTCTCACCGAGCCCAACACTGGTTCCGATGCCGGCAACATGCGCACCGTGGCCATCGAAGACGGTGACCATTACGTGCTCAATGGCGCGAAAAACTTTATTACCCACGGCAAATCCGGCAATGTGGCCGTGGTAATTGCCCGTACCGGCGAAGTCGGCGATTCGCGGGGCATGACGGCCTTTATTGTGGAGCGCGATACGCCTGGCTTCGCGGCCGGCCGCAAGGAAGACAAGCTCGGGATGCGGGCCTCAGAAACCACGGAGCTGATTTTCACTGACTGCCGGGTACCTAAGGAAAACGTGATTGGCAAAATCGGTGACGGTTTTGTGCAGGCGTTGAAGGTGCTCGACGGCGGCCGTATCAGCATCGCGGCCCTGAGCCTGGGTATTGCGCAGGGTGCCTACGAGGCGGCGTTGCAGTACTCCAAGGAGCGTTATCAGTTCAACCAGCCTATTAGCAACTTCCAGGGCATCAGCTTCAAACTGGCCGATATGGCCACCGAAATTGAAGCTGCTTCGCTGCTCACCTATCGCGCCGCCGACATGAAGGACCGCGGCCTGAATGTGAATCTGGAATCGGCCATGGCTAAACTCTATGCCTCCGAAGTGTGCGTGCGCGTGGCCAACGAAGGCGTTCAGATTTTTGGCGGCTACGGCTATACCAAAGACTACCCAGCCGAGAAGTATTACCGTGATGCTAAGCTCTGCACTATTGGCGAAGGCACGTCCGAAATTCAGAAGCTGGTTATTGCCCGGGCCATTTTAAAGTAAAAACGATTTCGAAGGAACGGTGTCGTGCTCAGCACTATGCCGTTTTGCTTCCAAGGCTTGCAAATTGCAGAAAGATGTTACTATCTTTGCGGCCCTTCGTAAGATTGATTTTCCAAGTTCACTGCTGATATGATCATCGTCCAAATCAAAGAAAACGAGTCGGTTGACCGTGCGCTCAAGCGCTTCAAGAAGAAATTCGAGCGCACTGGCGTTCTGAAAGAGCTGCGTCGTCGCACCTTTTTCCAGAAGCCGTCCATCACCCAGCGCAAGCTGAAGCAGAAAGCCATTTACAAGCTTTCTACTTACGGCCCCGACGCGGACCCCAAGTAGGTCGGAGTCTGTGGCTTAGCCACTCTCCGAACGAAAAGCCCGGCTGATTTACTCTCAGGAGTGAATCAGCCGGGCTTTTTGCGTTGAGGCAGGGCGGTTTTTTTCTTGGGTCGAATTACCTATCTTGGGTATCCGGCCTTGCCTGTAGCTTTGCGTATGGAGTTATTTTTTGATTATCTACGCTTCGAGCGGCGGTACAGCCCCCACACGGTCGTATCATATCAGACCGATTTGCGGCAGTTCGGGGAGTTCCTGCACACTACGTTCGAACTTGAGGAGCCGGCCCAGGCCGACCATACGTTGGTGCGCTCCTGGGTGGTGCATTTGATGCAGCAGCAGCGCGATGCCCGCACCGTGAACCGCAAAATTGCCTGCCTGCGCTCCTACTACAGTTACTTGCTGCGTACGGGCGTTATTCAGAAGAATCCGATGCTACGCATCACCTCGCCTAAAGTGGCCAAGAAACTCCCCGAGTTTGTGCCTGAGGAGGCACTGAACGGTTTGCTTAACTCCTTCGAGTTTCCCGACACCTTGGCCGGAAGCCGCGACCAGCTGATTCTGGAACTGCTTTACGGAACCGGCATTCGGCTCTCGGAACTGATTGGTATTCGGCACGCCGACCTGAGCTTGCTGGGCCGCACTGTGCGCGTGACGGGCAAGGGCAATAAGCAGCGGGTAGTACCACTCAATCCCAGTCTGCTGCTTGTACTGGAGCGTTATATAGCGCGGCAGAAGCAAGAATTCGGGATGAGCAGCAACGCCACCGAGGCGCTTCTCGTTACAGACAAAGGGGAGCCGTTGTACGAAAAGTTGGTTTACCGGACTGTGAAGCACTATTTGAGCCAGATAACTACTGCCTCGGGCCAACAGCATCCGCACGTACTCCGCCACTCATTTGCCACCCACCTACTTAGCAAAGGTGCTGATTTGAACGCTATTAAAGAACTACTCGGGCACGCCAACCTAGCCGCCACGCAGGTGTACACCCACCTAAGTATCGATAGGTTGAAGTCCGTTTTTGATAAGGCCCACCCGAAGGCCTGATTGGTTTATTTTCTTACCCTTAACACCCTCGTCGATGAAAGTACAGATCAACTCGGTACATTTTGATGCCGACCAGAAATTGCTCGATTTCATCCAGCAACGCCTCAACAAGCTCGAAACCTTCTACGACCGCATAACGGAAGGCGAAGTAATCCTGAAGCTCAATAACAAAGACGGCATCGCCAACAAAACCGTAGAAATAAAGCTCATGGTACCCGGCAATACGCTGTTCTGTGAGGAGGATGCTCCTACTTTTGAAGCAGCTACCGATGCTTGCTACGAGGCCATGCGCCGCCAGTTAGTGAAGCACAAGGAAAAGCTCGTTAACTATTAAGTTTTAAGTCTTCGTATGACGGCAGTTAGCTGTCTGTTAAACGCACGAAAAGCCCCGCCTGACGACTCAGACGGGGCTTTTTGATTACTCGAACATCAGTTTAAAGATTAAACTCAGCCTTGATTTTATCCACGTAGTCGAGCTTTTCCCAAGTGAAGGTTTCGACAGTTTTAGTGGTGCCATCGGGCATTTGCACCTGCTTGGTGCCCGCCTCGCGGCCCATGTGGCCATAAGCAGCCGACTCGGCGAAGATGGGATTCTGGAGGCCCAGACGCTGCACAATGGCGTAAGGGCGAAGGTCGAAAAGGCGCTGGACCTTTTTGGCAACCTGGCCGTCGGTGAGCTTTTCGCCGGCACCATCGGTAGCGCGGATAGTGCCGTAGGTGGTCACGAACACGCCCACCGGCTCGGCCACGCCGATGGCGTAGGCTACCTGCACCAGTACTTGGTCGGCCACGCCAGCGGCTACCAGGTTTTTGGCGATATGGCGGGCCGCGTAGGCCGCCGAGCGGTCGACCTTGCTCGAATCCTTGCCCGAGAATGCTCCGCCCCCGTGGGCACCTTTACCGCCGTAGGTATCGACGATGATTTTGCGACCCGTTAGGCCGGAGTCGCCGTGGGGACCACCGATGACGAACTTGCCGGTGGGGTTGATGTGGTGAATGATATCTGGCGTAAATAGGCGCTGGGTATCGGCATCGAGCTGGGCCTTTACGCGGGGGATAAGGATGGTTTTGATGTCGTCCTCGATGCGGCGCAGCATGGTGGCCTCGTCAGGGTCAAAATCGTCGTGCTGAGTGCTCACTACAATCGTTTCGATAGCCTCAGGCGTATTATCGTCGGCGTAGCGAATGGTGACCTGGCTTTTGGCGTCGGGGCGCAAATAGGTCATTTGCTGGCCAGCTTTGCGGATAGCCGATAGCTCGCGCAGCAACCGGTGCGAAAGGTCGAGGGCCAGGGGCATGTAATTGGCCGTTTCGTTGGTAGCGTAACCGAACATCATGCCTTGGTCGCCAGCGCCCTGCTCTTCGGCTGTGGCGCGCTCCACGCCCTGGTTGATATCGGGCGACTGCTCGTGCAGCTTGTTGAGTACTTCGCAGGTGTCGGCGTTGAAGAGGTACTCGGGCTTATCGTAGCCGATGCGGCGAATTACGTCGCGGATGATGGGCTCGGCCGCCACATGGGCCGTAGACTTAATTTCGCCGGCAACGAGGGCAAAATCGGTGGTTACCAGCGTTTCGCAGGCCACTTTGGCGGCGGGGTCCTGGCGCAGGTACTCGTCGAGAATAGCGTCGGAAATCTGGTCGGCTACTTTATCCGGGTGGCCTTCCGAAACAGATTCGGAAGTGAACAGGTAGGGCATCAGCTAAGAAAAGTAAGAGTACGCGCGGGGCCGTCAGCCCCTGCCCCGCATTGGCAACTGGCCGGGCAGGGCCGCAAAGCTACAAGATTTCCGGTGGTTGGTACCAGCTATCGGCCGCCAAACGCGGTGGGTAGGTGCGCAAGAGAAACTCAACCGACAAACGCCGTTTTCGTTTAGTAGCGCAGCACTTTTTTTCTGTCCCCATTTCCCGTACTATCCTGTCGCATGAGAAAACGTTTCGCCTTACTACTGGCCCTGCCGCTACTGCCTTTGAGCTCAGCGCAGGCTCAGCGCAACGCTTCACCCTACCACACCCGCTTCGCCGTCGATGCTCCCGTGACGCTGGGTCTGGGGGCACTGAGTGGGGTAGGGCTGCTGCTCATTTCTAAAAAGGATGGTCTGGACCAAGCTGGACTGGCTGCCCTCAATAAGCAAGATGTACCCAAATTTGACCGGTTTTCGGCCGGTAATTACAGCGCCGGTGCCCAAACAGCCAGCGACCTTATCGTGTACCCTTCGCTCTTAATCGCACCGGGATTACTGGCCCTCAGCAACAACATTCGGGCGAACTACGGGCAAGTGCTGGGGCTCTACCTGCAGACGATGGCCGCCTCCAACGCCACTTTCACCCTCACGGCGGGCAATGTGTACCGCTACCGGCCCTTTTTATACGGCACCGAGGGCGGCACCGACAAGCGTACCAGTAACATTTCGACCAACTCGTTTTTTGCCGGCCACACCGCCAATACGGCGGCGGCCACCTTCTTCGCAGCCAAGGTGTACCACGATTTCCATCCGGGCTCGGCGGCTCGGCCTTTTGTGTGGGGAGCGGCGGCACTGGTACCGGCTGCTACGGGCTACTTCCGTCTTAAAGCCGGCAAGCATTTTCTTTCCGACAATATTGTGGGCTACACAGTTGGCGCGGCAGTCGGTATTCTGGTGCCCCAACTGCATAAAACCGCTGCCCGAACTGGTTATTCGGTAGCGCCGGTACAGGGCCTGAACGTGAACGGGTATGCCTACAGCGGCCTGTCGCTGACGAAGCGGCTGTGAGTCTGCTAGCTGAAACGGCGGGCCATGATCAAGAAAACGGGCCGTAGCTAACTACCTGCCAGAGGTGCCAGCCCAGAGCTGCTGCCACCAACAGCCCGGCCCCGAGCTGCCCTACCGGCCGCCGGGCCAACTCGGTAGCCGCAACCAGCAGCAACAGCGGCACGAGCATGAATGTGAGCCGCTCTTTGTAGTATCCGAGCCCGGCCAGAAAAACCAGCAGCAACAGCAGCAAGCCCACCAATTCGGAGAGGCTAGGCGGCCCAGATTGGTGGGCCCGGTGCCAAAGCCCGCCCGCCACGAGCGCCAGCATTATAAACGGCCCGATGGCCGGCAGCGTGGCGGCGAACTTGCTTAGGTTGGTTCCGGCCAGGGCCAGAAACACAGGCAGTGGCTGCTGCCACAAACCCCGCAGCCATACCAACTGGCCGTAGGCTTCGGCTTCGTGGTTGTAGTAGGCCACGCCCTGCAGCTGCAGCAGCCCAATCCAGAGCAGCGTAGGCAACGCGAACAGCAGTATTAGCCCGATGGCCCGTCCCAGCAGCTCCGGCACGGCAACCGTCCGGCGTTCCAGCCAGAGGCCGTAGAGCAACACAGGCAGCACCAACGCGAAGCTGCCATACACCAGTGCCAGTACGCCACCCAGCACCGCCAGCCTTGGCAGGGCCGCCCGCCACCGGGGGCGTTCGGAAAGCTGCAAAGCCAGATAGAGTAGCAGCAGCGGAACCAGAAACGTGAACATCTGCTGATGAACGGTCCAGAAAAACGCTTTCGTGACTTGATTCGACACCACAAACACCAGCAGCGCGGCCAGTACCAGCGGCTGGCCGCGCCCAACCGTGAGGCGGTAGTAGAGGTGCCGGAACAGTAACAGTGCCCCCAGGAGCACGGCGTAATTCAGCAGCACGTAGCCGACATAAAACCCGAGCAGCGGCCGGTACTTGGCGGGCAGCTTGGCCACCGCGGCGGCCGGCAGCAGCCCGCCGGCTTTCAGCCCCTGCACCGCCCACGTAACCGGGTAGCCCACCGCCGAGCCCAGCAACACGAACAATGGCCGCGACTGGCGCACCGCCCGCGGCGCCAGCAGCCGGGCCGGGTAACGGGCGCTTTCCATGAACTCGAACCCGTCGCAGTTGGCCGTGAAGCCGGCGAACGAGGTCAGGTGCAGGTAGGTGCCGCAGTACTCATCCTCGGTGCGCGGGGCCGGCGAAAACCAGAACGACGTGGTGGCTGCCAACATCAGCAGGGTGTAGCGGATGAGGCGGCCGACTATAGGGCGCATTTGGGATACTTCGGGTTAAAAGAACGGCGTCGTACTGAACAGTCCGCGCATAAAACCTTTATTGCCCACCGACGCCGTTACCAGTGGCCCCGGCGGGCTTCAGGTTCTCTTCGAACAGTTTCAGGATACGGCGGTACTCGTCGGTCCAAGAAGATGGTTCCACGAAACCGTGATTCTCGACCGGGTACACGGCCAGCTCCCAGTTCTCCTTTTTCAGCTCGATGAGGCGCTGGGTTAAGCGCACGATGTCCTGGAAATGCACATTGGTATCGACCATGCCGTGGCACATAAGCAGGTGGCCTTTGAGGCCGGCGGCGTAGTTGATGGGCGACGAGCGGGCATAGGCCAGCGAGTCGTTGTAGGGCTCGTTGAGGATGTTGTCGGTGTAGCCGTGGTTGTAGTGGGCCCAGTCGGTGACGGAGCGCAGGGCGGCCCCGGCCTGGAACACATCGGGCTGGGTGAACATGGCCATCAGGGTGATAAAGCCGCCGTAGCTACCGCCGTAAATACCGATGCGCTGGGGGCTGACGCCGTATTTTTCGGTCAGCAGCTTGGCGCCGTCCACCTGGTCGGTGAGGTCCTTGCCGCCCATGTAGCGGTAGATGCCGGTGCGCACGTCGCGGCCGTATCCGGCCGAGCCGCGGTAATCGATATCGAGCACCGTGTACCCTTTATCAACCAGCAGGTTGTGGAACATGTACTCGCGGAAGTAGCTGCTCCACCACTTATGGGCGTTCTGGAGGTAGCCGGCCCCGTGCACAAACACCACGGCCGGGCCCTGGGCCTGCGGACTAGCCGGGCGGTAGAGGCGGGCGTACACGCCGGCTCCGTCGCGGGCTTTGTACTCGATTACCTCGGGCTGGCGCCAGGCGTAGCTCTCGAACTCGGGGGTAGTGCTATGGGTGAGGCGGCGCATTTTCGCGCCGGGCTTGTTGTCCATCGTGTACAGCTCCCAGGGCATGTTGCTGGTGCTGTAGCGCAGGGCCCAGGTTTTCTCGTCGGGCGAGAGGGTGGCCTCGTCGTAGCCGCCGGGCTGGGTGGTGAGCTGGGTGAGCCCGCCGCCACCGACCGGCATCCGGTAAAGGTGCTGCTCGCCGGGATGGGTTTTGTTGGCCAGCACGTACCAGTTTTTGCCGTCGCGGCTCAGCTGAGTTTTCTGAACCTCGAACGCGCCGCTGGTCAAGGCCTTTTGCTGGCCACTGACGATGTCGTAGGTATACAGGTGGGAGTAGCCGGTGGCCTCGCTCTGGAACCAGAGGTGGCGCGAATCGGGCAGCCAGCCCACGTTGCCTTCGTCGTAACCGATGCCGGGGCCGTTGATCCAGGCATCGTCGTGCTGCCGGTCGAGGAGCTTGATTTTCTGGGTAGCCGGGTCGAGGCCGACAATCCAGCGGTCCTTGTTGTCGGTGCTGCGGATGACGAGGAAAGCGTGCTGCCCGTCGGGCGACCAGAACGGGCCAAAGGGTATCACCCGGCGCAGCTCGGTGGCCGGCTTAGCGGTCTTGGCCATTTTCGCCGCCTTGGCCGAATCGGCGGGCGTGGGGGCCTGGGCTTTCAACTGATATTCCTTGCGGTAAGCTGGCTGCTCATCGAGGCCCTTTAGCTCCTGGTAACCGAGCACGAAGGTGGTGTCGCGGCCCACGTCGTAGAGGCCGAGCTGGTAGGCAGTTTGCGCCGCGCCCACCTTAGTGCGGGTGTTGATGTCTTCGGTGAAGCCCGAGGCCGTCACGAAATTGGGCACCAGCGCCACTTTCTCGGCGGCGGGCTCCTGGGCCAGGGTGTAGGTCACGTAGCGGCCATTGGGAGCCAGGCGCAGGTTGCGTACAGTTTGGGTGCCGAGCCAGATGGCTTTGGGCCGCAGCCGGGCCAGGGCCTTCTGCTGCTGCTGCCGGGCCTTGGCATCCTGCTCTTTGCCGCGCAGCACCTCGAACAAAGCCAGTTGCTGGGCTTTGAGGAATTTCTCGCTTTTATCGGTGGGCTCGCCGGTAGCCGGACGGGTGCCCTTGCGGAAGTCGGTGCGCTGTACCGTTTCGCCGGTGGCCGGGTCCCAAGTAAACAGGTTGCCGCCGCGGGTGTAGCTGATGGCCTGGTCCTGCAACGCGAAGTGCGGATCGGTTTCCTGCTCGGCGGTATTGGTTACGCGCCGGATGCGCTGGGTTTTAAGATCGAGCAGGTAGATATCGCCAGCCTTCTCGTAGAGTTTGCGGGTGTAGCGCCGGTCATACTCGCCCTCGGCAGCGGGCAACCCCGGCTGTTCGCGCAGACTCACCTTACGGGCCACGCCCCCGCCGGGGGCAATGCGGTAGAGCGAATCGCGCCGGGCCTTTTCGGGGTTCCAGTTGAAGTAGATGGTTTTGCCATCTTCGGCCCAGGAAATATTGGAGGGCGAAGTACCGAGCCACTGGGCCGGGTCGCGCATGATTTTCTCAACGGTGAGCGGGGCCAGTTGCTGAGCCTGGGCGGTGCCAGTGAGCAAAAGCGCCGCCAGGGGCAGCAGGTAGCGGTGGGTCATAAGGGGCGGGTTTGGGCAGGAAGGTAAGGGACGCGGGCGAAACAGCGGCGTTGCGCCGGGAATGCTGAATGCGCTACAACCCATCCAACTCCTTTCGCAGATTCTGCCGCGCTGCCGCCCCAAACCGCTGCCGAAACTCCAGGGTGCGGTACAGCTCCGGCGTGTTCAGCAGTTGCGCCAGCACCTTGCGACGGCCCTGGCGGTACAATTCGGCGGGAACCAGCTGGTACTCCTGCCGAATTTGATGGGCGTACGCAGCGTAATCGTCCGGCTCAGCCCCCAGCACGCGCAGGTCGGCATCAAGGAAGAAATCCAGGTCGGGGGCCGGGGTGTGAGATGCAGTGTGGCGAGCGGTGCATTCGATGAGGTAAACTACCCGCGCCTGCCGCTCGGGGCTGAGGTTAGTACAGGCCAGAAACTGCCGGGCCAGCGCGGCGCTGCGGGTTTCGTTTTCCGACGACAGGTAGTCGTACACCGCATCGTGAAACCAAACGGCCAGCTCCACCACCGGCTGGTCCTCAACCAGTTCGGCGTACTCGTCTACCGTAGCCAGCAGGGTTTGTAGGTGGTGCAGGTTGTGGTAGTAGCGGCCCGGGCCGTCGTAGGCCGCTATGAGCTGCTGGTACGTGGCGTCGCGGAGGGCGGCATCAGCTACGAGTGGGTCTGTCAAAGCGTTCCAGCGGGTTTGCATGGGCAGATTATACGTTGATAGCACGTCATTCAGAGCGCAGCGAAGAATCTCGCGTGCTGACGTTGTCGAAGTATCTAAAAGCAAGGAAGCACCAGTACAATTTCAGTACGCGAGATTCTTCGCTGCGCTCTGAATGACGTTCTCTAATTCCCCGTGGGCACGCCGTAGGGGTTGGCCTTCTTGATTTCCAGGTACCGGTCCGGGGCGACCAAGTCCTGGAAGCCGAAGCGGCGGTAGAGGCCGTGGGCATCGAGGGTGGCCAGCAGAAACCGGCGCAACCCCTGCAACTCAGGGTGTTCGAATACGGCCTGCATGAGTTGTTTGCCCAGGCTCTGGCCCTGGAATTCGGGTAGCACGAATACGTCGCAGAGCCAGGCGAAGGTGGTGTAATCAGTGACAACGCGGGCGAAGGCCGCCTGCCGGCCATCGGGGGCGTAGAGGCCAAAATTGAGCGAGTTTGTAAGGGCCCGGTCCAGGGTTTCGCGGGGCATGCCCAGGGCCCAGTAGGACTGCTGGCTGAGGTAGTCGTGAATCAGGGCCACATCGAGGCGGGCAGGGTCGGTGCTGACGGTGAACATGGGTGGGTGGTAGGCTGGTGACAGGATGCGGCGGCAAGAACGGAACCCGGCAGCAAAGCTGGCACCCACCCGGCCCAAAGCCGGTGGTTTTCGCTATCTTCCCAAGGCAAGCCTTCTCAGCAAAATTCTGATTATGAAACCACTAGCCACATTTGCCACTACCCTGTTGCTGGCCGCCACCGCTACGCCTCTGCTAGCGCAAACTCCGCTGCCAGTCCTCACCACATTTCCGGTCGGGTCGGCCACCGTCAGCGTTTCGGCCCTGACGACCGGCCTGGCCGTGCCCTGGGAGCTGGTTTGGGGCCCCGATAACTTCATCTGGATGACCGAACGCGGCGGCCGCATCAGCCGCGTGAACCCCGCTACGGGGGCCGTAACACCGCTCCTCACCCTGGCCGACGTGTCCACATCCTCGGAAGGTGGGCTGCTGGGCATGGCGCTTCATCCCGATTTTGCCACCTCGCCCTACGTGTACGTCGTGTACAACTACACCGACAACGGTACCTACCTCGAAAAGCTGGTTCGCCTGACCTACACCAACGGCACGCTGGGCGCGCCGCTGGTGCTGCTGGGCAGCATTCCGGCCACCAGCACCCACAGCGGCTCGCGCCTGCTCATCCTGCCCGACCGCACCCTGCTCATAAGTACCGGCGACGCCCAGCAGCAGCCTCAGGCCCAGAACCCGGCCTCGCTCAACGGCAAAATCCTGCGCCTCAACCTCGACGGCACCATTCCGGCCAACAACCCCACCGCCAGCAGCCCCGTGTACACGCTTGGCCACCGCAACCCCCAGGGCCTGGTGCGCAGCCCTGCTGGCCGCGTCTACAGCTCGGAACACGGCCCCAACAACGACGACGAGCTCAACCTCATCGAGCCGGGCCGTAACTATGGCTGGCCCAACGTAGAAGGCCTCTGCGACCTGCCCGCCGAGCAAACCTTCTGTACCCAGAATAACGTGCGCGAACCCCTTACCGTCTGGACGCCGACGCTGGGCGTAGCGGGCCTTAGTTACTACAGCTCGCCCGCCATTCCGGGCTGGCAGAACCACTTGCTGCTGGTCTCGCTCAAAGGCTCCCGCCTCACCGATTTACCCCTGAACGCGGCTGGCGACGCTATTGCTTCGCGCACCGACTACCTCACGACGTTCGGGCGGCTGCGGGCCATCTGCGTTTCGCCCCAAGGCCGGGTGTATGTGGGCACCAGCAACCAGGATGGCCGCGGCAACCCCGCCGCTACCGACGACCGGATTCTGGTGCTCGAAAACCGCGACTTTGTAGTGACGGCCACCACCGGCACGGCCGCCGCCCAACTGCGCCTCTACCCCAATCCGGCCCAACGCACCATCATGCTGGAACTGCCCGCGCCAACGGCCGCTGCTACGGTTATAGTCCGCGACGCGCTGGGCCGCACCGTGCGCACCACCCGTTTCCTGGCTGGCCAAACCCGGCTCACGCTGTCAGTTGAGGGGTTGATGCCAGGTTTATACTCGGTACAGACCGGCCGTAGCACCCAGCGGTTGGTGGTGGAATGAGGTGCAACAGCAGAACAGTTCATTCGCTCAGCCCCAGCGCGTGCCGCTCGTTCTTGGCCACGTTGGCCAGGGTCCAGGTGATTTCGCGGGTGAACGGATGCTGGCGGACGGGGCAGGCGGCAACGTGGCAGTGCGAGCAGGCGGCGAAGGTGCAGGGGTCAGCGTGCACGAACATCTCGACCGGCACCCCGAACTCCTGGGTTACGACTTCCTCGATGCCGTGGACCTGCTCGTGGGTTTGTTCCAGGCTCAGGTAGTAGGGCATCGTTACGTGGCAGTCGATGTGCAGGCTGGCCCCGTAGCGCTGCACGCGCAGGTTGTGCACATCGATCCAGGCGGGCAGGCGGTGCTCCTGAAGCTCGGCCACCACCTGCTGCACGGTGGTCACGTCGGCCTCGTCCATGAGGCCCGACACCGAGCGGCGCACCATGCGGTAGCCATTCACCACGATGAACACGCCCAGCAGCAAGGCCGCCAGCGAGTCGTAAAGCACGTTATCGGTGAGGATGACCATGCCCAGCGCCAAGCACGAAACGAAGGTGCTCACGGCATCGAGGTAGAGGTGCTGGCCGTCGCCGACCAGGGCCGGCGAATGGTGCTGACGGCCGGCCCGCACCAACAGGAAGCCCACCACCAAGTTCACGAGGGCCGTGGCGGCCAGCAGCGCAATACCCCAGTCGGGACGGGCAATGGCCTGAGGATGCAGCAGGCTCTGAAGGGCCGCATAGAATATGTAGCCACCGGCCATCAGAATCAGCCCGCCCTCAAAACCCACCGACAAATACTCGATTTTACCGTGGCCGTAAGGGTGGTTTTCGTCCTTGGGCAGGCTGGCCAGATAGATGCTGTAGAGCGCAAAGCCACTGGCCACGACGTTAATAATAGACTCCAGCGCGTCCGTTAGCACCACCTGGGAGCGGGTAATGGCCCAGGCGTAAAACTTTATCCCGATCAGCCCCACACTCACGACGAGCGAGAGGATGGCGTAGCGGGTTTTGAGCGGTAAGGGCATGGCAAAGCAGATAGGAAGGCGCAAGCTACTAAAGCGGGGGGCGGCGTGGTTGGGCTGAACAATGTAGAGGCAAGCCCCGCACCCTACACCGTTCCGAAGCAACACACCGGACGCCAGCCAGCCCAGCAAAATTCCTTCTTTTCCGGCGAGGCGCAACTTTTCCTGAACAATGGAGTAGATAGACGGTTTGAAATTAAAATTTAGGTAAGCCTAAAAATTCCCGTACTTTGTAAGAAGTACCAACACCGCTTCCCTACCGGCTCCTATGCCCTCTACGTTACCCGCTTCCGCCGATACGCCCTTAATCACCACCCCGGATGCCGGTTGGCGGCACGCCCGCCGGGCCAATTCGCTGCCCGAAGTACACGGCTCCATCACGGTACCGCCCGAAGGGGCCTCGTTCTGGCGCAAGCTCTGGGCCTTTACCGGGCCGGGCCTGATGGTGGCCGTGGGCTACATGGACCCCGGCAACTGGGCCACCGACATCGAGGGCGGCGCCCGCTACGGCTACATGCTGCTGTCGGTGGTTCTGATTTCCAACTTCTTCGCCATGCTGCTCCAGCACCTGGCCGTGAAGCTGGGCATCGTAACGGGCCGCGACCTGGCCCAGGCCTGCCGCGACCATTACTCCCGGCCCGTGTCGTTCGTGCTCTGGGTGCTGTGCGAAATTGCCATTGCCGCCTGCGACTTGGCCGAAGTCATCGGCTCGGCCATTGCCATCAACCTGCTGTTCGGCATCCCGCTCGTCTGGGGTGTGGTGCTCACCATTCTCGATGTGCTGGTGGTGCTCTTCTTCCAGAGCAAGGGCTTCCGCATCATCGAAAGCATCGTGGCAGGCCTGATTTTCGTGATTTTCGGGTGTTTCGTCTACGAAATTATTGCCTCCCACCCCGACTATTTTGCCCTGGCGGAGGGCCTGATTCCTAAGCCCCAGATTGTAACCGACCCCCACGCGCTGTACCTGGCCATCGGTATTCTGGGCGCCACCGTGATGCCCCACAACCTGTATCTGCACTCCAGCATCGTGCAAACCCGGGCCATCGAGCAAACCGAGCCGGGCAAGCGCATGGCCATCAAGTTTGCCACTATCGACAGCACCGTGGCCCTGTTTCTGGCCTTCTTCGTGAACGGGGCCATTCTGGTGGTATCGGCCGCCACGTTCCACTCCAACAACCTGCGCGACGTGGCCGACATTTATGACGCCCACAAGTTGCTGACGCCGGTGCTGGGCGCGGGCGCGGCCTCGGCCCTGTTTGCGGTGGCGTTGCTGGCTTCGGGCCAGAACTCGACCCTGACGGGCACCCTGGCCGGGCAAATCGTGATGGAAGGCTTCCTCGATATCAAGCTCAAACCCTGGATGCGCCGCCTCATCACCCGCGGTATTGCCGTGGTGCCGGCCCTCATCGTAACCATCCTGTACGGCGAGAAGGGCACGAGCGAACTGCTCGTGCTCAGCCAGGTGGTGCTGTCGCTGCAACTAAGCTTCGCCGTGATTCCGCTGGTACTCTTCACCGGCAGCAAGCTTAAAATGGGCGTCTTCGTGAACAAGTCCTGGCTGCAGGCCGTCTGCTGGATCGTGTCGGCCATTATTCTGGTCCTGAACGGTTACCTGTTGTTCCAGTTTTTCACGGGGGCGTAACAGATAGTAGCGCGAACCGAAGGACAGCGCAGCTAAGCTTCTGCTTCGCGCTACTACTATCCGAAAAGCCACACGTCCGTTGTGGCCTTTCTTTCGCTCTTAGATTTAGATTAATCTAAAAAATAAATTCAGCATCACTAAAATGAAACCACTGCTTACCTTCCTTTTTTCCTGCCTTCTGACGCTACCCGTACTGGCCCAAACCAGCGCCTTACGCGGGCAGGTACTCGACCAGCAGGGCCAGCCAGTGCCATTTGCCAACGTGGCGGTAACCGCGCTGCAGAAAGGCACCGCCGCCGATGAAAGTGGCCGATTCACGCTCCCCGGGTTACCGGTGGGCTCCCAACAAGTGCAGTTTAGCGCCGTGGGTTACACTACTACTACCCAAACTGTAACGCTGCCAATGGCCCAACCGCTGACCGTGCGGGTGAAATCGACGGACAGCACGCTGGGCGAGGTGGTGGTGACGGGCGTGAGCCGGAGCACTGAAATCCGCCGTTCGCCGGTGCCCATCGCGGCCCTGTCGGGCCGGGAAATCCGCCTGAACGCCAACGGCAACGCCATTGACGCGGCCGTGCGGGGCGTGCCCGGCCTGGCCGCCGTGACAACCGGCCCCAACGTGAGTAAGCCCTTTATCCGGGGGCTGGGCTATAATCGGGTCCTGACGATGTTCAATGGCCTGCGCCAGGAAGGCCAGCAGTGGGGCGATGAGCACGGCATTGAAGTGGACGGCTACGGCCTCGACCGGGTGGAGGTGGTGAAAGGGCCCGCCAGCCTGCTCTACGGCTCCGATGCCGTGGCCGGCGTGGTGAACCTGCTACCCGCTCTGCCCTCCGGCCCCGACGGTGAGCTGCACGGCGAGGCGCTGGCCGAATACCAGTCGGTGAACGGGCTGGTGGGCAAGTCGGTGGCCCTGGAGTACCAGAACCAGGGGTTGCAGACCAGCCTGCGGGCCAGCCACCGCTGGGCCCGGGACTACCGGAATTCGGTCGATGGCCCCGTGTACAACACCGGTTTCCGGGAGCTGAACCTCACGGGTATGTTGGGCCTGCGCAAGGAGTGGGGCGCGGTGCACTTGTGGCTGACGGCCTACGACGACCTCCAGGAGATACCCGACGGCAGCCGCGACTCGCTGAGCCGGGCCTTCACGCGGCAGGTGTTTGAGGGCGACCAGGACGACTTCGCCACCCGCCCCCTGGTGAGCCAGCAGGAGCTGAACAGCTACGCCATCACCGACCTGCACCAGCGCATTCAGCACTACCGGGCCTTCGCCACGAGTGAGTTGAAGACCGGGCCGGGCGAGCTGCGCCTGTTGCTGGGCATCCAGCAGAACCGCCGCCAGGAGTACAACCACCCCACCGACCCGGCGCAACCCGGCCTCGACCTGCGCCTGACCACGCTCAACTATCAGGCCCGCTACCTGTTCCAGGATTTTGGGAGCTACGAACTGACGGTGGGCGTGAACGGCATGGGCCAGGACAACCAGCACATTAACGCCACCGACTTTCCGATTCCGCCCTACCGGCTATTCGATATTGGCGGGTTTGGGGTACTGAAAAAGGCCTTCGGGGCACTGGAACTGACCGGCGGCCTGCGCTACGATACCCGGGTGGTAGACTGGAACGACTTCTACGTGGGCACCGACCCGGCCACCGGCTTCGGCCGCCGGGCCGATGCCACCACGCCCGGGGCCGACCGGCAGTTCTCCGATTTCCATAAGGTGTACCGGGGCGTGTCGGCCAGCGTGGGCGGCTCGTATGCGGTGGGGCCGCGCCTGGTGCTGCGGGCCAACGTGGCCCGGGGCTACCGCGCCCCCAACATCCCCGAAATCGGCTCCAACGGCCTCGACCCGGGCGCCCACATCATCTACCTGGGCAACCCGGCTTTCCAGCCCGAATTCAACTGGCAGGAAGATGTGGGTGTGCTCTGGAAGTCGCCGGGCTTCGAGGCCAGCGCCGAGGCGTTCTATAACCACGTCGAGAACTTCATTTATCAGGCCCGGCAGGCAGACGCCAACGGCCAGCCGTTGCGCGACGCGCTGGGCAACTCCACCTACCAGTTTCAGCAGGCGGCCGCCAACCTCTACGGGGGCGAAGTGGCCGTGAACGTGCAACCCGCCGCCCTGCCCGGCCTGAGCTGGCGCACCGGCGCGGCCCTGGTTATTGGGCTGAACCAGAACGCGGCCCTGCGCCAGCGCGAAGGCAACGCCGGCCGCTACCTGCCCCTGATTCCGGCCCCCACGGCCCAAACCGAGTTGCGCTACACGCTGCCCGACCAGGCCGGCCGCCGCCTCGCGGGCACCTACCTGCGCCTCACGGTAGCCGGCACGGCCCGCCAGAACCGCTTCTACGCCGTAGACGCCGCCGAAACCGCCACGCCCGGCTACGTGCTCACGGGCCTGGGCGCGGGCACTACCCTGCGCACCGCCGCCGGCCGCGACGCCCTGCAACTGGTGCTCCAGGCCGATAACCTCTTCGATGTAGCCTATCAGGCCCACCTCAACCGCCTCAAATACTTCGAGTACTACCGCGCCTCGCCCACCGGCCGCCTCGGCATCTACAGTCCCGGTCGCAACCTGAGCGTGAAAGTGGTGGTGCCGTTTTGAGAAAATGATGGGCCAGATAACCCAGGTTGCGAGCCAGCCGAAGGGAAGCCCAAGCGGCGGCAATTGATCCAATTTTCAACCGTCAGCCCACAATCCCCGTTCAGCTAACTAAATACTTTATTCCACCTAATCCCTATCGACCATGGCTAATGCCAACGACCAAGCCGAGCAACACATCGGCCAGACCAAAGGACTTCCCAACCATGCCCACGACCTGGTGCACGACCTGAGCACCCGCCTCGATGCGCTGTGGCGCTACGACCAGTGCATTGCCAACGCGGAGAAAGCGGGCCCCAAGGACGCCAAGCAATTCTGGCAGGAACTGAAGACCCAGGAGGCCAAGAATATCGACCGCCTAAAAGACCTGATCCGCCAGTGCGTGAAGGACGGCAGCTTCTAACCGAGCCAAGACGTTATTACAAGCAAAGAGAGGGCCCGCTAGTGTTTGCTAGCGGCCCTCTCTTTCTTGTAATAATTAAGTGAATGCACATTTAAAGCGTTGCCGTGAATTTGCCATTCGTAAGACTTTTCGTTGACTGCTTATTTATATATCCTTTGCCCGTAAGGTTGAAGGTACCCGAGACGGTAGTGGCTGTGAGGGTGGAAATAGTAATGGAACCAGTATCAGCTGCATAACCATCCTTGTTGTTACCGGTACTGGTGTCAAGATCTATGAAAGAGCCACTGGCCAAGGAGTTAGGGCCAATTGCATAGGTTCCTGCTCGCTTCGGAATAAAGAGCGTTACGGTAACTGTAGAACCCTTTGCACTTGGCCCAGCGAAGTTTTGGTAGATATACACATCAACTTTGTCGTTGCTCACTTCCGCACGCGTGAGAATGGAGGTACGCTCCTGGCCATCAATCACCCAGCTGGCTACCACGGGTGGTTCAGGCAAAGCGTCGTTGCGTTTCGAGCAAGCAGGTAGGGCCAACAGCACCCCTACGGGAGCAAGAATGGCACAACGATAACATGAAGTTGACATAGCTACGGAGCGTTGAGATGGAAATAAATCGGTGCTGCCCTTCCCAGCAATATGTATTCCAAACAGAATAGCAGCGCCATGTAAATAATTGCTATTCAAGGATCAATCATCCGGTCCAGGTAGTAAAGCAGCCATTGTACCGGCTGCTCTCCGCTCTTTTTACAGCACCTGCACCAAGGCTCAGGGCAACGTTCTTTTTCGGTTGGGGCCTGCCCTACTGCTTCAACGAATCCACCTCCGCCCCGTTGGGCATGGCGAACAGGCTGGCGGCGGGCTGGGCGCGGGTGAGGTGCACGTCGCTGAATTCGGCTTGGTAGCGTAGGTCGCCGATTTGGTCGTTCTCGAACTTGTGGCCTTCTATTTTACGGGGTAGCACGAGGCCGTCGGCCTGCTGCCAGTCGGTGTAGAGGAGGCTATTGTAGGTGGCTTTTTTGCCGGGCTCGAAGAACGTGACGGTGTAGAGGAGCAGCTCCAGGCGGTGGGTCTGGGGATTGAAGTGGGCGATATACTCGTCTTTGGATGAGTCGCCGCGGCCGGTTTCGTAGCTCACCTTCAGGGCCCGATAGGTTTTGCTGGCCACCGTGCGGGTGCCGAGGTCTTCGTATACCGTGCCCTCGTCGGCCAGCACGAATGGGATGGAGAAGAAGTAGAAGAACAGGTTGTGGTAGAAGCGGGGCGACATCTCCCCAAACGCGGCCTTGTTGGGAGTTACCCACACCTGGTTGGCGTCGTTCAGGCCCAGCTGGTAGCCGGTAGCCTCAATGCGCACCTGGCGGGTACGCAGGTCGATGATGTGCTTTTCGTCGCGGGGCGTGCCCAGGGTCGACTTCATCCGGTACTCCATCGTACCGAACTGCTGCCAGGCGGCCAGCCCCCCGTGGGCTTCCAGGGCCTGCCGGAGCAGTTCGGGTAGCTGGCGCGGGGTGGCAGCAGCGGCCGTTTCGGTCGGGGCGTCCGTGGTGGCGACCTGCTCGGGGTTGGAGGAGCAGGAAGCCGCGAGCAGGACCACTAGGCTGAGGTAGAGGAGGTTTTTCATGGAAAAGAAGCGGTAGCCGAATAGTTGGCATGAAAGGATAGAAGCTCAGCTCTGCGTCCTTTGTTTATCTCGACTCCTTCCATCGCGCTCAACCGCCCGGCGAATTCCGCGTACTACGGCTGCTATGCGCTTCCCCTCCCTCCTCGTACTCACGGCGCTGCTCTGTGCCCTGCCCACCATCGTGTCGGCCCAAACTACCACCGACTCCCTCACGGCCGTCAAAAGCCGCTACTCCCTTTTTCGGCCGGTACCCCGGGAACTGATGCGCCCCCTCTCGGCCGACCGCCCCGGCGTCACGGAAAGCCCGTTCACAGTCGATGCCGGCCACTTTCAGTTTGAAACCGACCTGGCCCGCCACATCAGCAGCAAGCCCAGCGCCGCGCCGCGCCAGCGCACCATCCGGGCCAACGCCTTCGTGCTGAAAATGGGCCTTAGCAACCGCACCGACGTGCAGCTGTTCGTGGATGCCTACGAATGGGACCGCACCTTCGCCACCGCCGACCAGCCCGCCACCCGCAGCCAGGGTTTCGGCGATGTAACGCTGCGGGTTAAGCACAACCTGCTCGGCAACGACAGCACCGAAGGCCCGCTGGCCGTGGGCCTGATCGGGTTCGTGCGCCTGCCCACCGGCGGCCAGCAAGGCGCAGGCGGCACCGAGTACGGCCTGCTGCTGCCCGCCACCTACGCCCTCAACGATTCCTGGAACCTGAGCGCCCAGCTACCCGTGCTCCTCAATTTTGACCGCGACGAATCCCAGCACTATCTGCAAACGGCCCCCTCCGTCAACCTCGACCACTCCTTCGCGCCCTGGCTCACAGGCTTCGTAGAAGCCGTGGCCCAGCACGATTTCCGTACCCGCCGCTGGGAAGAAGCCGTGAACGTCGGCCCCATCTTCTTCGTGGGCAAGAACATCCAGCTCGACTTCGGCCGCCACTTCGCCCTCACCCGCAACGCCGATCGGGAATATTTCGTGGGCCTCGTGATTCGCCGGTAGGTATTTGGGGTTATTCGTTGTTAGTAAAAAGAGCGTCATGCTGAGCGAAGCCGAAGCATCTCTACCGCAATGCTAGCCAACTTTATCTGGCTCCCCCTCTCCTTTTTCATTCCGCGCATCAAGCGGTGTAGGGGGTCGGGGGGTGAAGTGAACCAGCAGAACGAAGCGGTACAGATGCTTCGACTCCACCTCTGGCTGCGCGGACGTAAGATGGAGCATGACGTTATTTTTACTACCAACTGTCAGTTTAACCCTTATACCAGCCCCTTTAGCCGCTCGAACTGGGTGCCGCCCAGGATGGCGCGGTCGTCGGCCCCTAGCCAGTCGTGCAAAACGGTGGCGTAGACGCTGCGGAAGTCAAGCTGGTACTTCAGGTCGCCGGCGTCGAGGTTTTGCAGATTGGGCGCGTCGTTGAGGACGCCCTGGCGCTTGAGGCCGCCGCCGAGCAGCAACACGTTGTTGGCCGTGCCGTGGTCGGTACCGTTGCTGGCGTTCTGCTCCACGCGGCGGCCGAACTCGGAAAACACCAGCACCAGCGTATCGTCGAAATTGCCGGCCTTTTGCAGGTCTTCGGTAAATGAGGACAAGCCCGCCGATAGGTCGCCGAGCAGCTTGCCCTGCTGCTCCTGCTGGCGCACGTGGGTATCGAAGCCGGTGAGCGAAACGTAGAACACCCGCGAATCGACCCCGGAATTGATGAGTTCGGCGGTGGTTTTGAGGTTACGCCCGAACTCGGTGTTGGGGTAAGTCACGCCCGATTTGTACACCTTCCCCTTCTGATACAGATACTCGGCCGAGGAAGTGGTTTCGGCCAGCGTCTTGTAGAGGTAATCCACCTCCGACACCGTACCGGCGGGCTTTGCGCTGCCTACGTTGGCGATGAACCGGTTCTGGGTCAGCTGATGGAATTTCTCCGGATTCTTGAGCGCCAGGCCCTTGCGCAGCGCACCCTTCATGGCCAGGCTCAGCGTGTCATCGACCTCCAACCCGTTGTAGGGCAACGCGCAAGGAGCGCAGTTCGAGTCGAGGTAGCGGCCGAGCCAGCCGGTGCTCACGTACTCGTCGGGCCCCGAGCCGCTCTGCCAGATATCCATGGAGCGGAAATGGCTGCGGTCGGGGTTGGGGTAGCCCACGGAGTTGAGCACGGCCACGTGGCCCTGGTCGTAGAGGCCTTTGAGGCCGGTCATGGCCGGGTTAAAGCCGAGGCCCTTGTCGAGGGTGAGGATGCCACTTTGGGGGCGGATGCCGAGCGTGGGCCGGGCCTTGTAATAAAGGTCGTTTTCGAAGGGAATAATGGTATTGAGGCCATCGTTGCCGCCCCCGAGCTGGACCACCACGAGGCGGCGGCCGCTGGCGTCGCGCAGGCTTTGGAGGTCCTGCGCATCGAGGCGGTGCAGGAATTTAGGCACGAACAGCAGCGTACTGGCCAGTACCGAGCCTTTCAAAAATTCGCGGCGAGAAGTCATAAGGTTGGGGTTTTTCAGTGTCCGGGGGCTAGGACAAAAAAGAAGTGTCATGCTGAGCGAAGGCGCCGCCGCAGTCGAAGCATCTCTACCGCGGTAGTAGTCCTACCGACTGGTTGGCGCTACAACGAAGCGGTAGAGATGCTTCGACTGCGGCGGCGCCTTCGCTCAGCATGACACTGTATTCATAAGCACGCCGCCTACATCAACTGGTACTCGGGCAAACTCAGCAACGCGGTGGTCATGTCGCGGAGGTCACCGCGTACCAGGGCCAGATTTTCCGGGCGGATGGGGGTTTGGAGCAGAAACTCGCTGAGCTGCTGGGGCTGCCGGGCGGCGGGCGTGCCGGCAAGCAGTTCTTGCAGTGGGGCCAGCTGCACGGTTGTTTTCACTGGCTGGGCGAAGGTGCGGTCGGCGTGGGAGAGGTTGGGGGCCACGTCGTTTTCGTCCTGCTTGAGAGCCACATTGAACTCGGCGCTGCGCAGCAGCACCGAGGGCAGTTGCAGGCGGTAGAGCAGCGACGACGAATCGATCCAGCTGCGGCCACCGGGCCAGCCGGCCACGTTGGGCGGCTCGAACAAGGTCTGGCCCAGCGCCTTTTGAAACACGATGAGCGGCCGTTCGTTGGCCAGCTGCAGGCCCAGGGTGCGCTTGATGCCCGCCAGCAGTTCCACCGGCGACTTGATGCGGGTGCCCACGTTGGCCGCCTCATAAAACCAATCGGCCGAAAACATCCGCTCCAGCAGGTCCGAAATGTCGTAGCCGCTCTTGAAAAACGCCTGGGCCAGGGGCTGCACGTGCGCCGGATCGGGCGTATCGTTCACGAAGAAGCGGTAGAGCTTGGTGGTGATGAACTCGGCGCAGGCGGGCTGCTCCAGGATAACGGCCAGGGCCTGCTCGCCGGTGAAATTGCCGGTGCGCCCGAGTAGCGTTTTGGCGCCGTCGTCGTGCTGCCGCTCCCGGAATGCAAACTGGCCTTGGGCATTGTAACCCCAGCCCGTGAAGGCCCGGGCAGCCTCTTTCACGTCGGTTTCCGAGTAGTGGCCGCGGCCCAGCGTGAACAGCTCCATCACTTCGCGGGCGAAGTTTTCGTTGGGATGCTGCTTGCGGTTTTGCTGGTTGTTGAGGAACTGGAGCATGGCCGGTTCCTGGCTTACGGCCAGCAGCAAATCGGGGAATTTGCCCAAAGCCAGCCGCCGGATGGTGTTGTTGAGCTGCAGGGCGGCATCGGGCCGACGCACCCGGCAGGCAAAGTGGCCGTGCCAGAAGAAGGTGAGCTTCTCGCGCAGCTGGGCCGGCGAAGTGGCCATGCGCGTCAGCCAGCCAGTATTCATGGCGTAAAACGCACTTCGAATGTCCTGGTTCTGCTTTTTACGCTGCTCAGCCGTCATCTTGCCGGGAGCCATTGAGGCGGGCCGGGCAGTGCGGTCGGGCGTGGTGACCATCGCCGCCTGGGGCTTACCCGTAGCCGCCATCATTTCGGCCGAAGGGGTGGGCAACGGCTCCGCGTAGCGCATGGCCGGGCCGTCGAGGGGCTGGTATTGCTGCGAATCGCGCAGTAACTGGCTCAGGGCCTGCTTAGGTTTGAGGCCGGCGGCCACCTGTCCGGGCGTCGGCCCAAATCCGGCCCGCCAGTACAGGTGTTGAAGTTGTCGTTGCGTCGTCGTCGTCATGGCCGGTTGGACGCGCCCAGGCTCCCTAGGTTTAAATCACAGATGGTGCAGATGTCGGGGATGCCGCAGATTCGTTCTGGCAAAGGATTGGTTCTGGCTGGGGGAAGCGTTTGACGATTGTATCATTTGCCAGAACGAATCTGTGGCATCTGTGGCATCTGTGGCATCTGTGATTAAAGTTTAGCCCCGACTACTACCGTTTTGCGGTATTCGCGCTTTTCGCCGCTGTTGGGCTGGAAGAGTTCGATGAGTAGCACGTAGTAACCGACGGCAGCTTTCTGGCCCCGGTCGGTGAGGCCGTCCCATTGCAGGAAGCCAATGGTGGCCAACGTTTCGTTGCGGACCAGGCGGCGGGTGAGGCGGCCTTGGGCGTCATAAATGGTGATGCTGGCGGCGTAGCCAGGCGCGTCGAGGGCGTAGTTGAGGGTGGTGAAGTCCTGCTGGCCGTCTTCATCGGGCGTGAAGACTTCGGGTTCGAGGCGGAAGATTTTGTCGCCGCCGGGGTCGGGCTGGTACTGGGAGTTGGGGCGGCCGGGCGTGGCATAACCCACGGCGCTGGCCGCCGAGTGGAAGTTGCCAGCCGTACTCGGCCCCTCGGGCCGGATGCGCTCCAGCGATACTCCGTTCAGGTCGTCGAGTAGCTTGAGGTGCATGGTTTTGTTGTAGGCGAAGCGGTCCAGCAACTGGCCCGTAGCCGAGTACACTACCACAATGCCCGCATCGTCGGGGTAGGACGGCAGGCTGGGCAGGGCCAGGAAATTGGTCGGTTCCGAGCTGTTGGGGTAGTAGCTCTGGATATTGGCCGGGTCGGTGGTGAGCACCAGCAGCTGCCCCGGAGCCAGCACGTAAGGCCCGCCACTCACGGGTTTCTGGTCCACCGAACCATCCGGTTTTTCACTACCGAGCTGCCAGCCCTGCACGTTCAGGTACTTGGCCGAGCGGTTGAGCAGTTCCACGAAATCGACGCCCCCGGTGCGCGGATTGAACAGGATTTCATTGATGACCACATCAGCGGCCGCCACCGGAGCGGGCAACGCAAAAGGCACCGAAGTAACCGGACCGCTGGCGTTGCCGGCGCAGTCGGTGGCCCGCTGCACGTTCAGCGTGAGGGGCTGATTGGGTTGCAGCGGGGCGTTGAGCTGCAAATCCACGGTTCGGAACTCGGGGCCGGCGGGCAGCACCCGGGCCACGCCCACGGCCGGCGCGAAGGTGTAGAGGGACGGGTTAGCCACGGCCGCGCTGTCGAGCTTCTCATTGAAAAACAGCCGCACCAGTGTGGGCGAGAGGGCCACTACCCGCAGCAGGGCCGGCGCGGTGCGGTCGGGGTTGGCAGCCCGCACGGAGTTGGCCCGGCCGGGCGTGCCGCCGCTGGGGTCGGTGCTGGCCGTCCAGTTTTCGATGCCCCCGCAGAAGTTAACTGGGTCCACCATTTCCAGACTCCAGCCGCCGTCTTTTTTGCGGTTATCCTTGTACCAACTGTCAGAATACGTCACCTCAAACAACGTGCGCCCGTCGCGGCCGAGTAGGGCCAGCTGGTCGCCGGTATTGCTGAGGCTGGGGAAATTGGTCAGGGCATACACCTTGCCGAAGCTCGCGAACAGCCCGCCCCGGGTACTGCCGCAGACCACCGCGTACTCGCCGGGCTGGAGGCGGGCGGTATCGGCGAATACGGCGGCGCTGCCGGTGCTGCCCGGCTTCAGCAGCCGTACCCCGCCCAAATCCAGTACCCGGGTAGTCGAGGGATTATAGATTTCGAGGTACTCCGAGGCCGGCAAACTCACCGTGGGCGTTTCGTCGGCCATAATTTCGGTGATGAGCAGCTGTCCGAACCGGGGCGGCACCGGCAAACTGAAACTGACCGTGGTAGCCGTGCCGGTGCTGTTGCTCAGGCAGTCGGTGCGGGTTTGCACGGCGGCGGTGTAGGTTTGCCCAGGCACCAGCGGGGCGGCTAGGGTCAGCTCCACGGCCCGGAAATCGAATGGAACCGGCTGCACCTGCTGAATGCTGACGCCGGGCGTCAGGCTGTAAAAGATGGGGTTGGCCATCCGGGCGCTGTCGAGCTTTTCGTTGAATTGCAGCCGGATAATGGTTGGGCTCACTACCAGTACGCTTTGCAGCACGGGCGGCGCGGTATCGGGGTTGCTGGTGGCTACCGAGTTGCGGCGGCCGGGCGTGCCGCCATTCGGGTCTTGGCTGGCCCGCCAGTTCTCGGCCCCGGCGCAGGCGTTGGCGGGGTCCAGCATTTCGAGGCTCCAACCGCCGTTTTGCTTGACTGGGTCGCGGTACCAGCTTTCCAGGTAGTGCACCGAATACACCAGCCGGCCGGTGCGGGCCCGCAGCAGCAGCTCGTCGCCACTGTTGTTGAGGCTGGGGAAATTGGTCAGGGCAAACACCTTCCCGAAGGCCGCAAACTGTGCCCCGCGGGTGCTGCCGCAGACCACCGCAAACTCGCCGGGCAGCAGCGTGGCCCCGGCCGGAAACACCGCCGCGTTACCCGTACTGCCCGCCTTGGTCAGCTTCACGCCCGCCAGATCGAGGACCCGCGTAGCCGAGGGGTTGTGGATTTCGAGGTACTCCGAAGCCGGCAACCCCACTGCCGGCGTTTCGCGGGCCATGATTTCGGTGATGAGCAGCTGGTAATAGCCGGGCTCGGTGAGCACTCCGCCGAAGCTGAAGGCGGCCGTGAGCGGCCCGGCGGCCACGTTACCGTAGAGGTCGGCCACATTGCGGGCTTCGAGCGTACCGGAGCCGGGCGGTAAATCGGTGGCCAGTGTTAGGTGAACCAAAGCCGGATTGGCGGCGTCGCGCTGGGCAGCCGTCACGACGGGGCCGCCGGGCAGCTGGTAACTACCGGCACTCTGGGCGGCGGCCACGGCCTCATTGAAGGTTACGTCCAGGGCCCGGCTACCCACTACGGCCGCCTGCACGCGGGCGGGCGGGGTGGCATCCGTCACCCGGAAATCATCGAAGTAAAAGGCCTTGTTGTTGGCCGAAGAATACGTCAGCAGCACGCCGAAAAACGCGCTGGTCTGGTAGGTAGCATCGGTGGCGGTGCCCTCACTCGTGAAGTTCTGCCCGCCGGTCAGGTCCCGCTCCAGCGTCCAGACGTCCTGCACCGAGCGCGTGACGCGCACCCGCACGAGGTTATTGGTGGTAGAGTTAAGGGTGCCATCCGCGCCGTTGACGACGTACACGGGGCTGCCGGTGGCGTCTTTGCGCAGCAGGGCCACCTCGTCGGGGGTACCGCCCAGGCGCACGAAGTAGCCGCGGGTACCGTTGGCTTTGAGGTCGGCGCGGTCGGCCAGCAGCCACACGTCGGCGTAGTTGCCGCTGCTGGTAGCCAGCTTGAGGTTGGCCCAGAACGTCCAGGTGGTGCCGGTGCTGGCCTGGCAGGGCGTCGCGAGCTGGAGCAGCGTGCCCGTTACGGCCGGGCCGTTGCTTTGCAGCTGCTGGGCCGGATTGACTACGAACGAGGCCGCGTCGCCGGTCCAGGCGGGATTTTGGGTGAAGTCGCCGTCGGCGAAGGTATCGGTAAGTTGGGCCGTGGCCGTGAGGCTGCTCAGGAGCAGGCAGAGGAATAGCAATTGCTTCATACTGGATATAATAGTGCTCGTAACTGTTCACAGCAGAAGGTTTCCAAGGGTCGAACGCAACGCCTCCGTCTTTCCTGCCCGCACCTGCCCGCAAACCGCTGCAATAGGGCCTATGCAAGTGCGTAGGAAATATAACCGCTTTACCTTTACCGCTCAACCAAAAACGCATATGAAAGTAGCCGTAGTAGGAGCCACCGGACTGGTCGGCACCCAAATGCTTAAAGTGTTGGCCGAACGCAACTTTCCGGTCACCGAGCTCCTCCCCGTCGCCTCCGCTAAATCGGTGGGCCAGGAAATTGAATTCCGGGGCCGGAAGTACAAAGTGGTGAGCATGGACGACGCCATTGCGGCCCGCCCGGCCGTGGCCATTTTCTCGGCCGGCGGCTCCATCTCGTTGCAGGAGGCCCCCCGTTTCGCCGCAGTAGGTACCGTAGTTATCGACAACTCCTCGGCCTGGCGCATGGACCCCACTAAAAAGCTGGTGGTACCCGAAATCAACGCCCAAACCCTCACGGCCGACGATAAAATCATTGCCAACCCCAACTGCTCCACCATTCAGCTGGTAGTGGCCCTCAACGAGCTGCACAAAAAATACCAGGCCACCCGCATCGTAGTCAGCACTTACCAGAGCGTAACCGGCACCGGCAAGCAAGCCGTGGATCAGCTCCTGGAGGAGCGGGCGGGCCAAACGCCGAGCAACCCCGCCTACCCCCACCGCATCGACCTGAACGTGCTGCCTCACATCGACGTGTTCCAGGACAACGGCTACACCAAGGAGGAGATGAAAATGGTGAACGAAACGAAGAAAATCTTCGGCGACGACACTATCCGCCTCACCGCCACTACCGTGCGCGTACCCGTGATGGGTGGCCACTCGGAAGCCGTGAACGTGGAGTTTGCCCAGGAATTCGACCTGGCGGAAGTGCGCGAACTGCTCCGCCAGACTGAAGGCGTGAAGTTGGTCGATGATGTGCAGAACAACGTGTACCCCATGCCCCAGGATGCCCATGGCAAAGATGCGGTGCTGGTGGGCCGTCTGCGCCGCGACGAAACCCAGCCCCGCACCCTCAACATGTGGGTAGTAGCCGACAACCTGCGCAAAGGCGCCGCCACCAACGCCGTACAGATTGCCGAGACCATGTTAAAAATGGGTCTGCTGACGGCCTAATTGGGCGCCGGCTAGTCCGTGCGGCAACTCCTGCACCTGGCCGCTGCCGCCGTAGTACTGATTTCAGCGGAAATCCGGACTATCCGCTTGGTTGCGGTGGTCCGGATTTTTACTTTGCGTCCCATAAAGCTGGACTCACCAGCAGTTAGTAAATTTTTACTGATTCCGTTATGTCGCATTATCCCTCTTGCTGGCTATTGGCCGCCAGTTTAGCTGCAGCTCCATTCGCCGCCCAGGCACAAGCCCCGGCTACGCCCTCTGCCTTTCCCGCCGTGTACACCCACGTGCAACAGATGCCGGTATTTCCGGGTGGGGAAGTGGCGCTGTTCGAGGCTTTGGCCGCACGCATTACCTACCCCGAAGCCGCGTTGCAGCAAAAGCTGGCCGGACAGGTATTCGTGAAGTTTGTGGTGGCTCCTTCGGGGGCCGTGGCAGAGGCCGAAGTCGTGAAAGGCCCCCATCCGCTGCTCAATGAAGCCGCCCTGGTGGCCGTGCGCGCCCTGCCGGCCTTCGAGCCCGGCCGCCAGAATGGCCAGCCCGTGCCTGTGGCTTACACGATACCCGTTAAGTTCCGGCTGCCTGCCCCCATTGCCCCGGCCCCGACCGCCTACCAGCTGCCCCAGTACAACGGGGGCCCCGAGGCGTTGCGCATCTACCTCAGCAACCAGCCCCTGCCGGCCGGTTACCGCCCGCCGGCTGCCGCTACCCGTCCGCCCCGGGTGTTCGTATCATTCGTGGTCGATAGCACCGGGACGGTCAGCCAAGTGGAAGCCGTGCAGCCGTTGCCATTGGAAGACCGCCGCCGCCTGCGCCAGCGCCCTACCGTACCAGCACCGGATGCCGCCCTGCTGGCGGCGGCCGAGGCCCGCATCAGCGCAATGCCGGTCTGGGAACCTGCCCAGGAACAAGGCCGACGCGTGGCTTCTACCCACACCGAGCCCGTCACTTTCGGCACCGCCGGCCCGGCCCTGGCCTACGCCGATCAAATGCCCGTATTTCCCCAGTCTGGCGGCGAGATGCAGCATACCGGACGGCAGATTCGCTACCCCGCTGCCGCCCTGCGTAGCCAAACCCAGGGCGAAATAGCGCTCTACTACGAGGTAGCCGAGGATGGCCATTTGGAAAACCTGGAAGTTATCCGCTCTGTGTCGCCGGAAATTGATGCGGAGGCGTTGCGGGTGTTCCGCACCAACTTCCCCGTCTACCAGCCCGCCCGCCACCAAGACCAGCCGGCCCGGGTATTCTACATCCTGCCGGTTACGTTCAGAATAGTATCCTCATCTAAGTAAGCACTCTCTGACGAGAATAATTCGAGGTTGGAGTAAGTACGCCGTGGCCCCCGTCGGCAACTGCCAAGGAGGGCCACGGCGGGCCGTGCCGTATCCGTTTGCGTTGGTGGGCTAATAAATCCCTCCCAACCCAGCCCCGCACCCTCAACATGTGGGTAGTAGCCGACAACCTGCGCAAGGGCGCTGCCACGAACGCCGCCAGATTGCTAAGCCGACGCTGAATAAGAGTCTACTGATGGCCTAACCGAACGGTAACCAGACCAATATCTACTCTCATTAAGCAGCGAGCCCGCCCCTTCAGCAGAAGGAACGGGCTCGCATATTATGCCCGGTTTAAGGGCACAGTTGGTTTACTTAGCGGCGGTTCAGGCGCAGAACCTGGCGCTGCTGGTTCTGGCTGAGCACCAAGTAGTGCATGCCGGCCGACCAGGCGGCGGCTTCGGGCAGAACAATTTCCTGCAAACCAGACTGAACTGTTACGGTTTTGAGCAGCAGGAGCTGGCCCAACACGTTGCGCACTTCCACGGTTACCGGCCCTGCCATAGCCGACACGAAACGAACGGTAGCAACATCGGTGGCTGGGTTGGGGAAAACACTAGCTGCCAGTTCGTTGGTGGCGCTGGACGCAGACACTATCCGTACGCCCGACGTCGTGGCATCGCCCGAGAAATCGACCTGGCGCAGACGGTAGTACACGGCAGTGGCACCGGCTGGTACGGGAGTAGCATCGGTGAAGCGGTAGCTGGTGGTAGCGCCGCTGGTAGTGCCGGCACCTGCTACCCGACCCACGGACCGGAACTCAGCCCCGTCGAGGCTGCGCTCAATGTCAAAGTAGTTGTTGTTGAGTTCGAAAGCAGTTGCCCAGCGCAATTCCGCTCCCTGGCTGGTTTGGGTAGCCGTGAAGGTGGTTAGGCCTACTGGCAAGGGCGTATTACCCACCTGAATCTGCACGATGGCAGAACTTGGGCAGCCGCCGGCGGCCGTTGGGCCAGTAACAGTATAGCGAGTGGTAGTGAGGGGGTTCACCATTATCGAAGGACCATTGCCGGATACTGTTGTGGTAACACCATTAGTGAAGGCCGTATAGGTGTAGGAGCCGGCAGTTCCGCCGGTTGAGGTGAGGGTAACACTCGTGCCTGGCGTAGTCGTGGTATTGTTGGGGGCGTTAGAAGAAATGGCAAGGCTGTTGGTGTTCACTGTAACAGAGCCCTGTGCCGAACCAGTAGAACAGCTAGGAATTGCTCCTTTGACGGTGTAGGTAGTAGAAGCAGTTGGAGTAACACTAAAAGAAACGGTTCCAGTAGCCGATGACGTAGCAGTAGCGACAGTGGCACCCGAGCCGTCTACCAGGGTGTACGAAGAATTTGCTACCAGATTGTTTGCGGAAATCGAAACCGGCGTTCCGGCACATACGCCACCCGTAGCGCTGGATGACACTACAATTTGGTTGGTTGCTACGTTGATTGACTGTACGGTGTTATTACCGCAGGTCGTGGTGGCAGTGCGCACGAAGTAGTTTGTACTAGTGGTGGGAATAACATCAACAAAGTTGTTGGATCCAGTGTACAGAATGGTCTCTGCACCACTGGCATTGACCGTATAGAACGTATAAACAGGGTTGGCCGGCGCTGTTTCGCCGCCTATCGCAGCCGTTAGCCTTACCGTTGTGCCGGGGCAAACCGTGCTGTTTACTGCTGCGCCAGACGGAGTGGTAGCATCAATGCTAAGCGTCGGGGCGGTCGTGACAACGATTACATCAAATTTGTTATTAGAACAGTTAACTAGCCGGCTGGTGAACTGAAAAGTGCGGCTCGATGACGCCACTGGCAGTTGAATTGTAGCAGTGTTTGGCGCAGCTGTAGCAGGATCGTTGTCAAGATTAACTGTCTGCAAGATAGGCCCCAATGGCGCATTGTTTCCACCAGGGTCGCTAATACCAGTGGCATCTCTCAACACAAAAATAGATGCACCCGTTTGATTCTCAAGCGTAACTATTATCCTGTTAGCAGTAGCAGAAGTAGTACCAGGGCAATAGAAAGAAGGAGCTAAATTTGTTCCGTTCGTTACTTTAGTTGCAGTGGCGCTGTTGGGCGCAGTGAAATCGAAGTTAGACGAGCACTGAGCTTGGGTCTCCGTGATGCCTACTGATAATGCAAAGAGCGCGGCGGCAAGTAGCTTGTACAGGTTTTTCATTTGACATGTCCCTCACGGGCTTAATGTGGATTTTTGGGCTGAACGCTTTAAAAGGAACTAAGATTCCTTCTACAGGAAAAACATCTATATCTTCTAATAGACCGGCGTAAGGCACCCAAGACTAGAGTAGATAAACCTTCGTCAGCGCGGTGCCCTGCTTGAATTCATGGCGGTAAAAGTGCCACCCCTCGAATCCTTTGTTATAATGATCTGCAACCGTCATGTGCCATCAGGATAGACAGGTACATCCGTACTAGAAGCACCGTTGCATGTCAACGCAGATATGAGGGAAAGCTAATAGTGAACCGCCCGCAACATTGAGCGGAAGCCGTTCCAGAGTTCAATACCCTACCTAACAAGCAGGTCAGGAGGAGGAAAAAGCGTAGCTCTCAATGCAGATAAGCTTTGGACTAACGGTTGACAAGAAGAACGCAGGAAGAGTGCCTTACTTGCACAACTCAAGGATAAATTTAGTTGACATAAATGACTACAACTATAGATCCATTATAAAATCCAAAATCCACGGTATTTTCATAGTTTGCCATTGCCCAGGCGTTTATCATGAGTTGTTAGCCATGCCTTATTTACCAGTATCTATCTCCCCCAACACGCCCGCCGCAAAGTCCAGCACCGCCCGGCGCGTCAACTCCGGTTCCTCAATAAAGCCCAAATGTCCCACGCCACGCAACAGCACCGCGTGGCTTTGGGCGGGCAGGGCCAGCTGAGGCAGCAGGGTTTCCAGGGGCACGGCCGGGTCGTCGTGACCACCGAGGAAGAGCACCGGAAACTTAGCATCGCGCAGGATGTGGGTATTGTCGGGGCGGTGCTTCATGGCTTCGAGACAGCCCAAGATGGTGGTTTCGGGGGTGACGGCAGCTGTTTCTTCCAACTGCTTTAGCTCAGCGGCCAGCCGCTTCCGGTTAGCGGGGGCCAGCAGGGGCCGGATGGCGGAGCGCATATACTTTTCAACGCCGTGGCGGCGCACGAAACCGGCGCTTTCGTCGCGGGCCGCCTGCTTTTCGGCGGGGTCGGGTAGGGCGGTGCTGTGGAAGAGGACGAGGCCAGCCACCCGTTTGGGGTGGGCTTCGGCCAGTGCTAGGGCCACGTAGCCGCCCATGCTATGGCCCACCAGCAGCACTTTATCGGCACCAGCCGCATCAAGTTCAGCTAGTACGGCACGGGCCTGGGCTTCCATCGCGTAATCGGCTACCGGCTGCGGGTTGGGGCCGTGGCCGGGAAGCGTGGGCGTGAGCACCCGGTAGCGAGTGGGGAAGCCGCGGGTGAAATCGGTCCAGATTTCGGGGCTTTCGGCGAAGCCGTGGAGGAAGACGAGGGTAGGTTGGGTGGCGGACATAAGTGGCAGGCGGGAAAGGGGGCGGAATCCCAGCAAATACGCACTTTTACCGCATCAGTTCCCGTTACCTCGCTCCCGCATGGCCTTTATCGAACGACACCACTACCACTACCTGATTGCCAGCGGCGCAGGTTTGCTCGTCGCCTTGCTGGGACGCTTCGTCTTCGCCACCAACTACTTCAACTTTGGCGGGGGCCTCATGATGCTGTGCTTCCTGCTGCTGATTCCGATGGCCCTGGGAGCCGTAACGGCTCACTTCACTCCGCGCACTGCTTACAAATGGTGGCGGCTGGTGTGGGGGCCTTCCTTGACAGTGCTGGTATTTCTGGTCACAACGCTGCTGTTTCACCTGGAAGGCATGGTTTGCGTGCTAATGATTTTCCCATTGTTCATCATCACGGCTACGCTGGGGGCTTTTGTGTACACGTATCTAACTAAGGAGAAAGACGACAAAACCAAAACCTACGTGGTGGCCGCCTTTGCCCTACTGCCCTTCGCGTTGGCCCCCCTCGAACGCCAGCTTACGGCCCCCGACGAGTACCGGCGGGTGGAAAACACGGTGGTTATTGCGGCCCCGGCGGCCGTGGTGTGGCGGCACATCGTGCGGGTGCCCCCCATTACGGCCCAGGACCTAGGCCCCAGCCCCGTAGACCGCCTGGGTTTCCCCAGGCCCATAGAAGCCACCCTCAGCCATGAAGGTGTGGGCGGGGTGCGCCGCGCGACCTTCGAGCGGGGCGTGGAGTTCATGGAAACCATCGACGTGTGGGAGCCCCAGCGGCGCATTTCGTTCAGCATCGTGCCTAACACGGCCACCATCCCGCCCACCACCTTCGACGAGCACATAACAGTGGGCGGCCGGTTTTTCGACGTGCTGCGCGGCACCTACGAGCTGGAACCCGCCGGCCCTGGCCGCACCCACCTGATTCTCTACAGCCGCCAGCGCCTGAGCACCCGCCTCAACCCCTACGCCGGCCTCTGGACTGGCTACATCATGAGCGAAATCCAGCGCCGCATCCTGGAAGTCATCCGCCGCCGCTGCGAAACCGACGCGGCCGGGGCTGCTGCCCGCCGCTAACGTCGCCCTTCCGAAACCGTATCTTTACTACCCGCCCCTCCGGCGGCCCGCATACCCTACCGCCATGAACGAGCAACTCACCGTCAAGAACTTCGGCCCCATCAAAGACGCCACTGTGGACTTCAAACGAGTCACGGTTTTTATTGGCCCTACCGGCGGCGGCAAGAGCACGTTGGCGAAGTTGGCGGCTATTTTTAGGGATGTAAATTTTCACCTACCACAAGAAACTTCCGCATTTCTATTCGATCATTATGGATTAGAAAAATATTTTGAAAAAAATACTTATCTACAACTCTCCAGAGGCCAATATAGAGCAAAATGGAATAAAGGTAGAATTACTTACGATAGATCTACTCGCAATATAATGAACAACCGAGTTAGCAATTATTCAGAAATAGTATCAAATCGAGTTAAGGAACAGATGCATATCTTGGATAATTCAATAAATGATTATTCTAAATCAATTAACGCTAATAACAAATCCAATCAAGATTTAGAATATATTAAGAATATAGTAGATGATTTAGTTAACAATACTAGTCGTGAAATAACAAAAATGATACTCTCAAATGTATTTTTGTATACCAATCCTATATATATTCCTTCAGAAAGAATATTTGTTTCGTCATTAAATAACTCATGGGCTGGACTAATGAGAGATGACATAGGCCTTCCATTTACACTCTTAGAATTTGCAAATAATTACGCTCAATCTAGGGTAGAGGTACTCAACTTACATATACCTTTATTTAAAATAGATTATTTCCACAAAAATGATGAAGATCTTATTAAAATTGAAGGAAAAAAGCATCCGATAAAACTCCATCAATCTGCCAGCGGTATCCAATCCGTCACCCCAATGCTGGTGCTGCTGGAGCATCTTTCGCGGCAGAAGGAGCAGGCGCAAAGCTTCATTATTGAAGAGCCTGAACTCAACCTCTACCCTACCGCGCAGCAGGGTCTGATGAACTGGCTGGTGGAGAAATGCACGGCTGGGGAGAATGACCTGACAATAACCACGCACAGCCCCTATATTCTCGCCAGTTGCAACTTGCTAATGGAAGCTTACAAGGTCTGGAAAGAACGGCCCGAACTGGAGGCAGAAATTGAGAAGATTGTACCACGGACTTCGTGGATAAATCCGGAGGAATTTGCGGCTTACTACGTGGCTGATGGAACTGTACGTTCCATTCAGGATGAGCGCACGGATTTAATTGGTGGCAACGAATTAGATGCTGTGTCAGGCAATATTTCGGATGCCTTCCGCAGCTTGTTGCGCCTCAGGAAACAGCCAGCATAATGCGAACAGCCATTGAAAAGCGGTTCACGCATTGTCGGCAGAAAGGCTGTATCCAGGTTTATCCGGAAGTCATTTCTTATTACGCTGACTTGCCAGGGGAGGCTTGGGTAACGCGCGTAGCTGACGAGCACTATGATGAGGAGCGTCACTTTAAAGTGCGTAATCCCGGTAACCGGCCGATTCATTTAGCCGCCATCGACAAGTGCCTGATTGGCAGAATTCAACCGGCTCCCAAACGCTGTGACTGCGTGTTTTTTGAGGACCGTGACGTGTGCTTCGTTGAGTTCAAGATTCGCGCCGAGGGGCGGGACGCAGTAGACGACCGTAATCAGGAAACCCGGCTTCTGGAAGCCGGTGAGCAACTCCTGGCCAGCATCCAGCAATTTGAGGCCGATGGCATCCTGACTGATTATCATCGTGTCCGGGCTTACGCCTTCGTAGGTTACGGCCCTTTATTTCCCGCACCGACCACAACGCTACTTTCCATTGCGGAATATATCGACAGCAATATTCGGTCTTCCATTGATTTCGACGCGAAGGACAACGTTTTGTTTTAAACGCAAAAAGCCCCACTGACCTGCAACAGTGGGGCTTCACTCAAGTCAGCGAGGGACTTACAGCAGCACCTTTTCGGCTACCGGCTTCACGGCTTTGCCGCTCAGTTCGCGCAGGGCGGTGGCGATGCCAGCGGTGTCGAAGCCGCACTCTTTGTAGAGCTCGTCCTGGGTGCCATGTTCCACTACGCGGTCGGGGATGCCGAGACGGCGCATGGGCAGGCTGTAGCCGTGGTCGGCCATGAATTCGAGGATGGCCGAGCCGAAGCCGCCCTGCACGCAGCCGTCTTCCACCGTCACGAGGGCGCGGTAGCGGCGGCAGATGTCGTGGAGCATTTCCTCATCGAGTGGCTTGCAAAAGCGCAGGTCGTAATGGCCGGGGTTGAGGCCTTCGGCGCGGAGCTGCTCGGTGGCTTTGGTGGCGTAGTTGCCGATGTGGCCGATGCTGAGCACCGCCACGCCTTCGCCCTCGCGCACCACGCGGCCAGTGCCGATGGCAATTTTCTTCATGGGCTTGCGCCAATCCGGCATCACGCCCTCGCCCCGTGGGTAGCGGATGCTGAAAGGGCCGGCGTTTTCGGGCAGCGTGGCCGTATACATCAGGTTGCGCAGCTCCTCCTCGTTCATGGGCGCCGACACCACCATGTTGGGGATGCAGCGCATGAAGGCCAAATCGTAGCAGCCGTGGTGGGTGGGGCCGTCGGCGCCGGCGAAACCGGCCCGGTCGAGGCAGAAGACCACGTGCAGGTTCTGCAAGGCCACGTCGTGCACTACCTGGTCGTAGGCGCGCTGCATGAAGGAGGAGTAGATGTTGCAGAACGGCACCAGGCCCTGGGTGGCGAGGCCGGCCGAGAACGTAACGGCGTGCTGCTCGGCAATGCCCACGTCGAAGGCGCGGTCGGGCATGGCCTTCATCATGATGTTGAGCGACGAGCCCGAAGGCATGGCCGGCGTCACGCCCATAATCTTGTCGTTGGCCTCGGCCAGCTCCACGATGGTGTGCCCAAACACGTCCTGGTACTTGGGCGGCTGGGGCTTATCAGGCGTCTTCTTGTAGATTTCGCCCGTGATTTTGTCGAACAGCCCCGGCGCGTGCCAGAGGGTCTGGTCCTTTTCGGCCAGCGCGTAGCCCTTGCCCTTCACCGTTACGCAGTGCAGCAGCTTGGGCCCGGGAATGTGCTTGAGGTCCTCCAGGATGGTAGCCAGGTGCTGCACGTCGTGCCCATCAACGGGGCCGAAGTAGCGGAAGTTGAGGGCCTCGAACAGGTTGCCCTGCTTGAGCAGCGTAGCCTTCATGGCCTGCTCGACGCGGCGGGCAATCTGCTGGGGGTTGGGGCCGAACTTGCTGAGCTTGCCCAGCACGTTCCAGAGCTCGTCGCGCACCTTGTTGTAGGTGCGGGAAGTCGTGATGTCGGTGAGGTATTCCTTGAGCGCGCCCACGTTGGGGTCGATGCTCATGCAGTTGTCGTTGAGAATAACGAGCAGGTTGGACTTCTCGACGCCAGCGTGGTTGAGGGCCTCGAAGGCCATGCCGGCCGTCATGGCCCCGTCGCCAATCACGGCTATGTGCTGGCGGTCGAACTCGCCCTTGTAATCGGAAGCCACCGCCATGCCCAACGCGGCCCCGATGCTGGTGGAGCTGTGGCCCACCCCGAAGGCATCGTAGGGGCTTTCGCTGCGCTTAGGGAAGCCCGACATGCCGTGGTAGCGGCGGTTCGACGGGAACCGGTCGCGGCGGCCGGTGAGGATTTTGTGCCCGTAGGCTTGGTGGCCCACATCCCACACCAGTTGGTCATGGGGCGTGTTGAAGACGTAGTGCAACGCCACCGATAGCTCCACTACGCCGAGCGAAGCGCCGAAGTGGCCCCCGTAAATCGAAACCGAATCAACAATGAACTGGCGCAATTCCTGGCTCACCTGCACCAACTGGTCGGGGCTGAGCTTTTTGAGGTCGTCGGGGGAATTAATTTCCGCCAGCAGGGGCCCGGGTTCAACAATCATGCGCGCAGGGGTAGGAAACGAAGATATAAGTAGCGTGGCAACAGCCGCCTACGCCCGAAAGTTATCTTCCGCCACGCATTCGACTATGGTCAGCTGCCAAAGTTACGGGTTTTCTGTTCCGGTGGATGAAGTGACTAGATGGGAAGAGGAACGTCATTCAGAGCGCAGCGAAGAATCTCGCGTGCTGACGTTGTAGAGGTAGCCAGATGTCAGCATGCGAGATTCTTCGCTGCGCTCTGAATGACGTTCCTTCTGGAGACTTTCTTTCCAACCCCAACCCGACCTCCAATCCTACCCAACCGTTCAACCCGCTACCTTTACCCCATGCCCGAGTTCCCCAACACCCAATCTGAAGACCAACAGCTCCTTGATAAGCTCCGGCCCTCGCGGATTGTGCTGCCGGTACTGATTGGATTGGGTGTGGTGGCCTTCATGTTCTGGCGCAGCTACCGGCCCGGCGACTTGGCCCCGCTGGCCAACGCCAAGCCTTGGTGGCTGCTGGTTACTGTTGCCATCCTGCTGGCCCGCGACGCCGGTTACGTTTACCGCATCCGCTACCTCACCGAAAAAGCCCTGAGCTGGCGGGCCTCGCTCGACGTGATTATGCTCTGGGAGTTCTCATCCTGCATTCTGCCCTCGGCGGTGGGCGGCACGGCGGTGGCCCCGGTGCTGCTGCATAAAGAAGGCATTCCGCTAGGCAAGTCGGTGGCCTACATCATGGCCACTGCCATGCTCGATAACATGTACTATGTGCTCATGGTACCGCTGGTGGTGGTTATCGGGGGCGAAACGCTCTACCCCCACGAGGCCCTGCAGGGCGGGCTGATAACGGCCTTGCGCATCGGCTTTGTGGTGAGCTACGTGTTCGTAACGGCTTACGCGCTGCTGATGGTATATGCCATTTTCATCAACCCCAGCGCCGTAAAGCGGCTGCTGGTGCGGTTGTTTTCGGTGCGGATGCTCCGGCGGTTTCGGGGGCGGGCCTATAAGCTGGGCAACGAGCTGGTGCTGGCTTCCGCCCAGTTGCGCGGCAACGGGGCTGCTTATTGGCTGCGGGCCGCCCTGAGCACGGCCTTCGTCTGGACGGCCCGTTACCTCGTGATTGGCTGTTTGATTGGCGCCTTCATCGACGTGGGCTGGACCGAATTCTGGCTGATCTTCGGGCGTAATCTCACCTACAAAGTCATTCTGTTGATTGCCATTACGCCCGGCGGCGCAGGCGTGGCCGAGGGCGCGTTTCCTACGTTCTTCGGCAAGTTTATTGGCACGGCTACCATGACCAACTTCATGGTCCTACTCTACCGCATCGTCACATACTATCTCTATCTGGTACTTGGGGCCGTGTTCCTACCCCGCTGGATTACCCGCATCTACGGCAAGCGCAAGGCTCAGGAATTAATGCATTCGTAGTGGACAGCAGCAGCCTGTTGGTACTTAGCAAGCAATAAAAAGCCCCTTCTGCCGATAGCAGAAGGGGCTTTTTATTGCTTAAGTTCGATACAGATAGTATTCGGATTACTCGCCTTCCAGGCGTAGCTCCGAACCGTCGGAACCCTTAAGCGTCAGCTTGTCGTCGGTCAGGGTTACTACCGTGAACATGTTCGACTGGGCGGCACCGGCGGGCATCATCGTAATAGTTTTGGCACCTTGGTCGAAGGTGTATTTACCGTTCATGGTCTGGGCACCCGACATCATGTTATACTGGCCGTTGGCGTAGAAGGTCACGCGCTGGTCTTCCATAGCATCGCTCTGACTCACTTTGTCGCCGGTAGCGTCCATTTCTTTGTCGGTTTTCCAGGTCTTGCTGTCTTTGCCATAGAGCATATTTACGCTTTCAACGGTGCCTTCCTTACCGCCGCAGGCAGCAGTGAAGAGCAGTACGAGCATAAACAGGCTGGCCAGCAGGCGCGAGGAGGTGGAGGTCAGGGTTTTCATTGGAGAGAGGGAAAGGATAGATGAAAGAATGGACAAAATGAAAGGCTACGTCGAGGCTGCCAGTGTTGCGCCTCTTACGGTAACGCTGCCCCCGAGGTTCGCTCCAGCTACGGTGGAGCTTACCAACCGATAGGAGGTTTCCAGACCCAATACAACCTATTACTTACCACGGCGTAGAAGTGCCTGATTCCCCGCTGTCTGCCAGCGTCTCTACTCCTTTCCTCACCTCCAAGCTAACGAACTATTCCCATGGGACTTTTTGATTTCCTCTCCGACAAAGGCGATAAAAAACCAGTTGCCCCCAACACCACGCCCGCCGACGGCACTACCGATTTTTTCGGTAACTCCAATAAAGATGCCGACACTACGGCCGGCGAAACCTATACTGTAGTAAGCGGCGACTCCCTCTCGAAAATCGCCAAGAATCACTATGGCGACGCCAGCAAGTGGCACCAGATTTACGACGCCAACAAGGCCGTTGTTGGCTCCAACCCCGACCTCATCGAAGTGGGTCAGATCCTAACGCTGCCGAAGCTCTAAGGCCCTTCACTTCCCGGAAATATTCAAAAAAGCCACCCCGAAACGGGTGGCTTTTTCTATGGATTTATTAGTGGCTTAGCTCCGATTTTTGACCAATTCCCTCTCATATAATTGGTGTTCTCCTTTCCCGTTTTGGTCTCGCAGAATGGATACTGGGGTTAAAAAAATCACAGCATCAGCACTTAATAATTTATACTTCAACTACTTATCTCATCATTTGCGTACGTTAGCCGTTGACCATATATTTTTAAATATAATTACTCAACCTATTGCAAATACCAAATTCTCTCGCATACCTTTGCAACACCAACCCGGTACTGGTCCGCTCGCGGCGGAACAGTTTTCATAGGATTTATACAGAAGTGGCGAGAGAACAGGCTCCCTGACCCACTGGCAACCTTCGACCGCGCGAAAGGTGCCAATTCCTGCCCGACCAGCTTGTACGAACCGTACGGCGGCGGGGCATATAACTCACTGTGCCATGGAAAACTCCTTCGCTTTCGTCGTTTCCTCCCCCACCGCTCCGGCCGCCTTCGGGCCCGCCGGTTCGCCGTGGGGTTTTGGCGTTGCCCCGGCTGCGTTTGCAGCAGCCCCAGCGGCCCGCCGAATGCGAATGCGTGACTTTTGCGGCCTGCGTTGTTGCTGTTGTTAGCCTGAGTCCGGCTCCGTAGCCTCCTACCTCCCCCCTCCTGTTTTCCCGGCCCTGACCGGCGGTGCCTTTTAGCACCCGGCCGCCTCTTCGCAGCCCGCTTGGCTCATTTTGCCTCCGGCAATGCCTATTTCGGTGCGGCCTCTAGCTGCCCCTATTCCGCAGGCAACCAGTGCATTCCACTTCCCTTCTTCAAAACTTATCGTCTTCTAATCCAGCCTTGCCATGTCCACGCCCAACTTCCACTTCGAGACGCTTCAACTCCACGCCGGCCAGCAGCCCGACCCCGTTACGGGCTCCCGCGCCGTGCCCATTTACCAGACCACTAGCTACGTGTTCAAGAACGCCGAGCATGGGGCCAACCTGTTTGCGCTCAAGGAATTCGGCAACATCTACACCCGCCTAATGAACCCCACCACCGACGTGTTCGAGCAGCGCGTGGCGGCTTTGGAAGGCGGCGTAGCAGCCCTGGCAGTATCGTCGGGGCAGGCGGCCCAGTTCATTGCCCTCAACAACATTCTGCAGGCCGGCGACAACTTCGTGAGCACGACCCACCTCTACGGCGGCACCTACAACCAGTTCAAGGTGGCCTTCAAGCGGCTGGGTATTGAGGTGCGCTTCGCCGACGGCGACCAACCCGCCAGCTTTGAGGCCCTGATTAACGAAAACACCAAGGCCATCTACCTCGAAACCATCGGCAACCCCAGCTTCAGCATCCCCGATTTTGAGGCCGTGGCCGCCATTGCCAACCAGCACGATTTGCCGCTCATCGTCGACAATACTTTCGGGGCGGGCGGTTACCTGTTTCGGCCCCTGGAGCACGGCGCGCACATTGTGGTGGAATCGGCCACCAAGTGGATTGGCGGGCACGGCACCAGCGTGGGCGGCGTAATCGTGGATGGCGGCACCTACGACTTCGGCAACGGCAAGTTCCCGCAGTTCTCCGAGCCGTCCGAGGGCTACCAGGGCCTGGTGTTCAGCGACGTATTCGGCAAAAACGGGCCGTTCGGCAACATTGCCTTCATCATCCGGGCCCGGGTAGAAGGGCTGCGCGACTTCGGTCCTTCCCAGAGCCCGTTCAACTCTTTTCTGCTGTTGCAGGGCCTCGAAACGCTGAGCCTGCGGGTGGAGCGCACCGTGGAAAACGCGTTGCGCGTGGCCAACTGGCTGGAGCAGCATCCGCAGGTGGAAGCCGTGAACTACCCCGGCCTGCCCAGCAGCCCCTACCACACACTGGCCCGCAAATACCTGAAGCGCGGCTATGGCGGCGTGCTCACCTTCGCCCTCAAAGGCAGTAAGGATACGGCTACCCAGTTCATTGATAACCTCAAGCTAGTGAGCCATCTGGCCAATGTGGGCGACGCCAAAACGCTCATCATCCAGCCCGCCGCCACCACCCACCAGCAAATGTCCGAAGACGCGCAATGGGCCGCCGGCGTTACGCCCACGCTGCTGCGCCTGTCGGTGGGCATCGAGCATTTCGAAGACATTCAGGCTGATTTGCAGCAGGCTTTCGACGCAGTACATAACGCCGCCACGCCCGACCACACTCAGGACGAGCCACTGCCCGAGCCGCTAACGGAGCACGAACAGCCGCTGGAAGTATAGTTTATTTAGCTGATAGCTTTTACCGAACGAAGCTGACAGCTAATGGCTATCGGCTAAAAGCTCAAAACATGCCTATTCACCAGTTTCAACTAGCGCAGCCGCTACCCTTGGAAAGCGGGGCCGTGCTCCCCCACGTGCAGGTGGCCTACCACACCTCCGGCCACCTCAATGCGGCCCGCGACAACGTAGTATGGGTCTGCCACGCCCTGACGGCTAACGCCGACGCGGCCGACTGGTGGCCGGGGTTGGTGGGCGCGGGCTGCCACTTCGACCCGGCCGACTGGTTTATCGTGTGCGCCAACGTGCTGGGCTCCTGCTACGGCACCACTGCCCCGCTCACGCCCAACTCCGAAACCGCCCGCCCGGTCTTCCGCGACTTTCCGCTCATCACGATCCGGGATATGGTGGCGGTACACGAAGCCCTGCGCGAACACCTGGATCTTCCCCGCATTCACACCCTGATCGGGGGCTCCTTGGGCGGGCAGCAGGCCGTGGAATGGGCCGTGCAACGCCCAAACGTGTTCGGCAACTTGGTGCTGCTGGCTACCAACGCCCGGCACTCGGCCTGGGGTATTGCCTTTAACGAGGCCCAGCGCCTGGCCATTTTTGCTGATGCTACCTACGCGGCCGACACCCCGGCGGGCGGGGCGGCCGGGCTGCGGGCCGCCCGGGCGGTAGCGCTGCTCAGCTACCGCAGCGCCGAAGCCTACGGCCGCACCCAAACCGAACCAGACGAGGAGAAGCTGGACGATTTTCCGGCCAGCTCCTACCAGCGCTACCAGGGCGATAAGCTCGCGGTCCGCTTCGACGCCTACAGCTACGTAGCCCTGACGCGGGCCATGGACAGCCACCACGTAGGCCGTGGGCGGGGCGGGGTGGCCGCCGCCCTGGGCCGCATCCGGGCCCGCACGCTGGTGGTGGGCATTACGTCCGATGTGCTGTTTCCGGTGGCGGAGCAGCAACTGTTGGCCCGCCACATCCGGGGAGCCGTGTACGCCGAAATGGATTCGCCCTTCGGCCACGATGGCTTCCTGCTGGAAGCCGCCCAAATCACCCATTTTCTCGAACGATTCGCTGCCCCTACCGATGCTTACGAACCAGCCTAACCATATTACTGCCCTCTTCCCTACCCGGCAGTGGCGGGTGGGCCTTATTGGGTTCGGGTGCGTGGGCCAGGGCCTGTACGATATCCTGGACCAGCGCCCCGAAGCCGGCTTTATCATCAGCCGCATTGCGGTGAAGAACCCCACCAAAGCGCGCACGTTGTCCGCCGAGCGATTCGAGTTCGACGCCGAGCTGCTGCTGGCCGACGATTCGCTGGACGTGCTGGTGGAAGTAATCGACGACGCGGATACCGCTTTTTGGTTGGTGAGCGAGTCCCTGCGCCGGGGCCGGCGGGTGGTAACGGCCAACAAGGCCATGCTGGCTCGCCACCTGCCCGCACTGGTGCAACTCCAGCGCGAAACGGGCGGCACCTTGCTATACGAGGCGGCCGTGTGTGGCAGCATTCCGGTTATCCGTACGCTGGAAGCATATTTCGGGGTCGAACCGCTGCACCGCCTCACGGGCATCCTCAACGGCTCCTCCAACTACGTGCTGACCCGCATGGGCGAGGAGGGCGCCGACTACGCCCCCGCCCTGGCCGAAGCCCAGCAGCTGGGCTTCGCCGAAACCGAACCCAGCCTCGACATGGGCGCCTTCGACCCGCGCTCCAAGGCAGTGCTGCTGGCCGCCCACGCCTACGGTGCTTTCCTCGACCCCGAGCAGGTGCTGAACCTGGGCATTGAGGGCATCGGGGCCGTGGATATTGCCTTTGCCGCCAGCCAGGGCCAGAAAATAAAGGTAGTAGCTGGCCTCCAACGCCTGCCGGACGGCCGCGTAACCGTGCTGGTTACACCCCAACTGGTTGGGCCCGATTCGCCGCTTTACACCGTCGACCACGAATTCAACGGCGTGGTGATAGAGGCCGACTTTGCCGGGGAGCAGTTCCTGCGCGGGCGCGGGGCTGGCGGGCACCCCACCGGCTCGGCCGTGCTGGCCGACCTGGCCGCGTTGCGCCAGGGCTTCGCTTATCAATATCATAAAGCCGCCGAAGCCCCCGAATACGCCGCCGACCTGGAGGTGGAAATCTACCTGCGCACCAACGAACCGAGAATCATCGACCTGCTCGATTTCAGCGAAATTTCAGAGGAGGCCGACGAGGACGAATACGTGGTGGGCTACGTCGCCCTGCAACACCTCATCCGCCACCGCGACACGCTGCGCCAGTATGGCGCCTTCGTCGTGCGTACCGGCCGGCTGCGACCCATCGGGGAAGAAGTAGAGACCGTGGCCGCATCGGCCTAGCTACCGGTGGCGGCCGTTGTTTCGGCACCGCCTCACCGTAATAGCTCGCCGACTGCCGCTCTATTTCAGCGGGGCAGCTCCAGTTGGCGGTACAGCGGCGGGTAGTGCCGGATGGCTATAATTCGGCAGAAGCTCAGCGGAATCTGGCCCAGAAGTCCCGGGTTGGATTTCGGGCAAACGCAGTTCTACGCGCCGCCGTGGCAGCAGGGCCGTGGCCTGGGCCGTGCGGCGGGGGTTGAGGGCGGCAGCCAGCAGTGGGCCGGGGGCACCGGCTCCGAGCAGCGGACGCAGAAAGTCGCGCATGGGCACGAAGACCGAATCGAGGTATGTGGGCTCGAAGGAATAGGGTACATGGCCGGCTCCGCGCAATGGGCGCAGCACGTTGGGTACGCCCACGACCGAGGCCCGGCGGCGCAGCACCGCGCTGCCCGCCACTACCTGGGCCGGCAGCGGGCCGCCAATCAGGCCCCGGTTGTAGGGCACAATGCCGTCGCGGGTGCCGTGGATGCTGAGCAGCGGCACGTCGCCGGGGCCGAGCCAGCTGGCCTGGGCCAGCGCGCCGCACAGGTTGATGACGCCCCGCGGACGGCTGCTGTAGCCGGCGTGGCCCCCGCTGCCTTCAAGGCCTCCCAGCGCAGCCAGGTTCAGGTAGACAGGTACTTCGGCGGCTTTATCGAGGTAGGCGGTTTGCAGGGCCATGAAGGCCCCAGCCGAAGAGCCGCCCACAAAAATATAGCGGCCATCAAGCCGGAAGCGGCGGGCCGTGGCGGCATCGTGGCGGAAAAAGCGCACGGCGGCGCGCATATCTTGGGTGGCCCGGATGGCGGCCCGGCCAATGCCCACGCTGTCAAAAGGGAAGAACAGCAGCCGGTAATCGATGCTGGCAGCCGTGTAGCCCAGCCGGGCCAGCCGGGTGCAGAGCTCGGTCATCACCGCATCGTCGCGGGTGCCGGTTACGAAGGCGCCCTCGTGGGCCAGCAGCACCAGCGGCCGGCGGCGCACGGTGTCGCCGGCCGGCTCGTAGAAATCGAGGTAGAGCGGCTGGGTCTGCCCCAGAAGGCCACTAACCTGGGCAAATTCGACGTTACGCCGCACTTTCACCTGTTGGAAAAGCGGGCGGTGGTAGCGGCCACGTGCAGTATCGGGCGGGGCCGATTGGGCTCGCAGAACCGGAGTTGAGAGGCCAGTTATCAGAAGCAGGAGGAGAAGTAAGCGCACGAGTAGGGTACGAAAGATAGTTGGAAAGAGGTACTGTTTGAGTTGCCGGTTGCCAGTTGTTGAGAAGAACCTCATTCAGCGCGTGGGCTGAATGAGGTTCTTCTCAACAACTGACGCACTACTTTTACTACATGCCTACTATAGCTCCGCCGCCCCTCCGCCCCCACGACCGGGTGGCCATCGTCTGCCCCGCCCGCCAGGCTTCGCACGCCGAGCTGGCCGCGGCCGTAACAACGCTCGAAAGCTGGGGCCTGCGCGTAACGCTGGGCGCAAGCACCAACGTGGCCCACCACCAGTTCGGGGGCTCCGACGAGGTACGCCGCCAAGACCTCCAGCACCAGCTCGACAACCCAAGCATCCGGGCCATTTTCTGCGCCCGGGGCGGCTACGGCACCACCCGCATCATCGATGGGCTCGACTTTGCCCGCTTCGCCGAAAGCCCGAAATGGGTGGCCGGCTTCTCCGATATCACCACCCTCAACTGCCATTTGCTGGGGCGCGGCTATCAGAGCATCCACGGCGTGATGCCGTTGCTGTTCCACCAGGAAGCCGGGCAGGAATCGTTGGAGAGCCTGCGGCGGGCGCTATTTGGGGAGGCACTGGCCTACGAGGTGCCGGCCCACCCGCTCAACCGCCCGGGCACTGCCGTGGGCGAGTTGGTGGGCGGCAACCTGAGCATCCTGCAAACCCTCACTGGCACGGCGTCCGACGTATCAACGGACGGCCGCGTGCTGTTTCTGGAAGACATCGACGAATACCTCTACGCCATCGACCGGATGCTGGTCCACCTCGACCGCACCGGCAAACTGGCCGGGCTGGCCGGGCTGGTGGTGGGTCATTTTACCAACCCCCAAGACAATACCGTACCCTTCGGCCTCACGCCCGGCGAAATCATCAATCACTACGCCGCCAAGTACAGTTTCCCAGTCGCCCACGGCTTCCCCGTCGGCCACGAACCCCAGAATATGGCCTTAGTGGTAGGCCAGCAGATGCGCCTGACAGTGGACGAAACGGGGGCGCGGCTGGTGGGAGTGTAAGGAGAAAGTCTGCGTCGGACGGCGCGTTAGGGCCGCAGCAGCTCGGGCAGGCCTACTTTGTCGAAGAGTACCCGCCCTATTTTCAGGTTCGACCAGCCGGGGCGCAGGCGGTAGGAAAACACGGGTACACCCGCGTGCAAGGTGCATTCGATGCAGTAGGTGCGAAGGCCGGGCTGGTCGGGCAGCTGGCTTTCGAGCTGGAGTAGGTGGGTGGAAATCAGGAAGCAGGACTGCGGGAAACCCGCCAGCCCGGCCACCGTGGCGCGGGTGATGTCGAGGGCGTCGTCGGAGTTGGTGCCCCGAAATAGCTCGTCGAACACCGCAAACACCCGGCCCGGCTCCTGGGCCGCTTCCAGCACCCGCTTCAGGTTCTGAATTTCGGCCATGAAGTGGCTGTAGCCCCTGCTGAGGCTGTCGGCCAGGTTCAGGGCTACCACAATAGACGAGTAGAACGGCACGCGGCACGCGGCGGCCGGCACCCCCAGCCCCGCGTGGGCCAGGTACACGCACAGCCCCACCGCCCGCAGCAGCGTAGACTTGCCCGACATGTTGGGGCCGGTCAGCAGCACCAGGTTATCGGTGGGGTCGAGGTCGAGCGTGTTTTTCACCGGCGCCGGCAGCATTGGGTGGTAGAACTCGGCCAGGTGCAGCCCGGCCGCCTGAAACCCTGGAAACGTGAAGCCCAGTTGCCGCATGCCCTTCGCGGCCGACCAGCAGGCTTCGAACCAGAAGAACGCGGCCCAGAAATCGGCCAGTTCCTCGGGGCTTACGGCGGCCAACTGCTGGGCAAAAACTACCATCCGGCCCGCCGAAAACTGGTCTTCGGCAATGGCCGCTGCCGTGTCGGCCAAGCTAAACCGCTCCAGAAACCGCCCGATAACCGCCAGCCGGACCTTGCCACCAGGCGGAAAACCGGCCGGATCGAGGCAACGGAAGTAGTGCTGCTCCAGCCGCCGCAGCAACTGAATGGCCTGCACGTAACGGGCACGGCTGCGGTAGCGGGCCTCCTCCGACAGCAGCAACCGCGCCGCCAGCCGCAGCCGGTTGGTTTCCAGCGCCAGCTGCCCGCTCACTACCTCGTGCAGAAACCGCTGCACCTCGGCCAGCTGAATCCGGGAGTAGCTGAACTCCGCCACCACGTGCCACTGCCCGAGCAACGCCCGAAAAACGGCCTGCTTCTCCTCTACCTGGACCACCGTCGGCGGCAACTCCCGCAGCAGCCGGCCCAACGCCGCCTCGCCCTCGTGGGAGTACGTGAAATTGAGCAGCGGCAGGATATCAGTTTCGAGCCGGAGGTCATCGACTAAAAGCATGGCGCAGGTTAGATAGAAACCAGCACAACGCCAACCGCCCCGGCAGCTTGCGTTGCCGGGGCGGTTTTCTTTCAGCCAATAAGTCGGCTTTATGCTCTCCCGCCTGAATGATTACCGGTGGTAGCAGCCGAATGCCTACTTGATGGCAAAAATCACAGGAACTTCGCATTCGGCGGCTACTGGCTGCCCGTTGGTGTAAGCCGGAATCCAGCCGCCAGGCAGTTGTTGGATCACCCGCAACGCTTCCTCATCGCACCCCGACCCGACGCCTTTTACCACGCGGTAGCTGGTGGCAGTACCCGTGCTGTCGATGACAAAAGCTACCAAGACTTGCCCCATTACATTGTTGCGCAGGGCCATTGCCGGATACCGGATGTTCATACCAATCCGCATTAGAAGCGCATCCGCACCCTCCGCATATTGCGGGTTTGCAGTAAGGACTGCCGCTCCGGGCAGGGGCCGGCATACGAGTTGAGAAGGCCGTTTGGGGGGCAATGAAAACAGCGTCTGTCCGGTGCTGTGGTCGATTTTAAGGGCTGGACTGCCTTTGTCGGAATAGTATTCCCACACCCCCTTCTTCTGATCGTGCTGGTAGCGGCCTTTGGATTGGAGTGTTTTACCCCGGTCGAAATAAGTGGTCCAGACGCTGTCTTTCTCGCCGGCGGCATAAAACCCTTTAGTTACCAGCGTGGTGCCTTTCGGGCCCGCGTACTGCCAATAGGCCCCTTGCTTTGTTTCGGGAGCCGCCTGCAATACCATATATTCCTCCCGGCCCAGGCCGGACGCATGGGGCATCACAACTTTTTGAGTAAGCTGCGCCTGGCTGGTAAGCGAAATGCCCAGCAAGGAAAACAGCAATAGCAACCGGGGCGGAGTAGGGAAGAGCATAGTAGAAGGCGAGCCTGGCAGGCTATCGGCTATATAAGTTGGTGAGTTTGGGCGTTAAAAACCTTGGCTATATGCGGTATTGGCTGTAGGGCAGCCATCAAATCAACAAGACAGCAGCTGACAGCTCATCAGCTACTCCCCGTACACTACCGTCAGCAACGTTTGGCCCACGGCCTTGAGGGTGCGCCGGTCGATGTTGGCCATGTTGTCCTGGGTGGTGTGGTGGTAGGCCTGAAACTCGCCGCTGGGCAGGAAGTCGATGACGTCGATGGTACGCACGCCGGTTTGGTTGGTGTAGACGTGGTCGTCGTCGATGCCGGGGCTATCGGCGAAAATGAAGTAATCGGAGTAGCCCAATTTGGAGGCCGTATTCCAGACCTGTTCCAACTTATCGGGGGCCTTTTCGCGGGAGATGCCTTCGCGGCTGAACCGGGCGCCCTTGGCCCCTACCATATCGAGCAGGATACCGAAATTGGGCTTGTAGTTGGCGGGTACTACGTTTTTAGCCCAATACTGGGAGCCCAGGCACCAACTGTCTTGGTTGCCGAGCAGATTCTTTTTATCAGCCTGCGTGACGCCGTCGTAACCGTAATCTTCGGAGTCGAAGAGGATAAAATCGACGCCCACGCCGGGGGCCAGACTATCGGGTTGGGCGCTGAGCACGCGGGCCATTTCCAGGGCCACGGCCACGCCGCTGGCGCCGTCGGAAGCGCCGTCGAGCGGGGCGTTCTTATTTTCCTTGTCCTTATCGGCAAAGGGGCGGGTGTCCCAGTGCGCAAAAATGGCAATTCGGCGCGAGGCCTGGGGCATATACTGGGCAATGATGTTGCGCGACTTAAGCATATTCCCATCGAAGGCCATGACCTCGAAAGGCTGCTCCTTCACTGTGAGGCCATACTGCTTGAACTGCCCGATGATCCAGTCGCCGGTTTGCACGTGGGCCGGGGTATTGGGCACCCGGGGCCCGAACGCTACCTGCCGGGCGGTGAAAGCGTAGGCAGAATCGGCGTTGAAGTTCGGCGTTTTGGGCAGGGCGGCTTCGTCGGCGGCTACGGTTTCGGAGGCGTCCTGTTTGGCGGGGCAGCCGGTGAGTAGCAGCAGGCCAGCCAAAGCGGCCGGAACGAGGCGGGAGAAGATTTGCATGGAGCGAAAAGCTTCGAATGAAGGGGAATCTGCTAATTATTGGCTGTTAACTATCAGCCAATAGCTAACAGTTCATTTGCAAGGTACCCGGCGGGCGGCACAAGCTACGGCTTGCGTTGCACTTGCGGCCTGGCGGCCTACTCCTCGCTGTAAGCCCAATCGACGCCGGCCTTGGTGTCTTTCACCACGATGCCCTGCTGCTTGAGCGAAGTCCGGATTTCGTCGACTTTGCCGTAGTCCTTGGCCGTTTTGGCTTCCTGGTAGAAATGCAGCGTGAGGCCCAACAAGTCCTCGGCGCGGGCACGGGGCTCGTCGCGCAGGCCCAGCACGTCCTGCACCAGCGTGTGGTAGGTGCCGGTAGCTTCGGCCAAAGCAGCGGGGCTCAGCTGGGCCAGGGTGGCGGGGTTGGCGGCGTAGCCATTGAGTTTACGGAGCAAATTGAACAGGCTGGCCAGCGTACGGGCCGTGTTCAGGTCGTCGTTGAGGCCCACGAAGCAGTCTTGGGCCAGCTTGCGCAGTTCGGTGTCGGCAGTGCTGGTGTCGGCGGCGGGCTCGACGGCTCCGTCGGGCAGTTGCAGCTTGCCCAGCAACCGCAGGCCGTTCATGAGCTTGCGGTAGCCCTTGCCGGCGCCCTGCAAGCCCTCGTCGGTAATATCAACGGGGCTGCGGTAGTGGGCCTGGAGCAGGAAGAAGCGGGCCGTCATGGGTGAATAGGCCTGGGTCAGCACATCATTTTCGCCGCTGAAAAGCTGGCTGATGGTGATGAAGTTGCCCAACGCCTTGCTCATTTTCTGGCCCTTGATGGTAATCATGTTGTTGTGCATCCACACCCGCGCTTCGTTGGTTGGATGCTCGCAGGCCTGGCTCTGGGCAATTTCGCACTCGTGGTGCGGAAACATCAGGTCCAGTCCGCCGCCATGAATATCGAACTCGGCCCCGAGATACTTACGGCTCATGGCCGAGCACTCCAGGTGCCAGCCGGGAAAACCTTCGCCCCAGGGCGAAGGCCAGCGCATGAGGTGGCGCTCATCGGCCCGTTTCCAGAGGGCGAAATCCAGGGGGCTGCGCTTTTCATCCTGGCCCGTGAGGTTGTCGCGCGAGCCGGCCAGCAGTTCCTCCACCACCCGGTTCGAGAGCTTACCGTACTCGCGGCCGGCGGCGTTGTAGGCCGGCACATCGAAGTACACCGAGCCGTTGGCTTCGTAGCCAAAGCCGTTGCCGATAATCTGCTTCACCATCTCAATCTGCTCGATGATGTGGCCGCTGGCGCGGGGTGTGATGTCGGGCGGCAGGCAGCCCAGAGCCACCATGTGGTCCTGGTAGAGGTTGGTGTAGCCCTCGGCCACTTCCATGGGCTCGACCTGCCGGGCACGGGCAATCCGGCCGATTTTATCCTCGCCCTCATCGGCATCGTCTACGAGGTGGCCTACGTCGGTGATGTTGCGCACGTAGCGCACCTTGTACTCCAGGTAGCGTAAGTAGCGCGTGAGTACGTCGAACACCACCGGGCCGCGGGCGTTGCCCACGTGGGCCTCGCTGTATACCGTCGGCCCACATAGGTATACGCCCACGAAAGGCGCATTCAGAGGTTCGAACGGGGCTTTCTGGCGGGTAAGCGTATTATAAAGCGAGAGAGGCTGCTGCATGGATGCAAAAGTAACCGCTGTTTGGCAGAGTGCGCGACCAGTTATGCTTTCGGCCCGCTTGGCGGCAGAGTAAAATAGTAACAGAACAGCTTATCAAACTAGAAATACTGCTTTCAAAGGCTGGAATAGCGAAAACAAAGTCCAAACCTTGGCTCAAATGGTATAAAATTCTGACTCGGCAGTTTATAAAGTTCCATTACCAGTATATGCAGCTGGCTTACCAGTATAAAAACAAAGCATTTCGGCGGCAGTTGCCACCTACTTTGCTGGTACTTCCGTCGGCTTCAACTGGTAAGTAGCCGTGGTCGGAAAATGGTCGGAGTACGGGATTTCGTAATTCACCCAAAAGTCGTTGACCTGCCAGCGGGGGCCGGCGAACTGGTTGTCGATGCGTAAGAAAGGGATGCGACCGTTGTAGGTGGTGCCGACGCCGTTGCCCACGCTCGTCCAGGCATTCTGGAAGTGGTTGGCCAGCTGGTCGTAGCTATAGCTGTAGGGCACGTCGTTGAGGTCGGCGCAGAGCAGGATGGGGTAACGGCAGCGGGCGAAGCGGTTCACCAGCGTATCGACCTGCCAGTGCCGCAGCATGGCCCCGCGCTTGAAGCGCCGGAGCAACCCCAGGCCCTTGCGCCGCAGCCCGGTTTTGCTCGAATAGCTGTCCACGATGTCCTTTTCTTCCATGCTCATGCTCTGCAAATGGAAGCTGTACACTCGGATGGTATCGTGGCTAGGCAGGCGCAGGTCGGCCCACATGCCGTGGTTCTGGGTGAGCTTGCCGAAGCCGATGGTGCCACGGTTCACGATGGGAAAACGCGAGAAGATGGCCATTCCGAACTCGGCCCCCATGCTGTTGGTGAGCGTCTTCGACAGGAAAGATTCCCGTCCGGCCTGCTTCCCAATCTTATCCATCGTCCGGAACACGGTGCCGTCGCCGCTTCTGGTGCCGGCGGGCTCGTTGTAGAACTCCTGCAGGCAGAGCACGTCGGCGGGGTTTTCGGCCAGCCAGCGCACCATTTCCCTCGATGATTGCAGCCCCTCGTTGCGCAGCTGCGGGTACACGTTGAAAATGCGCACGTTGGCCGAGAGCACCTTCACGACGGGTCCAGCGGCGGCCGTTTCGGTGGCTGTGCTCAGGCGCAGCGGGTGCAGGGCCAGCCCCCGCTGGAAATGGGGCCAGGTCAGCACGGCCAGCCCCAGCGGCAGCAGCGCCACCGGCCAACGCCGCAGCAGCCAGTAGCCGGCGGCCAGCAGGTTCAGGAGCAGCGCTATGGGCAGCGTGAGGGCTCCAAAAATGGCCGGCCAGAAGGTGTAGGCGGGCACCTGGGCGCAGGCAATGGCTACCAGCACCCACCCCATCACCAACAAGGTGCACTTAAAAGCAAACGAACGACGCACAGGCAACTTTTTTCCGCCAGACCTACTCAGTAAGGGGCAAAGATAGGCGTTCCGGACCGGCTCAACAGCTTGGCCATCTGCCTGGCAGTTGGCCCGGGTTTTGCGCCGACGATTACCTATCTTTCTCGCCCTTATTATTCGTATTCGTATGGCCCGTTTTTTTACTTGCTGTTGCCTGTTATTGATTTGTTTACGCCTGGAGGCCGCGCCGCGAGCCGCAATTGCGCCCGGCCCCGGGCAAACGCTCGAATTCGTGGAAAATAAGGGGCAGTGGCCGAAGGTGGTGCGCTACCAGGCCGAACTGCCCGGGGGCCGCCTCTACCTCACCCCCACCGGCTTCACCTATTCCTTCCTCGAACCGGCGGCCCTGGAGCGCCTCAACCACCGCCACGAAGCCCCCACCGACCAGCCCCGCCAGCCCGAACCCGCGGCCCCGGTACGCGGCCACGCCTACACCGTCTCGTTTGAGGGCGGCAACGCCCGGGCCCCGCTGATGCCCACCCAGCCCACCGCCGGCACCCGCAACTATTTCGTCGGCAGCAACGCCCGCGACTGGGCCGCCGATGTATCCGGCTACCGGCAGGTGCGCTACGAAGGCGTGTATCCGGGTATTGATGTGCAGCTCTACGAAAACGCCGGCCAGCACCTCGAATACGACTTTCGGGTGGCCCCCGGCGCCAAGCCCACCGATATCCGCCTGCGCTACGCCGGCCCCGACGTGGTGCGTCTGACGGCCGAGGGCCAGCTCCTGATTGAAACCAGCGTGGGTACCATTACCGAGCAGGCGCCCCAGGCCTGGCAGACCACGGCCAGCGGCCAGCGCCGCCCGATCAGCTGCCGTTTCGAGCTCCAGGGCCAGACGGTGCGCTTCCGCCTCGGGACTTACGACCCCAAACTACCGCTAATTATCGACCCGACGGTATTGTTTTCCTCCTTTACCGGCTCGCTGGCCGACAACTGGGGCTTCACGGCCACCTACGATGCCCAGGGCAATATGTACTCGGGCGGGGTAGCCTTCAACGTCGGTTATCCCACCTCCCCGGGCGCATTCCAGACCAGCTTCGCCGGGGTGGGCGACGTAGCCATCATCAAGTATAAAGTAACCAGCAAGGGGCCCGCAGCCCGCCTCTACGCCACCTACCTGGGAGGCAAAGACACCGACACCCCGCACAGCCTGGTTGTGAACGGCCGCGACGAGTTGGTTATATTGGGTACTACGGGTTCCAACAACTTCCCTGTCAGCAACGGAGCCTTGCAGCGCACGTTCCGGGGAGGCCCAACCAATGGCTTGCCAGGGGGCAAGATGGATTATCCCCAGGGCTCCGACCTTTTTGTAGCCACCCTTAGCTCCGATGGCTCGAAGCTGGTGGCCTCCACTTACCTGGGCGGTTCCGGCACCGACGGCCTCAATTATATGCTGTCCAATAATTACGGCGACCCATGGCGGGGCGACATATTAACCGATGGTGATAATAATGTGTACCTGGCGTCGGTTACGCAGAGCAGTGATTTCCCACTGGCGCAGCCCTTGCAAAGCCGCCTGCAAGGTGCTTCTGATGCCGTAGTATGTAAGCTGCCGCGGTTGCTTGACCGCCTTGTCTGGAGCACTTATTTGGGCGGATCTCAGAATGACGCTGCCTTCTCCCTGCAGCTCACTCCCGACCAGCACCTCTACGTTGCCGGCGGCACCACCAGCACCAATTTTCCGGCCGCGTCTACGGCTGTGCAGCCTAAGTGGAACGGGGGGCGCGATGGGTTTGTGGTTTGCTTTACCCCGGCCGGAACGGCCCTGCGCTATAGTACTTACCTGGGCACGGCCTCCGATGATCTGGCATTTTTCCTGCAGCTCGATAACAGCGGCGACGTATATGTGCTAGGCCAGACTAATTCAGCCGACTACCCCATTACGCCCGGGCTGTATGGCAACAAAGGCGCGCGGCAGTTTATCCATAAGCTTAGTGCCGACTTGCGCACCACTGCCTATAGTACCACATTCGGTACCCCCGGGCAGACCAACCTCTCGCCGACCGCCTTTTTGGTAGACGACTGCGAGCGGGTGTACGTTTGCGGCTGGGGTGGCATAAATAACCAGGGTTATAGTAACGGCTCTACCTCAAGGCTGAAAGTAACCCCGGATGCCGTGCAGGCCAACACCGACGGCAGCGACTTCTACCTGGCCCAGTTCGCGGCCGGCCTCACGGGCCTGGAGTACGCCACTTTCTACGGAGAGCAGGGAGGCCGGGGTGAGCACGTGGACGGAGGCACCTCGCGCTTCAGCAAGAAGGGCGTGGTCTACCAGGCCGTGTGCGGGGGCTGCCGAGCACCCAGGGGTTTCCAGTGCCGCCGGGGGCCAACTACTTCGACACCCGCAACGGCAGCACCAACTGCAACAACGCGGCCTTCGCCATCAACTTCGAAATTATAACGGCCGACCCCGGCCCCACCCGCTACGCCTGTGCCGCTGATGGCCCCATGTTGCTGGGCGGCTTACCGGCCGGCGGCACCTGGAGTGGCCCCGGCGTCACGCGCCTGTCCGATGGCCGCTACCAGTTCCAGCCCAGCCCGGCACTGGTGGGCCGTAACCTGCTGCTATACTCCGTTAAGTCCACTGGCATCTGCGTGAGCACCCGCCCGCTGGCCGTTATCGTGCCGCCCGTGCTTAACGTGAGCATTGCGCCGGTGCCGCCCCTGTGCGCCAGCGGTAACCCTATTACGCTCCAGGCCACCCCGGCAGGCGGCACCTGGAGTGGCCCCCGGGGGCTAAGCGGCAATGTATTCGACCCGCGCCAGTCGGGACCGGGCACTTTCACGCTCACCTACTCGCGCTCCGACTCGCTGGGCTGCGGTACGGGCAGCCGCACGGTGGTCGTGAGCCCGCTGCCCACACCCCAGGCCGGACCCGACCTCACGTTTTGCGCCTACGAAACCCAGCCGGTGCAGCTGACCGGAGCCTCGCCGGCCGGGGGCATCTGGAGCGGCCCCGGCGTGAGCCCCGGCGGCCTGTTTACGCCCCCCGATACCCGGCTGCAAGGCGGCATTTACACGCTCAGCTATACGGTTACGGAAAACGGCTGCCCGGCCACGGCCACCCGCCGGGTGCTGCTCGCGCCCTCGCCCAGCGTCAACTTCCCGCTGCGGGTACCCGTGTGCGAGAACTTTCCCGAGTACACCGGCCTGGCCCCGCTCACGCTCACGATGAAGCCTGTGCTGACGGGCGGCACCTACGAGTGGGATTTCGGCGACGGCAGCCCGGTTTCGCGCGAGGAAAACCCGCAGCACGTGTTCGAGCAGCCCGGCAAGTACAACGTCCGCCTGATAGCCCGTTACGCCAATTGCACGGTGGAAACCAGCTTTGCCCCGGTTATCGTGCACCGCACCTTCGTGCCCAACATCATTACGCCCAACCGCGACGGTAAAAACGACGAGTTCATCCCCTATTTCAGCTGCGAGCCCGCCACACTGCGCCTGTTCGACCGCTGGGGCAGTGCGGTGTACGAAACGGCCCATTACAACAACGACTGGCGGGCCGACGGCCTGGCCGATGGGCTGTATTTCTACCACCTCCAGGATGCAGCCGGGCGCACCATTAAGGGCTGGCTCACGGTGCAGCACTAGCCCCCGGTTGGGGTGGTATGCGCTTGCTTACCGTGGTTTCTTGTTGTATCTTTGTGCCCACAAGACCAAGTAAGACCAGAGGGGACGTATAGTCCCCTCTTTCTTTTTACCCGCCTCACGGGCGCTTTTGCTTATGACCCTCGACCGTAATCTTCTTTCGGAAATGCTCCAGAGCAGCCTGCCCATCGATGGCGACCTGTTCGTGGTCGATCTGGCCGTATCGGACTCGGTGCGGCCCAAAGTCACGGTCACGCTCGACGGCGAGCAGGGCCTGGGCATTGATGAGTGCGCGCAGATCAGCCGCCGGCTGGCCCGCCGTATCGAGGAGCACTACGGCGACGAGCTGAGCTACACGCTGGAAGTAACCTCGCCCGGGGCCGACCAGCCCCTGCGCGATGCCCGCCAGTATACCCGCCACGTGGGCCGCACCCTGAGCCTTAAGCTCCAGGATGGCACCGAGAAAACCGGCAAGCTCGAATCTATTCTGCCCGAGAGCATCGAGTTGGCCGAAATCGTTAAAGAGAAACACAAGGAGAAAATCCTGCCCGCCATTACCGTACCCTTCCAGGATATTGCCGAGGCCAGGGTGGTTATCTCGTTTAAATAGTCTGCTGGGGCTGTTGGCTAATAGCTGTTAGCTCATAGCCTTGTTCCTGAGTTATTCACTTTTTGGTAGTGGCTGGCAGCTCTTCCCGCATGGAAAGCTAACGGCCAACAGCTGATAGCTAAAAGCTTAAAAAAATGAACAGCAACGTCCTGATTGAATCGTTTGCCGAATTTGCCCGCTCGAAAAACATCGACCGGCCCACCATGATGAGCATCTTGGAGGAAGTATTTCGCACAATGATTCGCAAAAAGTACGACGACGATTCCAACTTCGACGTTATTCTGAACGTGGACCAGGGCGACCTGGAAATCTGGCGGAACCGCGAAATCGTGGACGACAACTCGGAGGATATCTGGGATTTCGATAAGATTCCGCTGGCGGAGGCTCAGAAAATCGAGCCCGACTTTGAGGTGGGCGAGGAAGTGGCCGAAGAAGTGAAACTCGAAGACTTCGGCCGCCGCGCCGTGCTCATGGCCCGCCAAACGCTGATTCAGCGCGTGAAGGATCTGGAGCGCGACTTGCTTTACCAGACCTATAAAGACCAGGTAGGGGAAATCGTGGCCGGCGAGGTGTACCAGGTGTGGGGCCGCGAAGCCCTTATCCTCGACAAGGACGACAACGAGTTGAGCCTGCCTAAAACCGAGCAGATTCCGAAGGACCGATACCGCAAGGGCGACACCATTCGCGCCGTGGTACACCGCGTCGATGTACTGAACGGCACGCCCAAAATCGTGCTTTCCCGCGCCGCCCCGGCCTTCCTGGAGCGCCTGATGGAGCAGGAGGTACCCGAGATTTTCGACGGCCTCATCACCATCAAGAACATCGTGCGCGAGCCCGGCGAGCGGGCCAAAGTGGCCGTTGAAAGCTACGACGAGCGTATCGACCCGGTAGGTGCCTGCGTGGGCATGAAAGGCTCCCGGATTCACGCCGTGGTGCGCGAGCTCGAAAACGAGAACATCGACATCATCAATTACACCGATAACCTAGAGCTGTACATCGCCCGGGCCCTGTCGCCGGCCAAGCTCACGTCGATGAAAATCAACGAGCAGACCGGCCGCGTATCGGTATTCCTGAAGCCCGACCAAGTAAGCCTGGCTATTGGCCGGGGCGGCGCCAACATCAAGCTGGCTTCGCGGTTGGTAGGGATGGAAATCGACGTGTTCCGCGATGCGGGCGACTTTGAAGAGGATATTGCCCTCGACGAGTTCCGCGACGAGATTGAAGGCTGGGTACTCGATGAACTGAAGAAAATCGGACTCGACACCGGCCGCGCCGTACTGGCCGTGAACCTCGACGACATCGTGCGCCGCACGGAGTTGGAGGAGGAAACCGTGGAGGAGTTGTTCCGCGTGATCCGAAACGAATTCGATGACGAAGCGGAAGCGGCTCCCAAGCCCCGCTTTGCCGACGACGAGGACGACAGCAACGATACCGACGAGGCGGCCCCAGCCGGGAATCCGGTAGCAGAAACCGCGACGGCAACGGCGGCGGATGAAACTGCTGCAACCACCGAAGCAGCCCCAGAATCCATTACTGAGCCGACCGAAACGCCAGAAGCTACTGACGAGCTAGCCGATGAGGTCGAACCAACGGCGGCTGCGGATTCCGAGCCGCTTAAAAACGAGGAAGCACCAAATTCCGGCGCCGCGCAATGAGTGCCCGGCGGCCGGTACGGCAAGGGCGTTGAAATCAGGTCGGACGACTTGATTTCAACGTCGCCCGGCAAGATTTAATGTAGTACCTTTGCAACTGAATAAGAGTATCGTTCGCGAGCACAGAATGGCGGAAGCATCAACTAAACGGCTCAATCAGGCGGCCAAAGACCTGAATGTCGGCACTTCCACAATCGTGGATTATCTGACTGACAAAGGGCATTCCATCGAGAATAAACCCACGACCAAGCTAACGGCTGAGCAGGTAACCCTGCTCAACAAGGCGTTTGCGTCGTCGGTGCAGGACAAGAAGGAAGCCGAGAAAGTCAGTCAGGCCAAGCGGCAGAGCGAACTCGAAGCTGCGGCGGCTCAGTCCCGCGCGGCCATGGAGTCTCGCCCTGCCCCAGCAGCCGCTGCTGCTGCTCCGGCTGCGGCTCCCGCCACCGAAACCCCTAAGCCGGCAGCTGAGCCAGCTCCTGCAGCTCCGGCTCCGGTTGCTGAGGCTCCTAAGCCAGCAGCCCCGGCCCAACCTGAACCCCCTCGGGCACCGGGTCTGAAAGTGTTGGGCAAAATTGAGCTCGACTCGAAAGGCCGTCCCGTACGGCCGAAGCCCGTTGCCGCCGAAACCCCCAAGGCTCCTGAGCCTAAGGCCGAAGCGCCGAAAGCTCCCGAGCCCAAAGCAGTAGAGCCCAAAGTTGCTCAGCCTAAGGCCGAAGCGCCCAAGGCTCCTGAGCCTAAAGCTGAGGTCCCAAAGGCTCCCGAGCCTAAAGCCCCCGAGGTGAAGGCTCCGGCTGCTCCGGCCCCGGAGGCGAAAGCCCCCGAGGTGAAGGCTCCGGCTGCCGAGGCTCCTAAAGCTGCTGAGTCCAAACCTGCTGATGCCAAGCCAGCCCCAGCCGCTGCTACGCCGGTTGCCCCGGCTGCCGAGGCGGAGGCTGCTCCGGTTGAGGATAGCACCATCGTGGCCAAAGCCGACCAGCTCAAGGGCCTGACGGTACTTGGCAAAATTGAACTACCCGCCGATTCGTCGCGCCGGGGTCGGGGGGCTCGCCCCGTGGCTTCGTCCGACGTCCGCAAAAGCGGCATCGATAAGAAGAAGCGTCAGCGCATCCCGATGAATGGCCCCGGCCAGCAGGGTGGTGGCGCCCCCCGGCCTACCGGCACTGGCCAAGCTGCCCGCCCAACTGGTACAGGCCCGGCAGCCAACCGTGCTGGCGGCCGTGGTGGCAACACCAATACCCGCCAGCCCGCCGTACCGCTCACGCCCGAGCAGAACGACAAGCAGATTCAGGAGCAGATCAAGGCCACATTGGCTAAGCTCAGCGGTGGCAAAGGCAACCAGCAGAACCGCGCCAAGTACCGCCGCGACAAGCGGAGCAACGCGGCCGATGACCGCGAGGCCATGCGGGCGCAGAACGAGCTGGATTCCAAGACGCTGAAAGTAACCGAGTTCATCTCGGCCAACGACCTGGCTTCGCTCATGGACGTGTCGGTGAACGAAGTGATTAAGGTGTGCCTGAACATGGGCATGTTCGTTTCGATCAACCAGCGCCTCGACGCCGAAGCCATTACCGTAATTGCCGACGAGTTCGGCTACGATATTGAGTTCCTATCGGCGGAGGAAGAGGAAACGGTAGCCGAAATTGAGGACGATGAGGCTGATCTGCAGCCCCGCGCCCCCATCGTGACCATCATGGGTCACGTCGACCACGGCAAGACCTCGCTGCTTGACTACATCCGGAGTGCCACGGTAGCCAAAGGCGAAGCCGGCGGCATCACGCAGCACATCGGGGCCTACGACGTGATGACCAAGTCGGACAAGCGCGTAACGTTCCTGGATACACCGGGTCACGAAGCCTTTACCGCCATGCGAGCCCGTGGTGCCAAAGTCACCGACATTGCCATTATCGTGGTAGCGGCCGACGACTCGGTGATGCCCCAGACCCGGGAAGCCATCAACCACGCCCAGGCGGCTGGAGTACCCATCGTTATTGCCCTCAACAAAATCGACAAGCCCGGCGCTAACCCCGATAAGGTGCGCGAGGAGCTGTCGGTGATGAACATTCTGGTAGAAGAGTGGGGCGGCAAGTATCAGAGCCAGGAAGTATCGGCTAAAACCGGTGCCGGCATTGATGATTTGCTGGAGAAAGTGCTGCTCGAAGCCGAGATTCTGGAGCTCAAAGCCAACCCCGACCGCAAGGCCGTGGGTACGGTTATCGAAGCCTCGCTCGATAAAGGCCGCGGTTATGTAACCACCATTCTGGTGCAAACCGGCACCATGGAAGTAGGTGACATCGTGCTGGCTGGTCCGCACTTTGGCCGCGTGAAAGCCATGACTGACCACCGCGGCAAGAAGATGAAGAAAGCTGGTCCGGCCACGCCGGTGCAGGTCCTTGGTCTGACGGGCGCGCCCCAGGCTGGCGATAAGATTCAGGTAATGGACTCGGAGCGCGAAGCCCGCGAACTGGCCACCCAGCGTCAGCAGCTAGCCCGCGAGCAGAGCATGCGCACCAAGAAGCACATCACCCTCGATGAGATTGGTCGCCGTTTGGCTATCGGCTCGTTCAAGGAGCTGAACGTGATTGTAAAAGGCGACGTGGACGGCTCGGTGGAAGCACTGGCCGACTCGCTGCTCAAACTCAGCACTCCGGAAATTGCCATCAACATCCTCAGCAAAGGAGTGGGTGCTATTTCGGAGTCCGACGTGTTGCTGGCTTCGGCCTCCGACGCCATCATCATCGGTTTCCAGGTTCGCCCTTCGGTGAGTGCCCGCAAGCTGGCCGAGCAGGAGCAGATCGATATCCGCCTCTACTCCATCATTTACAACGCCATCAACGAGGTGAAGGATGCCATGGAAGGCATGCTGGCCCCAACGGTGAAGGAAGTAGTGGTGGCCAACGCCGAAATCCGCCAAGTGTTCAACATCACCAAAGTAGGCGCCATCGGTGGCTGCATGGTGACGGACGGCACGTTTACCCGCAAAACCAAGGTGCGCCTCGTGCGCAACGGCATTGTGGTGTACTCGGGCGGCATCAAGGACCTCAAGCGCTACAAAGACGATGTGTCGGAAGTACGCCAGGGTTACGAGTGCGGTATCTCGCTCAAGGACTTCGACGACCTCCAGGAGGGCGACAACATCGAAGGCTTCGAGGAGCAGGAAATCAAGCGGACGCTGTAAGCAGCCGACGCTGGTTTATAAAGCAGGAGCGGGTTTCAGTCTTTCGGGATTGGAACCCGCTTTTTTGTGGGCGGCTAGGGTTAACAGGGTTTGCTCCTTGACGAAGAAGCAGAAAATCCTGCTTCGCGTGTCGTTGCGCCTAGCCGCTGAACCGGGCAACGATACGCGAAACAGGAGCTTCGCGCTACAAGCCGACTGACTCTCTGATGCGGCGAAGCATGCCTTCCTGTAAAGCAAAAGCGTCGGACCAAATGGCCCGACGCTTTTGCTTTACAGAGAATATGACGATCAGTATTAGAAGAACAAGAAGTGCTTTTTGCGGCCGCTTTTGTTCTTAAGAGGCTTGCCCTTGGGGTCGGTGAAGCCAGCGGGGCGCGTCTGGCCACGTTTCTGGCGGGCCGTACCGATGCGGGTATCCTTGTATTTGCGGACCGTGAAGCCCCCGGAGCCCTTATCGTACTGGCGGGCTGGGCCGGCGGCGCGGCCGAAGCTGGTATTGGCCGTGCTACCACCCGAACGGGCCTCCAATAGTTCGAGTTGCTGGTCGCGTTTAGCCTCATCGGCGTTCATGCTCATGCGCCGCTGCACATTGGTAATGTCGGTGGCCGAGGCCTTACCCCGCTTGCGAGCCTGCCGGTCGGCTGCCCGCTGGGTCTGGGCCGCGTCGCGGGGCTGGCCGTCGAGCACGGCAGTCTGGGCATGAGCGGCCGTGCAGGCAGCAGTAAGTAGCAAAAGGGAAAGCAGTTTCTTCATAGCGGCAAAAGGGTCGGGAGGCGAAATAGCCCCGTGAAGGACATAAAAATCCAACTAGCCAGACACTAAGTTAGTTCACCGGGGACTAAAACTTGTAAGTCAGGCCGATACCGAGGGTTTCCTTGAACTGAATCCGCCGCCCCCGGGCCCCTTCGGCCCCACCCTTGATGGGTACGGGCGTATCGTCGTCGTAAATCAGCACCGTAGCAATGTTGGCACTTACCCAATCGTTGACCGAAAAATCGAGCAGGTTTACCCAGTTCACGTCGGTATTGAGGGGCTTATGGAAATAGTTGTTGAAGAGCTCCAGGCGGGTTTGGTATTCGATGTTGCGGAAGACCGTCTGGCGGTAGCGCACATTCACGTAGGACCCCATTTCGGCCCGGAACTGCTGGCCCGTACCGGGCACGATGCGGCCGGCAGCGTCGCGGCGGCCCTCCTGCACGCCAAATGCGCCTGCGTCGGCCAGGCGCTGGTTGCGCACAATGGTAAACTTGCCCGTGAGGGGCGAGAGCAGCACCGAGAAATGCTCGTTGGGCCGGTATTCCCAGCCTACGGAGGCCAGCACGAAGGCCGGGGCCAGAAATCCCGACGCAATGGAATCGGGCTGGTCGATGGAGCGGGTTGTCGAAAACTGCGACTTGAAGTTGAGTTGGCCCGCGTACGACCAGCCAGGGGCATACTGGCGGGCATAGCGGCCGTTGATTTCCAGCCGGTCGTCGCTCTTACGCAGCCGCCCACCCCCCTCGCTCACGAGGCCGTACACCACGTCGAGGGCACCGTCGAAGGTGTGGTTGCGGTTGCGGAAGTGGGCAAACGAATTGCCGATGGCCAAGCCCGAAAGCGAACTTTGCCCTCCGGCCGGCCAGTTGCTAAGGCTGATCTGGCTGACGTTGAGCGAGGCTGCGCCCCCATAATGCCAACCCCGCAACGTGTCTACCTTGATAGGTACTTTGTAGGGCTTCACGATAGGGGTGCCTTCATCCTGGGCGCGGCCCGGTAGCGCCAGGCCACCTAGCAGCAGTACCGTCAGCAGCAAATTAAACCAAGTGGGGCGGTTACTTTGGGAAGTAAGCGTTGAAGCCATAGCAAACAGGAGCAAAAGAGAAAGCCGGTTTCCGCGCCTCCGACAGGCGCAGAAACCGGCTTTCACAAAGTTACGCAACGCTTAGCCGCGGGGAGCCCGGAGCGCGTCGCGGATTTCACCCAGCAGCAACTGGTCTTTGGTCGGCAATGGGTCGGTGACGGCCACCACTTCTTGGGGCTTTTTATAGCGGTTGGCAATTTTCACGAGCCAGAAGATGGCGAAGGCCATCAGCATAAACGTGATGATGGAATTCAAAAACAGGCCGTAATTAATGGTGGCCGCCTTGGCTGCCTTGGCCGCTTCGAGCGATTCATACGTTTTGCCATCCAACGCTAAGTACCACTCCTTGAAATCGAGCCCACCGGTGAGCAGCGTCAGGATGGGCATTAGAATATCGTTGGTGAGTGACGTGACAATACCACTGAACGCGCCGCCAATGATAACACCAACCGCTAGGTCGAGCACGTTGCCCTTCGAAATGAACTCTTTGAATTCGGAAACAAAGCCCATAAGCTGGAGATGGTTGAGAGGAAGGCAAAAGTGAGCGGTCCAAATATAGAAATTTTCTTATTTGAGGCTCAGCCAATGAATTATCGAGTCCGAAGATGGCCATTCTGGTCTTGGGGCGAATGAATTTTTCGTTTAACCCGGCTTTTTGGCTGGTCAACTGGGCCGCGGGCCGGGCGTTTAGGGTGCGTCATTTCATCCTATCTTTGCTCCTAGCACTAGTGCCCGCTACTCTACCCGCCCATGACCTCTTTCGCCACCCTGCTCTACGACCTCGACGCCGAAACCGGCATCCTCACCATTACCCTCAACCGCCCCGATAAGCTCAACGCCCTCAACGCGGCCACCATTGAGGACATTCGCACGGCCGTACAACGAGCCCAGGACGACCCCCAGGTGCGCGGCGTCATCCTGACGGGCAGCGGCGAGAAGGCCTTTGTGGCCGGGGCCGATATTGCCGAACTTACTCAGCTCGATGAGATTTCGGCCCGCCGGGCTTCCGAGCGGGGGCAGGAGGCCTTTTGCATGATTGAGGAAAGCGCCAAACCCGTTATCGCGGCCGTGAACGGCTTCGCGCTGGGCGGGGGCTGCGAGTTGGCCATGGCTTGCCATATTCGGGTGGCGGCCGAAAACGCCCGCTTCGGCCAACCCGAAGTGAACCTGGGCCTGATTCCGGGCTACGGCGGCACCCAGCGCCTGGCCCAGCTGGTGGGTAAGGGCAAGGCCATCGAGCTGCTACTCACGGCCGACATGGTGAAGGCCGATGAGGCGTTGCGCCTGGGCCTCGTCAACCACGTGGTGCCGCAGGCCGAGCTACTCGGTTTCTGCCGCCAGCTGCTAGGCCGCATCCTCACTAAGGCTCCCCTGGCCCTAGGCATGTGCCTCGACTGCGTGAATGCCTACTATGACCAGGACCGCCACGGCTACCAGACCGAAGCCAATGGCTTCGCTCGCTGCTTCGGCTCCGAAGATTTCCGCGAAGGCACCGCCGCGTTCCTGGAAAAGCGGCCGGCTACCTTTACAGGCAATTAAGAATTAAAAATTGAGAAAAGAATTGAAAGTGGTTGGCAGTAATTGCGCTGCCATTATGCCCTGCTGAGGTACCATTTTCGATTCCCATTCTTAATTTCTACTTCTTACTTCTTACTTGAATTAAGAATGGGAATTGCGAAAAAGCTGGCTTCGCAGACGGCGATTTACGGGGTGAGCAGCATTGTGGGCCGGGTGGTCAACTTTATGCTTGTACCCGTGTATACCGGGCGGTTTGCGGCGGCTCAGTATGGTATTGTAACGGGGCTGTTTGCTTACGTGTCGTTTCTGAACGTGGTGTTCACCTTCGGGATGGAAACCACATATTTCCGCTTCGCCAACCGCCCCGGCACCGACCGTCGGGAGCTCTACGACCGGGTGCTGACGCTGCTGCTGTTGAGTAGCGTGGTGCTCACGCTGCTGCTCATGCTGCTGGCCCGGCCCCTGATGGAACTGCTGGGCCTGCCGCCGGGCAAGGAGCGCTATGCCTTCTGGATTGCCGGCATTTTGGGTCTCGATGCGCTGGCGGCCCTGCCGTTTGCCCGGCTTCGGCTCGAAAATAAGGCCCGCAAATTTGCCGCCATCCGGCTGGCCAATATTGCGCTCAACGTGGGGCTGAACCTGTTTTTCATCGTGTTCTGCCCCGACGTGCTGGCCGGCGAATACCTGGCTGGCCTCGCGCCGCTGGTGCGGGCTGTTTACGACCCCACTTTGGGCGTGGGCTACGTGTTTCTGGCGAACTTGGCGGCCAGCGCCTTCACGCTGCTGCTGCTGGGCCGCGAGCTCACTGACTTCCGCTTCCGGCTGAACCTGGAGCCGTTGCGGCCGCTGCTCAAGTACGCCTACCCCATTATGCTCATGGGCCTGGCAGGCATGGTGAACGAAACGCTGGACCGAATTTTACTGCCCCGCTGGCTGCCCAAGGGGTTCTACCCCGGCCAAAGCAGCTTGGCGGCGGTGGGTATTTACGGGGCCTGTTACAAGCTCAGCATCCTGATGAGCCTCGTGATTCAGGCCTTTAAGTACGCGGCCGAGCCGTTCTTCTTCGCCCAGAGCACCGACCAGAACTCGCCCCGTACGTTTGCCTTGGTGCTTAAGTGGTTCACGCTCTGCTGCGCCATGCTGTTCGTGGGCGTGAGCGTCAACCTCGACTTGGTGGCCCGGGTATTCCTGCACCGGCCCGAGTACCTGCAGGGCCTGGCCGTGGTACCGGTGCTGCTGCTGGCCAACCTTTTCCTGGGCGTGTACTGGAACCTGTCGGTGTGGTTCAAGCTGACGGATAAGACTTATTACGGCACTTATCTGGGCTTTGCGGGCGCGGTGCTCACTATTGCTCTCAACTTTCTGCTAATTCCGGTGCTCGGTTACATGGGTTCGGCGCTGGCCACGCTGGCCTGCTATTTTATGATGGCCGCGCTCTGCTGGTGGCTGGGCGAAAAGCACTTCCCAGTACCCTACCCTATGGCCCGGCTACTGACCTGGCTGGGGCTGGCCGTGGTGGTAGTGGCCGTCAGTTGGTACGAGCCGGTAGCACCGGGCTGGGGCCGTTACGGCTTCCACGCGCTGCTTACGTTGGGGTTTGTGGGGCTGATAGCGGCCGTAGAAGGCCGCCGGTTGCGGAGTCTCTGAGGTGTTTCACCCCGTTACTCCCCCGCCCCTAAACTTCTATCTTTGCCTCAAACCCTTGCCTCTAGACTCCAGCATGCAGATTCCTGTCATCAACCGCTCGCGCCATCCGTTGCCCGAATACCAGACCGCCCACGCGGCCGGCCTCGACGTGCGGGCCAACCTCGCCGAGCCGGTTACGTTAGGGCCTTTGCAACGCGCCCTCATCCCAACGGGTCTGTTCCTGGAAATTCCGGTAGGTTACGAAATGCAGGTACGGCCCCGTAGCGGGCTGGCTTACAAGCACGGTATCGGCCTCGTCAACAGCCCCGGCACCATCGACGCCGATTATCGTGGCGAGCTAAAAGTGCTGCTCGTGAATCTGTCGGACCAGGAGTTCGTAGTACAGGATGGGGAGCGGATTGCCCAACTCATTGTAGCCCGCCACGAGATAGTAGCCTGGCAGCCCGCCGAAACCCTGTCCGACACCGGCCGCGGTACCGGCGGCTACGGCTCTACCGGCTCGGTCTGAATTTTTCAATTAGAAATTGAAAATGAGAATTACTATTTGACTGTTTTTAATTCGCTGTCTTTTATTTAAAAATGACAACGAATTATACAGGAACAGTTTAATTGATTTTTCATTCGCAGTTTTTGATTTTCCATTTAAAATTTTTTAATTATTTCCTGTATGAAAATCATCGTCCCGATGGCCGGCATGGGTAAGCGCATGCGCCCCCACACCCTCACTGTTCCCAAGCCCCTGATTCCGATTGCCGGCAAGCCCATTGTGCACCGGCTGGTTGAGGACATTGCCAAAGTGTGCGGTGAGCCGGTGGAGGAAGTGGCCTTTATCATTGGGCGCAGCTTCGGCAGCGAGGTAGAAAAGGACCTCGTAAAAATTGCCGAATCGGTAGGTGCCAAGGGCACGATTTGCTACCAGGACGAAGCGCTGGGTACGGCCCACGCCATTCTGTGCGCCCAATCGGCGCTGGAAGGGCACGTGGTGGTAGCCTTCGCCGATACGCTCTTCAAGGCCGATTTCATTCTCGATTCTTCCGTTGATGGCACCATCTGGGTGCAAAGCGTAGAGGACCCCAAGCCCTTCGGCGTAGTGAAGCTCGACGATAAGGGCCAGATTACCGACTTCGTGGAGAAACCCCAGGAGTTCGTATCGGATCTGGCCATCATCGGCATCTATTACTTCCGCGACGGCGAGTACCTGCGCCAGGAGTTGCAGTACCTGCTCGACAACGACATCAAGGACAAGGGCGAGTTCCAGCTCACCAATGCCCTCGAAAACATGAAGAACAAGGGCACCCAGTTCGTGCCCGGTCGCGTAACCGAGTGGCTCGACTGCGGCAACAAAGACGCCACCGTGTACACCAACCAGCGCTACCTGGAGTTTTTGAAAGAGCGGGGGGAGGAATTGCAGGCTAAGTCGGCTAAAATCACGAACTCGGTCATCATCGAGCCAGTGTATCTTGGCGAAGATGTGGTGATTACCAATTCGGTGGTCGGCCCCCATGTTTCGGTGGGTGCGGGCACCAAAATAAGCGGCTCCGTCGTTGCCAATAGTATCGTGCAGCAGTCGGCTACCGTGGAGCACGCCAACGTGGCGGGTTCGATGATTGGCTCCCATGCCACCATCAGCGGCACGCCTCACGATTTGAGCGTGGGCGATTACAACACGCTGCGCGTCTGAAACTGATTCGTGGCTGTTAGCTAGTAGCTGCTGGCTGTTAGCTTCCGTTCTGTTTGACTGCTTTTTGCCCAATGTCAGCCGCCTAATTTGCCCTGTCGGAACGATGAAGTATTCCAACAGCGTAAATTAGGCGGATGCTTTTCGGTAGAACTTACTTAACAGCTGAGCCGAACGGAAGCTAATGGGCAACCGCTAACAGCCAAATATTTACTGCATGCCTCGATTTAGTGCGTTTTTGCTGGTAGTACTGAGCTTGTGGCTGGCTGGGCCGGCGCATGCCCAACGCAAAAAGGATAAGACGACGGCACCACAGGCCGATAAGCCGCGCAAGCTCAGCCGCAAGGAGCGCAAGGAGTTGGCCCGGCGGTCGGCGCTGGAGGCAGCCGGTAGTGCCCGTCCCGACCTCACGCCCAAGGAGCGCGAGCTAAGCGAGTCGTACTTTATTGATGGGGTGCGCTTTTTGCTGCTCGAAGACTACAACAAAGCACTGGAGCGGTTGCTGAAAGCCTACGCGCTCAACCCGACCAACGCGGCCGTCAACTACAAAATTGCCGAAACCAACCTGCTCAGCGGCAACATTCAGGATGCTACCAACTTCGGGCGGGCGGCCGTAAAGCTCGACGCCAAAAACCCGTATTACTACCTGCTGCTGGCCCAAATTTACTCTTCGCAGAAGCAATACCAAGAAGCGACTGAGGTGTATAACACCCTCATCAGCCAGGTACCCAACTCGAAATACTACCTCTTCAACCTGGCCGATCTGTATCTGGCCCAGGGCAAGTTCGACGAGGCGCTGGCCACCTTCGAGCAGGCCGAGCAGAAGTTTGGAACGCTGGACGAAATATCGTTTAAGAAGCAGCAGATTTACCTGCGCCAGAATAAGCTCGACAAGGCGTTGGAGGAGGGCGAAAGCCTCATCAAATCGAACCCCGACGAAGCCCGCTACGTGCTGGCCCAGGCCCAGCTCTACGCCACCAACCGCCGCTTCGACGATGCCATTCGGGTGGCCCAGCAGGCTTTGCGCCAGAACCCCGACAATGCCAGGGCCCGCATGATTCTGGCCGATGTGTACCGGCTGCAAAACAACCGGCCCGAATCGGAGCGGCAGATCAAGCAGGCCTTCGAAAGCCCCAGCCTGGATATCGACGATAAGGTGCGCATCCTGATTGACTACATCAAACAGCTGCCCAACCCGGCCCTCAACGAAACGGCCCGCGAGCTGGCCGCCATCACGACCCGGGTCCATCCGCGCGAGGCCAAGGCCTTCTCTATTGCCGGCGACATTGAAACCGTAACCGGCAACCGCCCCGCCGCCCGCACCAACTACCTCAAGGCCATCCGGCTCGACAATACCCGCTACCAGATCTGGCAGCAGGTGGTGCTGATTGACGCCGAGCTTACCCAGACCGATTCGCTGCTGACGCACACGGCGCAGGCGCTGGAGCTGTTTCCGAACCAAGCTCCGCTCTGGTTTTACAACGGCGTAGGCTACCAGCTACAGAAGCAGCCGGCCAAAGCAGCTAAGTCGCTTGAATACGGCCGCAAGCTGGCCACCGACAACCCCGAGTTGCTGGCTCAGTTCGATACCCAGCTCGGCGACGTGTACCACGAACTGAAGGAGTACCCGAAGTCGGATGCCGCCTACGATGCCGCCCTCACCTTCGACGCCAACAACGCGCAGGCCCTCAACAACTACAGCTACTTTTTGTCGCTGCGGGGCGAGAAGCTTGATAAGGCCAAGGAAATGGCGGGCAAGCTGGTGAAGGCCTACCCGGATAATTCGACTTACCTCGATACCTACGGCTGGGTGCTTTATCGGCTCAAGGACTACGCCGGGGCCCGCCAGGCGCTGGAATCGGCGCTGCGGCATACTTCCGACGCGACCGTAGTCGAGCATTATGGCGACATCCTGTTTCAGCTCGGCGAGAAGGATAAGGCCGTGGCCGAGTGGCAGCGAGCCAACAAAAAGGGAGGCGCTTCGCCGCTCATCAACCGCAAAATAAAAGACCAGAAACTGTATGAGTAACCGCCCCGCGCTGCTGCTGCTGAGTGCCCTGACCCTGTTGCTGGGCAGCTGCAACCGTAAGTTGCTAACGGCCCGTACCAAGCCTTCGACGACTAACCCCGTGCCCGAGGCCGTGCGGGCCGCTAACCTCGATTTCCGGTTTATGACGGCCAAAGGCAAGGCCCAGTTCGGCGACCAGAGCGGCAACATCAACCTGCGCATCCGCAAAGACAGCGTGATTTGGCTTTCGGCCTCACTCATTGGCATTGAAGGCGGGCGCGTGCTCATCACCCGCGACTCGGTGCAGGTGCTCGATAAGCTCCACCGCGAATATTACGCCGGCGATTATGCCTACCTGAGCAAGCGCCTGAACGTGCCGGTGAACTTCGACATGATTCAGGCCCTCTTGCTGGGCAACTACCTAGCTCCGATTGGCATCGAAACCCAGCCTAGCATTGGCACTGAGGGAACCGTGCAGCGCATCCGCTACGAGCAGGCCGGCCTGCTGATTATGCAGCTCATCGACCTGGCGCAAGGCCGCCCCCGCCAGCTGATGGTGAAGGATGCGGGCAACGAAAACCAGTTCACGGTGGACTATTCCGATTTCCGGGCCCTCGACCGGGCCACCCAGCCTTTCGCCTTCGAAACGCAGGTGCAGGTGCAGCAGGGCAAGGCAACACCTACCAACATCACGCTCACTTACCGCGACGTCGACGTGGACAAGGAGCAGCTCCAATTTCCGTTTTCGGTTCCGAAAGGCTATGTGCGTAAGAAGTAGTACGCCGGGCTGGCTGCGCCATTTATTGGTAATAATGCTGCTGGCGGGGGCCGTGAGCCCCGGCTTGGCGCAGCGCAAACGCTCGGCCCCAGCCAAAAGCAAAACCCAGCTGGAACGCGAGCGGCGGGCCACGCTCAAGCGCATCAAGGAAACGAGCCGCATTCTGGCCCAGACCCAGGAGAAAAAGCAGGCCTCGGTGGGTCAGCTCAACGCCATCCAGGAGAAGTTGGTGGTGCAGCAGGGTGTTATCAAGAACATCAGCTCGGAGCTGCGCTACATTGAAACCGACGTGCAGCAGACGGAGGGCCAGGTGCAGCAGACACGCCAGAGCCTGACCCGCCTCAAGGCCGAGTACGGCCGCCTGATTTACACGGCTTCCAAAACGGCCAACGGCTACAACCGGCTCATGTTCCTGTTTGCGGCCGAGTCGTTCAACCAGTTTCTGCTGCGCCTGCGCTATATCCGCCAATACACCGAGGTGCGCCAGGCCCAGGCCGCTCAGATTACGCGCACCGAGCAGCATCTGAACAACCAGCTGGCTGGCCTGCAGGAGAAGAAGCAGGAGAAAGGCTCGCTGCTCAACACCCAGCTCTCCGAGAAAAAGACCCTGACTACGCTTAAAGTGCAGCAGGACCAGGTGATTACCAAACTCACCCAGCAGGAAGAAAGCCTGCGTAAGGAGCTAGTGGCCCGTCAGCAGGCCATCAGCCGCCTCGATAACCTGATTGCGTTGCGAGTGCGCGAAGAAATTGCCCGGGCCGCTCGCGAAGCCGCCCGCCGGGCGGCCGCCGCCAAAGCCCGCACCGCCGCAACGGCCGCTGCCGCCGCTGGCCGCAGCCCCAGCACCACCTCGCGCACGCCCGCTTCCGAGGCCGCCGAAGATGCCGCCGCCGCCAAGGCCGAGCGCGTGGACCGCGTGACGCTGACGCCCGAATCGGCGAAGCTGGCGGCTTCTTTTAATGAGAACCGCGGTAGCCTGCCCTGGCCGGTAGGCAAGGGCTTCATCAGCCAACGCTTTGGCCGCCACAACCACCCGGTGCTCAAAAACGTGGTGGTTGAAAACCGGGGCGTTGATATCCAGACCAACTCCGGCGAGCCGGTGCGGGCCGTGTTCAGTGGCAAGGTGCTCACGGTGGCCAGCGTACCGGGAATGGGCACCATCATTATGGTGCAACACGGCGATTACTTCACGGTGTATGCCAAGCTGCGTAGCGCCAGCGTGGGCGAAGGTCAGACCGTATCGGCCAAGCAATCCATCGGCACCGTATCCACCAATTCTGAGGGCACGTCGGAGGTCCAGTTCCAGGTCTGGCACAACAGCGCCAACCTCAACCCCGAAAACTGGCTCGGACGGAAGTAGATGAGTGTTCAGTAGTCAGTGAGAGAACGTCATGCTTCGACTCCGGCTGCGCCTTCGCTCAGCATGACTTCTCTCACTGACTACTGAACACTCATTAACTCTCGGGCATAAAAAAACGTCGTACAGAATACGACGTCTTTCCGAGCTATGAAAACAAACTTAGCTACCAGAATTCCTCCCCTGCTGCTTCCGCTGGCTTAGGCCGGCAGTAATGGCAGGGTTCGTCCCCGATAACCAATTTAAAGATACGGTACCGCAGTAGCGAATCGGGTCAAATTCGCTGAACGGCGCTATTCGCTCGGTGAAGTTAGGAGGCCACCCGACGCGGTTCACTGCTGCGGGGTCAGATCAGGTTAGCCGGCTCAGAAGTCCCGCTTTAAACGAGTTGCCAATTGGCACGGGTAGCAGGCTGGAGGCCCCCTCCGCACTGCGGCCCGCCTCCACAATCACCGCGTCGCTTTCGATGGCGATTATGCGGTCGAGGCGCACGATATATTTGCGATGCACCCGGGCAAACTCGCAGGTGGGCAGCTTGGCCTCCAGCTCTTTCATGGTGCTGTACACCGTGTACCGCTCCCGGGCATAAATGTTGACGTAGTCGCCCAGGGCCTCCACGTAGCGAATATCAACTGTTTTGATGCGCAGCAGCTTATGATCCTGCTTGATGAAGATTTCGTTCTGGCCCTTGCTCAGGTACATGGTTTCAGCCGTGTTATTGGCTAGGCGCAGCAGCCCTTCCAGCTTCAGGCGTTCCTGCTCTAGCTCGCGGTGGGCGCGGCGCAGCTCCAGGTGGGCTACCACCTCGCGGGCCAGCACGGCCAAGGCATCTCGTTGGTTTTCAGTCAGGCAGCGCGGCACGGTGTCAATGGCGCAGAGCGTCCCCAGAGCATCACCTTGAGGGGTAAGCAAAGGGTAGCCAGCGTAGAAGCGGATGTTGGGGTCGCCGGTTACCAGCTCGTTGTGCTGGAACAGCGGGTGACATGTCGCATCCTCCACCTCAAAAAGCGTGTCGCCCTGAATGGCCTGCTGGCAAAAAGCCAGCTCGCGGCGGGTACTGGCGGGCCAGTTCTGATCGGTACGGGCTTTAAACCATTGCCGCTGGCCATCGAGCAGCGAAACCAACGACACAGGGGTCTCGCAGATAATAGATGCCAGGCGGGCCAAATCATCAAAAGCGGCTTCGGGCGGCGTATCCAGAATTTCGTAGGTATGCAGGGCCGATAACCGCCGGATTTCCTGTGCCCGCGAAAAACCGGGCCGGAGAGTCGAGGTGAGAGTAGATTGATTTGAAAGCATAGAAAGACAACGACCGGAGCAAAAGCCTGATCCGGGAAAGAGTGGCGTTATTCAAATTAGCCCAAAAAGGCTGGTAACGCCTTGGCTAAAACGTCGAATAGCCGGTTTTGCCAGCTAAATGAATTTCTTTTCCGGGTGGGCTTAGCGGCCTTCGATGAAGGCCCTATGAACTTCACCCAGCCCGGCCTATGTGGGGCAGGTAGGCCCGTTAAACATTGCTTCGGGCGGAACTGTTTTTCAAATTATGGGGTACCTTTACCAATCCCCCCACGTACATGGCTACGTATACTAAGCTTTGACCTTCAAACCTAGCCTTACGGCTTGCTCTCTATGAACTTTGCCACCCTCCTGCTCGGAATCGGTAACTTTGGTGGTACCGAATTCCTCCTTATTGGACTTGCCATTATTCTCTTCTTCGGCGCCAAGCGCATCCCGGAATTGTTCCGGGGTATGGGCCAGGGTATCCGCGAATTCAAGGACGCTTCCAAGGAAGAGCAGCCTGAATTCCGCGACCGTCCGGTGAATCCGACCGTCAATCCTAACGACCCGACTGCTCCTCGTCAGTAACCCCCTTTAACTATGCAAATGCCCGTTCTTCTCTTTTTAGGTGACCTCGGTGGTGGTGAGATAATGCTCATCATGGTGGTTATCCTAATTTTCTTCGGCGCCAACAAGATTCCTGAGTTAGCTCGGGGCCTGGGCAAAGGCATCCGCGAGTTCAAGGATGCTTCCCGCGAAATTCGCAGCGAGGTAGAAGGCTACGGCCAGCCGACCCAGCAGCCGTATCAGCAGCAGTTTCAGGCGCCTCAGCAGGAATATCAGCCTGCCCCGGCCGTAGCCTCCGAAACGCCCGCCCCAGTAGTCGTTGAAACACCGCTGGCTACAGTAGCCCCGCCCATGGATGGAGGCATCGCGCCTCCCGTGGAGCCGGTCAGCGAGCGGACCCGCCTCGACCAGTTGGGCTAATCTGCCCTCTCGTAACGCAGCAGCCAGTAGTCGAAAACTACTGGCTGCTTTCGTTTTTACCGGTGAGGTTGCTATTTTCGCGACTTCGCCTTGCATCTAGGCCTCGCTTCTAATCTTTTCGTCTTGAGACGTTTCAATTCCCTCACGGAAGTCCGCCAGGAGCTGGCCACCGGCGCCACCTCGTGCCGCCAGCTGGTGGCATATTACCTGGACAACATCAGCCATAAGGAGCACCTCAATGCTTTCCTCGAAGTGTGGCCCGACGAGGCGCTGGCCCAGGCCGAGGCCGTGGATGCCAAGCTGGCGGCAGGCACGGCGGGCAAGCTCGCGGGCATGGTTATCGGCCTGAAAGACGTGCTGGCCTACGAGGGCCATGCGTTGCAGAGCAGCAGCCACATTCTCGACGGCTTCAAGTCGCTGTTTACCGGTACGGCCGTGCAGCGCCTGCTCGATGAGGATGCCATTCTGATTGGCCGGCAGAACTGCGACGAGTTTGCGATGGGGGCCTCCAACGAAACCTCGTACTTCGGGCCGGTGCGCAACGAACTGGACACCGACCGGGTGCCGGGCGGCTCTTCGGGCGGCTCGGCCGTGGCCGTGCAGGCCGATATGTGCCTGGCGTCCATCGGCTCCGACACGGGTGGTTCGGTGCGGCAGCCGGCGGCATTCTGCGGCATCGTGGGGTTTAAGCCCACCTACTCGCGCATTTCCCGCTATGGCTTGGTGGCCTACGCTTCGTCGTTTGATCAGATTGGCACGCTCACCCGCTCGGTAGCCGATGCCGCGCTGCTGCTCGAAGTTATGGCCGGCCCCGACCAGTTCGACAGCACCGTGAGCCAGCGCGAAGTACCCGCTTACAGCCAGGAGCTAACGCCCGCGCCTCAGTACCGCATCGGTTACATCCAGGACTGCCTGGACCGGCCGGGCCTGAACTCCGAAATTAAGGCGGCCACCGAAAATGCGCTGGAGCAGCTGCGCGGCCAGGGCCACTTGGTAGAGAGCGTGGAGTTTCCGTACCTCGATTTTATTGTGCCGAGCTACTACATTCTGACCACCGCCGAAGCCAGCTCCAACCTGAGCCGCTACGACGGGGTGAAGTTCGGCTACCGCGCCCCCGACGTAACGGACCTGGAATCGCTCTACAAGAAAACCCGCTCCCAGGGCTTCGGCTCCGAAGTGCAGCGCCGGATTCTGCTCGGCACCTTCGTGCTGAGCGCCAGCTACTACGACGCTTACTATACCAAGGCCCAGCGGGTGCGCCGGCTCATCAAGGAGAAAACCGACGAACTGCTGCGCGACTACGATTTTCTGGTGTTGCCCACCACGCCCACCACGGCCTTCCGCATCGGCGACGTGAACAAGGATACGCTGGCCATGTACCTGGCCGACATTTTCACGGTGCAGGCCTCGCTGGCGGGCGTTCCGGCTATTTCGGTGCCCAACGGCCTCGACTCGCAGGGCCTCCCGATTGGCCTCCAGATTCTGAGCGGTGCCTTCCGCGAGCAGCACTTGCTGGCCTTCGCCGACTCCCTGACCCAGACCCTGGCCCCGGAAGTAGCCTAGGGCAGAGGCAGTAGCCTAACGGACCACAAAGGTTTTACCCCCGAGTATTTAAAGTACAGCTTTAACTTAAAAAGCTGGCTTTATTGATGTTCTGTGTTATTTTTGGCAAAACGCTGAGTTTCAACTCAGCGTTTTGCGTTCCGGCCCGGCCGGTTGTTGTCCTTTTCCCGAGTCCGAATGAAGAAGTTGCTGCGTGCTGCCGTCCCTATTTTGCTGGCTATTGTTCTGGCCCAGCCGGTTCAGGCACAGCGGCGGCCCCAGCCAGCTCCGGCGGCCCCGGCAGCCCAACCCGCCGACTCGATGCTGGTGAACCTGCTGCTACAACCCGATTCGCTGGTGGCCGCGCCCTTGGCACCCTTAGATTCGGCGCGGCTGGTGTGGCTGCGCACCCCTCCCGAGCTGCGCGACCTAGTCGGCGACCGGGTAGGCTGCCTTGATACCGATGCGCCCCACGTTTTTAACGGGCAGGTGATGTCGTTCGTGAAGCTGTTTACAGAGCGGCAACGGACGTACACCCAGCGAGTACTGGAGCGCGAGAACCTCTACTTCCCGCTCTTCGAGAAGTATCTGGCCAAGTATAACATGCCCCTCGACCTCAAGTACCTGGCCGTGGTAGAGTCGGCCCTGATTCCGACGGCCAAGTCGCGGGTGGGCGCTACCGGCCTCTGGCAGTTCATGGGCCCCACGGCCAACGACCTGCACCTGCGCCGCGACGATTGGGTGGATGAGCGAATGGACCCCGAGAAGGCCACCGAGGCCGCCTGCAAGCACCTGCGTTATTTGTACCGGGTGTTTGGCGACTGGGAGATGGTGCTGGCCGCCTATAACTGGGGTGCGGGCAACATGCAGCGCGTGATGAAGCGCACCGGCAAGAGCACCTACTGGGAAGTACACAGCAGCCTGCCGGCCGAAACACGCAACTACGTGCCCACCTTCACGGCCATCATGTATACCATGAAGTACGCTAAGGAGCACCAATTGCACGCGCCCACGCTCAACTACCAGTACGCCCAGGCCATGGACACGCTCCAGCTCGGCGGCCGGCCCTTCGACCTGGCCCGGCTGGCCCAGGCCATCGGCTACACCGATTCGCTGGCATTGCTGCGCCTGAATCCGGAGCTGCGCAAGCCTTATCTGCCGGCCGGCTACCGCAACTACACCCTACTATTGCCCGCCACTGCCCGCGCCACGCTGGTTGCCACGGCCAGCCGCGAGGCCCTGTTTGACTACTGCCGCCCACCGGCCGATTTGCCCCGCCCCCTAGCCCCGCGCTTAGTGGCCCTAAACGGCACGATGCCGCTGCCCGGCCGCCGCCTGGCAGCTTCTTCGACAACGACAACAACAACAGGTCCTGCCCCGGCCGCGCCGCGCTTCGAACGTTTCCGTCATACCGTGAAGCGGGGCGAAACGGTGAACTCGGTGGCGGCCCGCTACGATGTCAGCCCGGCGCAGGTACGCCGCTGGAACAAGCTGGGCACGAGTGCTTCGTTGGCCGGCCGGCAGCAGCTGGTGGTATTCCGGGCGCTGCCGACGGTAAGCGAGCCGGCTGCTAAGGCCCCGGCCACCGCTCTGGCTGCTGCCCAACCAGCCGCCGCGGTGCGCCGGACCGCAGCCGTAGTGGCCGCCGCCATTGCCGACGACGATTCGGTACCGGGCCGCTACGTGGTGAAGCCGGGGGATTTCCTAGAGAAGATTGCCACTGCCAACGACCTGACCGTAGCCCAACTCAAGGCCTGGAACCAGCTCAGCAGCTACGTGCTGCAGCCCGGCCAGCAACTAACGCTGAAGCCCAGCCCGGAGGCCGCTGCCGCCGACGCCGTGGCCCATTTAGTAGAAACCACCCGCGAAGTAGCCGCCGCGGTCCAGGCGCCAGCGCAACGCGTGGCCCGTCCGGCAGCAGCGCCGACCGCGCAGGCATTGCCCCCCGCTCCACACCTGCATCTGGTGCAGCCCGGCGACACGCTCTACAACATCTCGCGCCGCTACCAGGGCCTAACGGTGCAGCGCCTACGGGAACTTAACAACCTGAAATCGGATGCCGTACAGCCGGGGCAGAAGCTGGTCGTGGGTGGCTGAGTAGGTGTATCTAAGCACTAATTCAAAGCAAAAAAGCACCTACGGGTGCTTTTTTTGTGGTCACCTAATCGGACCGAAACACTTCTACCCCTATAATAGGAGCGTTTATAGTTGAATTGTAGATATAAAAACAGTTGAACGGGAACTTTTTTGGCTCTTTTTGGCACGGTTGTTACAAACCGCCTATTATCCTTTAATCTCAACTTTGCCGCTTATGTCACTCCGTGTCCTATTATTTGCCTCTATGCTCACGACTTCGCTGCTGGGCACTTCCTGCAGCAAAGATTGCGACCCTACTCCAGGTTCTGTTGCGGCGACGCCCATCCAGGCCGCCACCCTGAATGTGGGTTTTGAATACGCCGGCTCTGCCGATGGGCGCTCGGTAAGCTACCTGGCCGATAAGCCAACCGGACAACTGGCTTCCGACCGGCTTACCCTGACGCTCAACAATACATTTCCTGCTGTCGGGCCTTCCGATAAAGTGGTATTCGTGCTGGCTAAAAGCCAGCAAAAGCCCGGCCTGGTTGGCACTTATTCGTTGGCTTCCCAGCCCGATGCCAGCAAGGGCGACGTGCAGACCACCTTCTTTCGCTACAGTTCCATCAAGGAAAACACGGACAACTACGTAAGCAGCAACCAAAACCAGCTGAGCGGCTCCTTCGTCATCACGGCCTACGACGCTGCCCGGCAGCTTATCAGCGGCACTTACGAAATCAAGGCGGCCGGCATCCGCGACGTTTTCACGTTCCGGCCCAATTTCGACTCTAGCCCCGATTCCCGCCGCTTGGGCGACTTGCGGGTGCACGGCAGCTTCCAGGAAATCCCACTGCTCCCGTAGCTTCCGCTGCTCATGTTCCCCGGAACCGAAAAGCCCCAAACCCTACCCGGTTCGGGGTTTTTCGTGTTCGAATAGGGCTTGTACCTTTGAAGCTGGCTCATTTTGCCGCATCTTGCTTCCTTGTCCTTTCCCCGGAAACCAACCTACTGCCCTTTCTCATGCTGAAAATAAACAAGCAGGACGCCCTCGATTACCACTCCCGCACCCCGGCTGGCAAGATTGAAGTGGTGCCCACTAAACCCGTCAGTACCCAGCTCGACTTAGCGCTGGCCTACTCGCCGGGCGTGGCCGAGCCCTGCAAGGAAATTGCTGCCGATAAGGATGCCGTGTATAAATATACAGCCAAGGGCAACCTGGTGGGCGTTATCAGCAACGGCACGGCGGTGCTGGGTCTGGGCAACATCGGCCCCGACGCCTCGAAGCCCGTGATGGAAGGCAAGGGCGTACTGTTCAAGAAATTCGCGGGCATCGACTGCTTCGATATTGAAATCGACGCCACCGACCCCGACGAGTTTATCCGCATTGTGAAGTCGCTGGAGCCCACGTTCGGCGGCATCAACCTCGAAGATATCAAGGCGCCCGAGTGCTTTCGGATTGAGACGGCCTTGCGCGAGCAGATGAACATCCCGCTCATGCACGACGACCAGCACGGCACGGCCATCATCTCGTCGGCGGCCCTGCTGAACGCGCTGGAAGTAGTGGGTAAGGAGATTGAGGAGATTCAGTTGGTAGTGAGCGGCGCGGGGGCGGCGGCCATATCCTGCCTGCGCCTGTACTTGGCCCTGGGGTTGAAGCGCGAGAACGTGGTGGTGTTCGATAAGGACGGCCTCATCACGCCCCAGCGCACCGACCTGGCCGATATGCAAATGTTCTTCGCCACCGAGCGTCCCATCAGCACCATGGCCGAAGCGCTGGAGGGGGCCGACATGTTCCTGGGCCTCTCGGCGGGCAACGTGCTGGCCCCCGAGCTGCTGCTGAAGATGGCCGCCGACCCCATCGTGTTCGCCCTGGCCAACCCCGACCCGGAAATTCCCTACGAGCTGGCCATGGCCACCCGGCCCGATATCATTATGGCCACCGGCCGCACCGACCACCCCAACCAGGTGAACAACGTGCTGGGCTTCCCCTACATCTTCCGGGGTGCGCTGGACGTGCGGGCCACTGAAATCAATGAGGCCATGAAGCTAGCTGCCGTGAAGGCCCTTTCGGACCTAGCTAAGGAGGCCGTGCCCGAGATGGTGAACCGCGCCTACGGCGACAACACGCTGTCGTTTGGCCGTACCTACCTCATTCCCAAACCCCTCGACCCGCGCCTGATTACCACCGTGAGCCCGGCCGTGGCGAAAGCGGCCATGGAAAGCGGCGTGGCCCGGGTGCACATCACCGACTGGCTGGCCTACGAGGACGATATCCGGGCGCGGCTGGGTGTGAACCAGAAGCTGATGAACCGCATTACGTCGGCGGCCCGCAGCAACCCTAAGCGGGTGGTATTTGCCGAGGGCGACAACTATAAAACCCTTAAAGCGGCCCAGATTCTGCGCGAAGAGGGCATTGCTTTCCCCATTCTGCTGGGCAACCGCAACAAGATTGAGCGCATCGCGGCCGAAACCTCTCTCGACCTGGAGGGCTGCGAAATCATCGACATCATCCGCGAAGAAGAGCGCCGCGAGCGGTACGCCGAGTTGTTCTACCAGAAGCGGCAGCGCCGGGGCATCACGCTCTACGAGGGCCGCCGACTGCTGCGCGAGCGGAACTACTTCGGCTCGATGATGCTCGAAACCGGCGAGGCCGACGCCTTTATTACCGGTCTGAGTAAGGACTACGGCAAGTCCATCATTCCGTCGCTCCAGGTGATTGGGGTGGCCGAGGGGGCTAAGCGGGTGGCCTCCATGTACATCATTCAGCACCGCAAGGGCCCGTTCTTCTTCGCCGATACCACCGTGAATATCGACCCCACGGCCGAGGAAATGGTCGATATCATTGGCCTGACGGCCCGGGCCGTGAAGTTCTTCGATACCGAGCCCCGGGTAGCCGTCATCAGCTACTCCAACTTCGGCTCGAACCCCGGCGAACTGCCCGACAAGGCCCGCCGCGCAACCGACCAAGCCAAAGCCCGCTACCCCGACCTGCTGCTCGACGGTGAGATGCAGGCCAACACGGCCCTCAACCCCGAACTGCTGCAGGAGCAGTACCCGTTTTCGCCCCTGGCGGCCAAGGGCGGAGCCAACACGCTCATTTTCCCCAACGTTATCAGCGGCAACATTGCCTACAAAGTGCTCCAGGAGATTGGGGGTGCTGAGGCCATCGGGCCGGTGCTGATGGGCATGCGCAAGCCGGTGCATATCCTGCAGCTCGGCGCCTCGGTGCGCGAAATCGTGAACATGGCCGCCATTGCCGTGGTCGATGCCCAGCAGCCCGGCGGTAAAGGACTGTAGGCAGGGATTAGGGATTAGGGATTAGGGATTAGAAGAGAACGTCATTCTTCGCTTCGCTCGGAATGACGTTCTCTTCTAATCCCTAATATGGTCCTTTGCAACACCTCTTACTTCTCCCTTCCCCACTTGCTTCACCCTCACTTCACGCGGGTCGAAAAGGAGTGTGTAACTTGGCACCAAACCGGCTACGGCCGCGTTGCGCCGATTCCACCCCTACTCTACTCTCTGCTCGCATGATTGCTTACGTTGACGGTAAACTCGCTTATAAAGATCCGGCTCAGGCTATTCTGGATGTAAACGGCATCGGCTACGAAATTCGGATTTCGCTGGCTACCTACGCCAAGCTGCCAGCCGAGGAAGAAAAAATCAAGCTCTACACCTACCAGCACATCAAGGAAGACGGGCAGACGCTCTACGGGTTTCTTGACCCCAACGAGAAGGCGCTGTTTATGCAGCTAATTTCGGTGTCGGGCATCGGGCCGGGCACGGGCATCGTGATGGTGTCGTCGATGTCGGTGGGGGAAATCCGGCTGGCCATCGTCAACGAAGATGTGCGGGCTATCCAGAGCATCAAGGGCGTGGGGCCCAAAACGGCCCAGCGCGTGATTCTGGAGCTCAAAGACAAGCTGCGCAAGGACGAGTTGCTGGCCAAAGCCGGCATTGATACTGTGCCCCTGGCCAAAGCGCACAATACGAGCCGGGCCGAGGCGTTAGCCGCTTTAGTGATGTTGGGCTTCGCCCGGGCGGCGGCCGAAAAGTCGCTCGACCAAATCCAGCGCAAGCACGGCAACGACCTGACGGTAGAGGAATTGATTAAATTCGCTCTTAAGTCTAATTAGGCCTTTCTGGCTTCTGGTTGTCAGTGTTTGGGCAAGTTCCCAATAACGAGCAACTGACAACCACTCCCCTCCTCCTCTCGACCGATATTGACGTTTGACTACCGGTAAGAAGTTCTCTGCTACCTCCCTTGTAGCCCTGGCATCGTTGGTAGCCTGGTGGGCCCAGGCCATGCCGCTGGCCGGCGGGGCCGCGCCCTTTGCCATGCGCCAGCTCTGGACCGGCTGGTTGTCGGCTGGTTCACGGCCGGCCCGCGGGATTGATTTCGCGTTGGCGGCCGATACGCCCCGCACCGATACCACCCGTTACCAGCCCGGCACCCGCCCCCGGGTAGCGCCCAACGACCGGCGCGGCTCCCGTTTCTCGACCCAGCGCCGCTCCTCTCCCCTGGTGCTGCCCCTGCCCGACAACGTGAAGCTCGATGTGCAGGCCGACGACAGCCTGAAGAACTTCGATATCCGCGAGGGCATTGGGTCCGACTTCGATTACCGCGACCCGAGCCGCATGACGTTCGAGGAGTACTCGCGCTGGCAGCAGCGCAAGGCCGTGCGCGACTATTTCCGGGAGCGGGCCGGCGGCGGCGGCGTGGCCGGCGACCCTAACCAGCCCGACAACCGGCGCCTGATTCCGAAGATTTACCTAGGCCCGATGGCCGACCGCATTTTTGGGGGCAGCTACGTCGATATCCGGCCCCAGGGGGCCGTCACGATTCGGATGGGCTACCGGGGCAACCGTAACCGCAACCCCACCCTCACGCTGCGCCAGCAGAAAGTGGGCGACTTCCAGTTCGACCAGAACATGAACCTCAACCTGAGTGGTCAGATTGGGGAAAAGCTGCGCCTAACGTTCAACTACGACACCCGCGCCGCCTTCGACTTCGAGAACAACATGAAGCTCGATTACACGGGCTTCGATACCGATATTATCCGCAAAGTGGAGCTGGGCAACGTGAGCCTGCCGCTCAACAACTCGCTCATCACTGGCGGCCAGAACCTGTTCGGCGTGAAAGCCCAACTCCAGTTTGGGCGCCTGGGCGTTACGGCCTTGGCCAGCACCCTGCGCGGCCAGGCCGACGAGGTACGCATCCAGAACGGAGGCCAGAGCCGGCCCTTCGAAATCAAAGCCAGCCAGTACGAGAAAGACCGCCACTTTTTCCTCAACCAAACCTTCCGCGAGCGGTACAACGCCTCGCTGCGCAACCTGCCCACCATCCAGAGCGGCGTGAACATCACCTACCTCGAAGTGTGGGTGACCAACGACAACCGCCAGAGCGACAACCTGCGCAACGTCATCACGCTCATGGACGTGGCCGAGCCCCGGCGCGTGTACCGGCAGAAATTCCTGCAACCCACCCCACCCCTGCTGGCCGACAACCCCGCCAACACGGAGCTGGCCACCATCCAGGGCCTGCCGGGGTTCCGCGACGAAATCGCCATCGATAACCTGCTGCGCGACAACCTGCAGCTGGTGAAAAACGTGGACTTTGAGCACGTGCGGGCCCGTAAGCTCGACCCGCGCGAATACACCTACAACGCTCAGTTGGGCTACCTCTCGCTCAACACGCAACTGCTGCCCGAGCAGGTGCTGGGCGTGTCGTACCAGTACATCTACAACGGTAAGACCTATACGGTCGGCGAAATCCAGAACGACTACTCGCAGGTGGGCAACAACCAGGTGGTCTTCCTCAAGATGCTCAAGGCCACCAACCCGGCCGTGGGCCTGGTCGACTTCAACGACCCGAGCGTCAACCTGCCCCGGTTCAACCCCAACCCCGCTACCAACAACCCTAACCTGCGCACCGGCAACCTGCCGACCTGGGATTTGATGATGAAAAACATCTATCCTTTGAATGCCAGCCAGCTCAACCGCGACAACTTCCTGCTCCAGATCGTTTACAAGGATGATGTAACGGGCGTTGACTTAATCTCGCTCAAGGAAGGCCTGAACATCAAGAACAAGCCGCTGATTGAGGTTTTCAACCTCGACAACGTGAACCCCAACAACGACCGGAACCCCGACGGCAACTTCGACTTCTTCCCCGGCATCACGATTGATACGGAGCTGGGCAAGATTATTTTCCCGGAAGTGGAGCCTTTCGGCCAGTACCTGGCCGCCAAGTTCGACAGCACGGCCGAGCCGGAACTGATTGACAAGTACGTGTACCGCGAGCTGTACAACCAAGTGCAGAGCGACGCCCAGCAGCGCCAGGAAAAGGACAAGTTCTACCTGAAAGGCCGCTTCCAGGCCGTATCGACCGATGAGATTAACCTGCCCGGCATCGGCATTGCCGAGGGTTCGGTGCGGGTGCGGGCCGGCAGTACGCTGCTCCAGGAGGGCGTCGATTACCAGGTGTTTTACGACCAGGCCAAGGTGAAAATCCTGAACCCGGCCTACCTAAATTCGGCCAACGAGCTGCGGATAGAGTTCGAGAAAAACGCGCTGGTGCAGGTGCAGCCCCGCAAGCTGCTCGGAGCCCGCTTCGACTACCGGGTGTCGTCGGATATGAACTTTGGGGCCACAGTGCTGCACCTGCGCGAAAACCAGGCTCCCGGCATCAACCGCGTGAACATCGGCGATGAGCCAGGCAACAACACCATCTACGGCTTCGACGTGAACATGCGCCGCGAGTCGCGGGCCATTACCAAGTACCTCAACGCCCTGCCCTTCATCACGACCAAGGAGATTTCGACCGTGTCGTTCAGCGGCGAGTTCGCGCAACTGCTGCCCAGCCAGAGCAAGCTAGGCTCGGGCGACGCTGGGGGCGAAAACGGCGTGTCGTACCTCGACGACTTCGAAAACGCCCGCACCCCCTACACGCTGGGCGGCCTGAATGCCTCGGTGACCTGGCGGCTGGGCTCGACCCCGCTGCCGCTGCGCGGGAACAACACGGGCTTGGCTACCGCCTACAACCGGGCCAAGCTGGCTTGGTACACCGTCGACCAGACCTACTACACCAACGGCCAGAGCAAGCCCAACAACATTGGGGTGGCCGACCTGAAGAACCACTACGTGCGCGGCATCAAGCGCACGGAGGTGTTCCCGAACCGCGACGTGGGCGCAATTGGCAACTCGTTCGAGACGACCTTCGACTTGGCCTACTACCCCGACCAGCGTGGCCAGTACAACTACACCCCGGACTTCGACCGGGGCCGGCCCACGTTTTTCGCCGACCCCTCGGCGGTGGCCAACCAGACCCGGCAGGCGGCCATCTCCCGCGAAATCACCTTCGATACCGACTTCGACAACTCCAACGTGGAGTACCTCGAATTCTGGCTCATGGACCCCTTCCTGCCCGGCGACAACGGCAAGATTACCGACAACGACGGCCACAACCTGAACAACGACACCGGCGGCGACCTATATGTGAACCTGGGCGCGGTGTCGGAAGATGTGCTGGAAGACAACAGCCGCTACGAGTTCGAGAACGGTATTCCGGCCGATGCGAATGACCTGGAACAAGACACGGCGCCCACCGTGTGGGGCCGGGTATCGAAGCTGCCCTTCCTGACCGACGCCTTCAGTGCCACACCTGGCGCCCGGGCCCGCCAAGACGTGGGCCTCGATGGCGTGGACGACACAGGCGAGCAAGGCATCGAACCCCGCTACACGGGCGTAGCCGACCCGGCCGCCGACAACTTCCGCCACCACCTCGACCCAAGCTACGACCAGGCTGGAGCCAAGGTACTGGCCCGCTACAAGGACTACAACGGCACGCAGGGCAACTCGCCCGAGGGCAGCCAGCTCAGCTCGACGGCCTACCCCGACAAGGAGGACTTGAACCGCGACAACGTGCTGTCGGAAACCGAGCGCTACTACGAGTACCGGATGCGCCTGCGCCCCGGCTCGCTGGAAATCGGCCAGAACTACATCGTTGATAAAGTAACCAACACCAACGACGACACCAACAAGGAGCCCGTGAGCTGGTACCAGTTCCGGATTCCGATTCGCCAGTACGACAAGGCCGTGGGCACGCCCGGGGGCCAGGAGTTTGGCTTTAAATCCATCCGCTTTCTGCGCATGTACCTCACGGGCTGGCAGCAGCCGGTGGTGCTGCGCATGGTGCAGCCCCAGTTCGTGGCCAACCAGTGGCGGCGCTACCTCACCAAGCTGGCCGAGCCCGGTGGTATCCTCAACCCCGACACCGACGCCGACGAGTTCAGCATTTCGACGGTGAGCATTGAGGAGAATGGCCGCACCGCAACAGTTGGCAACCCCGCCATTCCGTACCTGCTGCCGCCCAACATCCGGCGCGACAAGGAGTACGGCTCCAGCACCACCAACCGCCAGCAGAACGAGCAGAGCCTGCGCCTAGTGGTGGGTAACCTGCGCGACGGTTTCGCCAAGGCCGCCTACAAGAACCTGACGCTGAATATGCTGCGCTACAAGCGCCTTAAGCTGTACCTGCACGCCGAAAGCCTCGACCGCAACTTAGAGGACGGGGACGTGCGCGGCTTCGTGCGCCTGGGCACCGACTACACCCAGAACTACTACGAGTATTCGCTGCCGCTGCAGGTAACGCGCCAGCCCACTGCCGCCAACCAGAACTATACCGTAGATGAAGTGTGGCCGGTGGCCAACCGGGTAGACCTGGAGTTCCAGAAGTTCATTGATGCCAAGGCCGCCCGCAATGCCCAGGCTACGTCGGGCATCGATTACAACACGCCGTTCGTGGTGAATTTCGCCGACGGCTCCCGGATTACGGTGGTTGGCAACCCCGATCTGTCGTCGGTGCAGGGTGCCATGATTGGTATCCTGAACCCGCGCAACGACGGGGCCAGCAAGTCGCTTACGCTGTGGGCCGATGAGCTGCGGGTGGCGGAGTTCGAGAACGAGAGCGGCTGGGCCGCTACCGCCCGCTTCAACGCTAAGCTGGCCGACGTGGCCAATATCACGGCCACGGGCAGCTACATTACAACTGGCTTCGGCGGGCTGCAGGACCGGCCTCAGCAGCGCTCCATCGACAACATCAGTCGCGGCGACGTGAATGCTACGGTGGCGGCGGGCAAGTTCTTCCCCGAAGCGGCTGGCATCCGGTTGCCGGTGCTGTTACAGGCCGGTATCGAAACCCGGGCGCCCAAGTACGACCCGCTCGACCCCGACACCCGCCTCGAACAGAGCCTGGACAAGTTCGACAACGCCGACGAGCGGGCTGATTACCGCAAGGAGGTTATCGACCAGACCAGCCAGCGCAGCCTTTCGGTGCTTAATGCCCGCAAGGAGCGCACCAACATCGAGAAAAAAGTACGCCCCTGGGACATAGAAAACGTGGCCCTGAGCTACTCCATCACCGAGCGCAACCACACCGACATCCGCACCGACCGCGACTACACCCGTACCTATACCGGGGCGCTGGCCTACGTATACCAGGCTACGCCCCGCAACTACACGCCGCTGGCCAAAATAAAGGCCTTCGACTCGCCTTACCTGGCTATTTTCAAGGAAGTCAACTTCACGCCATTGCCCTCGCGCTTCTCGTTCCGGGCCGATCTGGACCGGCGCTACAACGAGCGGTTTTTGCAGCGGACGCTGGAGCCCGGCCAGGTACCCGTGCGGGGCGACATTCCGGGCGTGTTCCAGAAGTCGTTTTTCCTGAGCCGCATCTACGATTTGCGCTGGGACCTGACCAAGGCCCTGGCACTCGACTACACGGCCACCAACCGCTCGTCGGTAGATGAAGGCCGGGGCCGGACCATCGGCGACTCGCCGGAGGCCCAGCGCAACCGCCAGCAGTTGCGCGACAACCTACTCCAGGGCGGCCGGACCATCAACTTCAACCAGACCGTAGCCGCCACCTACCGCCTGCCCCTCGACAAGTTCCCGCTCACCGACTGGCTTTCGGCCGATGCCCGCTACGCGGCCACGTATAGCTGGCTGGCCGCCTCCACGGCCCTGCGCAAGCCTGCTAACCCCGGCATGCCAACCGATACGGCCACCATTCCGCTGAACCTGGGCAACACCATTGAGAACAACCGGGAGGTGAGTACCAACGGCAAGATTGACTTGGTGAAGCTCTACAACAAAGTGCGCTTCCTCAACATCATCAACAACGCGCCGCCGCCCCAGCCCAAAGCGCAGGTCGACCCGAATGCGCCCCAACCCGCGCCCGGCGAAGTAGCCGCCGCCGACTCGGCCAAGGGCCCCGAGTTGCGGGTGCTCAAGGCGGTGCTTCGCTCCCTGATGACGGCCCGCTCGCTCAACTTCACCTACACCCGCTCCAACGGCACGCTACTGCCCGGCTACCTGCCCGGCACCCGCTTCCTGGGCTTCGACAACGGCTTCAACGCCCCCGGCGTGGGCTTCATCCTGGGCCAGCAGTACCGCGATTATGGCGAGCTGGACAATCTGTTTCAGAAGGCCTACAACAACAATTGGTACACCAACGACAGCGAGTACCTGAATACGGCCCTGAGCTCCCTGCTCACCGAAGCCCTGACGCTACGCACTACCTTGGAGCCCATCCGCGACTTCAACATCCAGCTCGATGCCCGCAAAAACTCGGTCAGCAGCCGGCAGGTATTCTACCGCACGTTGGTCAATGACAACTTCGAGCCTATCTCAGATCGACCAACAGCCAGCAGCCAGTTGGGCTCGGGCACGTTCAGCATCTCGTTCATTTCCATCCAGACGCTGTTCGGCGATTTGAGCGACAATGGCGAAACGTCGAAGTCCTTCAACCGCTTCCTCGACAACCGGGAGGCAGTGCAGGGTAAGCTGCAGGCGGCCACGGCCGGCAATAACCCCGCTGGCAACTTCGGCTACAACTCGCAGGACGTGCTGCTGCCCGCTTTCCTTGATGCCTACCGGGGCAAGTCGTCGGCCGGCTACTCGGCCAAGACGTTCGAGCCGACCATCAAGATCCCGATTCCGAACTGGAACATCACTTACAACGGCCTCTCGGAGCTGCCCTTCGTGCAGCGCTACTTCAGTTCGTTCCGGCTCAACCATGTGTATAGCTCGGTGTACACCATCGCGGGCTACAACACGTCGGCTACCTATAGCCAGCGACCCAGCCTGAACACCCTGCAAGTCAATACGGCCACCGCCAGCACGCCAGGCGGGCCGGCTATTTCCTACTTCCTGCCCTACTACATCGTGGGCCAGACTTCGATTGCCGAGCGGCTGGCCCCGCTGATTGGGGTTGACTTCCAGACCACCGGCCGCCTCACGGGCCGCCTGGAGTACCGCATCGACCGCACCATCGGCCTCAACCCGGTGGTGGCCCAGGTAACCGAGCTGCGCCGCAACGATATGGTTATCGGGGTGGGTTTTGCCACTAACAAGTTCAAGCTGCCCTTCCGCATCGGGGGCGAGCAGCGGGTGCTGCGCAACGAGCTCAACGCCCGCCTCGACCTAAGCATCAGCGACAACTACGCCGTGCAGCGGGCTATTGTAGACGTGGTGAACCCAGCCGAAGAAACCACGGCTATTCCGCGCAGTCTGGGCCGGGCGTCGAGCCGGGTTGTGAGCGGCACCCGCCAGATGCAGCTGCGCCCCACCGTCGATTACGTGCTCAACCAGCGCCTGAATCTGCAGTTCTTCTTCACCCAGAACATCACCACTCCCCGGGTCCAGAACGCCTTCAAGAACACGTCCACCGAAGCCGGCATTCAGCTCCGCTACAGCCTGTCGCAATAAGGCCTGAAGCAGGGAGAAGCAGTGGCCTCAAAACCCATTTCCCCATCTCGCCTTTAACCTGTACTTTTGGCGTGGTGCGCGCGGCGTACCGCTCCTTTACTCCCATCCTTAGCATCGCCCCATGAATCTGCCCGCCACCCTCAAGTACACCAAAGAGCACGAATGGATCCGCGTTGAAGGCGACGTAGCCTTCATCGGCGTAACCGACCACGCCCAGAAAGAGCTCGGCGACATTGTGTACGTTGATATTGATACGCTTGATAAGGAGGTTGCCCGCGACGAGGTGTTCGGCACGGTAGAGGCCGTGAAAACAGTTTCCGACCTGTTCAGCCCCATCAGCGGCACCGTACTCGAAATCAACGATAAGCTCGATGGCAGCCCCGAGCTGGTCAACTCCGACCCCTACGGCGACGGCTGGATGATCAAGATGTCGGTAAGCGACCCGACCGAGCTGGAGGCCCTGCTCTCGGCTGAAACCTACGGCGAACTGGTAGGCGCTTAGGCCCCGTATCATTTCACTCCGCTTGTGTTAGTTTCCGCGCCACCCACGCCAACCCGGCGGACCTTCGGGCTCCTGCCGCTGGCGTGGGTGGCGTTTATTATGGTGAGTACGCTTACGCCCTCGGCCGACATGCCACCGCTGCCCCACTGGCAGCTACTCTCCTTCGACACGGCCGCTCACGCCTTTGTGTTTGGGGTGTTGGCCGTGCTGGGTACGTTTTCGGCCCGGCGGCAGCAACGCTGGCCCTGGCTGCACCGCCACGCTTTCGGCGCTGTATTCGGGTTCTCCGTGGCTTTAGGGGCACTGGTCGAAATCCTGCAGATGCGCATGGCCCTGGGTCGCCACGGCGAATGGTCGGACTTGCTCTCCGACGCGTTGGGCGTGGCCGCCGGTACGCTGCTGATATGGGCCACCCGGCACCGGTGGCAATGAGTTGCCGCCATTTGTGGTGGCGCAGCCAGGCGGCCGGGTTGCTTGGGGCAGCCTTGGCGTTAACCTGGGCCACCCCAACCGTTGCCCAGGACCTACCCCGCGTCCGCCAGACCATTGAGAAGCTAACGAGCCCCGCTTTCCACGGCCGCGGCTACGTGAACCAAGGCGAACAACGAGCCGCCAATTACTTGGTGCAGCGGTTCCGTGCCTTAGGCTTGCAGCCGCTGGCCCCTGGCTTCCGCCAGCCTTTCATGCTACCCATCAACACCTTCCCTGGCCGGGCCGAGCTGCGGGCCGACAACCAGGCGTTGCGCCCCGGCCTCGATTTTATTGCCGAACCCAACTCGGGCTCTGGCCACCTCTGCGGCCCGGTATACCAGCCCGATACGCTGGTTTTCTCGCAGCCCACTGCTCAGGCGGCGCTGCTGGCCACCCCGCTCACGGGTGCAGTGCTCGTGCTCAGCCAGGCCCAGGTGCGCCGCCTGCCTGCCTTGCCAGCGGCCGTGCAGGCCCATCTGGCTACGGCAGCCGGCCGCCTTACGCTTGTGTCCGGCAAGCTCACGGCCAGCCTGGCCGGCGAGCAGGCCCCTCAGCCCCGGCTGGAAGTGCGGGCCGCCGCCTGGCCCGCAACCACGCGCACGGTAAGCCTGCGCCTCGATGCCACGCTGGTGCCAGCCTACCCCACCCAGAACGTAGTTGGCTACCTGCCCGGCACCGCTCGCCCCGACTCGTTTTTGGTGGTGTCGGCCCACTACGACCACCTCGGCCAACTCGGGCGTGCCACATACTTCCCGGGGGCCAACGACAACGCCAGCGGCGTGGCCATGCTACTGGAACTGGCTGCCTACTACGCCCGGCCCGAAAACCGGCCGGCCTATTCGGTGGCCTTCCTGGCATTCGGGGCCGAGGAGGCCGGCCTGGTAGGCTCGCGCTATTTCGTGGAGCACCCGCTGGTTCCACTGGCCAACATTAAGCTACTTGCCAACCTCGACCTGTTGGGCACCGGCGGCGAGGGCCTGACGGTCGTGAACGGGCGGGTGTTCGAAAAGCAGTTCGCGCAGCTTCAGCAACTCAATACGGTTCACCATTACGTGCCTTCCCTGGCCGCTCGGGGCCGGGCCGCCAACTCCGACCATTTCTACTTTTCCGAGCGTGGCGTGCCAGCCCTGTTCTTCTACACCCGCGGGGGCATCAGTGCCTACCACGACGTGCTTGACCGCCCCGAAACCCTACCACTCACCGCTTTTAGCGCCGTATTTAACCTGTTGCGCGACTTCCTAAACCAATTAGGCGCATCCTCAGCCGTGAGAAGTGAGAAGTGAGAAGTGAGAAGTGAGAAGTGAGAAGTGAGTACGGACGCATGGGCAGGTTATTCCGCCCGCTGAATCGCGAGGGGCGCTGTATTCGCAGTGCGGTGGTGGTTTACTAGCTCCGGAAGGACGCCATATTTAGAAGTAAATCTCACGGCCCGTTATAACCCCAGAAGCACGGCTTAAACCGGTCAAGGACCGTATGTCGTCCATGCAAGGCGCTGCTTGTATACGTTTCCGTTTCTAGAGATACGGGTGTTCCTGCTGAGCTGGCAAACGACTATTGCGCTGTAACCACATCGATCCGCCACCGCTGCTTGCGCAGTGGGCACGGCTTACAATGCCCCGGTGGAGCCCAATGGGTGGCGTTGGCTGGAGCGCTAAAAAGGCTTCGTCCCGGAACGGGCAGTCAATTGACTGCGTTCCGGGACGAAGCCTTTTTAGCGAAAAAACCGCTTAGGCTTAGCCGTTGGCTTTAAACGAGCCCATGATCTGCTTGGAAATGTTCTCCCACTCGGGCTTCTGGCGGTCGGCGCAGGTGAAAGTGCACATGAGCAACTTGCCTTCCACGTCGGTGAAGAAGATGAAGTTGTACACTTCATGGCCCAACTCGGGCTTCATCAGCTCGAGGTAGCCCACTTTACGGCCGTTCACTTCCTTCACGCCGTGGCTGAACCAGGTCGCGCCTTTGAACTGTTTGGAGTAAATCTTGTAGAAGTTATCGTGGTACATGTCCACCATGTCCTGGTCCGCCGTGTTATCGGTGTAGGAGAAGGATAAGCTGGCTTCCTTGCTGTTAGTATAAATAACGCTCGGGCGGCTCTGCGATTTAGCATAGTTGAAGTCCATTTGCTGCTCGCTCATGACTTCAAATCCTTTGGGAATGAGGATTTCTACCCGCTCACTCAGGACACGCTTCTTAACCAATTCAACTTCTGCAAACGGACGGGCAGCCATGAGCAGCACCATCAGGCAGAGAACAGGGGCGATAAGTAAGACTTTTTTCATAGTAGTAGGCTGAAAAAAGATGAAAATCAAAATTTGAAGGATACCCTGCCGAGGAATAACCCTCTGTTGCTTGGATAACACAATTTACGCAAAAAAAGGGAAAAGACAACTTACCTGCAACTATATAAGCTGAGAAGGTTGCTAACAACTACCTCTAAAAGGACCATAATAGCCCTCTGGGCAATCTAAACAAAGATTAAGACTACACATATTCTTTTTGAACCAGAACCGCCAACCCCGAAAAATCCCAATTATATATCAGAAATTAGCTATACTATTTAGTATCTGCAAAGTTCAATTATACTATCAGCGAAGTCGGAACAGCAGTTTTAGCACTTAGAGAATGTTGTTGATCTGTTCCTTGATTTTTTCCAACTCTTCCTTCATGCCCACCACTAGGTGTTGGATGGTAGAATCGTTGGCTTTGGAGCCGATGGTATTGATCTCTCGACCAATCTCCTGCGAAATAAACGCTAATTTTTTACCTACGGATTCGGGTAGTCCGGCCGTTTCGGTGAAGTAGTGCAAATGGCTGATCAACCGCACCTTTTCCTCGGCGATATCAAGCTTCTCTATATAGTGTAGCACCTCCTGCTCGAAACGGATGCTGTTGAAGTGCTCATTGGCCGATATGTCGGCCAAGTGAGTTTGCAGGCGCTGGCGCACCTGCTCGATGCGGGTGGGGTCGTGGCGCTCCACATCGGCCAGCAGGATGCGGATCCGGTCGATGTAGCCTAGGATTTCGGTAGTCAGGGTTTGTCCTTCGGTGCGGCGGAACTCGTGGACGCGGTCGAGGGCCTCCTGCAACAGCGGCAGTAGCTCTTCCCACGGCGTTTCCTCCTCCTGCTCGGTGGCAATGGGGGCGTCGGGGGCGGGCAGGCGCAGGGCCCCGGGCAGGGCCTGGGCCACGGCCGTTACCTGCTCCAGCGAGAGGCCGGTGCGCAGGCTCAGGGCCTGCAGCTGCTGGCAGGCCGCCGTAAGGGCCGCCTCGTTGACGATGGAGCCGGCCGCGCCCGTGGCGCGGGGACGCACGAAGTCGAGGCTGAGGTTGACTTTGCCCCGCACCAGGCTCTTGGTGATGAAGTTGCGAATTTCCAGCTCCCGGTCCTGCAGAAAGCGGGGCAGGCGCAGGGTCAGGTCGAGGCTCTTGGAGTTGAGCGACTTAATCTCGACGGTAACGGCGTAGCGGTCGGTTTCGCGGGTTGCGATTCCGTAGCCGGTCATGGATTGAAGCATGGGTTGTGGGGCAAATTGGCCGCAAAAGTAGCGGTTTGTGGCAGGAGCAGAAGCGGTTAGTTCAGCAGTAACACAAACATAACCTGGACGCAATATTAGCATAACAGGGCCGGGGTACTTTTGTGAAACTCTTTCTACCCCGATTATGCGGCGTTCTTTTCTACTGTTTTTCTTTTTGATAATCAGTCAGTTGACCTGGGCGCAGCAAGGTACGCTGCGGGGAAAAATAACCGATAAAAAAACCGGCGAGGGTGCTATCGGAGCCACCGTTATCCTGACGGGTACCACCCAGGCCGCCCCAGTGGACATCGACGGCACGTACTCGCTCACGGCCACGCCGGGCACCTACACGGTAAGCGTGCAGTCGATTGGCTATAAGCCGCTAACGCTGCCCGGCATCGTGATTCGCGAGGGCCAGCCGACGACGCTCAACGGCACGCTCGAAGAAAGCAGCCAGTCGCTGGGCGAAGTGGTGGTTACGGGCCAGAAGCAGACCGGCACCGAGGTGGCCATGCTCCAGGACCTCAAGAAGTCGGAGGTCGTGGTGAGCGGCATGAGCAGCGAGCAAATCGTGAAGAGCCTCGACCGCGACGCCGCCGAGGTGATGAAGCGCATACCAGGCGTTACGATCCAGAACAACAGCTTCGTCGTGATTCGGGGGCTGGCCGAGCGCTATAATACGGTGCTGCTGAATGAGGCCCTCACGCCTTCGGCCGAAGTGGATACCCGCTCGTTTTCGTTCGATATTCTCCCCTCTTCGGTGATTGACCGGGTGTTGATCTTCAAGTCCGGGGCCCCGGAGCTGCCGGGCGAGTTCGGCGGCGGCATTGTAGAGGTGTTCACCAAGAACTCGGTGCTCGAAAACTCGACCAGCCTCAGCCTGACCGGCGGCTATCGGGGCGGCACCACGTTCCAGAACAACTACCAGAGTACCAACCACAGCGCCACCGACTGGCTGGGCTTCGACAGCGGCGACCGGGCCCTGCCCAACGCCCTACCCGGTTTCGGGGGGGCCGCCGACCTCAACAACCTGCCCGACGGCCAGCTCCGGCAGGTGGGCAGCCAGCTGCGCAACGAGTGGAAGCCCGGCCTGGGCACGGCCCGCCCCGACACCCGCCTCTCGCTGGGCCTGACCCGCAAGTTTGCGCTGGGCAACTTTGACCTGAGCAACGTAACGTCGGTTTCCTACTCCAACACGCTCCAGCAATACGACATCCGGCGCAGCCGCTACCAGGCCTTCGACACGCTGAACCAGTCGGCTCCGCTGCTGACCGACTACAACGACCAGCGGGCGCTGAGCGCCGTGCGGTTGGGCGTGATTCATAACTGGCAGGCCCGCCTCAACGACTACAACCGCTTGGAGTTCCGCAACTTCCTCAACCAGTATGGCACCGACGAGGTAGTGCACCGCACCGGCCCAAGCTATGAGCAGGGCGGCCCCGGCCAGGGCCAGGACTTCGACAACTACTCGCTCCACTACCAGAGCCGCACCATTTACTCGGGCCAGCTCCAAGGCACCCACGAAATAGGCCGCCTGCTGGGGCTCGGCGACAGCCCCCGCAACACCTTCACCTGGGCCGGGGGCTACAACTACGTGTTCCGCGACGAGCCCGACTACCGTCGCTTTCGCACCCAACGCTCGCAGGAAGCCGATCCGGCCACCACGCCGTTCGAGGTAATTGTACCCGTCACGGGTTCCCAGCTCGACGCCTCGCACTACTTCTCGACCCTGACCGAGAACACCTATATGGGCCGCGGCCAGTGGGAGCACCGCCTGGCGGGCCGCGACACCACCAAGGCCAACGAGTACAAGCTGCGCGCCGGCTTCTACACCGAGTACAAGGAGCGCGATTACGCCAGCCGCTACTTCTCGTTCGTGCGTACCGCCGATACCCGCCGCGACCTGCGCCGGCTGCCCATCGAAACCATCTTCAGCCCCGAAAACATCAACAACCAGGATGGTTTCCGGCTTGATGAGGGCACCCAGGCAAACGACCGGTACTCGGCCAACAACCTGCTCGCGGCCGGCTACCTGAGCGCCGTGCTGCCCATTTCCGACAAGTTCAGCGTGTCGGGTGGGCTGCGCATGGAGTATAATCGCCGCCGGCTGGTGAGCGGCGACACGGCCACCGCCCCCTACGAGGAGAAGCGCACGTTCGCGCTGCCCTCGTTCAATGCCACCTACAACTTCAACCTGCGCTCGTTGCTGCGTTTGGCCAGCAGTGTATCGGTGAACCGGCCTGAGTTTCGGGAGTTGGCCCAGTATCAGTACTACGATTTCGCCAACAGCTACTTCCTCGAAGGTAATCCGAACCTGAAAACGGCTAAAATCTACAACGCCGACCTGCGCTACGAGTTCTACCCGACCCGCTCGGAAATGCTCTCGATTGGCGTGTTCTACAAGTATTTCCAGGATGCCATCGAGCAGACCACGACCTCGACCGGGGGCCTGAACCTGTATTTGAGCTACCAGAACGCCCAGAGCGCCTACGATATGGGCTTGGAAGTGGAAGCCCGAAAGTCGCTGGCCGAACTGACCGGCAGCCGCATCGTCGACCGCCTCTCGCTGGTAGCCAATGCCTCGCTGATCCGCAGCCGGGTGCAGCTCGAAGACAACGAGCGTAACCGCGACTTCGCCATCTCCGACCGCCCGTTGCAGGGCCAGTCGCCCTACGTGGTGAACCTAGGCCTTTTCTACCAGGATGCCGACCACGGCTGGCAGGCCTCGGCCCAGTACAACGTGATTGGGCCGCGCATTATGTTCGTGGGCGACCGGGGCACCAACTTCTCGGTAATCGAGCTGCCCCGCAACGTGATTGACCTCTCGGTGACTAAGAGCCTGGGTGAGCACCTGCAGATCAAGGCTGGGGTGCAGGATGCCCTCAACCAACTGGTGCGCCAGTACTACGACTTCAACGGCAACAACAAAATCGACTCGTTCGAAACCGGCGCCTTCGCCCGCTACAAGCGCGGCCAGTACTCGACGCTGGGCCTGACCTGGCAGTTTTAGAGATTAGAAAAAGGAACGTCATGCTGAGCGAAGGGGCAGCATGACGTTCCTTTTTCTAATCCCAGCCCATCTCAACTACCCGGACTAAACATTAAGGAAACACAATCCTAACAGAAGCACAATACCGAAGAGTGGTACCGCGGCCGGCTGGTCCGGACCTTTGCCCTGTCATCTGATTCATCCACCCTACTAGCTTTCCTGATTATGAAAAAGATTCTACTTCCTGTCATGTTGGCCTGCGCTACGCTGGTTGCCCCGGCCGCCCTGACGACCGCTCAGGCCCAGACCGTATGCCCCGCTGCCCCAACACCCGTTATTGCGGTGACCGAGATTACCGGCACCGTGAACTGGACCGCCAACAATATCTACCAGCTCAACGGCAACGTGTTCGTGCGCTCGGGCGCAGTGCTCAACATTGAGCCCGGCACCATCATCAAGGGCAACGACCCAGCCAACCCCACCGGGGCCAAAGGCTCGCTGATTGTGCAGCAGGGCGGCAAAATCAACGCCAACGGCACGGCCACCAAGCCGATTGTCTTTACCTCGGGCAACGCCGCCGGCCAGCGCCGACGCGGCGACTGGGGCGGCATCATTCTCTTGGGCCGGGCGCCCATCAACAACGCCGGCGGCACGGCCAACGTGGAGGGCATTACGCAGGGCAGCGGCACCTACGGCGGCACCGACGCGGCCGACAACTCGGGCGTACTGCGCTACGTGCGCATCGAATTCCCCGGCATCGACTTCGGCAACGGCAACGAAATCAACGGCCTGACGCTGGCTGGCGTAGGTTCGGGCACTGAGCTCGACTACATCCAGGTTTCCTACGCCAACGACGACTCCTACGAATGGTTTGGGGGCACGGTGAACGCCAAGCACCTGATTTCCTTCCGGGGCCTCGATGATGAGTTCGACACCGACAACGGCTACTCGGGCAAGGTGCAGTACGCCGTGTCGCTGCGCGACCCCAACGTGGCCGACATCTCGGGCTCGAACGGCTTCGAGTCGGACAACGATGCAACGGGCTCCAGCAACTCGCCGCAGACCTCGGCCGTGTTCTCGAACGTGAGCCTGTTTTTGCCCGGTCCGGCGGCTAACCTCGACGGCAACTACCGGCGCGGTATGCACATCCGTCGCAACTCGGCTTTGTCAGTCTTCAATACCGTGATTACCGGCTACCCTACGGGCATTCTGCTTGATGGGGCCGCCAGCGAAGCCAACGCCACGGCCGGCAGCTTGGTGCTCAAGAACAACGTGTTTGCCGGCATGGGCAGCAACTTCGCCAGCGTTTCGGGCAGCACGTTCGATCTGGCCGGCTACTTTAACGCCGCCGCCCGGGGCAACACCCTCAGCACGGTGGCCGACCTGCAACTGGCTGTCGACAACTTTAGCCTGACCAAGCCCAACTTCCTGCCCCAGAGCACCTCCCCCCTGCTCATGGGCGCAGCTTACACCGATGCTAAGCTGGCCGACGCCTTCTTCGAGAAGACGCCTACCTACCGCGGCGCTTTCGGCACCACCGACTGGACCGCCGCCTGGGCCAACTTCGACCCCCAGATTACCTGCTACAACCGCGCTGGCCTCACGCTGGCTACTAAGTCGGCCTCCGACCAGCTCCAGCAGCTCACCGTTACACCAAACCCCATGGCTGGTGCTGCCCAGCTTAGCTTCAGCCTGAAGCGCAGCGGCACCGCCACCGTGCGCGTACTTGACCTGACCGGCCGCCAAGTAGCTACCCTGCTCACCAACGACAAGCTCACCGTCGGCAGCCAGGCCGTGAATCTACCTGCCAACCTGAAGGCCGGCGTGTACATCGCCACCGTCACGACCAACGAGACCAGCCAGTCGGTACGCTTCGTGGTAGCCCGTTAGGTTTTTCGGCTGATTACCGGATATTAAGTGCTCGATTGTAATTCCAGCTGATTTTCCCGGTCATTTATTCTATACTTATCCGAGCCGACGTCCTACAGGGCGTCGGCTCTGTTATTTTCCGGTAGCCTCTGGTTGGGCGGCGCTCCGGGGGCCGCGTCGTACTTTTGCCACACCCCGATTTTGCTCCCACTTCGTTCATGCGCGTTCTACACCTGCCCAAATGGTACCCCCACCGCTACGACGACCAGGACGGCGACTTCGTGGCCCGGCATGTGGCCGCTATTGCCAGCGCTACCACACCGGAGCAGCCCTTGCAGAGCGCCGTGGTTTTCGCGGCCGTGGCCCGGGGGCCGTTGGGCAGGCTTATCGAGGAAGACATTGACCTGAGCGGCCCGGTACCCACTTGGCGCTACTACTACCGGAACCGCCTCACGGGCCTCGCCCCTTTAGATAAGCTACTGAAGCTGGGGCTGTGGCTGGTGTGCATCGGGCGGGGCTGGCGGGCCGTGCGCCGCCACTGGCAGGGTGCCAAGCCTGATATCGTGCATGTGCATGTGTTGCTGCGCACCGGCCTGGTAGCAATGGGGCTGAAGTGGTGGTACCGAATTCCCTATTTGGTTACCGAGCACCAGACTGCGTTCCTGCCCGTGAATGCCCATCGGCTCAGCTGGTGGCGGGGCCGGCTAGCGGGCATACTGGTCAGCCATGCCGCCGCCTTCACCCCCGTTTCCGACGACTTGCGCCGGGCGCTGGCACACCTGGGGGGCCAAGCTGCACGTACCATCATTATCCCCAACGTGGTCGATACCGACCTGTTCCGGCTGCCCACCGAACCGGGGCAGCGGCGAGGGCTGCTAAACGTAGCCGCCTTCAACGAACAGGCCAAAAACCTGAGTGGCACCCTGCGTACCGTGACCCGCCTGCGTACCGACTACCCCGAACTGGCCCTGCACCTGCGCGTGGCCGGCTACGGCCCCGCCGAGGCCCAAATGCACGCGCTGGCCGCCGAGCTGGGCCTGCTGGCGGATGGTACAGTAACGTTTTTGGGCAAGCTGACCTCGGAGCAAGTAGCCGCAGAAATGCGCCGGGCCCAGGCATTCGTGTTGTTTTCCAACTACGAAAATTTACCCTGCGTACTGATTGAGGCCCAAGCCAGCGGCCTGCCGGCCGTGGCTACCCGCGTCAACGGCGTGCCCGAGCTGCTGCTCCCCGACGGATCGGCCGGGCTGCTCGTGGCGCCCGCCGACGAGGAGGCGCTCTACCGGGCCTTGCTGGAAGTGCTGCGGGCTCCGGCAGGCCGCTTCGAGGAGCCGGCCATGCGCGCGACGGCCGTGGCACGGTTCAGCTACCCGGCCGTGGGAGCAGCGTTCCGGCAGGTGTACCGGCAAGTGCTGGCGTAGCCGTTTATTCAGTTATTGCCGCCCTTATGCTGCGTCGCGTCATCCATAATTTTGCCACCCGCCTGGCTACGGCCCTGCTTAGCTTCGGGGTGGTATGGCTGACGGCCCGCTACCTCGGGGCCACCGGGCGCGGGGCCATCAGCCTGTTCGTAACCGACTGCGCGGCCATTCTGCTCTTTATCGGGCTGTTGGGGGGCTCCTCCCTAATTTACCTGGCCCCACGCCGCAACCTCTGGCACCTGCTACTGCCCGCCTATGGCTGGGCGGCCGTGGTATGCGGGCTGGGCACGGCGGCCGTAGGCCTGCTGCGCCAGCCAGAACCAACGTACCTGCTGCACCTGGGAGCCCTAAGCCTGTTGCAGGCGCTCTTCTCCATTAATACCTCCCTGCTGCTGGGCCGGCGGCGCGAAGGCACGTACAACCTGCTCACGCTAGCCCAGGTGGCACTGCTGGCCGTGGGGCTGCTGGCAGCATTCTGGGCAGGCGGACACTGGGTGGCCGTTGAAACCTACTACTACGCCGCCTACTTGGCCTTCGGACTGCCGCTACTCCTGAGTCTGGGGCCGCTACTGCGCCTGCCCGACCCCCGCCGCCGCCTGGGCCGACGGCTGCGAGCCACCGTGCGCGAACTGGCCCGCCACAGCCGGGGGGCACATTTTTCCAATATTCTGGCCTTCGCCAACTACCGCCTCGGCTACTATTTCGTGGCCTACTTTGCCGATGCCCGGGCCGTGGGTGTACTCTCGGTGGGCGTGGCCCTAATGGAAGCTATCTGGCTAATTCCGCGCAGTGCGGCCCTGATCCAGTACGTAGACCTGGTGAACTCGCCCGGCCAGACCGGGGCACTGCCCGAATCGGCACTACGGGTGGGGCGGCTGGCGGTGCTGGGCACCGCAACGGCGGTACTGGTACTGGTGGCTGTCCCCCCCACCTTGCTCACGGCCGTGTTCGGGCGCGAATTCGGCCCTGCCCAAACCGTCATGCAGCTACTTGCCCCGGGCTCCGTTGTAATGGCGGTACAGATGCTGATAAGCAGCTATTTCTCGGGCCGGGCGCAGTACCGCCGCAACAACGCCGCCGCGCTGGTGGGTTTGGTCGTTACCATAGGCGGGGGGATGCTGTTGATTCCGCGGCTGGGCATCCGGGGCGCAGCACTGGCCTCGACGCTTTCCTACACGGCCTCCACGGCGTTTCTGCTCTGGCACTTCCGCCGCACCACGGGTCTGGGCCCAACAGCCTTCCTACCCCGCCCTGCCGACCTGACCTACCTCTGGCGACTGGTTCGGCCGGTTAGGGATTAGGGAAAGAACGTCAATCCCGACCATCACCGCTACTTCAAAACAGTATGGGCCAGCAGGCCGGAAGCCAATTTTTAGGTGACGCATTTGCCGTGCGTTGAAACCAACAAACATCAAACGCACCTCCTTCCTGCTCTCCCGCTAACTAATTGGGACTTTGCGCAAGATGGCTTCAATCATGTCCTGGGTGCGGATGCCGTCGGCTTCGGCTTCGTAGTTGAGCAGGATGCGGTGGTTGAGCACATCGGCGGCCACGTCCTTGATGTCTTCGGGCAACACATAGTCGCGCTCATCCAGGAAAGCCACGGCCTTGGCGGCCCGGTGCAGGGCAATGCTGGCCCGCGGGCTCACCCCAAATTGCAGGTATTGCTGAAACTCGGCCAGATCGTACTCGGCGGGCTTGCGGGTGGCAAACACCAACTCGATAATGTACTTCTCCAGCGTTTCCGAAATCTGCACCTGGTTGATCTGGTGGCGAATACCAAAGATATCGTCGCGGGTCAGTACCGGCCGCACATCGTCGGCGTAGCTCAGGTTGGCCATCCGGCGCATCACCTCCAGCTCGTCGGTTTTCTTGAGGTAATCGACGTGCACTTTCAGCATGAAACGGTCGACCTGGGCCTCGGGCAACGGGTAGGTGCCCTCCTGCTCCACCGGGTTCTGGGTGGCCAGCACCAGAAAGGGCAAATCGAGCGGGTACGTGATTTCACCGATGGTCACCTGCTTTTCCTGCATGGCTTCGAGCAGGGCACTCTGCACTTTTGCCGGGGAGCGGTTTACCTCGTCAGCCAGCACCAAGTTGGCGAAAATTGGCCCCTTCTTCACCTCAAATTCCGAGCGGCTCTGGTTATAAATCATGGTGCCCACCAAATCGGAAGGCAGCAGGTCGGGCGTGAACTGTACCCGCTGGAAGTGCAGGTGCAGTACCTTGGACAGGGTACTCACTGTCAGGGTCTTGGCCAGGCCCGGCACGCCTTCCAGCAGCACGTGCCCCCCGGTAAATAGCCCGATCAGCAGGCGGTTGACCATGTACTGCTGGCCCACAACCACCTTGCCCATCTCGGCAAACGCCTGCCTAATTTTCTGCTGATAATCGTCGGGAGAAAGCATCGGAGCGGACATAGGCACGGAGGGGAAGAACGCTAAAGGTAAAAGATTGGCCCCGTTCCCGGCCTTCGGTGTCGGATTGGCCGTGGGCCCATGAGTTACTAAGCCATAAAAAAGCCTTCCCGGGCTACCCCGGGAAGGCTTTCTGCACTGGTACCAGAGACGGGACTCGAACCCGTACGTCCGTGAAGACAAGGGATTTTAAGTCCCTCGTGGCTACCGATTACACCACTCTGGCAGATGGTCCTGACTGATTACGCCCTCGATAATTCGCTGTCTGAGCGTGGCAGTTGGGACAAAGTAACTGCAAATTTTCGACTCTATGGTCGTTATTCACTCCATTTACATGATGGAGCTCAAGTGGAATAGGAGTTCCCTGCCACTCACGTAGCTCACACCGCTCACACTGATGGCTTTTCCATCTTTCCTTCAACAATCTACCTCGGAGCCCGTGTGTAAAAGCGTAAGGCGAATTCACAATCAGAATCTCTTCCAGCGCTGCCTTCGGACCAAACGCCCGGTACCGTGCCCCCTGGTTCCAGGCGGCCCCAGTGAAATGGTTGGTATCCAGCGCCAGTCGGGCGATGCGAGTGTACACGGTTTTGTAGTTGCCACCGGCTGGCACGAGGCCAATGCGGTGTAGCACCTGCCGCACCGAGAGGCTTTCGGATACAGCCTGGCGAAACTCATCGTCGGAACATGAGCATTTGCGGGTGTTAGCCATGCCGGCAATAAACAAAAAAACCTGCCGGTTGGGGCAGGTTTTTTACTTGGAGCGGGAGACGAGGTTCGAACTCGCGACCTCGACCTTGGCAAGGTCGCGCTCTACCAGCTGAGCTACTCTCGCTTGAGTTTCTAACGCCCTAGAGCGTTTTGGTGTGACAAAGGTAGTACAGGAATCGATGAAGTCAAGACAACATTCTAAAAAAAGCCCTTCAAATAACTCCTTAGCGGGCTTTGCGCCTGATTTTCAGGCAGAAAATCTTCTCTCCCAAAGAATGGAAGCGTTACTTGCCATTAATCCCCGGCGGGCATTAGGTACGGCAAAAACAATTCTAATGGTGTCGCCGCACCCGGATGGCCTACTTTCCATTACCGATAGCCAATTTCAGTTCATTGAGCTTGAGCAGGGCCTCGATGGGCGTGAGCGTGTTTACGTCGAGCTTCTCCAGCAACTCGCGCAGCTTCTCCAGGGCTGGGTCGGCAGGTTCGAACATGCTTAGCTGCAGGCTGGGGCGCGGGGCCGAATGCACGGCGGCGGCCGGCTGGGCTTTGGGGCCGGCCGGCCGAGCAGGCACTTCGGCGGATGCGGCCCGTCCGTTCAGGGGCACTACTTTGCCGCCGGTTGCGTCATCAGCATCGTCGTTGAGGCCCACCAACAGGTCATCGAACTCAGTGGGCTGGTCGGGTTCGAGGCCGGTACTGGCCCGCTCTTGCTCCAAGTGGTGCATGATTTCGTTGGCCCGCAGTACGACGGCCGTGGGCATGCCAGCCATGCGGGCCACGTGGATGCCGAAGCTATGTTCGGAGCCACCTTCGCGCAGCTTGCGCAGGAACAGAATGCGGCCGTCGGCCTCCTTTACGGCTACGTGGTAGTTGCGGACGCGGGGGCAGTCGTCGGCCAGCTGGTTGAGCTCGTGGTAGTGGGTGGCGAACAGCGTTTTGGCGCGCGCCCGAGGCGAATTGTGCAGGTGCTCCACGATGGCCCAGGCAATGCTGATACCGTCGTAAGTGCTGGTACCGCGCCCGATTTCGTCCATCAGCACTAGGCTCCGGTCCGACAAATTGTTGAGGATGGACGCCGTTTCGGTCATCTCGACCATGAAAGTGCTTTCGCCTTTGCTCAGGTTATCGGAGGCCCCGACGCGGGTAAAAATCTTGTCGATGACGCCGATGTGGGCGGCGTCGGCGGGCACGAAGGAGCCGATCTGGGCCAGCAACACAATTAGGGCTGTTTGGCGCAGCAGGGCCGATTTGCCGGCCATGTTGGGGCCCGTTATCACCACGATCTGCTGCTCGTCCTGGTCGAGGCGCAAATTGTTGGGAATATACTGCTCGCCGGGGGGCAACTGACGCTCAATAACCGGGTGGCGGCCGGCCGTTATATCGAGCGTGGTGCTGTCGTCCACCACGGGTTTCACATACCGGTGCTGGCGGGCGGTGGCGGCGAAAGAGGCCAGGCAGTCGGCCACGCCGATGGCGCGGGCGTTCTGCTGCACCTGGGGCACGTATTCGGCGGCCGTCAGCACGAGTTCAGTGTAAATGCGCTGCTCGATGACAAATAGCCGCTCCTCGGCGTTCAGGATTTTCTCCTCATATATCTTCAATTCCTCGGTGATGTAGCGCTCGGCATTCACCAGCGTCTGCTTCCGAATCCAGGAGGTCGGCACCTTGTCTTTGTGGGAGTTGGTGACTTCGAGGTAGTAGCCGAACACCTTGTTATAGGCCACTTTAAGCGAGGAAATTCCGGTTTCCTGAATGGCTTTCTGCTGGAGCTGGAACAGGTAGTCCTTGCCCGAGCCAGCCATGCGGCGCAGCTCGTCCAGTTCGGCATCAATGTTATCGAGCAGCACGCCGCCCTGGTTGGTGAGGATGGGCGCGTCTTCCCGGATTTTGGCCTGGATTTCCTCGCGCAGCGTGGCGCAGGGGTTGAGTTGGTCAGCCAGCTTCTGCAGGGCCTTCACGCCCGAACCCGCCAGCTCGTCGCGGATGGGGCCGATGGCCTCCAGCGCCCGGGCCAGCTGCAGCAGCTCGCGGGGGTTGATGCGGCGCACCGCCACCTTGGAAATAAGCCGCTCCAAATCGTTGATCTGGCGCAGGTGCTGCTGCAGATTTTCCAGCAGCTCGGGCGTTTGCAGCAACGCGTCCACCGTATCGAGGCGGCGCTGAATCTGGGCGGGCTCCTTGAGAGGCAGCACCACCCACTTGCGCAGCAGCCGCGCCCCCATGGGCGTAATGGTTTGGTCGAGAATGTCGATAAGCGGCACGCCGCCGGGGTGCTGAGCCTGCACCAGCTCTAGGTTGCGCACCGTGAACCGGTCGAGCCACACGTACTTGTCCTCTTCCAGGCGCCCGATGCTACCGATGTGGCCCACGTCGGTGTGTTTGGTTTCGGCCAGGTAGTGCAGCACGCAGCCGGCGGCCGTAATTCCCTCGTGCAGCCCATCAATGCCGAAACCCTTGAGCGAGGTGGTGTTGAAGTGGCGGGTCAGCAGCTCGTGGCCGTAGTCGTGGCCGAACACCCATTCTTCGAGCGCGAAATGGCAGTAGTCAGGGCCGAAATGCTCCTCGAACTCGCGGCGGCTTTTCTTACAGAAGAGCACCTCAGCGGGCTGGAAGTTCTGGAGCAGCTTGCCCAGGTACTCGATGGTGCCCTGGGCCACCAGAAATTCGCCGGTACTGATGTCCAGAAAGCTGATGCCGGCCTCCTGCTTACCGAAATGCACGGCGCAGAGGTAGTTATTGGCGCGGCGTTCCAGCACGTTGTCGTGCAGGCTCACGCCCGGCGTCACCAGTTCGGTTACGCCGCGCTTCACGAGGCCCTTAGCCTGCTTGGGGTCTTCGAGCTGGTCGCAGATGGCCACCCGCTGCCCGGCGCGCACCAGCTTGGGTAGGTAGGTATCGAGCGAGTGGTGGGGGAAGCCGGCCAGCGGGGTTTCGGAGGCCGTGCCCGCACCGCGCTTGGTGAGCGTGATATCGAGGATGCGCGAAGCCGTTACGGCGTCCTCGCCGAAGGTTTCGTAGAAGTCGCCCACCCGAAACAGCAGCACCGCGCCGGGGTAGGTTTGCTTGAGCTGCTGGTACTGCTTCATCAGCGGCGTATCGGCCACGGCAGGCGGCCCCAGCGTGCCGTGCGTGCGGACGGGCTTTTTTTCTTTAATGACTTTCAATTTCAGTTGCCGGTTGATAGTTACCAGTTGATAGTATTCTGTCTTGTCGCCCTCGTATACGCCTCATCCCCAGGCCCTCTCCGAAAAATGAGAGGAAGAGACAAGGTAGTTCGTTCAAGCGGTGGCTTACGATTTGTTGAACGCACCCCCTCTCCTTTTTCGGAGAGGGGGCCGGGGGGGGGTGAGGCGCGACGTTAGAACGCCTATCGCCCCGGCGGGCGTTCCTACCTTTGCCGCATGCGCAAACTCTCGATGGATGAACTGAACCGGCTGACGGTGGCCGACTTCAAAAATACGCGAAAATTCCCCCTTACCCTCGTGCTCGACAACGTGCGCAGCCTCCACAACGTGGGGGCCGCCTTCCGCACCGCCGATGCCTTTGCAGTGGAAAAAATCTGGCTCTGCGGCATCACCGGCCGGCCGCCCCACCGCGACATCACCAAAACGGCCTTAGGCTCCACTCAGTCGGTAGCCTGGGAGTACGCCCCCACTACCCTCGAAGCCCTGCACCAGCTCAAGGCAGCCGGCTATCAGCTGCTGGCGGTAGAGCAAACCACCGGCAGCATATCGCTTTCCGATTTCGTAGTGGAGCCCGGCCAGCCCTACGCCCTGATTATGGGCAACGAGGTATTCGGAGTCGAAGATGAGGTGTTGGCTTTATGCGATGCGGCAGTGGAAATCGCGCAGTTCGGCACCAAACACAGCCTTAACGTGAGCGTGGCAGCGGGCGTGGTTCTTTGGGAATTCATTAGCAAGATGCCGAGGGATGCTTCATAACTAAGGGAAGGGTTTTTTGAAAATAAGCCTAGTAACTACGGGTATTTTCTAATTTTTAGTTGGAAAAAATCGGCAAATCCTACGTAGATTTGAAACTACGTTTTTTTGCTTGTCAGTTAAACTGGCAACCTTCTTTCGCCCACTCATTCCCATAGCTTGATGAAATCAACCTTTACTCCTTCGGTCCGGACGCTGGCCGCCGCCGCACTGCTGGCCCTGCCGGGTTTAGCGGCTGCCCAGCAGACCACTGACAACCCAGCGCTGAACGCCCTGCGCAGCCGTTCGGCCAGCCTCGGCCTAGTAGCCACCGATGCAGCCGACGCCGCCATCACGAGCCAGTATACGGACGAGCATAACGGCATTACCCACGTGTATCTGCGCCAGCGGGTGCAGGGCATTGAGGTGTACGGAGCCGTGGCCGATGTGCACTTGACGGCCGCCGGCAAGGTGGCTGGGCTGCACAGCAGCTTCCGCGCCCAGGTGCAGGCGCAGGCCCGCCCGGCTGCTCCCGGCCTCTCGGCCGAGCAGGCTGTGTCTGCGGCCGCTCGCGCCCTGAATATGCCTGCCCCCGGCAACCTGAGTGTGCTCAAGGCCGGCTCGGATGCCGAGGGCATGGAGTTCAACGACGGTGGCATTTCGCTAGACAAGATTCCGGTGAAGCTCATGTACCTACCCATGGCCGACGGCTCGCTACGCCTGGTTTGGGACGTGACGCTGGCGCCGAAAAGTGGCGACCATTACTGGAACGCCCGCGTTGATGCCTCTTCCGGAGCACTGCTCGACAAGAGCGACTACACCGTATCGGACGATTTCAGCATCCTGAACCTGACGCGGCCCCTGAACGAAGCTGCTGCTGCCCCGGCCCCAACCAAGCCCACCACGGCCAACCAAACGGCGGCGGTCAACAGCTACAACGTATGGCCTATCACTATTGAGAGCCCGAGCCACGGTGCCCGTCAACTAGTCACCGATCCTGCCGATAAAACGTTTTCGCCCTTCGGCTGGCACGATACCGACGGCGTAGCCGGCGCGGAGTACACCATTACCCGCGGCAACAACGTGCACGCCTACGACGACCGCAACAACAGCAACACGTACGTCGCCGGTACCAACGTGAGCCCCGATGGCGGCGCCGATCTGGTATTCGACTTTCCTTTCAACGCCGATAAGACGGCACCCGCCCTCACCAACCTGAACGCGGCCATTACCAACCTCTTCTACTGGAACAACCTCATGCACGACGTGATGGCCTACAAGGGCTTCAACGAAGGCAGTGGCAACTTTCAGGTCAAGAACTACGCAGGCAAGGGCTTGGGTGGTGATGATGTACGGGCCGAAGCCCAAGATCAATCGACGATAGCCACTCCATCACTCAACAACGCCAACTTCTCGACACCCGTCGACGGTACCCGCCCCCGGATGCAGATGTACCTGTGGGATGAAACGGTAGCCGACGCCATCATTACCGCGCCTTCCGGCTTGGCCGGAGTTATCAAGGCCTCCGAAGGCTCCTTCACCAAGCCGATTGCCAAGGTTGGTCCGATTAGCGGTAAGCTGGTGCTGGTTTCCGATGGCACCACCACGCCGACGTTTGGTTGCGGCCCCTATACCAATGCCGCCGCCATTAGTGGCAACATTGCCGTGGTAGACCGTGGCACCTGCACTTTCCTAATCAAGGTGCAACAGGCCCAGGCCGCCGGCGCGAAAATGGTCGTTATTGTCAACAACAACCCCGACCAGTCGCCCTTCGGCTTCGTCGGCGATACCACGGGCATCCGTATTCCCGGCGTCATGATTGGCACGGCGGATGGTAACCGCATCAAGCAGGCACTGGCCGCTAATACCGAGGTAACCATGAGCTTCTCGGGCCGGGTTGACCAGTTCTTCCGCGACGGTGACTTCGACAACGGTATCATTGCTCACGAGTATGGCCACGGCATCTCGACCCGCCTGACCGGCGGCCCTGCCGTTTCCTGCCTTAACAGCCAGGAGCAGATGGGTGAAGGCTGGAGCGACTTCTTCGCCCTCTGGATGACCACCAAGCCCGGCGACCTGGGCACCACTGGCCGCGGCATCGGTACGTATGCCTCATTTCAGGGAACCGATGGTATCGGTATCCGCCCCACCCGTTACAGCACCGACCTCAAAATTAATCCTTCGACCTACGCCCTGCTAGGCACCGGCAACTACGCCGTAAATACCGCCGGTACTGTACCCGTGCATGCCGTGGGTTACGTGTGGGCTACTACGCTTTGGGATATGAACTGGGCGCTGATTGAGAAGTATGGCTACAACGCCGACCTGAAAGGCAGCACTGGCGGCAACAACATTGCCCTCCAACTCGTGCTCGACGGTTGCAAGCTCCAGCCTTGCTCGCCTGGTTTCATCGACGGCCGCAACGCCATCCTGAAGGCCGACTCGCTCAACAACAAGGCCGCTAACTCGGCCATCATCTGGAAAGCATTTGCCCGCCGGGGCATGGGCTTCAGCGCCAGCCAGGGCAGCAGCGGCAGCCTCGTCGACCAGAAGGTCGCATTCGACTTGCCGCCGGCCATCGTGCTCGGCAGCAGCAAGCAGCTCAACGAGCAACTGCTCGACGTATACCCCAACCCAGCTCGTGAGCAGGTAACCATCCGCACCCAAGTGGGTAGCTCGGTGCCGGTACAAGTGGAGCTGGTGTCGCTGCTGGGCCAGCGCGTACGCACCCAGACCGTTACCGCCGCTCGTCTCCAGCAGGAAGGCGTAACGGTAAACACGGCTGGCATCGCCCAAGGCGTGTACGTGGTGCGCCTGACTACTTCGGAAGGCACCATCACCAAGAAGCTCGTCATCCAGCACTAAGCTTTCGGGAGCCAGTTGGCAACCTAAAAAACCCGCCCGGCAAGCTGCCGGGCGGTTTTTTGTTTTTACCTTTTCTGCCGATGACCGATTTCCCCCGCCCCGATGCGGCGCTAGTGGCTTTGCGGCCAACCGTCGCAGCCGCCCCCGCCAGCACCCCCGAGTCTACGCCCGGCGACTTCTTACACGCCACCTTGCGGCCGTTGCTCAAGCTCCAGAACCCGCTGCTACTAGCCGTAGTAGCCGACTTCGTGCGCGACCACCATGTACCTATGGCCACGGCCGACGCAACCGACCAGGTTCGGCTGCTGGGCGAGCTGCTGGCCCGCAACACCAAGCTGCGCTACACCGTGGTGGGCCTGGTCGTGGGTAGCTTCACGACCGACGAACTGGCCTTTTACCGCCAGCACCGCCCCGAGCTCAACCGCCGCCTGCTGGAGCTGGCCACCCGCCGGGTGCAAGACCAGGCCGCCGCCGTGGCGGAGCTGAGCCGCTAGCCGTGAACACCCACTACGCCACGCTGGGCCTGCTCGCCAATGCTTCGCCCGATACTATCCGGCAGGCCTACCGGCGGCTGGTGCTGCTCACCCACCCCGACCGCACCCCCAACCCGGCCGCCCATCAGCGCTTCTTGGCTGTGAACGATGCCTACGACGTGCTGAGCAACCCCACCCGCCGCGCTGCCTACGACGCCGCCTGCGGCGGGCGACGGCTCCCCAGCCCCCACCACCCGGCCAGCGCCGGCCCGGACCGATCCGCGGCGGCGGCCCGGCTACCGGGCATCGCCCCCACCGACGCATATTCACTACGCGGCGGAGTTTGCCCGCTTCCGGCCGTGGTTACGGGCGGTGGCCGCGTTCAGCGTGATATTCGTCGGGCTACTGTTCGCTGATTACGCCACCATGGCCCACCTGCCCAACGAAACCGTGCAGCGGTTCGATTACGTGGCCCGCCGGAGCCGGGGGGGAGGGAATATGTCTTACCTGGTTTTTTACACCGAACAAGCCCGTTTCCGCACTTCAACCTCGGCGGACCTAGTCCCTGGCGACCGGATAGCAATTGATCAGACGCGCTTATTTGGTTTACCCAAAACCGTGGATGTGCTTTCGGGTAAGCTGCGCGGGCAGCGCTGGGACCTGGACCGGTTCGGCATGTTGAAAGTCCTCGGCGGCGCTGTGTTACTCTCCGCCCCGGGCGTACTGCTGCGGCGACTGCGCCCCGACCAAGCCTTCAGCTTTGGGCTTGTTAACTGCGTGGCGCTAGGGCTATTGCTGGCATTTTACGTTTTTTACTAAGCCCTCGCCGCGCAACGACGACTGAAACCACCAAAAAGGCCCACAACAGCTGTTGCGGGCTTTTTGTGGTAGCACCGGACTTCACGAATCGGCCTCAATCGTAGGGCGAATCGCGCAGGTGGACGGGCTCGGTTTTCTTGCGCAGGCGCATGTTGAGCATTTCCACGACCAGCGAAAAGAACATGGCGAAGTACACGTAGCCCTTCTCGATTTCCTGGTGGAAAGCTTCCATCACCAGCATCACCCCAATCATAATCAGAAAAGAGAGGGCCAGCATTTTGATGGTGGGGTTGCGGTTGACGAAATCGGCCACCACGCCCGAGAAGACAATCATCACGACCATTGACAGAATCACGGCCAGAATCATAATCAGCACGTTGTCTACGAGGCCTACGGCCGTTAGAATCGAGTCGAAGCTGAAGACAATGTCGATGAGAATGATCTGGAAGATGATGTTGCCCATCGACGCCTGCCCTTTACCGGCCGCCATTTCCTCCTCCTCGCCCTGGAGCTTGGTATGGATTTCGGTAGTGCTCTTGCCAATCAGGAACAGACCTCCGGCTAGCAAAATAAGGTCGCGGCCCGAAACGCCGAAAGGCCCGTCTACCCAGGGTAAATCGAGCGTAAACAGGGCCGCCTTCAACCCTACTATCCAACTGATACTCAGCAACAGCCCGATGCGGCACAGCAGCGCCAACAGCAGCCCAATGGTGCGCCCGCGCTGCTGCAACGCCCGCGGCAACCGATTAACGATAATCGAAATGAAGATGATGTTGTCGATGCCCAGCACGATTTCCATGAACGTGAGCGTGAGCAAACTCACCCAGGTATGCGCCTGGGAAAAAACCGAAAAGTCGAAGTGCATTTGATTACTGTGCGAAGCGTGGGAAATGAGGGAAACGTGGGATGAATGTGTGCAATGGGAAGAGAAAGTTGGCATGAGTCACTTTACTTAGCGCCCCGCTGCCTTCTGTACGGCCCCACATCAGGCCACATTTATCACATCAAAAACCCCTATTTCATGTTCACGAATTGCAGGGGCTGGCCGATGTCGGCACTGCGAAGCACGGCAATGGCGGCCTGCAGCTCGTCGATTTTCTTGGCCGATACGCGCACCTGGTCGTCCTGCATCTGGGCTTCCACTTTCACCTTGGCATCTTTGATGGCCTTGATAATTTTGCGGCCCGCGTCCTTGTCGATGCCAGCGCGCACTTTCACCTCCTTCTTCATCATCGTGCCGCTGGCGTGGGCCTCGGCCGTGAAATCGAGGGCCGTGCCGTCGATGCCCTGCTTCACGAGGCGGGTGAGCACGATGTCTTCGAGGGCCCGCACGCGCATGTCGTTTTCCGAGGTGAGGGTGATGACGTTGGTTTTTTTGTCGAGCTCGATGCCGCCCTTGGTGTCGCGCAGGTCGTAGCGGGTCTGGAGTTCTTTTTTGGCCGTATTCACCGCGTTTTCGAGCGTCTGCGGGTCTACTTTGCTCACGATATCAAAAGAAGGCATAGGAAGGGAAGGTAAAAGGGGAAGAGAAAACACTGTCTTAACGCAGAACAGCTCCTCAAAGATAGGGCTGCGCCGAAATGCCGCCGCGCGAGTCGGTAGCAAGTGGCCAATAGTTCGTTCTTTAGGCCTCCCGTCAGCTGCTTTCATCCATGTCCGTTCCTGGCTCCACCATCATCAGTCCGCAAACGCCCGCCGAGTGGGCCGCTTACTACCGCCTGCGCTACGAAGTGCTGCGCCAGCCCTGGCAGCAGCCCCCCGGCTCGGAGCAAGCCCCCGACGACGAGGCTCCCACCACCACCCACGCCCTGCTACTTTCGCCCACCGAATCCGGGCAGGCCATTGGCGTGGGCCGCCTGCACCCGGCAGGTCCCCAGCAGGGACAGGTGCGGTTTATGGCTGTGCACCCCGACTGGCAAGGGCAGGGTGTGGGCCAGCAGGTACTCGAACACCTCGAAGCCGCCGCCCGCCGCCAGGGTCTGCACGAAATCGTGCTGCACGCCCGCGCCGGAGCTGTGCCGTTCTACCAGCGCCTAGGCTACCTGGTGCTGGCCGAGTCGCACACGCTTTTCGGGTGCCTCCCGCATTTTTTGATGCGCCGGGACATCTGATCTGCTGGCTCGCTGGCCAACAGCCACCAGCCACCAGCCAACAGATCAGAGGCTCAAAAAAGACCGGTGGCGGCACGTTGTAGCGGAAAGTGCCTACCTTTTCCCACCTTCCCACGCTATCTGCCTGCCGCTTCGTCTATGGATTTCCCCGCCGACATTACGTCGCTTATCACTATTTACAACCAAATCAACGTGTACGGCCGCACTAACGGCATGGAGCTGCACGTGGAGGAGCCCGGCAACATTCGCTACACCATGACCATCGGCCCAGAGCACCTATCGTCGCCGGGCACCTGCCACGGAGGCGTGCTGGCCGGCCTCATGGACGCCGCCCTGGGAGCGGCCGCCCTCTCGCTGGCCTTCACGGCGGGCGAGCTGGTTTCAACGGTCGAATTCAAAATCAACTACCTCTACCCCGTGCACCTGCACGACGCCCTAGTAGCCCGCGGCACGGTGGAGCACACCGGCAAAACCCTGCTCGTAAGCAGCGCCACCATCAGCTGCCCCGGCCGCAACAACCTAGTGGTGGCCCGGGGCCTGGGCACCTTCAACCGCTACCCCGCCACCAAGCGCGACTTCCACGACCTGCTGTTTCCGGGCGCTGGTTAGCTGAAAAACGCTATTCCGGACAGAAAAAGGACCTTATCACATTTGAACGTGGTAAGGTCCTTCAATTTATGCAAGCTAATGGGCGGTCAGGTGAATAGCTAATGGCTTTCAGCTAGCAGCTCATAAGCCGACAAATTACATCCGCTCGGGCGAGTGAGCCGACTCATGCTCGTCGTGCTCATCGTGGTCTTCGTGTTCCTGCTCGTCGCCATAGTCGTCCTCGTCGCCTTCCTCCATTTCGGGCGCCTCGACTTTCCGCACGTTGCGGGCGCAGTCTTCGTCGCGGTGGTTGCGGCCGACGGTGAATTCCACCCAGTCGCCCTCCAGCAGGTCGTTGAAGTCACCCTCTGCCATATCAGCGTAGCTGAAGAACAGGTTGTTGGGCGGCATCACGACGAAGCCGAAGCCGTTTTTGAGGTTTTTGATAGTGCTGATGCCGATAGTGCCAACCGGGCCAGCGGCCGTAGGGCCGGTGGGGCGCACGGGCTTGGTGCTGGGGTAAGCGGCCGGCTCGGGCGTATTCACAAACAGAGCATCCACCAGCTCGTCGCCGTCGGTGAGGCCCTGATCGATGATTTCGTGCATCTGGATCGGGTAGGTTACCTGATCGAGCAACTGCTGCGAGGCGCGGGTTACGCGATTTTCGCCCTTAAAATCGGTGTATTTGAAGTCCCAGTTGAGCAGCATCACGCGGGTACCCACCGTGTTGAGCTTCTTGATGAGGGGCGCGTAGTCGGAGTCACCGGCGATGAGCACAATCACGTCGAGGCTCTTGTGCATGGCCAGTTCCAGCGCGTCGAGCGAGAGCCATACGTCGATGCCCTTTTCCTGCAAGCGGCCATCGCGCGTTTTCAGGGGCATGTAATGCGTCGAGATACCCATGTTCATGAGGATATCGTCGAGCAGCCGGTCGTGGAACAGGCGGTCCTTATCGCGGGCTTCGGTAGCTGAAAGACGGCCGCGGAAGAAGCGTGAGTCGATGATCTGGCTCAGGCGTACATCAACATCCTCTTCTTCAGCTACCTGATGACGAATGAACTCGTGCAGACCTTCGAGGCTGATACGGGCCTTACGGTCGTGTTGGAAGTAGTAGTAATCGCTGATTTTCAGGAAATAATTGCCGTCGTAGAAAACGCCGATCCTGATCAGGGGGCTATTCATCTGGTTCATAAGTAGATTGGGTTAAGCGCAAAAGGGGGTGTGTGAGTACGAGCGGGTGAGGGCGTTCAGAAAGACTACTCCCGGTAATAGCCGGGGCAAAGATACGAGTTGGCGTGTTTTCGGGAGGGCTTTTCTTGGAAGCGGCCAGTGAGTTAAGTGCGGGCCCATTAACTAGGTTAACAACCGGTGAGGCCGGCATTGCGGCGACGGTTTGGGCCGGCTCAGCCAAAGTCAGCGGCGGCGGTAAGGCCGGAGGCATAATGCCCCAGATCTAACATATAGTTGGGCCCTTCTTGCGGTAGGGTTAGCGCAAACTGACGTACAGTATGAAGTCATAGCTGCTTATTAGCGGAAATTAAAATGAATCAGTTCCCTTGCCGGACTACGGCCAAGGCGTTGGGCTAGCCAACGAACGATGGGCAATGGGTAGTAGCCTCTGGCTCAGGCCTAAGTGGCACCGGCTGATGGATAATAGAATTACTGACTGAAAGGTAATAGTTAGGAGTGCATGCAGGCACAAATTTCGGCCGATGCACGGTTTTGGCGGATTAACTTAACCCTGATTTAGACCAAAGAACCTGCGACTCATTTTCGGAATCGGATTTGGCAGGCCAACCGCCGCGCCCTGACCAATACTACGGTCGAGCTTACTTGGCTGCAGCGGGGCGGCGACTTGCTCGTGGCAAAATCTGCAGCCAGCGTCTGGAGGGCGCTAAAACTGTAGCCGGCTGACCACCAGCGCCAGCACCAGCAGCGCGTAACCAATGCAGATAGCTACTTCGAGCAAATTGCCGCTGCGCGAACCGGTGCGAATAAGCGGAATTTTAAAGCTGATATCAACCAGCGGCATCAGCCATTTCACCCCGGCTTTGGTGAGTGAGTCGGCCAGCAGGTGCGACACGTAGCCGCCCCCCGCAAACAGGGCTACCCCGTGCCAGCCCAAGCTCTGGTTGGCTAGGTGGCCGATGTAGGTCCAGAAGGCGGCAGCCCAGAGCGTATGGGTGTAGGTACGGTGGCTACTGAACGGGGCTAGGCACACGAAGCAGCCGAGCATACTCAACCACACAAACCCGGTGTAAAGGCCTGCCAACACCGTGCACAGGCCCGTAAATAGCAAGGCCAGCCGGCGGGTAGTTTCGCCTTGCATGGCACCGCCAATCAGGCCGAAGGCCAAGGCCACTGTGAAGGCCAGCCGCCGGTCGGGGCCCGGCAGCAACTGCCAGTAGGCATACGCCGCCATACTAACGGCCACTGCCAAGAAGGCCCAGCGTACGTACTGTTGGGTGAAGCCAAGCCGCCGGCTGAGCCGGGAACTGGGGTGGTCGAGGTCGGGGGCCAGGGCCGAGAAACCCGCCAGGGCAATACCAGCCGGCGAAAATGGCACGCCCGGCACGAGGCCGGCCACGGCCACGCCGGTAATCAGGCCAATGGCTAGGTGAGAAGAACCGCGCAATGTTGGGGACTAGTGGTTAGGAAGAAAACGTCATTCAGAGCGCCGTGAAGAATCTCGGTTTCTTTTAATTTCTGATTTAGCAGCCTTAGAAACTACCGCTGCTGCCTTTGAGGCCGCCGCGCAGGCCCTGCACTTCGTTTTCGAGGTGGGCCAGGCCCTGGCGGAAGGCACTTTCGACTGCGGCCCGCTCCTGCTCGGGCAGGGGACCGTCTTGGCGGACGTGCTCACTCATCTGGCGCAGCTGCTGCACAATGTCGTCCCACTCGTCGCCGCCGGGGGCGGGCTGCTTGTCTACCATAGCCTTGCGTCCGGGTTCGGACTCTGTGCCGCGTGAAGTCGGAAGATACGGCGCGAACCGGGAAAAGCGGCGGAAACTTTCGGGGGCTGGCTGGGGTATTGACTAGCGCGCCGCCCGCGCCGTCTGCCTACCCCGCCCGACCGGATTTCCCTCCGGCCGGGCTTCTACCTTTGCCTTCCCTCCTAGCCTCTTCGCGTTTTGCAGGTTTCCGACTTTCTCAAGCTCTACTTCCTCGACCCCACCGTGCTCACCGTGGGTGCCCGCCTGAACCCGGCCACCCGCCACTCGCTGCGGCCCGCCACCGCGCCCGAAGCCCCGGTTCGCCTGCAATTGCGCGGCTTGGTGGGCTCCCAGGATGCGGTACTGGCTGCGGCGCTCCACCACGAGCACCCCGACCGGCCCCACCTGTTCATTCTGCACGACCGTGACGAGGCCGCTTATTTCCTGGCCGACTTGCAGCACCTGCTGCCCGACGAGGAGCCGCTGCTGTTTCCGAGCTCGTACAAACGGCCCTATAGCTTCGACGAAACCGAAAACGCCAACGTGCTCATGCGGGCCGAGGTGCTGAACCGGCTGAATACCAAAGCCTCCCCCGCAACTCCTGCCGCCAAGGCCAAGAAGCCCACCGATGGCCCGAACGGGGAAGCCGAGGCGGGCGAGACGCCGGGAGCCCTGATCGTAACGTATCCTGAGGCGCTGTTTGAGAAGGTTATCAACCGGAAAAGCCTCGTGGCAAACACCTTCATTATCAAGGTGGGTGACAAGCTGGACGTGAACTTCATCAGCGAGATGCTGGCTGAGTACGACTTCGAGCGGAGCGACTTCGTGTACGAGGCCGGCCAGTTTGCCGTGCGCGGCGGCATCGTGGACATTTTCAGTTACGCCAACGAGCTGCCCTACCGCATCGAGCTGTTCGGCGATGAGGTGGAAACGATTCGCACCTTCGACCCCGAGAGCCAGCTTTCGGTGGACAAGAAGAACCAAGTGAGCATCATTCCGAACGTGCAGACCAAGCTGCTCCAGGAAACCCGGGAGGCGTTCCTCGACTTCATTCCCGACGACACCGTGCTATGGGCCAAGGACCTGCGCCAGACCCTGGACGTGGTAACGGAGTCGTTTGAGCGGGCCGAGGCGGGCTTCCAGGAGCTGCTAGCCGTGGCCGGCGGCACGCAGGTGGTAAGCAAGCCGGAGGATTTGTTCGAGTCGGTTAAGTCGTTTAAGAAGCTGCTCGACGGGTTTCCTATCGTGGAATTTGGCAAGCGGTTCTACTTCAAGACCGGCGAGGCATTTGCCTTCACGGCCAAGCCCCAGCCCAGCTTTAACAAGGACTTCGCGCGGCTGGTAAAGAACCTGCACGAAAACCAGCTTAAAGGCTACACCAACATTATTGCCGCCGAGCAGGTGCGCCAGGCCGACCGGCTGCGCACCATTTTCGATGAGCTCGACAACAACGTGCAGTTCCAGCACCTGCTGCTGGGCCTGCGCGAGGGCTACATCGATGAAACCCTGAAGCTGGTCGTGTACACCGACCACCAGCTGTTCGAGCGGTTCTACCGGGCCCAGGAAACCCGCAAGTTCTCCAAGAAAAAGGCCCTCACCCTCAAGGAGCTGCGCACCCTAGTACCCGGCGACTACGTGGTGCACCAGGACTACGGCATTGCCCGCTTCGCCGGCCTCACGCAGGTCGATATCAACGACCGTCTCCAGGAAGCCATCCGGTTGATTTACCGCGACGACGACGTGCTTACGGTCAGCATTCATGCCCTGCACAAGATTGCCAAGTACAGCGGGGCCGAGGGCACGCCGCCGAGCATGAGCAAGCTGGGCTCGCCGGAGTGGGAGAACAAGAAGAAGTCGGTGAAGAAGAAGGTGAAGGACATTGCCGCCGAGCTCATCCGGCTGTATGCCAAGCGCAAAACCGCGCCCGGCCACGCCTTCGCCCACGACTCGTTTATGCAGGCCGAGCTGGAATCGAGCTTTATTTACGAGGATACCCCCGACCAGGCCAAGGCCACCGAAGACGTGAAGCGCGACATGGAGGTGCCCCACCCCATGGACCGCCTCGTGTGCGGCGACGTGGGCTTCGGCAAGACCGAAGTAGCCATCCGGGCGGCCTTCAAGGCCGTGGCCGATGGCAAGCAGGTGGCCATGCTGGTGCCCACCACCATTCTGGCCATGCAGCACTACAAAACGTTCCGGGAGCGGCTCGGCAACCTGCCCGTGACGGTGGAGTACGTGAACCGCTTCAAGAGCAGCAAGCAGATCAAGGAGACGCTGGGCCGGGTGGCGGAGGGCAAAACCGATATCCTCATCGGCACCCACCGCCTCACCAACAAGGACGTGAAGTTCAAGGACCTGGGTTTGCTCGTGATTGACGAGGAGCAGAAATTCGGGGTAAAAACCAAGGACAAGCTCAAGGAAATCAAGGTGAACGTGGACACGCTGACCCTCTCGGCCACGCCCATTCCGCGCACCCTGCACTTCTCGCTCATGGGCGCCCGCGACCTGAGCGTGATTGCCACGCCCCCGCCCAACCGCCAGCCCGTGCAAACCGAGCTGCACGTGTACGACGAGCTGCTGATTCGGGACGCTATTTCGCGCGAGATCAAGCGGGGCGGGCAGGTATTTTTCGTGCACAACCGCATCAAGGACATCGAGGAGCAGGCCAGCATGATTCTGCGCCTCGTGCCCGATGCCCGCGTGTCGTACGTGCACGGGCAGCTGGATGGCAACGTGCTGGAAAAGCGCATGATGAAGTTCGTGGACGGCGACTACGACGTGCTGGTAAGCACCACGCTCATCGAGAGCGGCCTCGACATTGCCAACGCCAACACCATCATCATCAACCGCGCCCACATGCATGGCCTGAGCGACTTGCACCAGATGCGGGGCCGGGTGGGCCGCTCCAACAAAAAGGCCTACTGCTACCTGCTCACGCCCCCGGTGGCCGGCCTGCCGAGCGACGCCCGCAAGCGCCTGAGCACCCTGGAGGAGTTCTCGGACCTGGGCGCGGGCTTCAACGTGGCCATGCGCGACCTCGACATCCGGGGGGCGGGCAACCTGCTGGGTGGCGAGCAGTCGGGCTTCATCAACGACCTGGGCTTCGAGACCTACCACCAAATTCTGGATGAGGCGGTGCAGGAACTCAAGGAAACTGAGTTCCGCGACTTGTTCCTCGGCGACCCCACCCAGCGCCTCCAGCAAGCCGCCGGGGCGGCCGGCCCCAAGGAGTGCAACATCGAAACCGACCTCCAGGTGCTCATTCCCGAGCGCTACGTGAGCAGCGTGTCGGAGCGGTTGCAGCTTTACAGCAAGCTGGATAGGGCCAAAAACCCCGAGGACCTGCGCAAGCTGCTCAGTGGCATTGTGGACCGCTTCGGGCCGCTGCCCGAGGAAGTGGAGCAGCTCGCCGACATCGTGCGCCTGCGCTGGCAGGGCCGCCACGCGGGCTTCGAGCGCCTCACTTACAAGAAGCACGTGCTCAAAGGCTACATCGCGGCCGAAAACAATGAGGCCTACTTCCAGAGTGACACCTTCGGCAACATCCTCTCCTACGTGCAGACCCACCCCAACTCGGCCACCCTCAAGGAGCGCAAGCAGCAGCTCATCCTCAGCCTCGAAAACGTAACCAGCGTAGCCGCCGCCAAGCGCCTGCTCAGCGAGCTAGGCAGCGAGGAATCGGTGGGGGTGTAGGTAATCCGTCTAGCTAAAAAATAGGCGCTATTTCTTCGGAAATAGCGCCTATTTTTATTGCCCTCAATTGGCGGTGCTGGCACCGCCCTTGCCTATTAATGCTATGCTAGATTTTTCTAAACCTGACACCCCTAAGTCTGCCCTTACTCCTGAGCAACTAAAAAGGAAGAAAAGGCGACAGGGCTTGTTCAACGTATCATTGTCGCTGGGTCTCGTATTGTGGTTAAAAGGGGCCGATTGGTTCAACAGCTTCTCATCCAAAGCAGATTCGTTACAGCTCCCTTGGTTAGGCTTACTATTACTTTGGCTTCCGCTTCTCTTATCTGCCACCTTTTTAGCCGTACTTATTCATGAGATAGGACATATATCAGGAGCACTCCTGGCAGATTTCAAAATAGTAGAATTTAACACCGGCGTTCTGCTTCTAGAGCGAAAGCCAGACGGCTGGAAAACTCGCCTGCAGAAGTTTAGCTATAACATGGTGGGTAAGGTCCGGGGGTATACCACCAATTATGAGCACCTACGTCGCCGTTATATTCTGGTGGTAGCCAGCGGCCCGACAGTAAATCTATTGAGTGGTGGCTTCGCTCTTTTGCTGCTGGCCACTTTACCAGCTTTACAAAGTAGCCCGGCTGAAAGCACTCTACTCAAGTATTTATTCACCTCCTTTTTCTCAGTTTTTGGATGGATCTCCGTGCTCCTAGGAGTAATAGGATTCATCCCTTTAACGACTACTTCTGGTGACATCCCAAATGGCCTCATGCTTTTACATCTGCTTCGACGGGATAAAGCAATGTATCAGCAGCTCTTTTTGCTGCAGCTTTCAGGCGATTCTTATGCTGGCATTCGTCCACGTTTATGGAAGGATGAACTGATAAGCAGCCTTTTGTCATACAGCAGCGAAACCATTAGCAACAATGTACTCGACTGCTATGCGCATTGTTGGGCCTATGCTTACTTTGACGATTGCCATGATTTTGAAAAGGCCCAATTGCACCTAAATGAGGCAATTGAGCGCAAGGACATTGCCTCAGCAAGTGTGCAACAATATTTATTTTGTGAAGCTGCCTGCATAGCCGTTCTGCAAACAAACAATGCAGCACAGGCACGCCTTTGGCTGAACCAAGCCCGACAGGTAAAGCCTTTTACAGAGCAAGAGGGGCTTTTCGCTCAGGCAGCCGTAACGTGGGCCGAGGGAAATAGTGCTGAGGCCGGAGTATTTCTCCGGGCTGCTCATAAGCAGCTTCAAAATTCTATTACTTCCGGATTCAACATACAAGCAGCGGAACGCATTCATGATTTACAGTCCAAAATTGAGCAGATACCTTTCATAACTGCATCAGCTTAACGGACATGATTCTACGTTTCCCAAAAATCAATTGGCGCTTACTTTTCCTGCATTTCTTAGAGGGTGTTAGGGGATTAATCATGTGCTAATCGATTGAGACACATGGTCATGTTAGCGACTAGTATCCAGGTTTCGTGCGAACGAGGCGTAAATTCATAGTCAATAGCCAAACGGCGAAATCCCGTGAGCCAGGCGAAGGTTCGCTCCACGACCCAGCGTTTGGCTACCGGCACGAAGCCGCGGGCGCTAGGTGGGCGGCTGCCGAGTTGGTGGGTAAGGCCCAGCCGAACCAGGTGCTGGGCAAAGCGCCCCCGATACCCTTTGTCCGTGACCACCGTCACCAGCCGCTGGCCCCACTGGGAACGGGTGGGCAACAACAGCAGCGCTTCGACCCCGTCGTGGCCGTTGGCCGCGTGGACGCGACAAGCCAGGATACGCCCCTGTACATCGGTCAGAATCTGCCGCTTGCGGCCATTGACGTGTTTGCCGCCGTCCAGGCCCCGGTGCTCAAAAATGCGCGGGGCCAGCCGCACGCTCTGGCTGTCAAGGCAAATGAGCGAGGGCACCGCCGCCCGGCCAGCGGCCAGACGGTCGGCCTGATTGACCCGGTCAGTGAGTTGCTGCCAGAGCCCGTTGAGCTGCCAGCGGCGGAAATAGTAATACACAGCTGACCAGGGAGCGAAGCACGTGGGTAAGCTGCGCCATTGGCAGCCCGTGCGGCAGATGTAGCGGATGGCGTCCAAAATATGGCGCAGGCAATGCTGCCGTTTACGTTGCACGGGCAGCAGGGGCGCGATAACTTGCCACTGCGAGTCAGTAAGGGGTTGGTATCCGTCAACCATAATGCGAGTGGGAGCCTAGGAACTCCACCCGCAACTTACTGACTTGCTTTTATTTGGCACAACGCTAATTCCCCAACACCCTCTTATCTGTGCCTTTGTTCATACTTGGTGCGCGGCAATTAGCGATAATTCTATACGCCAGGATACTGGAATTATACGAACAGGGAGCAATTAAGGCAGTAACCGCCTCCGCTCAAGGCTTATCAACAGAAGATGTAAGTGGGTTGATAGCAGACCCTTTGTATGTATGGTTTCTAGCTATTTTAGCCAGTTGCGTTCTTTCAGCGCTTGTTGTATGTCATCGACGAGAGAGCAAGCTTATTCCTATCGGGCTATTCGTCCTAGCTGTAGTCACTTCCTGGACCCACTACTATGAGAGCAAAGTTGTTTTGAAAAGTGTGGCACTTATTCGGCTGCCGCTCGAAGAGTGGCCACTCGCCACCCGCTTAGCTATTGCGGGAACAACGTTGCTGATACTGGGTCTGCTGCCATTTCTGTTCACCTGGCAACGAAAGACTCGCCAACAGATTGGAGGGTCAGAGCTAACAGATAGTAACCATCAAACTGCTCCGCAACCGCCTCGATGAGTAGCTGCTGCGCTGTCGCCCCCAGCTTGCCTTCTACTCCGCCTGCCTACAAGTCGGCCGGCCAAACCAACAACATGCCTGCCCGCACCGTCCAGTCCCCAGCCAGATAGAGGCATAACCAACTCATTGGTTCGCCAAACGAGCCAGCGTGGGCGCCGGTATCCAGCCCTCTGCTTACAAGAAAGGCCGCCCGAATCGGGCGGCCTTTCTTGTAAGCAGAGGGGCTGGATACCGGCGCTTATTTGGCGGGCATCAGCACGGTATCAATGGAATGTACCACTCCGTTGGTGGTTTTGATATCCGCTTTCGTGACGGTGGCCTTGCCGCCTTTGGCATCCGTGAGAGTCACGGTGCCGCCCTGCACGCCCACGGTCAGCGACTCGCCCTGCACCGTTTTCACTACCTGGCCATCTTTGAGGTCGGCGGCCATCACGTTGCCGGCTACTACATGGTAAGACAATAGGTTGGCCAGCTTCTTTTTGTTGGCGGGCTGGAGTAGCGTGGTCAGGGTGCCGGCGGGCAGCTTGTCGAACGCGGCGTTGTCGGGGGCAAATACCGTGTAGGGCCCGGCTTCCTTGGCCTTGTCGGCGAGGCCGGCGGCACCCAGCGCCTTAAGCAGCGTGGTATGGTCGGGGGAAAGGGCCGCGCTGGCAGCCAGGTCCTTGCCGGTGGAGGCCGTGGCCGGCTGCATGGTGGCAGGAGAAGCCATGGTTTGGGCCGAAGCCATTTCGGTCCCGCCCACATACAGGAGACCGACTAGCAGCAAGGAGAACAATGGTTGCTTTTTCATAACAGTTTGGAAGGAATTGGGATTGGTGAAATACGGGGTGCGGAAGCACTCAGTCGTTTTCAACACCCGGGCAAACGGCGTGGAAAGCGTTGCCTCCACGAGGTGCGGAAGCACTCAGTCGTTTTCAACAGCCAGTAGCTGCAATCATCCCAGATTGCCAAAATCTTGTAAATGAGCGAGTAACCCTTCCGGCGTGCTACCAGCTACCAGTCCGGCCCCAGCGAGCAACTGCTACCCATCCTTCGTTGCGGCTCGCAGCAGCGCTACGACTCTGCTGCCGCGCAGGTGTGGCCCCGGGCGTGCAGTATTTAAGCGAAAAGCTACCGCTATTGCAGCTGCCCTAGTCCCCACCGAAAGCACTGAAAGCTGGCCGAGGTACTACGGACTGGGTCGAGGTGCGGGGCAATGGTTTCGGCCCACTCTACGTTGGCATTGCCGGCGCGGTAACAACCACCCTGCCGCAACACGCGCCACAGCGTTTCCCAGGTGTCGGAAATAGCATCCAAGTCATTCCCCAGACCACCTAAATGCTGCGGGCGCACTCGCCCTTGTCGACTGGGAGCTTCTGTGGCGGCGCGGTAGTTAGGTAGCAGATAATTCAGGTTGCGAAGAACGGCGTAGGGTGTGGGGCTTAAGTTGAGTAAAGACAACTGACAGAATTTCAGCTACTCTGGCAACTTAATCAGGGCTGTCGGGTCTATTAGTTGATTCTGCTCTCCCCTCTCCCATTCACCTAGCCACTCGCTCCTCATGAACTACTTCTCTGCTTCCGTTCCGCCCAATGAGGTGGAACGGCTGGAGGCCGTCCAGTTCTACGTGCATCTGCCGTTGCGACACCAGATTTTTCAGGCCGTTGTTGGGCTTACGGCCTCGGTGTTTCGCACCCCCATATCCATCATGTCCATCGTCGAGGACACCCAGGTGCAATACCCGGGCAGCGTGGGGCTGCCGGTGCCCGAACGCATGAACCGCATCGACTGCATCTGCTCAGCGGCCATCTACACCCACGACACCACCATTTTACGCGACCTGCAACAGCATCCGTGCCCCTGGGTTAGTCCCGAGTCGCAGGCCCAGACCAGTTTCGAGTTTTACGCCGGCACACCGCTGCTCACCGAGCACGATTTCGCCATTGGCACCCTCTGCGTCCTCGATCGGGAAGACCGCCTGTTTCCGGCCGCCGACCAAGAGCTTCTGCGCCGTCTGGCCCGCCTAGCCATGCAGCTGCTGGAGCTACACCGCCTCCGGGCCGAGCAACCCAACGCCCCCATGCCCGAATGGCTCGGAATTGAGGCCCTGCTAACCCAAGCCCAACAGGACCTGCTGCACCTAGCCGGCGCGGAGCAACAGCCCGAGCGGGAGCAGTTGGTGCAGATGCTGGAGCAGCGCATCGAGCGGATTTATGACCGCGCCCGACACTACGGCTGGTAGCCCGCCGGGCCAACGCCCAACGAGCCCGCTTGCCTTTACATCTTCTGGACCGGGAATTCGTCCAGGATGTCTTTGGCTACCCGGCTGAACTCGGCACCGATGCGGGCGGGGTTGTTTACAGCATCGGCCACGGAGCCGCGCCACACGAGGTTGTTGGTCTTGGCATCCACGAAATCCAGAATCATAGTGCCTTCCTGGTACGTTTCGGTGCGCGTAGACCGGCCGTAGTAGGGCGTGGTGTACCAGTAGCCGTAGTTGATCGGCAGAAACCGCCCCCGGTAGCTCATGGCATACGGGAAAGCATAACCTGCAACCGGCGGACGGCTCACCGTGCGCTCAGCCTCATCAATGTAGAGGTGGTAGGTCAGGTAGAAATCGGGGGCAGTGCTGCCGGTTGCCTGCCGGATTCCCCGCTTGGCCAACTCGCCGCTGATGGCCTGCTGGATCTGGTTGTCGTTGAGCGTACTCTGATAGATAGGATTGGCTGAGTCAGCCGATTTCACGTCGGTTTTAGCCCAGTCGTAGGTGCGGTACTGGCTGAAGTCGGTGCCGGGTTTTTTCTGGACCGTTACGCCCGGTGTGCAGCCGGTTACCAGAACCATAAGGACAAAAAGGAAGATATTGATGGTCGTTTTCATAGAGTTGCAAGTAGTTGAACGAACTGATTTCTTTCTATAACTTCTTCCTGCAGGGTGATGTTATCGATTTTGTACTAATTTGGCCAACTTCTATCCTATAAGTTCATTTTTTACGCTTGTTTAGCCCAAGCTACGGCATAGGTTATGGGGCACCGTGTAGGAGCAAGCCGGCCGCTGGTCTGGCGCTGATGCAGCAACCTGCGCCACCCCTGGTCAACGGGTTGCCGCCCAATCTGGCACGATATCCGCGGCGGCGAAAAGCAGGTAATCTATCGGTCGTCTTCTAGGCTATTTCCATGAAATTTTTCCTCTATCCACTGCTGGCGGGCCTGCTGCTGCTCGCGGCTTGCGCGCCCAAACAGTACGCCGGCCGCACCCTCGATGCCCCCGTGCTGGCTGCCCACCGCACGGTGGCCGTGCTGCCCTTCGAAGTTACCCAAGACCGGCTGCGGCTGCGCGATATCCGCTACGGGGGCACCGACACGAGTACGGCGGCCCTGCAACGCGGGCAGCAGCAATGGCGCGAGGAGCACCAGCGCGAAGTAAAGGCTACGGCGTACCAGCTTCAACAACTGCTGCTGACCCAACTCGTGGCCCAGCAACCGGCCACTGGCTACTCAGTGCAGTTCCAGCCGGTGGCCGAAACCAACCGCCGCCTCCAGCAGGCCGGCATCAGCTATGCCACCCTGCCCGAGCAGTCGATGGCCGAACTGCAACGGATACTCGGCGTCGATGCCCTGCTCTCGGGCCAGACCGACCTCTACCAGCCCCTGCCGGCCGGCGTGGGCCTGGCAGCCAAACTACTACTCAACGAGCCCCTTATCGGCCCCTCGGCCATTCCGACCAGCCAGGCTACCACCAACCTCACCCTCCACGACTGCCGCAGCGGCCAACTGGTCTGGCGCTTCGACTACACCGCCACTGGCCAGTCGTCGCTCCGCCCCGACCGCCTGACCGAGCGCCTCGTGAAAGCCGTGGAGCCCACTTTCCCCTACCGCCGGAAGTGAGAACTGAGAAACGGGCTGGGTGAATGGGGCGGCGGCATAATTGGATAAATATCTTGGGATAAAGCGGTTGCGTAAACGGTGGGTTTAGCTGGCTATAGCGACGCATCATTGCGTCTTGTCGACCGCGCCGTTGGTCCAGTACCGTTCACGAGAAGGCGTAAAGATGCGTCGCTACGGCCATGCCTGTGGTTACTAAATCGATAGAAACGAAAATAGCCGCCCTGGTGGGAGGCGGCTATTTCTTGGGCCAGATGCTCGGCTTGGTGCTGCTTAGCAGGCGCTGCCGTCGAGGCCACAGGCGGCGCCGTCGGTGGCGCTGGCTACTTCCTCGAAGCGGGGCTTGGCTTCCGACCACGCCTTTTCCAGTACTTCCTGGAACAGCGCGGTGGGCTGGGCGCCCGACACGGCGTACTTGTCGTCGAAGACGAAATAGGGCACGCCCCGTACGCCAATCTGCTGGGCTTCGTACTCATCTTGGCGTACTTGCTGTTCGAATTCGCGGGAGGCCAGCAGGGCCGTTACTTCGGCGGCGGGCAGGTCGAGGTCGGCCCCGAGGCGGGTAAGCACGGTCGGGTCGTTGATGTCGAGGCCTTCCTCGAGGTAGGCCTTGAACAGGCGCTCCTTGGCGGCATCCTGGCGGCCGTGGCGGGCGGCCAGGTGCACGAGCCGGTGGGCGTCGAGCGAGTTGGCGGGCACCAGCTTATCGAAGTCGAAGGCCAGGCCCTCCTCGGCAGCCATCTGGGTCATGTTGGCGCTCATCTGGCGGGCCCACTCTTCGGTGTTGCCGTATTTGCGGGCCAGGCATACGTATTGGTTTTCGCCGGGCGTGGGGTCGGCCTGGGGGTCGAGCTCGAAGCTGCGCCAGTGCACCTGCACTTGGTCGGCGTGCCCGAAGGTGGACAGCGCGCTTTCGAGGCGGCGCTTACCGATGTAGCAGAACGGGCACAGGATGTCGGACCAGATTTCTATTTTCATGATGGGCGGTTTTTTATCGATTTGAACGCCTATAAACCCTGCAGCCCCCCGAAAAGTTTGCTCTCCTGGTCCTTGCAGCCAGTCAGCCGGGGCCGCTGCCTACTTGGCCAGCAGCGCAATATTAACCACCTTGCCCGGTCCGCTGACCGTGAACTTGCAGTCGTCGAAAGCGGGTGGGGAGAAGCGTGGGCGCACGTTGTTGGAGAAGGCGAAGGGCTCAGTTGGGATGCCCAGCATGTTCTTGTCCACCTTGTCGTTGTTGTTCAGGTCTTGGGTGATGGCCACGGCCCACTCGCCGGGCGGCAGCTGCACCGGCAGGCTCACCTGGCGCTGGCCCGCGGGCTTCACCACCCGCATAAACGTGTAGCCGCCCTTGATGAGGAAGGTTTCGCGCACGTTATAGAAGTACAGCTTCACGGCCGAGGATCTAGACGCCAGATCCGATACGACGACTGTAACCGAAGAGCCATTGCCGGCCGCGGGCAGGGGCAGCGGAGCCAGCAAGGTGCCGCAGATAGTAGTCAGGCAGAAAGACGAAGCAAGTAGGCGCATGGGCAACAGGATAGCGGAAGAATGGACCAGTGGGCCGCTAACAGCCAGCACGGCAAAAACATTCGGCGCCGCTGGTTTCCCCGCGCGTGCTGCTTCCAGGTTCAGCCCACCTGCTCCAGCCATTCAGTAGCTGCATCGGCTTCCTCGAACGTTAGAATCAGGGGCCACGTAGCTGCGGCCACGCCCACCTCGGCGAAGTCACGGGCACGCGGGTCGGAAGCCAGCACCCAAGCCAGGTAGTGCAGGCTGGCCTCGAAGAGCAACGGCATAAGCACCAGAGCTATCGACTCCTGCAGCGCCTACTCGTCCATGCCCGTCACCAAGGAGTTATCGTTGAGCAAATGGGTATAGCCCTGCTCCCGGATCAGGCTTAGTACTTGCCCGGCGCCCTCTTTTATTTGGTCCGCCGTCAGGTAGCCGCGCCACGTGGCATACAGCCGCCGCTGCTGTCGATTGCCGCTCAGGCGTAAGTGAGGCAAATCAGCTAGAATAACGCACTTGTTAAGCTCACGCGTCAGGCCCCGAGAAGGTAATGCGGCCATTTGAAAAGATAAAATAAACTTGTTTTTCCGGGCACCAACCAAGCCAGCGAAGAAATGATGAAGCTGTTTACAAAGTCAAAAGAACATCAGGCCTCATCTGACGTTCCGATTGATTCCGGGCACTTTCTAAACAGCTTCGCTGGCACAAATCGGCAGGCGGATAATTACTTGACTTAATGAGGAAATATGCAAAATAGCCGGGCTTTGTTCTCAATCTGAGAAGATATATTAGCATTCACATGTCCAGTTTCTGCCAAACCAAAAGCCGGACCCAGGCCAGAAAATGAACATACTGCCCTTTAAGGCTGCGCCTGCACTGCCAGGGTTGTTTCGGCAGTGGCGGGCTGGCCAGCCAGCGATATGCCTTCTACGGCCGCCCGGAACGTGCCAGCCTGGTCGGCGGTGTAGAACGTAAGCCGGGTCCGGCCCGAGGCAGGTACCGACAGGCGAGGCTGCCAGTAGAGGGTGGTCGCGCGGGGGTCGGGTTTATCGGACTGGCGGCGGGTGTCGTAGCGGGGGGCATAGAACTCGCGGGCCCGGTAGTAGGCCGGCATCCGGCGCACGGCCACCCCGGGTGCCAACACACCGGAGTAGTCGCCCATACCGCGCTTGGTATAGACGGCAATTACCCCACCCGCTCCCTGGCTACCGTAAATAGCCGCGGCACCACCCTTCAGTATTTCAATGCGGTCTACGCTGGTAGGCAAAATAGTCATCAGCACCTCGGAGTCGGCGAGAGGAAGCCCATCGAGCAGAAACAGGGGCTCATTAGGGCCCGACATTGAGCTGATGCCGCGAACCAAGACCGAATAGGATGAACCCGAAGGCCTTACATTCATTCCGGGCACACGCGACTGTATCATCTGAAAAATATCCTGATACGTTTCCAGATTGGGGTAGTCGCGGGCGTATAGGACAGCACTGGCCGAGGCCGTACTGTGCACGGATAACGTACTGTTATCAATTGGCTTGCGCCCTTTAATCGTAACGTTGCGCAACATAATACCACTCGTGGAATCGGGTCGGTACTCGCGCTCGAGCACCTGCTGCCGCCGGCTACGCTGTCCGTAGGCCGTTAAGGCCGCTGATTCTCTCAGGACCGGTGAGAGGGGCCCCACCGGCCGCCACCCCGCCCCCGGGTTGGGCCAGATTTCGCTTAGTTGCAGCAGCACATTGTTGCTGCCTTTATCGGTAAGACCCTGCAGAATGACGGTGGTGGTATCGGGGCCCGTAAATCCGGTGAACAGAAAACGTCCTTCCTCATTGGCTTCGCTCACGACCAGATCATTCTGCTGGCCCACGAGCATACTGATTTTGCCCTGGGCCATGGGCTTGCCATTGCCACGCAGGATCTGCCCACCCAGGGTAGGGGCGCGCTCGAAGGGAAACAGGTAATTGACTGTTGGCGAGCCTGGGGCCAGCACTTGCTGCCAGGTAAAGCGGCTCCACCCCTGGGTCAGGAGCAGATTATCGAGCGCCTGCCGGCTTGCGGGCGTACGCTCCTTCAGGTAAAAGGCGGGGTTTTCGACGTAGCCGCGCAGCTCGGACGTAAGCAGCAAATGGGCCCGCACATCGGTTGCGTCGCCGGCGTCGGCGGGCAGCGTCGGCAGCCCGGAAATAGCCAACGACAACTCGGCCGGAACTGGCTGCCCGGCGGCAGTGGTTACTTCCACGTCGAGCGTCACCTTCTCGCGCAGCCCGTAGGTGGGTTTGTCGGCGTACAGACGCACTTGTAGCCCCTGGCTTTCGGGTACAAACACCAGGCGCTCGGCCTGGGCTACCTGGGCCTTATCGAAGAGGGTAATGTGCAGCATCCCGGCCGGCAACTTGCTTTTCGGAATAACGGCCGAGAACGTTTCACCCGGCTTTACCTCGCCCCCACCCACATACACAGGTTCGCCCCGTACGTGGGCCAGCAGTTGCAGCGGCTCCGGCGAAGCAGCGCCGGGGGCCGTGCCCTGGTAGCGCACAAACACCCGAAACTCGTTGCCGATTTCGCGCACGTTCAGCAGCCAGCCCGTGGCCTGCGCGGCCGGCAGCTCGTAGGTGGCGGTGGTACCGTCGGGCAGGCTTACCGTGGCCCGGTACTGCTGGCCGGCCTGGGGCGTGAAGTTGAACGAGCTCATGCCCAGCGCGGGCGTCGCGAAGCGAGCTACTTCCTGCTTTTTATTGTCGGTGATGACGCCCGCCAGGGCCAGGCCCCGGCCGTTGGCGGCGGCCGCTTTCACGCCCACCACCGTGGGCAGCCCGGCCACGTAATCGCCGCCTTCCGGGAAGAACTGCACCTCTGGCTTCAGCGCGTCAGCCAGCTTCCGCGCGGCTTGGCGCGCCAGTTGGGCCCGGCGTGCCCCCGACGGCTCGCCCCCCCCGCTAGCCGGTACGGCTAGCTGCCACACCGGCACGCGGCGGGTGAAAAACAAGCCTTCGTCGCCGTTACGCATCCAGCTGGTATAGGCCCGCAGGGTATACACGCCGGTCGACAGCGTATCGGGCAGAATGATGTCGCCGACCGCCATACCTTGCTCCAGGGCCAGAGTGCGCTGGAAAATCACTCGCCGCTCGGGTGTCACCACGTCCACGTATAGTACCCGGCTCAGCGAGTCGGGCCGGTGGGCGCGCGCATCCACCACGTAGGCTTTAAACCAGAGCGTTTCGCCGGCCGCGTAAGCGGCCTGATCGAGGTGCAGGTACGTGGCTTCGGGTTGGGTCTGATAGAAGGCCAACAGGCGTTGAACCAGAAAAGCAGGATCGGGAGGCCCCGCAAAACCGAAAGCCGTGGCTCCTACCAGCGCTAATGCGGCCACACTGCTTAAAGCCTTTTGGCGGATAATCATAACAATATGAAATAAAGTGAAATCACAAGGAACTTTTCCGGAAGGAAAAATAACAATAATTAAGCCATGTTACCCCGGCCATGCAACTACCGGGAAGCGTTAGCGCTCCTCCCGGTAGGCCATTGCCTTCAATAATCCACCATCTTTTCTCTTGCTGCTGCCCATGCCCCGCATTTCTTATCTCATGCTACTGGGGGCCACCGGCTTACTGCTCGGCGGCTGTACCAAAGGCAGCGAGCCAGCTCCGGCTCCCGTGTACCTGCTCGACCGGCAATGGCAATTGCTAGAGCTGCAGGGCCAGCCTGTTCCAGCCACCGCCGAGTCGCGGACCAGCCTCACGCTCAGCTCGACGAATAATACCAATACCGGCCTGGCCTTCTGCAACCAGTATGGTGGCGGGTTTACCATGCAGCCGGGCAACAACGCGCTGGGCTTCTCGCCCCAGGCCAGTACGAATTCCTACTGTTCGGCACAGCCCCTGGAAACGCGCTACTTGGAGCTACTACCGCAGGTGCGGCGCTACCTCATTAGCAACCGCCACCTCCAGCTTTACGATGCCGAGCATGAACAACCGGTACTCGTATTTGAGGTAGGGAAATAGGGCTGAGGTTGTTAGGGTGTAGATGATGTTCTGGTGGAAGCAAGCCAGAACGTCATCTACACCCTAACAACCTCAGCCCTATTGCCTACTCAAAACCCGATATTGAGCACCAGCGGCTGGAGCTCCCAGTACTTAGTATAGGAGTTATACACGGTGCGCAGGCCCACTTCGAGCGGGGTGCGCAGACGCAGCGGGTTGAACACAGCCGACACATCGAAGCCGGTGGAATGGTAGTTGCGGCGCAACGGGCCCGACTCGCCCCGGATGCCGTCGAAGAACACGTTGGCTTTGAGGCGCTGCACGTAGAGCAGCCGGCCCAGCTCCCAGTGCACATCAGCCAGGGGCAGGCGGTACTCGGCGCTGAAGGAGGTAAGGCGGTCGAAGCTGAGATAAGGCAGGTTGCGGGGGTAGAAGATGGCCGCCCCGAACCGGTACTCGCGCTGCTGCTGGTACTGGTAGCCCGCCCGCAGCCGCAACGCGTGGTGCAACCCGATACCGGGCAGAAACAGACTTCCCTGGGCCGCCAGCTGCCGGGTTTGCAGGCCGCTGCCCGTGCCGAAAGGCGTGTCGCGGGCGGTGAGCAGTACGCTCTGGCCCCAGCGCGGGGCCACATCGCGGTAGCTCTGGCGCAGGGTGCGGGCAAAAGCAACGGTGCCCAGCAGCGCGTGCAGGGGCTGCGGGCCCACCTCGTTAACGAACTGGGCCGGCAGGTCGTAGCCCTGGGTTTGCTCCAGTTGATAGAAGGCGCCTACCGTCAGGGAAGTCAGCATACGCGACGTGGTGAGCACCAGCGGCAGGCGGCTGCCCACGGTTAAGCGGGTGTACTGCCACTGGTCTTCCAGCACATCGCCGGAGCGCAGCACCTGGCTGGCGCGGCGGCCGCCGTACTCCACGCCCAAATCCAGCACCGGCCCGAGGCCCTGGTAGCTAACATCGGCGAACACCCGGCCGGTGCGTTCGGCGCCGTTGTAGCCCACGCCCGCCACGGCTTGGGTGGTACTAAGCACGTCCTGGGCCCGGATGCCCAGATCGAGGCCGCTGCCCGAGGGGCTCTGCACCAGGCCCCAGCCGTAGAGGTTGGGCGCGTGGGGCAGGCGGCGGTAGCGGCGCACGGCCAGCGGCAAGCCGGGCACCGAGTCGCGGGGCAATACCGGACCTACCGTGGCGGCACCCGGCTCGCGGGCCGTCAGCTCATCGGCGTAAAGGTTGGCGGGGCCGGTGGCGGGCGGGCCGACTAGCCAGGCATCGGGGCGGAGCGGCATTTCGAGCACGCGGCTGCCCTGGGCCCGAATTTCGTGGAAGGCCAGCCGCTGGCCGTCGGGGCTCACGGCGGCGTGGTAGCTGCCCACCGGCCGGCTGGTTACCTGCCGCACCTGGCCGGTGCTTATGCGCACGGCGTACACTTCATCCTGGCCCGAGCGGGGCGAGTTGAACAGCACGTAATCCTGCCAGGGTTGGGGGTTCGAAATATTATCGTTGGCGGCCGGCAAGATGGTCCGGGCCTGGCCGGTAGCCACGTCGAGCAGCTCCAGGCGCTTGCCGGCCGTTTCCAGCCGTACCACGGCCACCGTGCGCCCGTCGGCCCCGAAGCGCGGGTGCAGGTAGGGTTCGTTGGCGGGGTTAGCGAAAGTTTGACGCACTGCCCCTGTTGAGGGGTCGAGCAGGTGCAGGCGGTGCTGGTAAGCCGAGTCGGTGCTGACGGCCAGCAGCTGGCTTCCATCGGGCGAGAGCACGGCCGTGGTGTAGCGGGTGCGGCGGCCAAGCCGGCTCAAGCGTCCGGTGGCCAGATCGAGCAGCCGCAGCTCGGAGTACACCTGCTGCTGCCAGCGCGGGTGGTAGCGGAATTCGAGCCACACGGCCTTCCCCCCGCCCACCGATAGCTGCTCGGCATTGTGGTAGAGGCCCAGCACCAGCCGGGTGCGCTCGGGCTGGCCCTGGCGTAACTCCACGAGTTGGGGCGTGTGGCCCAGGCCGCTCTTGAGGGCCAGCACCGTGCTGTCGTTCAGGTATTGCGGGTATTGATACTCGGTAAATACTTTCTCAGTGGCCGCCACCCGGAACTCGGCGGCCGGCGTGAGTACCTGCCCAGCCCGGGCGGTGCGCCAGAGACTGTCGAGCTCCTGCACGGTTTGCTGGTAAAGGTCGTCGGTGCGCAGGCCGGTGAGGCCGCGGAGCTTGTCGGAAAATGAGAGCGGATAAACCGGGAATTTATAATAGCGGTTGAGCACCGTGCCCCACACGTCGGGGCTGGGGGCAGTACGCTTGAGGCGCGAAGTCAGGAAGTAGCCCAGCACGTAGTGGTTGGGCACGTAGTCGCGGTAGGAGCCACTCACGGCCTTGGCGTAGGAGTAGCTTCGGCCGGCCAGCAGGTTGGCCCGGAAGTAGGCATCAAAGTTCGGAATCCGGCCCCGGCCGCTGCGGGTGAGAGCCGTTTCGGTACCTACGGCGTCGCCCTCGAAAAACCAGTCGGGAATGCCGAGCGTGGTTAGCCCCAGCCCGCCGAAACCGCCCAGCAGGTAGCCCAGCTGCCCCACGCCCTGGTGGGCCTTATCGAACTGCACCACGTGGCGGTACTCGTGCACCGTGAGCTGGTCGAGCCAGTCGAGGGTACCGGTCAGGAAGGGATTTTGGGGGAAGGTGGTGTAGAATTCGGAGTGGCGGGGTAGCAGCGTGACGAAGCCGTTGCCAATGGTGGTGCGGGTCTGGAGCACGACCGTCACGGGCCGGGCCCCCAGCCCGAGCGAGGTGCCGGCTGGCTCGTGTACCTGCTCCAGGCGGTGAGCCGTGCGCCGGGCCCGGTCGTCGAAGCCCTCTGGGTACACTACCCGGAAATGCGGGGTGCGCACCTCGTACCAGCGCACCCCCGCCGCCACCTGCTGCTCGATGGGCAACAGCGTTTGGGCCGCGGCCGGCAGCCAGAACAGCAGGGCCGGCACGGCGGCGAGCCAACGAAGACGAGAAAAGCAAGTCACGGAAAGCGGCGTTATGATTAGGGAGCCCGAAGAAACTACCCCCCTGGCCCGAAAGCAAGCCGGGCGTACTTTCACATCGCCATTGCCGCTGCTGGCCTGTAGCGCAAACCGCAGGGTCACGTCCGGGCGGGTTAGGTTTGCGTAGGTAAGCTACGGCGGCCCGGCCGCTAAACTTTCTGTCTTCTTTTTATGTCTGTAGCTACATGACTCACTTCCTGAAAAACAGCCTGGCCGCCATGTTTATCCTGCTGCTGGCCTCTTGCACCGAACGGCCCGCCGAGGCCCAGAAAACCGCAACCGCCGCTTCATCCGGCATTCGCTCCACGGCCGACGCCGCGCCCACCAACATGGCAGGCCTGGCCACGGCCGACTTCGCCGGGGGCTGCTTCTGGTGCACCGAAGAGGTGTTCGAGGAGCTAAAAGGCGTGAAGGCTGTGGTATCGGGCTACAGCGGGGGCTCCGAGGCCAACCCTACCTACGAGCAGGTGGGCCGGGGCGAAACCGGCCACGCCGAAGCCATTGAAGTGTACTACGACCCGAAAGAGGTAAGCTACGCCACGCTGGTCGACGTGTTTTTCCGGGCCGCTCACGACCCCACCACGCTCAACCGCCAGGGTCCCGACGCTGGGGCGCAGTACCGGTCCGTAGCCTTCTACCGCACACCCGAAGAGAAAAAGGCCATTGATGACGCCATTGCCCGCGTGAACGCCAGCAAACAGTACAGTAGCCCCATCGTAACGCAGGTAGTACCGTTCCAGAATTTCTGGCCCGCCGAGGGCTACCACCAGGGCTACTACCGCCTCCACCCCGAGTCGGGCTACGTGCAAAGTGTTTCGACGCCCAAAGTGGAGAAGTTTCGCCACAAGTTCCCCGAGCTGCTCAAGAACCCGCTGTAGCCGAGTTGATTACGAGCCAACTGGCTCGGGTTGCACCCAAAAAAGCCCGTTACGCTGCCCGCAGTGTAACGTTTTTTGGGTGTGCTGAATATTTATTTTTCGAATTCTGAACTTTTATGTTCGAATGTGGCACCAGGTTTGCAAACCGCCTTTTACCCTTCTGGCCAGAAGCTTATGCCGTTGTTCTGCCCATTGCCTACCCGTAGGCCGGACGCGGGGCGGCGCTCATTTTTTAGCTTCTGTGTCTTATGAAAAAGCTCCTACCCTTTCTATTGCTGCTGTGGCTGACAGCGTGCGCGCCCCGGGTCTACCTCGCCCCAAATTTCAGCCAAACGGTGCAGCCCCGCCACAAAATGGTGGCCATTCTGCCCTTCAATGTCCACATCAAACCCGCTCCGCAACTAGCGGGCATCGGCCCCCGGCCCACTCAAAAGAGCCTGGCCGAGCAGGAATACCAGACCGGACTGGCCGTGCAGAACAACGTGTTTAGCTGGTTGCTGCAGCGGGCTTCCAAGAACGATTACACGGTCGAGTTCCAGGACGTGGCCCGCACCAACACGCTGCTTCAGCAGGCCGGATTGAGCTACGAAGACGTGCAGGACCGGCCGCGTGAGGAAATTGCCCGCATACTGGGCGTCGATGCCGTCGTGACGGGCCAGCTGCTGCTCAACAAGCCGCTGCCCCTGGGCGTGGCACTGGCCATCAACGTCTTCACGCCCTATTATGCGCCTTCTGATGAAGTGCTGGCCTCCCTTAGCCTCAACGACGAGCAGGGTGGGCGGCTGCTTTGGAAGTACGACTGCAACCTGCAGGGCGGCGGCGGGACGGTTCTCACCACCCCCCAGGACCTCACCAATGCCCTGATGCGCAATGCCGCCAAGCGGTTTCCGTACCGCCGCTAGGGCGGGGGCGCTTCGCGTTTTGGGCGGCGGGCTGTATCTTGAGGGCTGAACCCACCCCCTATGCCTACTCCCGCCTTGCCCTCGAAACTGCCCGATGTGGGCACCAGTATTTTTTCGGTGATGACCCAGCTCGCCCAGGAGCACGGGGCCATTAACCTGGCCCAGGGGTTTCCCGACTACGACCCGCCTCGGGAATTGCTCGAAGCCTTGGCCCGCCACGTGCTCACGCCCGGCCACCAGCAGTACGCGCCTATGCCCGGTTTGCTGCGGCTGCGCGAGGCCATTAGCCAGAAAACGGCTCGCCTCTACGGCTACGCTCCCAACCCGGATACCGAAATAACCGTCACGAGTGGCGCCACTGAGGCGCTTTATGCCGTGATGGCGGCCGTAGTGCGCCCCGGCGACGAGGTGCTGCTGCTGGAACCGGCCTACGACCTGTACGCCCCGGCCGTGCGCCTACAGGGGGGTGTACCGGTGTACGTGCCGCTCATGCCGCCCGGGTTTCGGCCCGACTGGGACCGGGTGGCCGCCGCCCTCTCGCCCCGCACCCGGCTGGTGCTCATCAACTCGCCCCACAACCCCACCGGAGCCGTACTTTCGGCTGCCGACCTCGACGCGCTGGCCGGCCTGCTGCGCAACACAGACACGTTGCTGCTCAGCGACGAGGTATATGAGCATATGGTGTTCGATGGGGCCACCCACGCCAGCGTGAGCGCCCACCCCGAACTGCGGGAGCGGGCTTTCGTGCTGTCCTCGTTTGGCAAAACCTACCACGCCACCGGCTGGAAGGTGGGCTATTGTCTGGCCCCGCCCGCCCTCACGGCCGAGCTGCGGCGGGTACACCAGTTCATTACCTTCAGCGTGAGCACGCCCACCCAGCACGCGCTGGCCGACGTGCTACCCGATACCGCGCTCTACGACGGGCTGCCCGCTTTCTACCAGCAGAAGCGCGACTTGCTGCGGGAACTGCTCGCGCCCACCGGCTTCGAGCTGTTGCCATCGCAGGGCGGCTACTTTCAGGTGGCCGATTTCAGCGCCCTGGCCCCTGGCCTCGACGATGTGGCATTTGCCCGCCGCCTGACCGAACAGGCGGGTGTGGCCGTGGTACCGCTCTCGGCCTTCTACCACAACGGGCACGACGACCAGCTGGTGCGCTTCTGTTTTGCCAAGCAACCCACCACCCTGCAGGCAGCGGCTGAGCGGCTACGGCAGGCCGAAGCCGGGGGCGGAACGGCGGAATCCGGGACGACAAAGGGAGCCCAATTACTTCATTAGCTCCGTATTCTCAGTAATTTATCCGTGCCCTTTAGGATATAACACCTCACGTAGCCCCTATGCCCTCACCCGACCTGACCGTTTCTCTTATTCAAACCTCGTTGCATTGGCACGATCCGGCGGCCAATCGGCTGGCAATGGAGCGCCACATTGATGCCATTTCCATTGGCACCGACCTGATTGTGCTGCCCGAGATGTTCACGACCGGTTTCAGCATGGAGGCTGCTACCCTGGCAGAGTCGCCCGAAGGCCCCACCCTGGAATGGATGCGCCAGATTGCCGCCGCCCGCAACGCCGTGGTGACGGGCAGCCTAATGGTACGCGCGGCCGACCAGTACTTCAACCGCCTGCTGTGGGTGCGCCCCGACGGCTCGTGGAGCCATTACGACAAGCGCCACCGCTTTACGATGGCGGGTGAGCACAAGATATACGCCGCCGGCACTACCCGCCTGGTGGAGGAATGGCGGGGCTGGCGCATCTGCCCGCTGGTATGCTACGATTTGCGCTTTCCCGTCTGGAGCCGCAACGACCCGGCCCAGCCTTACGACCTGCTGCTCTACACCGCCAACTGGCCCGCCGTCCGCCGCACCGCCTGGATGACATTGCTGCGGGCCCGGGCCATCGAAAACCTGGCCTACACGATGGGCGTGAATTGCGTGGGCCTCGACGGCAACGGCGTCACGTACGCCGGCGACTCGGCCCTGATTGACATGCGCGGCGAGTATTTGGTGGAGGTGGGCAACCAGGAAACCAGCATCACCCGCAGCCTGCAATACGACGAGCTACACGCCTTCCGCGAACGGTTCCCCGCTCTCAACGATGCGGATAATTTTGAGTTGAGATAGAAGAACGAAGGAGAGGTGAGAGGTGAGAGGTGAGAAAAGGAACGTCATTCTGAGCGAAGGCGGAGCCGGAGTCGAAGAATCTCTACCGTTTCGTTGAACTGATAAATCAACAAAGCGGTAGAGATTCTTCGACTCCGGCTCCGCCTTCGCTCAGAATGATAGTTCCATCACACCTCCCTTCTCCCCTACTGTACCTGCAAGCGGCGCACGGTGGTTTCGCCGTTCAGGCTCCGGGCCCGAACTAGGTAGATGCCAGGCGGTAGGTCGGCGACGGAGAACTGGTGGGTGTGGGCAGCTTCCGGGGTTTCGGCGCGCACGAGGCGGCCCGTTAGGTCGAGCAGGGTTAGGCGCACGGGCTGGGCAGCTTCTACGCTGACTTGGGTAGTAGCTGGGTTTGGGTACACCCGCAATGCCAACACCGCCGCAGCGGACTGGGTGGCCGTTACGGTGCCACGCCGGCTCACGAAGCTGCTGATGCCCCCGGTTTCCTGCCCCAGAAACAGCTCCGGCACTCCGTCGCCATTTACGTCGTCGGCGGTGGGCACGAGGCGCATGTAGAAGGAGCTGCCCCAGCGGGCCGGACCGAACTGCTGGCTGAGCGCGCTGAAAAACAGATTGGTGCGCCCCTGGAAGGCGGCTGGCTGGCTGCGCAGATCGGCGAAGAAGCGGACGTTGCCGCCCGCATCGGCCGTGAGCAGGTCGGGGCGGCCGTCGCCGTCGAAGTCGGCCACGGCCGGGCTCAGGTAGCTGGGTATCTCGCCGGTGCTAGTGCGGAGCTGGCCGAAATCGTTGTTCTGGAGCACGAACCGCTGGGCCAGGTTACCCGTGCCGGTGTTGCGGTAGTAGCGCAACGGCCCGCCCGGGAAAGCGGCCGAGCTGCCCGTGATGCCCAGCAACAGGTCGGGGTGCCCGTCGCCATCTACATCGGCGAAGCAGGGCATGGCGTAGCGTTGCGGGGACAGGTTAGCCAGCATGCCGGCCGCGCTCAAATTGAAAGCCGCCGGCTGGCCCGCAGCGGCCGTATTGAGCACGTAGGTGAGCGTGCCCACGCTGCTGGTCAGGCCGAAAGCAGCGTACACCAGATCTGGCCGGCCATCCTCGTTCAAATCGACCAGCACCGGCCGCACCGAGGCCAGCCGGCGGCCGCTTAAACCCAGGTAATCATCGGTTTCAAGCCGGAAAATGGGCTGGAGGCGGGTGCCCACGTTGCGGTAGTAGTGCAGCACGGACCGGTAAGGCCCGCCCGCCGGCCCGCGGCTCACGGCGCCCACCAGCATATCCACCAGCCCATCGGCGTCGAGGTCGGCGAAGGTGGGGGCGGCCTGCTCGCTCAAATCAAGCATGCTGCTCTGCAGGAAATCGGGCTGCTCCCGCACCAGGCCGGAACCCGCATTGCGGTAGAGGAGCACCGACTGGCGGGTGTCCACAGTGTCATCATTGTCACGGTTGTCGAACAGGTTGGGCGCGATAACCAAGTCGGGCCGGCCGTCGAAGTTCACATCTGCCGGGTAGGCGGCAGGCTGGTTGGGCACCCGCGCGGGCTGGCTGTGGAAGGGGGCCGGCGCGTTGAGGCCAGCCGCCGTGAAGCGGGCCAGCGTGCGGGTACCGTCGTTGCGCAGCACCGCCAGGTCGGGGCAGTTGCTACGGCCCGCTAGCAAGTCGAGGTCACCGTCGCCATCGACATCAAAAGCGCCCAGGTTATAGCCCACTGTGTGCGTGGGCCGGGCGGGCGCGGGCCGGCACTGGTCGTCGCCGAACAGGAAGCTGGCGCAGCTATGGCCGCAGATGCGCACGCCGCCCCAGGCCCGCGAGGCCAGCTCGAAGCGGAGCGCGCCGCAGTTGTTGGCGGGGCTGATGTTGCGATAATAGTAAATGCTGGGCGTGGCAGTGCCGAACTCCGGACTCAGCACATCGGGCCGGCCGTCACCGTCCACATCCTCGATGGCCGGCATATTATAGCCACCCACCGCGATATTGATGTTGCCCCCCAGCGGACCGGGGTCGAAGTAAGTGAGCAGGTTCGTGACGAGCCGAAACGTCGGGCGGCCCTGGGTATCGGGCTCGTGGCGGAACACACGAATGTTGCTGCCCGAGGCATCGGCCGTGAACAGGTCGGGGCGGCCGTCGCAGTCGTAATCACGCAGTACCAGCCAGCTGTTGAGGTCGGCGGGGAACAGGGCCGCGTACTCGGGAGCGAATTGCCAGACCCGGCCGGTGGCGGTGGCCACGCTCAGAAAGGGCAGCACGCGGTTGGTGATGCGGTCAAACACCACTAAGTCGGGCTGCTGGTCGGCGTTGAGGTCGAGGTTGGAGAACTGGGGCGAGTTGAGGCCCCCGGCCCAGGCGTTGCGCAGCGTGTCGGTTCCCTGCACTACTTTTGCGGCGGGCCGAAACTCAAAGCCAAAACTGGCATTGTTCTGGGAGGCGGCCGGCCGGCTGCCTCCCAGGGCCACGACCAGCAGCAGGCCGAATAGTTTCCATGCGCAGTTCCCTGATAGCGCGTCCTTCATAACCAGTTTCTTTCGTTTAGGCTTCAATTTACGTACAAACCGCATGGCAGACATCGCGCCGCTCTACGACCGTTTCCAGCAAGCTACGGCCGTCAGCACCGACTCGCGCCAGCCCCAAAACGGCACGCTGTTCTTTGCCCTGAACGGCCCCAACTTCCGGGGCCGCGACTTCGCCCCAGCGGCGCTGGCAGCCGGCGCCCGCTACGCCGTGGTAGACGACCAGGAGCTGGCCGACACCGACCCCGCCCGCTACACGTACGCGCCCGACCCGCTGGTGGCGTTGCAGGAGTTGGCCCGTTACCACCGCCACCAACTGATACTGCCAGTGCTGGCCATTACGGGCTCGAATGGCAAAACCACCACCAAGGAACTGGTGCACGCCGTGCTGAGCCGGCGGTTCCGGGTACAGTACACCCAGGGTAACCTTAATAACCACATCGGCGTTCCGCTCACGCTGCTCAGCATCCGGCCCGGCGAGCACGAGTTGGCCATCATCGAGATGGGGGCCAACCACCAGGGGGAAATCGAGCTGCTCTGCCGCTTGGCCGAGCCCACCCACGGCCTGATTACCAACATCGGCAAGGCCCACCTCGAAGGCTTCGGCGGCGTAGAGGGCATCGTGAAGGGCAAGGGGGAGCTGTTCCGGTTTCTGGCGCAGGTGGGCGGCACGGCCTTCGTAAATACGCTCGACGCCCGCTTGCCTGAACTGGCCGCCCCGGTAGCCGACCGCGTCACCTACCCCGGCCCCACCGATACTTACCCGGCCGAACTACTGTCTGCCGCCCCCCAGGTAACGCTGCGCTTATTTAACGGCGACGCCGTGGAGGCCCAGATTACGGGGGGGTACAACTTCCCTAACCTGGCCGCTGCCGCCGCTGTGGGGGCCTATTTCCAGGTGCCGGCCGCCGACATTGGGGCGGCGCTGGCCGGTTACGTACCCGAAAACAACCGCTCGCAGCTCGTGCGCACTGCCGCCGCCAATGAGGTAGTCCTCGATGCCTATAATGCCAACCCGAGCAGCATGGCCGCCGCTCTGCACAGCTTCGCCACCCGCCCAGGCAACCCCGCCGATAAAGTGGTTATTCTGGGCGACATGTTTGAGCTGGGAACCGAGAGTGAAGACGAGCACCGCACCCTGGGGCAATTGGTGCAGGGCCTGCCCTTCGGCACAGTCGTGCTCATCGGTCCCGACATGGCCGCCGCCGCCGCCTTCGACTCCTCGATGCTGCATTTTGCCAGCAAGCCCGAAGCAGCCGCCTGGCTGCGCGAAAACCCACCCCGTCACCGCCAGATTCTGGTTAAAGGCTCCCGCGGCATGGGCCTGGAGAGTTTAGTGGAACTCCTCTGAATCGCGGATTAGCGCGGATTGCGCGGATTTTGCAGTCAATTGAAAATTGAAAAGCCACCTCAGTTGAGGTGGCTTTTTTGGATTTTTGCTGTTGGAGGACGCCACCACTAGGGCCGGCTACAAAATCCGTTCAATCCGTTGAAATCCGCGCTAATCCGTGATCCTAGAAGGGGCTCTCGAACTCGGCTAACGTGGGCAGCACCTGGTCTTTGGCCGAGATGGTGGGGTTTTCTACGCCCCAGTCAATGCCCAGAGCGGGGTCGTTCCAGAGTAGACCGCCCTCCGATTGGGGGGCGTAGTAATCGGTGCACTTGTAAAGAAAGAGCGTGTTGTCTTCGAGGGCCGTGAAGCCGTGAGCGAACCCGACGGGCACATAGAACATGTTGAAGCGCTCGGCATCGAGCACCACTGATACGTGCCGGCCGTAGGTAGGCGAATCGCGGCGGATGTCCACGATAACATCGAGGGCGCGGCCGGCGGCTACGCGCACCAGCTTGGCCTGGGCGTGGGGCGGCTTTTGGAAGTGCAGGCCCCGCACCACGCCCCGGTCGGAGCGCGACTGGTTGTCCTGAACCCAGTCGCCCACGATGCCGGCATCGCCCATTTTTTGGGCGCTGAACGACTCGAAAAAAGCGCCCCGGGCGTCGCCAAACACCTTGGGCAGAATTTCTACTACTCCGGGAATATCAAAGTATCTGAACTCCATACACTAGCTAAGATTGAGAATCGGCGGGGCCGGGTGGCCGCAAGTTAGGCAGATTTAGCCGCGCCCGGAACGACTTGTTGCTACTTCGGCTACCACAGCCAGGTATTTATTGAGCACAATCTGCTCGTCGAATTTGGTTTCGGCCAACTGGCGGCCGGCGCGGCCCATCTGGTCGAGGTCGGCGGCTGGCAGGCGGAGCACCTGCAACATTTTAGCGGCCAAATCCGGGGCGTCGCGGACCTGGCAGAGCAGGCCGTTTTCCCCGTCAACCACGGTTTCGCGGCAGCCGGGCACGTCAGTGGTCACGATGGGCTTGCCCATGGCGGCCGCTTCGAGCAGAGTTTTGGGCGTGCCTTCGCGGTATGAGGGCAGCACCACGCAGTCGGCCTCGCGGATGAGGGCGGCCACGTCGTCGGAGGTGCCCAGGTACTCGACGTTTCCGGCCTGCAGCCACTCCTCAAACAGGGCCCGCTTCACGCCCACTCCCCCGCTTTCATCTACCCCGCCCAGCAGCTGCACCCGGGTACCGGGCACGGCCTCGCGCACCAACCGGGCGGCTTCGAAGTACTCCTCCACGCCCTTCTCATACAGCACCCGGGCAATCATGAGGAACACGAAGGGGGTGTTGCGGTGGAACTCGGCGGCGGGCCGGAAGCGGTTGATATCGACGCCGGAGCCGGGTAGCAGGTCGGTTTTGGCCGCCGCCACCAGCCGGTTCTCCAGGAACAGTTGCCGGTCGTCGCCGTTCTGGAAAAACACCCGCTTCGGAAACTGGAACGCGAACCGGTACAGACCCAGGGCCACGGTGCTCACCAGGTTTTTCACGATGAACACCGTACCCAGTCCCGACACATTGTTGACGCTCGGGATGCCGGCCAGCCGGGCCGCGATGGTGCCGTAGATATTGGGTTTGATGGTGTACTGAAGCACCACATCGGGCCGTTCGCGACGGTAAATGCGGTAGAAGCGGCGGGTGAGGGCAGCATCCTGGAGGGGGTTAGTGCCCTTGTTTTCCATTAGAATGGGCACGAACCGGCAGCCCAGCTCGGTTTCCAGCCGCGCCGAGTAAGCGTCGGGGGGCGCGATGGCCAGCACCTCGTGGCCGGCCTCCTGCAAGGCCCGCACGAGGCTGCGGCGAAAATTCCAGATATTCCAGGCGGTGTTGATAACGATGGCGACGCGCATTCGGGGGCAGAGAACGGTAAGTTGGTTGCAAAGGTAGGCGGCCAGGGCGCAGGGGCCAGCGGAAAAATACCCGGAGTGCTTTCGGACGAACCGCCGACTCCTTTCCGCCGCTCAGATTGTTATCAGTCCTGAACGGGCCCAATGGCTCGCCCAATGCCAACCTGTTTACTTTTGCGCATGTCCCGATTACTTACCACTCCTTTTTGTAGCCTCCTGGCCTTGGCCATTCTGCTGTTACTAAGCGCCTGCGGCTCGGACCCCGACGCGCCCGAAACTGCGGCCGTCGCCCCATTGCCACCCGCCGCCGTTGCCGCCGCAACGCCATCCGAAGCCGACGATGCGACGGCCTTGGCCACCGGCGAAACCCTGTTTGCCCAGAATTGCGCCCTCTGCCACGGGGCCAATGGCAAGCTCGGCCTCAATGGGGCCCACGACCTCACCAAGAGCAACCTCAACGCCGCAGGCCGCACGTATATGGTCGTCAATGGCCTCGGCAAGATGCCATCCTTTAAGGGCCAGCTCACCGAGGAACAGATTCAGCAGGTGGTGGCTTACTCGCTTACGCTCCAGTAAGCCGTATTATCCTACTGCGCTACTTTGGCCGTATGCTACTATGGCCCCCAGCTTCGGCGGCGGCTTCGGCCAGCCGGCCGGTTCATTTATAACTTCTCTTTCCGATGGCAAATAAACCTAGTCCCAAAAGCAACAACGGCGGCAAAGCCCAGAACAGCACCCGCCACCCCGGCGCCGTTGATGGCGTGAAGGGCCGGGCCGGTCGCATTCTAACCAAAGCCGCCGCCAACGGCACCTACGACACCAGTACCGACGAAGAAACAGCCGTGCTGGTGGCAGTGCCCGACAAGCGCCAGGCCGATGCCCGCACCCAGGAATACCTCGACGAGCTGGAATTTCTGGCCGAAACGGCCGGGGCCAGCGTAACCAAGCGCTTCATTCAGCGCCTCGACAAGCCCGACATCCGCACGTTCGTGGGCGAGGGTAAGCTGGCCGAAATCAAGGCCTACGTGGAGCACACCGGGGCCAGCATGGTCATTTTCGATGACGACCTCTCCCCCTCCCAACTGCGGAACCTGGAGGCCGAGCTGAAGGTGAAAATCGTGGACCGGAGCCTGCTCATCATCGATATTTTCGCCCGGCGGGCCAAAACGGCCACCGCCCAAACCCAGGTCGAGTTGGCCCAGTACCAATACCTGCTGCCCCGCCTGACGGGCCTTTGGAGCCACTTGGACAAGCAGCGCGGTGGTGGCGTTTCGCAGCGTGGACCGGGTGAAACGGAAATCGAAACCGACCGCCGAGTGGTGAACGACCGAATTGCCCTCCTGAAAGAGCGCCTCAAAGACCTCGACCGCCAGAGCCAGACCCAGCGCAAATCGCGCGGCGGCACGGTGCGCGTAGCTTTGGTGGGCTACACCAACGTGGGCAAAAGCACGATTATGAACTTGCTGAGCCGGGCCGACGTGTTTGCCGAAAACAAGCTCTTCGCCACCGTCGACTCGACAGTGCGCAAGGTGGTGCTCGACACTACGCCCTTTCTGCTCTCCGACACGGTAGGGTTCATCCGCAAGTTGCCCACCCGCCTCATCGAGAGCTTCAAGAGCACGCTCGACGAAATCCGGGAGGCCGACCTGCTGGTGCATGTGGTGGATATTTCCCACCCCTCGTTCGAGGAGCATATGGCCGTGGTTGAGGACACGCTCAAGGACATTGGGGCAGCCGACAAGCCGGTGCTGGTGGTCTTTAATAAGATTGACAAGTATGATACCGGCGAGGCTGCCTACCATGATGGGTTCGAGGGGATGAATGCCGACGAAAATGCCCCTGCTCCGCGCCCTAGCCTGGAGCAGTGGCAGGCTACCTATATGGCCAAGTTGCACAACCAAGTGGTGTTCATCTCGGCCCAGGACCGCACCAACCTCGACGAGTTGCGGGCCCGGCTGATGAAGCTGGTGGCGGCTATTCATAATGAGCGCTACCCTTCCGTGCAGCCCATTAACTACGATGAGCAGGAGGGCTGGCAGGAATAAACCCGCCCTTTTCCTGGAAGACCAGGCCGCCGTCGCGGGCAGAATGCTGACCTCACCGTTAGCGTTCGGCCCGCCCGACGGCGGCTTTGTTATGAGCACGTGCTACTGGTTTTCACTTTTTCAAATGAACGCACTATTTCGTTACGGAATCGTTGATTTCAAAATAAAACTATTGTCAATTCCGTAATTTATCCGACCTTGATGAAGCAATAATGAATTTTTCTCTTTTCCACCCTCTTCAAAGCCTTCTTATGAAAAGAACTTTCTACTCGCTTGCTCTGGGCCTGACTAGCCTGACAATGATGCCTTCCGCTTCGGCCCAGAATGGTAACGTAGGCCGCCTGACAGGGAAATTCGTTCAGCCGGCAAATGGCCGCCAGTGCGCCGCCATGGAGGTGCTTGACCGCCAGTTGGCCACCGACCCGCAGATGGCCCAGCGCATGGCCGAAATTGAGGCCCGTACCAGCCGCTTCGTCGCCAACCCCGTGGCCAACCGCGCCGCCTTAACCGGTCCGGTAACCATCCCGGTAGTCGTGCACGTGCTCTATAATACCAACGCCGAGAACGTGTCTGACACTCAGGTGCAGGCCCAGATCAATGTGCTCAACCAGGACTTCGCCAAAACCAACGCCGACGCCTCGCTGATTCCGGCCGCATTTGGCAGTGCGGCTGCTTCCACCAATGTGCGCTTTGCGCTGGCCAAGCGCGACCCCAACGGCGCAGCTACGAACGGTATCATCCACAAATCGACCCGGGTGAAATCGTGGAGCACCAACGATGCCATGAAGCAGTCGAAGCGTGGCGGCGACGATGCCTGGGACACGTCCAAGTATCTGAACATCTGGGTTTGCGACCTGGGCCAGGGCTTACTAGGCTATGCTCAGTTCCCGGGCGGCGCGGCTAGCACCGACGGCGTAGTGGTACTGTATTCCTCGCTGCCCGGCGGTACCGCCGCTCCTTACGACAAGGGCCGCACGGCAACCCACGAGGTAGGCCACTGGCTGAACCTGCGCCACATCTGGGGCGATGCCAGCTGCGGCAACGACCTGGTAAGCGACACGCCCACCCAGCAGACCAGCAACTACGGCTGCCCCTCGTTTCCGAAGGTTACCTGCTCGAACGGCCCCAACGGCGACATGTTCATGAACTACATGGACTACACCGACGACGCCTGCATGTATATGTTCTCTAATGGCCAGTCGTCGCGCATGGACGCGCTGTTTGCCAGCGGCGGTGCCCGCGCCTCGTTACTGACCTCGACTGGGGCCACCGCTCCGCTGGTAGCTACGACGGCCGTCGAAACCCTGACCGTGTTCCCAAACCCGACCAGCGGCCAACTCTCCATCCGCACCGGCCTCAACACGCCTGCTATCGGCTGGCAGGTGAAGGTATATGACCTGCGCGGCCTCGAAATGCCCCAGGCCCGCACGGCAGCGACCGGCACCCTCGACGTATCGGGCCTGCCCACCGGCCTTTACCACTTGGTGCTGACCAACGGTAAATCCATCCAGCACCAGAGCTTCCGGAAGGAGTAGTCTTCCCAGCTGCCTGAAATGCAACGCCCGCTCCGGTTCTGCCGGGGCGGGCGTTGCGTTTCTGACCAAATCATTTGCGAGAGGCACTAATATAATTAGGGCTTTATTATGAAAATAATTATATAAGCACCGATATGTTCAATTGTTCTTAATAATTTTATGCTTTCGCGCCCTTTTCCCCACAACCTCACACACCTACCGCTCACCCTCATTTCCTTCCCAATCAACCTACACGCATGAAAAAAACCTTTTACTCGTTCATACTGGGGGCGCTTGCCTTCGGTGTAACCCACCAGGCCCAGGCCCAGAATCCGGACCAGCGCGGCTGCTCGACAATGGAGGTACTCGAACGCCAACTGGCCGCCGACCCTACCCTAGCTCTGCGCCTGCGTGCCATTGAGGCCCAGACCCGCGACTTCGTGGACAACCCGGTAGCCCAGCGCACCGCCGCTGCCGTGACGATTCCGGTAGTAGTGCACGTGCTCTATAACACAACGGCCCAGAATATCTCCGACGCCCAGATTGCCTCCCAGATTGCGGTACTCAATGAGGACTTCAACAAGCTTAACACCGATGCCAGCAAAACGCCCGGCGCTTTCGCCGGCCGGGTAGCCAACGTGGGCATTCAGTTTGTGCTGGCCAAGCGCGACCCTAGCGGCAACACCACTACGGGAATCGAGCGCAAGCAAACGTCCACTACGTCGTGGTCGGACGATGACCGCATCAAGAGCGCAGCTACGGGCGGCCTAGGGGCCTGGCCCGCGGGCCAGTACCTCAACCTGTGGGTAGGCAACCTTGGTGGGGGCCTGCTCGGCTATGCCCAGTTTCCGGGCGGCGGCGCCAGCACCGACGGCGTGGTCATTACGACTTCGGGCTTCGGCCGCGGCGGTTCGGCGGCCTCCCCCTTCAACCTGGGCCGCACGGCAACCCACGAGGTAGGCCACTGGCTGAACCTGCGCCACATTTGGGGCGATGCCAGCTGCGGCAACGACCTAGTAAGCGACACGCCCACCCAGCAGACCAGCAACGGCGGCTGCCCCTCGTTTCCGAAGGTTACCTGCTCGAACGGCCCCGACGGCGACATGTTCATGAACTACATGGACTACACCAACGACGCCTGCATGTACATGTTCTCTAATGGCCAGTCGTCGCGCATGAATGCGCTGTTTGCCAGCGGCGGTGCCCGCGCCTCGCTGCTGACCTCGAACGGTGATGTAGCCCCCGGTGGCACCACCCCGCCGCCTGCCGTTGCTTACTGTGCCAGCAAGGGTACCAACGTAACCTACGAGTGGATTGACTACGTGAAGCTCGGTTCCATTGCGCGCACATCGGGCAAAGACGGTGGCTACTACAACGGCACGGCTACCAGCACCTCGCTGCCCGCCGGCTCGTCGCAGACTATCAACTTCTCGGCCGGTTTCGCCTCCACGGCCTACACCGAGAACTGGAGGGTTTACATTGATTACAACCAGGACGGTGATTTCGGCGACGCGGGCGAAACCGTGGTGTCGGGCTCCTCGGCCAGCACCGGCACGCTCAGCAGCACCTTTACGGTGCCGGCTTCCGCCAAGAGCGGAGCCACCCGGATGCGGATTGTAATGAGTGATGCGGCAGCCACCACCAGCTGCGGCAGCTACAGCTACGGCGAAACCGAAGACTACACGGTTAACATCAGCGGCGGTGCCCGCCTCGATGTATCGGCGGCCCAGCTTGGCTACCGCATCTACCCCAACCCGGCCACCGATGTGCTCAACATCGAGATTCCGTCGGCTATTGATGCCAGTGCCGTTTCGGTACGCGTGTACGACCTGCGCGGAGCCGAAATCACGACGGCCCGCTTCGAGGGCTCGATGCTGCAAGTGGGCCAGTTGGCCCAGGGCATTTACCTACTCCGCATCAGCGACGGGCAGCACGTTTCGCACCACCGCTTCGTGAAAGAGTAGCCAGCTTCGCAAAAGCAGAAAACCCAACGCCCCTTCTTCCTTGCGGAGAAGGGGCGTTGTGCTTCAGGTACCCCGCGCCGGCCAGACACGGCTCAGCTTGTGGCGGTGGCGGCGGGCAAAACCTTTTCGGCTAGCCTTAGTAAAGAGGCCTTCCTACCTAGCTTGCTGCTGCCCATGAAAACGTTGTACCTAATGCGCCACGCCAAGTCGAGCTGGAGCTTCGACACGCTCAACGACCAGGAGCGGCCGCTCAACGACCGGGGCCGCGATGATGCCCCGCTGATGGGCCAGGCCCTGGCCGAGCGCGAAGTAGAGCTGGACCTGATTGTGTCGTCGCCGGCGGTGCGGGCCCTGAGTACGGCCGCGCTGGTGGCCAAAACCCTCAACCATTCGCCCGAACAGCTCCGGGTTATCGAGGCCATTTATGAGGCTGACGTACACGACCTGCTGGCCGTTGTGCAGGGCCTACCCGATGAGGCTGCCGACGTGCTGCTGGTGGGCCACAACAACACGCTCACCGATTTTGCCAACACCCTCTCCCCCAGCGAAATTCCGTCGATGCCCACGGCCTCGATTGTATGCCTTAAGTTCAAAACCGACCATTGGGCCGAGGTGGCACGCAACAACGCCGAGTACTACTTCTTCGATAAACCCAAGAACTATTGATCTTTGGGCTTTTACCTTGAGCTTTTAGCTGACAGCTGTTGGCTGATAGCTCTCTTTCAAACTCGTCTGGCACAACCAGCTGTCAGCCCAACGGCTAGCCGCTATCGGCTTTCAGCTAATAGCTCAGACTCAACAAGCGCAACCAAAATGTCCGACACCAAACAGGCGCAGCCCCAGCTGCTGGACCGCGAACTAAGCTGGCTCACCTTCAACCGTCGGGTGTTGCAGGAGGCCCAGAACCCGGCCGTACCGCTGCTGGAGCGACTTAAGTTTCTGGCTATTTTCAGCAGCAACCTCGACGAGTATTTCAAGGTGCGCGTGGCTACGTTGCGGCGGTTGGTGAAGCTCAAGAAGAAAACCCGGGCCAAACTCGGTCAGGAACCCGCCGACCAGCTCCGCGACCTGCTCGAAGAAGTGGGCCGCCAGCAGCAGGAGTTCGGCGACACGTTCCGCAACCACATCCTGCCCGAACTGGGCCGCGAGCGGATTCACCTGATTGCTGAGCACGACCTCACCGACGAGCAGCGGACGTGGGTGCAGGCGTACTTCCGCGACAACGTGCGCGACCTGCTGACGCCCATTATTCTCGACGACAACCTGCACCATCTGTTCCTGCGCGACCAGAGTGTGTACCTGACTTTCTACCTGACCGAGCCCGCCAACGCGGCCAAGCACGACGCGGAACGGGTGGTAGTGATGGAGCTGCCCACCAAGCGCCACGGGGGTCGCTTTGTACGCATGCCCGACATCGGCGAAGAGCATTACGTTATGTTCCTCGACGACGTAATTCGCTGCTGCGCCGCGGAGCTGTTCGACAAGTATGGCAAGGTGCAGGTACACGCCGTGAAACTCTCGCGCGATGCCGAGCTCGACATTGAGGAGGAAGTATCGGACAACCTGCTGGCCAAGATCAAGAACAGCCTGCAGAAGCGCGAAACCGGCTTTCCGGCCCGTTTGCTCTTCGACCCCAACATGCCTGGCGAGGTGCTGCGGGCCATCCGCCACAAAACCGGCATCGGGAAGGAAGAGCTGGTGGAAGGTAGCCGCTACCACAACTTCCGCGACTTTTTCGGCTTCCCCGATTTCGGGCTCGACCACCTGCAGTACGTGCCCATGCCGCCGCTGCCCCACCCCACCCTGCCGCGTACCGGCTCGCTGCTGGCAGCCGTGGCCAAGCGCGACCACCTGCTCACCCCACCTTACCAGTCGTTCGACTACGTGACGCGCCTCATCAACGAGGCCGCCAGGGACGCTCAGGTGAGCGACATCAGCGTGACGCTTTACCGCGTGGGCAGCAAGAGTGCCGTGGCCAAAGCCCTGCTGAAAGCCGCCAAAAACGGTAAGCAGGTGACGGTAGTGGTCGAGCTGAAGGCCCGCTTCGATGAGGAAAGCAACATGTTTTGGGCCGAGAAGCTACAGAAGGCCGGAGCCAACGTCATCTATGGCATTCCGGAGCTGAAGGTGCACAGCAAGCTGCTGCTCATCACGCGGGCCGAGGAAGGCCATAACAAGCTCTACGCCTACCTGAGCACCGGCAACTTCAACGAGCAGACCAGCCAGGTGTACGCCGACCACGGCCTGTTCACGGCCAACCCCGAACTGACCGGCGAGGTGGCCCAGGTATTCCGCTACTTCCACGACCGGCTCGATAAAACCGGCTCCTTCGAGCACCTGCTTGTTGCGCCCTTTGAGCTGCGCGAAAAGCTCGAAGCCCTCATCGACCACGAAATAGCGCTGGCCCGCCAGGGAAAGGAAGCCTACATCATTCTCAAGCTGAATGCTTTGCAGGATGAGCGCATGATTCTGAAGCTTTATGAGGCCAGCGAAGCCGGGGTACGGATTGAACTACTGATTCGCGGGATTTCGTGCCTCGTGCCCGATTTGGCCGGCCAGAGCACCAACATCCAGCAGCGCGGCATCGTCGACCGTTTCCTGGAGCACGCCCGCCTGTACGTGTTCGGCAACGGGGGGCAGGAGAAGGTGTACGCTGCCTCCGCCGACTGGATGAACCGCAACCTCGACCGGCGGGTGGAAGTGGCCTTCCCGATTCTGCAGGACGATTTACGGGCCCAGGTGCGCCACATGCTCGATTTGCAGCGCCAAGACAGCGTGAAGTCGCGCGACTGGCAGAACAACTTCGTTGGACCAACCCTCGACGCGGCGGAGGCTACCGGTGAAACCCGCGCCCAGTTCGATACCTACGCCTACCTCAAACAACTTGCCAGCAAGAAGCGCTGACTGGGGCCAGGGCACAGAGCACCGCAACTGGCTAATTGAAATCCCAAAAACGAGCGTCCCTTCCTTTGAAGGAGGGACGCTCGTTTTTTAACTGCTAGGACGCTTGCCCAGGCGGCTACGTTGCCGATACTGTCTGCATTTCGTGGAGCCACTGCTCGGCCTCGGCTACCGTATCGAACACCTGAATATCGAGGCCCCCGGCCAGGTTGGCCTGGCGTATAGCAATGGTTTCGGCTATCAGGGTGGAGGGCTGGGGCACGTGAGCCACGTAGCGCAGGCCCAGGCGGGCCGCCTGGGGAATCCAGACCCGGCTCAGCCAGTCCATCGAGTCGAACCAGGGGCCGCTGACGCCGCTGTTGTCGTTGAGCAGGAAGGCGCAGTGCCGCTCCTGCTCGACCTGCAGGAACCGTTCGGCCCCGTTGTAGGCTTCGATGGGGTCGATGTAGCCCAGCCAGACGGCTCGCAGCCAGCCGGTAGGCTCCTCGAAATAGAGCGTGCAGCTGCTGCCGTCGGTTAAGTCGGTATGTTTAGAAACTTGCATAAGGAAGGAGGGGAAGGGAGGGACAGGTAGAGCAGACCTAAGACGGACATCGGCGGGGTGGAGGTTGCTACAGTTCAGGTTGGAATAGTACCTTTTTTTTACGCCGGCGCAAACATACTATTTTTCGATTTTGGTGAGTTTTGACTCATTCCTTCCAGCTATTTGCCAGGACTACACCATTCGTTGCCACTCGCGCGCTGCCCGCAGAACGTAAACATAAGGGCAGCCACAGCGTTTTCTGCTCATGCCCCCGTTTACTTCGCCCGACAACGCATCCTACACAGTCAGCTACCGCTCCGATTTGAACGTGCTGGTCATGCGCTGGCTGCGCCCCAATACGCTGGCCGAAACCCAGGTTTCGTACCAGCACCTGCTGGCTCTGGCCCACGAACACACCTGCGCCAACTGGTTGCTGGATGGGCGGCGCGATGGGCCGCTGGTGCTGGAAACCGCCCAGTGGCTCGGCCAGCAATTCCTGCCCGATGCGGCGCGGCAGTTAACCCCTCAGCTTTTGCGCCTGGCCGTGTTCAGCTCGCCCGCCCGTTTCGAGCAACGCCTGGTCGATATGGAAGTAGCTGCAGTCGTGGCCGAAGCTACCGCAGCCACGCAACCTTATCAGACGTCGCTTTTTCTCGATGAGGGCAAGGCCCTGGCCTGGTTCTCAGAACCTCAGTAACGCGTGGGTAATAGTGCGCATACATCTAAAAGCAGCGCTACTCAATTGAGCAGGGGCGCTGGCTTTTAGATACCTTTCGGCCGGCAATCAGCCTTTTGCCTAGCGGCCGCCCGCCGTCTTGTTCAGGAATTTGCGCGGCGGAACCAAGAAAATTTCGACACTCACGTAGGGCACCGTACCGAGGTTGTTGGTCACGAGGCGGTTGCGCGAACCGCTGAAGAGCTGCGGGAGCGTCCGCTCGTTGCTGGCCGCGTCCACGGCGTTGAAGTTCACGTTGTAGCGGTATCCGCCCTCCAGGCCGAACCAGAGGAAATCGTAGATTTCGCGCTCCAGGCGGAGGCGAAGTTTCAGCTCCGTTTCGCGGATGATGAGCGTCTGCAACCCATTGGCCAGCGGCTCGCGCAGCTTGATGTTGTAGTTCATGCCATCGACGGTATAGCCACCGAAGAGCAGGGTTTTAGGATTGACGTTGCGGCGCACCGACACGCGGGCCGGAAACAGCGACTCGACTCCCCACCGCTGATTGAAGGTGTGGTTATAAAGAATAACTGGGTAAATGCTCTGCCGCCCGAACGTGTAGCCAATTTGCGCTCCCACGCCCCAGGCTAAGTAGGGGCTGCGCTTCCAGCCGTAAATAAACTCGCCCGACATCTTTAGGTAGTCACTCACGTTGAGCTCCGATGACGTGTAGTCGCCGTTCAACTCGCCCTTCACGCGGGCAATGTACCAGTGCACCTCATCAACGGGCCGGATAACGGCCAGTTGGGCGCCCAGGGTTTTGAGGCCTTTGTCTTCGAGGTTACGGTAGAAAGAGGATTTGTCGGGATCCTGGAACTGAAACTCCTCGCGGTCATAATTGAAGCCCAGGATAACTTTAAGGTGGGGGTTGTTCCAGGCCGGAATGTAGCCTTTGATGAAGGCCCGGCGGTTTTTAGTAACCGTGGTATTGGCTTTTGTTACCGGTTCCTTGTCGCGAATTTCGGAGTCGATTTTAAAGTCTGCCAGTCCTTCGAGGTGGGCCACAATGCCTTTGCTGGGCCCCTGCCCTACCACCGAAGGCACGGCAAACTCCTGCCGCTGGCCTACTTGGTTGGCCTGGACCGTGTCGGAAGCCATGGGCGCGGGGGGCGGGTACACGGGAGGCGTAGCGGGGCGAACCTGAGCCTGGGCGGTACCGGAGATGGCCGTAACCAAACAAGCCGTGGCCAGCGAGGTAACCAGGAAGCGGCAACGAAGCGAAAAAAGCGACATACGAGGGGATAGCAAAAAGCGGGAGAAGTGGTTGCTAAGGGCCTTAACGGGGATAGGGCGCAAAAGGATAACGACAGGCTTATACTGCGCCGCCAAACCAGCGCCAAAACCGCGCTGCCAGCAAAGCTGAACGGGCATAAAAAAGCGTTTGGCCGCCCGGGTTTCCCTGTGGCGGCCAAACGATTCTGTTACTCGACGCTTGTTTTCTGGTTGGTTAAAACAGGAAATCGAAGCCCACGAATACGAGATTTTCCTCGCCTACCGAGTAGGTAGCATTGATAACGGCCTGCTTGAGCACATCGATCCAAACGCCACCGCCGTAGGCTGTATGCAGGGCCTTGAGGCCCGTTTTCTGGTCGTAAGCCGAGTACACCCGGGCGGCGTCGGCCAGGCCCAGGACACCGAATTTACCCGGCAGCAGGTAGGCATTGAACTCGAAGAGCTGCAGGCGTACCTCGCCGTTGGCAAACACCGACGAGCGGCCGGCGTAGCGGGTGCGGCGGTAGCCGCGCAGGTTGGTGGTACCACCCAGCGTATTGGCCTGGTAGAAGCGGTAGTCGCCGAGGTTGCGGGTGGCCCCGATGCGGCCGGCCCAGGTAAGCTGGAACGGGAAGTTGGGCGAGAGGTAGAACCGGGCCTCGGTGGCCAGGCGGCCGTAGCTGAGCTTCTCGCCATTGAGCTGGCGGTTGTACTCGGCCGAGTTGTAGATGCGCAGGCCGATGCGCGGGTTTTTGGGCGAAGAGGCTACATCCAGGTTCAGGTAGGTTTTGGCACCCACGTAGCGGTTGAGGCCGAAATCGGAGGACCGGATGCCCCGGGCAGCTTCGCTTAGGCCATTATAATTGCCATTCTGATCCAAGCCAAGTTCAATCTGGCTGCCGATCTGGTCCCGGTCGACCCGGAATTGGTCGTACTGCGGACCAAAGCCGAACTTGAGGAAACTGAAGATATCCTTCTCCAGCATCGGGTTGAAGTAGAAGCGCGAGAACCGGATGCGGTAGGTATCGTTGATGTTGCGGTTGGTGACGCGGTTATCGTCGTCCTCGGCCAGAATGTTGCGCGTGTCGTTGCCCTCGCCGAAGTAGTTGTAGAGCAGCTGAGGGCCGTAGAGCTGCGACGTAATGCGCAGGTCGAGGTCGCCAAACATATCCACGAAGTGGCCCAGGTAGCGCACGTTATAGGCGTTCTGGGAAGGCGAGAAGTTAGCCGCCAAGCTCTGCTCGGTGGCGTAGGGGGACTTGCGGAAGCCGTAGGTGCGGTACACCAGCCCGCCGCCCAGAAACAGCCGGTCGTCGATGTTGTAGCCGAAGTACAGCGTCGGGCCGAAGTAATTGAGCGTGTAATCTTTGCGATTGGTGCGGGTGTGCACGTCGTAACGGCTCACGTCGAGGCCGGGCTTGAGGCGCAGGCGGGTATCGGGGCCAGCCGCAATGGCGTTGCCCGAGTCGGCATCGAAAATCTGGAGGCGGTGGCGGAAGCCGGCCACGTTCGACTCGTCCACGATAGAATCTTGATCGATGCCCCCGATCAGGCGAATCAGCGGACCGCTCTTCACCTTGCCCCGGAGCAGGTACTGGTCCTGGCCATCGAGGCCGTAGAGGCGCAGCTCCTTGGTTACCTTGTTGTCGAAGGTGCGGTCGAAGAGCATCTTGGTCAGCTCCCCTTCCTTGTTGATCTTCTGAACCGTGACGTGGGTTTTGTCGTCGGGCAGGCGCTCGACTACAAACCGCTCCCGCTTCTTCGAGCCCTTGACTTCCGTCACTTTACTCAGCAACCCCGAGTAGTCGGCGGCCACTTCGGGTAGCAGGTCGCGGCGGCTCTTGAGCTTGGCCACGATTTCGGCCCCGTGCAGGGCATAAATATCGGCTGGGAAGCGGTTTTTGATGGCGTCCTCAATCACCTTATCGGTGAGGGCGGCCTTCATCTCCTGGGCTTCCTTCACCCATTCCTCCTTGCTCACCGAGGCCAGGTACACCCGGTCGTTGCTGAGGGCTGTTAGGTTAAGGCCCTTCCAGTCGCCGTAATCGGCCCCGAAGTTCTGGAAGTTACGGATGGCCCACTTACGCGAGGCCAGGTAGGGCAACAGGCCATCACCCTTGAAAAAGGCAATGTCGCGGTCTTCGGGTACGGCCGTAAAAATCCGGTCGCCGTCCTTCTGCTTGCGTTCGGCCCAGCGCCACTGGTCCTCGTGCCGGTCCCAGTCGCCGATCCACATATCGAACAGGCGCGAACGGGCGAAATCCACCTCGTTCACGCGGTTATCGTTGTCGTCGGTAATGCGTTCAAACACCTTGTCGGTGCCCACCAGGTTGGTGGCGTAGCCGAGGCTGGCCACGTTGGCTTGGTCGTCTTTGGCATCTTCTTCGAGCGTGCCGGTTACGTTGCCGAAGCGGGGCAGGTACTGGCCCAGCAGCGGGTCTTCGGGAACGTAGCGCAGCTCAGGGTTGGTGTGCAGAATACCGGCCGCGTCGCCGAGGGGCGGCAGCACGAGGGCCGCGTAGGGGTGCTGGGCCGAAATCTGGTCTTGCAGAATATCGGCGGCGGCACCGCTGCGCAGGGCTTCGGGCAGCACGGCGGCCGGGTCCTTATCAATGCCGCGCACGGTGTAGTTGCGGCCTTCCTCGTTGCGCAGCTTCAGCGAAGCGGTTTGCTTGCCACCCCCAATTTTATAGGGCGTCAGGCCGCCTTTCTCGGTAGCCAGGTCGAGCACCGGAAATTCCACCGGCGTCGCCCACTCCTTGCGGTAGTGCTCCCCGAACAGGAACTTATGGAAGCGGCTGCGGTCGGCGTAGGCCGGGTTGACGGCCGTGGTTACGGTGGAGTCACGGAAGTCGGGGCGGATAACGTTCTGCTGATCGGCCAGCTTCTCCACCTCGGCCGTTTGCTGGGCGTACATGGGCGTGCGGAACACCAGGCGGCCGGTTTCGCCAGTGCCTTCGGGCACGAAGTACGACACCCACACTTCGCCGTTGTCGTAGTAGTTCACCCGGGCAAAGCCCTTTTCCTTATCCGAAAACAGGGCGTCGCCGGCTCCGCCGGGCTTTACGTGCTGAGTTTTGCAGCCCGAGCCGCTCACGATGTGGTTGAGCGTGCCCTCCTTGAAATACTGCAGGTTGTGCTCGTGGCCAGCCGCATACACCACATTAGGGTACTTCTGGAAAATATCCAGCAGGCCCTTCTTATAGGCCTGGTAGAGCGGGTGCGGAATGTCTTGGCTGACGCCGCCGTACTTGCGGGCGAAGGGGTAGATGGAGCCGATGACGGGCAGCGGCAGGAAGGCGTACTTATAAACGATGGAGAGCGGGAAGATGTGGTCGGCCAGCGTGAAGTAGCCGCCGTGGATGCCGTCGGAAAACAGCGGGTGGTGGGCCACCACGATGATATTCTTGCCCGCGTTGCGCTGGATAATGTCTTCGAGGCGGGTGAAGAAGTCGGTTTCGTTGCTGATGCCGCAGTTGCTGTTGCCACCCGAGGGCCGCTGGTCGGCGGGCTGCAAAAACCACTGCGAGTTGATGGCAATCATCACCACGTCATCCTGGAGGCGGATCTCCACCGGGCCGGGGCAGGCGTCGCGGGGCAGGAAGAAGTCGCCGGTATAGGGGAAGGCGGCAGAGTCGGAGCGCAGGTAGTCCTCCACGAACTGCTGCTCGCGGTTGACCTGCTCGACGGCCCCGCGCTGGCCCTGCTTCCAGTCGTGGTTGCCCGGAATCATGTACTTCTCGCCCTGGTAATCGCGCAGAATTTTCAACTGGCCAATCATGCGGCGCTCCGATTCTTCGCGGTCGGCGGCCCCCACACGGGGCAGGCCATACTCGTAAATATTATCGCCCAAGTATACGGTGCTGCTGCGGGGGCCGGCGGCCAGAATCTGCTTGCGCATGTAGTTGAGCGACGGTTCGCCGCCTTCCGCCTCGGGGGCGGGCTTGCCCACGTCGCCAATCAGGAACACCGAGTACCGCACCCGCGAGCTGTCGGGCGGCGTTTTCGACTTCCAGTCTACGCCCGCGCCCCGATAGTTAGGACGGGTCGGGTGGGCCGTCTGGACCACCTCTTTCTGCTGGGCCTGCACCGGGCTAACCAGGCCGGCCAGGGCCAGGAGCAGACTGCAGGCTACTAGATATTTACTCATACAAGAATGGTAGGCGAAAACGGCCCCCGGCCGGCAGCCGGAGGAAGCACTGGACTGAAAACTGAAAGAAGAAGCTGCAAAGGTATTGAACCAGCCGCATAGCCAAAGCCGCGCCGAGCGGCGGGCCGACGTAGTTCAGGCTGCCCTACGCAATTCCAAACGCTACGGTTGGCAACGGCCCGGCCCAACCCCCCGCCCGCGAATCGCGTTGTAGGCGATACAGCGCACAGGGCCGGCTGCCCAGGTAGCACCATAAATGGCAGCTCCCAGTCCCACGAAGCCTTTCTTCACGGATATTCGGCCTTACTTTGCAACCCAATTGCCGGCCGTTTGGTTGCCGAACTGCCGGAGTTAGCGGCTGGTTTCTGCGTATTATACCATTCTGCTCCTTCTCTGCCCGCCTATTTTGCCCCGATGGAAACCACTCTCGCTACGCCCAAACCAGCCAAGTCCGAAATCATCAGCCAAGCCAAAACCTACGTGCTGGCGCTGCTGGAAGACCAGTTGCCGGGCAAGCTGGTATACCACTCGCCCAAGCACACCAGCATGGTTGTGAAAGAGGCCCGGGCCTTGGGCGAAGCCGCCGGCTTAGCCGCCCCCGACCAGGAGGCGTTGGTACTGGCCGCCTGGTTTCACGACGTGGGCTATATTGATACCTACGACGGGCACGAATTCCGGAGCGCCGAACTGGCGGGCGAGTGGCTGGCCGGCCAGCAATACCCACCCGAGCGCATCGAGCTGGTGCAGACGCTTATTAAGGCCACCCACCGCGACGCCAAGCGCACCACCGACCTCGAAAAACTGCTCGTGGATGCCGACATGAGCGGCATGGGCCGCGAAGATTTTTTCGCCAACGGTGAGCTGTTGCGGGCCGAGTGGGAAGCCGCTCTGGGCACTACCTACACCAATACCGAGTGGGCCGAAAGCCAACTCGACTTCCTGACCAGCGCCAAGTTCTACACGCCCGCCGCCAAGGACCGTTACAAAACCCAGTTCAAGGACAACATTAAGGCCCAGCGCAAGGGCCTCAAAAAGACTGAGAAGAAGCGCAAGAAGAAGGTGGAGGAAGAGCAGGGCACGTTTGCCGAGCCCAAGCGGGGCATCGAAACGATGTTCCGGACCATGTACAGCAACCACATGAAGCTCTCCGACATGGCCGACAAAAAGGCGAGCATGATGATTTCGCTCAACGCCGTACTCATGTCGCTCATTATCACGTACTTCGGCGCCAAACTGGGCAGCAAAACGGCGGCCCTCACCGATATGGGTGCCATCCGCAACCCCATCATTGCCGTGCCGATGGGCATTCTGCTGGCTACGGCCCTGGGTTCGGTTATTACGGCCATCCTGTGCGCCCAGCCCGACGTGACGAGCTTCAAGTGGCTAAAGCGCAGCCCCCAGATTGCCACCAACCGCCGGGTGAACCTGCTGTTTTTCGGTAACTTTAGCAAGCTCAGCCTCGACGATTTCCAGCGCGGCATGACCGAAATCATGAGCCAGCGCGACGCGCTCTACACCAACATGGTCACCGACATCTACTACCTCGGCGACGTGCTCACCCGCAAGTATCGGCTGCTGCGCCTGAGCTACACCATCTTCATGGTGGGCCTGATTCTGACGGCGCTGTCGTTCGGTATCGTGCTGTTGTATAAGATGTAGGGGATTGGGAGTAGAGGCGAAGGAAGAGGGAGAAAGGGAGAAGTAAGAGAAAAAAAGACCGTCATGCTGCGCCTTCGCTCAGCAGGACGGTCTTTCCCCCCCCTATTATTCCTTCTTCCTTCTCTCCCCTCTCCCCGCCCCGCTTCCTACCGCCGTTCTACCAGCTCGCCCAGCTGGCGCAACGAGCGGCCCAGGAAGAGGGCGAGGCGGCGGAGCTGGCCGAAGCACACGAGGCGCGAGTCGCTGGCGATGTGGCCGTAGCGTAGCTCCAACGTGAGCAGGCAGGCTTGCGCGGTTACCGGCTCGATGTGGTAGAAGAGGAGGGCGTTGGGAAAGAGGCGGTAGTGCGAAATCTTCTCCACGTAAGTATAACGGCCGGTCTCGTCTTCGAGCACCTGCACCGTCTGGAAATCAATCTGGCCGTTGCCGATATCGACCTTGTAGCTCGTGCCCAGGCGGCCGGCTTTGGTTACGTCGTAGTGCACGGCGGTGGCCCCTTCCATCCAGCGGGGGCGCAGGCGGAAATTGCTCACCACCCGGAGCGCGTACTCGGCCGACACCGGCAAGGCCCGGCGCACCTTCAAGGTTTTGCTGCGGCCGGGGGTACCGGCGGCATCGGTGCCGGGGGTGCTCAGCAGCAGGCGCAACGGCGAGAGGTAGGCGTAATAGTAGGGCGTGTCGCCGAGATACTCGTAGTGGGTGGAACCGGGCAGCAGGCGCGTCCAGGAGAAGGCGGCGGCCAGGGCGGCCGGTGGTTGGGTGCGGGTGTAGCCCTCCGAGAGCAGCACGTACTCGGAGCCGGCCACGTTGTTTTTGAGCAGGCGGTGGGCCACAATTACGTCGCGGCCCATCAGCTTGGTATGCTCGCGGATGCGGGCCACGCTCACGCGGCCATAGTGCACCACTATTTTAAGCGTGAGCACGAGGGCGCGCAACGCCGCGGCCAACTCCGAATCGTGGTCTTGCTCGACCAGGCGTAGGTAGTTCTGGAAATCGAGGTAGATGCGGCGGCACTGCTGCACCAGCTCGTGGGCCGTGGGGGGCGGGCCGAGGCGGTAGAACAGCACGGCATCGCCCTGAATCTCGTTTACCTCCAGCTCCAGGGTGTTGGCCTCGATGAGGATTTCGAGCAGGTCGGCGACCAGGAACGGGGCCTGGGGGCTGCCCGACTGCTCGATGAAGCGGGTGAAGCCGCTGATGTCGGGAATGAGCAGCAGCGCCGGCTGCTGCCCGTCGAAGGCCGAAGTCGAAACCCGCCCTACTGCCCGGCGCCGCGCCCGCAAATCTTCCAATACCCCCATACAATCACGAAAAGAAGCACATACGCAAAGCCCCGGGGCGAAGATACGTCCTGTTTGGCCCGCCCACGCTTTCGGCGTAACTTCGCCCCGAGGCCAACGCCCGGCTGCGTAGTTTAATGGATAAAACGAGCGTTTCCTAAACGCTTGATATGGGTTCGATTCCCGTCGCGGCTACAAAAAACCGCTTCTCCGGATGGAGAAGCGGTTTTTTGTTTTTCGGGGGACGGTTTGGGGTAAAACAGATTAATAGAGGCAATTAGCTTACCAGTTGGGATTGTGGATAACACACTCCAAGTGAACCATTAGGCCGATTCTACAGGGGTTATCCGACAGAATCAATGATATGGTGCATTCTTCATTCTGCGGGCCGACCAGAATAGGCTCCATTAGCTCAATATGGCCTGGCTGTTTCTTGATCCTATTATGCTCTTGCTTAACTCTAGCGAATCCATCACCACGCCCCCCCATGGGCGTGAACCTAGGCCTGATGATGTTCATAGCACGCTCAGTACCCTCCTTAACCAGCCGGATCGTCAGGCCGTCGTCGGGGGAGGCGAAGATGGCTTCGGAGTCGCTTGTTTGCTGGGATGCTCCGAGCAGGCGGGTGTAGAACCCGACCACCTTGTCCCATTGCTCTGCGGAAACGGTGGTTTCAATTGCGGTGGACTCGTCGGTCATGGTGATTGGGCTATGTGAATAATAAAACAATATATATAATTAATTTAATAAATTCCAGCATCACCCTGCAACTTCCGCTTTATTCCGGCAAGGCGCCCCATCCCGCTGATGGCGCGTGTGGTTACTACCAAGCTCACCCGTTACAAAGCCCCGCCCCGGCGGCGCGGCGGCACCGCCCGGCTACGAGAGGTGACCACCGCGCCGCAGGGGCGGGACTTGCGGGGGCGGGCCTACTTGCGGGTCGGAGCGCTGAGGCTGGTAGGCATGAGCACGCTGTCGATGGAATGGATGATGCCGTTTTCGGCCACAATATCATCGTTGACGACGACCGTGGAGTTACCCTTGGTATCCTTGAGCATAATCATGTCGTCGTGGCGCATGACGGTGAGGGTTTCGCCCTGCACGGTGGTCAGCTGCTGGCCGTCGCGGAGGTTGGCGGCCAAGTAGCTGCCGGGCACTACGTGGTAGGAAATGAGCATGGCCAGCTGGCCTTTGTTGGCGGGCTGCAAGAGCTCATCGAGCTTGCCGGCGGGGAGCTTGTTGAAGGCGGCGTTGGTGGGTGCGAAGATGGTGTACTTGGTGCTGCCCTGAGCCTGCTCGGCGAGGCCAGCTGCCGCCACGGCCTTCATGAGGGTGGTATGGTTGGCCGAGAGCTTCGACATCTGGAGCAGGTTGCCGTTGGCCTTGGCCGTGACCGGGGCCCCGGTTTGGGCGGTGGCGGTGGTAGCGGGGGCCAGGCCCAACGTGAGGAGGCCACCGAAAAGCAGGGAAAAGAAGGTTTTGGTGAGCATAAGAACAGGGTTTTTTATGTAAACTACTACTGTATAATATATTACGATGACTAGCCCGGAGGGTTACCTGGTGCCGGAGAAGAGCGGAGGCCACCGTGCGGGGCACCCTGGCGTTGCGCCGCACGGGCACCTTACCCCCTAGCCCCTTCTCCTTTTCGGAGAAGGGGAACTAGTTTTTTAGCCCTAGCAACTATGACTAGTTCCCCCTCTCTTTCATTCCGTGCACATTAGGTGAAGCGAAGCCCCACCCCTACCCCGCAAACACGCCCTCCTCGGTTTCGCGCAGCAGGCTTAGCGCGGCCAGCGTGGCCAGCAACGGCTGCACTTTGGTGGCGGGGGTGCGCTTGAAGCGGGCCGCGACCTGGGCGGCGCTCAGGGGCTGGCCGGCCTGCTGCACGGCGTCGCGCAGGGCCTGCATTTGGGCGGCTAGCTCCAGGGGCCAGGGGCCGGTGGCGGCCGGGCCGGCGGCGGCTTTGGCGGCGCTGCCGGGTAACGCCAACTGCGACTGTTGCAGCTCGGGGGCCTGGTAGGCGGGGCGTAGGTAGCGGACGTGGCCGGCACTTTCCTCCTGGGCGCGGGCGTGGTTGAGGGCCACGAGGCGGGCCAGCAGCTCGGGCTTGGGCAGGGTGGCGGGCCAGTTGTAGGCGGCGGCTACGGCGGCATCGAGCTGCTGGTGCAGGCTGAGCACCACCGAGGCCAGGCCCTGCTGGTTGATGGTCTGCTCCTTGGGCGTGGCCAGGGGCTGGCCGGCGCGCAGCTTCTCCACCACGTTGTAGAGGTCGGTGAGCGTGAGGGTAGAGTGCTAAGCCGGGGCGTGGCCAGTTTCCGGAACCCAGGTTTACTAGCCCTGCAGGGAGGCGTAATCTGAGCAATTGCCGTTCAAATTCGCTATATTAGAGTATAGCATTGCTAGTATGGAGTTGAGGATGCAGGCATTCGCTTGATTGGCTGGGATTGGGTCTGAGGAAAGCTACACTTGCTGTCCGGAGCAGGAAAATAGGGCCCCAGTGTGGCGCAGTGCCCAGGCAAAGCCTGGCAGGTGCCGCTACCCGGCGGGACTCTTTCTCAGCCGGATGTACTTTCAGTTTTCTGCCATGAAAACGGTGTTTGTGCTCATATTGTGGTGGATGAGCCCGGTACTCAACACGCCCGCCGCTGCCCAACCCGCTGCCCAACCCGCTGCCCGCCTCGACAGCCTTAAGCGCCTGCTGGCCCACACTCCCCCTGATACCACCCGGGCGCTGCTGCTGGTGCAGCTGGCCTACGAGCATACCCAGAGCAACCCGCTGGCTACCATTGCCTACAGTAAGCAGGCGCTGCAGCTGGCTCAGCAGCTCAATTTCCGGAAAGGCGTGTGTTGGGCCCTCATCCGGATGAACTCGGGGTTCCGGGAAGCTGGCAACTACCCGGCCGCGCTGCAGGTGGGCCTGCAGGGGTTGCACCACGCCGAGGACCTAGGCGACCCCGAGCTGATTGGAAGGGCCTACAACGCGCTGGGCTACCTCTACTGGGAGCAGCAGAACAGCCGCCCAGCCCTGGCTTATCTGTTTAAAGGGAAGGCCGTGGCCGAAACCATCAGCAACCAGAAGCTGCTGACGCGCGCGCTGGGCAACATTGGCAACGTATACTACCAGCTCAACCGCCTCGACTCAGCCCTGCTGTACTTAAAGCAAGGCTACGCCCTTGATCTGATCAACAAAGACCTGATCAGTGAGGTAGGCGACGCGGCCATGATGGGCAACGTGTATGCCAAGCTCGGCAACCCCCGGCTGGCCCAGTACTACTACCGGCGCAGCATCCGGCGGGCGCGGCCCCAGCGCGTTACGTTTGCCTTGTGCCGGGCATATCTGGGGCGGGCGCGGCTGTTTGAGCAGGCCGGCAGCCAGTTTGCCGACTCGGCTATTTACAGCGGAAAACAAGCTCTGCTGGCTGGTCAGCAGGGGCACTACCCCAAAGGGGTACTCGAAGCCAGCCAGTTTCTGGCCGCGGCCTGGGCAGCCCGCCAGGATAGCGCCCAGGCTTTCCGCTACCTCATGCTGGCCAATGCCACCCGCGACAACGTGTTCAGCCTTAGCAAGATGGCCCAGGTGCAGGCGCTCGATGTCAGTGAGCGGCTGCGGCAGCAGGAGCAGGCCGACCAGGAGGAGAAGGCCGCCGCCGACCGCCGGCAGCTGTGGCTGATTGCGGCGCTGGCCGGGGCCTTGCCGGCCCTCTGGCTGCTGTGGCGCAACAACCGCCTGAAACAGTATACCAACCTGCAGCTCAACCGCCGCAACGCCCAGATTGGCGCCCAGCGCGACCGGCTGCGCGAAGCCCTGGCCGAACTGAAAGCTACCCAGAACCAGCTGATGCAGCGCGAAAAAATGGCCTTCCTCGGTGAGCTGACCGCCGGTATTGCCCACGAGCTGCAGAACCCGCTCAACTTCGTGAAAAACTTTGCCGATGTAAGTACCGAGCTGGTGGAGGAAATGGCGGGCCAAGAGCGCGACCTGTCCCGTACCAACGGCGTGGATCAGGAATTTCTGGCCGGGCTGAAGGTGAACCTCCAGAAAATCAGTTTGCACGGGCAGCGCGCGTCGTCCATTATCCGGGATATGCTGGAGCACTCGCGCTCCGGCCCCGGCCAGCGCGAGCCCACCGACCTGAACGCCCTAGCCGATGAAGCCCTGACCCTGGCCTACCAGGACTACTGCGTCAGCAACCCTACGTTTAAGGCCGCCCTCACCCGCGACTTCGATGCTCAGCTGCGCCTGGTGCCGGTTATCCGCTCCGATATGGTCCGGGTGCTGCTGAACCTGTGCGCAAATGCGTTTTATGCCGTGCGCCAGCGCCAGCAGCAAATGCCCACTGGCACCAGGTATGAGCCTGCCGTAACCATAAGCACCCACCGCACCAACGGCCAGGACGTGGAAATCAGGGTGCTCGACAATGGAATCGGCATGCCCGAAAAAATCTGCTCCAAGGTGTTTCAGCCTTTTTTCACCACCAAGCCACCCGGCGAAGGCACTGGCCTGGGCCTGTCGCTGTGCTTTGATATTGTGGTGCAAAGCCACGGCGGCACGCTAGGGGTGAAATCAAGAGAAGGCGAGTTCACAGAGTTCACCATTCGCCTGCCGTACCGCTGAGGCGCTTTCCCTCTGGCCGGTACCCGTCTGCTAGAACGTGTGGACACTTAACAAGAAAGGCGGTCATGCTGAGCTTGTCGAAGCATCTCTACCGCTTCGTTGCGGCAAAACGTTCGGTAGAGATGCTATAATAAGCTCAACATGAACGTTTTGATAGATTCAAAGGCCCCATTTGCTAAGTGTCCATACGCTCTAGGTGCTGCGGACTGTTGAACCCTAGGTATGCAGTGGAACCAGCCCTGCTGAGCTGGTCGAACCGAAGGTTGCCGGAGGCAAGTCTCGCTACCGCTGGCTAACGCTACCGGCCCAGCAACGATTCAACGAAGCGGCAGAGAGGCTTCGGTCCCTGGCTTGATGCGCAACCTGCTCAGCATGATGTGCTTATTACTAGGGTAACCTACTGGCCCAACCTCAGCCGGGCGAGCGGCTTGCCTCCGGCGACCCTTGGTTCGGCTGCGCTCGACGACATGACGGATACGGTGGCAATTCAGCCAAGCGGGATGCCTTGGCCGCGCTCGACGACATGAGAGCCCAGGTAAACAACGAATGGCCAACCACCCCCAGCCCCTCGCCGCTTGATGCGCGGAATCAGCTGAGGAGGGGCGTTTTCGCTCTGGGGTGGGCTACCCCGCGTACACGCCCTCCTCGGTTTCGCGCAACAGGCTGAGGGCGACCAGCGTGGCCAGCAAGGGCTGCACTTTGGTGGCGGGGGTGCGGCGGAAGCGCCGGGTTTCATTGTGAACCGGGTGGCCCGCCACTACTACGTGGAAGGGCTGAAGCTAGCGGAGGAGCAAGTCGCCCCCCTGGAAGTTATCGACGAGCTGCTCGAATCGGCCGGTTTCCGCATGGGTCCCTTCCGCCTCATGGATCTGATCGGGGTAGACAGCAACTACCTCGTCACGTCGGCCATGTACGAGGCCTTCCACTACGACGCCAAGTTCCGGCCCAGCCGCTTGCAGCAGCAGAAAGTAGATGCCGGTCACCACGGCCGCAAATCGGGCCGGGGCTTCTACGAGTACCCCACCAGCCCCACTAGCGCGAAGTAAACTACCCCCGGTGCACCATTTAGCCCGGCCCACGCGTTACGGGAGCTTCTGGCCTGTCTTTCCTTGTCCGTATGTTTTGTTTGCAATCCTCCGCACGCTTCGGGACTAGCGTTGTGCTCCTAAGCCTGGCGCTCACACTGCCTGCCTGTAACTCGGGCGGCAACGCTCAGCCCCAGATTCCGCTGGCCGCCGTGAGTGAAGTCCTGTTCCTGACCGACCAGCAGAACAGCGCCCTGCGCTTCGATAACGGAGCCGTGTACCTGCGGGGCAAGCCGGGAGTACGGGGCATTATCGTGATACGCCAGAACGCCAGTTCCTACCTAGCCTTCGACCGCAACTGCTCCTACCAGTCCCAGGACACCTGCGCCCGGGTCTTTATCGAGCCGTTTGTTCGCATCTACGACCCCTGCTGCCAGTCACAGTTTAGCTTCCAGGGCCAGCCCCAGGGTGGTCCGGCCACGTTGCCACTGCGGCGGTACACCACGGCCCTCTCCGGCAATACTCTGACAATCACGAATTAAAAAACAGTCTGTCTTTTTTTTGAAACCCGCATTTGGTGCTTCGCGAACTTTGTTCTAATATTGCACCAGCAACGGCAAAAAATGCCGCCATAACCGCTTCCTTAGCTCAGTCGGTTAGAGCATCTGACTGTTAATCAGAGGGTCCCTGGTTCGAGCCCAGGAGGGAGCGCTACAACCAGAACGCCCGTCGAATATCGACGGGCGTTCTGCGTTTCTAGCCCGTGGTGGCACATTTGGGTTTGGTACTCCGGTGTAGTCCGGTTAACTTTCGGTATGAACCGGGACATAGACCGGGACACAAACCGGGACATAACCTGCGCCGATGATACGCCCTACCGCATTCAAGAAGACTATTAGTGTCAAGTTTTACCTGCGGCAGACGGCCAAAAACCGGAACGGCTGCTGCCCGGTTCGGCTCACGGCTCGCTGGCATGGGGAGGAGCTGCAGGTTGATACGGGTGTAATTGTGCTGCCCGAGCGGCCGGGAAAGACTGGCGGGAAGATGGAATGCCTGTGGGATGTTGTAAGCCAGCAGGCATTGAGTGGGCGTGACCTGACGGACAAGGAAGTGGATGCAGGTGTGCAGTCGCACCCGGACTCAGCCGTTAATATCAATGCCCGGCTAGAGAAGATGAAGGTTGATGTGAAGGATGCTTTTACCCGGCTTTACAGCAAGGCACCTGATATGAAGGTGAGCAAAGCGGCACTGGTGGCTGAGTTGTTTCCCCCATTGGATGCGCCTGCGGCGGTGGCGGCGGTTAAGGAGGGGCGAACTTTCCGGGAGGTTCTGGAAGAGTGGAAAGCGGAAAACCGCAACTTGGCGAAAGACTCCCTGCGCAAGTATGACCAGCTGGCAACAATGATGGAAAGCTGGCGACCGGAACTGCGGCCGGGGCAGGTGACGCAGAAGGTAGCCAAGGAGTACCAGCAACACCTGCTGGACCTGCAGAAGTCGGATGCGACCATCAAGGTGCATTTCGGGGGCATCCGCAAGTGCCTGGAGCAACTGGGGCAACCGGCGGATATGGCGTGGCTGCAGTACTCGGCCAAGAACGCGCCACAACTGGACTTGGAAGTTGAAGAAGTGCGCAAGCTGATTCGGTGGCGGCCGACTTCCGAGCACCTGGCTGAGGAGCGAGACCGGTGGCTGTTTCAACTCTTCAGCGGGCGGCGGTACGAGGACCTGGAGAAGTTCGACAAGCGCGAGCGAATCACGCTGACGCTACCCGATGGCAGCAAGGTGCCCGCGCTGCTCCACGCGCAAGGAAAAACGGGCAATGACGCGGCGGTACCACTGCCGCCCATTGCGCTGAAAATAGGTGAGCGGTGGGGCTGGCAGTTTCCGGCCCGCAACTGGCAGCAGCGCGGGGACTGGATTAAGGAAATAGCCCAAGAGGCTGGCCTGACGCGGGAGTGGGACGACCGTTTGATTACGGGCGGCAAGGTGGTACATAATTGGCGGCCCATCTGGCAGGTCATCAGCACGCACACGGCGCGGCACACAGCCGGTACGTTACTCAAGCAAGTGAGCAATGGGAACAAGGCGCTGGCGAAGCTGGTGCTGGGGCATGCAGACGAGGATGTGACCGACCGGTATGCAAAAGACAAAGCGCGTCTCTTGGCGCCAGCGGTGCTCGAGGCGTGGCGCGCGGTACTGGGCGAGTGCTACGACGGGGAGCCGGTGCGGTAAGCGGCATCGTGCATGTACACTACTGGCCGCCACGCTGTTTTTTAGTTTTAGGTTTGGGCTCCGGCAATTCTTCCACCGTCAGACGGGCTAGATTTGCCAGCCACTCCCGGTCCTCCAGCTGCTCTTCAACCAGAAAACAAGGCTTTGCGCCTGGATAAGGCGCGGCCTCAGTTACTTCCGGCAAGAAAGCCCGCCCCGCTGCAGTAGGCTTTACGTATAGTTTGTTGTCACAAACCAGGGCAAAGGGCTTAGCGTCCCAATACAGGGTGTACTCCCCAAACATTTTCCTGGCGGTAACGTGACCGGAGCTGTTAAACTGCTCAACGACAAATTCGGCAAATTGTGGGGTAGAGGCCATTGCACATGGGACGTGATTGAAGTGTTACCAAGTCTATTTGGTTTGAGCTTAGTCTGTCGGTCAGCGGTTAGCTGAACTGTGAATTGTTCGTAAGCTCGCTAGGCTTTCAGCTAATGTACGGCGTGAGCGTAAGGTGCCTCCAGACTGCCTCCGTCCTGCCTTCATCCTCGGTTCAACGCGGCGGCTACTTCGGCTTCCGGCAGGCGGGTGTAGTCGCAGAACTCGGCGACGGAAACGTAGGCGCGGGCGGGCTTGCGCAGTTTGGTGCGGATGCGCTGGAGGAGGCGCTTGCCGGCGTCGTAGCCGGTGCCGGTGAGCTGGGCAACGTCCTTGGGATAGAGGCAAACCTGGGGCATCTTGGGGCGTGTTGGGGCAAGTGGGATGGACGAATATACAACGGCTAAAACCCGTCTGTAGGTTCGTGCTATGAATCATAAAGCACTGTATTTCAGCGGGTGGTTGCTGTCGGTTGCGGCTGGTTTCGGGATGAGCTATGTCCGGCGCCGGGCGTTGATGGGAGCGGTGCGGCCACGACGCCACTCGTGACCGAAACCGGGCGGGTGGTGCGGGTCGTGGATGGTGACACTTACGACGTGCTGGCTGGGGGCATAACCCACCGCGTGCGGCTGCTGGGCGTGGATGCGCCGGAGCGGGACCAACCCTTTGGGAAGCAGGCGGCGGACTCGGTGGCGCGGCTGCTGCAGCCTGCGCAGCTGGTCTTGCTGACGCGGCACGGTGTGGACCTGTATGGGCGGGAATTGGGTGCGGTGCGGCTGCTGGTGGCGGGTAAGCCGGCGCTGGCGCTGGATTCGCTGCTGGTGGTGAGGGGGTGGGCGTGGGCCTGGGACCCGAAGCATAAGGTGGCAGGCCGGGCAGCACAACAGGCTTCAGCACTGGAAAAGCGGCGGGGGCTGTGGAAGTGCGGGGCGGTGGGCGTGCTCACGCCGCAGCAGTGGCGGCGATTCAACTACAAAAACAAGCGGCGTTACGGGGTGGGCTGCACCCGGTAGCAAGGCCGCACAAGCACAAGCAGCCAAGACAGAATCTAATTTCTTACTTCTAACAACGACTTTTTACTATGGCACGTCAGACAGGTATTTTGGGCATTCAGGGCACCGTAGGGGGCCTGGTGTTCAGCAAAAACGGAAACATTTCACAGAAGCCGCAAGGCGACAAAGCGGCTTTTGCCAGCGCTCCGAGCCGGGCGCGTACCCGCGAAAACGCGGCTGAGTTTGGCTTGGCCGCTAAGTATAGCAAGGTGCTGCGCGACTCGTTACGCGTGGCCATTGCCTCGGCCAGCGACAGCCAGCTGGCCTCGCGTCTCACGAAAGTGATGCGCGAAGTCATTGGGCTCGACGACACGAATGACCGAGGGCTGCGGGTGTTCGACGCCAGCAACTCGGCGCCGCTGCTCGGCTTCAACTTCAACATTGGCGCCGGCATTGGGCAGACCATGTACTTCCCTTACGAGGTGACGGGCGCGGGTGCTGATGTAACCATGAGCATCCCGGCCCTGAACCCGGCCAGCGACGTTGCGACTCCGCAGGGTGCCACCCACTTCGAGGTGGTATTTGCGGCTTCTTCGCTGGACATGGAGGCGCTGACTTTCACGAACGGCGTAGTGGCGGCTCCGCTGGGCATCTTGCCCATCAACAGCGCCGCTTTGTTGAACCAGTCGGTGGTGGCCACGTTCCCGGCGGCTCCGGCCGATGCAAACCTGGTGGTGGGCGTGGTGGGCATCAACTTCTACCAGCAGATTAACGGCAAGTTCTACGCCCTCAATAACAACAGCACTAACCCGCTGGCGATTGAGTACGTGGCTTAATACTAGCCTTGGTAGGTGACGGCTGGCCAGTAACGGCCGGCCGTTTTTTCTTTCAACATTTACTACTCAATGTCATGGCACTTACGGCCTATCAAACCCAATTCAAGCGGCGCATGAAGCGCGCTATTAAGCTTCGCGCCAAAGCCGACCAAAAGGCCCGGCGCTATACCCAACTGCTGGCCGATGCCATTGGCGCGGCTGAGGACGCGGCCACGCAGATGAATGCGCTGAACCAGCTCTACAACGTGGACGTGAGCACCTATACGCTGCTTACGCAGGCGCTGCACGCTAACAGCGGGCAAGAGGTGCTGGTGGACCACCTGGCACAGAGCACGCCCGGCGAGGAGTTGGTCATCTTCAACCAGGTGCCGGACGGCAACGGCGGGCAGGAGCTGCCAGCTAACTCGCTGTTTGGAGAAGTGGCAACGGGCACGCCGATTCTATCGCCTCCGCAAGTTGACTTACTGCAGGCGTAATAGTAAACTGCTCTAAATTGAAAAGTCCCGTTTGCAATGCGCAAACGGGGCTTTTTTAATGAGGAAGAAACGGCTAGCTCAGCTCTTGGACGCGGGCCTCGGGGGCTTCGCGCATGACAACTTGGATTCCCTGGTCGCGGGCCTGGGCGGTGGTGTACTTCTCGCTGCGGCCGATGATTTCGCCGTTGGTAGCTACGTGGTTGAAGCCGTACTGGCCGGCGGTGAAATATGACTCGAAGCGCTGGGGCTGGCAGTTGGCTTTGACGCTCTGGATGCCGTTTTCGCAGCTGGCTTTGCTGGTGTAGCCTTCGCCTGACTGGACAATTTCGCCGTTGTCGGCACGCAGGTGGTACCAGTATTGGCCGCTGGTGCGGGAAATCTGAAAATTTGCCATGGTAAGGAGATTAAGTGAAAAGTGAATTTAGGCAGCTTGCGCCCGCGGCCGGGACGGTATTGGGAGCGTGGCGGCAGCTGGCATACGGTGAACTAGCCGGGCATGATGCCGGAGTAGCGTGTTGTACTTCTTGCGGCCCTGTTCGAGGAGGCAGGGCATGGTGGTTAGCTCAACGCGCCACACGGCGTGCGGCGCCTTCTTCTGCACGCCGATGATGAGGAAGCGTGTGGCACCGAGCACGTCGAGGTAGAGGGATGCTTGGCGGTCGTAATCGTACTGCTCAACGGTGGCCAGGAAGTGAGAGTAGGTGGGGCAGCTGGTGGTTTTGAAGTCTACCAGCGTAGTGCGGCGGCCGGCGGGGCTGATGACCAGAAGGTCGGGGCGGATTTTGACTTGGACGCCGGTGGCCGTGTGCGTGGCTGTGTGGGTGAGCTCGGCGGTGCCGCGGTGGAGGAGGTCGCGGCAGTAGCGTTGGCGGCGCACTTGGCGGGCTAGCTGCTCGAGTAGATTCCACTGGCACTTCTCATCGGTGCGGACGTAGGTGTGGGGCTCAAGCGTGGCGGTGTGGAAGTGCGAGCCGAAGGCCAGGGCCATGGGGTTGGGCTGGCGCAGCTGGCCCAATAGCTTGGCTTTGAGATTGGAGAGGTCGGTGTTGGAGACCTGGGGCAGGGCGCGGTGCTGCAGCTGCGTGAGGCCTGGGTAGGTGGTGAGGTTGTGGAACATGAGCTTATGGCTAAGTTAGAGTTAGACTAAATGGCCGCCCGGCCTGGGTTGGACGGGCGGCCGATTGGGTATTAGGCAGCCTGTGGTAGTGCCAGTGGCTCAGCGGCGGCTGGGCTAGTGGGGTCGTCCTGGGTGGGGACGGTGTAGCCGTGCTGGATGCGTATGTCGGCCGCTCCGGTGTAGGTTTCGGCGCGCCAGATGGGGAAGTCGCGGGCGAAGTCGCGGCGGGCGGCTACCTCGGCCGCGTCGGCGGCTTCGTAGCTGAACTGGGCGATGTAGTAGGTGGCCGTCTTGCCGTCCTTGGTCGTCTGCTTCTTCTCGGCGGTGACTTTTACCGTCACGTCGGCTAGGGTGAGGTCGTCGTAGAACAGCGGCTCGATGAGGCGGTAGAGGTTTTCCACACTGTAGCCGTGGAAGAGTACCGCGCAAACTGCGCCCTTGTCGTCGGCGAAAAACAGCTCGGCCCACAGCTTGCGGCCCATGTTCAGAATGTCATCTTGGAATACGCGCCAGGCCAGCGGAATGAAGGAAAGCGAATTGCCGAGGGGCACGGTGCCATTGATGTTGAACTGGCCGGCCTTGGCATCAAACCGCACCTGGCGCGGGTGGCCGGGCAAATAGCGGAAGCGGTTTGACCAGGTTTCTTCGCCGGTGCTCTCATCTACTCCAGCGACGAGGTAGGCCGGGCGCGAGCTGACGGTGAGGGTAGCGGCCGACTCGGTTACTGCGGCAGCGGGAGTTGCCTTGGCGGCGGTTTTGGAGGTGGTGGCAGTTGCCATAATGGGAAGGGGTTGGGAATGAAAAAAGTGGGGCCTGTTGGCGGCCGGCCCCTACGCCGTTGGGGTGTTAGTTGGCCGCCGTGACGGGCGACGTCAGCACGTAGTATTTGCGGAATAGCGCCTTCGCTTTGGTGAGGTTGGCGGCCCGCTCCGTTAGGAGCACGGCGACTTTGGAGTGGCTTTCCTTTTCGTAGCCGTAGGCTTGGAATAGCTTGCTTTTCATGGGGAATTGAGGGAAAGTGGGGCCAGCCTTAGCCGTCCCCTGATGGGTTTTGGGTTTAGCGGAATTGTTTGTCGTGGCAGAGGATGGCGCGGCCCACGATGCAGTCGACGCCTCGGGCGGCCGGCTGGTGCTGGTGCCAGACGTGGGTGGCCAGTAGGTTGAGGTAGGCCGGGTTGCGGAACTTGCCCTCGTCGTCGATTATCAAAATCAACTCCTCGGTGACGCGCACCACATCGACGGTTTGGCAATCGAGCAGCTGGTACAATTCGGCCAGCTTGAAGCTGCGGCCGTTGGCTGGACTGACCGGCTGCGGCTGGGCGCTGGCTGGGTCGAGCAAATACCCCGGAGGGGTTCCCTGGTAGGTAGTAGCTGTTTTGGACATGATGGGGCGGGTTTAATGGGGCCGCCTGGCTTGGCGGCCCCTGGTGAAAGGTTGGGCTAGTAGCCTTCGACCTCGAAAATCATTTGCTCGTATTCGCCGTCATCCCATCCCTCTTGCTCGTGGTAGTAGAGAGCTTGGCGCTCCCATTCGGCCTGCTGCTCGTAGAAAGCGGCCTGGGCTTCATCGGCGGCCATTTCGTCGCCGCTGAGGCCGTTTAGCTCGGCCTCGGTTGGTTGGCTGACGCCGTCCTTCGGGTCGTATTGCATTGCTGATTGGGCTTGGTGGCCCGCGCCTTAGCAGCGCGGGCCGAGTGGCTAAAAGCGGGGGTACTTGGCGCGGGCGGCCTCCAAGGCGGCACCGGCAGGGCTGGCGTGGAAAGCAGCGGCAGCAGCGGAGTAGGCGGCGCGGGCCTCGCGGTAGCGGATGATGGCGGCGCGTAGCTGGGCAAAGCGGCCGGCCTGGGTGCGGTAGTCGTCGCGCAGCGCATACTTGGCGGCGCGGGCATCGAACAGGGCCGACTGAGCGCGAGCCAGTGCTACAGTAGCGGCGGAGGCAACCGGCGAGACGGGAGGCGGCGTGGGCTGTGGTGCCACCTGGGGCCGGGGCGGATACTTGGCCTCCAGCCGGGCAAGGGTGGCGCGCAGGGCGGCCAGCTTGCCGGCAACCGCGCCCATGGTGGGCGCGGCTGGGGCTAGAACTAGGCTAAGCATGAGCGGGGACGCCGGCAAAATCATCCTCGGCTTTCATTACCTCCCACACGGCGCCGAAGGCAAAGCCGGGATGTGCGGCCCGCATGGCGCGAAAGGCTAAGCGCAGCGCCTCAAACGGGCAGGGCGAGAAGCCGGCAAACCCACCGGCGGGCTGGCACTCCGGCCGTGCGGCCAGGCTGAGCATGACGTGCCAGGAGGTGCCGCCCTTGCCATAGGTGGCGGCGGACTGCGAAACATAGATGCCCGAAAAATAACAGAGGGCGGGGCCTTTCCAGGCGGCAGCGGCGAGCTGCAAAAGTTGGTTGGGTAGCATGGCTGTATAGGTTAGCCGTGAGGTGCCCCGCGCGTAGGCCTCCGGGTAGGGCGGGCAGCCGGGCCTTTCCCGACTTGCTACCTAAAGATACAAACAAATGTTTGTAATTCAAACACAATGTAACAAATGTTTGAACTGTATTGTGGTCTTTTTTGCTGCCTTGATTAATGGGTATAGTGCAAATATTGACGCGGTGAACGGCTGCGGCCGACTAGAACAAGCCTAAATGCCTATTGGCAGGGGTTTGGGGGCGGCAGCCCCCAATGGACGCGGCCCGGAGGGCGCCTTGTGAGGGCGGGGGGCGGTTTGGTGTGGGTGGGCCCGAGGAGGATGACACGGCGTTAGCCGGGGCATGATGGACGGGGGTTTGGGGGGCTGCCCCCAATGGACACTCTGCGCAGCAGGCCGCTTTGTGCGGTGGGGAGAGGGGCGGGACGGCGATGCAGTGACCGTAGCGACCGTAGCCTAGCAAGCGTAGGGAGAGAGACGCGCAGGCGCAGCCGCAGCAACGAACGGACGTAGCGCAGCGTGGCGCAGGGAGTGTAGGGAATGGAGGCGACGGCTGGCCCCGGGCGGCTGGTTCGGATGGGAGCGGACGCGCTGCCTGGCGTGGGGTGGTTCGTGGTTTGGTGGCCGGGCTGCGGGGCTGCTGGTGCGGTGGGTTAGCGTTAGGGAGGTGGCAAGAGGCCGGGCACTGGAACGCAGCAGTCCGGCTTTGGCGGCTGAGCGGAGTGGAGGTGCTGGGCCGGCGGGTTGGTTTGGGAGGGCCGGAAGCGTGGCCTGCCCTGGAGGGCGGGCGGCGCTGGAGGCAGCGGGTTGGAGGAGCGTAAGGTGCAGCAGGGATGGGAGCCAAGCCGACCAGCGGGAGGCTGACCGCAGGGCCGAAGCGAAGCGGAGTGGCGGACAGCCCGGCCCGTAGGGGCTGCCCTAAATAGTGCAATATGACTTGGGCAGGTTGTTTGAACGGTGTTAGGGTTTGATACGTATGTTTGTAACAATAACAAACAATGTAACACAAATTAACGTCATGTTTAGTAGCACGAAATCGGGGCACTTTGCCCACATCATGGTCACGGCTTTGGTAGGCCAGATGGCTAGTCAGGGGTTGGTGCCGCCGGACCCCGACAAAATTGAGAGTTATGGGCACCTGATTATTCAGGCGCTGGTGGCCCTGGTGACCATCTGGGCGACGGTTCGGAAGGCGCTGCAGCGACCGGAGGCCGTGGTGAAACTGCCGGCGGAGGGAGTGGTGGCCGTGGCGGAGGCTGCTGCGGCTGGTGAAACTGGGGCTCCTTTAGCGGGTAGGGCTAGCAATGGAAACGACTAGACTGCCGGGCCCCGTGGTGGCTCCGGTGCGGGCGGTGCCCAAGCTGAGCAGCGTGCAGCAGCGCATTCAGGTGGCGCGGCTGGCGCAGGCGGAACCAAGCTTGGGCTCGGCGTATGCACAGGCGTTGGCGCGGTGGATGGGTGACCCGGTGCTGCGGCTGGCGGGGGTGCCCATCGTGACGGAATGCTACCGGAATCCGGCGCGTCAGGAGGAGCTGTATGCGCAGGGGCGAACCAAGCCTGGGCCGATTGTGACGTACAAGCGCGGCGGCGAATCGACGCACAACCGGTGGCCGTCGCGGGCGCTGGACGTGGCGCTTCTGCTGGCCGATGGGGAGGTGTCGTGGTCGGGGTTGCTGTTGAGCAAGTTTGCGCGGCTGATGAAGGCGGCCGATGCGCGAGTGCATTGGGGCGGGGACTTTCCGGGAGAATTTAAGGACAGGCCGCACTTTGAGGTGTAAGGTGAAAACGAAGCGAGTGGGCCAGATGGTCCGCTCGTGCTGGTTTGAGACTACGGCATACACCCATTTGCTGGCCGGTTTGCGCGGGTACGAAGCAAATTTGGCATGTTGAGCCGGCTGAATAGCCGGAGGTTTTTCAGGTTCCTGACCTGGTGTTGGAGGTGTTGCAACGAAATGTTGCGACCTGTGCCGCAAATTGCCAGGCCATAACAGACACCACTCGCCCGATGCCCCGCGCACCCGTACCACCCGTACCACCCGTTGTGAAGCCCACGTTTGCCGAGGCCCTGCGCTTCTGGCTGAAGCTGGGCTTCATGAGCTTCGGCGGGCCGGCTGGCCAAATTGCCATCATGCACACGGTGCTGGTGGAGCAGAAGCGCTGGATTTCGGACGCCAAGTTTCTGCACGCGCTCAATTACTGCATGCTGCTGCCCGGGCCGGAGGCGCAGCAGCTGGCCACCTACATCGGGTGGCTGCTGCACGGCACCCGGGGCGGGCTGGTGGCGGGCATCCTGTTCGTGCTGCCGTCGGTGTTCATTTTGCTGGCCTTGAGCTTACTGTACGTGACGGTGGGCACGCTGCCGGCCTTGCAGGGCGTGTTTATGGGGTTGAAGCCGGCGGTGGTGGCCATCATTCTGCTGGCCCTGGTCAAGATTGGGCAGAAGTCCTTGCTGAGCCCGCTGCACTACGCGGTGGCCGGGGCCAGCTTCGTGGGCATCTTCTTCCTCAACATTCCCTTTCCGCTGCTCATCATTGGGGCGGCCGGGGTGGCGCTGGTGGCGCGGCGGCTCTTCCCGGTGCCGGCGGCTACGGCGGCCGTGCAGGCCCGGGCCGCGCAGGCCGAGGAAGGCTACTTTTTGACGACGCGAACGGTGGTGCCGGGCACGGGTTTTTCGGGGCCGCGCCTGCTGCGGCAGGCCGTGGCGGCGGGGGTGCTGTGGGTGCTGCCGCTGGGGCTGTTCAGGCTGTTTGCGTCGGATTTTGGGTTCTGGCGGGGCCTGAGCGTGTTCTTCACGCAGGCGGCGCTGGTGACCTTTGGCGGGGCCTACGCCGTGCTGCCCTACGTGGCGCAGGTGAGCGTGGCCAAGCTGCACTGGCTCACGCAGGGGCAAATGCTGGACGGCCTGGCCCTGGGCGAAACCACACCGGGGCCGCTGATAATGGTGCTGGCGTTTGTGGGGTTCATGGGGGGCTATACCCACTTCGGCGGGTCGCTGGCCTTCGGCGCGCTGGGGCTGCTGTCCACCACGTACTACACCTTTCTGCCGTGCTTTGTCTTCATTCTGGTGGGGGCGCCGCTGATTGAGCGCACGCAGCACAACGCCTCGCTGAAAGCGGTGCTGAGCATCATCACGGCGGCCGTGGTGGGCGTGGTGCTCAACCTGGCCGTGTACCTGGGGCGGGCGGTGCTCTTTCCGGCGGGCCACCTCAGCGTGGCGCAGCTGCACGGGCCGAGCCTGGCGTGGCTGCTGGTGTCGGTGGTGGCGCTCTACCGTTTCAAGGTGAACATGATACGCTGGATAGGCGTTAGTGCCGCAGCGGGCTTGCTGTACTACCTGGTGGCAGCCTACGTAGGGTAATCTCAACTTTGGCTATTCTTCCCTCCTATTCTTCCTCCACGCTTATGACTGATTCCCGCTTTTCCCGCCGCGACTGGCTCAAGACGGCCGCCCTGGCCACCGCCCCCGTGCTCCTCGGCGCGCTGCCTGCTGCGGCGGGCCCCGCCGCCCCGGTTGCCGGCAAAACGCCGGCCCTGACGGCGGCGGAAATTGCGGCCATCGAAGCCGCTATGGGCAAGAAGGGCACCTACGTGGAGGGGCAGGCCACGCACACCACGCCGTTGCCGCGCAACGATTTGAAGGTGACGATAAAAGGGGAGCCGGTGCCCATCTCCTTCGGCTTTGGCGGCTGGGTGGCCATCAAGCACACGCTGGATGGGAAGTCGGCCATGCTGATGAGCGACACGGTGCTGCGGCAGGAAGAAGTGAACCCGTTGATGTCGGCGGCGCTGGCCAACGGGCTGGAGATTGGGGCGGTGCACAACCACTTTTTCTACGAGGAGCCGCGCATCTTTTACATGCACATCCACGGCATGGGCACGCCGGCCGAACTGGCAAAGAAGTTTGCGGCCACGCTGAAAGATTCCAAGCTGTTGCCGGCCAACCAGCCGCCCGCCCCCGCCCCGGCGGCCGCGCAGGCGGGGAACAACGCCACGCCGAGCGCGAGGCCGCCCACCGGCAAGGAGCTGTTTGATTTGCCCGCGCTGGACAAGATTACCGGCAAGAAAGGCACGGTCAACGGCCCCACCTACAAATACACCGTGGGCCGCGACGACCTCCAGTCGGTGATGATGGGCACGGAAATGACCGCCGCCATCGGGCTGAACTCCTGGGCCGCGTTCGCTGGCAAGCAAGAGGATGCGCACATTGCCGGCGACATTGCCATGCTGGAAGCCGAAGTGAACCCGGTGATTAAAGTGCTGCGGGCCCACAACCTGGAGGTGGTGGCGGTGCACAACCACATGCTCTTCGATGAGCCCCGGATGATGTTCCTGCACTACTACGGCCGGGGGCCGGCGGCGCAGCTGGCGCAGGGGTTCCGGGCGGCCCTGGACCAACTGGGGAAAGGCAAAGCACCGGGGATGCGGGGCATGGAAGGCATGAAGCACTAGCCTGGACGGCGGGCCCGCGTCAATGAAGCGGTAAAAAACGAGCGGGCCAGATGGTCCGTTCGTTTTGATTTAAGAACACAGGGGTAGCTACAAGCCGTGGGTGAGGGTGAATAGGATGGTGGCGCGGGTAAGGCGCAGGGCTTCGGCAGGCTGCTGGGCGAGGTAGGTGTCGGCGACGTATTCAAAGAAGCGGCCGGAGCCAAGCCGCTGGAGCTGCCGGCGGGGAACCGTGACAGCGTAGAGGTTGCGGCCGTGAAAGTCGCGTTGGAAGATAAACGTGAAGGCGTTGTTGGAGAGGGGGCCGAGGCGGACGGCGAGCAGGAAGCGTGCGTTGCTTTCGCGCTGCATGAGTAGGGGCAGATGTGGGTTGGATAATGGATTACTGCTGCACGCGAGATGCTTCGGTCTCTGCTTGATGCGCAGAATGCTCAGCATGACGTTCTTTTTTCTTTCGCGCTATCCTCTTTCTAGGCTAGCCTACTTCCCATAGCTCGTCCCATGAGGTGGTGCGGGCGGGGGTGCGGTGCTGGGTTTGACCTTGCCAGGGGGCAGTTTGGCCTTTGGGTGAAAGGGCAGCGGCTACTTGGACGGTGGCGCGGCCGAAGCGGGCGTTGAGCTTGTCGAGCTGCTGCATGAGGGCCGCCGATTGGGGGCGGGTGATTTCGGGGGCTTTCTCGAAGAGGTTGAGTTGGGGCTGGCCTGCGGCCTCGAATCCATCGAAAACGACGCCGGCTTTGACGTAGATGGTACCGGGCTGCCAGATGCGCAGCAGGATGGCATGCGCGTAGCTTACCAAGTCGAGGGTGTTGCTGGTGGCGGCGGGCAGGGTGATTTGGGCGGAGCGGGTGTGTGGGGGTGGTGTGTTGCCGAAGCGGTTTTGGCTGAGGAAGACGGTGAGGACGTGAGCCACGGAGCCCTGCTGGCGGAGCTTCTCGGCGGCTCGTGAGGTGAAGGCAGCGACGGCGGCCAGGAGGTCGTCGAAGCGGTGCAGGGGGCGGCCGAAGGTGCGGGTGCACGCGATGCTCTTGCGCGCCAGGGTGCCGTCTTCGCTGGGGGCTAGCTGGTGGCAGGGAAAGCCCTGCAGCTCGCGCACCAGGCGGGCGCCCACGACGCCGCCGAGGTGCTTGCGGGCATAGGCTTCGGAGCAGCGGGCGAGGTCGGCGGCGGTGGTAATGCGTTGGTCGTAAAGCTTGGTGGCATACTGGCGGCCGATGCCCCACACGTCTTCGATGGGCACCTGGGTGAGGGCCCATTGGCGACACTCGGGTTCTTCGAGGCTGAGCACGCCGCCAAGGGAGGCATCTTTCTTGGCCACGCGGTTGGCGAGCTTGGCCAGGGTTTTGGTGGGGGCGATGCCAACGCAGGTGGGAATGTGGGTGCGCTGCAGGACTTCGGCGCGGACGTCGCGGGCATACTTTTCCAGGGAACCGAAATAGCGTTGCATGCCGTGGAGGCCGAGAAAAGCTTCGTCGATGGAATACACTTCGACTTCGGGGGCAACGTCAGTCAGGTAATTCATCACGCGGCTGCTCATGTCGCCGTAAAGGGCGTAGTTGCTGCTGAACACTTGCACCTGGTGCTGCTCGATGAGGGGGCGCACCTGGAACAGGGGCTCGCCCATCTTAATGCCGAGGGCCTTGGCTTCGGCGGAGCGGGACACGATGCAGCCGTCGTTGTTGCTCAGCACCACGACGGGCTGGCCGGCCAGCTTGGGCTGGAAGGCCCGCTCGCAGCTGACGTAGAAATTGTTGCAGTCGACAAGGGCGAACATGGGAACCTCACCCCCGGCCCCTCTCCAGCAGAGAGGGGAGCCTGACGATGGGGGCTGCAGGCGGGTGAGCTGGGAGTGTTAGATGCGGCGGGTGCGGGTGTGCTCGTGGAGCTTGCCGTTTATCATTTCGCTGATGACGTGCGTGACGACGCCCCACACTTCGAAGCTTTGGCCGAGGCGGCTGGTATCGATGGATTCGTGGGCGGGGTTGTCGGGCACCAGCCAGTAGACGCCGCCGCGCTTTTCGAGGCGCTTGATGGTGAACTCGCCGTCGACGGCGGCCACGACGATGTTGCCGGGCTGGGGCTTGAGCGAGCAGTCGACGGCCATTAGGGAGCCATCGGCGATGTGCGAGGGAGCACCGTCCATGCTGTTGCCGCGGACCCGGGCCAGGTAGGTGCAATCGGGGTGGGGCAGCAGAATCTTGTTGAGGTCGATTTTGGTCCCCATGTGGTCCTGGGCGGGGCTGGGAAAGCCGGCAGGAATGGGGGTTTCGCAGTGGAGCAGCCAGAGGGGCTCGCGGATGACTTGCAGGATTTCGACGGTATCCATAACGAGTTGGGAATGGTGGACGAGGTATTATTCGGTTGCAAATAACGGCGCTATTACTAATTTTGTTAGTAGATACCCCCTAACATTGTTAGTAACTAATGTGGATAGTTGTGTGGATAATGGGAAAGGAGTAACTGGCTGGGGTTTTTGTGGTGGAAAAAATGTGGATAAAAAAAACGGGCCGTGGGGCCCGTTTTGATAATCAGAGGTTGATGTGAGTAAGGAAGTAGGGGGTTGATTGGCTGCGGGCTGGGCCCGTTACTTTTGACGGGTAACTACTCGTTGTTGTTTGTGGACTACCTGCGTCAGTACCTACCCAAGCTTACCAAACTCAAAGTGTACGCCCCAAGTGTTGGGGGTGTGCGGCTGGAGGCGCCCTATAAGCCGGCGTTGCTGCTGGCAGTGCTGGAAGGGATAGAGGAGGGGGTTATTCGAGACAACCGAGTTGAGATTACGCCGGAGCTGATTGCGTCTTTCAAGGCGTACTGCCATTTGCTGAGCCCGGGGCCGGATTACGCGGCCTGTCCGTTTCACATGCCGTTCTTCTATCTAAAAAACAGCGGATTCTGGCATTTGCACGCGCAGCCGGGGCGCGAGCTGGTGTTGGCATCATTGAAATCGGTCAGCAGCTTTAGACATTTGCGAGACGTTGTGGCTTTCGCTTCGCTCGATGCGTCACTTTGGGAGTTACTGCTACAGCCGGTAACCCGCGAAGAGGTGCGGCAGGCGCTGCTGGCGCGCTACTTTCCGCTGACGCGGCACTATTTCCGGCCGCATGCTGGGCAGGAGAAGCTGGACGAACTGGGACGACAGATGCTGGAGGAGCCAGCAGCCGTGTATAATCGGGTGGTGGATGCTGCCGATGAAACGGAGGTGCTGGTGCGCAGTGCGGTGTTTGGTCGGGAGGTGTTGCGGGCGTATGAGTCGACTTGCGCGGTGTCGGGGCTGCAGCTGCTGAGCACCACTGGGGCGGCGCCGCTGCTGGATGCCTGCCACATTGTGCCCTGGTCGGTGAGCCACGATGACACGATTGGGAATGGGTTGTCGCTGTGCCCGAACCTGCACCGTGCTTTCGACCGGCATCTGTTCTGGGTTGATGACGACTACAGGGTGCGGGTTGCGGAGGGCTTTGGTGAGCTAGGCGGGCACGACTACGGGGTGCAACGGTTCAATGGTAAGCAGCTGCGGCTGCCGAAGGTGCGGACGTGGTGGCCCAAGGTGGAGAACCTAGCGGCGCAACGCAAAACAAGTTAAAAAGAAGAGGCCCGGCCACTGATGAAACAGCGGCCGGGCCTCTTTATTGTGGGGAATGAAAGCTTTAAGCAGCTTCCAGCACGCGGTAGCTATCTAGGTAATCTTTCATGCGGGTAGCATGAGAAGGTAGGAAGCTAACCAGCTTGATGCTGTGACGCACCGCAGCAATGCCGTAGTGGTCGATGAGTTCGCCGAAGGAGGAATTCAGAAAAGAAGTGGCCATGGGGGTAGCCCCGTGCAACGATAGGCGCACTACTTGACCGCTGGCAATGGCGGGTGCCAGAGCAGTGTACAGTTTAGCGCCTTCGTCGTTGGTGGAGGTGCCGCCGACAAGGGCCATCAGGTCAAAGGTGGGGGCGTTGATATGCATGGTAGGGAGGTTAAAAACTGAATTCTTCGTCTTCTAGTTCCGCTTCTACGTCGGGCAAGGTGGTTGTGTTAAGCGTGACGACAACCAGCGAACCCGGAAATGGATGAGCGAGGGTTTGCGTGTGGCATTCCCCGGCAGCGTTTTGTTTAAGGGACGCGAAGTTAGACAAAAAGAACAAATGGCCACCTAAACTCCGCACGATAGTGGACAGATTATCAAGACCAAAGCCGCGGTTGCGAGGGGTAGATTGGGTGGTGACTCTTCGGCGCAAGGCCACGCGCAGGGCATTTTCATCGGTGAACCGCTCTTTGCCTTTGGCCGCCCAAAAATTGTTGATGGAGGTGGGAATGCCAATACCGAAATCGCAAACGGCAGTAACGAGCTGGTGCTTGTTGGGGTAGTACTGCGTGAGGCAGTAGCCGCGTACCGGAGATTGAGAGTGGTCGCAGATGTTGTTGAACAGCTCGGCCAGGCTAACGCTGAGGGAATCGAGGTTGCGCCCGGGCAGGTAGTTTTGGGCAAAGTAGCTGCTCGCATGATTGGCGTAATTGTCAATCATGGGGTGAGCAACTTGCCACAGACAAAGTGCGGTGGAAATGAGCGTGGGGGTGTAACTGCTCCGGTCGAAGCCGGGCTGCCAGTAGTCGTAAAGTCGGATGTTGCGCAGGTACTGGTCGACCATAGACTGCGCTGGATGCAGGTAGACGGGCAAGTGTCGCTGATGAAATTCCTCTACCAAACAAGCCAGCGTGACAATGTAGCCAGGTTCGAGAAAGCGACAGGGGCGCAAGTCAACAATAAGGCCAGTTGGAGGCTCCAGAAGACTTAAGGCCTGCCGTGCGTCTTGGATGGCCCGCGCGAAGGTTACGTAATGGCTGGTGAGAACCGGGGTAACGGTTAGAATATGTTCGGTAGGCATCAAGGCGGGAAAGGAGGGCTACAAAGCTACCGTCAGCGTGACTAAAGTCAGATTGGTACGGGGTCATGTTCACGAAGCGTGCAACAATGACACGATTGGCCTAGAAATATCTGAAGCATCGAGCAGTCTAATTACGGACAGCTACTTAGTTAACACAGGCTGGATTCCTACCGGTGAGCTATTCTGCCGATATTGCGACCCCCAAGTTGCTGAAACATTGAATTGCTATATAAAGCGCTTGTGGGTACATGCTCAGCTAAGTGCTTTAGGGATAAAACGTCAACATTTCGCTCCGGCAAATTGCACATCTCTACCATGGTCAACGAACAAAAAATAGAACGAGACTTAATCGAGGAGCTCACCGAACTCAAGTATATCCACCGTCCCGATATCCGCGATAAGGAGGCTCTGGAGCGCAACTTTCGTGAGAAGTTTCAAGAGCTGAACCGCGTGAAGCTTACGGATGCGGAGTTTAGCCGGCTGCGCGATGAAATCGTGAATCCGGACGTATTTGTGGCGTCAAAAATGCTGCGGGAGCGAAACGCCTTTACCCGCGAAGACGGCACACCGCTGTTCTACACCTTGGTCGACATCAAAGAATGGTGTAAGAACGACTTTGAGGTAGTGAACCAACTGCGCATGAGCACGGCCAGCAGTCACCACCGCTACGATGTCATCCTGCTCATCAATGGCTTGCCGATGGTGCAGCTGGAATTGAAGACGCTGGAAGTGACGCCGCGCCGCGCCATGCAGCAAATCATGGACTATAAGGCCGACCCCGGTAACGGTTATACCAACTCGCTGATGTGCTTCATTCAGCTGTTCATTGTCTCTAACCGGGCCGAAGTTCTTTACTTCTCCAACAACCGCGCTCAGCATTTCAACTTCTCAGCGGACGAGCAGTTTCTACCCGTTTATCAGTACGCAGACATTAACAATAAGAAGCCGAAAGGCTTGCACGATTTTGCCATTCAGTTTCTGAGTAAATGCACGCTGGCCCAAACCATCAGCAAGTATATGGTGCTGGTGGAAAGTGAGCAGCGCCTGCTGGTAATGCGCCCCTATCAGGTTTACGCGGTGAAGGCCATTGATGAATGCATTCGGGACAATCGGGGCAACGGCTACATCTGGCACACCACTGGCAGCGGCAAAACGCTCACTTCGTTCAAGGCCTCGACCCTGCTCAAGGACAACCGTGACATCGAGAAATGCCTGTTTGTGGTGGACCGCAAGGACCTAGACCGCCAGACGCGAGAGGAGTTCAACCGGTTTCAGGAGGGATGCGTGGAGGAAAACACCAACACCGGGGCGCTGGTGCGCCGGCTGTTATCCACTGACTACGCCGACAAGGTCATCGTAACGACCATTCAGAAGCTGGGCATTGCCCTCGACCCGACTCATAAAAAGGACTATAAGGGGCAACTGCAACCGCTCAGCGGCAAGCGGGTGGTGTTCATCTTCGACGAGTGCCACCGCTCACAGTTCGGCGAAAACCACCAGGCTATAAAGGAGTTTTTCCCGAAGGCTCAACTTTTCGGCTTCACCGGCACGCCCATTTTTGAAGAAAATGCCAGTTACACGCAGGTGGATGGGCAGGAAGGGTCATACAGGACCACCGAAGACATTTTTGAGAAGCGCCTGCACGCTTACACCATCACCCACGCCATTGAGGACAGGAACGTACTGCGTTTTCACGTCGACTATTTTAAGCCCGACGGTGAGGCAAAGGGCAAGCCCACCGGCCCCACACGCGGGGCTGTGGTGGAAGCAATTCTGAACAAGCATGATGCCGCCACGCATCAACGCCGCTTCAACGCGGTGCTGGCTACTCAGAGCATCAACGATGCCATTGCCTATTATGACCTGTTCAAGAAGGCGCAGAAGACTAAGGAAGCAGCAGACCCCGACTATCTGCGCCTGAATGTGGCTTGTGTGTTTTCGCCGCCCGCCGAGGGCAACAAGGACGTGCAGCAGCTGCAGGAAGACCTACTTCAGGAAAAGCAGGATAACCAGCAGGAACCAGAAGTCAAGAAAGAAGCCCTCAAAGCCATTATTGCCGACTACAACGAGCAATATGGTACCAACCACAGCATCGGCGAGTTCGACCAGTACTACCAGGACGTACAGCAGCGCATTAAGGCTCAGAAGTGGCCGGTGGCGGATTACCGACGCGAGGAGCGTATCGATATTGCCATCGTGGTGGACATGCTGCTTACCGGCTTCGACTCGAAGTACCTTAACACGCTGTACGTCGATAAGAACCTCAAGGCTCACGGCCTTATCCAAGCGTTTTCGCGCACTAACCGGGTGCTTAACGACACAAAACCTTACGGCAACGTGCTCGACTTCCGGCAGCAGCAGCCGGCCGTGGATGCAGCCATTGCTCTGTTTTCGGGGGTGGACAAGGATAAAGACCCCCGGAAAATCTGGCTGGTGGAGCCCGCGAATGTGGTGCTGAAGAACTACGAGGCCGCCGTGCAGAAGCTTACCGGCTTTATGGAGGGCCAGGGCCTGAGTGCCGCCCCCGAGGATGTGGCCAACCTGAAGGGCGACGCTGCTCGAGGGCAGTTTGTGGAGAAGTTTAAGGAGGTGCAGCGGCTCCGCACGCAACTCGAGCAATATACCGACCTGAGCGAGCCCGAACAGCAGCAGCTCGAAGCGCTGCTACCTGAAGACAATTTACGGGCCTATCGGGGCCAGTACCTGGAAACTGCTAAGCGGTTGCGCAAGCTGCAGGGCAAGGGCGGCACCGATGACCAGGGCGTGGAGCAGCTCGATTTTGAGTTCGTGCTCTTTGCCTCGGCCATTATTGACTATGACTATATCATGGGCCTAATGGCCGCCAGTACTACTGCGACGCCTAAGAAGCAGAAGATGACCCGCGAGCAGATTATTGCGCTGGTGGGTTCCAGCTCCAACCTCATGGACGAGGCCGATGACCTGGCGGACTACTTTGGTAACCTGCCCACCGACCGCGGCTTCACCGAGGAGGAAATACACAAGGGCTTCCAGGTGTTCAAGCAGCAGAAAGTAGCTGCTGAGCAAGCTGCCATTGCCGAAGCCCACGGGCTGCCGGCGACGGCCCTCACGGCCTTCGTGGATGGTACCCTACGGCGAATGATTTTCGACAGCGAAGCCCTGGGCGACCTTTTAGCTCCGCTGGACCTGGGCTGGAAGGCCCGCACTGTCAAAGAAACAGGGCTGCTAGCAGACCTCATTCCCCTATTGAAGAAATTGGCCCACGGCCGCGATATATCCGGCCTGAAAGCCTACGAGACGCATGAGTAACGAGACAATAAAAACGGCGGTCCCGAAACTGCGTTTTCCGGAGTTCCGAGATAAACCGGAATGGTCTATGCCAACATTGGGTGAAATAAGTGAACAAGTTGTCAAAAAAATTGGCGACTTATCACTACCTACCGTGAGTATAACTGCGGGAACCGGCTTTGTTCTTCAGTCGGAGAAATTTGGCCGAGACATATCTGGTGAACAATACAAAAGGTATACCCTTCTAAAAAAAGGCGAGTTTGCATATAATAAGGGGAATTCTAAAAGATTTCCGGAAGGGTGCATTTACCAATTGAAAGAATTTGAGCAGGCTGCCACCCCAAATGTCTTTTTTAGCTTTCGTTTTAAAAGGCACTTTTTCGCAGATTTTTATCAAGGGTATTTTGACAACAACTTTCACGGAAAGCAATTAAAAAAGCATATTACGAGTGGTGCTAGGAGTAATGGTCTGTTGAATATTAGTTCCAAGTCCTTTTTTAGCATTGTATTACCAACACCAAATGACATTGCTGAACAACGAAAAATAGCTGACTGTCTCTCGCTGCTAAATGACCTTGTGACCGCGCTAAGCGCCAAGTTGTTGGCCCTTCAAAAACATAAGCAGGGCCTAATGCAGGGGCTCTTTCCTGCTGAAGGAGAAACGGTGCCGAAACTGCGCTTTCCGGAATTTTATGAGGCGGGGGATTGGGATGTAAAACCGCTAGGCAAAGTGGCGAAGAACTTAGATAATAAAAGGGTGCCGATTACAGGGAGCGAAAGAACAAAAGGCAGTATTCCTTATTATGGCGCTTCGGGCATTATCGACTATGTGCAGGATTTCATTTTTGATGAAGAGCTGCTTTGCATTTCGGAAGATGGAGCCAATCTAATTGCAAGAACCTACCCGATTGCGTTTTCAATCACAGGCAAAACTTGGGTAAATAACCATGCCCATGTCATTCGTTTTGAAAAGCGCTTTACCCAAATCATTGTTGAAAACTACTTAAACGCCATCAGTCTTGAAGACTTTTTGACGGGAATGGCACAGCCAAAATTAAACAGGGCTAAACTGGACGTCATCCCGATTCCACTACCAAAAGATGAAGAAGAACAGAAAAAAATAGCCGACTGTCTTTCCTCTCTCAATGACCACATCACTGCGCAAAGCAAACAAATAGAAGCCCTCAAACTCCACAAAAAAGGGCTGATGCAAGTATTGTTTCCTACCTCTACCGAATCTAATTAATGAACACACCAGCAGGAGTGAGGCATTACCAAAGCCTTCGCAACGTAGCCATCAGGCTTCGCGACGACCTATCTAATGACGAAAAACAGATTTTATTGCTGTATGCCTACAATGGGACGGGTAAAACCCGCCTCTCGATGGAGTTTAAGCAGCGTGGTAAACGGGCGAATACTGACAAGCGTGACACGCTTTACTTTAATGCATTCACCGAGGACCTTTTCAGCTGGGATAATGACCTGCAGAATGATGCGGAAAGAGTTCTAAAAATAAATTCAGATTCCAACTTCTTTGCTGGGTTCAGCGAGTTGGCGTTAGAAGAAAAGATTTTCGGTTTTCTAGGCCGATATGCGGATTTCGACTTCAAGATTGACTACGAAAAGTGGACGATAAGCTTTAAAAAAGGCGAACAAGACAACATTAAAGTCTCGCGCGGAGAAGAAAACATCTTTATCTGGTGCATCTTTTTGGCTGTGTGCGAACTCTGCATTGATGGCGCAGAATCTTACAACTGGGTTAAGTACTTCTACATAGACGACCCTATCTCCTCATTAGATGAGAACAACGCAATTGCAGTGGCAAGTGACCTAGTTCAGCTTTTAAAAAGGGCAAAAGGAAGGATTAAGGCAGTTGTTTCATCACACCATACCCTCTTTTTTAATGTGATGTGCAACGAACTCCGAAGCATCGGGCACAAGCGTTACTTCCTGCACAAAAACGGTGAACTGGGATACACCCTACGCGGAACAGATGACACACCGCACTACCACCATGTTGCTTCGTTGAGCGAGCTAAAAGCCGCTATGGAATCGGGTGACATCAAGACTCACCACTTCAATACCTTACGCAGTATTTTGGAGAAGACTTCTTCCTTTTTCGGTTTCAATGAATTTGGCCAGTGTATTCACGGAATCGAAGATGAGGTGCTTTTCGAGCGAGCGTTGAATCTATTGAGCCACGGAAAACACTCGGTTTATCAGCCTGCCGCTATGGGTGATGACACAAAGGAGCTGTTCATAAGAATATTGACAGGGTTTTTGGAGAAATACAAGTTTGAACTACCTGAAATTCTGATTAAACGGGCTGCCGCACCACGGGCAGTCGTACCAGCACAAGTACAAGTATGAGTACCCAACAACAAAGCCAACAACTAGGTAGAATCCTCTGGGCTGTGGCCGACCAGCTGCGCGGCATGATGGACGCCGACGACTTCCGCGACTACATGCTGTCGCTCCTGTTCCTGCGCTACCTCTCCGCCAACTACGAGTCGGCCGCCCGCAAGGAGCTGGGTTCTGACTACCCCGACACGCCGGCCGATGTCATGCAAAAGCTGGGAGTGTTCACTCCCCTGGAAATCTGGTACGAAGAGAATGAACCTGATGTGTCGGCGTTTGAACAGCTCATGCGTCGCCGGGTGCATTACATTATTAAGCCTACGTACCTCTGGAATCACATTGCCGAGCTGGCTCGCACTCAGAACGAGGGTCTACTGCACATGCTCGATGACAGCTTCAAGTTCATCGAAAATGAATCCTTCGACAGCACCTTTCAGGGCCTCTTTTCCGAAATCAACCTTAACTCTGAAAAGCTAGGTCGCAGCTACGCCGAACGCAACGCCAAGCTCTGCACCATCATCCAGAAAATCTCCGACGGCATCATCGGTTTTTCGACCGACGCCGACACCCTGGGTGATGCTTATGAGTACCTTATCGGCCAGTTTGCGGCGGGCTCCGGCAAGAAGGCCGGGGAATTCTACACTCCTCAACCCATCTCCACCATCCTGTCCGACATTGTGGTGCTCGACGGTCAGAACCCGGCCGCCGGAAAGCGTAGTCGGTTGGAGAAGGTATTGGACATTTCCTGCGGCTCGGGCTCGCTGCTGCTCAACGTGCGCAAGCACATGGGCCCGAACGGCATTGGTAAGATTTACGGCCAGGAGCTGAACATTACCACCTACAACCTAGCGCGCATGAACATGCTGCTGCATGGGGTGAAGGATACTGAGTTTGACATTCATCACGGCGACTCCCTTAAAAACGACTGGGACATCCTCAATGAGATGAATCCGGCCAAAAAGATGGAGTTCGATGCCATCGTGGCCAATCCTCCCTTTTCGTACCGCTGGGAGCCCGGCGAGGCCATGGGCGAAGATTTTCGCTTCAAGAGCTACGGTCTTGCTCCTAAGTCCGCCGCCGACTTTGCCTTTCTGCTCCACGCCTTTCACTTCCTAAGCCCGGAGGGTACGATGGCCATTATTCTGCCCTACGGCGTGCTGTTCCGTGGCGGGTCGGAGGAGCGTATCCGTACCAAGCTTCTCCAGGACGGCAACATCGATACTGTTATCGGGCTGCCATCCAACTTATTCTACTCCACTGGTATTCCGGTCTGCATACTAGTACTGAAGAAATGCAAGAAGCCTGACGATGTACTGTTCATTAATGCTAGCGAGTTCTTTCAACCAGGCAAGCGGCAGAACTTCCTTCGTCAGAGCGATATTGACAAAATTGTAGACACCTACCGCGAGCGTCCTCAAGAACCAGTAACCCGTTATGCCCGGCGCGTGCCGATGGCCGAAATTGCGCACAACGGTTACAACTTGAATATCTCGCGCTATGTGAGCACGGCTACCTCGGAAGAGGAAATTGACCTGCAGGAAGTCCACGATAATCTGGCAGAAATTGGAAAGACGGCGGCCGATGCTGCTGCTCGGCACAATGCATTTCTGCAGGAGCTGGGGTTGCCACTGATTTAAGCGGACGGAAAACGCAGTCAGTGTCCAGGTTCGTTCTGTTGAAACGCATCACCGCTTCTCCTATTTGGAGAGACAGAGGCCAATGACAGCAATCTGTACGCTGACTGCGAAACCGCTTTAAGCTTTGAATCGAGTAGTTGATAACGGAACAAAAGGGCCTGAGGAATTGGCAATTGATAGGAGGTCACTGAAAACGCCGCGCCTCATAGAGCAAGCGGCTATTACTTCATCAGTGGCCCCATTGCGGTGCTTGGCTACATCAAATAGAACGGTGTCTGCTGTGGGAGTGCCGTCTTCGTACTCGGCAATGTTGTAGTATTCGCCGCGCCAGAGGAAAACGATGCAGTCGGCGTCCTGCTCGAGGCTGCCGGACTCGCGGAGGTCGCTGAGGAACGGGCGCTTCTCGCCGCCGCGCTTCTCCACGTCGCGGGAGAGTTGGGAGAGGGCGATGACGGGAGCGTTGAGCTCCTTGGCCAGTTCCTTGAGGCCGCGGCTGATGCTGCCTACTTCCTGCTCGCGGTTGCCTTTGGTGTCGCCGCGCATGAGCTGGATGTAGTCGACCAGGACCAGGCTGAGGGGGTGCTGGGCGTGGAGGCGGGCGCACTTGGCGCGCAGCTGCTGGATGCTCAGGCCTGGGGTATCGTCGATGTGCAGCTGGTGGCCGTGGGTTTGGAGGCGCTGGGCTTGATGGCGGATATGGGCGACTTGCTCGAGGCCGCCGGGGAGGTTGCCGCGGCGTAGGTCGGAATTGGAGTAGCCGGGGACTTCGCTGGTCACCATGCGCTGCATGAGTTGCAGGGTGGGCATTTCGAGGCTGAATATGGCAGTGTGGTGGTTGTGGTCGAGGGCGGCGGTGCGGGCGAAGTGAAGCAGGGCGGCGGTTTTGCCCATGGAGGGGCGGGCGGCGAGGATGATGAGGTCGCCGGGCTGCCAGCCACCGGTGAGGCCGTCGAGTTGGGCGAGGCCGGTGGGAATGCCGGTGAGGCCGTGTTGGCCAACGGCTTTGCTGAGCAGGTCGAATGTGGGCTCAAAGGCTGCGGCGGCGGTTTGGCCGGGCTTGGTTTCGAGGGTGCGGTGGAGGGTGGTGAGGTGAGTTTGGGCGGTGGCTAGTAGCTCCAGTGGGTCGCGGCTGTCATCGTAGGCGTAAGTGGCCAACTCGGTGCCGGCGCGGATAATGACGCGGCGGGCGTGCTGCTCCTGCAGGAGGCGGCAATGGGTTTCGAAGTGGGCGGCCGAGTTGATTTTGGAGGTGAGCTGGGCCACGAAGGCGGGACCGCCGATGCGCTGAAGGGTGCCGCGGTGGCGCAGCTGCTGCACGACGGTGAGCAGGTCGGCATGGTCGCCGAGCTGCACCAAGTCGCGGATGGCCAGGTAAACTTGCTGGTGGGCGGTCAGGTAGAATACTTCCTCGGTGGGCAGGGTGGCCAGCAAGGTGCGCTGGGCATCGGCTTCGAGCAGGGCGGCGCCGAGTACAGCGGCTTCCAGCTCCAGGGCCTGCGGCGGCAAGTGGCTGGACTTAGTTGGCGCGGTGGCGGGGAAGCGTTGTAATTGAGAGGACATGAGGGCTTAGCTCCAGCGGGTGGGGTCGGCGGGTTTGGGGGCAGTGCGGGCGCGGGCTGGGGTGGCTGAGTTGGTGCCAGCGATTTGGAATTGGGGACGGCGGCGCATCCAGCTGCGGAAAGCGGCTTGCCAGTCGGCCATGGGCGTTTTGCCGCTGACGCGCCAGCCGTTGCTTTGAAAGTGGTCGAAGAAGGCGGCGGCTTCGGTTTGGGCGTCGGCGCTGGCGGGGTGCTGCTCGGCGGCATAGGCCTGGACTTTGGCGAGAGTGGGCGGGGCATTGGGCCCTTTCTTCCGGGCATCAGCCGGTTTTTTAGTGGACTTCTCCTTTACAACTTTTTCAATGAGAGGAGCGGGTGCGGTGGCGTCAGCCACCTCTCTCTCTTTTATTGAAGTTGTAATTGAAGATGAAAATGAAGGGGTTGGAATTTGCTTATCCCCGGTGGTTGGCATTTGGTTGGGAGTTTGGTTAAGCAAACGTGGATTTCCGCCCTTTTTGCCGGCTGTGGTACGTACTTGACGTAGGTTTTCATCTTTCACCATGCGGCGGCAAAACAGCGCGCCGTCGGTGTTGCGGCGGCTGGCCACGCCGTAGGTTAGCAGGGTGGTTAGAATTTGGTTGGCCGTTTGGTTATCCAAACCGAGGCGGCGGGCAATGACGGCATCGGGCATGGGCTGGCCGTTGACGAGGAGCACGCCGCGCTCGTCGCTGTCGTGCATCATCAACAGCAGCTCGAACCAAGCGCCGCGTTGGGCGAGGTCGAGGGCCTGGACGCCCTGGTCCTTGTGCCAGTCGCCGGGGTAGAATTGGATGGCGGGGAGTTTCATGCCAGCGGCGGCGTGGGCACAAATGGGAGGATGGTGGTCGTGGTGGGCTGCTCGAAGAGGTCGAGTTGGCGGTAGTCGGTGCACTTGCCACGGAGGGCGGCTTCGACTTCGGTTAAGGCGGTGGCCAGGGTGGCTTCGAGGAGGCCAGTGTAGGGGTAGGTGGCCAGCTCGTCGTCGAAGGATTGGTAGGGCGTAGTGAGGTTGAGCACGCGGCCGCCGGTGAGCTCACGCTGGCCGATAAGTGTGACGCCGCTTTGGTGTCGGCCCATGGAGAAACCGGTGACGGTGAAGGACTCGAAGATGGCGGGGAGTTCCTCGGCTTCGTCGGGCCAGTAGTCGGACGTTTCGGTTAGCTGCTCGGTGAGCAGGCAGAGATGCGGGACCAAGCGGCTTAGGGCGTGGGTGAGGTCGGGGTGGACCTGCTCGGCGCAGGTGAGGGCGAAGGCGCGGGGTGGGGCGTCGTCGGTGCGCTGCTCGGTGAACTCGCAGGATAGGTGCTGGTCTTTGAGCTTGGCCCGCTGGATGGTGATGATGGAAGTGGTGGCTTCTGGGCTATTGGGGCCGACGATGGTCAACTGATTCATGGTGCAGGAGGATTAGGCCGGCTTGATGGTCGGCAGTGGCAGGAGGGTGGGCATGGGCTTAGCGGCCCTGGCGGTGGTACCGGCGGGGAAACTGCTCAATGACGGAGCGGTAGAACCCCCATTCCTTTTCGTTGCGACGGATGCCTTTGAGGCGACCCTCGCGGCGGGCGCGGCGCACGGCTTCGGGGGTGAGGCCAAGGGCAGCGGCGGCCTGAGGCACGGTCAGAATGTCGTCGGGCAGCGCAGCTGGGGTGGCAGCTTTGATTCTTTCGGCTTCCTGCTTGAGCTGTTCAACGTCGGCTACCAGGGCGCGCCATTCGGCTTCGGGGATGATGAGGGCAACTTGCATGGGAAAAGAATTAGAGGGTGAAACCATGCGGTGAATACATCCTCTATGCGGCCTGAGTGCCGTATTTTGGGCACTGGCCTACTGGCTGCGGGGAATGCGGCCCCGGATGCGCGGGGCAGGCACGGCAGCGGGCGGGGGCGCAGCGTCGGTGCGGTTGCGGCGCTGCCAGTCGTGGAGTTGCGAGAGTAGGATGCGGTCGCCGCGGCTGGACTCGCCGGCGACGTAGTGCATGCGGCGCGGGTGCGTGGTAGGGAGGCGCATGTAGTCGCGCAGGGTCTCGGGGTGCAGGTCGAGGTGGTCAGCGGCCCGGGGCACCGAGTAAGCCGGGTCGGGCGTGGGGGCGTGCTCGATTTGGCGGCGGGCTTCGGCAGCGCAGGCCTTCTCCAGGGACTCACGCACCCATGCGTGGTTGTCGGGCATGCGGACGGTGATGTGCAGGCCGTCGGGGGTGGTAGTGGTTAGCTCGGTCATGGTTGCGGGGGCATGTAGCGCTCGGGGAAGAAGCAGCTGCCCTTGTAGGGCACCGGGGCTACGCCGGATGCTTTGCGGTGGGCAATGATGTGCTGCAGCTGCGTGAGTACCTGGGCGGCAGTGTCGGTGTCGAGTTCGTAACGCCACAGCTCTATCCAGACGAACTCGCGGTGGGTCAGGTAGGGACTCTGGAGGACGATGCCCAATTCGTAGCGCTGGGTGGGCGTCGGACGGGGGTAGTCGGCGGTGAAGTCGTTTTGGGGGCAGGCCCGGATGGCGGCTTCCAAGGCCGCAGTAGCCGCGCGGGGCGCTTCGAGCAGGTAGGGAGCCGGTGGTAAGGGGCGATGGGGGTAGTCCTGACTAGCTTTAATGAGGAGCATCATAATCAAAGGGGGCGTAAGGTGAGGGGGCTACTGATTGAGGAGGTTGAGGTCGTGCTGCACAGCTTGGCTACCGGCCTCTTTGATGAGTCGCACGGCCTGGGCGACGGCGGGATGGGCGGGCTTGGCCTTCTGCAAGGCCTTAGAAACGGCCGCATGGGACATTTTCAGCGAGCGGGCGATGCTGGAAATTGCGCCGTGGGGAAGCAACGTTCGCAGGTCGGCCGGCGTAGGAATGGTTTCAAGTGGTTGCATTTTAGTTTTGTTCTGTTACCTTTGGGTACGGTGTCAATACTCAAATGTAGGTAATAGTTACCAAATGTTACAAAATGACTACACTGGAACGCAAAAAAATAAGCTCAGTTAGTCCTTTGCCGGAACTGAGCATGGCGGAACGGCTGAAGGTCGTGCGCCAGGCGCGGGGGCTGACGCAGCAGCAAATGGCTGATTTGCTGAACGTAGCAAGGCCTACTGTAGCTCAGTTGGAGGGCGGGCGGCACCAGCCAAGTAACGAGGTGCTGGAAACCATCGTGACAGAATTAAACATCAGCCGCAACTGGCTCTGGTTTAGCAGCGGCCCGATGGAGGACGAAGGTGCCCCCGGTGGGAATGTCATCCTGCTGGGCAAGCTTGCGCATGCCGAGTACATCGACTGCCCCTTTATTCCGGTGCCGGTTCGAGCGGGTTTTGTAGAGCTGATTGCTGCCGAAGGCGACTACGGCCAGTTTGAAACCATGCGGATTTACAAACCGAGCGCCGAGCTGCGCAAAGCCGGTACGCTGGTGTTCGAGATTGATGGGGATTCGATGGAGCCGCAGCTTCGCGCCGGCATGCTGGTGGCGGTGACGCCGATTCCCTTTGAGGATATTAAGTACACGGTGAGTGGGGTGTATGTGGCCACGTTTGGGCACCAACTCACGGTGAAGCGAATCAAAGACAACGACCTTATGACCAAGCGGCAGCTCGTGCTGCATTCTGACAACCCCAAAGCCGGCATGCTAACCGTGGCGGGGGAGGATATTCGCGGGTTGTGGAAGGTGGTGGATATTATTCGGGGTCGAGTAGAATAATTTCAGAGACCGGGGAGACCGGGGAGACCGGGACACAGACCGGGACACTATTCTTTGAATATGCGTTATTGGGCCATTTATGGCGATTTACGCGGTCTCAGGAGGGAGCGCCAAGCTTTAGAAAGTCCGCCCTTCAAGGCGGACTTTCTTCGTTTTACGGCCATTTGGGGCACATCGACTAGTTTGCATAAGCCGGCATAAGCCGGCATATCCGGCTAACTCAGGCATAGCAGGAAAGGAGTAGCTAGTGGAATGGATGGCTAGCGCGTGTTGGTCTGGGCGAATTTCACTATTGGGGTCTGGGGCAGTCTGCATGGGGCATTTCCGTATGGTTATTTTCCGGCCGTTTTACTATCTTCCGCTCTTTACCACCTTTCCTCCTTTTGCCCGCATGGCAACTCCTCCCCACCCCGCCCTGCCCAACGACGAATCCGCCCGGCTCCGGGCCCTGCGTTCCTTCGAGGTACTCGCCGCGCTGGCCGAGCCGGTATTCGAGGAATTTGTCGCGTTGGCCGCGCGCCTGTTTCAGGTGCCCATTTCGCTGCTCTCGGTAGTGGAGGAGACCGAGGTGCATTACCCGACCAATGTGGGCATGCCCGGCCATCGCCAGCAGCCGCGAGTGGAGGCGCTGTGCTCCACCGCCATTTCACTGGGTCATGCCGTGATTTATCACGATGTGATGCTGGAACATTACCCGGCTATTCCGGCCGAGGCGTTGCAAGCGGCTCAGAGAAACCATGTGCGCTTCTACGCCGGAGCGTTGCTGCTGCTGCCCGACCAGCGTCCGCTCGGTACGCTGTGCCTCATCAACCGTGAGCCCCGCCCCTTTACGCCCGATGAGCAGCGCATTCTGGAGCTACTCGCGGGTCTGGTTAGCAGCACTCTGGCCGTGCGCCACCTCTACCGCACCCGCCCCGATGGAGACCGAGGCCACTGGGCACATCTGAGCGGTGAACTGCAGGAAGAAATCGGCTCCCTCAATGCGCTCGTGCGCTACCTAAATGCCCGCAATGGCAGCGCAGTACCCGTGCCGGTGGCCTTTTTGGCCCAAGTGGAAGGCCGCATGCACGACCTGCAGCTGATGCTGGACACCCACCGACGCTGATACCGGACTAGGTGCGGCATCTGACGGCGCAGTTTACGACGCAAAAAAAATTCGCCTTTAAGCACCCTACTGCAACAAACAACGAACCACTGCCCCGGTTTGTGTTACCTCTCAACCAACGCCTGAAACGCCCCCTAAGCCCGGCGGCCAGACAGCTAGTTGCCTACCGACACGTCGGGCTTTATCCTGGATTATGATGAACGCAACCATCCGCAACGAGCAGAACCCGATGGCGGCAGAAATAGCCGAGTTTACCGCCCTGCTGCACCAGCAGGGGGTGCACGAGGCCCTTGGCTACCTGAACCGCCGTACACCCCACCGCTACACCGGTATCTACCGCTTCGATGAGGACATGCTGCGCAGCGAGGTGCTATTTGACCGGAAGATGGCCGACGTGCGGCAGGGCAACGACGCGCCGATGGCCGCCACGTACTGCTCCCTGGTGGGCCGTACTGAGGCACCGATAGAGATTCTGGACGCCACCCTGGACTTGCAGGCACTAGGTATCGAAACGCCGGTTATTTCTTACTGCGGTACGCTTATGCGCGACGGGCAGGGCCGACCCTTCGGAACGCTCTGCCACTATGATTTGCAGCGCTGCCAGGAGCGCACCAGCGACCAGCCCCTACTTGCCGCCGCCGCCCAGTTGCTATATGAGCGTATGTACCCGGAAACTGCGCAGTAGGTCTGGGCGCGCCCGGCGGGGTGGCCGTACCCGCTTACTAGTTAACAAGGTCGATCCTTTAGAAGAGACGTAGCCCAGCCACTCCCCTCGCACTATTTGAATTCGTTTGCGGCCACGGATGTAGTTACCCTTCCAGCGTCCGTTTACCTTTGCCTATGCCTGACTCCACTTCGGCTTCGGTCACGCCGATACCCGCGCCGGGTTTGCTGGCCGGCAGCGGCCAGATGGCCGCGCTGGTGACTGCCAAAGACTGGTCGGCCACTCCGCTGGGGCCCATTGAGCAGTGGCCGCAGAGTTTGCGCACCACAGTGAGCCTGTGCCTGGCCTCGAACTTTCCCATCAGCATTGCCTGGGGCCCCGGGCGGGTACAGATTTACAACGACGGCTACTGGCCCCTGTGCGGCGACAAGCACCCCACTTCCCTGGGCCAGGACTACAAGGAGTGCTGGGCCTCGGCCTGGGAGGGGCTGGGCGAAGCCTTCGAGCAAGCCTCGGCCGGGCAAACGCGCTTTCTGGAAAACCAACGCATGTTTCTTGACCGCTTCGGCTACCTGGAAGAAACGTTTTTCACTTTCTCCTTCAGCCCAATTCTCGACGAATCGGGCGGGGTGGGCGGTTTGTTTCACCCCGTCACGGAGCTCACCCAGCAAACCCTGGCCGAGCGGCGCCTCAACATTCTACGCACGGTGGCCGAGCGTACGGCGGGAGGAGACACCGAGCACGAAACGGCCATTCGGCTGCTGGAAACCTTTCGCGAATCTGCGGCAGATTTACCGTTCGTGGCGCTCTATTCGGCGGCGCCCGGGGGCGAACAGGCATTGCTGGAAGGTCAGGTGGGCCTGGACCAAGCCCCGGCGCTGATGCCCGCCGCCATTGACCTGGCCGCCGGTGCGCGCGCCTCTTGGCCCCTGGCCGAGGCTGCGCGCGTCGGCATCGTGCAGCGGGTAGAACAATTAGCTACCGACTTCGGCACCTTTACCAGCGGCCCCTACCCGGAGGCCCCGCACACGGCCCTGGTGTACCCGGTACAGCTGGGTGGGGCAGCGCAGCCGGCTTATTTTCTGGTGCTGGGCGTGAGTGCCCGCCGGGCACTGGATGCCGAATATGCGCTCTTTTTCGACCTGCTGGTGGGCGCCACTACCACGGCCCTGGCTAAGGCCCGCACCCTGGCTGAGGAGCGCCAGCGTGCCGAAGCGCTGGCTGCGCTAGACCGCGCCAGAACAGTTTTCTTCAGCAACATCAGCCACGAGTTTCGTACCCCGCTGACCCTGATGCTCGGCCCGCTGGAAGACGCCCTGACCGATGACGCTCACCCGCTACCCGCCTTCCAGCACGAGCGCCTGACGCTGGTGCAGCGCAACACCCTGCGCCTGCAGCGGCTGGTGAACAACCTGCTGGATTTCTCGCGCCTTGAGGCCGGCCGCCTGCAGGCCGATTTCGCGCCCCTCAACCTGGCGGCCTACACGGCCGAGCTGGCCGGCGTGTTTCGGGCGGCCCTGGAAAAAGCCGGTCTGACCCTGACGGTGGATTGCCCCCGGCTGAGCGCGCCCGTCTATGTGGACGCGGGCATGTGGGAAAAGGTCGTGTTCAACCTGCTGTCCAATGCCCTGAAGTTCACCTTTACGGGGGGCATCCGGGTGGGTGTAAGCGAGGAGGATGGGCAGGCCGTGCTGCGGGTGACGGACACCGGCGAGGGTATTTCGGCCACCGAGCTGCCCAAGCTGTTCACCCGCTTCTACCGGACCGAGGGCATGAAGTCCCGCTCCCACGAGGGGTCCGGCATCGGGTTAGCCTTCGTGCAGGAGCTGGTGCAGCTACACGGCGGGGAAATTACGGCCGAAAGCCAGGCAGGGCAGGGTAGCACGTTTACCGTGCGCCTACCGCTGGGCCAGGCCCACCTGCCGGCCGAGCGGGTGCGCACCGGCCGGCCGGAAGCCCCGCAACCGGGGCCCGGAACGGCGTTTGTGGCGGAGGCACAACTGTGGCTGGCCGAAACGCCCAAATTGCCGGCCGCCCCCGGCACCACGCCGGCGGCGGAACCGGCCGATGAGGCCGCGGCGACCATCCTGGTGGTCGACGACAACGCCGACATGCGCAGCTACGTGCAGCGCATTCTGGCCCGGCAGCCGCAGTGGACCGTGCACACGGCGGCCGACGGACTGCAGGCCCTGGACTCCGTGGCCCGGCAACGGCCCGATTTGGTTATTTCCGACGTGATGATGCCCCACCTCGACGGCTTCGGCCTGCTGCAGGCGCTGAAACAAAACCCCGACACAGCCCGGATTCCGGTGGTGTTGCTCTCGGCCCGGGCCGGCGAGGAGGCTACCGTAGAGGGCCTGGACCAGGGCGCCGACGACTACCTGGTAAAGCCCTTCGCGGCGCGGGAGCTGCTGGCCCGCGTGCGCACCCAGCTCGACATTACCCGCACCCGCCAGGACAACACCCGGTTGCAGGCCGCCGAGGAAGAGCTGCGCAAGTTTAAGGTGCTTAGCGACCACGCGTTCGATGCCTTTATCCTGATGCGCGCCGACGGCTCGTTTGCTTACCTCAACGAACTGGCCCGCCAGCGCTGGGGCTACACCGCCGCCGAAACCGCGCAGCTGCGGGTGCCCGACGTGGACCCCATCTACCAGGAAGAAAAGTACCGGCAGGCCTTTGCGCAGGCGCAGCTCGGGCCACTGCCAACCTTCGAAACCCTGCACCGCCGCAAAGATGGCAGCACCTACCCCGTAGAAATCAGCATGGGGGGCCTTACCCTCGATGGGCAGCCGCACATGTTCGCGGTAGCCCGCGACATCACGGCGCAAAAGGCCAGCACCCAGGCCCTGCACGAAAGCGAACAGCGTTTCCGGATTTTGGCCGATGTAGCTCCCAACATAGTGTGGGCAGTGAACCCGGACTCCAGCATCCGCTACATCAACCAAGCCTTCGTCGACTTTGTGGGCGTGACGCCAGCCCAGTACGAGGCCACCGGCTGGGGGCCTTACATGCACCCCGACGAGCTGGAAACGGCCCAACGCACCCTCACCGAGGCCATTGACTCGCGCACCCGCTACACGCTGGAGCACCGCATGCGTCGCCACGATGGGCAGTACCGCTGGCTGCTGGCCCAAGGCGCACCCAGCTACTTCCCCAACGGAGAGTTGTATGGCTACGTGGGCTCGGCCATCGACATTACGGAGCTGAAAGAAACCAACGAGCAGTTGGTGCGCACCAACCGCGACCTCGACAACTTTGTGTACACTGCTTCGCACGACCTCAAAGCCCCCATCAGTAACATTGAGGGGCTACTGCGGCTGCTCGAAGACCTGCTGCCCGCCGAGCTGCGCACCAACGATATACTGCTGCCCGTGCTGGCGCGCATGCAGGATGCGGTGGAGCGCTTCACCCGCACCATTGCCCACCTCACCGACGTGAGCAAGCTGCAACTCGAATTTGCCCACCCGGCGGCGCCCACGGAATTGCTCCCCCTCATCGAGGATGTGCGCCTGGATCTGCTGCCGCTGCTGGCCCAAAGCGGCGGCCGGTTGGAGGTAGACGTAGCGGAGTGCCCCACGCTGTTGCTGGCGGCCAAGAACCTGCGCAGCATGCTCTACAACCTGGTGAGCAACGGCCTCAAATACCACCACCCCGACCGACTGCCGGTAGTGCGCCTCAGTTGCCGCCGCGAAGGCGACTTTTGCGTGCTGCGGGTGCAGGACAATGGCCTGGGGCTGAGCGAGGGGCAGCAGGCCAAGCTGTTTGGGTTGTTTGAGCGTCTGCATACCCACGTGGAGGGCACGGGCGTCGGGCTATACATGGTCAAGAAGATGGTTGAAAACGCGGGCGGCACCATCTCGGTGCAGAGCCGGGAGGGCGAAGGCTCCACGTTCGCCATGTGGTTTCCGGTGCAGGGAATGTAACCACCGGCCTGCCGGACCGTACCATTATCTGGCCAGTTTCTCACGGCGGCCACCTTCCTGCCATGCCTCAACTCTCCAGCGTTTTGCTGGTGGACGACGACACGACCACCAACTTTCTGAACCAGATGCTCATCAAACGCCTGGGCGTGGTGGAGCACCTGCACATTGCCGAAAATGGCGCCGAAGCTCTGCAGACCCTGCAGCAGGCCTGCGAACCAGTAAGCGCCACCTGCCCCGACCTGATCTTGTTGGACATGAAGATGCCCGTTATGAACGGCATTGAGTTTCTGGAGGCTTACGCCCGGCTGCCCCGGCCCTGGCAGCAAGGCATCGTCATCGTGATGCTCACTACTTCCCTGCTGCCAAGCGACCTGGAACGGGTGCAACAACTGCCTGTGGCGGGAATCCTGAACAAACCCCTGACCAAAGAGAAGCTCCAGGCCCTGGTAGACGAGCATTTCGGAGCGACGCCGCTGGGCTAACCGGCCACCGCCGCCGTGCGGTATCGCCGTCACTGGCGGCGGCCGATCAACACTTGTAGTGGCCCACAGTTGTTTTAGGCGCGACTCCATCAACCTTTTGGCGGCCGAAACAGTACATCAGTCCAGTCCCGAATAGTCGGGCATCTCCCGTTTACCTCACCCCCCCGCTATGAGTTTCTTCCGTTTACCCTTCCTGGCAGCGCTGCTGGTGCTGCTCACCTTCTCGCTTAGCAGCTGCGACGCCATTGGCACTATCTTCAAAGCCGGCGCCTGGACGGCGCTGATTGGCATTTTTCTGCTGATATTGCTGTTTTGGTTTATCGTGCGCAAGATGCGCGGGTAGCCGACTGGTTTACTTCTGAACTCCTGCAACAGCAAAGGGCGGCCCCTCCAATTCTGAGGGGCGCCCTTTATCTTTTAGAAACGAAGCAGGCTACTTATTTGCCTTTGCGGTCGGGCATGGTACCCACCACATGGTCCCAAAGGGTGGTGCTCACGCCGAAGGCTACTTCCTCCTGGCGGTAGTGGTGCATGGCGTGGTGGTGCCACCAGAACTTAAGAAAGTTCTTGGGTGGAGCATACACATGGATGGCGTAGTGCACGAACAGGTAGAGCGCGTAGCCGAATACGAAACCGGCCAGCACCCCAAACCCTGCGTTGCCGAACGTGAAGCGGAAGATGAAGAACAGCAGCGAGGCCACGAACACCGTCAGGATTGGCGGCATGGCTAGGCGGGTTTTATCCTTGGGAAACTCGTGGTGCACCCCGTGCATGGTGTACTGGAACTTGGCCCGGGCGGGCGTATTGGCATCGAGATGGTACACGTAGCGGTGCATCAGGTACTCGGCCAGCGTGAAGAGCAGCCAGCCGCCCAGAAACAGCCCGAACGCCGATAGTCCGTTCAGTAGGCCCCGGCTCAGGCTATAATAGAGGCTTATGGCCGCTACCGAGAAGAAAATGGTGAGCGGGCCGGCAATGTGGGTGTGGGTGAGCCGCTCCAGCGTGGCATTCTCGAACAGCCGGGCCGAACCTTTATGCTTGGGCTTCACGGCGTCGGGGGTCTTAACCGGGGTTACCCGGGGGGCCGCGACTTCCGGAGCATCAGAAGTAGTATTCATACCAATACGGGATTGATGAAAGCGCAAAAATACATATCCCTGCGCAAATGGCAGGGTCGCCTTCTCAGGCGGTGGTGGAATAGCGCGCCACCAGTTGCCGGACCATGGCGGCCGAACAGACCGGAGCGGCACAGCACAGCGGAGCGCGGTCGTAGAACTGTTGGCGTACGGCTAAGGTTTCATGCAACCGCGTTTCCAGGGTTTGGGCGTCGGGCAAAGCGGCCAGCAAGGGGCGGGTGGCGGCCGACTTCAGCAGGCGGCGCACCAACTCGGGCACCGGCACCGAAAGGTAGAGCGTGAGGCCGGTTTCGAGCAGCACCTTTAGGTTGTGATGAAAGCAGGGCGTGCCGCCGCCGGTTGCCAGCACCAGCGCGGGGTACCGGGCCACCACATCGCGCAGCACGTCGGCCTCGCACTGGCGGAAATACTCCTCGCCTTCACGGGCAAACAGCTCGGATATGCTGCGCTGCTCCCGGCGCACTATTTCCTCATCCAGGTCCACGAACGGCACCTCGTACGCCAGGGCTAACGCCCGGCCCAGCGTGCTTTTGCCCGCGCCAGGCATGCCAATCAGGTATAGCTTCATAGCAAGGAAGGTGAAAGGGACGGAGGATACGCGAAAAGCGGTTGCGGTTGGGAAACGGAGGACGTGCTGGGTGCTGATTCTCAGGCGGCTTCGTCCGACCAACTTACCGAATCAGTTGGCATTACTCGCCTCAAGCTCCATCACCGCCTACCCCAGCTTCACCCGCGGGTCGAGCAAGGCGTAGAAAATATCGACCACGATGTTGACTAGCACAAACAGCGCGGCAATGAAAATGGTGGCACCCATCACGACCGGAAAATCGAGGTTCTCAACGGCCCGGAGCGTAACCGTGCCCAGGCCCTTCCAGTTGAAGATGTACTCGATAAAGAACGCGCCCGCCATGAGCGAGGCCAGCCAGCCCGAAACAGCCGTCACGACCGGGTTCAGGGCGTTTTTGAGGGCGTGTCCCACCACCACGCGGTAGCCCGAGAGGCCCTTAGCCCGGGCCGTGCGGATGTAGTCCTGGCTGAGCACGTCGAGCATGGAGGAGCGGGTGAGTTGCACGATGATGGCCAGCGGCCGCACGCCCAGGGCCAGAGCCGGCAGCAGCAGGTTTTTGAGCACCAGGTGGCGGCCCGTAAATGGGTCGGTTTCGTAGAGCTGGCCCGTGAGGTTAAGGCCGGTGTAGCGACTCCAGTAGAAGCCGAACGTAATGGCCACCAAAATGCCGGCCACGAACGAAGGCACCGAGATACCCAGAATCGACGTTGAAACCAGCGTGCGGTCGAGCCAGGTGTGAGCCTTTAATGCGGCCACAATGCCCAGCCCAATGCCCACCACCGTGGCTAGCAGCATGGCCGCCAGGGCCAGCCAGAGCGTGCCCGTAAAGTGGTCGAGCAGGATGCTGAGCACCTCTTTGTTGCTCTGGAACGAGCGGCGCAGGTAAGGCGCTTTGAGCACCACGGCTCGCCCGCCGCCTACCGGCAGCAACGCGAGGCCGCCGTAGCGGGCCAGGCCGGCCGAGTCGCGCGGGTGCAGGCCCAGCGGCGACACGTCATTCAGGTAGCCCAGCAGCTGGCCCGGCAGGGGCTGGTCGAGGCCCAGGTCAGCGGCAATGGCGGCGCGGGTGGCGGCATCGGAGCGCTGGCCAGCCAGCAGGGCCACCGGGTCGCCGGGCAGCACCTGAAACAGGAAAAACACCGTGCAGGCCACCCCCACCAGTACCAATGCCCCCTGCCACAACCGGCTGATGATGAATTGAAGCATTGAGTTTTAGTGGGTGTTTTTTGGCTAGATGAACGTGTCATGCTGAGCGCAGCCGGAGGCGAAGTCGAAGCATGATACGTTCTGTTTTCCTGACAGCTACATTACAGTTCTTCTTCCAGCTTGCTGAGGGCGGGGATGTCGTGGTAGTGGAATTTAGCTTTCACGACGCCATTCTGGAGCAGCACCAGGCCGGGGTTCGAGCGGATCATGGACTTGAGCACGGTGGCGTCGGCGAAGTAGTAGGGGCCAGCCAGGTTTACATCGTGGCGGAAAGCGTCGAACTCCTGGGGGCTGCTGCTGGTAATGATCAGGGGCTGAATCTGCTTGCGCGACTTGGCCGTGGCCGTCAGCAGCTCGTTGATTTCGCGGAACCGGTCGCGGTCAGTCACATTCACGTTCTGCACAATCAGCAGCAGCTTGTTGCCACTGAGCACCTCCTGGGTATGATCCTGGCCTTCGGCATCGAAAACAGCGAAGTCGGTGATGACGGGACGGCTGGTTTCGGGGTTGAGCACTTCCATGCTCTTGTACTTCCAGGTCGAGTCGGTGGGGTAGTCGGCGAAGATTTTGGTTTCGCCGTTGCGCTCCATTACGTACTGGTAGCGCGCCTGCTCGCGGGGCTTCATGAGCTGGCCGATGTCGTTGCCAACCTTGTAGGGCAGAAAATCGAAGTAGGGCAGATGCCCCAGCGCCCGCACCCCGATGCCAATGGCCACAGCCGAGGCAAACGTGATATACATCACGCCCACCGTGCCGCGGGCGAACACCCGGCGCAGGTAACGCTGGTTGAAGAACACCACGGCCCACAAGCCCAGCAGCACCATATCCTTGGCAAACGAAGTCCAGGGCGTGAGCTTGATGAAGTCGCCGAAGCACCCGCAGTCGGTTACCTTGTTGAAGGCGGCCGAGTAGAAGGTGAGAAACCCGAAGAACACGAGCAGCCCGAGCAGCACCCACAGCACCTGGCGTAGCATCCAGCGCAGTAACACGGCCACGCCCAACACCACTTCCAGGGAGCTCAGGAAAATACTCAGCGTGCGGGTGTGGGGCAGGAAAATGGTGAAGAACGAGCCGAAGTCGCGCGAGAAAACCTCGAAATATTCCTCCAGCTTGAGGGCCGTACCAATCGGGTCGTTGAGCTTCACGAGGCCCGAGAAGATGAACACCACGCCCAGCAGGAGCCAGCAGATTCGGGTGAATTGTTTCATGATGGGTTGTTGGGAGACTGAGTTACGATTCGGCACCTTCTACGCAAAGATGCGGCTTAGATCCGGCTTTACGTAGGGACGGGGCTCAGCTTCGCCGTTCAACTTCGCAGTTCCCCAAAATTCATCTTGATCAGCACAAATACGGCATAGTTGAGCATGTCGCGGTAGTTGGCCTCCACCCCCTCCGATACCTTGGTTAGGCCGCCGAGGTCCTCGATTTGCTTGGTGCGGTGGAGCTTCATGAGGATGATGTCGGTGATGCTTTCGATGCGCATCTGCCGCCAGGCTTCGCCATAGTCATGGTTTTTGGCGAACAGCAGCTGGCGGTTTTCCTCCACCTGCCCGTCGTAGGCGCGGGCCACGGCGGCGGGCTCCAGATCGAGGGGCGCCTCGGCGGGCAGGCGCAGCTGCATGAGGGCAATAACGCAGTAGTTGACGATGGCCACGAACTCCTCCTCCACCCCATCGGCCACGAGTTGGGTGCCCTTCTCCTGGATGCTGCGGATGCGCTGGGCCTTGATGTAGAGCTGGTCGGTGATGCTGGGCAGGCGCAGGATGCGCCAGGCCGTACCGTAGTCGTGGGTTTTGGCCAGAAACAGCGTCCGGCACCGGTCAATTACCCGGTCGTATTCATGCTGGGTTTGATTCTCCAAGTTTTTGCGGCTATTTTGTTGGAAACCGGGCGTTCTATCAGCGCAGTGTCATGCTTAGCGAAGTCGAAGCATGACACTGTTCTGGATGCCCTATTAACCCAATACCCATGCAAGATACGTGCTTTTCCCCGACGCAAACCTTGCGCTGCCCCGGCGGGCGGGTGCTCGATTTGCGCCGTCCGCGGGTGATGGGCATCCTCAACCTAACGCCCGACTCGTTCTATGCCGGCAGCCGCGTGGGCTCCGAAACCGAGCTACTGCGCCGGGCCGAAGTCATGCTCGAAGCCGGGGCCGCCGTGCTCGATCTGGGCGGCTACTCGTCGCGTCCCGGAGCCGAGGATATTTCCGTGGACGAGGAAAAACACCGCTTACTGCCCGCCCTCGAAGCCGTGCGCCGTGCATTTCCCGAAGCTTTTCTGTCGGTCGACACCTTCCGGGCCGAGGTAGCGGAACTGGCCGTGGCCGCCGGGGCCGACATCCTCAACGACATCAGCGGGGGCACGCTCGATACGGAAATGCTGCCCACCGCCGGCCGTCTGGGCGTGCCCTACGTACTCATGCACCTGCGCGGCACGCCCCAGACCATGACCCAGCACACCGACTACGAAGGCGACATCGTGCTGGAGCTGGTGCGCTACTTCCGCGACAAGCTGGCCGAGCTACGCCGCCACGGCGTCACCGACGTACTCCTCGACCCTGGTTTCGGGTTTGCCAAAACGCCGGCTCAGAGCCACGAGTTGCTGCGGCGGCTGCCCGAGCTGCACCTGCTGGGCTTACCAATTCTGGCCGGGCTTTCGCGCAAGAGCATGGTCTATAAGCCGCTGGGGCTACAGCCCGAGGCGGCGCTGGCCGGCACCATCACCCTCAATACCCTGGCCGTACTCGGCGGGGCCCGGCTGCTACGCGTACACGACGTGGCCGAAGCCGTACAAACTATCCAACTCGTATCGAACACTTACTCTCCGATTTCTCCGTGATTGGCTCCTTCTCCATCGGCTTCCTGCGCATTGGCTGGATCGACGTCGTGGACGTGCTGCTGGTCACGGCCCTGTTCTACCAGCTCTACAAGCTGCTGACGGGCAGCGTGGCGCTCAAGGTTTTTCTGGGCTTCATGTCGCTCTACCTGTTCTATCTGGTGGTGAAGGCCGCTGGCATGGAGCTGCTGACCAGCATTCTGGGCCAGTTTATGAGCGTGGGCGTGCTGGCCGGCATCATTCTGTTTCAGCAGGAAATCCGGCGGTTTCTACTCAATGTGGGCAAGGCCACCAGCTTCGGCAGCCGCCTGCGGGTATTCCCGTGGCGGCGCGAATCCGGGGCCGATCGTATGAACGTGACGCCCTTCATCGAGGCAGCCAAAAGCCTGGCCGGCAAGCAAACCGGGGCCCTGATTGCCTTCAGCCTGGCTTCCGACCTCAAGTTTTTCGCCGACTCGGGCGACCTGATTGATGCCGCCGTAAGCAAGCGCCTGCTCATGAGCATCTTCAACAAAACCAGCCCTTTGCACGACGGCGCCGTGATTATCGCCAATGGCCGCATCAAGGCCGCCCGTTGCATTCTGCCGGTGAGCGAAAACCCCGACGTGCCTGCCTCCATGGGCCTGCGCCACCGCGCCGCCATCGGCCTGACGGAGGTAACCGACGCCGTGGTGCTGGTAGTAAGCGAGGAAACGGGCCAGATTTCGGTGGTGCGCGGCGGCGAGGTATTTCGCAACCTAGCCCCCGCCGACCTGCGCACCCGCCTCAATGAACTGCTTTTCGATGGGGAAAGTAAGCCCACGGCTCCGGCGGCGGCCTCCTCGGCAGAAGTGGCCGCTTAGGGTGTAGGAAGTTGGCAGTTACCCTGCGGAGGTGCTTGCTGCAGCCAACGGTAAGCGGCTTCGGGGTCCGAAAAGGTATCCACCATGGGGCAATCCAGCGGGGCCAGCATCCGATGCACATCTGTACGCGCCTGCAGGTTATCGGGCAGTACCCAAGCCATGGCCACAATTCCGACATCGGCCAGATTATGCAGAAAATCCCGGTTCATCCAGCGGGTGAGTTCCGTCCAACCGTCTTCGTCCTGGGTGGCATCGTTGAGAATGCGGCTCACCTGAGTCAGGCAGACTTGGTCCAGAATTCTGAGGAAACATGCCTGAGATTCCTCTTCCGAATGCATCCCACGCCAAATCAGATGCAGCCAGCCGTTCTCGGCATCGTGGGCCATCGTCAAGCCGGGAGTTGTGAGAAGCGTTTTCATAGAGCAGAACAAGTAAGCCTATAATGACGGCACTACGGCGGAAATAATGAAGCTGTTTTTAGAAACTCGTTTCAAACGCACGAGAGCTTCGTGCTTCATCTGGCGGCCGCTTGATTTCCTGAACAGCTTAAATCATGAAAAAAGCTTGCCGGGAATTATCCGGCAAGCTTTCCTTTTAGCAGAAACTGAGCAATAGAGGCACTTACTTGATAACCTCCAGCTCCCGGCCTACCTCGATAAAGGCGGCAATGGCCTGGTCGAGTTGGTCGCGGGTGTGGGCCGCGCTCAACTGCACCCGGATGCGGGCCTGGCCTTTGGGCACGACGGGGAAATAGAAGCCAACTACATAAATGCCCTTTTCCAGCATTTTAGCAGCGAATTCCTGGCTCAGTTTGGCATCGTGGAGCATAACGGGCACAATCGGGTGCTCGCCGGGCTTGATGTCGAAGCCGGCCGCCGTCATCTGCTGGCGGAAATACTTGGTGTTTTCTTCGAGCTGGTCGCGCAGTTGGGTGCTTTCGGTGAGCAGCTCCAATACCCGCAGGCTGGCCCCCACAATGGCGGGCGCCAGCGTATTGCTGAACAGGTAAGGCCGGCTGCGCTGGCGCAGCATATCGATAATCTCCTGGCGGCCGGTGGTAAAGCCGCCCATGGCCCCGCCCAGGGCCTTGCCCAGCGTGCCGGTAATGATATCGACCCGACCCATTACGCCCCGCATTTCGTGGGTGCCACGGCCGGTTTTGCCCAAAAAGCCGGTGCTGTGGCACTCGTCCACCATCACCAGAGCCTCATATTTGTCGGCTAGGTCGCAGATTTTGTCGAGCTGGGCAATGGTGCCGTCCATCGAGAACGAGCCGTCCGTCACGATGATGCGGTGGCGGCTGCCCTTGGCCTGGGCATCCTGGAGCTGCTTTTCCAGGTCGGCCATGTCGTTATGGATGTAGCGGTAGCGCTGGGCCTTACACAAGCGCACGCCATCAATAATAGAAGCGTGGTTGAGCGAGTCGGAAATGATGGCATCCTGCTCGTTGAACAGGGGCTCGAATACGCCGCCGTTGGCGTCGAAGGCCGCCGCGTACAAAATCGTGTCTTCGGTACCCAGGAATTCGGCCAGCTTCTTTTCCAGCTCCTTGTGAATATCCTGAGTGCCGCAGATAAAGCGCACCGACGACAGGCCGTAGCCGTGCGAGTCGATGGCCTGCTTGGCGGCCTCAATCACGGCCGGGTGCGAGCTAAGGCCTAGGTAGTTGTTGGCGCAGAAGTTGAGCACGTCGCCGGCCTCGCGGGTCTCGATTTCGGCGCCCTGGGGCGAGGTGATCACGCGCTCCTGCTTGTAAAGGCCGGCGTCCTTTATTTCCTGGAGTTGCTGCTGAAGATCGGGCTGAAGGGTGGTGTACATAGAGTGGCTGCTTGAGTATGTGAATAAGTGAGCGGGAACGGCACAAAGGTACGGAAGGTGAATCGGGCAGGTGGCAGGAGGCGGCTCGCCATTCCTCACCGCGCCAAAAACGCCCGCACGCCCTCCCGGCCGCTGTCCAGGAGCTGCTGTTTCTGGGCTTCGGGTACGCGGCGTACTTTGGGCTGAAACCCGAGCGTGTTAATGCTGATAGTGCGGGCCCAATCGGTGGGGCGGGCGGGGTTAAGATTTTCGAGGGCCACCGTGTAAAGGGCTCCGATGTAGGAGCCGAAATCCTGAATGACGTAGGGTGCCAACTGCTGCCGGCCGCCGGGTTGGGCATCAAGGTCAATCTGCTCGGCCCGGTCGAGGCGAATGCCCAGCGTTTCGGGGTTGATAAAAGGGGCCGTGGCTGGCCGAGCTCCCGGGTACGGCGGCGGCGTGGTCAGGTAGCGTGGGTGGTCGAACAAATCGAGCGGGTAGTTGGCCAGCAAGCCCCCATCGACGAGCACTTCCACGGCCTGCTCTTTGGCCGGCTGGCGCACTACCTGGCCCGTGGTGGCATCGAGCAGCACGGCCCGGAAGTAAAGCGGAATACTCATGCTGATGCGCACGGCATCGGCCACGCGCAGGTTGGGGTGGGTTTCGTAGCTGAACACCTGGGCGCACTGCCGGGTGAGGTTGGTGCCGGTGGTGTACAGGTCGCGGTAGCGGGCGGGCTGCTGCTGAGCCAGCGCGTGCAACTGGCCCAGCGTCAGATCGGGCTGCTGGGTCTGGCGGCCCACCAGCTCGGCCAACAGGTTCGTGAAGGCGTCGCCCCGGTACCAGCCGTATTGTTTCAGCAGGCGGGTGCTGCCCCCAAAAAAAATAAGCCGGCCGTCGTTGAGGCGCTGAATGGGCAGCTCGTTGACGATGCAGATGATGTCGGCGGGGGCGTAGCCCACGGCCAGCAGCGCCGCCTGAATGGCCCCGGCCGAGGTGCCGCCCACCCGCCGCAGGTCGGCCAGCAGCCCCTGGCGCTCCAGTTCGGCCAAGGCCCCGCCGTAGGCAATGCCCCGGATGCCGCCGCCCTCCATCACGAGGTTGCAGTACCGGACGGGGGGTGCAATTGGCTGAGCCCGCGCGGTTACGGCCAGCCCAAGACTCAGCCCCATCAACACCAAGCGTACTTTTTGCCGCATTGCCCGTCGTTTAAAAATGCCCCATAAAACCGCCGCCAGCGCCGACACTAACAAGGTGCAAAATAGGGCATCTCCGCGTAGCGGATTCACGACCAACAGGCCGGAGATACAAAGACGCGAATTCGCAGCTGGCCCTCGGGCAAAACCGCACGAACGGCACGGACGATTAAACGCGGATATGCGTTTCTACAGTGGATTGAGGCTCTTGGCCATGAACCCGTTGAAACGTGCTGATAATCTGAAAGCTCGCCTCTCAGCCATCTACCAGCTGGCCTTGGGCAAAGCTGCGCAGCAGCTCCCAAAGCTCGGCGGGCGGGTGGGCGGCAAAGCCGGGAGTGGCAGCCAGGGACAGAAACCCGGTAGCTTGCTCCAGTGCCGCGGCCTCGACGGGCAGGTAGCCCATACGCCAGTCGGGGAAGGCGCGGGTCGTCAAGGGTTCGTAGGCCAGGGTGCGGACTTCGCAGTGGCGAGGGTCGGCCTCAATCAGGCTGTAGAGGCGGTCGAGTGCCGGGCCAGGACCTTCGATTACCTGCAGAAACCGGCCCTCACTATAGAGCAGCAGCCCACTGATCCGGTGCTGGGCGTTGCGCGAACGAGCTCGGCGCAGCAGCATATCGAGGGCCTCAGGCGTGAATGATTCGACGGCCTGACTGTGGTACACTAACCGGAATAAAGGACTTGGAAACGGCATAGAGAAGGTAAAGCACTTTTTTTTAACTGATAATTCCAGGTATTGGTTCGTACGGTCGAGCTTAGCACACCTTGCTTCGGGCCAGCCGGCAGCGCCTAAGGCCAGCCGCCGCCAAAGCGGTTATCTTTGTCCTCCTGCCAAGCCCAACCCACCCAATTCCCCACCCCTTTTTCTTCTTCCTATGAGCACAAACGTCTCCCCCAGCGGCGAAACCATCCTCGTTATTGGGGCCGGCGGCCAGTTGGGCCTCGAACTCACCCACGAGCTGCGCCGCCTCTACGGAGCCTCCAATGTAGTAGCCGCCGATGTGCGCATGCCCCAGGACGCCGAGCTCACCCAGGCCGGCCCCTTCGAGTTGCTCGACGTACTCGACAGCAGCCGCCTGACCGACGTAATGCGCCGCTACAAGCCCACCCAGGTGTACCACCTGGCGGCCCTGCTTTCGGCCACGGCCGAGCAGCAGCCCAAGTTTGGCTGGCGCCTGAACATGGACGGCCTGTTCAACGTGCTCGACGCCTCGGTCGATCTGGGCGTACAGCGCGTGTACTGGCCCAGCTCGATTGCCGTATTCGGCCCCGACACCCCTCGCCAGCATACGCCCCAGCTCACCACCATGAACCCCAATACGGTGTACGGCATCAGTAAGCTGGCCGGCGAGCAGTGGTGCGAGTGGTACTTCCGCAAGCACAGCCTCGACGTACGCAGCCTGCGCTACCCCGGCCTGATTGGCTACAAGAGCCTGCCCGGCGGCGGCACCACCGACTACGCCGTCGACATTTACCACAAAGCCGTGGCCGGCGAAGCCTACGAGTGCTTCCTGAAGCAGGACACCTACCTGCCCATGATGTACATGCCCGATGCGCTCAAGGCTACCCTCGACCTGATGCACGCGCCCGCCGAGCGCCTGCAGGTACATAACTCCTATAACCTGGGGGCCATGAGCTTCAGCCCGGCCGAAATTACGGCCAGCATCCAGCGCCACTACCCCGACTTCGCGGTAACCTACCAGCCCGATTCGCGCCAGCAGATTGCCGATTCCTGGCCCGCCAGCATCGACGATACCCAGGCCCGCCTCGACTGGAACTGGCAGCCCGAGTTCACGCTCGACAAGATGACCGACGATATGCTGCTTCACCTCAAAGAAGCACTAGTGCTCAAGTAAGCCTACATGCTGCTGAGCTTAGGAAGTACTTTACTGTCAGTTGGCTGGTTTGTCGTGCAAATCAGCCTGACTTTCCTGTTTTTTCGATTTATATTTCGGATAGCGGTACGCCGGGGTCTGTTGCGCTTTCCTAATCCGTTTCAGCCGGGCTGGAAGCAGCTGCACCAGCAGTACGGAACATCACAGTTGGTTCGCCCTACTGAATGGATGTCGGGCACTATAGGGGCAGCAAAGTTTGAAAACGGACTGAGATTCAGATTCGAAACCCAGTATTGGGTACTTCAAAACATGGATGTATCAGGTTTACTGATTCGAATTCCATATGCCGATATAGAAATCCTGCAAACGCCCGCCCCCTTCCAGGCTACCCACTTAAGCGACACGGAATATACACCCGGCATATTTCGGGTTGGGGACGTTAAAATAGAGCTGCCAGCTTACTGGGCGGTTCAGTTGCTTAGATACTTAGCCGCTACCGATGCTTCAGCTACTGCCTGATGTTTGGTTGGTATAAACAACTACACGCCTCACCTTACCCGGTGGGGCGTCTTTGTTTTGGCGCCGAAAACCTCTCACTTCCCGACGCGTTCCTGCTACGCAGCCAAGCTGCCCGAGCAAGAGCACGAGGCACCGGCTTCGCACTATCATTTAGCCCCCGCCGTCCAAATCTCCAACACCCTCCCTCATGATTGTCAACTACGTGCCTACCGGCTGGCAGATTATTTACCAGCAGGCCCACGCGCTGCTGGCGGCCCAGCTGCTGCACCAGTGGCCCACTGGCCTGCTGCCCCCCGACCAATGGGTGGGTCTGCTGGCCGCCGCCGCCCAGCACGACGACGAGCAGCCCCACTGGACCGGCCACTACGGCCTGACGCCAGCCGGGGCCCCGGCCAACTTTACGATGCAACCGTTTTCGCTGGAGCAGGCCACCGGTGTGCTGCGGGCCGCCCGCTTCCAGGGCCGCTGGCGCAGCTTGCTCACCAGTATGCACCTGAGTACGCTCTACGAAAGTATGCGGGGCCAGCAGCCAGAAATCGATGCGTTTCTGGATGAGCAGAAAGCCAGTCAGCAGCAGTGGCGGCGGGAGCTCAAAATCAAAAAAGCCGAGGCCAGCCGCGCCTACGCCTTGCTGCACTGGTGCGACCGGCTCAGCCTAATACTCTGTCGCCACGAAATCCCGGAAATGGGCCGGGCCCTGGAAATTTATCGGGGCCCCAACGGGCAGACCCACGAGGTGCTTCGGCCCCAGCCCGAGGGCCCACTCGCGGTGCGTCCCTGGCCCTTTAGTCAGCAGCAGTTTAGCGTGAGCGTGGAGGCCAGTGAGCTGCACCAACTGCAATTCAAAAACGATACTGAGCTGACAGCAGCCCTGCATGCGGCCCCCATCACGACCCTGCGCTGGGAGCTGGCGAAGGAACAAGCCGAGTAGCAAAGCACAGCAGCCCCCGCTGCTGAGTGGCCGCCAGGGGCTCCTTCAACAACGGGGGCTGCTGTGCTTTGCTACTCGGCTTACAGTGGCGTAACCGGCTGCGGGTTCTGCATGATGCCGGCGGGCACGGTGGCCGCGGCCGAAACGTGGCCCAGGCCGCGGCCGTCCTTGCCGTCGGAGCGGTCGGTGGCCAGCATGATGCCGTTGTACTTCTGGTAGCCCGTCCAATGGCGGCGGAAGGCCGGCTGGGCGTCGGTGGCCTTAGGGAAGTAGGCCCACTCCTCCACCAGCTTGGTTTGGGGGTTGATGAGTACTTCGTACTTGTTGTCGGGCGTGACGCCCACGTTCTTAAAGGTCATGTTCAGGACCTCGGCAGCCGTGCCGTCCATCAGCTTGCCCGGGCCCTGGTAGGTGAGCGTAACGCCCGAGTCCTTGAGCTTGTAGGGCATGAGCAGCCACCAGGAGTTGTTGACCCAGATGGGGTACATCTTGCCCAACAGCTTCTCGCCCTCGGGCGTGGCCGAAATATCTTGGCCGGCGCGGTAGGCGTGGCCCTGCTTGGTGGTCAGGTTGTATACGGCCACCAAATCGTCCTTCTGCCAGCGGAAGTCGCCGGTTTGCTTGTCCCAGAGCTGGTAAGAGCCGTCGAGGAAGTCCCAGCCCAGCAGGCGGGTCTGTTGCCAGGCGGGGTAGCCGCCCATCTGCGCCATTACCTGGTCGGCCAGCGCAATGGCGCGGGCGTCGGAGCCGGCAGCATCGAAACCAGCCGCGGCGGGGTAGGAGCCGGGGGCCATGGCGGCAGGCTGCGGCGAGCCAGTGCTGGCCGCTGTTGTGGTACTGGGGGTAGACTGGCAGGCCGCCACTGAGCCCAGGGCCAGTAGCAGCGAAAAATGGATTACGCGCATCAGTTTTAGAAAAAAGTACAATTCCCCGGCCACCACGTTGCCGCTCCCGGCCGGTCGGGTTCTTACGCAAAGCAAGCGTATTTAGTCCATCTCAATCAAACGTCCGGCCCAAGTAACGCGTAGTAGCAACAGCTCCATTTTCTCTTTGAACCCCTGCATGGCTCATCACTATCGTTTTTCTGACGTCGTTGGCATCTTTAAATCATCGGCTAGCGCATTTCTGGCAAACAATTCCTTCCGCCACGCGGCGGCGCTATCTTATTACACCATCTTCTCGTTGCCGCCGCTGCTGCTCATCGTTATCACGGTAGCTAGCGCCGTGTACGGGGGCGATGCCGTAACGGGGCAGGTGTACGGGCAGCTGAGCGGCTTCATTGGAGCCGACTCCGCCGAATTTTTGCAAAACAGCATTGCCGAGTTCACCGTTAAGCAGCAGGGTCCTATTTCAACCGTCATCGGTTTGGGTACGCTCCTCTTCGCCTCCACCACCTTTTTCGTGACACTTCAGGAGAGCATTAACGATATCTGGAACCTGAAAGTGAAGCCCCAAGGCGTGGGCATCTGGCAGTTTCTTAAGCAGCGTTTCCTCTCGTTTGGCCTTATTCTGAGCGTAGCCCTGCTGCTGCTCATTTCGTTTGTTATCAGCGCCGTGCTAAGCGTGTTCACGGGGCAGTTGCAACAGTGGTTTCCCGAAATCGGGGTGCTGGCCATCAAGCTGGTCGATTTGCTACTGTCGATTGGCGTCACGACGCTGCTGTTCGCCCTCATTTACCGCTTCCTGCCCGATGCTATTATTCGCTGGCAGGACGTGGGCGTAGGCGCTTTCATCACGGCCCTGCTTTTCGTGCTGGGCAAGTTTCTGATTGCCTTCTACATCTCTAAAGCCAGCCCCGGCTCGGCCTTCGGGGCAGCCGGCTCGGCCATCGTGTTGCTGGTCTGGATCAACTACTCCTCCCTCATCGTGTTCTTCGGGGCCGAGTTCACCCAGGAATTCGCTGATGCCTTCGGCCAGCGGGTGCAGCCCAAAGCCCACGCCGTTCGCACCGAAACCCGCGAAATCCCGCCCGAGGAGGACGAAGCTGCCATTGCCACCGGCCGGCCTCATTCGCAGGGTAGCTGGCGCAAGTAGCTGTTAGCTGTTAGCTGTTAGCTGTTAGCTGTTAGCTGTTAGCTGTTAGCTGAAAAAACGTCATTGAGCGCAAAGTGAAAAATCCCGCGTGCGAATAGTTGAAATAATCCTCAACTATTCGCACGCGGGATTTTTCGCTTTGCGCTCAATGACGTTTTTTGACTGAATGAAGGCCTGTTACTAGCTGCTAACGGCCTCTTCCGGCTTCTGCTTCACGGCCAGCTGCCCGCAGGCAGCGTCAATGTCTTTACCGCGGCTGCGGCGCAGGTTGGTTTGCACGCCCCGGTCGGCCAAGTACTTGTGGAAGGCCATCAGCTTGGCCTCGCCGGTATTCTTGTAATCGGCGTTTTCGATGGGGTTGTACTCGATCAGGTTCACCTTACAGGGCAGCCACTTCGAAATCTGGAACAGCTCCTCGGCATCCTGAAGCGTGTCGTTGAAGCTCTCGAACACGATGTATTCGTAGGTGACCTTGCGGCCGGTGGCCTGGTGGTAGTACTTCAGGGCCTCTTCCAACGCCGCCAGTGAGTTGGCTTCGTTGATGGGCATGATTTCGTTGCGCTTGGTGTCGTTGGGCGCATGCAGGCTCAGGGCCAGATTGGCCTTCACGCCATCGTCGGCCAGCTTTTTAATCATTTTGGCGATGCCGGCCGTGCTGATGGTGATGCGGCGCGGCGCCATGTTCAGACCATCGGGGGCCGTGATGCGCTCAATGCTCTTGACCACGTTGGCGTAGTTGAGCAACGGTTCGCCCATGCCCATATACACGATGTTGGTAAGCGGCGTGCCGTACTGGCTCTCGCACTGCTCCCGGATACGCACTACCTGATCGTAGATTTCGGCCGCGTCGAGGTTGCGCTTGCGGTCCATGTAGCCCGTCGCGCAGAACTTACACGTGAGCGAGCAGCCCACCTGCGACGAGATGCAGGCCGTCATGCGGGTATCGTGCGGAATAAGTACGCCTTCCACCACATTGCCATCGTAGAGCCGAAACGCCGATTTAATGGTGCCGTCGGTGCTGAGTTGCTGGTCCTGTACCTGCACGCCATTGATGACGAAATAACGGGCCAGTAGCTCGCGGGTGGCCAGGCTGATGTTATTCATTTCCTCGAACGTGCCCGCCGTATTCTTCCACAGCCACTCGCTCACCTGCTTGGCGCGGAAGGGCTTCTCGCCGTGCTCCACCATAAAGGTCTTGAGCTCGTCGGGGCTGAGTTTGCGAATATCGCGCTTGGAAATTACGGGCAAGTCAATCATCATAGCGCAAAGATACAACGCGCGAGGCAGTTGGGTTCCTTAGCGGCAGCTGCTTTAGCCTGAACTGGCTGGTTGCCCTATACCTGCCCACCAGCTCAGGTCACGGCTCAGGCGCCCGTTTACTCTACGGCCGGTTGGGGCGAAGCCCGTACCTTGGGCTCGCAAACTCCTCCCGCATGCTGCTCGTTCTCGCCGGCTGGCTGTTACTGGCCCTCACTACCACTACCATCGGCTGGACGGCCTGGCGGGGGCTGACGGCCCGCTACCCAACGGCCCCGGCGCTGCCCTTTGAGCTACTTAGCCTGAGCGGAATAGCCCTGTTGCTGGCGGTGCTGGCGCCGCTTTCGCTGGTGCTGCCCATCGGGCCGGCGGTGCAGGCAGCCCTTGGATTTGGCGTAGCGGCGCTGCTACTGGGCCAGCGCCGGGCCCTGGTGGCAGCGGCGGGCCACTGGAAAACGACCGTAACCTGGGCCAGCGCTGCCTGGTGGGCGGGCGCGGCACTGCTGGGGCTGCTGGGGCTCAACCTGCTGCTCCGCGACCAGGCCGGCAGCCGCAACCCCGATGCCCAGCTCTACTACCTGCAAACCCTACAATGGATTACCGACTACCCGGCGGTGCCCGGCCTGGGCAATCTGCACGGGCGGCTGGCTTTCAACAGCCACTTGTTTCTGGTTACGGCCCTCTTTCGCCTGCCCACGCCTACGGGCAACTACTACCCGCTGCCGCCCTACCTGGCCACGCTGCTGGCGGTGGCCGCCGTGCGGGGGCTGGTGCGGGGCCTAACCGGCCCAGCCCGGAGCCGCACCGGTTGGGCGCTGGCTGGTCTGGTGCTGTTTTTCGTCTTCCTCTACCTGTTTCAAACGTGGCTGGCCAGCCCTGCCCCCGACTACGTGCTGGTGGTTTGGCTTTGCTTGCTGCTGCTGTTTTACAGCCGCTTTTTCGGCCCCTATCCGATACGCGGGCGGGCTGACCGGCCGGTGCTGCTGCTATTAGTGTTGCTGAGCTGCGTCGCTGTTACCATCAAGCTTTCGGCCCTGCCGATACTGCTGCTACCGGTGCACGCGCTTTGGGTGGCGGGGCGGCGAGGCGACACCGGGAGCCTTCGCCGGTGGGTTGGCCCGGCGGCGCTGGCCGGACTGCTGCTCTTGCCCTGGGTGGGGCGCAACCTGGTGCTGTCGGGCTACCCGGTGTACCCGCTTGTGGGCTTGCCGGGCCTGCCCGTTGATTGGAAGATGCCGGCGGCGCTGGTGCAAACCGAGCAGCGGCTCATCATCAATATGGCCCGCCAAATGGCCCCGGCCGACTGGTACGGGCCGGTAGCAGCCCACTGGCAGCAGTGGCTGCCCGCGTGGTGGCAGCAGCAGATCAGCCAGCCGGCCGTGGCGTTGCCGCTGCTACTGGCCGCCATTGCCCCGCTGGTAGTTGGCTGGCGAATCTGGCGGCGGCCAGCTCTTGGCCAAACTGCTGCCAGCCCTGGCTGGCTGAGTGCCTGGCTGGTGGCGGTGGCAGGCAGCGCATTCTGGCTATTGCTGGCCCCCGACTACCGCTTCGGGCTGGGGTTTTTGCTGCTGATGGCGGGCGGGCCCTGGTTTTCACTACCTGCTAGTCGCCGGGTTATCTGGCTGATGCTGGTGCTGGGCGCGGCCGGGGCACTGCACCTGTTGCGCGAGCCGGTGTACGGGCTACGCCACCCAATTCCGGGCGCGGTGTCGGCGGTAGTCTGGCCCGTATTGCCACCCTTGCCGCCCACCGTTATTCAGCGGCTGCCCGATGGGCAATTGGTACATGTGGCGCAGGCGCAGGGGGCCTGTGGCGAAACGGCACTGCCCTGCACGCACGCCATCGAGCCGGGCCTGGAGCGCCGGGGTGAGTCGCTGGGCCAGGGCTTCCGCATCCGGCCGACGGCCCAGCCAAGCCACTAAGCCAACTCTTACGGTTGAGGCGTGAGCAGTAGTGGCAGCTCGAAGTTGACGGTACTTATGCGGTTTCGCCGCGCAGGCGGGCGGCGTAGGCCTCGGGCAGCAGGCGCAGTTTGCGGGTGTTGTAATCGAAGCAGAGCATACCGGTTTTGGCCCGGGCGATTTCGCGGCCGTCCTGGTTATGCACCCAATACACTAGGTCGAAGCCGTACTTGTTGAGGTCGGTGGCGCCTATCTGAATCTGGAGTACGTCGCCGTAAAAGCCTTCGCCCTTGTACTCAATGGCCACGTCGGCCATGATGTGGCCCAGGCCGGTGGCGGGGTCGAACTCGGGCTGGCCGAGGTGGCGCAGCAGCTGCACCCGGGCCTCGTGGAGCAGGGACAGCAGGGCATCGTTGCCGAGGTGGGCCCCGTAGTTGAGGTCGGTGATGCGGATGGGCAGCGCTACGGTGAGCAGGTAGCGTTCGGGCAGGTCGATTCGGATACGGGCCATAGGCCGGCAAGATACGCACCACTCCCCATTCCAAACCGCCCCAAACCAGCCCGAACCATCGCGGGTTTACCGGCACAAACCCCTACCTTGGACTACCACGACCGTTTCGCCTCCCGTTCCCGGCCGGCGTTTCGGGCTTTCTTTCCTTATGACTACCCCCCACGTAGAAGTGCGCGCGACGGCCGACGGCTCCAGCACGCTCTTCGTTCCCGAGCTCAACGAGCATTACCACAGCACCCACGGGGCTTTGCAGGAAGCCCGCCACGTGTATCTGGGCGCCGGCCTCGAACCGGCTTTAGCGGCCGCTACCGGTCCGGTTGGGGTGCTGGAAATCGGGTTCGGCACGGGCCTCAACGCCCTACTCACCCTGGAGCGCAGCCTCTCGGCGGCCCACCCCATATTCTACGATACCATCGAGAAGTTCCCCCTGCCGTGGTCGGTGGTAGCGCAACTCAACACCGAAGTCTACCTGCGCGGGCCCGAGCTACATAGTTACCAGCACCAGTTGCACACCGCCACCTGGGGCCAGCGCGTGCTGCTCACCCCACAGTTTTCTCTGCTTAAGCTAGCAGGGGAGCTGCAAACCACCGACCTTACCAACGACACCTACCAGGTCATCTACTTCGACGCCTTCGCCCCCGACAAGCAGCCCGATATGTGGACCGATGCCGTATTCGCGCAGCTCTACCAGGCCACCGCGCCCGGGGGCTGCTTGGTGAGCTACTGCGCCAAGGGCTCCTTCAAGCGTAGCCTGCTGGCGGCAGGCTGGCAGGTGGAGAAGATACCCGGCCCGCCCGGCAAACGCGAAATGACCCGGGCCTGGAAACGGTAAGCGAAGCTCTCAAAGCGGTTTACCAAGACAGGTCAGGCGGCATAAACGCTCCACCTTTTAAGCCCAGCGTCAGTTTTTGCAGCGCCTGTTCGTTGCTTAGCTCGTCGGTGTGGGGCACGATGAAAGCATACTTTGCCCCAGTGTGTTCACACAAGTCGCGCAAAGTCCTTTTTTCTACCTCACACAAGCCGCCGCCCAGGTCTATCATCTGTTGAATGAGCGCAGTATGAGACCAGGAAAATAATTGTTTGCCACTTCCGAAGCCCCTGATTACACTCCTGAGAAATTCTTCCGCAACATGAAAATCTGCTAGCAGCATTCTATCCGTGGAGAATGCACGGGAGGACTTGGCGCGTGCTGACTGGTTTTTTTGCAAATGGACTACCTCTATTTCGTTGCTGTATATTTTTATGTACAGATGGTGATTCGGGAAAATTTTGAGCATAATTCCTGCTTTAAAAGGTTACTGCTGATTGGCCGCCGTCACCTAAACAAGGTGCGGAGTGGGATAAGCCTAGAAACAGTTTCGCGGTGCTTCCCTGCGCAATATGGCTCCCGCACGCGACTCAGTAAAATCAGTTACACCAGGTTGGCTCCCTGGCAGCCTTGTCGGTAAGCTCGCCAACGATACAATACCCCCGTAGCAGCAGCCAAATCCTGCTCGTTCCGGCCTTTTCCGGCATCCTGCGTAAGTTGCTGCCCTTATGAGTCGAAAGTTACTGGAAACCGACGGGCCGGACTGGGTGCAGCAGGGCGTGATTACGGAGGCGCAACGGGCGCAGCTGCTGGCTCTCTACCCCATCGATGCTGCGGCCATCGGGCTGCTGCCGCTGCTGGGGAGTCTGCTGGTGGGCCTGAGCGCGCTGAGCGTGGTGGCCGCCAACTGGCAAGGCCTCCCCGAGCTGGTGCGCCTGGGGCTGCTGCTGGGCTCGTTGGTGGCCGCCTACGCGGGTGGCGAGTACTTCCGGCGGCGCGGCAATGGCAGTCTGGGCATGGGCCTGATTGCCCTGGGCCTGATCCTGTTTGGGGCCAGCATCGTGCTCACCAGCCAGCTCTACCAACTCATCGGCTACGACCTTACCGGCTTGCTGGCCTGGGCCGTGGCGGGCATGGGCCTGACATGGCTCTACCGCAGCAGCCTGCTGTTCCTGCTCACGGCCGTTATCAGCGGCATCGTGCAGGGCTATAATACCGGGCAGTTGGGCGCGTTCAGCTACCTCACGGCCATTGGCACGGCCATCGGGCTGGGCTACTACTGGTGGCGGCGGCCCGATGCCCTGTTGGGCGGGGTGCTGGCCGGCGGGCTGCTCTGGCAGGCGGGGCTGCTCATCAACCACCTGCACGTCAAAATCACTTGGTTCTTCATTCCGGCCATGCTGGTATATGCCCTCGGCGACTGGCAGGACGACCGGCCCGCCGGCCGGGCTTTGCAGGGTCCGCCGCTGGCGGCGGCGTTCCTGTTCACGCTCGGGCTGGCGCTATTTGGCGAGTCTGACTTTTACGCCAATCAGTTGCGGGCGCCGCTGGTGCCGTACTTGGTGGCGCTGGCGGCCGTGCTGGCGGCTTCGCTGGTGGGCAAGCAGCGCCGGGGCCGCCTGGGCAGCGCCACCGACTGGCTGCTGCTGCTGCCGGGCTTCTACTTCACGGGGGGGCTGCCACTGGCCATAGCCACGCTGGTAGTGCTTTATGCCTATTCGGGCAGCGTACTGGTGCGCGCCCACCAGGAACAAAACCCCGACCGCGTGACGCTCGGCACCGTGCTGTTCGTGCTCACGACTGCCGTGGCCTACTTCAAACTCACCTGGGGCTTTCTGGATAAGTCGCTGTTCTTTCTGCTGGGCGGCTTGCTGCTGCTGGGTCTGAGCTGGTGGCTGCGCCGCCGGGCGGCCCACACCCTGGCCGCCGCCGCTTCTTCCGCCCCCCAGCCATGAGCCTTCCTACTCCCGATTCTGCCGCTCCTGCCGCCCCGCTGGCTACTGCTGCTGCGGCGCTATTGCCGGCCAGCCACCGCCACTGGCTGCTGTGGCTGGTGGCGGCCCAGGTGTTGTTCGTATTAGGCGTGGCCGTAGCCGGCTACGCCACGGCCGCCCTGGGCCGCACCGTTACGCTCCAGACTGAGCCCGTCGACCCGCGCGACCTGCTCTACGGCGACTACTTGCGCCTGCGCTACCAAATCAGCGAACTGCCGGGGAGCCTGTGGCGCGGCACCGAGGTACCCCGGCGCAGGCAGGCTGCCTACGTGCTGCTGGAGCCCCGCCCCTCCGGCGACTTCGAAGCTACCGGCATCTACCCCGAAGCCCCCGCTACCAGCGGCCAACAGGCGGTACTCCGGGGCTCGGTGCAGGATGTGTGGCGGCGCGGTCTGCGCCTGCGCTACGGCCTAGAGCGCTACTACGTGCCCGAAACCATGACCCGCCGGATGCGGCAGCGCCGCCGCCTACGCGTAACCATCAGCATTGCCCCTTGGGGTCAGGCCCGCATCACACAGGTAGACACTGTACGGCAATAAACAACGGAAAAAGCCTCTTATTTTCCCGGTTTTCTTCTATCTTGCATCTTCTAATCGTCCTATCTACTGCTTGCCTACCCTATTGCTGGTCGTTTTATCCTTTACTTTTTCTGTAGCATGAAACACAGTCTCGCTTCCCTAGCGCAGGTATTAGCCGCCCAGCGCCGCGCTTTTCAGCCCGCCACCAAACGTAGTAAAGTCGCCGAACGGCGCGCGGCCAGTAGCAGCAGCCTCCAACCCCAACCGCTAGACGGACCAGCGCAGAAGTAGCCGCATCGGTCCATAGAAAACGACCTCCCGCAGCAAGAAGAGCGTTCTTCTTGCTGCGGGAGGTCGTTTTCTATGCGCTAGGCCACTCAACGCTGTCGGCCGCCGTTGTGGGCTTCTACAGCTGCCGGGAAGTCAGTAGTGCTTTGTCGGCCTCACTCAAGTCTACCAGCGCGTATTTCTTTTGGTCGGTGATGTTCATTTCATCCAGCGCATCCACCATATTCTGGTAAGTTGCCTCATCGGTGGGTTTAATGAGCACGACTCCGTCGGGCTGCTGCCGGAACTTGAGCAGCACCTGCCGCAGGCCGTCGGCGGCGAAGGAAGTGGTGTGCAGCCGGGCCGCATTGGAGCCGGGGTTCAGGCCGAAAAAGTAGCGGACCTGCTGGTTCTTATCGAGCAGCAGGGTCAACGACTTGGATTCGTGGACCGGCGTGGCGGGCCCTTTCACCGGCATGGCCACCTGCATCACGGTGGGCTTGTTGAAGGTGGTCGTGAGCATGAAAAAGGTCAGCAACAGAAAGGCCAGATCCACCATCGGGGTCATATCGAGGTGGAAGGCGTGCTTTTTGGCGCGGGGCTTGGTGCCCCGCGCGGCGGGGGCGGCAGTCTGGAGGTTGGCCATGAGGAGCTGGGGTTAGTGGAACATAGCCTTCTAACGATACAGCCGGGCCCGGTATTGCGCGGATGATATTTCCCACTGAGAAGCGCTGAGCTTTTCGCGGAGTTACGCCCATTCTACTCTTCAAACCGCCACACCCGCTCCGGCGTGAGGCAGGCGTGCAGGCGCACGTCGCCGGCCCAGGCATCAGCAATGCGCGGCACCGGCGGCTCCAGGCTTACCCCAATCCGGAGGGCCCCAGGGCGACATTCAGCCAGAAACCGGTCGTAGAACCCTTTGCCGTAACCCACGCGGTGGCCGGTTTCGTCGAAGGTCAGCAGCGGAATCAGCACGGCATCGAACGCCTCGGGCGATACCTCAAGGGCATTGGGGGCGGGCTCCGGGATGTTCCAGCGGTTGGGCGTTAGTGGGGTTTCGGGGCCGAGATGAAAGTGGCGGAGCGTGTGGCCGTCGGGTTGCACCACGGGCACGGCCAGTTGCAGGTTCGGATACTCAGCCCACAACTGGCGGATGAGCGGCCAGGTGTCGGGCTCGTGTTGGCGGATAATCGGCAGAAACAGGTGCAGCCCGCGCCACGCCGTCACCGGGAAGCCGGCCAGCAGCTGCGGCCACAGCGCGGCGCTGCAGCATGCCACTTCCGCTTCGGTCAGTGCCCGGCGGCGGGCCAGGGCTTGGCGGCGGAGGTCAGCTTTAAGCATAAACTACGCTGTTTTTTTTTCTGATTGGATTCGCTCTTTTGGTACCTGGGCACGTCTGTTTCCGACGCATGGCGGTTAGTCCAACGCCGTCACGTAGAAGCCCAGCTTGGGCTGCATGCCGGCCAGCGCTACCCCTGCTGCGACTTTTTCCCAGTCGTCTTGGCTGGTTTTACGAAAATATATGATACCGTTGCCGTAGCCCAGGGCACTGGAGAAAGCCAGATTTTTGCTTACCTGCTGCACGTCGCCGCCGTCAATCCATTCCAGGGTCAGCAGAAAGTCTTCGTCTACTACCAATTGGTCGGCGGCTAGGTTTACGGTTAGCGGGCCCTTGCCGACCATTCGGTTAGCAGTCGTCACGATCAAGTTACGGGTGAGCAGCTTCTCCTCCGACGGCTTGCCGTTGGCTAGCAGCCGGTAGATATTCACCCGAAACCGCAACGTATCGGGCTGGTAGTAGATAACACCAAAGTTGGCCGTCAGCAGCTTCGTGGGGTTGTGTTTGAGCGAAATGATCATTCCTATCTCGGCCCCCAGATGCTCGGCTTTGAGCTTGGAAATTATGGTTTCGGAGTGGCTGGTATAACCCAGCGTGCGGTTACGCTTATACAGGCCAGGCGCTTGTATCCGCACGTCGGCCAGCTCCATGGCCACCGGCTTCAACTGCACACCAGGTTGGTTCACTAAGTCCCGCAGCAGCCGGCGTTGCGGCTCGTAGCCAATGCTCGAAACGCGCACCGTATCGATGAGGTTGGCGGCGGTGTAGGTGAGTTGGTAGGTGCCGTGCTCGTCGGCCACCGTGCCCACGCTTTTGCCGGGAATGGCCAGATTGGCGTAGGGCACTGGCCCGGCGGCGGGGCCCGCCGTGATGGTGCCGGTCAGCGTCTGGGCGTGGGTGGCGGTGAGGGCCAGCAGCAGCAGCGGCAGCAGGGCGGAGTGAAACAGCCGCAGGCAGCGGCTCGGGGAAACGGTAGCATGGAAAAGCATCTGGCAGGAATAAAGGATTTACTCCTGCCAGAGACCAACCAGTCGCCCGTAGTTGCCTCGCCGATACAAAAACCAGCGCCTACGCATTAGATGCTTAGTGGAAAGCTAACAGCTAATAGACTTGTTCCCGAATAAGAAACGGCTGGAATTTTTCATTGCTTTTGGCAATCGGATAACCCTTTTCGCTTGGCTAAGCCAGCATCCGCTGGTTCTTTGAGTCGCCAACGTTTCTGGCCCCAAATACTGCTTGAAAAATCACTGATTTCTTATTGAGGAACAAGTCTAATGGCTAAAACCCAGCTACTCCTCTTCCAGCACCGTGAACTCCAGGGCCAACGGATCGAAGGCGGCGAGGAGCTGGTGGATGAAATCGGGGTTGTTGATGAGGATATTGAGCACGTTGTCGGAGCGCTCCTGGAGGTGGCCGCCGGGTAGGAGCTTGTCGTACAGGTTGCTGAGTTGGGTGTAGGCGGTTTCGTGCTTGGCTTCGGCGGCTTTGCTGAGGCGCTTTTCCAGGTTGCCCAGGATGCCGCTGGCCTTCTGCTGCTCGGCGGCCACAGCCTTCACCAACGTTGGGTCGAGGCGCTGGGCCAGCGCGGCCACAGCCTCGAAGGCGGCGGCCAGTTGCTGCTGCTCGGCGTCCAGGTTTACCTCCTCCTGCCCCAGATACGTGCCCACCTGCTTTTTGAGCTCGGCTAGGTCGCGGAAAACATCGGCAGTTTCCAGGCCCAGCTTACGCATTTTGCCCGCGTTGGCCTTGCTGATGAACTGGGCCGAATTGCGGGGCAGCAGCACCGGAAACGGCACCCCGTTCTGCTCGAACACCCCCTTGAGTTGGAACCAGTAGGCCACCTCGGCCCCGCCCCCGATGTAGCAGAGGTTGGGCAGCAGCAATTCCTGATACAGCGGGCGCAGCACCACATTGGGGCTGAACTGCTCGGGGTGCTGGCGGGCCAGTTCCAGCAGCTCGGACCGCCCGAGCGTTTTGGCCGCGCCATTCACGGTCAGCGTGACCGAGTCGGCGGCCGCGTCGTATTCCAGCCGCTCGCGCTGGCCCTCGGCCGTTATAAAGAACAGGTTGAACGGCCGGACGTACACCTGGGGCTTATAGCCAGCTGCTTCCAACTGCTCATCGGCGGCCTGTACGGCTTGGTAAGAGGCCTGGTCGCGCAGCTCGCTTTCCAGCACCGGAACCAGCGCCTGCTTCAGCGCCGGCACATCGGCATCCAGATTCACCAACCCGTACTCTCCGAACAGCCCTTGGGTGAGCCGGTGGGTGGCCTCGGCCAGCGTGGCCGACTGCGCGTAGGCCTCCCGGAATAGGGCCGGCACATCGGCGGGCAACTGGCCGAGTAATTGTTCCTGGATACCATCCAGCTTCAGCCGGCCCACAGGCCCACCCAAACCGGCGGCATTCCACTCGTATTTCTTGCCAAACAGGCTGAAATGATTGATTTCGGCGAAGTCGTGATCCTCGGTGGCCAGCCAGTACACCGGCACGAAATCGTACTGCGGGTACACTTCTTTAAGCTGTTGGGCCAGCTTAATCGCCGTCACGATTTTATAGATGAAGTACAGCGGCCCCGTGAACAGATTGAGCTGGTGGCCGGTGGTCACGGTGAACGTGGTTTCCTTTTCTAGCAGCGAAATGTTGGCCTGCACAGCCGGGTGCGCCTCGGGCAACCCCGCGTACTGTTGCCGGAGCGCCGCTACCAGTCGCTGCCGCGCCTCGGGCGAGTAGCTGGCCTGCTTTTCCGAAATCTGCTGCTCAAAAGCGGCCAGCGTCGGGAAGCGGTGATAGAAAGGCTGGAGTACCTCTTTTTGCGCCAGATAATCAGTAAGCAAAGAGGAAAACGCGCCGGTTTCGGCGTACGAGAGGGTCGTGACGGACATAGGGAATGGGGTAATCCGGCTATAACCGGGCAATGGCTGCAAAGTAACTGGGTATTTTTATGTCAGGTGCTCGTTGTTGGTTGTCAGTTACTGGCAAGGCTGTTAAAAGCCGAAGCTCCCGGCACCATAGGCACCGGGAGCTTCGATAGAAGCCGTCGCAAATTATCCCGTCAACGAAACATCCTGACAACTGACAACCAGCACCTGACAACTAAAAACCTACACCAGCTTGCCGTACAAATCGAAGTCGGAGGCCTCGGTAATTTCCACCTGGGCGAAGTCGCCGAGGCGCACGTAGGTGTCGGCGGTGGCCGGAACCAGCACCTCATTGTCCACTTCGGGCGAGTCGAACTCGGTGCGGCCCACGAAGTAGCCGCTTTCCTTGCGGTCGAAGAGCACCTTATAGGTCTGGCCAATTTTGGCCTCGTTAAGCTCCATCGAAATGCCCTGCTGGAGCTCCATAATCTGGTCGGCCCGGTCCTGCTTCACTTCGGCGGGCACGCTGTCTTCCAGACTGAAGGAGTGGGTATTGTCCTCGTGCGAGTAGTTGAAAATACCCAAGCGGTCGAAGCGGGTTTCCTCCACGAAATCATACAACTCCTCGAAATCCTGCTGGTTTTCGCCGGGGTGGCCGGCAATGAGGGTGGTACGCAGGGCAATGTCGGGCACGCGCTGGCGGATGGTGTCCACGAGCTCGATGGTGCGTCGCTTGCTGATGCCCCGGCGCATAGTCTTGAGCATGTTATCCGAAATATGCTGCAAGGGCATATCCAGGTACTTACAAATGTTGCTGCGCTCGTTCATCACGTCCAGCGCATCGAGCGGGAACTGCGAGGGGTAGGCGTACTGCATCCGGATCCAGTCGATGCCGTTCACATCGGAGAGGTGACGCAGCAGGTCGGCCAGCTTCCGCTCGCCGTAGTGTTGCAGGCCGTAGTAGGTAAGGTCCTGGGCAATGAGGATGAGTTCCTTAGTGCCCTGGCTGGCCAGCCGGTTGGCTTCCTTCACCAGGTCCTCAATGGGGCGGTCCATGTGCTTGCCGCGCATGAGCGGAATGGCGCAGAACGAGCAGGGGCGGTTACAGCCCTCAGCAATCTTGAAGTAGGCGTAGTGCGAAGGCGTGGTCAAGAGCCGCTCCCCCACCAGCTCGTGCTTGTAGTCGGCCTCCAGGGTCTTGAGCAGCTGGGGCAGCTCCAGAGTGCCGAAGTAGGCGTCCACCTGCGGAATTTCGGCCTCCAGATCATCCTTATAGCGCTGGGAGAGGCAGCCCGTCACGTAGAGCTTCTCCAGCTTGCCGGCCACCTTCTCGTCGGCGTAGCGCAGGATGGTATCGATGCTTTCCTGCTTGGCGTTGTCGATAAAACCGCAGGTGTTGATGATGACGATGTTGGCGTCGCTCTGCTCGGCTTCGTGGGTAACGTCGAACTCGTTGGCCCGGAGCTGACCCATGAGCACCTCCGAGTCCACGATGTTCTTGGAGCAACCGAGGGTAATGACGTTGACTTTATTGGCCTGCTGGCTTCTTACTTTCATGCTGGGGATGGTAGGCGGGCGGCCGGGCAATTCTTTCTGAGTGAGAAACTTGCCCGCGTCTGGCCCGCGGCGAAATTCGGACCGCAAAGGTACGCACTGGGCAACGCCTTTTCCTAAGTGGATGGTTTCTTTGTGCGGAAGCAGTACCGACGGGCAGCAACAAAAACGCCTGTCATCCTGAGCGCAGCGAAGGACCTTATTACGTTAGAACGACAATCGAAACAACGACTCGTGCTGACGTGATAAGGTCCTTCGCTGTGCTCAGGATGACAGGCGTTTCTTATAACAACTACTTCTTAAACAGCGAATTAACGAACGTGGTCCGATCGAAGAGCTGCAAGTCGGTCATCTTCTCACCCACCCCGATGTAGCGTACCGGCACCTGAAGCTGGTCGGAGATGCCGATAACCACGCCGCCCTTGGCTGTGCCGTCGAGCTTGGTAATAGCCAGCGCCGATACTTCGGTGGCTTTGGTAAATTCCTTGGCCTGCAAAAAAGCGTTCTGGCCGGTGCTGCCATCGAGCACCAGCAGCACCTCGTGAGGGGCATCGGGAATCACCTTCTGCATCACGCGCTTGATTTTGCTCAACTCGTTCATCAGGTTCACCTTGTTGTGCAGACGGCCGGCGGTGTCGATAATCACCACGTCGGCGCCCATTTCCACGCCTTTCTGCACCGCATCGAAGGCTACGGCGGCCGGGTCGGTGTTCATGCCGTGCGAGATGACGGGTACGCCCACCCGCTCGCCCCAGATGATGAGCTGGTCCACAGCCGCGGCCCGGAACGTGTCGGCCGCGCCCAGCACCACCTTTTTACCCGCGCTATGAAAGCGGTGGGCCAGCTTGCCGATGGTGGTGGTTTTGCCCACCCCATTCACGCCCACCACCATAATCACGAAGGGCGAGCCGGGGCTATCAGGCCGGTCGAGGATGGCGCGCGAGCCGGTAGCACTACTGTTGGCGTCGAGCAAGGCCACGATTTCCTCGCGCAGGATGCGGTCGAGGTCGCCAGTGCTCACGTACTTGTCGCGGGCCACGCGCTTTTCAATGCGCTCAATCACCTTTACCGTCGTATCGATGCCTACATCGGCGTGCACGAGCAGGGTTTCGAGGTCGTCGAGCACAGCTTCGTCCACCGTATTACGGCCGGCCACGGCCTTGCTGAGTTGGTCGAAGAAGCTGGTTTTCGTCTTCTGCAACCCCTCATCGAGGGCCTGCTGCTGCTGCTGGCTTTCCTTGTCCTTCTTGAAAAAATCGAAGAGGCCCATGCGGGGTTGGGGTCTGAGTTGGTGGGGGTCCGGGGGACTGAGTTAACAAAGAACGTCATTCTGAGCGGAGCGAAGGATTTCGCGTGCCACAGTAGCCCTGACGCCAGGGCTACTGTGGCACGCGAAATCCTTCGCTCCGCTCAGAATGACGTTCTGATTTTTCGCGCTGTAACTACAACGCAAAAAAGTCCCACGCTGGCGGGACTTCTTTACTTCAAATCAGGTAGCCACATGGGCGCCGGATTACTTAACGCCGCTGGTAATGTACTCCTGTACTTTATCTACAGGAACCATTTCCTCGCGGAAAGTGTAAGCACCGGTTTTCTCCGAACGGACGGCGCGAATTACCTTCGCCCAGTCTTTGCCGGTAGCGGTCTTCAGGGTTGCTACTACTTTCTTAGCCATGACGCAGGTTACTTAATTTCCTTGTGAACGGTCATCTTACGCAGCACATTGTTGAATTTCTTCAACTCAATACGCTCAGGCGTGTTCTTACGGTTCTTGGTGGTGATGTAGCGCGAGGTGCCCGGCTGCCCCGAGTTCTTATGCTCAGTGCATTCAAGGATTACCTGCACCCGGTTGCCTTTCTTAGCCATCTCGACGGGGTTTTTGGATTAAGGACTGCAAAGGTACAAGGGAATTCGGCAATGCCAAACAGAAATGCAGATTGTTATTAGTTGTTAGTGCCTAAAGACGAGGAAGAATGGTCGTTGCTGGCAATGAAAACAGTCATTCTGGGCACAGGCAGCACTCTGGCTAACGCTCTTCTGGCCAATGGCTCATTTCAGTTCCGGCAGTTTAAACCCCTCCAGAGCGCTAGGCTGGGCCATCAGGGCCTCTATTTCGGCCACGGTGCGGGGGGCTTCCCTGGAAAGATTCTCGTAGCCTTGGCCGGTGATGAGCACATCGTCTTCGATGCGGACGCCGATATTCCACCATTTTTTATCGCAGGGGCTGCCCTGGGGAATGTAGATGCCGGGCTCGACGGTGATGACGTTACCGGCCAGAAGCGGGCCGTAGCCGCCCCGGTCGTGCACATCGAGGCCCAGGTGGTGGCTGGTACCGTGCGGGAAATAGCGGCGCATTTCCTCGTCTTTGGTAATGATGCCGAGCTGGCGCAGGCCGGCGGCAATAACTTTCTGGGCTGCCTGACCGGGGGCCTGAAAATCGGCTCCTGGCCGGCAAGCCGCAAATCCGGCCTCCTGGGCCGCGAGCACCAGTTCATAAATCTGGCGCTGGGCAGGGCTGAACTTGCCACTCGGCGGAATGGTCCGCGTGACGTCGGCGGAGTAGCCCCGGTACTCCGCCCCACAATCCATAAGTACTAAATCGTTGCCGACCTGGGGCTTATTATTGGTTTCGTAGTGCAGGATGCAGCCGTTAGCCCCGGCCCCCACAATGCTGGGGTAGCCCTCGAACTCGGCGCCGTACTTGCGGTACACGAACTCGTGCAGGCCCTGCATTTCCCGCTCGCCCATGCCCGGATGAGCGGCCTTCATCACCTCCTGCTGGCCCACGGCACTAATGCGGACGGCCCGGCGTAGCAATGCCACTTCCTCAGGCGTTTTCACGCCCCGCAGCTGGTCGAGGGCGGCATCGAGGGCCAGGCCCCCATCATAGCGCCCAGCCAACTGCGCCACGGTAGCTTTGCGTTGGGCGGAGGTAGTGGCAGCCAGGTACTGCTGTACCTGGGCATCCTGGGCTACGGCGGGGCTTTGCCGGACGGCGTTGCGCAGGTAGCCGAGTACCTGGTATTCGTTGGTGGCTCCGTACTGTTGCAGCATCTGCCGGGCCTGGGCCAGGGCCGGGGCATCAGGCGGCGGCAGGGCAGCCTGGCGGCGGAAGGTGGCCACCAGGTCGTAGAGGTCGGCCGAATCGCGGGGGGCATCGCGCACGTCGGTAGGCAGGGGCAGGTAGGCCAGCTGGGCGAAGTCGGCCCATCGGATGCCGGCCCGGGCGAAGTCGCGGTTGTCGGCCGTGAACTGCAGTTGCAGCTCCCGTTTCGCACCTTCGGCTCCGAGGCGGCGGCCGGTCCACTGCTCGCGGGCGGGGTCGCGGGGCTGCACGAACAGGGCTTCCGTGACGCCAGACTGGCCACTTATCGTCTGGGGCTCTTTGAAAAGCACCAGCACTGCCTCGGGCTCCTCGTAGCCGGTGAGGTAATAGAAATCGGGATTCTGGTGGTAGATGTAGTCTACGTCGTTGGCGCGGTTGCGCACGGGGGCAGCAAATAGCACGGCCACCGACCGGGCCGGCAGCGCCTGCCGCAATAGCTCGCGCCGCTGCTTATGAAAGGCCGGACTCAGTGCATCAGGGGGCCGGGCGGGGCCGGGAGCTACCGTTTGGGCGGTGGCCGGCAGGCTCAAGGCCAGCAGAATAGCAGCCCCAATCGGCCGCAACGAAAAACGCAGAAACTGAAACATAGCGCAGCAAAGACGGCACCCGGGTCCGCCCCGTTGCGCCCCTAATCAGAAGCAAGGTACGATTGATTCCGACCCGCCAAAGCACTACCCGTGACAACACAAAGCTTCCGCGGCGCAGCTCACCTAAAAAATCAGGTGATGCCGCGGCGCGGAAGCTTCGCGAAGAAAAATCGAATTGGTTTCTCTTGGGAGAAGAGAAATCTAGTAAACGATGAAGCCCTGCTCCTTCGCCTTCTTGAGGACGGCCATGATGCCGTTCTTGTTGATGGTGCGGATGGTGCTGGTGGCTACTTTGAGGGTAACCCAAGCATCCTGCTCGGGGATGTAGAAGCGCTTCTTCTGCAGGTTCGGGTAGAACTTGCGCTTGGTTTTGTTGTTGGCGTGCGAAACGTTGTTGCCTACGCGGGTACGCTTGCCGGTCAGATCACAAACTCGGGCCATGATATCAGGAACTTAGTGGTTTCAATTCGGAAAAACAGGGCCGCAAAGATCGGAATAATCCGGCAGGAACAAAACCCATTGGTTGAAAAATAGCGGGTTAGCGCTTAAAATCACCCTTCGAACCCGGTTTCTGGCTCTTTCCCGCCTGCCAGGGGCAGTGCCGACAGCCATTGCCGCAGCAAAAACCCCGACGCTGGTGGTACTGCTCGGTGAACACCATATAGCCCTCGGGCGTGAGGTAATAGTCGCCGGATTGCAGGGGTCGGGCCAGAAAAGCCGCCAGGCGGGCCGCGCTCATCGGGCGGCGGGCATCACCGCTACGCACTCAATTTCAACCAGCGCGTCCAGCGGCAGCCGCGACACCTCCACGGTGCTGCGAGCCGGGCGGTGCTCCCCGAACTGAGCAGCGTACACGGCATTCATGCGGGAGAAATCAGCGAAATTTTTCAGAAAAACGGTGGTCTTCACGATGTCGGCTAAGCTCAGGCTGCGGGCCGAAAGTACCGTACGAAGGTTATCGAGCACTTGGCGGGTCTGGTCTTCAATGGTCAGTGCCTCCACCTGGCCCGAGGCCGGCACGATGGGCGTTTGGCCCGAGCAGAACACGAAACCGTTGGCCTCGATGGCCTGGGCGTAAGGCCCCACCGCTGCGGGAGCCGCCGGATGATGAATGATTTGCATAGGCTAAAGGTACGGTCGGCCGCCGTATTCTGCCTGGGCTGGGCAGCGCCGCCTGGTTTCGCCCTAACCCGGTCAGTTTGGTTTTACGGTCAGGGGCCAGGTGCCCGGCGAAAAGCGGCCAGGCGCGCGGTAAAGGCCGCAAACCTAAATCCGCCCCGGCTTGTATCTTAGCAATGGCGGTTCAGGACCCCGAACCGCCATTGCTTCTGCTGGTACTATGCGTAATTTCTGGTCTGTACTTCTGTTGGTTTTGCTGCCGCTGGCCACCCGTGCCCAGGCCACCGAAGGCCCGGAGTTGGCGCGCTTGGTGCGGCAAGTGCATCTGGCGGCCGGGCAGGAACTGCCGGCCCCGCTGCTACGCGAGGCCCACCGCAGCCTGGGCACTGCCCGCCGGGCCTTTAACCAAGCGCCGGGCAGCGTTTATCTGCTGGCCCGGGTGCTCAACGATTCGGCTACGCCCGAGCTGGTGGTAGTGGCCGTGGAAGCCTGGCAGGGCCCAACCTTGCGGGGCCGCATTGTGCGCACCGAAGCCGGCCGCACCGCCGCCACGGCCCCGGTCGAATTCGCCGAGGCCGCCGTGCAGGACTGGCTGCTGCTATACCCCGATGGCCGCGAGGAGGGCAACCGTCTGGGCCGGTTCTGGGATCTGGAAGAACGGCTAGCCAACCGCGGCGAGTAAGCGGCCCCACGCCACCGGAGTTGCAGATTTGCCACAACCGCCCGAATGCGTAAGTTGGGCCACTATTTCTCCCTTTCTCCTATCTTCTCCATGTCTTCCTCGCTTCACCTTCGGGCGCTGGCTGCCACGCTGCTGCTCAGCGCCGCTGGCCTTGCTGCCCACGCCCAAACGCCCCGCAACGAGGCGCCCGTTTCGGCGGCCGCCCCCACCGATCAACCGCTGGCCTTGGCCAGCACCGAAGCAGGCGCATCGTTACGCGAGTTCGACCGGCTGATTGCTCCCGCCGTAAAGCAGGCGCGCAAAACGCTGCCCCATGCTAAAAAACGGTTTCTGGCGGGCCTGCCAGCCGGGCAGGCGTTCTTCCTCACCACCCGTATTTTTGACTCCAACGGCAACTACGAGCAGGTGTTTATTCGGGTAAAGGACTGGTCGGGCACTACCGTTCAGGGGCTCATCAGCAGCGAACTGAATCTGGTGCAGCAGTACCAGGCTGGGCAGCTCATCCGCTTCCCTGAAAAGGCCATCCTCGACTGGACCATCGCGACGCCCGACGGAGGTGAGGAAGGCAACTTTGTGGGCAAGTTTATCGATTCGCTGCAGCACTGACACTGACCGGCCGGGCGGGTTTTGCGTAACTTTGGGTATATCACTTTCTAACCCCGCCCTACTTATGTCTACCACCGCCCAGCCCACCACCAACGCCACCACCCGCACCCGCAGCCAGGAAATAATGGCACTGGAAGACCAGTACGGGGCCCACAACTACCACCCGCTGCCCGTGGTGCTGAGCCGGGGCGAGGGTGTGCATCTTTGGGACGTGGAAGGCAAACATTACTTCGATTTCCTGTCGGCCTACTCGGCCGTGAACCAGGGCCACTGCCACCCCCGCATCATCGGGGCCCTTACCGAGCAGGCTCAGAAGCTCACGCTCACGAGCCGGGCCTTTTACAACGACCAGCTGGCGGGGGCCGAAAAGCAGCTCTGCGACCTGTTCCGCTACGACAAGGCCCTGCTAATGAACTCCGGAGCCGAGGCCGTGGAAACGGCCCTTAAGCTGGCCCGCAAGTGGGGTTACCAGGAGAAGGGCATTGCGCCCAACCAAGCCCGCATTCTGGTGGCCGAAAGCAACTTCCACGGCCGCACCACCGGTATCATTTCCTTCAGCACTGACCCCGACTCGACCACCGGCTTCGGCCCCTACGTGCCCGGCTACGAGGTAGTGCCCTATGACGACCTGGAGGCGCTGGCCGAAGCTTTAAAAGACCCGCACGTGTGCGCTTTCATGGTCGAGCCCATCCAGGGCGAGGCCGGCGTGATGGTGCCTTCCGAGGGCTACCTGTTCAAGGCCGCCGCCCTGTGCCGCGAGCATAACGTGCTGTTTATTGCCGACGAAATCCAGACGGGCCTCGGCCGCACTGGCCAGTTGCTAGCCGTGTGTTACGAGGGCGTCCACGCCGATATCCTGATTCTGGGCAAGGCCCTGAGCGGAGGCGTGCTGCCAGTGTCGGCGGTACTGGCCCGCGACGAAATCATGCTCACCATTCAGCCCGGCCAGCACGGCTCCACTTTCGGCGGCAACCCGATGGCCGCCGTGGTGCTGCGCGCGGCGCTTGATGTGCTGCTTGACGAGAAGCTGATTGACAACGCCCGCGTGTTGGGCGAAGTGTTCCGCGAGCGGATGCGCCAGGTGCAGGCCAAGCGCCCCGAAGTAGTGCAGCTCGTACGCGGTAAGGGCTTGCTGAACGCCGTCGTGATCAAGCCCAGCGCCGACGGCCGCACGGCCTGGGACGTGTGCGTGAGCCTGATGGAGCGCGGCGTGCTGGCCAAGCCCACCCACGGCGACATCATCCGCTTTGCCCCCCCACTGGTCATCACCGAGGAGCAGATTCATGAGGCCTGCGACGTGATTGAAGAAGTAATTATGGCCTTCTAAGTAGGGTCTGGGCCACTGGCTGGAGCTGCCCGCTAGCCAGCCTCCATATTTCCCCCGCTAAGCGGTTCGCCTTTTTGGTGAGCCATTCGGCGAGGGCAATGTGCTTTTTGCCGGTCAGCCATTACCGTCGCCGATGATTTAAAGGAACTCACAGCGTAAGGCCCGGGGTTGGGCGAGGAAGCTGGCGCGGCGGTTGGTCGCAGCGCTACTTTTGTCCTGTTACCTCCCTCCAAAACCTGTCCCGATGCGTGCTCTCCGAATTCTGTTGCTCTGCGGTATTGTTGCTTCGATGGCCAGCTGCCAGACCAGCCGTTTGGCCGTAGCAGCTCGTTCGGCCGGTTCGCTCATAACCTACCCCACCGCTGCTGCCGATTCGGCCGGCACGGTGGTACTACTCCACGACTCGCAGGGTCCCCAGGGCACGCGGGCCGTACTCTCGGCGGCGGAGGCGGTGCCGTTCCAGCAGCAGTAACCACATCGATTCGGCGCGTTTTATTTCTTGATTTTCTGTCTGCGGCGTGCTTCCCATAACTAGGAAGCCGCCGCCGCAGTGGTTTTTTAGGCAAGCGGAAGCACGCCAATTAAGGAGCGGCCGTTGCGGGTAGGTAGGGTTTGTTTCTACCTTGCCGCCATGCAAGCACTTTTCCGGCTCCGTTGGTGGACCGCTGCGCTGCTGCTGGCCGGCGGCTGCCGCAGCGAGCAAGCGGCTTTTTCGTTTCGTCCGGCCCCGGCCCTCAGCAACCCGGCCCTAGTTATCGGCAACCTGGCTGCGGCTACTACGGCCCCAGCGGATACCCAGAACCCTAACCCCAAGTTGCGCAGCCGGCCCCGCCTGGGTATGGTATTTATGCAGGGCTTCGAGTACGACGAAGACAACAAGTGGGATGATGGCAAAATCTACGACCCCGAGACTGGTAAAACCTACTCCTGCTACATCAAGATGGAGAATGCCAACACCATGGAAGTGAAAGGCTACATCGGTTTCTCGCTCATCGGTAAGTCGCAGACCTGGACGCGGGTTAAATAGGCAACCTGCTACTGTCGCTTCGGCGGGGTTTCCGGCAACGGGAACCCCGCTTTTTTTGCGCGGCTCCGGCTACTCGTTAGGCTATGGCCAGCGGGTTGTTCGGCACGGCTTTGGCAGTCGGCCGCCGCCGTTGGGCCGGAAACCATTTGCTGGAGCCCTTGTTACCTCTGAAAGACCCAATCTATTTTGCTCGACCTACTTAAACGGATGTTATCCGGCTCTCCTCCCGTTTCGGCCGACTGGCAGCCGCTGCACCGTTCCCCGGCGCAGGAACGGGTACGACAGCACTGGCTGAGCGAGCAGGTGTACCTGAACTGGGCCGGTCCTTACTTCAAAGCGTATCATTACCAGAAGGCTGGCCTGCCCGGAGCCCGGTTCCGGGTGCAGTTGGCCCGCAAGGAAGGCCAACGCGGAGCCGTGTTCCTCTACGACCCAAGTATGGGCCCCGGCAACTTTCAGCATTTCTTCGATTTTATCCGCGACCGGGTGCTGGCTTTGGGTTACCAGCAGGGCGCGGCCGACCAGCGCACCATTGAGCACGAGCAGTACGCCGAATCGACCCAAAAGTATTTCCTTAAGCCCCAGCCCCACGACTGCACCGCTACCGGCCGCTGTAACCAGCGCTTCGGCAACGTGACGGTGGACTTGGTGAGTATCAATGGGCAGCCTGGCTTTATCCGGCTGGTCAACAACCCTTTCGTTGATACTATTTTTACCCCCGCCGGTACCTTCGACGAGCTGGTTGATTCTGTATTCAACTTCCCGCTGGCCCCGCCCGAGGTAGAGGCGTTGATTGGGAAGTATAAGAAAGGCGTTTAAACACGCAGATTGAGCAAGAAGAAATGGCCGCTGAATGCCCCGCTCGGGAGTTGTTCAGCGGCCATTTCTCCTTGCTCAATCTGCGTGTTTAAACGCCCCTACTCTGCTCGCACGAATCTGACGCGGGCCACGGAGCCATCGGGACTGAGCAGGCGCAAGTGGTAAAGGCCAGGGGCCAGGCTGACGGTTACCAGCACCGGGTTGGCGGCCAGCACCATTTGACGCAGCACCACGCGGCCGGTGGCATCCACGATTTCGGCTTGGGCACGGGCGCCGCTGAAATCGGCCAAACGAAGCTGGTCGTGACAGGGGTTAGGGTACACGCTGAGTTGGGCCAACGTGGCGGGCGCGGTGGTGGCCGTTATCAGCCCGCCGTCGCGCACAACGGGGTTAGCGGTATTGAGCAGCCACTGGTCGGGGTCCACTTCCACCTTGGTAACTGAACGCGACTCGGGCACGGCGGCCGAGACTACCGGCTGGTATTGGGCCAGGCGTAGCGTACGGGTGGTACCATCGGCGAAGGTCAGGCGGTAGTCGATTTCGGTATTGAAGAAGGGCGTAACCATGGGCATGGAGGTGGTTTCGGTGTTCTTGAGGTACACCAACCCGTTGGCCTGGTTCCAGCTCACATCAAAAATTGGGTAGCCTTCGCCCCGAAACCACTGGTCGAAGAAGTACTGCAACGAGCGGCCGGCTTCGGCCTCGAAAATCCGCTGTAGGTCGCGGGTGCGGGCGGTGCGGCCGCCGTAAGTGGTTTGGTAGGTGCGCAGGGCCCGGAAGAACTTCGCATCGTCGTTGAGCAAATAGCGCAACATATGGATGACGGTCGCGCCCTTTTTATAGCTAAGCCGGGAGCTGAAAATGCGGCTGGTGCTGGTGGTATCGGTTACGAACACGCTACCGCCGGGCTGGCTCAGGGCGCTGGCATGGGCCTCGTCGAGCCAGGCGCGGGTGAAAGCGGGGGTGGAGAATTTATTGAGCGAGAGGTATTCGCCGTAGGAAGCAAAGCTCTCATTGAGCCAGATGTCTTGCCAAGCCCCGCAGGTTACGTTGTCGCCGAACCACTGATGGAACAGCTCGTGGGCCGTGAGCGTGAAGCCAAAGCTGTCTTGGGTCGTCATGGTCTGGTGCTCCATGCCGCTGCCAACCCGCTCCCCTCCGAGAGGGGCCATGCTATGACCGTACTTCTCGTCGGCGAAGGGATAGAGGCCGACCAGGTCGGAGTAGTATTCGAGGAAGCCGGGCGTGCGGTCGATGGCGACGCGGTAATCAGCGAGGGCCGCCTCGTTGTACACGTAGTTCACGATCGGGATGCGGGGGCCGCCGGCGGGGTTGGCGTAGTTCACGTACTCGACGTATGGAGCGACGGCCACAGAAATCAGGTAGTAATCGATGGGGTAGCGAGACTTCCACTCGTAGCGCACCTCGTTGCCCGGCAGCGGCACCACCCGCCGCAGCACGCCGTTGGAGCCCACCTTATTGGAGCTGGCCGTGGTTACCCACACCTCCGACGAGTCGGCTTTATCGGTGAGCACCTGCTTGCAAGGCCACCACTCGTAGGCGTTGTAGGGCTCGGAGAGGCTCCAGGTAGTGCTCACGTTGTAAGTGGGGGCCACGCGGGTGTTGAGGGCGTTGCCGATGGCGGCCGCGTTGCTGTTGGGCGCGGTGCCACGGTAATAAATCAGGGCCCGAAACAGGGTATTCGGACTCACGGCCTGCCCCAGGCCCACCGTCACGTCGCCGGGGCCGCGGCGGGTAAGCCCCGGGCTGCGGCGCCCATCTACCACTACCGAGTCGATGGTGTAGGTGCTGTAGAGCTCGAAGGCCAGCGAGTCGAGGGCCTGGGTGCCGGTGCGGGCCTGCAGGGTTACTACTCCGCTCACGTCGCGGGTGGTGTTGGTCAGGCGCAGGTCGAGCTTGTAGTAGCGCACGTCGTAGTGGTCCATTTTCTGGCGGTGGCCGGGGCTGGCGTAGGCCGGGCGGGCCGCGCCCGGGCTGCTGTGTACCCGGGCACAGGCCTCGGCGGCCGAGCCATCGAGGTCGGCGGAAACGGCCTGGTAGGTGGGTAGCTGGGCCACGGCGGGCGGGCCGAAGGCGAGTAGGGCGGCCACAGTCAGGACAGAGAAAAACAGGCGCATAGCGGGGCAGTAGGTAAGCAGGCGGGAACTCCGCTTTAAGGTACGACGGCGGCGGCAGAAAATCGGGCAAACCGGGGGCGGTTTAGGCGGCTGGTTTCCGTATCTTGGTAGCGGTGTTCTTTTGCCGCTTGCTTCCTAACTGCTTCTGCATGGCTCTTTCTACTTTCCGGTTTTTTATGCGCGGCGGCGGCCTGGTGTTGCTGCTATGGCTGTTGGGGCTGAGCCCGGCCCGGGCTACGCACATCGTGGGCGGCGAAATGGACCTGCAGTACCTGCGCGACGACCAATACCAACTCACGCTCACGCTCTACTTCGATGCCGTGAACGGCAGCCCTGGCGCCCTCGACAACGACCTGATGGCCAGCATTTTTGAGAAGGGCAGCAACCTGCGCAAGTTCGACATCCTCCTGCCTCTCACCACCAACACGCTGGTGCAGTACACCAACCCGGCCTGCTCCTCGCCCTCGCTCATCACCCGCAAGCTCATCTATACCCGCACCATCACGCTCACGGCCCAGAGCTACGCCAACCCCAGCGGCTACTACGCGGCCGTGGAGCGGTGCTGCCGCAACCAGGGCATCAGCAACATCGTGAACCCCGGCGGGGCGGGCCAGGCGTTTTACCTGGAGTTTCCGCCCGTGGTGCGCAACGGCCAAGCATTGCGTAACTCCACACCCCGCATCTTCCCGCCCCTCAGCGACTATGCCTGCCGGGGCGAGCTGTTTTACTACAGCTTTGGGGGCGCCGATGCCGATGGCGATTCGCTGGTTTATGATTTAGTAACACCTTACAATGGCTCCTCCAGCACGGCTGTGCCTAAGCCCGGGGTGGCCTCGGCGGCCCCTTACAATCTGGTGCAGTGGATGCCCGGCCTGAGTGCGACCAACCAGATTCCGGGCAACCCCACGCTCAGCATCGGGCGCCAGTCGGGCCGGCTCGAAGTGCGGCCCACCCAACTCGGGCTATTCGTGTTCGGGGTGCGCTGCACCGAGTACCGCAAGGGCGTGCGGCTGGGCGAAACCCGGCGCGACTTCCAGCTCAAGGTCATCCCCTGCCCCACCAACGCCAGGCCCAAAGCCCTGCTCCAACTACCGGGCGGCGGCAAAAAACTCTACCAGCCCGGCCGCGATACGCTCCGGCTCACGCCCACCGGCAACCGTTGCGTTACGCTGGCATTCACTGACCCCGACCCTGCCTCGGCCCTTACGTTTTCGCTGAGCCCGGTCAACTTCACCGGCCCACTGCCTACCCTGAGCGTGGTGCAGGGCACGGTGCGCACGCCCGGCCAGCCCGATACGGTGGTGTCGCAGCTCTGTTTTCCGGCCTGCCTGAACACCAAGGGCAAGGTGTACCTGCTCGATGTGATTGTGGCCGACAACGGGTGCAGCCTGCCCCAGCGCGATACGGTGCGGGTAGCCTTCACGGCCGCACCCCTGCCCAACGGCCCGCCCCAACTGCTGAGCACGGCCGCCCTGCCCCTGCGGGCGCGGGTAGGCGACGTTATCACGTTCGATCTAACGGCCACCGACCCCGACAACGACCCGCTCACGCTCACCATGACTGGCCGGGGCTTCGCACCCGCCAGCCTCGGGGCACCTTTGCGGTGGGCGCCAACGGCAACCAGCTGCGCGGCCGTTTCAGCTGGACCGTGGATTGCCGGGCCGTAGACAAGCCGTTGTATGAGTTCGAGTTTCGGACTGCATCTTCGTCTTGCGGCGAGGAGCAGGCCGTGAGCATCGTGGTTCCCATCCAGATTGACTACAGCAACGCGCCCCCGGCCCTGACTACCACCTTCCCGCCGCTGGTTAGCACCGACTCGGTTACGGTTATTCGACTGCCCCTGGGCGGCATTTATGAGGCTGCCCTCAGCGGCCTCGATACCGACAATGACCCGCTGGCCCTAATGGCCGAGGGCAGGGGCTTCGAGCTGGCGGCCGCCGGCATGAGCTTCGTGCCCCGCAACGGTACGGGCACCGCCACCGCCACTTTCCGCTGGGTGGCCGATTGCCAAGCCGTGCGCCCGGAGGCCCTGAGCGTGGTATTCACACTGCGCGAAACCACCTGCCGCCCCCAGCCCCGCCGCCGCGTTGTGCGCTTCGAGGTGATGGCCCCCGAGGAGCGGCCGTTTCAGCCGGTCAACATCATCACGCCCAACGGCGACTCGCGCAACGATGTGTTCACGCTCGATAACACGAAAAGCAACCTGCCGCCCGACTTCTGCGACTTCCGCTTCGCCAACCTCCAGATTTTCACCCGCTGGGGCAACCGCATCTACCAAACCACCAACCGCACCTTTAGCTGGGACGGTGGCGGCCAGCCCGCGGGGGCTTATTTCTACCTCATCGAATTCACTAATGGCAAAAAGTACCGCGGGGCCGTTACCATCGCCCGGTAAGTACCCGCGCTGCTAGTAGTAGGCAACGTCTTTTTAACCAGGAAGCTCCTAATGCCGGTTGGCGTTAGGAGCTTCCTGGTTAAAAAAGACGTTGCCTACTGAGTGCGCAGAGCCAGCTAATAGAGGAACAGAAACGCCGCGAACAGGGCAATCCAGAGGCCATCGATGAAGTGCCAATAAATGGTAATTATGCGCAACTGGAGCCGGCGGTAGGGGTTGCGGATGAACACGAGGCTGCGCACGGCGTCGCGTTCGGCGTAGTGCGTGCGGAGTAGCAGCGTGAGCAGAAACAGCATGCCCCCCAGCAAGTGAGCTACGTGCAGGGCCGAAATCAGGTACACGAACGTACCGCTGGCCATGCCGTCGAAGAAGACGCCTTGCGCCATTAGTTCGCGCCAGCCCAGCACTTGCAGGCCGGCAAAAATGCTACTCAGCAGCAGCGTAGCCCCCAGGCAGCGGCGCAGCGTGGCCAGGTCGTCCTGGTCATAAAGGCGGCGGGCCTGAGAAATAACGTAACTGCTGATGAGCAGCACAATGGTGCTCAAAGAAAAGAAGCGCGGTAGCGGATACACATTGCCGGGCAGGCCCGACCGGAGACGCGTGAAAACGTAGGCCCCCACCAGCACCGCAAACAGCACCGTAGTACCCACCAGCCCCACGTACAACAGCATGAGCATGGGCGGCACCCGCTCCATGCGCTGCAGGGAAGAAATCGGGCGGTTAGACCCCACTTTTTTGGAACGGTCGTGGTCGGAACTCATGGGCGGGAAAACGGAGTAGCGTGCGTAGTAGCAAACCAATTAACCAGCCTTTAGTTCAGGCGGGTGGGCGGGCCGGAAGCGAGTGAACCCTCCGAACAAGATACGCAAAAAGCCCTGCGGGGCCGGTACGAATTTCGGGCAATTCGAGCCGGCCCCGCAGGGCTTAGGGATGAGAAACTGAGGGTCAGTCTTTACGGAAAAAGGAGCCAATTTTGCCGAATACCGCATTAATAGTGATTTTCGGGCTTCGGCCCGTACCGAACGTGACGTGCGTTTTGCCTGCCACCCGCAGGTCCAGCACCAGACTCAGCTGCCGGGCCAGGTCGTGGAGTTGCTGCATGGGGTCGGGGGCGTTGGGGTTCTTGGGTTTGGGCGGGGCGTGGGGGTCCTTGGGCGGGCCGCTGGTAAGCTTATCGAAGACGCGCTGACTAGGGAAATTTACGATCAGGTAGCCCCCCGACCCCGCCACCTGAATCTCGTCGCCATCGAACGTAACGACCAGCCGCGCTCGATATCGAGGCCGCTAGCCAAGAGGATCGGGGTTGGGGCTGGCGGGGGGCAGCATGCCCGAGGGCGGGTTCTCGCCCCGGGTGCGGATGCGCAACGAGCCGTTCAACCGCCAGGTAGTGGGCGTGGCCGGGCTTTGCGGGTTGGGCACTTGGAGCTCCATCTGCTCGAAATTAAGCGCCAGCTCGACGCCGCCCGAAAGCTTGGAGAGCAGCGAGGCGGCCGTATCGGCCCAGGAGGTAGGTTGGTCAGGCATGTGTAGGAAGTGAGAAGTGAGAAGTGAGAAGTGAGAAGTGAGAAAGTAAACGCCACTGGCGGCCCCAAGTTACATTTTCGGGCTGGCAAGGCTTTTGCCTAACTGGGTTTACCAGCGGTAAAATCCTAAATTGTGGCGGCTGCGTATGCTGGCTTCCTTGCTGGCTTCCCTTTTTTTCTCTTTTCCATGTCCCGACTTCTGCTTGCCGCTGCTGTTTCAGCCGGCCTATTGGCTGCCGCGCCCCTGCGGGCCCAGACCCCGACTGCCCCCGCCCCGCCCCTTTCGGGCTCACCGATAATATGGAGCGGGTGTTTGAACTCCGCGACGCGAAGGGCAAAACCACTGGCCATATCCGGCAACGGGTTGTGAGCCTGGGCACCGAACAGAATAAAAAGGAAACGCTCACTACCGCGACAGCCCTGCTCAAAAGCGGGTCCTACGATGAGCGCAACCGGCTGCTCTTCCTGCGCGACCTCACCTTCCGCTGCCGCCGCGACACAGCCTTCACCGATGGTCTCGCGCAACTCAACCCCGACCAGCTCAGCTCGTTCCGAGACCGGATTTTCACGTATTCTCCTACTCCCCTGGCTTGGCCCAACCAACCTGCCGTGGGCTCCGAACTACCCCAGGGTGGCATTTCGGTAGACGTCCGCAGCTCGGCCGTGGATATTGCGCAGGTGTACACCACTGTACGCAAGCGCCGCGTAACGGGCCAGGAGCCGGTTACAACGCCCGCTGGCACCTTCGAGTGCTATAAGGTAGAAGCCGAGCGCGAAAGCGGCACCATTGCCCGCGCCGACATCAAGCTGCGCACGACCGTGCGGGTAATCGATTACTACGTGCCGGGCATGGGCATCGTCAGGTCGGAGGTGTACGATAAGAAAGGCAAGCTGGAACAGGTTCAACTCCTGACGGCCGTGCACACGGCGGGGGGCGAGGTAGAGAAGGCGAAGTACAAAGTCAAAAAGTCGTAAATTAGGGGCTTCCACCGCCCTAACCTGCTCTTACGATGCGCTTTCTGTTTTTGGCATCCATCCTGTTGCTGGGCGTGTCCTCCTGCCAACAGAATGCCCAACCCGCTGCTACTGGCGCTACCGCCACCCCAACGGCCCCGGCCACACCCACTGGCCAGACCTACGGGGCGGCCATCAGTGCTGAGGGAGCACAGCCCATTTCGGCCCTTAGCACATTGCTCGGCACCCAGGATTCGGCCCAGGTGAAGCTGGTGGGTACCGCCCACGAGGTGTGCCAGGCCAAGGGCTGCTGGATGACCATGAAGCTGGCCGACGGCCGCGACATGCGCATCAGGTTTAAGGAGTATGCGTTTTTCGTACCCAAAGATATCAGCGGCAAAACCGTAGTTATTAATGGCTGGGCCCACCGCGAAACCGTGCCCGTTTCCGATTTACGCCACTTTGCTCAGGATGCCGGCAAGTCGGCCACTGAAGTAGCCGCCATTACGGAGCCCCAGCAGCAACTCAATTTTGAGGCCGACGGGGTGCTGGTGAAAGAGTAAGGATTACCGTTCATTAGCGAGCAACAATAAGAAGCTAAAGCCGTGCGACTAGCCCCAACGGGAAGTTGAACGGCTTTGGCTTTTTACTTTTTCTCTTTGACCTGACTCCCGTAGCTTGCAGCCTTAACCTGCCCCGCCCCCATGAGTTCCGACATTCAGCAGCGCATCAACGCCCTCACCGAGCAGCTTCACCACCTCAACTACCAGTACTACCAGCGCGACGAATCGGAGGTATCGGACCAGGAGTTTGACGCTTTGCTGGCCGAGCTGGCCCGGCTGGAGGCCGAGTATCCGCAGTTCGCGCAGCCCAACTCGCCCACCCAGCGGGTGGGGGGCACCATTACCAAGCAATTCCCCTCGGCCGAGCACCGCTACCCTATGCTCAGCCTGGGCAACACCTATTCCGAAGCCGACCTGCGCGAGTTCGACGAACGGGTGCGCAAGGGCCTGGAGGGCGCGGAAATGCAGTACGTCTGCGAGCTAAAGTTCGACGGCGTGGCCATGAGCCTGAGCTACGAAAACGGCCAGCTGACCCAGGGCGTCACGCGGGGCGACAGTACCCGCGGCGACGTGGTGACCAGCAACGTGCGCACCATCCGCAACCTGCCGCTGCACCTGCGGCCCGCCGGCCCGGCCCAGCCCACTGAGTTTGAGGTGCGGGGCGAAATTTTCATGCCCCTGCCCGTTTTTGAAGAGCTCAATGAGGAGCGCGAGGCCAACGGCGAGGCCCTGCTGGCCAACCCGCGCAACGCTGCCAGCGGAGCCCTCAAGCTCCAAGACTCGGCTCAGGTGGCGGCCCGCAAGCTGCGCTTTTACGCCTACGCCTTTCTCATGCCCGGCCGCAGTCAGTTTGCCACCCACAGCGCCTCGCTGGAAGCGCTAAGCACCTGGGGCCTGCCCGTATCGGATACCTGGCGGCGGTGCGCCACCATCGAGCAGGTGCTGGATTTCGTGCACGAGTGGGACAAGAAGCGGTTCGGGCTGCCGGTAGCCACCGATGGCATTGTGATTAAGGTGGACGATTTCCGCCAGCAGGAGCTGTTGGGCTACACCTCCAAAAGCCCCCGCTGGGCCATTGCCTACAAGTACCCCGCCGAGGCCGGCCGTACCCGCCTACAGGCCATTCAGTACCAGGTGGGCCGCACCGGGGCCGTAACGCCGGTGGCGTTGCTGGAGCCCGTACCGCTGGCCGGCACCGTGGTAAAGCGCGCCTCCCTACACAACGCCAACCAGATTGCCGCCCTCGATTTGCGCCTCGGCGACATGGTGTTCGTGGAAAAAGGCGGCGAAATAATTCCGAAAATAACGGGCGTCGATCTGGAAGCCCGGCCTACGGGCAGCCAGCCCATCGTGTACCCCACCGAGTGTCCGGCCTGCGGTACGCCGCTCATCCGGCCCGAGGGCGAGGCTCATTTCCGCTGCCCCAACGACCGGGGCTGTCCGCCCCAACGCAAAGCCAAGCTCGAACACTTCATCTCGCGCAAGGCCCTGGATATCGACGGACTGGGCGCCGAAACGGTGGGCCGGCTCTTCGACCTGGACTTCGTGACGGACGCGGCCTCACTCTACGAGCTACCGGCCAAAGCCGCCGAGCTGGCCCAGCTGGAGCGCATGGGCGAGAAGTCGGTGCAACGGTTGGTGGCGGGCCTCGAAGCCAGTAAGCAGGTACCGTTTGATCGGGTGTTGTTCGGGCTGGGCATTCGCTACGTGGGCGAAACGGTGGCCGATAAGCTGGCTACCCACTACCGCACCGTGGAGGCGCTGGCCGCCGCCACAGCCCCCGAGCTGGCCGCTGTGCCCGAGGTGGGCGGCGTTATTGCCGAATCGGCGGCGGCGTGGTTCCAGGAGCCCGCCAACCAGGATTTACTGGAACGCCTGCGGGCGGCCGGCGTGCAGCTGGCCCTGACCGGCGAAGCGCCCCAGCCCCAGAGCGACCGGCTGGCCGGCCTCACATTCGTGCTTTCGGGCGTGTTCGAGCAGCATAGCCGCGATGAACTCCAGCACCTGATTGAGCAGCACGGCGGTAAAATCACGGGCAGCATCAGCAAGAAGCTCAGCTACCTGGTGGCCGGCGACAAGATGGGCCCTGCCAAACGCGAGAAGGCCACCAGCCTGAAAGTGCCCATCATTGGCGAAACCGACTTGATGGCTATGCTCCCAGCAGCTAGCGAGTCGTTGGCGCCACCCACCAGCGAGGCCAGCGCCGCTCCCGCCCACCCGGCTCCGGGCACTCTCACGCAGGGCTCGTTGTTCTAAGGTTGGCGGCCCGGCCGCGTACCGTACCTGAACAGTTACATCTCCCTGTATTCCTCCCTAAACTCTTTTCTATGCTTCGCCATTTGCTGCTGATTACCCTGGCCTTCGCGCCGCTAACCCTGATGGCTCAGACGTCGGCGTTGCCGGCTGCACCGGCCGCTGCGCCCAAGCCGCCCGTTGTCGGTGCTATTTCCGTGGCGGCGGTGCCCGTAACGCCGGTAATGCAGGTAAAGAAAACCCTGGCTCAGTCCAATGTCGTGCTGCTCGATGTGCGCACGCCTGAAGAATTCGCCACTGGCCACCTGCCCGGGGCCGGCAACCTCGATTTCCGTGCCCCCGACGTAGCTGAGCAACTCCAGAAGCTCGACCCCAACAAAACGTATGTAGTGTACTGCGCCAGCGGTAACCGCAGCAATAAAACTGCTCTCCTTATGCAGGAAAAAGGCTTCAAGCACGTCGTAAATGCCGGGGCCTATAAGGATCTGAAGGACGACATCAAGTAGACGCCTGACGCGTCGTAAAAGGCAACGCCGTTCGACTAGCCCTAATGGGAAGTCGAACGGCGTTGCCTTTTACGACGCGTCAGGCGTCTACTTTAGAAGCTCTGTACCATGCTGTTGTGCAGGGTGCGCGGGCTCCAGTAGCCGCTGGCAATGATGCGGCGGATGGTGAACAGTGGGTCCTGCTGGTCGCGCTTTTCGGCCAGGATGAAGGCCGCATCCATGCCGCGCTTCTTGAGCTCAGGAATGGCTTCCTGATTCCAGAGGCCGAAGGGGAAGGCAAAGTAGTTGATTTTCTTGCCCGTGATTTCTTCGAGCTGCTTGGTCGGCTTCTCGATTTGCGTTACCCAATCCTGGCCCTGGTATTTTTTCACGTTGTGGTGGTCCCAGGTGTGGGAACCGATGACGTTGCCCTCGTCGGAGAGCTGCTTCACCTGCGCCTTGCTCATGTAGTTGGGGCGGCCCAGGCTCACGGTCATGATGAAATACACGGCCTTGAAACCGTACTTATCGAGCGTGGGGCGGGCCACGGTGAACTGATCGAGGTCGGTGTCGTCGAAGGTGAGCATGACGGGCTTGCTGGGCAGCGCCGCGCCGGTGATCAGGTAGGCGTAGAGCTGATCGGGCAGAATGCTGTGGTAGCCCGAGTCGGCCAGCATCTTCATGTGAGCCTTGAACTGATCGACGGGAATGATATAGTCCTTAGCGTTTTTAGAGTCCTTGGCCCGCCAGTCGCGGATCTGGTGGTAGCACAGAATCGGCACCTGGGGGCGGGCCGTAATGGTGGCGGCATCGGCCCGCTGGCCGGCCGGAATGCTGGCCGGGCTGCCGGCGCTGTTCATGGTGGCGGCCGTGGCGTTGCCGGTGGTGGTGGTTTCGGCGGTTTCGGCCGAATCGGCGGTCATGGCCGCGGTGGCGGCGTTAACGGCGGTATTTTCGGTGGCGGCGGCGGTTTTAGCGTCGTTGCAGGCGGGTAGCACGGCCAGGGTTGCCAGCGCGGCGGCCAGCAGGGGGTACTTGGGAAAGCTCATGGAAAGAAATAACACGGCCCGGATGGCAGCGGACCGAACTTTGAAAAAATGACGGGCCGACCTTCCTGCCGGCGTCTGTATCTTCGCCGCGGGTCTTCCCTTCACAAAGCAACCGCTTATTTCCCGCATGGACAAATTCCGTGGCACCGGCGTCGCCCTGGTTACGCCCTTCCTCCCCTCCCCCGACCGCGCCGTAGATTATCCGGCCCTACGCCGCCTCATAGATTTTCAGCTCGACGGCGGCGTGGAATACTTGGTCATCAACGGCACCACTGCCGAGTCGCCGACCCTTGCCACCGACGAGCGGGCCGAGATTATGCGCCTGGCCCGCGAGCACACTGCCGGCCGCGTTCCGTTGGTATACGGCTTGGGCGGCAACGATACGGCCGCCCTGGTGCGCACCATCGAAAGCACCGATTTCAGCGGCTACGACGCCCTGCTTTCGGCCTCGCCCTACTATAACAAGCCCAGCCAGCGCGGCATCATCGCCCACTACCAGCGCGTGGCCGACGCCAGCCCGGTGCCCGTGATTCTCTACAACGTACCCGGCCGCACCAGCTCCAACCTGACGGCCGCCACGACTCTGGAGCTGGCCCAGCACCCCAACATCATCGGCATCAAGGAAGCCAGCGGCAACCTGGAGCAATGCATTGCCATTGCCGCCGCCAAGCCCGCCGATTTTCTGCTGATTTCGGGTGATGACATGATGACGACCTCCCTCATCAGCTTCGGTGGCGCGGGCATCATCTCGGTGTTGGCTAACGCCTTCCCCCGCCGTTTCTCCGACATGACCCGCGCGCCCTCAATGGTCAGTTTGCCGAGGCCAGTGAGTTGCTATTCGGCTTCGTGCCCCTCAACCCACTCATGTATGAGGAGAGCAACCCCGTGGGCGTGAAAGCCGCCCTGGCCGCCCAGGGCTTGTGCGCCGACGCCGTACGGTTGCCATTGGTGGAGGTAAGTGCAGAGCTCAAACAACGGATTCAAAACGCCATGTAAACTAGCTACCGATGAAACTCACGCAGATTGCCGATTCCATATTTACCATTGAAGAGCTGATGACTCGCAAGGAGTGTCTGGAAAATATTGCGTTGAGTGAGGGCATTGGCTACGAACTGGCCAAGGTAAATACCTCGGCTGGTAGCAGGGTGCGGACGGATATACGCAATAATAACCGGGCTTTTTACAACAACGAGGAGCTAGCCCAGAATCTATGGAATAAAGCCGCCCCATTTGTACCTAGCCAACTCGGCAACAGCACGGCCATTGGCCTAAACGAGCTATTCCGCTTCTACCGCTACCAGCGCGGCCATCAGTTTAAAGGGCATTACGACGAAAGCTACATTCGCAACGAGCATGAGGCCAGCTATTACACCTTCATGGTGTACCTGAATGACAACTTCCAAGGCGGTGATACCACCTTTCGAGGTTTGCGCATTGTCCCTCGGCAAGGTATGGCGCTTATCTTCCTTCACAGCCTATACCACGAAGGTAGCGAGGTAACGCAAGGCGTCAAATACGTACTGCGTTCGGATGTCATGTACCGGACGGCTCTTGAGTAACCCGCACGTTACCAACCACTAGCCAGCACATCGGCCACGTGCAGCGTCTTGATGGGCTTTTTCTCGCGGCGGATGTAGGCATCGAGGTGCATGAGGCAGCTCGTGTCGGTGCTGATGAGGTAGTCGGCGCCGGTGGCCAGGGCGTGCTCCACTTTCTGCTCGGCCATGGCTACCGATATGGCTTCGAATTTCACGGCGAAGGTGCCGCCGAAGCCGCAGCAGGTTTCGGTTTCGGCCATTTCGAGGCGCTCCAGGCCGGGCACGGCATCCAGAAGCTGGCGCGGGGCCTCGCGGATGCCGCACTCGCGCAGGGCCGCGCAAGAGTCGTGGTAGGTATACTTGCCCGTTAGCTTCGCCTGCGGGACGCTGGCAATGCCCAGCACGTCCACCAGAAACTCGGTTAGCTCGAAGGCCCGGCGCTGCACGCCGTGGTAGCGGCCGGCATCGGGGGTGTTCTCGAACAGCTCGGCGTAGGTGTTGCGCACCATGCCAATGCAGGAGGCCGAGGGGCTCACGATATAGCGTTCCTGCTCGGTCGGAAAGTCAGCCAGAAACTTGCGGGCCACCTCGCAACTCTCGGTTTTGTAGCCCGCGTTGTAGGCCGGCTGCCCGCAACAGGTTTGGTTGGTGTTGTAGTGCACCTCGCAGCCCACGGCCTCCAGCACCTTCACCATATTCATGGCCGTGTGCGGGAAAAGCTGGTCTACGAAGCAGGGAATGAAGATATCGACGGCGGTGGGCATGGGGCAGAGGATAATTGGAAGGATAAAATCGTCTGTCATGCTGAGCAGCGCGAAGGACCCTATCATGCCTGAATGAGTTGACTGTGTCAAGGTCTTCAATCGTGATAAGGTCCTTCGCGCTGCTCAGGATGTCAGACAACTAATGCCCTGCAAAGATGCGCTGATTCAACCGCATGGCTTCGTTCAGCGCCTCTAGGTTCACGCCCGGCTCCAGCCCAACCTGGGTCGAAAACTCCAGGAGCCGCTCGCTGGGCATGTTGCCGGTGAGTTCGTCGGTGGCCATTGGGCAGCCGCCGTAGCCGCCCAGCGCCCCGTCGAAGTGGCGGCAGCCAGCCTCGTAGGCGGCCTGCACTTTCTCATGCCAGGTGTCGGGCGTGGTGTGCAGGTGGGCCCCGAAACGGATGTGCGGGTAAGCGGCCGTCAGCTCGCGGAAGGCAGGGCTGATGGTGGCCGGTGTGCTGGCCCCGATAGTATCGGACAGCGCCACGATGCCCACACCCAACCCATCCAGCTTCTGGGTGAACTCGCCCAGCACGGCCGGGCTCCACGGGTCGCCGTAGGGGTTGCCGAAACCCATGCTCAGGTACACCACCTGCTGCTGGCCGGTGCGGGCGCAGATGTCCTGCATCCGGGCCACATCGTCGAGGGCCTGGGCAATGCTTTTGTTGGTGTTACGCTGCTGAAACGTTTCCGACACCGATAGCGGGAAGCCGATGTAACGGATTTGCGGATGGCTGGCGGCCGTTTTGGCCCCGCGCAGGTTGGCTACAATGGCCAGCAGCATGGTGCCCGACTGGCTGAGGTCGAGGCCGTCGAGCACTTCGGCCGTGTCGGCGAGCTGCGGAATAGCCTTGGGCGAGACGAAGGAGCCGAAGTCGAGCACGTTGAAGCCCACTTTGAGCAGGGCGTTGAGGTAGTCGATTTTGTCGGCCGTCGGGATGAACTCGGGCCAGCCCTGCATGGCGTCGCGCGGGCATTCGGTGAGGTAGAGCATGGGGTAAAGATAAGCGGGGAGGCGATGAATGAGTGGCTGGCTCGTGCATTCCCCCATTCAGCCCGTCGAACTACTCGACCCCGGCCGGGGTTTACCTGGCTCCGCTATTTCTGCTGACGTTGTCCTATGCCGCACCGCCTTCGCGCCCTGCCCGTTCTTGTTGTTGTTCTACTGCTGAGTGCCTGTAGCCAGACCAAAACCCTGCGGGGCTTGTTCCAGCAAGCCACTCCCCACGAAACCTACGCCCGCCGCCTTGGCCAAGCCGGGCTGGCCGAAACGGCTCTGGGCCGCGACTGGCTCCGGGCCGCCGACCAGGCCCTGCGCGATTCGCTGACCGTAAAGTTGCCCTACCAGGAATCGGGCTTTTTCCCTACTGACCGGGCCGTGGCGCTGGGCCTGCGCTACGGCGTGCGCACCGGCGAAACCATCCACGTCAGCCTTACGCTGGCCCCCGGTACGGCCCCGCCCAAGGTTTTTCTGGATGCATTTGAGCTAAGCCCCGACCGGGTCACCGCGCCCCGCCACCTGCTGGCCGCCGACACCGCCGACCTTTCCTTTCGGTACGTGGTGGAGGCCGACCGCCAGCACCTGCTGCGGGTGCAGCCCGAGCTGTTGCGCGGGGGCCGCTACACGCTCAGCATCCGCCGCGAGCCCAGCCTGAGCTTTCCGGTGCAGGGCAAGTCCGATAAGGCTATCGGCTCGTTCTGGGGCGCGGGCCGCGACGGCGGGGTCCGCCGCCACGAGGGCGTGGATATTTTTGCGCCCCGGGGCACGCCCGCCCTGGCGGCTGCGGCCGGCATCGTTACCCGCGTGAACGAAACCAACCTGGGCGGCCGGGTGGTGTGGCTGGCCGATGCCGCCCACGGCCAGCACCTCTACTACGCCCACCTCGATAAGCAGCAAGTGCAGCCTGGCCAACGCGTGCGTATTGGCGACACGCTGGGCCTGGTGGGCAACACTGGCAACGCGAAAACCACCCCGCCCCACCTGCACTTCGGCGTGTACCGCAACGGCGCCCTCGATCCGCTACCGTTCGTGCGGGCGGCCGACGTGCTGCCCACCCCACCCCGCAAGCTACCCGCCGAGCTGGGCCAGTACGTACGGGCCCGCGAAACCCGCCTAGTATTGCGTCGCACCCCCGCCACCAAGGCGGCTACCGCCGCCACTACCGAGCGCCCGACGCCGCTACTGGTGCTGGGCACGGCGGCGGGTTGGCTGCGAGTGCAACTGCCGGGGGGCCGGAGCGGCTTCGTACTGGCCACCGCCGTGCGCCCCGCCGCCCCATTGCGACGCGAGAAGCTAGCGGCCGAGGCCGAATTGCAATCCTTTCCGCTGCCCGGGGCACCCGCCGTGGCCGAGCTGCCAGCCCAAACGGCCGTGGCGGTGCTGGGCGAGTTCGGGGGCTACCGGCTTGTGCGCCAGGCCAACGGCCGCACGGGCTGGGTGCTGGTAAAGCCCGCTTAGACTTCAGTTTTCAGTTGCCAGTAAAAGGTACGCCGCATGAGTGGCCTGCATGGCTGGTTTGCACAGCCTTTTGTCCTTGTGTTTTCTTCACGGGGCCTTCATGCAGCAACGCGTACGTTTGAACCGGTGATTGGAGTAAAAACGCGGGGCAGCTTTTTCGGAAGCTGTTCCGCGTTTCCTTTTCCCCGGCCCGGTAGTTGCCTCGTATACAGTTCAGGTTGACTATTTTTCTTTTCCCTTCTGACTCTTACATTCCATGCGAACCATACTTTTTTCCGCTGCTTTTTCGCTGACTTTACTTGCCACCGCTCCTGCTACGGCCGCCACTTGGAACAGCACCCTCGATGCGGCCATGGCGCAGGCCAAAGCTACCAACCGGCCCGTGTTGGCCGTTTTCTCGGGGTCCGACTGGTGCAAGCCCTGCATCATGCTCAAGCAGGAAGTATTCGACAAGCCCGAGTTTGAGCGCTTTGCCCAGAACAAGTTCGTACTGGCCCGTTTCGATTTTCCGCGGGGCAAGAAAAACAAACTCCCCGCCGACCAGACCAAGCAAAACGAGTTGGCCGCCTCCAAGCTAAACCAGGAAGGCTCCTTCCCGCTGGTCGTCCTAATTTCGCCCGAAGGCAAAGTGTTGGCCAAAACCGGCTACCGCCCCGGCGGCGAGGCTGCCTACGAGGCCCACCTCAACTCCCTGTTGGCCCGCAAATAAGCCGTTTCTTCGCACCGGCTGGTACGGCATTTCCGCCATACCAGCCGTTTTTTTGGGTCAGCTTCCCTCCCATCCTATGTCTGTTGCCCGGTTACTCTGCTTTTTTGGGTTGCTGCTTCTAATGCTGCCGTTGCTGCCAGCACAGGGAGCGGCCACCCACCCACGCAATTTCAGCAAGGAAGCACACCTGATGGGCTCCCACTTCACCTATACGGTGGTGGCCAACAACGACACGTTGGGCTGGACTGCCCTAAATGCGGCCATTGCCGAAACCCGCCGCATCGACCGGCTCATGTCGTTCTGGGATTCAACTTCCCAGATTACCCAGGTAAACCGCGCCGCCGGCCTGCGCCCGGTCGTCGTCGATCAGGAAGTATATGACCTAATTGAGCGGACGCTGCGCATTTCGGCCCTGAGCGGCGGGGCGTTCGACATCACGTTTGCTTCGGCTGATAAGATTTACAAGTTTGACCGCCAGGAACACCCGCTGCCCGCCCCTGCTGTGATGCAGCGGCCGTGGCCCGCATCAACTACCGCAACGTCGTCCTCGACCCAGCCCGGCACACGGTTATGCTCAAGGATAAGGGTATGCGCATGAACCTGGCCGGGGTGCTGCAGGGCTACGGTATCCGGCGGGCCCGGCAGGTGCTCGACAAGCTCGGCATCAAGGGCGGCCTGCTCAACGGCTCGGGCGACATCCTGTGCTGGGGCCGCCAAGCTGACGGCTCGCTCTGGCGCGTGGCCATCGGCGACCCCGACCACCCCAACAGCATTTCCAGCTGGGTGCAGGTAACCGATGTGGCCGTGGTAACGGCCGGCAACTACGAGCAGTACTTCACTTCCGGCGGCAAGGTCTACGGGCACATCATCAACCCCGCCACCGGCCTGCCCGCTACGGGGTTGCGCTCCGTCACCATTATCTGCTCCGATGTAGAGCTGGCCGACTGCCTCGATGAAGTGGTCTTCGTAAAAGGTCCGGTGGAAGGGCTGGCCTTCATCAACCAACTTAAAGGCGTTGACTGCACCCTGATTACCGACGACAACCGTACGTTGGTTTCCAAGAATATGCAGGTTAATTATTACCGTAACGATGCCCCCGCAACGCCGGTTACGGCCCCGGCAACCCAGCCTTAGCCCAGCCGTTTGCCGTTTAGCTCCCCAACTCGCCTTCTCCACTCCCCATGCATCAGTTTCTACATTCCTTGCCGCTACGCCGCCCCCTGCTAAGCTTGGCCGGACTAGTGCTGGCGGCGGGCGGCCTATCGGGCTGCGTGTCGGTGGCGGCCTATGAGAAAGTATATCTCAACGATGAGGACATGAAGCTTGCCAACAAGCGGGTGGAAGTGTATGAAACCAACTTCGAATCGTACCGCGAAGGAGCTGGCGGTGCCAACGGAGGCAAAGTTGGCGGCGGCTGTGGCTGCAATTAGCTGTTAGCTGTTAGCTGTTAGCTCAAAACGTTATCCTGACGCGCTGAATTGCCTTTCTGGCGTTCTGGCGTTTCCTTTCTCCCCTTCTGCTCCCCTCGCGCATGTCTTTATTTACTCGTTTTTTTCGTCCGGCCCGGCTGTTACCGGTGGTGCTGGGCTTGTTGCCGGTGCTGGGCTGGGCCCAGGGAGGCATTACGCCCAACCGGATTGATGGCTCAGGCGTGCCGCTCACGCCCCAGACCAACGCGGCCAACGCCCAGGTGGGTGAAACAGAAATCAATATTCTGGGCAGCTACTACCAGCAAGACGGCACCCACGGGGCCGTGCAGGGCGGGCGCGGCACCGAGTACCTCACCGACGTCACGCCCACCATTATCCTCAACATCCCGCTCGACACCGTGAGCCGGCTCACGGCCAACATCGGGGCCGACTTCTACGCCTCGGCCTCCACCGACCGCATCGATGGCGTGGAAGGTCTCTACCTATCTACCCCTTCTGCCCACGATGCCCGCATTCACGCCGACTTCGGCTACTCGCGCGAGAACCGGGCCCAGCACCGCATTGTGGGTATTGGCGGCGGCGTGTCGAAGGAGTACGACTACTTCTCGGTAAACGTGGTGGGCTCCTACGCCAAAAGCTCGCGCGACGGCAACCGCGAGTTCAGCGTGGCCGGCCAAGTGTACCTCGACCAAGCCAAGCTTATTTACCCCACCGAGCTACGCACCGGCCAGCAGCTGGTTCCTACCGATAAGCGCCAGAGCTATAACCTCTCGCTGGTCTATTCGCAGGTGATCAGCCAACGCCTGCAACTGGCCGTCAGCACCGAATTGGTGTACCAGCACGGGCTACTGAGCACGCCTTTTCACCGGGTCTATTTCCGGGAGCCCGGCATTACGGCCCCTAAGGTGGAGCAGCTACCCCAGAACCGCTTCAAGTACCCGGTAGCATTACGGGCCAGCTACTTTGCTTCCGACTTTGTGCAACTGCGCGGTTTTTACCGCTTCTACAACGATAACTTCGGCATCACGGCCCACACCTTCGAGCTAGAAACACCCATCAAGGTGACGCCCTTCTTCGTGCTCTACCCCTTCTACCGCTTCCACCACCAGACGGCGGCCAAGTACTTCGCCGCTTACGCCCAGCATTCCGTAGCCGACGAGTTTTATACCTCCGATTACGACCTGTCGGCTTTCACGGCCAACAAGTACGGCTTGGGCCTGCGCTACTCACCGGTGTACGGTATCAGCCGCTTCAAAACGCCCTTCAGCGATGGCCAGGGCGGCCGCAAAGTAGCCAAGTTCAAGTCGCTCGATGTGCGCTACGCCTATTACCAGCGCAACATCAACTTCAACGCCAACCTCATTAGCTTCGATCTGGCCTTTACGATGCCGTAAGTGAGAAGTGAGAAGTGAGAAGTGAGAAGTGAGAAGTGAGAAGTGAGAAGTGAGAAGTGAGAAGTGAGAAACGGTACGGGCACCTACTGCGTCCTGGCTGTTTTTGGAAAGCATTTTCCCGACCACATACCGCTTACGACTGCAAAGGTCACCAATGCAAAAGCGCCCCCAGACAGATGCTGCGCTTTTGCATTGGTGACGCACCTTTACTCGGCGATGACGACGGCCCGACTCAGCTTCTTGGAATAGGCCAAGCGCCGTTCCCGGCCATCGGCCGAAGGGTAATCGAAGCCCACGGCCTTGGAGTCACCTTTCACCGACGTCCACGACTGAGCATCGACGTTTTCGGGTTGGGTAGCGGCCTTGGGTACGGCGGGCTGCACAAATCGGTCGTCGCGGAAGAAGTTGTTCATGCCCTGCAAAATGGCAATCTCCCGGTCGCGCACAGTCACGGTCTGGGCATCAGCTAAATCCTGGTCACGGATGAGAGCCGTAGCCGGCATGCTTTCCTTGCGGAGCGTGTCGCCGGTGCTGCTAATGATGATGAAGTACGCCTCCGAGGTCGAAATTTTAGGGCCGCGCAGCTGCAGAACGAAGTTGTCCTTGGTTTTGGGAGAGGAGAAGGTGTGGCTGGCATTTACAGTGCGGAGCACCGTGCGGGCATTCACGCGGCCCCGGTTGGCTTCAGTCGGAGGCGTAAATAAGCGGTCAGCATTCTTGGAAGTCCCCACCTCACGCTCCGTGTTCAAACAGGAGGTCAGTTGGAATAAGCAAAAGACTCCAATGGCGGGGAATAAAAAGTTTTTCATGGAAAAAGAATATACTATCGGCAAATCGGTTCGGCAAAATACAAAACCTTACGCAAGTCCGGAAACTTCCACCCTCTACGTAGCGAAGAGTTTCCAGGCTAACACACATATCCCGGCCGGCAAGTTCAACAGGGCCTACCAGTTCAGCAGCACGGTCGGGCGGTGCCACATGTGGCAGTTACCCATTCGCGCAGACACGATTATGCGGCTGGGCTATCTACGCAATAAGCCCCCAAAAAGACTGTCGGAAAAGCTTTTTTTTCGGTTTATTAGAAGATCCCCAGTTCCACCCCTACCAACCAACGGGGTAGTTCCGGATACGTGGGGTCGGCGGCAGTGCTGAAGGTATTGGCCAGCCGGTAGCGGGCCACGGCGGCGTAGCGGCCCGAGCCCAGGCGGGTTCCCAGGCCCCAGCTCCAGCGGCGCAGGTAGTCGGGGCGCTGCTCTTTTACCAAAGTGCGGGCACTGCCGTTGGCCCCGGGCCGGTCTTCGTAGGTGTGGGTGGTGCTCAGGGCCCAGCTGCCCCAGGCGCTCAGGTCGAGGTAGTGCCCAATGATGTTGCCGCGCCGCCCGAAATTCAGGCGTCCGAAAGGCTCCAGTTGCACCTGCCCCAGGTTCAGGGCCTCGCGGTAGTGGGTGGCGGTATTGGGCAACAGCTTGGTGCTGTTTTGCCGCAGTTGGTATTGCAGGCGGGCGTAGCGCACATCGAGGCCCGCCGCCAGCATGGGGCTCAGCCGCCACTTGTTACGCAGGCCCAGGAAAAACTCGCCCGACTCCGGATAGCGCAGATTGGCCCCGGGGCGGCCGGCCAGCCTACCACGGGCGCGAAGCCCAGGAACAGGTGCTGGTAAAAGGCCCGGTTGGGTCCGTAGCGGGCGGGCACCGAGTCGGCGGCCGGGTCGGCGCGCAGCAGTACCCGCTGGGCGAGTCCGGGCCGGGCCACCAGTAGGGCCAGCGTCAGCAGCAGCAGCGTGGTCGGAAGGGTTGGCTTCATAAGGCAGGAAAACTGGCCGTGTAGCCCCGGTAATGCACCCGCACCGAACCGCCGGGCGGCACCTGCGCCAATGGCACCCGCAGCACGGCCCGCTGGCTGACTTCGAGCACCTCGTAGCGCACCAGTTGGCCCCGGGCATCGCGCAGCTGCCAATAGAACCCGGCGGGCGGCCCGGGGGCCGGCGGCAGTTCTGGAGCAGCCTCGTTGGCCGGCCCTGCAGCGGCAGCTGCCAGCAGCGGTTGGCCCCGCCCCACCACCCGTACCGAATCGGCAAACAGGGGTAGTGCACGGGCCGGCACAAAGGCGGCCGCGGGGCGGATAATTACACTTAGAACGGAATCGGTGGAAACGAAATCGAAGGTAGGGGTTGGAGCTGTGGCTACGCCGGCCGTGAAATAGGTGGCCTGGGGCAAGCCGTAGCCGTGGGCGTAATCGAAGTACGGATACAGCTGGCCAGCCTGCTGCAGCCGGGCAAACAGTGCCATAACGGGCAAATCGCGCTGTTGCTGCCAGGCGCAGGCCGCGAAGCCCGCCACCAGGGGGCTGGCAAAGGAGGTGCCTTCGGTTCGTTCGAACCCGCCCGGCACGGCCGTAACGGCCACCCCAAACGCGGCTACGTTGGGCTTGAGCCGCCCGCCCGGGGCCGGGCCGTAGCTGCTGAAATCGAGGTGCAGGTAGGTAGACGGATCGAGCCCGCCCACGGCCAGCACCGAGTCGCCATCAGCGGGCGTGCCCACAGTGTGCCAGGCGGGGTCGTCGCCGGCATTGCCGGCAGCATTCACCACCAGCATGCCTTTGCGCACGGCCAGCTCGGCAGCCCGGGCCACGAGGCTGGTGCGGCCGTTCATCTGCTCGGGAAAATACCGGGCGTCGGTGTAGCCCAACGACGAGTTAATGATATCGGCCCCGAGGCGGTCGGCCCACTCGGCGGCGGCCAGCCAGGCTTCCTCTTCGGCGTACCGTTCGCGGAACATCTGCTCGGTGCGGGCCAGCAGGAATTCGGCCCCATCGGCCAGCCCCAGGTAGGTACTATCGGGCAGTTGGCCGGCGATACAGGAAAGCACTTCGGTACCGTGGTTGCCACCCCGGAACACATTAGGCGAACGGCGCAGGAAATCGTAGGTATCCACGATGGCCCGGCGGCGGCGCAAATGCGCGAAGGCCGGGTGGGTGTCGGTCCCGTTGAAGCCCACATCGAAGATGGCAATGCGCAGGCCCTGGCCCCGTAGGCCGGCCTGCCTGAAATCGGCTGCGCCCAGGGAGGCAGTTTGCTGGCGGGCCAGCGCCTGATCGGCGGCCGAGAGCGGGCGCGGGGCCAGCTTCGGCGCAGGGCCAGACGAGTGGCGGGCGGCGACCATCAGCGGAGCCTCGGGCCAGGCCACTACGGCCCTTATGCCGGGAAACTGGCGTAGCCGGACTACCTGAGCGGGCGTAGCCCGGCAGGATACGGCATTGAACCAGCGGCTAACCAGCGTGAGCGTATCGGTGGCGGCTTGCACCCGGGCCAGGTAGTCGGGGCGCACCGGAAAGTCGGTGCTGTCGCAGGCGGGCAGGTGCTGGCGGTGGCGGCGGGCCTGAGCCTGGGGGCTGAAATAGGCGGCTGGCCGCAACGTCTGGCCCGCTTTATCGCGGAACGTGACCCAGTAGCGGGCGGACGAAGTCGGCTGGGCAGCAGCTGGGCCCGACACTCCCCAAGTCAACAATCCGGCAATCAACCCGAAAAACAAGTAGCAGCGCAAGCGGAATCGGGGGTTAATGGATTTTCATGGCCTCTAAGGTACGATAAAGCGCCGGGCCGTGAGGCATGGCAGCGACTGATCAACTTCCTACAAATACGCGGTATTCTCAACCTGAATATGCCGGTTAAAGCGCGGGTTATCACCCGATTACAAAAACCATTTTAGTGTAATTATTACTACACTAACATTGCATTGGCTACTCGTATTCATCGAAATTCAGGGAATTTCATGAATACGCAGAAACACTAATTGCAATTCCAAGATCAGGCTTTTTGGGTAAGCTCGCTGGCAATAAAATGGATGAATAATGCCCGTCCAGCGAAATTTAGTTGTGATTTTCTCAGGTGCAGACTAATCGGCACACAAATGATTGCTCTTACTTGCTTAGCTAGCCAATGTATGAGATAATGAACCGATCCAATAGCACCGTTAAAAGCACGAAGCCTCAAGTGGTAGCGGTAATATAAATCAAGTACTTATTTACAGCCAGTCGCAGCTTGGTTCAAGCCCAAGACGCAACACCCGCCGCTAACATTGTTAACAATAATTTTGAGTGTATTACAGAATCGGGAATGCAACAGTCACCACCGAGTACTATATGAAAGATCCTCACCCATAGCAGTTTCAAGCACCGTAGCACCCATTGCCTACGTTTACGGCTTGCCCGTGGCCTAAAACGATTGAATCAGTTGATGAACCTATGGGTTTTCGTTGCGATATTATGCAAATGGGCGAGTGGATCTGATTATGTCCAACTCTAAAATAAGGTCGTTAGCAGACCTAGATGCTTATTTCAGAATGGGCACTTTATTCTTATTTTCGGAATACAAAGTATCCAAACTCTTTTTTCAGCCGTATTGCTAAATCATCATACCCATAGTAGTTGTTGAATTAGAAATAAAAACTCAACTTTGGGCTTTACTTCATCTTTTCAAAAATTAACCTCTTTCTAATGGCAACTGCTGATCTGAACAAGCTGCAACAAATTCTGGCCAACGCCGAAGATAACGACGCCGTACTCTCGCAAATCCGCAAGCAGGTATCAAAAATCAGCAGCATGGTCGAAGACCTGAACGCGATGCTGGACCCCGGCTACAAAATCGAGAAAAAAGAACGCAAGCCCCGCGCCGCCAATGGTACGGGCAAAGGCCCAGGCCGGCCGCGCAAAAACGCCGTAGCGGAATAGTTTTCCGGCACTGCGCCCCTAATTAAAACAGCCCGGTTACCTTTTCAGGTGGCCGGGCTGTTTTAATTACTGATGTTACGCACCGATTGCGCTCCAGCTTCAGAAACCCACTTCAGCTACTTCTGAAAAGGGCATTTGCGGGCAGCCTGCTAAGGTGGTGCGTAACATCAGTTAATTAGGGGCGCTGGGAAACAGGCAGGCGGCTACAAACCGTACTTGCTCAACAGATATATCAGGGCGGCCATGCTGGCTCCGCCCAATTCCAGTTCGCGGCGGTTCACCTTGTCGAAGGTATCGGCGGCGGTGTGGTGGATATCGAAGTAGCGTTGCGAGTCGCAATCGTAGCCAATGAGGGCCTTTACCTGGTCCTGGAGGGGCTCGATGTCGGTGCCGGAGTGGCCCACCACGAACTGGCCACTGTTATAGGGCACGAACAGGGGCTGCCAGGCCTGGATTTTGCGCACCACGGCCGGTGCGGCCTCAATATTGAAGCCCCGGGGCGTAAAGCCGCCGCCGTCGGACTCCATGGCGGCCAAGTGGTTCTCCTTATTCTGCTTGGCCACCTCGGCGTATTTGGTGCCGCCGCGCACGCCGTTTTCCTCATTCATAAACAGAACAGCCCGCACCGTGCGTTCGGGGCGCAGGCCGGTGGCTTTGAGCAGGCGCAGCACTTCCATGCTCTGCACGCAGCCCGTGCCATCGTCGTGGGCACCCTGGCCCAGGTCCCAGGAATCGAGGTGCCCCCCCACGCTGATGATTTGCTCGGGGTACTTCGCCCCCTTTATTTCCCCGATGACGTTGTAGCTTTTCACCTCGGGCAGCGTCTGGCAGCTCATTTCCAGCTCCACCGTCAGGGCTGCATCGGCCCGCAGCAGCTGGCTCAGTTCATCGGCGCCATTGGTGCTGAGGGCGGCGGCGGGCACCTGCACCACGCCGTCTTCGTAGCGCATGGTGCCGGTATGGGGGAAATCGTCGTGGGCCAGCGTAAGGCTGCGCACAAGCGCACCCACGGCCCCGCGCTTGGCGGCGGCGGCGGCCCCGCTACGGCGCTGGTCGCCGGCTTCCCCGTAGGCCCGGCCGGTTTCCACGTAGCGCGGGTTCATGGGACGGTTGAAGAACACGAACTTGCCCTTCACCTTCTCGGCAGGCAGTGCCGCCAGCTCGGCCAGGCTCTGCACCTCCACCACGCCGGCCCGGAGCTTACCGCCGGTGCCTACTGAGCCACCCAACGCGCATACGTTGAGCGCCACGCCTTTGCCCCGGTCGGCCCTGATCTGGGCTTTTTCCTTGGCCCCACGCACCCAATGGGGCACCATCACTTCCTGGAGGTATACCCGGTCGAGGCCCAGCTTTTCCATCGTGGTTTTGCCCCATTGCACGGCCTGCTCGGCCGAGGCCGAGCCGCTGAGGCGGCCCCCGATCTGGCCCGTGAGGTAGCGCAGGTTCTCGTAGCTCTCCCCCCGAGTCAGGGCTTCATCGTAAATCCGGCGGATGGCCACCGAGTCGGTTTTAGCTTGGGCCGAAGCGACCATAGGCGCGGCTGGCAACAGGGCCACCGCCAGCCACAGGGCACGGCGGAAAGAAGGTATTCGCATAAATGGAATCGGCAAAAACGGAAAATGAATCAGCGAAAAAGCGCATGCCCCAGATTGGCGGCAGCTATCAGGGCGTCATTTGCTGCCCGTATTGGTGGGCCTGGGCCGTGGCGGGCTGGGCTGGGTTGAGGGGCAGATGTACTTCGAGCAGGTAATCGTAGGCGGCATCGGGGATGGTGGGCACGGGCCGCGAGGCCCCCAGCGCCTCTACCGTTTCGAGGATGGTATTGGAGTGGCCTACCACCAGCACGGCCTGGCCAGGATAGTCGCGGCGGATGCGGGCGGCCAGTTCGGGCAGCTGGCCGGCATCGTAGAGCTGCACCGGCAGGCGGCGGGCATCGGCTAGCGGCTGGGCCGTGGCGCGGGTGCGGGCCGTATTGGTGCTGAATACGGCACTCAGGCGGGTCTGGCGCGGAATAACGGCCATCAGGGCCTGGGCGCGGGCCTGGCCAGCGGCCGTCAGGGGCGGATCGGCCAGGTCGGGGGTGAGGTCCTTTTCGGCGTGGCGCACTACGTACACCCGGGTTTCGGGACCAACCGAGCCGGCAACGGGAACCGGTTTGCGCACGCAGCTGCCAGCGGCGAACAGCAGCAGCAGTAGCACAACAACCAGCCGGGTAAGCGAGGATAAGCGGGGCATCGAATCAGGCATCTGGGAACAAAGAATCTGTAAAGGATAGCGAAGCCAGGCCGTGCGGGTTTGGGCCAGCGCCCATTTGCCCAGCTGCCACGGCGCTTTCAGCTGTTATTTCGCGCTTAGCACTTGCTTTAGTTCGTCGGCGGTGAGGGTAAGCAGGCCCACTTTGGGCAGGCGCTCGGTGAGCGTGCGCCAATTTGGCTCCTGCTTGAAAATGGGCCGGAGCAGCTTCAATGCCTCGGGCAGGCGCTGCTTATTGGCTAGGCTGATGGCATGCCAGTATTGCATTTCCAGGTTCTGAGGGAAGAGCTTCTCGGCCGCCTCGTACTCACGGATGGCCCCGGGCACGTCGTTTTTCTCCACCGCCAGGTCGCCGGCATTCATATGCTCGTAGGCCCGGCGCAGGCGCAGCAGCCGGCCCAGCTCGCGCAGGGGCTCGGCGCTATCGTCTACCCGCAGGTCCACGAGGCGGTCGGTCCAGGGCTCGGTGCTGGCCTGGCCCCGCACCACCAGTAGGGCCGCCGACTGCCGGCCCCGAATGTCGCCGCCCGCGCCTTGGGCCCCTTCCAGGGCCGCGAGCAGGCGTTCGGGCAAAGGCAGCTGGGCGTTGGCCTCGAAGGCCTGGGCCATGGCGGCGGGCACTTTTTCGGTGAGCATCATATTCGACTGCACCGAAAACTGCTTGCCCTGCTGGTGGCCGGCGTAGTCGATGCACTTGGCCCCAGTGTGGGTGGCCACCCGGCCTTGGTTATCCACGATGGCCACTTGGCGCACGTCGCGGCCCTCATCGGTGCGCAGCAGCTCATCGAGGGCCTGCTGGGCCGATTTGCCGCTTTTGAGCAATGCCAGCCCCCGGGGGCCGAACGACTTGTTGGTGAACGACTGGGTGGCCACCGCCCCCACCCCGGCCTCGGCCCAGCTCACGCTGGTGCCCACCGAAAACCAGTGGCTCTGCACGGCCACAGCCAACTCGCCGGTAGCAGGGTCGCGGGCCACAATGCTGTAGGTATGGGCCAGCGGGTCGGTGGCGCGGTATATCTGGGCGGCAGCGGGTTGCAGCAGGGCCAAACACAGGGCGAGGGCGGGGAGCAGGAAACGGTTCATTGCCTAAAGCTAAGCCAGAAACCGGGCGCGGCGCAAGTTTATCCGGCTTTCTGGGCTGATCGGGGCGGCTTCTTGGGCTGACTATCGGGCTGATCGGGGTCGGGCGCCGCAACTTTCGGCCGCTTAGCGGGTAGTATTCCTCCGGTCCGGGAGGGCCCGCCCCGTCCCGCCGTTTGCTTTCCGGTTATCTTGATGCCCTATGCCCACGACCGACCCCGTTATCGAAGCCCGCAACCTCACCAAGCATTATGGGCCCCACGCGGTGGTACAGGACGTGTCGTTTAGGGTAGCAGCGGGCCAGACGCTGGTGCTGCTGGGGCCAAGCGGCTGCGGTAAAACCACGCTGCTGCGCATGCTCAACCGTCTCGTGGAGCCCGACATCGGCGTGGTGCTCGTGAATGGGCACGATGTGCGCGACCAGCCAGCCGAGCAATTGCGCCGGGGCATGGGCTACGTGATTCAGCAAGTGGGCTTGCTGCCCCACTACACGGTGGCCGAAAACGTGGCCGTGGTGCCCCGGCTGCTGGGCCACGCGCCCGCTGCCATAGCGGCGCGCACCACCGAGCTGCTGGGGCGTTTGCACCTGCCCCCCGAGCGGTTCGCCGGCCGGTACCCGCGGCAGCTTTCGGGCGGGCAGCAGCAGCGGGTGGGCCTGGCCCGGGCGCTGGCCGCCGACCCGCCCATCATCCTGCTCGACGAACCCTTCGGCGCCCTCGACCCGATTACGCGGGCTAGCATCCGCCGCGAGTTCCGGGAGCTGCCCGAGCTGCGGCGCAAAACGATGGTCATGGTCACCCACGACGTGACGGAAGCCTTTGAGCTGGCCGACCAGATTTTGCTGCTCGATGCCGGGCAGGTGCAGCAGCTCGGGACGCCCCGGGAGTTGCTGCTACGGCCGGCCAACGACTTCGTGCGCCGCTTCTTCGCCGCCGAGCAGTTGGGCCTGCAACTCCGCGCGTTGCGGCTGGCTGACATAATGGCCGAGCTACCCCAGGCAAGCGATACAATCATCTTAACATATTCTGAATCAGATACACAACCACTTTCACTTACTGCAACGATTCAGGAGGCATTAGCGCAACTCGGCCAAGCGGCAGTGCCATCATTAGGCGAGTCAGCAGAGGCCCGCGTGTGGGTGCGGCCCACCGAAACCGCCGCCCCGGCCGACTTCCTGCCCCTTACCTACGCCACGCTCATGGCCGCCTTTGGGTACGCCGTCCGGCGGCTGGGGATTGAACAGCCGTAGGGGCAGGGCTTAGCTTCGCCCCTACTCGTTCTGTTCCTCACCTCCTCATCTCTTCACCCCATCATCCGCTTTGACCATCCTCTCCGAACTCCTCACTTTCTGGCAGGCCCAGGCCGACAAGATCGGGCAGCAGACCCTGCAACATATCGGGCTCACGGCAGCTTCCTTGGTGGCGGGCGTGGCGGTGGGTGTGCCGCTGGGGCTACTGCTCACGCGCCGCCCTCGCCTCGCGCCCTGGGTACTGGGCGGAGCCGGAGTGCTACAAACTATTCCGAGCATCGCGCTGCTGGGCTTCCTGATTCCGGTGCTGGGCATTGGGCCGGGGCCGGCTATTCTGGCGTTGTTCCTGTACTCGCTACTACCCATTGTGCGCAACACACTGGCGGGCGTACGGGGCGTAGATGCGGCCGTGGTGGACGCCGCCCGGGGACTGGGCCTTACCGATTGGCAGGTGTTGCGCCGGGTGGAGCTGCCACTGGCGTTGCCGGTACTGCTGGCCGGTATCCGCACGGCGGCCGTGATTAATGTGGGGGTGGCCACGCTGGCCGCCTACATTGCGGCGGGCGGACTGGGCGAGTTCATTTTCGGCGGCATTGCCCTGAATAATCCGGCCATGATTCTGGCCGGGGCCATTCCGGCCGCCGTGCTGGCATTACTCTTCGATGCCGCTTTGGCGGGGGTGCAGCGCCTGAGCGGCCGCCGCCTGGCCTGGGCCGGGCGGGCGCTGCTGGTGGGCCTACCCCTGCTGGCGGGCCTCTACCTGCTGCCTCGGGCCGCCTCCAAGCTGCTGGCCGGCTTCAGCCCCGAATTCGTGGGCCGCTCCGACGGGTTGCCGGGCCTACGCCGCACCTACGGCCTCCACCCCGCCTCGGTGGTACTGGCCCCGGCCCTGGTCTACGAGGCCGCCCGTACCGGCGACGTGGACCTGATCGACGGCTACTCCACCGACGGCCGCATCAAGGCCTACGACCTGCGCGTGCTCCGCGACGACCGCCACGCGTTTCCGCCCTACCAGGCCGTGCCCGTGGTGCGCCGCCAGACGCTCGACGAGCACCCCGAGCTGGTTCCCGCCCTGGCCCGCCTCGCCGGCCAGCTCTCCGATTCGGTGATGACGGAGCTGAATTACCGGGTCGATCTGAAGCACGAAACGCCCCGGGCCGTAGCCCTCGACTTCCTGCGCCGCCGGGGCCTCTGGCACGAGCCGCTGCCAGCCACCGGGGCCACCATCCGGCTGGGCTCCAAAATTTTCGGCGAGCAGTATATTCTGGCCGAGCTCTACGCGGCCCTCATTAGGGGCTACACCCACCTGGGCGTGGAGGCCAAAACCGGCCTGGGCGGCACCAGCATCTGCGCCGACGCGCTACGCACTGGTGCCATCGACCTCTATCCCGAATACACCGGCACCGGCCTGCTGGTGGTGCTGCAGCCCTCGCCCGCCGTCCTCGATTCGCTGGGGCCCGACCCGGCCGCCGTGCTCGGCTACGTGCGCCGCGAGTACCGCCGCCGCTACCAACTGGAGTGGCTGGAGCCGCTGGGCTTCAACAACACCTACGCCCTGCTCATGCGCCGCCAGCAAGCCGAGCGGCTGGGCATCCGCACGGTGTCGGAGCTAAGCGCGTATTTGCGGTAGGCGAAAACGACTCCTTCACAGCTTGTCCGACCGCACGAGCCGGCGGTATAGGTCGGCCAGCCGGGGTTGCGGCGCCCCCAGCCGGTAGAGCACGTTGAGCAGCAGAAACACGCCCTGTAATCGGTAAACCCCGTTTTCGCGGTATTTACGGGCCGAGGTGACGATGTAATTCGGCAGCACCCGGAAAGGCCCCTGCTGCCGTAGCCGCCGAGTGATTTCCTGGTCTTCGAACACGAGCAGCTCTTCGCGGTAGCCGCCGGCCCGCCGGAACACCTCGGCGCGGGCGAACAGACTTTGGTCGCCGTAGCGCACGGCCTCTACGTTGAAGCGCGTGAACCAAGCGTTGGCCCGCAAAAACCAGTGCGGCTCGTCGAAGCGCAGGCGGTAGCAGCCGCTGCCGTACCCAGCCGCCACGGCTTCGCGCAGGTCGGGCAGCAGCGTGGCGGGCGGGTGCGTATCGGCGTGCAGGAAGTACAGGATTTGGCCGGTGGCGTGGGCGGCGCCGTGGTTAAGCTGGACGGCCCGGCCCTTGCGCGGGCACGGCACCACCCGGGCTCCGCGGGCAGCGGCTTCGGCGGCGGTGCCATCGGTGCTACCGCCGTCGGCCACCACTATTTCTACGGTTTTGCCACCACCGCCGAGGCCGCGCAGGTGGTCGAGCAACTGGCCGATGTGGCCACCCTCGTTGAATGTGGGAATGATGATGCTGACGGAAAGCGGCGGCACGGCAGGGCCGGAAGGCATGAGGAGAACAGAAGGCGGGCCTCAACTTACGGAATCCGGGGCGGAGCGCCCAAAGCGGGCGGCGGTTTTCCGGTTGCGACCCTGCTGTTTGCTGGGCGCGTTCATGCGCTCTTCACGGCCTGGGTGCGTATGTTGCATCTTCATTTAGCTCCGCCCCCTCATTATGCACGTACTCATTGTCGAAGACGAGAAAAGCCTGCACCAAGAAGTGCAGCAGTTTCTGCTCCAGTCCCAATACCTCGTCGATTCGGCCTACACCTACGCCGAGGCATCGGAGAAAATCTTTGTCAATAGCTACGATTTCGTGCTCCTCGACCTAGGCCTGCCCGGCGGCGACGGCCTCGACCTGCTGCGCGAAGCCCGCCGCAACGACCGACAGGAGGCTTCGTTTATCATCCTCACGGCCCGCGGTGGCATCGACGACCGGGTGAAGGGCCTTGATTTGGGAGCCGACGACTACCTGCCCAAGCCGTTTTCGCTGCTGGAGCTGCAAAGCCGGATGCACGCCATTACCCGCCGCAAGTTCGGCCTCAAGCGCCAGGAGCTCACCTTCGGGGCCGGCTTCGAGCTCGAAGCCACCGGCCGCACTATCCGCCACGAAGGCCAGGACATTGCCCTCACCAAAAAGGAGTTCGACCTGCTTCATTATTTGCTGCTGCACAAAAACCGCGTGCTTACCCGCCTGCAGCTCGGCGAGCACCTCTGGGGCAACGTGCTCGAAGACGACTCCGACTCCAACTACATCGACGTCCACATCAAAAACCTGCGCAAGAAGCTCAGCCAGTTCGCCCCCGCCGACTTCCTCGAAACCGTCCGCGGCATCGGGTATCGGATTGTGGGGTAGGGAGTGGCTGAGAAGTGAGAAGTGAGAAGTGAGAAGTGAGAAGTGAGAAACGGTACGCGAGACCGGCGTATAAGGGTCGTCATGCTTGATCTGGCGTCCGCGCAGTCGAAGCATCTCTCCCGCAGCGGTAATCTTCACATCTGATGGGCACCACAACGAAGCGGGAGAGATGCTTCGGCTGCGCGGACGCCAGATCAAGCATGACAGCATCATTGCAAACCAAACGCTTTCCAACCCTTCATCTTTAACGCAACACGGCATGCGCCTCGAAGCGAAACTGGCTCTGTTTAATGCCTTGTCGAAGCTGCTGCTGGTGCTGCTGGGGGTGGTCGTGATTCCGCCCATTGTGGGGCGGGTGGCGGTAAGCCACACCGATGAGCGGTTGCAGGAAAAGCGCCAGGAGGTGCTCGACCTCATCCGGCGCGACGGTATTTTGACCTTCGTGCAGGGCGAGGAATACGCCGATTACAACATCCTTAAGCAGGAATACATCACCCTTACGGCCCTGCCCAACACGCCCCAGGCCCAGCATGCCCCCCACCCGCCGCGTATTTTCGTCGAGCCCCGGCAGGTCGATAACCAAATCGAGGACTTTCGCATCCTGAGCCAGCAGTTCAGCTCCAACGGCCGCAACTACCGTCTCGAAATCGGCTCCTCGCTGGCTACAGTGGAGCTGCTGACGGCTACGCTACGGCGCATGGCGCTGTGGGTGCTCGTGATTGGGGCGGCCCTCACCATTTTTACCGATGCGGCTTTTGCCCACTACCTGCTGCAGCCGCTGCATCGGCTAATTGCGCGCAAGCTCGAAGGCGTGCATCATCCCTCGGCCTTCTCCTACGAACCCCTGACGACCACCACGACCGACTTCCGCCGCCTCGACGACAGCCTCAACGAGATGATGCGCCTGATTCAGTCGGCCTTCGAGAAGGAGCGCGAGTTTATGAGCAACGTTTCGCACGAGCTGCTGACGCCAGTGAGCATTCTGCAGTCGAGATTCGAGAACATGCTCCAGGACCCCGAACTGGGCCACGCGTACTCGCTTAAAATCGTAGATTCACAGAAGACCCTCTACCGGCTGCGCAACACGGTAAAAACGCTGCTGCTCATCGCCAACATCGAAAACGAGCAGTACCTGCGCGAAGACACGGTATCCCTGGCGGCCGTGCTGGCCGACGTGACCAATGAACTGGACGACCGGCTGGCCCAGCGTGAGGTTCATTTGCTGGAAGATTTGCGGCCCGATTACGTGCTGCCCCGGGCCAACCGCACGCTGCTCTTCACACTGCTCTTCAATCTGATCAGCAACGCCATCAAATACAACCGCTGGGGCGGCAGCATTACGGTAACGGGTCGCCCCCACCCCCAAGGTGGCTACCGGCTGGCCGTTACCGATACCGGCCCGGGCATCGCGGCCCAGCACCTGCCCCATTTGTTCGACCGGTTCCGGCGGTTTCAGGGTGGCGCCTCGGCTCCCGAGGGCTACGGGCTGGGCCTACCGATTGCCAAAACCATTGCCGAATTCCACAAAGCCCCGCTTACCGTGGAGTCGGAGGAGGGCCAGGGCACCACATTCGCACTTTGGTTTCCGTGAGTTAAGCCGTTCACGCGGGCTTCATTTGGGAGCGGGTATTTTTGGATAGGCTCCGTTTTCCCGCCCCCATTATGAAGAAGCTGCTACTCCTGCTGGCCCTGCTGTTGGGCATTCTCTGGCTGCTTCACCAGTGGCTCCCGCCTGCGCTGCCAGCTTCCCGGCACCTGGCGGCCGTGCCCGTCATCCGCAAGCCCGACCACGCCACCACTGCGCATCCTAAGCGCGTGTCGCTACCTCGGTAAGGGGTGGTCAATGAATGAAAAGGAACGTCATTCAGCGCAAAGCCAAGAATGACGTTCTTTTTTACCCAGTTGCCGCTATCCCAACCCTTCGGGCGATTTGCCGGGCATGGGGGCGGCGCTGCCGGGGGCGGCTACGGGCAGTGGCTGGCCCCGGGGGGCAGGCATGGGGCTCATATCCCAGTTTTCGTTCATCTCGTGCAGGGCCTTGCGCGAGGTTAGGTCGTACTGGCAGGGCACGATGGACACGTAATTATTGGCCAGCGCGTACTCGTCGGTGTCCTGGCCCTTATCCTCGTTCACGAACGAGCCGATGAGCCAGTAGTAAGGGCGCTGGTAGGGGTCGTAGCGCAAATCGAATTCTTCCTGCCACTTGGCTCGGGCCTGGCGGCAGAGGCGGGCGCCGGCAATAGGCTGGTCGGATTTCTTGGGAATGTTCACGTTGAGGGCCGTACCGGCGGGGATGCCGTGCCGCAGCGCCTGGCGAGCCAGCAGCTCCACCCACTCCTCGGCGTGCGAGAAATCGGCGTCGTGACCATAATCGCAGAGCGAGAAGCCGATGGCCGGTAGCCCTTCGATAGCCGCCTCAATGGCTGCCGACATCGTGCCCGAGTACAGCACGTTCACGGCCGAATTCGAGCCGTGGTTGATGCCCGATACCACCAGGTCGGGGCGGCGGTCCTTGAGCACGTGGTGCTTGGCCAGCTTCACGCAGTCGGCGGGGGTGCCACTGCACTCGTAGGCTTCAATGCCTTCAAAAATAGGGTTGGCATCGAGGCGCAACGGCTGGCCGATGGTAATGGCGTGGCCCATGCCCGACTGGGGCGAGTTGGGCGCCACGACGACGACCTCGCCGAGGCGGCGCATCACACGCACCAGCACGGCAATTCCGGGGGCGGTAATGCCGTCGTCGTTGGAAATCAGAATCAGCGGTCTTTTGGCTTGCGAAGTCACGGACAACAGGGAATAGATGGAACGGCAGGGAAAGTAACGCAACGGGGCGGCCGGGCGGCCCCATTGGGCTGGCTAACGGCAGCCAGGGGCCGGATGTTTTCAACTCCCGGTTTCCGAGTGCGTATAGCCCCGGATGCTGACTACTGTTTTATTTTCGCGGCGAAGCGCCGCTGCGCTGCTGGCGGGCCTGCTGCTGGCGGGCTGCGACGGGGCCGCCCCTGGTACCCAAACCCCAACTGGCCAGGCCGCTCCGCCCTTCGTGGCCGAAAGCGGGCAGCCGGTCGGCACCCCGGGCGCCGACCCGGTGGCTCGGCAGGCCAACGCCCCGGCCGCTTCGGGTGCCCCCCTCCCCGACTCGTTGCACCTGCTGAGCCCCAGCCAGGCCGGCCCGCTACGGCTGGGCCTGACCCAGAGCCGACTCGAAGAACTGGTGCCAGCCAGCCGGTTACGGTCCATTACCTACACCGAAAAGGGCCGCACGTTGCCCGCCTACGAGCTAGTCGACGCTACCAACTCCGACGCTCCCGTTACCCGCCTCTATCTCACAACGGCTCCGAACCAGGGCCAGAAAGTACTGCACCGGATGCTCATCACCGACCCGCAGTACCGCACGGCCGAAGGTATTGGGGTGGGCTCGCCGTTCGGGGCGGCGCGCCAGAACCTGGGCTTCACCCGCCTGCGCAACACCCCCGCCGGACTAGCGGCCGTGTCGGGCGAGGTGCGTCTGGCCTGGCTGATTGACCCCAACTCGCTGCCCGCCGGCGCCGACCAGACGCTGCCCGCTGCCGCCGTACCGCCGGCGGCCCGCATCACCGGCGTGCTGCTCTACTAAATGGTCTTTGCGGGCTGGCCAGCCGGGTTTGCGCGGGTACGGGTATTGTACACTGCAGCAAATAATGTACTTTGGCCGAACTATATACGGGCTACCGTATTGCTTTTGTCGAACCACTTGCTCCCGGCCCAGCTGGCTGCCCGCTCATGGCTTTGTTTGAAAATCGTTACCGCACCCACGATTTGGGCCTGCTACTGCTTCGTGTAGGCATTGGTTTCATGTTCACCATTCACGGCTACCCCAAGCTCACGGGCGGCCCGGCGGCCTGGGCCGAAATCGGGGGTGTTATGAAGCTGGTGGGGCTGAACTTCGCCCCGGCTTTCTGGGGCTTTCTGGCTGCCTTCGCGGAGGCCATTGGCGGGCAATTACTGGCCGTGGGCCTGTTTTTCCGCTGGACCTGTGCGCTGCTGTTAGGCACCATGGTGATGGCGACCATTATGCACCTGAGTAAGGGTGACGGCTTCAATGAATACTCCCACGCCCTCGAATCGAGCTTCCTGTTCCTGGGCCTTGCCTTCGCCGCCCGGGCCGATTTAGCCTCGACCAGCTCCTGTTCCCGGCCGCTCGGAGGCTGTATTAGCGCATAGGCATTGGAGCAGTAGGAATTCGCTGTGGCCCGGACTTCAGTCCGTAGCTCAATAGCGACGAAGAGCAAGTGCATCGGCTACGGATTGAAGTGCGGGCCATAGCCGGGCAGAAATGCGACGGGTTAGCCATCTTTGCCGACACGCTACTCCTGTCCTATGCTCCTGCTGTCCCTGTTCTCCCTGCTGCTGACCGCGCCCGCTACCCCGGCTCCCGACTGGCGCACGCCCTTCGAGCGCGGCAACGGCAACACCACCGCCACCTACGATGAGTGTATTGCTTACTACCAGCGCCTTGATGCGGCTTACCCCGAAATCCAGCTGAGCGAGGCGGGCACCACCGACAGCGGCCGGCCCCTGCACGTGGTAGTGCTATCGGGCGACGGCGACACGGACCCGGTTTCGTTGCGGGCCAAGGGGCGGCGCATCGTGTTTATTCAGAACGGCATCCATCCCGGCGAACCCGAGGGCATCGATGCCAGCCTGATGCTGACCCGCGACTACGTGCAGCAAAAGGCCCTGCACCGCCAGCTCGACGATGTGGTGCTGGTTATTATTCCGATTTATAACGTGGGCGGGGCCCTCAACCGCAACACCGGCACCCGCACCAACCAGAACGGACCCGAGAGCTACGGCTTCCGGGGCAACGCCCGCAACCTCGACCTCAACCGCGACTACATCAAGCAGGATTCGCGCAACGCCCGCTCGTTTGCGGCCCTGTTTCAGCGCTGGCAACCCGATGTGTACGTGGATACCCACACCTCCAACGGGGCCGACTACCAGTACACGCTCACGCTCATTGCCACCCAGAAAGACAAGCTCCACCCCGCCCTCAGCCAGTATATGCAGCAGGAGTTGCTGCCCGCGCTCTACGGCGGCATGGACCAAAAAAAGTGGTACCTGACGCCTTACGTCGACTTCGCGGGCCGCACGCCCGATGCCCGCGGTCTGGTGGGCTTCCTGGAAACCCCGCGCTACTCGACTGGCTACACCACGCTGTTCAATACCATCGGGTTCGTGACTGAAACCCACATGCTGAAGGCCTACACGCCCCGGGTGCGGGCCACTTACGACTTCCTGAGCCTGCTCATCGGTACGGTGCAGCGGCAGCGAGTTGCCTTGGCTGCGGCGCGGGCCACGGCCACTTTGCAAACCCAGCAGCAACAGCAGTTTGCCCTGGGCTGGCGGCTCGATACCACGGCCGCCGAACAGTTTACGTTCCGGGGCTACGCGGGCAAGACCAAAACCAGCGACGTTAGCGCTCAGCCCCGCCTTTACTACGACCGGCAGGCTCCCTACACCAAACCGATTCCGTACTACAATACCTTCCGGCCCACTACCACGGTGCAACGGCCCCGCGCCTACGTAGTACCCCAGGCCTGGGGCGAAGTCGTGGAGCGCCTGCGCCTCTCGGGCGTACAGCTGCGTCCGTTGTCAATGGATACGGTTATCAACGGCGAAACCTACTACATCGAGGATTACAAAACCGGCTCCCGGCCCTACGAAGGCCACTACCTGCACACCGGGGTGCAGGTGCGTACGGTGCAGCAGCCCCGCTCCTTTCTGCGCGGCGACTATTACGTTTCGCTCGACCAGCCCGCCGCCCGCTACCTCATCGAAACCCTCGAACCCCAGGCCACCGACTCGTTTTTTGCCTGGGGCTTTTTCGACAGCATGCTCCAGCAGAAGGAGCACTTTTCCGATTACGTGTTCGAGGACCTGGCTGCCAACCTGCTCCGCCAGCAGCCCGCCCTCCGCGCCCAATTCGACCAAAAGAAGCAAGCCGACCCAGCCTTTGCGGCCAGCGGCCCCGCCCAGCTCGACTGGATTTACCAGCAGTCTGACCACTACGAGCCTAGCTACCTACGCTACCCGGTACTGCGGGTGCGATAGGGTCGATGAATAATTAACCCTGTAAATGTGCTGTCATCCTGAGCGGCGCGAAGGACCTTGAACTATCCTATAACGCCGGCCAACAAGGTGGTTCAAGGTCCTTCGCGCCGCTCAGGATGACACCTTATTCACTGCAACTTCTATTCACTCATTCGCACCCAACGAATTTGCATAATTCACCAGATACGCCAGGTCGCGGGCGTCGGTGTAATTGAGGTTGTTGGTTTTGGCGTACTGGGCCAGTTGGCGGGCGTGGGTGCGGAAGTAGCTGGACAAGTCCTTTTTAGGGTTGCGCAAGGGCAGCACATTGCCGTTGGGCAGGCCCAGGTAGAAGTTGTCCTTGATATCGGTGTAATAGCCCATGGGGCGGCCGGGCGGCATACCGCCGTAGCCGCCCATACCGTAACCGTAGCCACTATTGGTGATGGGCCGTTCTACGAGACCCTCCCGGCGCAGCAGAATGATGGGGCCACCGCTGAGCTGCTCGAAGAAGCCGGGGGCCCGGAAGTCGCTGTAGTCATTGTCGCGGTTCCAGCGGTAGGTGCGGAACACGCGCATCAGGGTCGTATCGGGCCGCTCGCGGCGGCGGGGGGCGGGCGCAGTGCCGAAGTACGGGTTGCCCGAGTAGTAGCCCTGGCGCATCGAGTAGAAGTCGTCGTAATAATACTGCTCGCGGCGGCGGTCGTACCGCTCGCCCCGCACGGCGAAACTCTGCACGTTCACGGCCGGCAGGGTGCGCACGGTGTTGTCGGGCAGGCTCATCGTCAGCATGTCTTCGCCCCGGTGCAAGGCCAGCGGTCCGCTGATGGTATCGCCCGAGCTCAGCAGCACGCTGGCCTGATTGAACTGCTGGGTGAACCCCTGGCCGGTGCGCTGGGCCTGGGCGGATAGCGGCAGCCATAACAGCAGCAGCGCAAAGTAGAGCAGCTTTTTCATGGGAGGGAAGTTATACTTGTGCAACGGCGTTTAAGCCCGCCGTGTTCTGCCGGCGCGGCCCTAACGCCAACCGGCCCAACCAGCCGAAGCTGATTGGGCCGGAAACCGGGGGCTCCTGTTCGGAGCGCTTACGGCAAGGTTACTTCACGGCTGCCGCATCCTGCGGAGCAACGGCCGCCTCTTTTTCGTGCAGAATCGTGTGGCCCAGCTTGTCGCGCTTGGTGGTCAGGTACCGCTCGTTGTGCTCATTAGGCTCCACCTCAATGGCCACCGATTCCACCACTTCCAGGCCGTAGCCCATCAGGCCGGTGCGCTTGCGGGGGTTGTTGGAAAGCAACCGCATCTTACTGATGCCCAGGTCGCGCAGAATCTGGGCGCCCACGCCGTAGTCGCGCTCGTCCATGCCGAAGCCTAGCTCCAGGTTGGCTTCCACGGTGTCGCGGCCCTGCTCCTGCAGCTTGTAGGCTTTCAGCTTGTTGAGCAGCCCGATACCCCGGCCTTCCTGGTTCATGTATACAACTACGCCCCGGCCCTCGCGCTCAATCTGCTGCATGGCGTGGTGCAACTGGGGGCCGCAGTCGCAGCGGCAGGAGCCGAAAATGTCGCCCGTGACGCAGGAACTGTGCACCCGCACCAGCACCGGCTCGGGACCCGAGATATCGCCCTTCACCAAGGCCAGATGGTGGGCCTGGTTGCTGCGCTGGGTGTAGGCAATCAGGTCGAAGTCGCCGTAGGCGGTAGGCAGCTTCACCGAAATCTCGCGGGCAATCAGGCTTTCCTTTTCGAGGCGGTATTTGATGAGGTCCTGAACCGAAATCAGCTTCAGGTTCCACTTGTTGGCAATTTCGCGCAGTTCGGGCAGGCGGGCCATTTCGCCGTCTTCCTTCAAAATCTCTACCAGCACGCCGGCTGGCTCGAAGCCTGCCAGCCGCGAAAGGTCGATGGCGGCTTCGGTGTGGCCGGCACGGCGCAGCACGCCGTCTTTGCGGGCTTTGAGCGGGAAAATATGGCCCGGCTTGCCCAGCTCCTCGGGCTTGGTGTCGGGGTCGATGAGGGCCAGAATGGTTTTGGAACGGTCGGAAGCCGAAATACCGGTGGTTACACCGTTCTTGAGCAGGTCGATGCTCACGGTGAAGGGGGTGGCGTGCAGGGCCGTATTGCGGCCCACCATCAACTCCAAGCCCAGTTCCTCGCACCGCTGCTCAATCAATGGGGCGCAAACCAGCCCCCGGCCGTGGGTGGCCATAAAGTTGATGACTTCTGGCGTAGCGCAACGGGCGGCGCAGATAAAGTCGCCCTCATTTTCACGGTCTTCGTCGTCGACTACGACTACCACTTTACCGGCGCGGATATCGGCAATGGCCTCTTCAATGGAATCAAGCATGGATCACGGATTAGCGCGGATTTTAACGGATTTCACGGATTTTTTAGCGCCCTGCGGGCTACCGTGCGTGCTGCTACAACTAGTAGCGGCGGCGCGAAGTTACGAACTCGCTCCGCAGCTTGGGGTGATGTTGTGAAATGCAGCACGTCGTTCAGTGCGCCGCGAAGAACCGACGGGGCTAAAGCATTTCTGCCGTTGGAGTTAACATTGCCCGCCCGATTCTTCGCGGCGCGCTGAGCGACGTGCTGCATTTCACTTCTCAGCTCTCCCTCTAATTTCTCACTTTTTTCCCTGAAACCGGGCGGTGGGCTCCCAGACGGCAGAGGCGCGGCCACCGCCGCGCAGAAAACGCCAGAAACCAAGTAGCAGGGCCGCGTTCATGGAGTAAAAGTGCGAGATGAAGCGGAGCAGGCGCCAATGCACGCCCAAGTGGTGCAACAGCGCATCGAGTAGCGGCAGCAGCAGGGCTCCGAGCTGTCCGGCCAGTAGCAACTGATAGAACCAGCCGCCGCCCCGGGCCACCAGCAGGGCGCTACTCAGCAGCATGAGCACCAGCAGCAGCGGCGTAAGCCAGCGCAGCACTTTGTGCGACCAGTAGGCAAAGCTCGCGCCCCGCCAGGGTGGCCAGAGCAGCTGCCGGAATGCCACCAGGTTCTGGAAGTTGCCGGTCGAGATGCGGGCCTTACGCCGGAACTCCTCCGGCAACTTATCCGAAACGTCTTCGTGGCAGACCGCCTCCAGCTCGTTGATGGCCTGGTAGCCATCCTGGAGCACCGCCAACGAGATGAAAAAGTCGTCGACGATAAAGGAGCGCGGGGCTGGGTGGTAGCAGGCGCGGCGCACCGCGAAGCAGCCCCCGAAGGCCCCAATCATGCTCCCCCACACCAGTCCTTCCTGATACTTGATGCGGTTTTCGCGTTCCAGATAAGCTTTTTCCTGCCCCGAAATACCCTCGCGACGGTGGTCGGGGTTGAGGATATGCCCGCCAACCTGCCCGATGGCCGGGTTGCGGAAGTGCTTGACGAGCTGGTAAAGCGTGTCGGGCGTGAAGAACACGTTGGCGTCGGTAAGTACCAGCACCGGCGCGGTGGCCTCCCGCGACAGGGCTTCTATGATGCCCGGCTTGCCGGTGCGCTGCCCGAACGGCCGAAACCGCAGGCCCGGATGCTCGGCCGCAAGGCGGGTAATGAGGGCGTTGGTGCGGTCGGAGGAATTGTCGGAGCCGATATAGAAAGTGAGCTTGTCGAGCGGATACGTGGTGGCGAAAGTGGAGCGAATCTTCTCCTTGATAACCTGCTCCTCATTATACACCGCAAGCAGAATGTCCACGGCCGGGAGCTCGGGGCTGGCGGGGGCGTACACGTTGGCATTCTGGCGGCGGCCCCGGGCCAGGCGGGCCAGCAGCAGCGGAAACAGCACGTAGGTATGGGCCACCAGCAGCAGGCTGCCCCAAAGCACGGCAGCCGCTAGCACGTCAATCAGCGGCAACACGAGCAGGTAGCAGAATGGTGTATAAATCGAGGAAGCTCTCCACCACCCGGGCATTGTCGTAGCGGCGGGCGACGGTGCGGGCGGCTTCCTCACCAATGGCCGCCGCGCCCAGCTCGCCGTGGTAGTAGCGGCCCAACTGCGCCAGCCATTCGGCCGCCGAATCGGCCAGCACGATATCAAAACCAGACTTTACGTGAATGCCCTCGGCCCCGAGCGACGTGCTCAGAATGCAGCGCCCCAGGGCCATGCCCTCCACAATTTTAATGCGCATCCCGCCCCCGCTTAGCAGCGGTACCAGCATCAGCCCGTGCTGCTGCATAAACGCCGCCGCCGACTCTACGAAGCCGTGCACCGTAACGCCGGGCACCTGCAAACTGGCAAACCGCGTGGGCAGGTTTTTGCCGGCCAGATGCAGCTCCAGCGCCGGAAACTGCCGCCGGGCTTCGGGCCATACTTCGCGCAGAAACCAGTCGAGCCCCTCCTGGTTGGGCAGCCAGTCGAAAGAGCCAATCATGCACAGCGTGCGCGGGCGGGGCCGCAGGGCAGGGTCGCGCCGGAAGCGGGTCAGATCGACGCCAGCGGGCACGAACACCACCGGCTCGGGGCAGCCCAGCTGGCGCAGGCGCTGCTGGTCGGCCTCAGTAATGGCCGCCACGGCGTCGAAGCGGGGCAACACCTGCTGCTCGAATTCCTGCAGCCGCCGGGCCAGCGTTTGCAGGTACCACCGCTTAAGCGGGTTGCGCGTGTTTTTAGCTAACTGCTGCCAAATCGTATGCTCCAGGTTATGCGCCCGCAGTACGACCGGCAGCGTGGGGGCCAGCCGCTTGAGCACCGCCACGTACCAGGCCACGAATGTGCCCTCCACCTGCACCACATCGAAGTGCTCCTGCTCCAGCAGTTCCACCAGCCGCGCCTCCACGGCCGGACTCACGAACCGCTCCACGTTATAAGGCAACATGCTGGACAACAAGTTTTTCAGGGCCTTCACCGGCGACAGGCGCGTGTCTACGGCCACGGTTACCAGGCGCATGTTGGGGCCAAGGTGGTCGAGGACGGTGGCGGGCTGCTCGTGCTTGGGCGTATTGAGAGCCAGCACCGTTACGCGGTGTCCGGCGCGGGCTAGCCCAGCAGCCACGTCGTACATGGCAATGGCCCCGCCATCGGTGGGCGGATACGGAACGCGCGGACAGATTTGGAGGATATGCACGAAGGACAACGGGCAGCAGGAGTGCGCAAAGCTACGAAAGAAGCGGCCGTGCCCTAGTTGGCAGTTGGTAGGAGGACTGTCATTCAGAGCGCAGCGAAAAATCTCGCATGCTGACGTTGTAATGACTTCCAACGGCCCGCGCGAGATTCTTCGCTGCGCTCTGAATGACGGTCTTACTACCAACTGAAACCACTACCCCCGAAACAGGTCGAGCAGTTTTACAATCTGGTCTTCAGTGCCCAAAAACAGAAATACGTCGCCGCGACCGGGAATAATGTCGGCGGAGGGGCTGATGGTAAACTCGCCCGACTGGTGGCGCAGGCCAATAACGGTGGTGCCGGTGCGGGAGCGCACGTCCAGCTCGCGGATACTGCGGCCCTGCAACTCAGCGCGTAGCTCTTCGGTGCGCATTTCCTCCAGGCGCAGCCGGTGCGGCCCCAGCCCCGAAATCATGTCGAGAAACCGGATGACTTCGGGGCGCATGATGAGGTTGGCCATGTGGGATCCCCCGATTTCGTCGGGCATCACGACCGAATCGGCCCCGGCCCGGATGAGCTTGGTTTCGGAGCTTTTGAGGCTAGCCCGGGCCACGATGGTGATGTTGGGAGCCAGCTCGCGGGCCGTGAGGGCCACGAACACGTTGTCGGCATCCTTGGGCAGGGCCGTAATCAGGGCCCGGGCCCGCTCGACGCCGGCCGCCCGCAGCGTGTCGTCGAGGGTGGCGTCGCCGCGCACCACCGAGATGTTCTCGTTCTGGGCCGCCTCGTCGGCCACGTCTTCCTGGAGCACGGCTTCATCCAGCTCCACCACTACCACCTGGGCCCCACTGGCGCGTAGCTCCAGGTAGGCTTTGCGGCCGTTGCGGCCGAAGCCGCACACAATCACGTGGTCGGAGTAGCCCCGGATTTCCTGGTCGTTTCTAAGCATGGCGAACATGGTGCGCAGGCCTCCGTCGAAGATGTAGGTGGTGAGCACCGACAACAGGTAAGCCAGGATCAGCAGATTGAAAAAGATGTAAACCGACACGAACAGCCGCCCTTCCGGCGACAACGGGTGCAGTTCCCCGTAACCCACCGTCGAAACGGTAATCATGGTCATGTAAAAGGCATCGAGAAACGAGAATTTCTCAATCCACATAAACCCGCCAATGCCCACGGCCAGCCCCGTTACGGTAAGCACCAGCGCCCCCACAAAGCGGCTCAGGTTGAAGCGTCGCCAGATGTCGCGCAGATAGTGCGACACGCCGGGCCGGGGGGGCTTGATGATCGGGGGCATAGGGTAAGCTGACTTTTTGAGCTGTTAGCTGACAGCTACTAGCTGTTAGCCTTGAGAGTGGGGACACAGAGCGCGCAAGCAACCGGTCCGCAAGAACGATATGTATGGGCGCAATGGCAAAGCATTGAATAATACTAGCCTCAAACGCTGAACGAGTGTAGCGCGCTACAAACTCAGGCGCGGAATCACGGTGCCGAGCATACCGGCCAGCTGGTTATCCATCTGCTTGAGCAGGTGAATGGTTTGCAGGTTTTCCATCATTTCGGCCTCGTCGGTGGGGTGGCGCAGGGCTTCGAGGCGTACGGCCAGCTCGCGCTCCACGTTCACTTTGTTGAGGCGCAGGATGGCGTTGTCGCAGGCCGGCTGGAGCACGTCGAGCTCCCGGGGCACGTAAATCTGGTGGGTGGTCCAGTTGGGGCTCAGCTCGTACTTCTCGGTGGCCAGCTCGGCCACCACGCTCCTAATATCGGACCGGCCGTGCTGGATGAGCGTGCGTACCTCGGGCCAGCGGCCCTGGTTGAGCTCTTCGCGGCATAAGTGCAGCATATCGGCGTAGATGCCGGTTTTGAACGTCGTATCGTCGAGCTGGTCGAGCAGGTACTGGGCCACGCTCACGTCGGGAGCCAGGGGCTGGGCCGAATACAGCAGCAGCAAGCGCACCACCTCCCGCTCGCACCGCTCCAGTATGTCGGGCACGGGCTCCATGTCCGGGGCCGGGGCCGCGCTGCCGCCGGCCAAATCCTCGGGCGAAGCGCCGTACATGAGAGCTTCGGCCTCTTCTTCGGGGCTGAGTTGATTGTTGCTTGTTGGCTGTCGGTTGTTGGTCTGGAAGCTGGCCCCGCTCCCACCACCGCTCTGGCCGCCGCTCCCGCTGTTGCTCTGGCCGCCGGCGGCTTTACCGGTGGCGTTGCGCACGAGCTTGTTGTACTCCGTGATGAGCACCTGCTCGTCGATACCGAAAGCCTGAGAGGTCTGCTGCAAAAACACCTGCCGCTTAATCGGGTCGGGCACTTTGCTGATGCTTTGCAGCACCTCGCGGATGGCCTCGGCCTTCTTCACCGGGTCGTGGGCGGCCTCGCGGCTCACGAGGTCAGTCTTGAACTGGATGAAGTCCTGGCTAGCCGTTTCCAGGTGGTCCTTGAAGCGCTGGTCGCCGACTTTGCGGATGTAGCTGTCGGGGTCGTCGCCGTCGGGGAACATCACCACCCGTACATTCAGGCCGCCTTCGAGCAGCATATCAATGCCCCGCAGCGAGGCCCGGATACCGGCCGCGTCGCCGTCGTAGAGCACGGTCACGTTGTCGGTGTAGCGCTTGAGCAGGCGAATCTGCCCGTCGGTGAGCGAGGTACCCGAGGTAGCCACCACGTTCTTGATGCCGCCCTGGTGCAGGCTCAGCACGTCGAGGTAGCCTTCCACTAAGTAGCACTGCTCCTCGCTGCGGATCGGCTGCCGGGCCTGGTAGAGGCCGTAGAGCACGTCGGATTTGTGGTAAATCTCCGATTCGGGCGAGTTGAGGTACTTGGCCGTTTTGTCGTGGGGCTTGAGCGTACGGGCGCCAAAGCCAATCACGCGGCCGCTCACGTTATGAATCGGGAACATCACCCGGCCCCGGAACCGGTCGTAGCGACGGCCGGTGTCCTGGCCGTTGTCGTCTTCGCGCACCACCACGAGGCCGGTTTTCTCCAGGTATTTCTGCTCGTAGCCCGCCGCCGTAGCCGATTTGAGCAGGTTATCCCACTGGTCGAGCGAGTAGCCCAGCTCGAAGGTGCTGATGGTGGTCTGGTTGAGGCCGCGCTGGCGCAGGTAGCTCCAGCCCACGCTCTGGCCCTCCTCGTCGTGCTCCAGCAGGCGATGGTAGTGGTCCTTGGCCCAGTTGGACACGATGAACTGGGAATCTTTTTCGTTCTGGGCCAGCTGCTGCTCGGGGGTTTTTTCTTCCTCCTGAACGTCGATACCGTACTTTTTGGCCAGGTATTTCAGGGCCTCGACGTAACTGGTGCCCTCAATGTCCATGATGAACTGCACCACCCCGCCGGCCTTGCCGCAGCCGAAGCACTTATACAGCCCCTTGGCCGGAGCCACCGAAAAGCTCGGCGACTTCTCGTGGTGGAACGGGCAGCAGGCCCACATATTCTGGCCCTTCTTCTTGAGGCTCACGAAGTCGCCCACCACCTCCACAATATCGGCGTGGTGGATAATCTGGTCGACGGTTTCTTTGGGGATGCGGGCCATAGGAAGGCAAAGGTAGCACCCGCAGTTCTAGCCCTCTCCGTAAGCTGCTGCTAAAAGTTATGGCTGGCCGTGGTTTCGGGGATGATTACCACGTAATCGTAACCCAGAATCGTGGCTTCCAGCTTAGCATTGCTAACGCTGAGCCTATTGCGCAGCAGCGCCTGGCGCAGGGGGCGCACATCGAACACCTGCCAACTGGTGCCAGCCGGAGTGGCGGCCATAAAGGGCAGCACCATCCCGGCGTCGGCGTGAGTATACGGATGCACGTTCTTGCTGAAGTCGTCGGGGTTGAAGCCGCCCGCCTGCGTACCCTGCTTGCCCATGATGAAGATATGCAGGCTTTTCTGGTCGTGGGCGTCAGCCAAGCTCGTGGCCAGGTTACCTATGTCGTACATATCGCCCCAGATGCTTCGGCCCCGGCCCAGGTGGTAGGCCCCGAACTTGAACAGCGTAGCGGGCAGCGGCTGGCCGGGCTGGTCGTAGGGGCGCAGGGCAGTCAGCAGGTTGCGCTTCATCAGGTTGATGCGGGCAGTGTGCGACCCCGGCTGGCCCTGGCTGCTGGCCCGGTAAATGTCGGCGCTGGCCAGATACGCCTCCACCATCTGCCGGGCGGGCGGCATTTCCGACTGCACCAGTTCGCGCAGCTTATTCAAGCGGGCAGCCGGCGCGTACATGCTCAGGCTATCGAGCCTGGTCTGCATGGCCCGGTAATCGGTGGCCTGGCTGGCCGCGGCCTGGCGCTGTAGTGCCGCCCGCACGGATTTGCTTTTCACCTGGTCGGCCAGCATCTCCAAAAACCGGCCCGAGGAAAAGAGGTTCATCTGGTCGAGGCCTACAATGGCCGTTTGCTGCGCCCGCAGCGCCTGGGCCAGCTCAAATTCCTCCTGCCAGCTATAAAAGGAAAGCGACATCGGGTGCTGCTTGCTGAAGGCCGTGGGCAGCCCCGGCTGGGCTGCCAGGCGGTTCAGGTCCTGGGCTTGGTACTGGTCGATTTCGGCCACGAATACCCGGGGCTTCAGCACGGCGGCCACCGCCTGCGTTAACTGCGGAATCTGGGCCATGCCGTGGTCTTCACCAATGAGCACGAAGGTACTTTGCCCGATGTCCTGCCGTAGTTTCTCCCATCCCGGCCCGCTGAGTTGGGGGCCTTGCGCCGTCAGGGCAAACTGGTTCTGGCGCACCAGGCGTTGCAGGGCGGTATCGGCTGGGGCGGTTGTCTGCGCGTGAGTGTTAAGAGCGGCAGTCAGCAGAAAAGCCGACAGCACCAACCAGGACCAGCGGCCTGCCAAAACCCGCACCAGATAGTTGGACATAAGAAATTCGCGTAGGGAATACAGAAAGGGGAAAAGGGGGCTGGAAAGATAGTAAGACTTACTGCACAGGCGCGGCTTTCCGCACGGGACCAACCGCCGCCCCGGTTTCCGGGTTATCTTTGCACTTCGTTACCTACTTGCAAATACCTATGGCCCCCATCACCAAAGAAGCCGTTCTCAAAGCCCTCAGCTACGTGGAGGAGCCCGATCTGGGCCAGGACCTGGTCACGCTCAACATGATTGAGGACGTGGCCATCGATGGCCACACTGTCTCGTTCACCGTCGTGCTCACCACCCCCGCCTGCCCGCTCAAGCAGCTCATCCACGACGCCTGCGAGCGGGCCATCCATACGATGGTGGACCAGGACGCGCAGGTAGTCATTGTGATGACTTCGCGGGTGACGACCATGCGCCAGAACCGCGACATTCTGCCCGGCGTCAAGAACATCATTGCCGTGGCCTCGGGCAAGGGCGGCGTGGGCAAAAGCACCGTTACGGCCAACCTAGCCATTGCGCTGGCCCAGAGCGGGGCCCGCGTGGGCCTAATCGATGCCGATATCTCCGGCCCCAGCATACCGCTCATGTTCGGGCAGGAAAGCGCCCGGCCCCACATCTTTCAGGGCGAGGACGGCAAGAACCGCATCCAGCCCATTGAGGCCCACGGCGTGAAGCTGATGAGCATCGGGTTTCTGGCGCCCGCCGAATCGGCCATCGTCTGGCGCGGCCCGATGGCGTCGTCGGCCCTCAAGCAGTTCATCACGGAAGTGGATTGGGGCGAGCTGGACTACCTGCTGCTCGACATGCCCCCCGGAACCTCCGACATCCACCTGACCATGGTGCAGACCGTGCCCGTGACGGGTGCCGTCATCGTGACCACGCCCCAGAAAGTAGCGCTGGCCGACGCCGAAAAGGGCCTCCAGATGTTCCGGTTGCCCCAGATCAACGTACCGGTGCTGGGCATCGTCGAGAACATGGCTTGGTTTACGCCCGCCGAGCTGCCCGATAACCGCTACTTTATCTTCGGCGAAGGCGGCGGCAAGGGCTTGGCCGAAAAGCACGAAGTACCCCTGCTGGGCCAGATTCCGCTGGTGCAAACCATCCGCGAAAACGGCGACCAGGGCACGCCCGCCATCCTGCAGCAAGACACGCCAGCCGCCATCCTATTCGGGCAGTTGGCCGAGGAAGTGGCCCGCCAGATCAGCATCCGCAACGCCGTGGCCCCCAAGACCAACATCGTGGAAATGAACCGGTAACCATCCGGCCAATGCCTCCTGAACTTCTGCCTGCCCCGCTCGGTTTAGGATTGCGCGGGCGGAAAGTTCTACCTTTATATTATTGCCGCCCGCGACCCGATTTGCACCAAGCCGCGCCGTCCGAGGCCGAATCAGAGAAAACCGTAGCATGAACGTAGCCCCCGATACTGCCGAAACCCACCCCCTCCTGCCCCGCGTCGAGCAGGCCCTGGACGGCATCCGGCCCTACCTGGCCGCCGACGGCGGCAACGTGCGGGTGCTGGAAATCACCGACGATATGGTGTTGCGCCTGGAGCTACTCGGCGCCTGCGGCACCTGCCCCATGTCGGCCATGACGCTGAAAGCCGGCGTGGAGGAATCGGTGAAGAAGGCCGTGCCCGAAATCCGGTCCGTGGAAGCCGTGAATGTCACGCCCATGAGCGAGCAGCCCGCCGGCCAGGTCCGATAAGACTCATTTCCCGAGTGCCAAAAGCAGCGCCCCGCTCCTACCGGTTTTCCGGTTGGGGCGGGGCGTTGTGGTTTTGGGGAGTTTGCGTGTTACGACGTTTAAGTATTTGCGAAGGCAGTGGCATTCATTGTACAAATGCTGAACCCTTATTCTTTTACTTAATAAAGATATATTGTTCAGCCGTTATTCTGAAGCCCTGCTTTTGCAAATATTGATGTTGTGTGCTTTTTTGTCGCACATATTGCAAGGTGAATTTATCGATTATAATACCAACGTCTTCCTTCAACGGTCTTACAGTATTTTTTAAAATCTTGCCTTAAAATTGAGGCTCCTATTGTTAGGCTAACATTTGTATCTATTCCAAACTTTTTATCTAACACTCTAAGTAGATAGTTAACCATATATGGATGAGCAAAGTCAGAACGCTTAACTTTTATTCTCATATCGTTGATTGTATAATAGTAAATCCAACTTGTTATTATTGTCTGCACTAAATACTTTTGCTCGTCAGTGGTTAACTCATATAAATTTTTGTCAATAATAATTGGCAAAAAGTTCAGGTTTAAGTGCTGAATAAAATCGTTATAAATTATTTGAAATGCATCAATTGTTAAGTTACTAAACAAACAATTTACATTTTCGTTTTTAACTCTTAGTGTATCGCCTTCATATGTCACTTCAAATATTTGTGAAGTATCCACCGTAGCTTTCGAAGGTTGATAAAAATAAATGTCGTTGGGATTCACCTTATTATTCAGTCCGAAAATGTTCATCGTTTACGGGGTTTCTATAATAGCACACAACACCCCGATACCCGCAACTACACAAGACCTGAGTTGCGTAAAGCGAACCAACAGTAGCACGGTACCCGCAACTGTAAGTTGCGGGTACCTGATAAGGGAGTAGCCGCTCAAGGTAGCACGTTCATTCTATTTTGCCAATTCAGTTTTTTCGTCCGTCACGCAGCCACTACCGGCACCACATCCAGCGCCTGAATCTGAGCTTTATAGGCGGTGGGCAGCAGGGCTTCGCGGGCCCACTGGCTTAGGCCGAGGCGCTGGGTGCGGCGGTATACCGGCAGCAGCAGGCGCAGCCCCCTGCCCTGGCCCAGCCGGAGCAGCTGGCTCACCAGCGGCGGCACCACCAGGCCCTGGGCGGCCAGCAGCAGGCGGTAGCGCACGGGGCCGAGGTGGCGGCGGTATTGCTGGTAGAGGTCGGTGGTATAGCGGCTCGGGGCCAGGTCGTGCTCCATGTGCTGCTGGCGGGCGGTTTGCCAAGGCCCGTAGGCCAAGGGCACCTCCGGGATGCCCATGCGCTGGCCAACGCGGCCGAACACTGCCACTACCTCCTGCTTTTCGGCGGTGGTCAGGGGGCGCTCAAGGGTTTCGAAGGCGCGGATGGAGTAGTCGATGAGCATAAACAGCACGTCGCGGTAGGCCCAGGCGGGGATGCGCTGGCCGCGCTTGGCCTCCACCCCCGCGTGGATGGCGGCAATGGTGTCGATGGCCCGCTCGGCGGCCGTTTGCTCGGCAAACACGATCTGGCGGGCGTATTCCACCGTCGAGAACAGACGGGCTAGCGGGTCGGCGGGCAGGCGGCCGGTGAAGTAGAGCCAGTCCACGGCTTTGTTGACGGCAAACTCGGCCGCCGCCCCGGCGAAAATGAACAGGATGGTGTCGGCCTTCCCCCAAATGGTACGCACGACGGAGCCTTGCGGCACAAAGTATTCCATAGCAACCAGACAAACGCCCCGCCTCACCCAACCGTTCGGGTAGCCCAGCGGAGCTTGATTCGGCCGGCAAGTTATAAAAGTACTTTGTATTACAAAGTTTAAGTAGCTTTATGCGGCCTTCCTAACCGGTATCGGAGCCGACTTCTGCACGCCACTCCCTTGTTGCTTCCACCCGATTCTGCTACCCGCCGCCGGGCATGGCTCCTGCTGCTGGCGCTGCTCACGCTACTGCTGGGGCTGTGGTTCAGCCCTCACGCAACCTCCGTGGCTCGGCGCTACTTGTTATTCTGGCTGGTGGCTCTGCTGCGGGTGGCATGACCCTCGGGCTAATGGTAGCCGTCCAAATCGGCATCTTATCCGACTATCAGCAGTAATACTTTATTTTCATTTTCAACTTTAGCTAAGTTGCTATGCAATATTTTTATTGCGCTAAGACTCATCCTCGCAGTTTCCTCGTCATAGTCACCTGAAAAATCCTGGTTGAACTTTTGCAATTCTCTTAATGAAAAATAATCAGGATTTATTTGACTCAAAAATGCGACTCTCTGTTCGTGAGAAAACAAGAAATGTGAACTCCTCCTTTTATCAACAAGATATTTTGCAGTGATATCGTATTTATTTTCCAGCAGGTTAATGTTCTTTTCTTCTTGCAAAAAAACAAGCAAATTTCCGTAAACATAACCTGACCCGTTAAATCCCTCTAACCCTTCTGCATTATTTTCTAAAAAATCATAATATATATCTACCACATTTTTACTGAAGAAAGCTTTCTTAACAGTTATTTCGGCACTGCGTTTTAAACCGTCAAGTTTAGAAACATCCACCAAATAGAATAAAGATGATGCGGACATAATAAGTCATTTTAGATGAAGAAATATGGGTGGCAAGTAGAAACCACCTGTAACAGCTTTATTTATACCCCCTTGCCTTTGCCTTAACAACGTTAATACAACCAACGGCATCCCTAATGTCGCTATTACCCCACGCGCAACGATAGCTACTACAGTGCGGGAGCAACGGCTCAAGGTAGCAGCTTTACGGAATTTCCCAGTGCCACCCTGCCATCTGCCTCATTCAGCCAGCTATTCTACCTTTGCCCCGATATCCACCTACCTCCTACCCGTATGATCAACCCGAACGACCCGAGCTTGCATTCCTGGATTGATATTGCCCCCGAAAGCGACTTCCCCATTCAGAACCTGCCGTTTGGGGTATTTGAGACGGCGGAACGCGGGCCGCGCCTGGGCGTGGCCATCGGCGAGTACGTGCTCGATTTGTACGCCGTAGCCCAGTTCGGGTATTTCGAGGACCTGGAGCTGGGCAAGAAGATGCCCAAGGTATTCCGCCGCCGCAGCCTCAACCAGTTCATTGCCCTAGGCCGGCCGGCCTGGCGGGCCGTGCGCCAGCGCGTGAGTGAGCTGCTCCGCCACGACAACCCTGCCCTGCGCGACCAGCAGGAGGCCATGCGCGAGTGCCTGCTGCGCCAGGATGAAGTGCAGATGCTGCGCCCCGTGAAGCCCCATAACTACACCGATTTTTACAGCAGCATCGAGCATGCCACCAACGTGGGCACCATGTTCCGCGACCCCAACAACGCGCTACTGCCCAACTGGCGCCACATTCCCATCGGCTACCACGGCCGGGCCAGCTCCATTGTAGTGAGCGGCACCGATTTGCGCCGCCCCAACGGCCAGCGCAAGGCTCCCGATGCCACCGCGCCCACCTTCGGCCCGAGCCAGCAACTCGATTTTGAGTTGGAAATGGCCTTCGTGGTGGGCCGCCCCACACAGCTCGGCGACACAGTGCCCGTGCAAAATGCCGAGGACTACATTTTTGGGCTGATGCTGTTCAACGACTGGAGCGCCCGCGACATTCAGAGCTGGGAGTATGTACCGCTGGGGCCGTTTCTGGGCAAGAGTTTCGGCAGCAGCGTGTCGCCCTGGGTGGTTACGCTCGATGCGCTGGAACCCTTCCGCATTCCCGGACCCGTGCAGGAGCCCGAACCGCTGCTCTACCTGCGCCAGACCGGGGAGCACAACTTCGACATCAACCTGGAAGTTGCCATTGCGCCCGAGGGCGGTCCTGAAACGGCCGTATCGCACGCCAATTTCGGACTCATGTACTGGAGCATGGCCCAACAGCTGGCCCATCACGCCTCCAACGGCTGCAACCAGCAGGTAGGCGACCTCTACGCCTCGGGCACTATTTCGGGAACCACGCCCGATTCGCTGGGCTCGATGCTGGAGCTATCCTGGCGCGGCACCCGCCCCGTGCCGCTGGCCGACGGCTCGGAGCGCAAGTTTTTGCAGGACGGCGACCGGGTAACTATGCGCGGCTTCGCCCAGAAGGACGGTGTCCGCATTGGGTTCGGAGAAGTAACGGGCAAGGTGCTACCAGCAAACTCACTGTCGCTCTGAGAAGTCAATCCAAGCAGATTATGCGTTAGCTAATCCAAGTTGCGGACTAGAATTTAGCGCTACAGCCAACCTAACGGCGCCGGGTTGCCCGCTACATTGATGAGCGGGCAACCCGGC
>NZ_NIRR01000020.1 GCF_002204745.1 Hymenobacter amundsenii
TACGCGGCCTCACGCCACATGAATTTGTGTGTGCCCAGTGGCAGAAAAACCCCGTTAACTTTACCCATGACCCGACCCACCTCACGCTGGGACTATACAGTTAGCGCCGCCTGGAGCAGCCAGGAGGCGTGCTGGACCGTGGAGGCCGAGCAGGCCGACGGCGGGCCACCCCTGACGTTGCGGGCGCGGTTCCTGTACGCGTGTAGCGGCTACTATAACTACGAAGAAGCCCACCGGCCCACCTTCGCCGGCGAGGCCGATTTCCGGGGCCGCATCGTGCAGCCCCAGTTCTGGCCCGAGGACCTGGACTACGCCAACCAGCAGGTGGTGGTGCTGGGCAGCGGGGCCACGGCCGTGACGCTGGTGCCGGCCCTGGCCAAAGCTGCCGCCCACGTCACCATGCTGCAACGCTCCCCCTCCTTCATCGTCTCGCAGCCTTCCGCCGACAAAATTGCCAACTGGCTGCACCGCTACCTGCCCAATGGCTTGGCCCACCGGCTCACGCGCTGGAAAAATGTGCTGGTGCAAATCGGCCTCTACACACTGGCCCGCCGCCGCCCGGCCCAGGCCAAGCGGCAGCTTGTGGGGCTGGCCAAGCGCCAGCTCGGTCCCGATTACGACGTGAACACCCACTTCACGCCCCGCTACAACCCTTGGGACCAGCGCGTGTGCCTGGTGCCCGACGGCGACCTGTTCCGCGCCCTGCGTAAGGGCCGGGCCGAGGTGGTAACCGACGAAATTGACCACTTTACGCCCACCGGCCTGCGCCTCAAATCGGGCCGCGAGCTACCCGCCGACCTCGTGGTACTGGCCACCGGCCTGAAAATCAAAATCCTGGGCGGCATCACGCTCACCATCGACGGCCAGCCGCGCCACCCCGCCGATACCATCAGCTACCGGGGCATGATGCTCAGCGACGTGCCCAACCTGATCATGGCCTTCGGCTACACCAACGCCTCCTGGACGCTGAAAGTAGACCTCACGGCCAACTACTTCTGCCGCCTGCTGCGCTACATGGACCGCCGCCACCTCGCCATTGCCGTCCCCCACGGCGGCGACAACCTGCACCCCCAGCCCCTGCTCGACTTCACGTCGGGTTACGTGCAGCGGGCCACCGCTGAGCTGCCTAAGCAGGGTTCGCGCCGCCCCTGGTTCGTGCACCAGAACTACCTCAAGGATCTGCTCAACATCCGCTACACCCGCATCAACGACGGCACCCTGCAACTAGGGCCCGCCGGCCGGATGCCGGGACCCGGACAGCCTAAGGAGACGCAACTGGCCACAGCGGGCGGCTAGAATTTAAGGATGAAGTGTCATGCTGAGCGGAGCGGAGCGCAGTCGAAGCATCTCTACTGCTTCGTTGTGCTGCTAACCTGACATCGGAATTAACATTGCGGTAGAGATGCTTCAACTGCGCTCCACTACGCTCAGCATGAAACCGTTCTGGATTCTTTATCCTGATAACTGACAACCAAAAACCGACAACTCCCCTTCATGAATATCCTCAAAACCACCGCTTACTCCCTACTGGCGCTGAGCGGCGCTACCGTAGCCGGCTTGGCACTTTTTACCCACCGCACGGCTCGGAAAGTGCGGGCCGCGCTGCCGCCCAGTGGCACGTTTGTGGACTTACCCCACGGGCGGCTGCACGTACGCGAGCAGGGTACGGGGCCAGTGCTGCTGTTGGTGCACGGGCTGGGCGGTCAGATGGGCCAGTTCAATTACGACGTAGTGGAGCGGCTGGCCGCCGATTACCGGGTCGTCGTCGTCGATAGGCCGGGTTCGGGCTACTCCACGCCGTTGGCCAGCCCCGACCTAGTTAGCCAGGCCGACGCGCTGGCCGAGCTGATTACCCGCCTGGAGTTGGGGCGGCCGCTGGTGGTGGGCCATTCGCTGGGTGGGGCCGTGGCCTTAGCCCTGGCCATCCACCACCCCAGGCTGGTAGCGGGGTTAGCCCTGATTTCTCCCCTCGCGGCCCTTCCCGAAACGGTGCCCGCCATTTTTCAGCGGCTGCTGATTCCCTCGCGCTGGAAGCGCCAGCTTGTCGCCTGGACGGTGGCCACGCCGCTTTCCATCCGCCGCAGCCCCCAGGTAATGAAGGCCCTGTTCCGCCCCGAAACCCCGCCCCGCGACTACGCCACCCGGGCCGGCGGCATGCTCAGCCTCCAGCCCGCCCAGTTCCTGGCCACCATTGCCGACCTGGAATCCTTGCCCAACTCCCTGCCCACGCTTACCGCCCGCTTCCCCGAACTGCGCCTGCCTGTCCGGGTACTCTACGGCCGCCAGGATGCCGTCCTCGACTCTGAGTTCAACAGTCAGGCTCTGATCGAAAATATCCCCGGCGCTACCCTGCAGTTGATCGAAGGCGGCCACATGCTGCCCATTACCCAATCCGAACTGGTCGCCCGCTTTATTAGGGGCGAGGCAGTGGGAGGGTGAAGTGGTGAATGAGTGAAGGCTATTCGCACTGACTCATTCACTGGAAGAGCTCTTGAGCGGCGGTGGCAAGGCGGTGGTGAAGGCTGTTCGCACTGACTCATTCACCGAGTCACTCATTCACCACTACCCCCAGATCAATACCAGGGTACCGATGATGATCAGGCCGGCGCCGATGCCAGTGTGCAGGGTCAGCTTTTCGCCCAAAAACACGACCGACAGCCCGATGGCCAACGCCACGCTGAGTTTATCGACGGGCGCCACCTGCGAGACTTCCCCCAACTGCAAGGCCCGAAAGTAGAACACCCACGACAGCCCCGTGGCAATGCCCGAGAGCACCAGAAACAGCCAGTTGGTACGCGTCAGGGCATGGATTCCTTCCAAGCCGCCCCGGAAGTACACAATGCCCCAGGCCAGCACCAGCACCACGGCCGTGCGCACCGCCGTGGCCAGGTTGGAGTCAACCCCCTTGATACCGATTTTGGCCAGCACGGCCGTCAGGGCCGCGAACAGGGCCGAAAGCAGGGCGTATATCCACCACATATTTTCAGTCAGAAAGTCAGGTATGCTTGTCGACAGTTGCGAAGCTGGCCCTTCCGCTTCACTCGCCAGTTTCTCATCCGAAAAGCTTTCTGACGGAAAGGCTTCCCTCCCGCCACCAGGTGCGGATCTGGGCCAGATCGGGGGAGAAAAAGACGTGTAGCGACGCCACCCAACCCACCGAGCAGAACCAGCCGGCCAGCACGTCGGATGGGTAGTGGACGCCCAGGTAATTACGCGAAATACCTACCCCCAGCGCGAACAGGGTGCCCAGCACCACCACCGGCCAGCGCCAGGGCGTGCGCCACGCCAGAAACGCCAGGGCCGCCGCCAGCGCCGCCGTGCCCATGGCGTGCCCGCTCGGGAAGCTGTAGAACTTGGCCGGCGCAATGGACTCCCAGAGCGCTGGCCGGGCCCGCCCGAACAGCAGCTTGGCCACCACGTTCAGCACCACCGCGCCACCCACCGAAAGCCCGAAAAACACCGCCGCAGTACGCTTTTCTCGCTTCCACAGCAGTAGCAGTCCGATACCTATCCCCACCACTGCCATTACGGTGGGGCCCCCGACCGTCGTTAGGGCCAGGGCCAACTGGTCGAGGCCGGGACTCCGGTGGGCGTGGAGCCACTCCAGAATCGGCTGGTCGCCGATGAAGCCGCCGCTCTCCCAGATGTCCTCGGCCACGTTCACGAAAATCAGCCACGGCAGGCCAATGCCCAGCAACAGCACGGCCACCAGATGCCCGTGCCCACGCAGGGCCTTGCGGAAGTCGGCGTAGAGCGTGGTGAGCACCTTTAGCACAGCGGCAAATAAGCAGAAAACAGTTACTTCACCGGATGCCAGGTGAAGCCGACCCCGGCCCCACCACCGGGGCCCGGCAGCCAAGTGGGCGTGAAGCTCATGCCCTCGGGCAGGCGGGGCTGGCGACCCCAGCGGTTGCGGTGGGTAAGGTAGCCCAGGTGGGCCGACAAAATGCCGAAGCCCGCGCCCGCCACTACGTCGCTCTGCCAGTGCTTGGTATTAATCATGCGCAGGGCTGCCACGCTGGTGGCAATGGTGTAAGCCCCGATGCCGTACCACTGGCTTTTGTCGCGGAACTCGGTGTGCACGATGCTGGCCGCCAGAAACGCCTGGGCGGTGTGGCCCGACGGAAACGAGAGGTTGTCGGAGCCGTCGGGGCGGGTTTCGCGGGTCAGATTCTTCACGGTAAATACCGTGGCCAGCATAATGGCCTCCGATTTGGCAATAACCAGCAACGTATTCAGCCGGTCGTCGCGCGATTCAATGCCGGCCAGCGCCACCAGCCCTAGTTCGGCATACGGGGCCAGAATCAGCACATTATCCAGCTTGGTACGGTAAGTCGGGAAGAGCTTGTGAATGTCGCGGTTGGCTTGCTGATTGGTGTAGAAACCGCCACCGTTGAAAGTGTAGGCGCCGTACCCAATGAGCACCGCTGGCACAATGGTGGCCTTCACCAGCTTGCCCTTGTACCAGGGCTTTTTGATCACCGCCGGAACACGCCCCACATTTTCGAATTTATGGGTGGTATCGGCGGGTACGGCTTCCGCGGGCGGTACCACCTGGGCCAGCGTGGAGGAGAGCGAGGCGCTGCCCATGGCAAGCACCAGGGCCAGACGAACAATAAGCGGCTTAATCAAGAGAAAAGAACGATTGAGGGGAATGAATCAGGATTGGGCGCGGTGTTGCCAGGTCCGGCAACGCCGGGAAAGGTAATCGGTAATTCTGTTGGGAATCTGAACTGAATGGATATTCCAGCTCGGCCTACTCCAGGCAGGGCAGGAACATCCGCAGCCGGTTGGCAGCCGGTTATTCAGCCAGAAAAGCCACTACCTGAGCCAGTACGGCCGGGTCGCGCATGATCTGGTTGTGGCCCAGGCCGGAGGTCGCCCGGAAGTCGAGGGCGGGCCAGCTGGCGGCAATTTCCCGGGCCTCCTCAAACGGAATACTGGCGTCCTGGTCGTCGTGGAGCAGCAGGGCCTGGTCAGCCGGAAACTGGCGGCCGGCGCGGGTGAGGCTGAAGCTTTCGGCGTCGCGGCCGTGCTGCTCCCGGATGTAACGGTTCATGCGGGCCTGCACGGCGGGTGGTAGCTGCAGCATTTCGGCGAAGCGGTGGGCCACGGCCACCGTGCTGCCCGGCACGGCCAGCAGCACCAGCCGGGGCAGGCGCCCGCCCGCCGCCTCATTGAACCGCACCGGCACGCCCACCGTGGCCGCCCCGCCCAACGAGTGGGCCACCACCCCGTACACGTCGCCCAGCGCATCGGCTACTGCCTGCACGGCCCGGGCGTAGGCGGGCAGCGTCACGCGGCGGCCGTAGGAGGCGCCGTGGGCGGGCCCATCGAGGGCCACCACCCGAAACCCGGCGGCGGCCAGCTCCCGGGCCAGTACGCCCCAGAAGCTGGCCCGGTGCTCCCAACCGTGCACCAGCAGCACCGTACGGGTACCGGCGCCATTCCACTCGTAAACCGCCACGTTGCCGGCCGGCATCGGCACAAAAAACTGCCGGGCTTCCGCCAGAACCGGGGCTTCCCAGTGCTTTTCGGGCAGACGGCGGGGTGTGGTAAACAGCCGCCAGGCCGACCCAAAGGCCCAGTCGGTGGATACGGACGCCATCAGCCGGAGCTTGAGGCGCAGCAGGTTCAGGCCGGGCGGAATGGGAGCCGTTACGGGCGCCTGGGAGCGGGTGCGGGTAGTCGTCATGCGCCACAAATATCCGCCTTTGAGGCTAAATCAATCAGCCGGTGTTATTTTTGCACTCTTCCGCGCAGTTAGAAATCCATTTGGATGCCGTTGCCGTATCTGCGACCCCTAGCGGATAATTTGCCCCCAGACCGGTACATGATTCTTTCTCTTCACGACATTAGGGCCCAGTACGTACCGGAACTGTCGCTGCTTCGCTTCCAGTGGAATCGGCTGGCCCCGGCTCTGGCGCGCTTCGAAACGAGCCTGCTCGCCATTGCCCAGCTAGTGGAGCAGCACACTGTTTCCGCCATCCTGCTCGACCTGCATGGCCTGCCTACTCTGGGCCTCGATGAGCAGTTCTGGCTGGCGGCCAACTGGCTGCCACGCGTGTCGGTACCGGCCGTGGAGCAGGTGGCCGTGGTGCTGCCCGCCGGCAGCCTTTACAACCAAATGGTGGTGGAAAGCCTGCTGCGGGCCTGCCGCCATTTCGTGCATTATGAGGTGCAGTTTTTCGGCGAAACGGCCGAGGCCCTCGACTGGCTGCTTCATCACCAGCCCGTCGCCCAGCAAACCGTGGAGCAAGCCTGGCAGCTGGCCCTGGCTGCCCGTTCATAGTTAGATGGCCCTCGCCTGGCTGCTTAGCGGGCGCGACCCTGCGGCCCAGGGCGCGCTGAAGCGGGAATGGGTCGGCGCAGCAGCATCTGGCCCGGGCGTATCACGCATCGTATAAACCGACTTTTCTACCTTTACCCGCGTCACCGGGTAGCTACTTCGCGCCCGGCCGGCTCCTCATCCTCCATTCCGCTACTCCTTTTCTATGGATTCTACTCCTGCTCTACCCGCCATGACCCTGGAAATGGGCACCTACCAAGCCTCATTGAATGCTCAACTGGAGAAATTCAGGGGCCACAACTTCACCACCGGCTTCTGGCAGAAGCAGGCCGATTTATGGGTGGCCGATGCCGAAGGCCAGCAGAGCATCCGCAGCTTCATGGGCTGGCTACGGGTGGTAGACACCATGCTGCCCGCCGTACCCGAAATCGAGCAGTTTGTAGCGGAGGTAAAGGCCGCCGGCTTCCGTCACGTCGTCGTGATGGGCATGGGCGGCAGCTCCATGACGCCTATTGTGCTGCGCCAGGCGTTCGAGCACCTCGCCCAGGGCCTGCCCATGTCGGTGCTTGATACCACCAACCCCGGCTCGGTGCGCGAGATTGAACAGGCCATACCGCTGGCTGAAACGCTATTCGTGATTGCCAGCAAATCGGGCACCACGGCCGAGCCGCTGGCCTTCGGCGACTATTTTTACGCCCGCATGCAGGAGCTGAAAGGCGACCAGGCCGGCGAAAACTTCGTGGCCATCACCGACCCCGGCTCCCAGTTCGTGACCCAGGCTACGGAGCAGAACTACCGCCGCATCTTCCTCAATTTCGCCGAAGTGGGCGGCCGGTTTTCGGCCCTCTCCTACTTCGGACTGGTGCCCGCCGCATTGTTCGGCATCGACATCAAAACCCTGCTCCAGCGTGCCAAAACCATGATGCGCGCCTGCGGCTCGGAAGGCGCGGTGGAGCATAACCCCGGCCTGGAGCTGGGCGCTGCCCTAGGCGTGCTCGCCCAGCAGGGCCGCGATAAGCTCACGCTGGTCGTGCCCGCCGACCTCTCCGATTTCGGCCTGTGGCTGGAGCAGCTCGTGGCCGAAAGCACCGGCAAGCAGAACACTGGCATCCTGCCCGTAGCCGGCGACCCGCTGGGCAGCCCCGAAGTTTATGGCACCGACCGGGTGTTCGTGTACGTGGGCTACGAAAGCCTGCCCGACGAGGAAAACCGCCAGCAGGTAGCCGCTTTGCAAGCCGCCGGCCACCCCGTCATCACGATCCTGCTGCACGACCCGCTGGATTTGGGCGCCGAGTTTTTCCGCTGGGAAGTGGCCACAGCCGTGGCCAGCGCCGTGCTCGGCATCAACCCCTTCGACCAGCCCAACGTGCAGGCCGCCAAAACTGCCACCAACCGCCTCATGGAAGTGGTAGAGCAGCAGGGCCAACTCCCCCAAACCAGTGCCCCCACGACCAGCGAAGATGGCCTCGATTACTATGCCAACGTAACCGGCAACAGTGCTGAGGCCGTGCTAAAGGCCTTTTTCGGGCAGGCCCGGCCCGGCGACTACCTTTGCGTGCAGGCCTACCTGATGGAAACCCCGGCCCTCAACACCGAGCTCGATGCGTTGCGCCAGCTCGTGCAGCAGCGCCTGCACCTAGCCACCGCGGCTGGCTACGGCCCGCGCTTTTTGCACTCCACCGGCCAGTTCCACAAGGGCGGCCCCGATACGGGGCTATTCCTGCAAATCACCACCGACCACCCCCACGACCTGCCCCTGCCCGGCCGCCCCTACACCTTCGGCACCTTCCAGAACGCCCAGGCCGCCGGCGACCTGCAAGCCCTCCAGGACTACAACCGCCGCACTCTGCGCGTCCACCTCGGCAGCGGCGGCGAGCAGGCCGGCGTAGAGCAGCTGCTGGAAAGCCTGAATGAGGCACTAAGCACGAAATAAATCACGGATGGCGCGGATGTTTGGATGCCGCTGATGCAGACGAGCCCTTTCCCGGTGTGAAACCCATCAAAGGGATTCGCCCTGCATCATCACCCAGTGATAACCAAAACAGCCACTCCGCAAGGGGTGCTGTTTTGGTTATCACTGGGTAGTGTCACCACATTGAACGTCCCATCTGCTTTATCTGCGATTAAAGTCGTCCTGCACGCGCACGATGTCGTCTTCGTCGGAGGGGTTTTGGGCGTCGGTGTGTTGCCAGATTTCGGCGATGGTGCCCCAGCCGTCGAGGCCAATGAGGCGGTGCCGCTCGCCTTGGCGGAGCGTGATTTGCTCGCCCGGACCATATGTTTTCAGCGGGCCTTCCGCATCGGTGTCGCTGACGACGACGCCCACCGTGCCGCTCACGACGCGCCAGATTTCGGCCCGGCGGTGGTGGTACTGCCACGACAGGCGCTGGTGGGGTGCGACGAGCAGAATTTTAGGACTCAACTGGCCCGATATCCGCAAATCATCGACGCAGAGGCCATCGAAGTACTGGTTGGCAAAGATTTGGGCCTGTGTTTCGTCGAGCACGAAAAAGCCGCCCCAGGGCCGGGTATCATCTTGGCGTTCGATGCGCAGCCCTTGGGCCTGCAAGAGTCGGGCGGTTTGGAAAAAAAGGTCAGCTTTTTCGGAACTGGCAGCCATAGAATAAAGGAAAAAGGGACGTTACCGGCTTGAAGTAGCGAGGGAGAGATGCTCCTAAAGTAGCGTTTAGTCGCTTTCGCACCTAGTGCGGGGCCGTGCTTATGGCGGGTTCACCAAATCAAATTGAGCGGGAACACGTAGTGTAAGGTATCGTTTTACCTTATTTCCTGTCCCATGAAACAAGTAGCGCCCGGCGTTCATCAGCTTTCCATTCAGCGCTTTGTGAATGTATATTTTATTGAAACCGGCACGCCCGGCGAGTGGGTGCTGGTTGATACCGGCTTGCCCGGCTCGGAGCAGGCCATTGTGGCGGCGGCCGACAAAATTTTCTACCCTGGCACCCACCCCGAAGCCATTATCCTCACCCACGGCCACATGGACCATGCTGGTTCGGCCCAGGCCCTGGCGGAGCACTGGCACGTACCGGTGTTGGCGCACGAGTTAGAACTGCCCTTTCTCACGGCCCGGGCTGTGTACCCGCCCGCCGACCCTACCGTGGCTGGGGGCGGCTCGCTGGCCTTCGTGTCGCGGTTTTTCCCGCCCCAGTCGTTTCAGCTCTCCGACCATGTGCAGCAACTGCCGGCCAACGACCTCGACCCACCCTTCCTGCCCGATTGGCACTGGTACCACGTACCGGGCCACGCGCCGGGCCAGATAGCGCTGTTCCGCGAAAAAGACCGCACCCTGCTTGGGGCCGATGCCTTTGCCACCTGCGACCACGAATCGGTACCCTCGGTGCTGCTCCAGCTGCCCGGCATCAGCATTGCCGGCGCCCCCTTCAACTACAACTGGCAGCAGGTAGGCGAGTCCATCCGCACGCTGGCCGACTTACGGCCCGAGCACATCGGTTGCGGACACGGCCCGGCCATGAGTGGCCCCACCGCCACCGAAGGCCTGCGTAAGCTAGCCGACGAATTCGCGGTGCCCGCCCACGGCCGCTACACCCGCGAGCCCGCCCGCCTCGATTCCAAGGGAGTAGCCTACTTGCCCCCCGCCCCCGCCGACCCCATTCGGACCAAATTCGCGGTGGCCGCCGCCAGCCTGGCAGCTCTGGCAGGGGCGGCCGTGCTGGTAAAAAAGTACCAGCAGAAAAAGCAGAACGAATACCCGCGCCCGCAGGCCGGCGAGCCCAAACGCTTCCGCACCGAAGAAGTCGCGCGCTAAGCACCCAGTAGTGGCTGGCTAACCGGCCAAGACAACAAATCATTTCCCGTAAGTCGCTGTTTACACTTTCGTATTCAGCGGCTTGCGGGATTTTTGCGCCCGGATGCCTTTTTTCTTTTTCGTTGGCCTTCGCCGTTTATTGGCCGAACGCGTTTAAGCCCCTCTATGCAGCAAGAAGTAGACGAGAAGACCAAGCAGCAGGATATCCAGAAGGATCGGGCTGAGCAGCGGGAAGCCAACGAGCGGAAGGCGCCAAGTGGCAAAGTACTTTACCGCACCACCTTGCAGGAAGGCGAGTCGGAGCTCAAGCGCTCCACGGCCGCCCTGTTCTGGTCGGGGCTGGCGGCGGGCCTTTCCATGGGCTTCTCGATGATTGCCGAAGGACTGCTCAACCACTACCTCCCCGACGCGCCCTGGCGGCCGTTGGTGTCCACTTTCGGCTACAGCATGGGCTTCCTGATCGTGATTCTGGCGCGTCAGCAGCTTTTCACCGAAAACACGCTGACTCCCATTCTGCCTCTGTTGGCTAAAAAGGACCTGACCACACTGCTCAATGTGTTCCGGCTCTGGGGTGTGGTCCTCGGCTCCAACCTCATCGGGGCCTTGGCGCTGGCGCTAGTGGCCATGCACAGCTCCGCTTTCGACGATTCGGTCAAGGCCGAGTTCGTGAAGCTGGGCGAGCATGCCATGCAGTACGATTTTGGAACCACCCTGCTGCGCGGCATTTTCGCGGGCTGGGTAATTGCCCTCATGGTGTGGCTGCTGCCCTTCGCTGAGTCGGCCCGGGTGTGGGTCATCATCCTGATGACTTATCTGGTGGGCATTGCCCATTTCAGCCACATTATTGCCGGCTCGATTGAAGTATTCAGCGTGGCGGCCGTGGGGCAGGCTAGCTGGGGGGCGGTATTCGGCGGCTTCGTGGTGCCGGCCCTGCTGGGCAACATCCTGGGGGGCGTTACGCTGGTAGCCGTGCTCAACCACGCCCAGGTAGTGGCCGGCGACGATTCATTGTAGCCTATTTCCTGCCCCCACCCTACTCCTCCGCGTCGATTGTGTCGGCGGGAAGTTGGGGCGGGTGATCCTGCACGACGCGCACGTTGCCGTTTACGGTACTCACTTTCAGCTGAACGCCGCCCTTGCCCAGGGTGGCCGCTAGGCTATGCGGCAGCACGCTCAGGCGCTTGGTGTTTAGCTCTGCACTGACCCGGCCGCGGGTGGTACGGGCCAGTAGCGTGGCAGCGTAGGCGGGCGGCAGTTGCCAAATCACGTTTCCGTTCACGGTGCTTATATCGAGGGCTGGCCCCATCCAGGTGTCGCCGGTTAGGGTCAGGGTCAGCTCGCCGTTGGTGGTGCGGCCGCGCACATCGCCGCTTACGCCGCTCAGGCGCACGTTGCCGGTGGTGTTCTCGAAACGGAGGACGCCTTGTATGTTTTCCATGGTCAGGCTGCCGGCAATGGCTTTTAGTATCAGGTCGGTAGCGGCGGGCACCAGCACTTCGTAGCTCACGGCCCAGCCGTCGAGCGAGCCGTTGGCCAGCTCGGCCCGCAACGTATTGTTGGCGGTACCCACGCGCACGGCAGCGGCCAGGGCGCGGGCCGTTTCGGCCGTGGCGGCCCGACCCGTTATGCGGGCCCGTACGCGAACATCGGACCCGGCCCAGGCCCGCACATTAATGCCGCCATCGGCGCGCGCGTCCACGGTCAGGGCCGTACCGGTGGGCGGGGCAGGCAGCTTCAGCTGCCGCGTTTCACAGTAGATTTTCTGGAGCGGACTCGCCGGTAATTCTGTAGCGCAGCTAAGCGTGAATGCGGGGGCCGGACTAGCAGGAACGGCCATGTTCTTAGCCACCGGATTGTTAGCAGGCGTTTTCTGAGCCAGTACGGAACCGGCGGTCAGCAGCAACAGAGCGAGCAAATGAATTTTCATGGCAGCAGGCGGCATGGAGCCTAGGGAAGGGAGTGGGAAGGTTGGGCAGCAGCACAACGTCCCTAATATAAGCCTTAGCGAAGGTTTTGTGTGCCTGCCTCAGCACGGCCTGGATGGCGCCAGGGACAAAATAGCCCCGAACCAGCCAACTTCGAGTACAGCCTTAAGATAATAGCGGCGGCCATTAAATGTGCGCTGTTTCGAACGGCTGCATGGTTGGAGTAACCACCTTTAAAAATACTTCCGTATTTGCAGCACTAAGAGGAAGCCTTGGTACAGCGGGGTCCGCTTGCCTTATCGCCAACACTGCCTTTAGGCGCTTGCTGAGCAGCTGCGCTTTTTCAGATGCGGCTAGGCTGGTTCATGAGTGGAGCAGATAGGTTCAAGTTGCTGTGAACCCGCTAACACAACTTCCGTAGGCTAGAACAGGCATCTTAAAAATTTCTATTTTTACCACTGTTCAGCTTGAAAATAGATTAGCACAACCTTAACCAGCGCTCAGGCATTCAAATAAACGCCTGATCCTGTTCGCCCTATCCTTATATGCCTGTTCTCGAAAAAATACTACTTGACATAGAACCGCTAGTTGTTAGTTATGCAGCCCCGGAAGCGCTGTTGCGGGTGCGGTGGCTAGGATACCACGACGCAGACTCGGCTAAGAGAGACTGTCAGCTTTTACTCAATTATCTGCCCGATGCTCCTTGTCGGCGCATGATCAACGACAGCAGCGAAGTGTACGGCGAGTGGTGGGAAGCCGCCGAATGGATTGGCCGGGAGTTTGCGCCGCAGCTCGCGGCCCGGGGCGTGCGGTACGTCGCCTGGATTCAGTCCATGGATTGGCCTTCGCGCCACGCTATTGCCTCCGCCCTCCCCCACATTCAGGGCGTAGAGCTCCGGGCATTCGATTTTGATGAGCAGCTGGCCGCCCACGCCTGGCTGCTGAGCTGCCCCGTTTGACCGAGGCCACGTTTGGGCCCGGCCGCTTATCTTTCGGCATGAATTTACGTTTTTATTTGCTGCTACTACTGTGCGTGGGGCTGTTGGCTGAGGCGCCCCCCGCTCGTGCCCAGCAAGCGGCCCCGCCCGCCACCTTTTTCGGCACTTATACTTACCGTTCCTATGCCATCCTCGACCAGGAGAGCGGCCCCGAGCTGCTGCCAGCCCAGGGCGTGGGCGGCACGCTTACGCTGCGCGCCAACGGCACCTACCAAAAACGCCTGACGCTGGCGGCCAATGGGGGTACCATGCGCTTCGATCAGGATGGGCGCTTCACGTTTACGCCCGGCCACATCAGCTTCATGTACCCCGACAAAAACGGCCGTTCCCGTACCGACGAGGGCACTTTCCGGTTGGTTAAGAATTCGCTTACGATTACGCTGGCGGGCTATCCGGCCGGCAACCAGAGCATCTATATTTTGCGGCGTCTGTAGGGCAGCGCCCCAACGTGCTACCCTGCGGTGGCACTGCTTTATCTCCTCCTAACCAGTTCCTGCCGATGGCCCCTGCTATTCTTAAATCCATAGTGATTACCGGCGTATCGAGTGGGGTGGGGCTGGCGGCGGCGCGGGCTTTTCTGGCCCGGGGCTACCGGGTGTTCGGCAGCGTCCGCCGCGAGGCCGATGCGGCGCGCCTTCGAGCGGAATTGGGCCAGCATTTCACGCCTCTACTTTTCGACGTGACGGATGCCGACGCCATTGCTGCCGCTGCCGCCGAGGTAGCCCACGCCCTGGGCCCCGAGCCGCTCACGGGACTGCTCAACAACGCCGGCGTGGCCTTTGGCGGGCCGCTGCAATACCAGCCCATCGAGATAATCCGGCAGCAGTTTGAGGTGAACGTACTGGGGCTGCTGCAGGTGACGCAGGCATTTCTGCCACTGCTCGGGGCGCGGTCGGGCTTTACGGGGCAGCCGGGCCGGGTGTTGAACATGGGCTCGGTGAGCGGGCAGGTGGCGGCCCCGTTTTTGGGGGCCTACGTGGGCACCAAGCACGCGCTGGAGGGCCTCACGGCTACGCTGCGCCGCGAATTGCGGCTGTTCGGGGTGCCGGTAGTACTGATCGGGCTTGGCGTCACGCAAACCCCCATCTGGGACAAGGGCATCGACCTGGAGCCGTATGCCCAAACGCCCTACCACGGCCCGGCCCAGCGGTTTCTGGGCTTTATCAACAAAACCCGCACCCAGGGCCTGACGCCCGAGTACGTGGCCGACCGGCTGGTGCAGATACTGGAAACGCCCCGCCCTAAAATCCGCTACACCATTGCCGCCGATGTGTTCCGGGCCTATATCGTGCCCCGCCTGCTACCCGCCCGCGCCCTCGACTGGCTGCTGGCCCGCGGCATTGGGCTGAAGCCGGGGCCTCGGTGAATGAATGAATGAATGAATGAATGAATGAGTAACCCGGTGAATGAGAACGTTAAGCACTCATTCACCGAGTCACTTACGCAACGCTTCCCTACGTCGCCGGGCTTTCTGCTAACTTGCGCCACGTTTCGCCTCCGGGCCGAAACAACTCACATATTCACTTACTCACTCATTCACCAATAGATGGGACGCGCGTTTGAATTCCGGAAAGGCCGCAAAATGAAGCGCTGGGACCGGATGTCGAAAGACTTTACCCGGATTGGCCGCGAAATCGTGATGGCCGTGAAAGAGGCCGGCCCCAACCCCGATACCAACTCGCGCCTACGCACGGCCATCCAGAACGGCAAGGGCGTGAACATGCCCAAGGACCGGGTAGAGGCCGCCATTAAGCGGGCCTCCTCCCGCGAGGAAAAAGATTACCTGGAAGTGGTGTACGAGGGTTACGCACCCCACGGCGTGGCCGTGGTTATCGAAACCGCCACCGACAACCCCACCCGCACCGTGGCCAACGTGCGCATGTACTTCAACCGGGGCAACGGCGCCCTTGGTACCGCCGGCTCCTCCGACTATACCTTCACCCGCAAGGGCGTATTCAAGCTGGCCGCCGAAGGGCTGGACGTGGAAGAGCTGGAGCTGGAGCTGATTGACGCCGGGGCCGAGGACGTGTACGCCGACCAGGACGAGGACGAGCAGGGCAACGTCACGGAGTTCATTGTGGTCGAAACTGCCTTTACCGACTTCGGCCAGATGCAGAAGGCGCTGGAAGAAAAGGAGTTCAACGTAGTATCGGCCCAGCTCCAACGGGTGCCCAACACCACCGTCCACCTCGAAGGCGATGAGCTGGAAGAGGTGATGAACCTGATTGAGAAGTTCGAGGACGACGACGACGTGCAGGCTGTGTACCACACGCTCGGCTAACTCACTACATTAATGCTTCCTAATAATGGGCCGCTCAGTTTGGGCGGCCCATTGTCGTTAGGCAGCAAGAAACAGTATCTGCGCCGTTTCGCGGAGCCCTACGCGGCCTACTCGCTGCTGACGACGGCCGCTGACTACAACCGCTTTTTGCAGGCCTTGCGCACTGGCCGGGGCCTGAAACCGGCCACCGCCCACCTGCTCACCACGGCCGCCAACGAGGCACAGCGCTGCGGCAATCCTGTCTCCCCCACCGACCCGTTTATCGGTTGGGCTACCGGCGTGGGCCTGGCCACCACCATCGCTGGCCCCGCCTTCTGGCACTGGGGCGACAACGACGACTTCCAGGGCTTCTTCATGGTACTCCCCGGCCGCCAGGAAAGCCTGCTGTTCTTCACCAACAGCGCCCACGGCCTGGAACTCACCGACAATGTGCTACGCCTGTTCATCGGCCCCGGCGAGTACCGGGTAATGCAGTGGCTGGCAGAGGAGTAGTTACTGGTTGTTGGTTGCCAGTAAGAACGTCATGCTGAGCTTGTCGAAGCATCTCTACCGCTTCCTCTAAGTCATTCAACGAAGCGCTAGAGATGCTTGACAAGCTCAGCATGACGTTCTTGTTGATTTCGGGTACTTTGTAAACAGCTTCGATAACTGACAACTGCTGCCTACATTGCTTTCATGCTGAACAAACTACTCGCCGGAGCCCTGTTGGCCCTTACCGCAGCCTGCTCCACTGCTCCCACCACCCCGGCCGCCGATGCCGCCGCCCCGGCTCTCGCCACCTACTTCCCTGCTCCCGATACCGCTATGCTGGCCGATGGCGGGGTGAAAATGGTGCCTATCACGACGCCCAAGGGCACGTTCAACGTTTGGACCAAGCGGTTCGGCAGCAACCCACGCATTAAGCTGCTGCTGCTCAATGGCGGGCCGGGCGCGACGCACGAATATTTCGAGTGCATGGAGAGCTTTCTGCCCCGCGAAGGCATTGAATTCATTTACTACGACCAGCTCGGCTGCGGTAACTCCGACAGCCCCAAGGATACGGCCATGTGGAGCCTGCCGCGCTACGTGGAAGAGGTGGAACAGGTGCGCCAGGCGCTGAACCTGGACAGCAGCAATTTCTACCTGCTCGGCCACAGTTGGGGCGGCATCCTGGCCGCCGAGTATGCCCTCAAGTACCAGCAACACCTCAAGGGCCTCGTCATCAGCAACATGATGATGAGCATTCCTGCCTACGGCAAGTACGCCAACGACGTGCTGGCGCCCCAGTTCAAGCCCGAAGTGCTGAAGGAAATCCGGGCAATTGAGGCGCGGAAGGATTACCAGAATCCGCGCTACATGGAGTTGCTGTTGCCAAACTTCTACACCCAGCACATTCTGCGCCGCCCTCTGGAGCAGTGGCCCGAGCCGGTGAACCGTTCCTTCGCCAAAATGAACCAGTCGCTCTACGTGACCATGCAGGGGCCCAGCGAGTTTGGCGTATCCGGCAAGCTGCTCAACTGGAACCGCGTGCCCGACCTGCCCAAGCTGGCCGTGCCCGTGCTCAGCATCGGCGGCAAGTACGACACCATGGACCCCGAGCACATGCGCATGGTGGCCGAAAAAGTCCAGCACGGCACGGCCCTCATCTGCCCCAACGGCAGCCACATGAGCTTCTACGACGACCAGCAAACCTACATGCACGGCCTGATGACGTGGATGCAAGGCGTGGATAAGGGCGAAAAAGAGGTAAAATTGTAGGTCCAAATAACCCGATCAGCCGCCGGCCATGCTTGGCTGCTGGCGTGTCCTACGCATTTCCCCTTACCTAATCCATGCCCCTTCCCGCTGCTTCCGCCACTGCCAACCCGCCACTTTACTCCCAGCGGAGCGTGCGTTTGTTCTCGTTGCTGTTCACGGCCATTGCCGGCGGGGTGTTCACGGCGCACAACCTGCGGACCGTTGGCCAGCCCGATGCAGCTCGGAAGGCCCTTTGGGGCAGCGTGGCCGTGGTGGCCCTGATGGCCATTGTGCTGGCGTTGCTGCCCTATTCCCCCAACACCGGAGCCTACACCGTGGGCGTGGGCCTGGCCAGTGCCTACGGACTGAATGGCTACGCCGACCGTTTCATTGCCAACCCGCGCGACTTCCCCACCAAAAGCATCTGGCGGCCGTTGGCTATCTGCCTGCTGGTGTTTGTGCCGATTGTGGCCCTGCTTATTTACGCCTTTTAAGCATCCTTTTTCTTCCCTATGAGCTTCCCCTACCGCTCCCTATTTCTGTTTGAAGCCGATACGGCCACTATTTTTGAGATAAAGCGCCTCGACATTCAGAGCAAAAACCCCGCTCACTTATACTTTTGGCTGCATTTCGATAACGCCAGCGGCCAGCTCAGCCAGCTCGATTTTGAGGATATGAGCACGGAAGACGGCGAGCACCAGCGCGAATTCAGCCAGGGCCAGCTGCGGTTCAATACCACCGATGGTACTTTTGCGCCCACCGATGGGAGCCTGCCGCTGACGCTGCGCACCATCACGCCGCCCACGCTGCCCGCCGAGCTGGAAACGGCGCTGTTCGCGTTTTTTGCCTGAGTCCGGGTCTAGGCGCACGGCTGCCCGTTGGTTATCGTATGCGAAAGCTCATTCTGTGCTTATTTCTACTGCCGCTTGCTGCCTGCTCCAGCAAAGCAGATAGATATGCCTATACCTTAACCAATCAGTGCGTCAAGGATTATGTCTCAAAGCATTACAAAGTTCGTGATGAAGTTCCGTACATAGAGATAATTGAGAATAACAATAATTGTAAACAGTATTATATCAGCAGCATAGCATATGTAAGCTATGTCACGAATAATCCTCCTTGCTATTATGCGACCATCGACAATAAAATGGTTCTTATCTACACGAAAAACTGTCTGAACAAAGACACATTAGGCAGGTCCAGCTTTTTTGTCAATAAATTTAAAAACAGGCTGCAAGACGATGTCACAAAGCAGCCAGACAGATACATAGATGGGTACAAAATCATCACGGTTCATGATTTCTTCGACCCCTCGAACGTAAGAATTAGCGAGTGCGGGGATGCTGGATGTGCGCCAGTGTTTGTGGAGAAGATGCCATAGTAATAGGCCAAATTTACCCGCCTCTTCTACCCCTATCCTATATCCGGTGTACCTTTGCAGGCTGCCGACCCCTCTCGGGTTGGCAGCCTGTTTTTTTACCCGTTTGCCTCAGTCCCCAGCGCCCATGTCGACCCGTCTCAATAAATACATCAGCGAAAGCGGCGTGTGCTCGCGCCGCGAAGCCGACCGCCACATCGAGCAGGGCAACGTGCTGGTCAACGGCAAGCGCGCCAGCGTCGGCGACCAAGTGACGCTCAAAGACCGGGTGGTAGTGAACGGCGTGCATATTGAGCCCCGGCCCGAAGAAGAGGCCGTGTACATTGCCTACAACAAGCCCCCGGGCATCGTCACGACCACCGATACGTCGGTGCGCGACAACATCATCCGCAGCATCAAGCACTCGGTGCGCATCTTCCCCATCGGCCGCCTCGATAAAGAGTCGCAGGGCCTGATTCTACTCACCAGCAACGGCGACATCGTCAACAAAATCCTACGGGCTGGCAACCAGCACGAGAAGGAGTATGTCGTGATGGTTGATAAGCCCATCAAAGACGACTTCATTGAGGCCATGCAGGGCGGCGTGCCGATTTTGGGGGTGATGACCCAGAAGTGCAAGGTGAGCAAGGAGACGCCCTACATCTTCCGCATTATCCTTATCCAGGGCATGAACCGCCAGATCCGGCGCATGTGCGAGCATTTCGGCTACGAAGTGGTCCAGCTCGAACGCATCCGCGTCATGAACATCGGCATCAAGGGCCTGGGGCCCGGCGAGTGGCGCGAGCTGCGCGATAAGGAGTTGAAGGTGCTGTTCGAGATGATTGAGCATTCGAGCGGCACCGACGATGGCGCAGTGCCGCGCCGCCGCAAAGTGGTGTCTACAGCCGACCAGTGGGGCGACCGGCCGGGGCACAAAACGGCCCGGCCCGCCACCAGCCGGCCCGCTATTTCCCGTCTTCCTTCCGGCCCGTCTTTCGACGACGAAACCACGCCGCGCCCTACCAAAACCTTACCCGTGGGTACTTGGCTCGACAAGGGCAAGCCTAAAGCCGGAGCCAACCCCAAGAAGCTGTCCACGGCTGGTCGTAGTGCTGGTTCGGGCCGGCCCAGCGGCAAGGCTGGCACCCGCCCCGGCAAACCCGCCAGCCCGGCCAGCGGCCCCAAAGGCCCCACTAAACGGCCCGCCAAGGGAGCCAGCAGCAGCGGCCCAGCCAAGGGCAAAACCAGCAGCCGGGGCAGCCGTGGAGCCAGTCGTCCCGGCAAGCGGTAGATCAGCCACTCCTGGTTGGCCGTGATTCGGCCGTTCGGGACAGTCGCCCCATAAGTTACACTAGGGCACAATTGGGGTTCTCCTGTATCTTGCGGCTCGCTGGTGGTTTTGGCCCCGGCGAGCCGCCTCGTTTTACCCCTACTTTGGCCGTTAGCTGATAGCTTTTCGCTATTAACTGCCGGTCTAAAGCCCACCCCAAAAGCTAGCAGCCCTCAGCTAACAGCTAACAGCTCAAAAATCTATGAATCTCCGTACCGACTGGACCCTCGCCGAAGTATCCGCCATCTACCACCAGCCCGTGCTGGAGCTGGTGACCAAAGCCGCCGCCATTCACGCCGAAACTCAGGCCACCGGTGAGGTGCAGGTGTGCACCCTGCTGAGCGTAAAAACCGGCGGCTGCCCCGAAGACTGCGCCTACTGCCCCCAGGCCGCCCGCTACCACACGGGCGTACAGGCCCACAAGCTGCTGCCCGACGCCGAAGTGCTGGCCTCGGCCCAGCGCGCCCGCGACGCCGGCTCGACCCGCTTCTGCATGGGCGCCGCCTGGCGCGAAATCCGCGATAACCGGGACTTCGACCGCGTGCTGGGCATGGTGGAGCAGGTGAACGGCCTCGGGCTGGAAGTATGCTGCACCCTGGGCATGCTAAACGAGTACCAGGCCGAGCGCCTCAAGCAGGCCGGCCTTTACGCTTACAACCACAACCTCGACACCAGCCGCGAGAAGTACGACGACATCATCACGACCCGCACCTACGACGACCGGCTGAACACGCTGGAGCATGTGCGCAAGGCCGGTATTTCGGTCTGCTCGGGTGGCATCATCGGCCTCGGCGAAACCGACGGGGACCGCATTGCCATGCTGCACACCCTGGCCACCCTGGCCGCCCACCCCGAAAGCGTGCCTGTGAATGCCCTGGTGCCCGTGGAAGGCACGCCTTTGGCCGAGCAGCCCCGCGTGAGCGTGTGGGAAATGCTGCGCATGATTGCCACCGCCCGCATCCTGATGCCCCACACGATGGTACGCCTCTCGGCCGGCCGCCAGGAAATGCCCGTCACGGAGCAAGCCCTCTGCTTTTTGGCCGGTGCCAACTCCATCTTCTCGGGCGAGAAGCTGCTGACCACCCCCAACCCCGACTTCGACGCCGACCAGCAGATGTTCGCCTTGCTCGGCCTCACGCCCCGCAAATCGTTCAAGGACGTGCCCGAAGGCGCCGTGCTCATGGGCCGCGGCAAGGCTCCGGTGGAGGCGTAAGGGGCGAACCCTAAGAACAGCTTTACCAGAACGGTGTCATGCTGAGCGCAGCGGAGTCGAAGCATCTCTACCGCAGTAGTAATCCTATTGACTGCAACAAAGCGGTAGAGATGCTTCGACTCCGCTCCGCTGCGCTCAGCATGACTGTTCTATTCATCCCACCTTCCTCCCTCCCCATGGAAATTGCCTTCGACCTCAACCTCGACCACACCTACGCTGAGACCATCCGTCAGCAGCACGATTCCCGCGAAGCCCAGGACGTGATTTCGGAGCTGGAAGATAAAATTGGCGCGGCCCTGAGCCTGGTCATGCAGCGCCACGGCGTGCTACCCGCCGTCGGCGACCGGGTAGAAGTGGACTCCGAGTGGTTGGTTATCAATGCCCGCACCTTCGGCCAGGACGGCAGCGTGTGGCTCTCGGCCAAGCAGTTTGAAGGGTAAGCCGAAAGAGAAAGAGCAGTAGCGCGAAAGTCCGTTTCGCGACGAGCGAAGCGAGTATTTGGAAACGAGCCACGAGAACCAGGCGCGCCGATACTCGCTTTGTTTGTCGCGAAACGGGCTTTCGCGGTATTTACCGTCTTGACCGTTGCCCATGATGCCCTCTCCTCTCCACCAACGCCTACACGCGGAGCTGGCCCGCCGCGAGGCCGCCGGCACCCGCCGCCGCCTGCCCGCCCCGCCTGCGCCCGGCCTCATCGATTTCAGCTCCAACGACTACCTGGGCCTGAGCCGGCACCCGCGGGTGCGCGCCGCCGTAGCCGATGCTGCGCAACTGCCCGCCGGCAGCACTGGCTCCCGCCTGCTGACCGGCAACTCCGCCGCCGCCGAAGCCCTGGAAACCCACCTGGCGCAGTTTCATGGTACCGAAGCGGCATTGCTCTTCAACTCGGGCTACACCGCCAACCTGGGCTTCTTCAGCACCGTGCCCCGGCGCGGCGACACGATTCTCTACGACGAGGCCAGCCACGCCTCCGTGAAGGAAGGCATCCGGGCCAGCTTCGCCACCGCCTGGAGCTTCCGCCACCACGATTTGCAGGACCTGGAGCGCAAGCTGAGCCGGGCTACCGGCGCGGTATTCGTGACCGTGGAAGCTCTGTACTCCATGGATGGCGATATGGCCCCGCTGCCCGAACTGGCCGCCTTCTGCCGGACCCGGGGGCTGCACCTAGTGGTGGATGAGGCCCACTCCAACGGCGTGTACGGCCCCCAGGGTGAGGGGCTGGTAGCGGCGCTGGACCTCCAGAACGATGTATTTGCCACCATTCTCACGTTCGGCAAGGCCCTCGGCAGCCAGGGCGCGGCGGTGGCCGGCCCGGCCCTGCTGCGCGATTACCTGCTGAGCTTCAGCCGCCCCTTCATCTACACCACGGCTCTGCCGCCCGCCACCATTGCCGGCCTCACGGCGGCCTGCCAGCTACTGCCAGAACTCCACGCGGAGCGGGCGCAACTGCTGGCGCTGTCGGCGCATTTGGTAGCCACGCTCAACGTCGTGCCCGGCCTGCGCGTGCCCGCCACCAGCCACATCATCCACCCGGTTTTCTTCACCCACAGTCCCGGTCCGGCCCAGGTGCGCGCCGTGGCTGCCGCTGCTCAGGCCGCCGGCTTCGACGTGCGGGCCATCGTGTCGCCGACGGTGCCGGTAGGTACCGAGCGCCTGCGCCTGATCGTGCATTCCTACAACACGGAGGCGGAAATTGACGGGCTGGCAGCGGTGTTGCGTTAAATGAACCAGCTTTTACCGGAGTCATAAAACATAATGGGCCCCGTTTGGGCTAGATAGTCAGTTGTCGGCAACAGTCTGCAGCGCGGATGGTCTTTCTTTCTCCGCGCCGGTCCAGCCAATTCGAGTTACGTTGCGGTACTTGTCACAATTCAAATAACTGCACAAAGCATCCTTGCGTCACGTAGAAGCCGATAGTACGCAGCCGCATTTCGTACTCGCACAATGGCCCAGGAAGTTGCTGCCGGAACAAAAGCGCAGAACTCATACGTCAGTCATACCCTTCACCACCACACTACATCAGGCACTCACAACACAGTACATTTTTGCGCAATGGAAAGAGAAGAAATCATAAAACACAACTACTTAAAGCTTATTCTCTCCTCGGCACTCATCGGGTTAGCCAGTAGCATTCTGGCCTATGCGTTGAAACATATGACCGAGCATATCGAATTGATGGTTTATAAAAATATCAATAATTTTAACGCTCTTTTATTTATCATATTACCCACTGTCGGACTGACACTTATTTTCTTTTCCAGAAAACACTTGTTCCACGGCCGAAAGAACAAAGGAATTGTAGAAATATATAAGACGCTCGACCAGAGAAAAGAGCATCTACCCATATTTAAAATTCCGTCCCATTTTCTCAATGGTTTCCTGACGGTTGTTTTTGGCGGCTCTACGGGTGTAGAAGTTTCCACAGTGGTGGCTACTGCTACCATCGGCAACACCGTTTATAAAAATGATTTTTCGGCCAAAAGGTATAAGCGCGAACTGGTATGCGCTGGCGTTACGGCGGGTGTCGCTGTTCTGTTTGTAAGCCCATTGGCGGGCGGGCTGTTCGCGATGGAAGTTATTGCCCGAAAAGCAAGGCGTTCCATTGTCGTTAGCTGCGCCGCATCAGCCTTGGTAGCCTGGCTGTTTATTGCCTTATTCGAACACGAACGACTTTTATCTTTACCTGTTCAGAACTGGCACTGGCAGGCATTACCCTGGTTTGCCGCCCTTAGCTTGTTAAGCGGCCTGCTATCAGTCTATTTCACGTTGCTCGTAACCCGTATGAAAGCCGTATTCGGCAATATTAACAACAACTTTGTGCGGGTTAATATCGGGGCTATTCTGGTTGGCAGCATGATTTTTATGTTCCCGGCTTTATATGGTGATAGTTACCACGGGTTAAAAGAAGTACTAGACAATCCATCAATCCCAATTCTAACCCTAGCTATTATTATGTTGCTGAAGCCGCTGGCTGCTTCCCTAACGCTTGGCGCCGGTGGTGATGGAGGAGTATTCGCACCGAGCATCGTAGCGGGCGCGTTTCTGGGTTTGCTATTCTGCTCTTTATGCAATGCCGTAGCAGGCACCCATCTAATACCAATCAACTTTGCTTTAGTAGGCGCGGCAGCTACCCTATCAGCCTCTATTTATGCGCCTTTTACTGCTTTAATATTGGTGTGTAATATCGTTCCGAATGGCTATGACTTGTTCTTTCCTTTGTTATTAGGCTGCTTTATAGCTAAATTATTTGCTCAGAAAATATTGCCTTATAATGCCTATACCTACGATTTTTATTTAGCTAAATTCAACAATATCAAAACGGAAATATCAGCAAGTAAACTTTAAATCTGATACCGTATTGATAACGCCAAGCGCACATTCTTTGGAACACCTCTTCATCACCGGCATCGGTACCGACGTGGGCAAGACCTTCGCCGCGGCCGTGCTCACCGAAGCCCTGCAAGCCGACTACTGGAAGCCCGTGCAAGCGGGCCTGACGCCCACCACCGACGCGGGCACCGTGCGCGGGCTGGTGCAGAACCCCATCAGCCGCTTCTGGCCCGAGCGGCACCGACTAGCGCTGCCGGCCTCGCCCCACGCCGCCGCCGCCGCCGAGGGCCTCACGCTGCAACCCACTGACTTTGAACTCCCCGCCACCAAAAACCACTTGGTGGTAGAGGGCGCGGGCGGGTTGCTGGTGCCCCTGGCCCCCGGTTTTCTAGTGGCCGATCTGGTGCAGCAATTGGGGCTGGCCGTGGTGGTGGTGTCGCGGCACTACCTGGGCAGCATCAACCACACGCTGCTCACGCTGGAGGCGCTGCAGGCGCGGCAGATTCCGGTGCGCGGGTTGCTGTTCAATGGGGAGCCGACGCCCGCCACCGAGGAGGCTATTCTGAGTTACTACGACGGGCCGGTGCTGCCCCGGCTGCTGCCGGAGCCGGCCGTAACGCCCGCCGTGGTGAGCCGGTACGCGGCGGAGTTCCGGGCCTGGTTTGCGTAATAGATTTTTTCGCGCGGATTTCGCGGCGTTACGCAGCGCGATTTACGTGAAACCGATGCTGCGCAATGCCACGAACTCCGCGCGAAAAAACTTACCCGCCCTACCTTTGCCTCATGCCCACCCTCTCCGAACGCGACCACGCCGTACTGTGGCACCCCTATACCCAGATGCAGACTGCCCCGCTGCCCATTGCCATCGTAAAAGGTGAGGGCAGCTGGCTTATTGGTGAGGATGGCACCCGCTACCTCGACGCTATTTCGTCGTGGTGGGTGAACCTGCACGGCCACGCCCACCCGCGCATTACCGCCCGGGTGAGCGAGCAGCTCCGCACCTTGGAGCACGTGCTGTTTGCCGGCTTCACCCACCCTACCGCCGTGGAGCTGGCCGAGCAACTGCTGGCGCTGCTGCCCGCCAGTCAGGCCCGCGTATTCTACTCCGACAACGGCTCGACGGCCGTGGAAGTGGCCCTGAAAATGGTGCTCCAATACTTCCACAACCTCGGCCAGCCGGAGCGGCGCACCTTTATTTGCTTCCGAAACTCTTACCACGGCGACACGTTCGGGGCCATGGCCGTGAGTGCGCGCGGGGCCTTTACGGAACCCTTCTGGCCGATGCTGTTCGACGTGGAATTTCTGGACGTACCGGTGCCGGGCCGCGAGACCGAGGTGTTGGCCCAACTCGATGCGCTGCTGCAACGTCCCGACGTAGCCGGCTTCATTTTTGAGCCGCTGGTGCTGGGCACGGCCGGCATGGTGATGTACGAGCCGGAAGTGCTCAGCGAGATGCTGCGCCGCTGCCACGCGGCCGGGGTGCTCTGCATTGCCGATGAGGTGATGACCGGTTTCGGGCGCACTGGGCCGCTGTTTGCCTCCGAGCTGCTGAGCGAGCAGCCCGACATGATGTGCTTTTCCAAGGGCCTCACCGGCGGCACGCTGGCCATGGGCCTGACCACCTGCGCCGCCCCGATTTACGACGCCTTCCTGAGCGACGACAAGATGCGGGCCCTCTTCCACGGCCACTCCTACACGGCCAACCCCGTGGCCTGCGCCGCCGCCCTGGCCAGTCTGGAGCTGACCCGCGCCGATGCCTGCACCGAGCAGCGCCAGCGCATTGCGGCCGCCCACGCTGCTTTTCAGGCCGAAATAGCGGGCCAGCCGGGCATTCGGGCGGTGCGGCACCGGGGCACCATTCTGGCCGTAGAATACGACCCGGGCGAGGGCACCAGCTACTTCAGCCGCCTGCGCGACGCCTTCTACCAGCTAGCCCTCGACCACCACGTGGTGCTGCGGCCCCTGGGCAACGTGGTGTACCTGCTGCCGCCCTACTGCACCACCGACGAGGAGCTGGACCTGCTTTACGCCGTGCTGCGGAAAATGCGCGAACTGGTCCTCAACTTCACTCCTGCCCCCAACCTGCCCCACATTCTGCATGACTAACCCCGCGCCTGCCGACGACGCCGTGGTGGTTATTCGAGGCCGGGGACGGGTATCGGCGCTGGGCCTGGAGCTAGGCATCAATTACCCGGTTTCGCCCTTCACTGCCCACCCTACCGGCGTACCCGTAGCCGCTTTGCCGCCTGCCACCGAAGCGGCGCTGGCGGCGCTACGCCACGCCCACCCTGCCTACCGCCAGCTCGACCGCACGGTGCTGCTGGCCCTACTGGCCGCCCGGTTGGCAATGGCCGATGTTGAGTCGCCAGTTGCCAGTTGTCAGTTGTCAGGTCGTTTTAAATCTGGTTCGTCTGAACGACCTAGCAACTGGCAACTGGCAACTGGCAACAGAATGGCCATCAGCATCGGGAGCAGCCGGGGCGCGACGGGGCGGCTAGAGGAGTTTCACGCGGGGTTTCTGAGTGAGGGCAGCGTGCCGGCTGCCGCTTCACCACTTACTACCCTGGGCAACGTGGCCAGTTGGGTGGCCTTCGATGCGGGGCAACAGGGCGCGGCAGCCCTGAGCCATTCGAGCACTTGCAGCAGCGCATTTCAGGCGTTGGGCAACGCTGTAGCCTGGCTGCGGGCCGGTATGGCCGACCGGTTTCTGGCCGGCGGCACCGAAGCCCCACTCACCGATTTCACCCTGGCCCAGATGCGGGCCATTGGCATTTATTCGCCCTACGCGGCCGCCGACTGGCCCTGCCGGCCGGGGGTGGGCCGGCCCTCCACGTTCGTACTGGGCGAGGGCGCGGCCGTGTTTGCCCTGGAACGGGGCAGTCGGGCGGCATTGCAGGCCGCGGGAGAACCCGCGTTTCTGCTCGAAGGGGTTGGGTTCGGCTTTGAGGCCATCGGCAGCAAAACCGGCCTCTCGCCCGAGGGAAGCCACTTCCAGCAGGCCATTCGGGAAGCAATCTGCCAGGCCCACGTCGCCCCCGAAACCATCGACGCGGTGGTGCTGCACAGCCCCGGCACCCCCGCCGGCGACGCGGCCGAGCGGGCCGCACTACGGGCCGTGTTCGGGGAGCACCAGCCGTTGCTGCTCTCCAACAAGTGGCTGTCGGGCCACACGTTGGGCGCTTCGGCCGCCCTCAGCCTCGACTTCGCCCTGCACGTGCTGGAAACTCAGCAGTGGCCCACACCACCCTTCGCTACCGACGTGAACGGGCCCGCCCCGCGGCCTTTACGGCGGATTCTGGTGAATGCGGCCGGCTTCGGCGGCAACGCCGCCAGCGTGATAGTGACGCAGGTGTAGCGGATGCCGTCTGAACGGCCGTAGCGCGAAGCTCCGGCCGTTCAGACGGCATCCGCTGTAACGAAAAGTCGCCGCCGCAACGCCCGGGCCGGAATTGCGTCTATACTCCTTCAACCACCACTCTCCCATGACCCGTTCTCTTCTCCTGCTGCTCGGCTTATGCTGCGCGGCCCCCGTTTTCGCCCAGAATAAGCCCACCACCACGCCCGATCCGCTCATTCTGCGCATGGTTCAGCAGGTGTCGGCCAAGAATCTGAAGGAGGATATCGACAAGCTCGTGAGCTACGGCACCCGCCACACGCTGAGCGACACCAAAAGCAAAAAGCGCGGCATCGGGGCAGCCCGCAACTGGGTCGAGGACGAGTTCAAGAAGTATAGCAAGGCCAGCGGTGGGCGGCTCAAGGTCGAGCAGGACACGTTCACCGTCAAGCCCGACGGCCGCCGCATCAACCAGCCCGTGGTAATGGCCAACGTGATGGCCACGCTGCCCGGCACCGACCCCACCGACAAGCGCATCTTTATCGTGAGCGGGCACATCGACTCGCGGGTTTCGGACGTGATGAACGCCACGGCCGACGCGCCGGGCGCCAACGACGACGGCTCCGGCACGGTGGCCGTGATGGAGCTGGCCCGCGTGATGAGTCAGCAGCAGTTCCCGGCCACCATCATTTTCGTGGCGGTGCAGGGCGAGGAACAGGGCCTCTATGGCTCCACCCACCTGGCCAAACGTGCCAAAAAAGAAGGCTGGAACCTGGTGGCGATGCTCAACAACGACATCATGGGCAACTCGACCGGCCACGACCCGGAAATAAAGAACACGACCCAGCTGCGGGTGTTCAGCGAGGGCGTGCCGGCCACCGAAACACCCGAGGAAGCCAAACTTCGCCGCACGCTCAGCAGCGAAAACGACTCGCCCAGCCGCCAGCTCGCCCGCTACGCCCGCGAGGCCACCAAGCAGTACGTGCCCGGCCACGAAGTAGTGCTGGAGTACCGCCCCGACCGGTTTTTGCGTGGCGGCGACCACACGCCATTTAATCAGCAAGGCTTCACGGCGGTGCGCTTCTCGGAAATGAACGAGGACTTCCGCCACCAGCACCAGGATTTGCGCACCGAAAAGGGCGAGGAGTACGGCGACCTGGCCAAGTTCATGGACTTTGCCTACCTGCGCAGCAACACCGGCGTGAACCTGGCGACGCTGGCGAATCTGGCCCTGGCCCCCGCCGCCCCCCAGAACGTGGGCGTGCTCACGGCCGAACTCACCAACCGCACCCAGCTCAAGTGGGAAGCCCCCGCCGCCGGCGAAAAGCCGGCCGGCTACTACGTGCTTATGCGCCCCACCAGCGCCCCCGAGTGGGAGCAGAAGTTCTTCGTCACTGACACCACCGCCGACCTGCCCTTCAGCAAGGACAACTTCCTGTTCGGCGTAGTAAGCGTGGACGCTGAGGGCCACGAGAGCCTGCCCGTCATGCCCAAGCCGGTGCGGTAGGCAAAAAGAATCAGCAGTAACCGAACGCTCCGCCGACACATCCACTGGATGTGTCCGGCGGAGCGTTTTGCTCTACCACCCATTTCCTTTATAATCCGTCAGCTTGAAGTTTGCGGCTGAAAATCTGTTGCTACTTATGCCGCTACCCGCGCCCGTTCAGTTCAAATTTCCCTGGCGGGGCTACCAGCAGCGAATTCTGGAGGAGTTGGATGACCATTTGGCCAACGACCACCTGCACGTGGTGGCCCCGCCGGGTTCGGGCAAAACGGTGCTGGGCCTGGAGGTACTCTGCCGCCTGGGCGAGCCGGCCCTGGTGCTGGCCCCCACGCTCACCATCCGCGACCAGTGGGTGCAGCGGTTCTGCGAACTGTTTCTGGCTGACGGCACCCGGCCCGAGTGGCTTTCGACCAACCTGCGCCAGCCGGACTGGCTGACCGTGAGCACCTACCAAGCACTGCACGCCGTCTGCACCAACCCCGACCCGGCCGTGGAGGCCGCCGAAACGGCGGCGCTAATAGCACGGCTCCGCGAGCAAGGCGTCCGGACGCTGGTACTCGACGAGGCACACCATCTGCAAAATGCCTGGTGGCGCAGCCTAATGCGGATAAAAGAGGCCCTGACGCCCACCGTAGTCGGCCTGACGGCCACCCCACCCTACGACGTATCGGCGGCCGAATGGAAGCGGTACTGCGAGCTGAACGGCCCCGTAGACGCTGAAATTACGGTGCCCGAACTGGTGGCGGCTGGCGACCTTTGCCCCCACCAGGATTACGTGTGCTTCTCGGAACCCACTGGTTCGGAGGGGCAGCGCCTGCACGAGTTGCACGAGCTGTTGCGCGCCGAGTACGCGGCCATGCGCCACGACCCGGCCCTGGCCGCCGCCCTGGCCAGCCATCCGGCCCTGCAAGCCCCCCACGACCACCTCGATTGGATATATGGGCAGCTGCCCAGCTTCGCCGCCAGCCTGATTGTGCTGCACGCCCAGGGCCGTGCCTTGCACCCCGATCAGCTGGCCGTATTGGGGGTTGAGCCCGGAGACGTGCCCCCGCTCACGCCCGAATGGCTGGAAAAAGCCCTCGGATTTTACCTGTTTGAGCCAACCGGATTTGAAGCCCACCAAGCCCACCGCCGGGCGCTCGAAAAGCACCTGCGCCAGCGCGGGCTCCTGACCGGCCGCCGGGTAACGCTGCGCTTTCATCCCCAGCTCGACCAGCTGCTGGGGGCCAGCCTGAGCAAGCTGTTCAGCATTGGGCGAATCGTGGAATTCGAGCAGGCCGCGCTGGGAGCTGAGTTGCGCCTGGTGGTGCTCACTGACTACATCCGGCGCGAGTTTATGCCCGCCACGCCCACCAACGAACTTCCCCTGAACCGCCTGGGCGTACTGCCGGTTTTCGAGCTCCTGCGCCGTCAGACCCAACCACACCAGCGCCTGGGCGTGCTCACGGGCAGCGTGGTAATCGTGCCCACCAGCGCACTGTCCGCCTTACTGGCGGCGGCCCCGAACCAGCCACCGCTACCGAGCCAACCCCTGCCCTACGACAACGCCTACTCGGTGGTGTTGCCCCCGGCGGGACGTCAGACTGAGCTCGTGGGCCTCGTTACCCAACTCTTCGAGCAGGGCGATATCACGACGCTTATTGGCACCAAGGCGCTGCTGGGCGAAGGCTGGGACGCGCCCTGCCTCAACACGCTGGTGCTGGCCAGCTTCGTGGGGTCGTTCGTACAATCGAACCAGATGCGGGGCCGCGCCATCCGAACCCAGGCCGGGCAGTCAGAGAAAACCAGCCACATCTGGCACCTGGCCTGCCTCGACCCTCACGCCTCCGCCGGGGGTCCCGACTTAGCCCTGCTACGGCGGCGGTTCCAAGCCTTTGTGGGGGTGGCGCTACCGCCCCAGGCGCCCGGCCTGGCCGAGGGTTTGGGCCGCCTGGGCGTCCCGCCCGCAACCGAGGCCGTACCACCAGCCGAAACGCTCAACGCGCCCACTTTTGCGCACGCCCTCGACCGGCCGGCCCTGTCCCGGCGGTGGCAAACTGCACTGGCGGCCGGCTCGCAGCTCGTACCCCAGCTGCGTGTGCGTCCCGACTTTGAGCTGCCCGAGCCCCTGCCCCGCCTGCGTCGCCTCTACCTCACCCGTACGCTGGCCTATCTGCTGGCCGAGCTGAGTTGCGCCCTGCTGCTGTTTGCCGAGCAGGCGCTTAATGTACTGGCCCGTTTCACCAAGCAGAAACACTCGGTAGCCGAACTGCTGCTGTTGCTGAAAATAGGGGCCGTAGTTGGCTTGGTCATGTTCGGGCGGCGACTCTGGCAGGCCCTGCGGCTCTACCTCACCTACCGCGACATCGGCCGCGACGTAGAGCCGATTGCCCAGGCCCTGCTCGCGGCCCTGGGGCGCGGGGGTTTGGTACGGGCCGGAGCGGGCCTAACGGCAGTGGCCGAACGCGAACCAGATGGCAGCGTGACGTGCTCGTTGCTGGGGGGCACGGCCTTTGAAATATCCGTGTTCCTGCGCAACCTGGCCGAAATCCTCAACCCCCTCGATAACCCCCGCTACGTGCTGGAACGGCAGAGCACCCTGTGGCGGCTGGTGCCCCAGCGCGACTACCACGCCGTGCCTGAGGAGCTGGCCCGAACCAAAAAAGACGCCGAGCATTTTGCCCACTGCTGGCACCAGCGCGTGGGCTCCTGCCGCCTGATCTTCACCCGCACCCTCGACGGCCGCCAGGAGCTTCTCCGCGTGCGGGGCCGTACCCTGGCCACTGCCCTGGCCCCCCGGGCCGAGGAACGCAGCCGGTGGCAGTAGCCGGGTTTTCAAGGAATTCGGCGGGGATAATGCGGCCCACGAGAATTACCAGCAAGGGCCACGCAGGGGCGGTAGGATACTGGTCCGCAGCCCGCTACCTTCGGCCTCCATTATAGTTATCCGTATTGTCCATGAAACACCTGCTACTCCTGCTCACAGCCACTTTCAGCCTTTCCTACGCCCAGGCCCAAACGCCGACAACCCCCACCTACCGCGTGGCGGTGGGGGTGCTGGGCTCGTACCGGACGGTAGGGGTGCTGGGCGAAGTGCGCCTGACGCCCCATTTCGGCCTGAAACTAGCCGGCGTGCGCAACTACGACAGCACCGTGCCCGACGAGTACAGCACCGCCGGCATCGGGCAGTTGGCCTATTACCTGCCTTGCCGTCTAACGTGGCTGGAGCCGGTGGTGGGGCTGGGCGGCATCTACACCCGCTACCACTGGAAGCAATACGGGCAAAGCGGCACCGTCCGGGACCTGAACGTGGGCGGCAGCTTCGGGGCCAACGTAGTCTTTCATCCGCGCCTGCGCACGGGCGTGCAGGTGTTCGTGGCTAACGGCTTTCGTTCCGCGTACTCCGACAACGCCATGCGCATCAGCGGCCGGCGGCTGCTGGCGTTGCCGGCTCTCACGCTGGAAGTGCTGCTGTAAGCGCCTGGGGCGGGCCCTGCCCACCAGTGTTCCGGGAACCGATGGCCCCAGATAACACAAGCAGCCCAACGAGTGGCCCCGGCGACAAAAGCCGCAGTAACGGCCAGCTAAAGGGCGATAACAAGTAGGGCGTTGGGCTTACGTGCACCTTCAGGCTAGCACGTTGATTTGCGAGGCCGATGCTGTTTTTTTCGGGGACTTACTGGAATATTGCCAATCCGGAGCGAACTTGCGGCCGCAAAAAGGTCGAGTTATCTTTTGCACTCCCGATTATAATTGCCCTATGTGCTGCCCGTTTTCCTCTGCTCCCGCTTCTTTTGCCAGCCGGTCGGCTTGTGCTATGGGCGTGTGCGGCAAGGGCAAGCGGGCGACCGGCGGCCCCCTGATGGTCAAGAAATCGAAGAAACCTACCCCGACCCGACCGTCGCACTAGTTCACCGTACCTCCCCTGAACGTTCAAGCGCCGGTCCTGCCCAGGATCGGCGCTTTCTTTTGTTCTGCTCTTTTCACATCGCCCGCCGGGTCTTTTTCCGACACTCGTTTTCTGCTTTTCTGGTTTATGAAGATTTTGAAGTTTGGCGGTACGTCCGTCGGGTCGGCGCAGCGGATGCGCGAAGTGGCAGAGCTGATTCACGCACCCCATTTGGACCGGCGCATCGTGGTGCTCTCGGCCATGAGCGGCACACCAATTCGTTGGTGGAAATTGCCCGCTTGCTCTATAGCGGCGACGCGGCCGCGGCCGAAGCGCGCATCACATTTCTGCAGCAGCGCTACCACGAAGTGGCTCGCGAGCTGCTCGGTGAAAAAGCCGACGCGTTGCTGCCCACCCTCAATCAGCACTTCCAGACCCTGCTCGATCTGACAGCTGCACCCCTCTCGGCCGATGGGGAGCGGGTGGTGCTGGCCCAGGGCGAGCTACTGAGCACGCTGCTGGTGCACGCCTACGTAACCGAGGTATTGGGCCGCCCAGCCGTATTGCTGTCGGCCCTCGATTTCATGCGCATCGACACCGACGAAGAGCCCGACGCGCCCGCCATCCGGGAGCTGCTGGCCGCCACGTTGGCCCCCTACGCCAGCGCCCCGCTGTTCATTACGCAGGGCTACATCTGCCGCAGCGCCCAGGGTAGCATCGACAATCTCAAGCGCGGCGGCTCCGACTACTCGGCTTCGCTGATCGGGGCGGCCGTGGGGGCTGAGGAAATCCAGATCTGGACCGATATCGACGGCCTGCACAACAACGACCCGCGCATTGTAAAGGGCACTTACCCAATCCGGGAATTGTCGTTTGACGAGGCGGCGGAGCTAGCCTACTTCGGGGCGAAAATTCTGCACCCCAGCTCGGTGCTGCCGGCCCGCCAGCACGGCATTCCGGTACGCCTGCTAAATACGATGCAGCCCGACGCCCCCGGTACGCTCATTTCGGCCAAAACCGGAGCCGAAGCCATCAAGGCCGTGGCCGCCAAGGACGGCATCACAGCCATCAACGTGAAGTCGAGCCGGATGCTGCTGGCCCACGGTTTCCTGCGCAGCCTGTTCGAAATTTTCGAGCGCTACCGCACGTCCATCGACATGATTACGACTTCGGAAGTGGCCGTGTCGCTGACCATTGACGACGCCGGCCGCCTGCCCCAGATTCTGGACGAGCTGCGCCGCTTCTGCACCGTGGAAGTCGATGAAAACCAGAGCATCATCTGCCTCGTGGGCAGCCTCACCCAGGATACCAACGGCAGTGCTAACCGGGCTTTTACCGCCCTGCGCGACGTGCCAGTGCGCATGATCAGCTACGGCGGCTCGCCCAACAACATCAGCATCCTGGTCAGCACCGACGACAAAGTGCGGGCGTTACAGGCGCTGAACGAGGGGCTGTTTATTTCAGCTGTTAGCTAGTAGCTTTTGGCTGCTAGCTATTTTTCCATCCTACCATCAGCTAATAGCCAACCGCTAATAGCTAACAGCTTAATTCCTCCATGCCCTTTCAACTTCCGGCTGAATTTCACACCCAGCCCACGCCCTTTTACTACTACGACCTCGCCCTGCTCGACCAGACGCTGACGGCCCTGACGGCGGCGGCCCGGCCAGGCAATTTTCAGGTGCATTACGCCCTTAAGGCCAACTTCAACCGGCCCGTGCTGGAGCGCATCAGAAGGGCCGGGCTGGGGGCCGACTGCGTGAGCGGCGGCGAGGTACAGCGGGCACTGGAGGCCGGTTTCGGGGCCGACCACGTGGTATTTGCCGGCGTGGGCAAGTCGGATGCCGAGATAAACCTGGCCCTGGCGGCCGATATTTTCTGCTTCAACGCTGAGTCGGTGCCCGAGCTGCGGGTGCTCGATGAGCTGGCCGGGGCCCAGGGCCGCCGGGCGCGGGTGGCGCTGCGCGTGAACCCGAACGTGGACGCCTACACCCACCCCCACATCACGACGGGCCTCGACGCCAATAAGTTCGGCATCAGCCTGCCCGATCTGGCCGGCGTCATCGACCAGCTCGACCAGTTGCCGAACGTGGAGTTGATTGGCCTGCACGCTCACATCGGCTCCCAGATTACGGAAATGAGCGTGTTTGCCGCCCTCAGTCGCAAGCTCAATGACCTGCAAACCTGGCTTGAAGACCGGGGCCACCACCTGCCCCACCTCAACGTGGGCGGCGGCCTGGGCATCAACTACGAGCAGCCCGACGAGCAGCCGATTCCCGATTTCGCCACCTACTTCGGCATGTTTGAGCAGCACCTGCAGCGGCGGCCGGGCCAGCAGGTGCACGTGGAGCTGGGCCGTTCGGTGGTAGCTCAGTGCGGCACATTGCTCAGCCGGGTACTCTACGTAAAGGAAAGCCAGCACACCCGCTTCGCCATTCTGGATGCGGGCATGACCGAACTCATGCGCCCGGCCCTCTACGGCAGCCACCACCACATCCAGAACCTGAGCAGCCAGCAGCCTGAGCAGGCCTACGACGTAGTAGGCCCCATCTGCGAATCGACCGACACGTTCGGCCGCGCCCGCCTGCTGCCCGAAACCCAGCGCGGTGACCTAATGGCTATCCGCTCGGCCGGGGCCTACGGCGAGGTGATGTCGTCGGGCTACAACCTACGCGAGAAGGCGGCAGCGGTGTATGGCGGTGCGTAGGGGCTTCGCTTCGCCCCTACCAATACACCGTCCATTTGCCCAGTTCCTCGTGGTGCTGAAAGCCGGCCAGCAGCCAGCGGTGCTCGGCTGGGGGCTCGTTTTTGAGCAGCAGCACGGGGTGGCGGGCTAGCAACTGGCGCAGGGGGGCTTCGGCTGCGGGCTGATCGAGGTAGAGCAGGTAGCGGTGCCAGCTGGTGCCGGGCTCGAACTGGGTTTCGCGGTTGAGGCTGGCGTTGCCGTCGTTAAGGAACACCGGGAGCTGGCCCAGCTCGAAGGCCAGGGACGGCAACAACTCATTATAGACGACGACCTGGCGGGTGGCGAGGTGCTTCTGGCGCAGGAATTCGGCTAGCGGGCGGCTGCCGTTGAAGGCCAGTTCATTCTGGCGCAGGATGGGCTTGGCCGAAATCAGCAGGAAGGCGGCGAACAGCGTGGTGGCCACCAGCAGCCGGGGCGCAATGCGCACTTGGTTCCAGAGCGTGAGCGTAAGCACCAGCGTAACTACCCCGAGGGCGGGCGCGATGGCCGTGAGCGGGTGCACCTCTAAGTCAAGCTCCAGGGCCGCCACAAACACCGGCAGCAGGCACAGCGCCCCCAGCAACAACCCGAAAAACGCCACGATGCCCACGTACCACTTCAGCAGCAGGGCCTCGGTGCAGCGGCCCAGGTAGTACACCGTGAGCAGGGCCACGCCCGGGAAAATGGGCAGCACGTAAAGCAGCAGCTTCGATTTGGAAAGCGAGAAGAATACCAGCGGAAGGAGCACCCAGAAGATAAGCACGTTGCGCCACTGCCGCGGCACCGTGGCCCAGGGCGTGCGCACGGCCCGCACCACCAGTGCCACCGCCCAGGGCAGGCTGGTAGCCGGAGCCAGCACCACGTAGAACCACCACGGCTTGGCCCGGTTGAAAGTGGCCGCATTGGCGAACCGCTCCACCGTGTGCTCGACCAAGAAGTAGCGGATAAAAGCCGGATTCTCGGCCACCAGGTACGCATACCAGCTCAGTCCCACCACCAAAAACAGCCCGAAGCCTAAGGCGTGGTGCACCGTGAACGGCCGCCGCGCTGGTGGCCCTTCGGCCCGGAAGTAGGTGCTGATAACGGCCATCAGCGGCAGCACGAAACCTACCGGCCCCTTAGTCAGAAACGCCAGCCCCAACCCTGCCCAGAACAGGTACAGCCAACGCCGCCCGCTGCCCGCGTAGTAGCGCAGGATGCCGTAGGTGGCAGCCAGCTCCAGGGTGGCCAGATAGCCGTCGGTGGTCACGTTGAGAGCCGAAATAAGCACCACCGGCAGCGTACCGTAGATGACGGCCGCCGCCAGGGCCCGGGCGCGGTCTTGCTTAAACAACAGTAAGCCCAGCCCGTACATGAGCACCACTTGCAGCAGCACGGCCAGCACTGGCAGCAGGCGTACACCCACCATGTTCACGCCAAACAGGCCCAGCCCGGCCGCCGTGAGCCAGTACGTGAGGGGGGGCTTATGGAAGTGCTGGATGCCGAGCAGCCGCGGGTGCAGCCAGTCGCGGCCCACCAGCATTTCGCGCCCGATTTCTGAGTAGCGGGCCTCGCTGCTTTCCAGCGGCCCCCAGTTGCCCAGCTGCCACGCAAAAGCCCCACCCAGCACCAACAGAAACAGCCAGAGCCAGTGGCGGGAGGTCATGGGAAGAGGCATAGGGCAGTGGTTGGGGTGAAGGAGAAGCGCAAAGGTAGGTTTTTGAAGAAGGCAGGAATGAAGCAGAGAAGGAGAAAAGAACTGTCATTCCGACGCAGGAGGAATCTCGCGTGCCAAAGTAACTTCTGTTGTCAAGGTCACCACGACAACGGCAGCACGCGAGATTCTTCGCGCTGCTCAGAATGACAGTTCCTTTTTCTCTTGGCCTCTCCCAATTTCCCCTTACACCAGCCTCCCCAAACTCCTACCTTTACCCCAGCGAAGCCTCCACTTCGCCCGCGCTGCTATCCATGAACGACGCCGACATCCGCCCTTTCCTCTACCCCCGGCTGTTGGGCGGCGTCTGGATTGATGAGCTGCCCACTGGCACCACCCGCGCCGACGTAGTCCACATCACCGAGCAGTTTATGCACGGCTACGAGCTAAAGGGCGACGCCGACACGCTGCAACGGGTGCCCCGGCAGCTGCCCTGCTACGGCCGGGCCTACGATTTCGTCACGTTCGTGGTCACGGAAAAGCACCTGGTTAAGCTGCTGCCCCAGCTGCCCGAGTGGGTGGGCGTGCTGGTGGCCTCGGCCGAAGGGCTGCGCGAGCTGCGGCCCGCCGCCTACAACGCCACCGTCGAGCGGCCCGCCGTGGCCGGGCTGCTGCGGGTATCCGAAATCAAGCAGTTCTTACTAGCCCAGGGCCTACCCGGCGTGAGCACCCTGCGCCGCCGCGACATCCTCAACTTCCTGCGCACCACCCGCCTCGTTTCCCTGGCGGAGCTAGCCAGCTTCGTGCGCCGCCAGCTACTAGCCCGCCACGAGGAGCGCCTACTGTTGCGGGCCGTCCGCAAAGTGGAGCGCGATAAAGCGGCGGCCAGGCGCAAGCGGCGGCCGAAACATCAGAGGTGAGAGGTGAGAGGTGAGAGGTGAGAGGTGAGAAACGGTACGGGACCCGGACTTCAACCGAACGTCATTCTGAGCGAAGGCGCAGCCGCAGTCGAAGAACCTCTACCACTTTGTTTGAATCGTCACAATGAAGCGGTAGAGATTCTTCGACTGCGGCTGCGCCTTCGCTCAGAATGACGTTCTCATGTCTAACCTCTCCCTCTCCCGTCCTACTAATAACCTCTCCCCCACCTAAGCAGTTGAACTACTGAGGCCCCGGCGTAGACCCAGCCTCCGCTGTCAGCCTGAAAGCTAACAGCTAACAGCTAATAGCTCTCAGCCAACAGCTTAAAAAGCCATGCATATTCTCCTCACCGGGGCCACCGGCTACATTGGCCAACGCCTGCTGCCGCTGCTCGTCGAGGCCGGCCACCACGTTACCTGCCTGGTGCGCGACGCCCGCCGCTTCGAGTTCCCGGAGCGGCTGCGGGATGGCATTACGGTGGCCGAGGGCGACCTGCTCCGGCCCGATTCGCTGGCCGATTTGCCGCTCGATATAGATGTAGCTTACTACCTGGTACACTCCATGAGCGGGCACGACAAGGACTTTTTCCGGCTGGAGCAGCAGTCGGCCCGGCACTTTGCCCACTACCTCAACCGCTCCGGCTGCCGGCAGGTCATCTACCTCTCGGGCATTGCCAACGACCGGGCCCTGAGCGTACACCTTCGCTCCCGCAAGGCCGTGGAGAAGGTGCTCGGCAAGGCCGAAAAAGCGCGGCTCACGGTGTTGCGGGCCAGCATCATCATCGGCTCGGGCTCGGCGTCGTTCGAGATTATCCGGGATTTGGTCGAGAAGCTGCCCGTGATGGTGACGCCCCGCTGGCTCAACTCCCGCTGCCAGCCCATTGGTATCCGCGACGTGATGTTCTACCTCATGCAGGTGCTCGACAACCCCGCCGCCCAGGGCCAGTCGTTCGATATTGGCGGGCCCGACGTGCTGACGTATCGCCAGATGCTGCTCGGGCTGGCCGAGGCCCGGGGGCTGCGCCGCTACATCATTACGGTGCCCGTGCTCACGCCCCGGCTTTCGTCGTGGTGGCTGTACCTGGTCACGAGCACCACGTTTTCGCTGGCCCAGAGCTTGGTCGAAAGCCTACGCAACGATACCGTGGCCGACCCAGCCCGCAGCATTGCGGCAGTGGTACCCCACGCGTGCATGAGCTACAACGCGGCCGTGCGCCTGGCCTTCCAGCGCATCGAGCAGAACGAGGTAGTGAGCAGCTGGAGCGATGCGCTGAGCAGCGGCGTGATGCCCCGCGACTACATGGACCACATCCAGATGCCCCAATTCGGCCTGTTCCGCGACCGGCAAACGCTGCGCTTTACCCGTCCGCCCGCCCAGGTGCTGCAAAACGTGTGGAGCATCGGCGGCGAGCGGGGCTGGTATAAGGTCGATTGGCTCTGGCGCATCCGGGGGTTGCTCGATAAGCTAGCCGGCGGCGTGGGCCTGCGCCGGGGCCGCCGCTCGCCCACCGACCTGCGCGCCGGCGACCCGCTCGACTTCTGGCGCGTGCTGGTGGCCGACCGCGCCAACGGCCGCCTGCTGCTCTACGCCGAAATGAAGCTCCCCGGTGAAGCCTGGCTCCAGTTCCGCATCCTGCCCAACCCCGAAGACGGTTCGCACACCCTTGAACAGCTGGCCGCTTTCCGCCCCCACGGCCTGGCGGGCCGGCTCTATTGGTACGCCATGGTGCCCTTCCACTCGGTTATTTTTAAGGGCATGATTGAGAATATCGTGCAGTACGGCGAAACGACAGCGGTGCGTTCTGCGCCGATGCCAGCGCTGGGTTCTTAGGCGAGTAAGCAGGCACAGTCCTTGAGGAGCGGGGGAATTCTTTTTCCCTCCCTCCTTTTCTGCTGTATATGCATCGATTGTTACTTATCGTCCCGGCTTTGCTATCCGGCGTGGCCGCGCTGGCTCAAACTCCGGCAGCGCCGAAGTCCCCCGTTCCGCTTACCCTATTTGCGGGCCTGGGGCGGGGCATTTACACCAACGACGGCTGGCCCGGCACCTTGGCCACGGTCGGGCTCCAGCGGCCCTTCGCGGCGAACTCCCTGTTCAGCATCCAGCCCCAGATCGGCTTTTTTCAGGCCGATAAAGCGGCCCGCGACCCCGACAAGAACCCGGGCGAGCAGTACGCCGCATTTATGGTAGATGGAGCGCTGGCCGTGCGCACATCCCGTCATCCGGAGCGATTGGCGTTACGCGTGGCGCTGGGACCGGGCCTCGTGGCGGGGCGCGTCACGAATCTAACGCGCTATCCGGGCCAGTACCTTAACCGCGACGGCTCGGTCACGGTCCTGACCGCCCCCGAGTACCACACCGACCACCTGCTCAAGCCAACTGCTTACTGGGGAATAGGTATGGACATCGTGCTGGAAAACCACTTTTACCTGGCCGGGGGCATTGAGAGCCGCACTTACTCCTATTTCCCCGGCGACCTGCTCAGCGCCCACCTGCGCCTGGGCTACCAGCTGCGGTAGGCAACATAAGCATCATTGCTTAACCTGAATTGTGAGCTGCGTAATGAAGTGCGTAACGAAGGTTGACTGCTTCCGTTTGATTCCTCCCGCTATCCGTTTCCACCCAACTGCTCGTCGGTGTGGGAGCGGGTGCGTTATAGCGGGTCTGCTGGCGCTGGCGCTGCTGCCCCGCACCGGGCGGGCTCAAGCCGCAGAGCCCGCCCGCCCCGCTACCGGCCACAGCAGCCAGAACGCGCTGCTCATCAGCGGCTACGGTCTGGGCGGCCGCGTGCCCGATTACTACCGTTACCTGGGGACCGGCGTGGGCCTGGCCCGCCGCAACCGCTGGGGCTACGCCGATGCCGACTACGACTCCGATTTCACGCTGGGCCTGCGCCTGGGCATCGGCCGGCAGTTCGACGGCCGCGTTTCCGGCCCTCAAACGCTGTGGGGCCTGAATCCTTACGTAGCCGTGGACGGCCGCTTTTTTGGGGCGGCGCTGGGCGTGTGGGTAGGCCAGCTGGGCGACTTCCGGGCCGAGGGCCAGCGGCCGGGCCGCCTGATTCCGCAGTTGCGGGCCCGTGCCGGCCAGCTCACCGGCTGGTACGGCCGGCTCAGCTACGCCGATGAATTAGGGGGGCTCGGCAATCCGCTGCTGCATTTGGGGGGCGGCTACGGTGGCCTGCTGAACGGGCGGCTGCGCCTGGGCACCGGCGTGGCCGTGCCCACCCTGGCCCGCCCGGGCCAGGAAATAGGCCTGTACGCAGAGGCCGGAATCAGGACCAGCTTCGGAGAATTCGGAGCCTACGGGCAGCCACCCCTTAGGGCCGGTGCTCCTGGCCAGCTGGGCTTACAGCTGTGCTTGAGCGGCCTTGCGGAATGAGGGCCGGGCTGCATCGGCGGTAAGTTGCGGCCCGGCTTACCTTTCTAAAGTCCTTGAAAATCGACTTGCCGGTTCCTCAAACGCAATTTTTGGGGAGCCAGCGCGGTATTGAAAAGTCTGAAAAACCTATATTCTGGTTGGCAGGGCGCGAGGGCCGACAATACCTTGCCAGCGTTATTCATCCCCCTATTCTGCGTGCCAGCCCTCCCCAGGGCTACTGTTACTGAGCCATTCTTATACTTGCTATTGGGCCGCCGCCGAACACCTACACCAGGGCCGGGCGGCGGCCCATCTGTTTCTGCTTAGCGTATGCCGGCCGTTGCCGGTAGTACTCTTACCTGTTCCTGGTTTTATTGCTGCGCCCATGCTTCTATCCGCTACTGCTCCTGCCTGGACACTGGCCGTGCCGGCCGACACGCCCTTCGACTTTTATACGCTGTTCTACGTGCTGGCCTTCGCCCTCAACCTGGCGCTGCTGGTGTGGGAAGGCTGGCGGCGCGGCTATGCCCTGCGGCCCTGGCTGGTAATGCTGGCCTGCACCACGCTGGCCTTTATTCTGGGCACCAAGCTACTAGCCCTCACCGGCCCCGAGTGGCGCGGGTTGCTGCACACCGGCCACTGGCCCGATTCGGAGGCCCGCACAGTGCTGGGCGGGGCCCTGGCGGGCACCCTCACGCTACTGGCCCTGCGCCGGCCCTTCGGTTTCAGCTGGCACGTATTCGATGCCTTCACGCTACCCATGTGCGCGGCTTTGGTGGTGCAGTGCGTGGGCTGCATCCTCACGGGCTGCTGCTTCGGCGAAACAACGGCGGGCGGCTGGGGCTTCACCTACCCGCCCGATACGCTGCCCTACCTGGTGCAGGCCGTGCAGGGGCAACTACCACGCGGGGCCGCCCATTCGCTGCCGGTGCATCCTACCCAACTTTACTCGTTGCTGCTGTGCGCGGCCGTGGGTGGGGTGCTGCTGGTTACCCGGCGGCGCCCCTGGCCCGGCGGCAGCCAGCGCCTGCTCCACCTGGGCCTGCTGCTCACGGGCCGCTTCCTGATTGAGTTCTGGCGCAATCCGGCCGGCGAACAGGCGGGCAGCGCCGTGCACGTTCATGCTGGTCTGGCCCTCAAGCAGGTTCAATGGATACTGCTGCTGCTGGGGCCGGCCGTGCTGGCCCTCTGGGCCTGGCGGGTATGGCGCCGCCGCACGGCCCGCCCCGAAATCGGACCGGTGCATCAGCCCGTGGGCAACCTGCTGGCGGTGGTGGCGCTGCTGGCCGCCACGGCCTGGCTGGGGCCGGTGGCGCTGGTGCTGCCCGAAGTGTTGGTGGTGAAGACATTGCTGCTGGCGGTGCTGGTACTGGAAGGCGGGGCCCTGCTGCTGGGTGCGGCCGAGGCTGCTGCCCGGCCCGCCCGCGTGGCCCTGCCCCTGGGCCTCGCCTGCACCGTGTTCGTGCTCACCAGCCAGACGCCGGCCGCCGACACCACCAGCCACCAGGGCCGGGAGCAGTATTCCACCATCAGCGGGAGCCTGAGTGCCGGCTCGTTTGAGCGCCTCCAGAACACCGGCGGCGGGGGCGGCTGCGGGGGCGCTTCGCAGCTGCTGGCCTACCGTCACCGCTACGCTACGGGCACCCTCGATGCCTCGTTTACCAGGCTCCCCGGCCAGGATACGGATGGCGACGTGCACAAGGCCGCAGCCACCTACGGCGTTCGGCTCCACGCCGGTTCCGACCGTCAGAACCTACTGTTGCCGGACAGCATTTCCTTTGGGGCCACTTCCCCACGCACTACCGCCATCCTGGCCATCAACCCCTATATGTGCTTCGACCGAAAGTGGGTGGGCCTGGGCTATGGCCTCCTGCTGGGCAACCTGGGCTACCATCGGGTCAATTTCGGGGATGAGCAGAGCAACCTGGATTTACAAGGTGCCCTGCGCCTGGGACGCCGCGAGACGGTTTACGCGCTGGCTGAATACAACTTCCTGGGCTACGGCGCGGCCAATCCGCAGCACCGCCTAGGTATCGGTACGGGTTTCGGCGGGACGCGGTGGCACCTGCTGGGCGGGGCCGCCACCGCCAAGAATTACGAAATGCGGCCGAATCAGAGCCGGTGGTCGGGTTTTGTGGAGGCGCAGGGGCAGTTCTCAGAACGCTGGCAGGCCAGCACGTTTTTTCTGCTGGGCAACCGCTACCAACAGCAGGCCGGCCTCCGGCTGGGCTACCGGCTACCGGGTAAATAAGTGCACAGCTGCCAAGATCCCTTAAAGCCTCATTTGTGCTACCTTAGGTGCCTGCGGTGGGTTGAAATAAAGATACGCACGTCATTTTACCACAAAAAAATGAAATATCTCTATCTCCTATTGCTTCCAGTCTCTTTTCTCTTCAGCTCTTGCGAAAAGGAAACAGTTATTTGTACTGGCAACTGTTATGACCTGAACGTAAATGGCAAGGTCACGAACAGGCTGACTAACGCCAACGTCCCGGATATTCTGCTTACGCTGGAACGAGTGAAATTTACCGGATTATTCTCGAAATCAGGAATAGTTCATGAATTCAAATCAGGTAAAGATGGCACGTTCAATCTAAGGCCTAAGGTCGATACAACTATTTTTAGTGGTGGTTATTTTCTGGCCTTGAAAGTGAACGAGAATAAGGATTACCTAACTATTCCTGATCGGGGCTTCTACCGGCTGTATGATCTTTCGTCCACTTCATTTCAAAACCTAGGCATCCCAGTATATCCCAAGGCTACTTTAAAAATCAAGCTTAACAGAAAGGACGATGATGACTTTCAATACTTTCAAGTGATGTATTTTTTGAAAAAAACGCTCCATTTTTTCCTCTGAACGTCTCCTCACCTGATGACATCAGGAACTCCGAGTTAAACGTACCTACCTCGTCGGATATATACACCACCATATGGATAAAAAAAACCGCTCTTAATGGCATATCAACTGTCAAAATAGATTCTATAAGATGCACCAAAAAAGGCCCTAATACATACACAATAGATTATTAGAACAGCGGTTCTCCCTACCACCAAAAAGCCCCACCCGAAGCATGCAGCTTCCGGCGGGGCTTTTCGCTTTTAACGAGCCTGAGGTATCGGGGCCAGCGCCCGGTTTTTCCGGGGCCAGCCGGCGGTGCTACCGCTTCCGGGAAGAGGCTTCTCACGAAGCGGTAGAGATGCTTCGACTGCGGCTGCGCCTTCGCTCAGCATGACACGTTCTTTTCCAGTGCCGGGGCTAAATGTGCTCCGGCAGCAGGGTGGCATCTTCGAAGTTGCCCCGGATGGCTTTTTCGCCTTCCGTCACGGCTTCCACCAGCAGGGCCCCGCCCACGAAGGCGCCCTTCCACGACTCGCCGAGGCCGCCGAATACTTCCTCCCGGTCGCCGCGGGAACGGAGCTTGTTGAGGCCCACTTTGAAGGCGCGCACTTCCTTGGCCGTGCGAGCGGCCCACTTCGGGTCGTCGGAGGCCAGGGCGGCTACCAAGGCGCCGTTGCTGATGTTCATCTCGCCCACCAGTTCCTCCACCCGGTCCACGAGTACGATGCTGTCGATGGGGCCGAAGGGCTCCTTGAAGTAGAGCTCACTCTGACGGGGCAGGTTCACGAGGGCGCGGGGGGCGCGGTAGGCGCTTCGGTCCTGGCCGGGCAGGAACAGGCTGTCGTCGAGCTGGCCCTCGTAGATGGGCGTGGCCCCGGTTTTGAGCGCGTCGGCGTACAGGCGGTCCAGGTCTTCGGCCTGGGCGCGGTTGATGACCGGACCGAAGGCTAGGTCGGGCAGCTTATCGTCGGCCGAATCCACGAGCGTGGGGTTGCCCACTTTCAGGCCCTTGATGGTGTTCCAGTAGGTTTCCACGAATTGCGGGAACAGGCGGCGCTCCACCACGAAGCGCACGTAGGCCGTGCAGCGCTGCTTGCCGTAGTCGTAGCCCTTTTTGAGTTGCTCGGCCAGGCCGTCCCAGTCGCTGTAATCCCAGATGCCGTAGGTGTTCACGCCTTCCATTTCCAGCATGTAGCGCTTGTCGTTCTGCGCCAGCGCGTCGGCGATGTTGCGGCCGTTGTAGCGCCCGCCCACGAAGCTGAGGCAGTCCACGGCATCGTTCTTTACCAGCACGTCGCTGAGCTCCCCGCCAGAGCCACTGACCAGCGTCACGGGCAGGCCGCAGCGGCGGGCAATGGCGAAGGTCAGGCTCAGGGAAATGAAGCCGCCGTCGGTGGGCGTCTTGGCAATTACGGCGTTACCGCACAGCGCCTGCACCAGCACCGCGTGCAGCAGCACCGACATGGGGTAGTTCCAGGAGGCGATGTTGCTGATCAGCCCCAACGGCTTGCGCTGGCCCAGCATGCCCTCGATGTTGTCCACGTACCACTGCACGCCATCAATGGCGCGGTCGATGTCGGTGAAGCCCAGCTTGTAGGTTTTGCCGATTTCCCACATCAGCAGCTTGCCCACCAGCTCCACGTGGGGCTGCAGCTGGTCGAGGCAGTCCTGCACCCGGCGCTTGCGCTCGTCCAGGTCTACTTTGGCCCAGGCGGCGGCTTCGGCCTTAGCGGCTTTCACGGCCCGCAGGGCGGTGGCCTCATCCAGCATCGGCAGGCGGCCGAGCGAGCTGCCATCGATGGGCGAGATGAAGTCGCGGGGCTTGCCCGGCTCCTGCCAGCGGCCTTCCATGAGGTTAAGGAAGCCCTGGCCATCGGCCGTGAAAATTTCGGGCGCGGCGGCTTTGGTTTGAGCCAGCAGGTGGCTGAACTCGACCTGGGGAGAAACGATTTTGGCCATGAGGGAAGGAGGGGTTGGATGGCGAAAGGAAGCACCCGAAACCGCAGCTCCGGGCCGATAAGGTACGCGGTTCCGACCAGCATAAACCGGTCGGTTTACAAAAGCCGCGGGGCCATCTCTTTGTTCAGCTCGGTCCTACCCACCCAGCCGCCGCCACAACCATAGTAGCGCGCTCAGCACTACGCTCACCACCAGCATCGACACCCAGGGCACGTAGAGCCGGAAGCCCGGCCGCTCCACCCGCACGTCGCCCGGCAGCCGCCCGAACCAACCCAGCAGGCTCCCGCCGCCCAGCCACAGCAGCGCCCCGAGCAGCATCAGGCCCAGGCCAAGCAGGAAAAGGGTTTTACCGAGGTGGGGGGACATAAGAGTGTGTTTTATAAGCGTCATGCTGAGCGCAATCGAAGCATCTCTCCCACTTCGTTGCGCTGGTAGTCAAATAGCAGAATTACCACTGCGGGAGAGATGCTTCGACTGCGCTCAGCATGCCATTCTTTTTAGATCAATTTTACCCCTTATTATCAAACACAGGCTCAATCCGCCCTTCGGCGCCGATTTGCAGTACGGCCTCGTAGCGGTTGCCGGTTTTGCTGGAGATGAAGCCGCGGATGACGCCGGTTTTGCCCTTGCGCAGCAGCTGGTTCATCTGGGTGTCGGTGAGAGTTTTGCCGCCCCAGGTGAAGGGCACGCGGAACTGGCAGTCCTCGCGGAAGCGGGAGCAGCCCCAGGCGCCGTTGCCGCGCAGCATCTGGCCCAGCCGGCACACCGGGCAGGGTATCTGGCCGGGGTCCTGGGCGGTGGTGGGCTTGCTTTCGGCGGCGCGCACCAGCTCCAGGGTGCGGGCGGGCGTGAGCAGCACGGCCGCGTCGAACTTGTTGCCGTCGTCGTCCAGGAAGCCTTTCATCACCTGGGTACGACCTTTTTTGAGCAGGTCGCCGGCCTGCTTGTCGGTCAGCTTCTTGCCCTCGAACTCTGTGGGCAGCCGGAACTGGCAGCCTTCCTTCCAGCGCGAGCAACCAAACGCCGCCTTGCCCCGCAATACGTGCCCGGAGCTGCAAACCGGACAGGGGCCCAATCCTTGGTTCGTTTGTGGTGATTGGGTTTTGGTTTTTGGTGATGAAGGAGCGGCGGGGCTGGCTCCCCCTCTCCCCGAGGAGAGGGGGCCGGGGGGTGAGGTTCCGGCCACCGTGCTGATGGCCCTACCCGAGCCGTCCTGTTTCACTTCCTGCACCATTTCGCGCACCAGCTGCTTGAGCTCGCCCAGAAACTGCCCCTGGTCCAGCTCGCCACCCTCAATCTGGCGCAGCTTCTTCTCCCACTGGCCCGTGAGCTCCGCCGATTTGAGCGTGGGGTTGCGGATGAGGCCAATGAGCTCGATGCCGGTGGGCGTGGGCACGATTTTCTTCCGGTCGCGGATGATGTAGCCGCGCTTGAACAGCGTTTCGATGATGGCGGCGCGGGTGGAGGGGCGGCCGATGCCGTTTTCCTTCATGGCCAAGCGCAGCTCGTCGTCGTCGACGTTGCGGCCGGCGGTTTCCATGCCGCGCAGCAGCATGGCCTCGGTGTAGTCGCGCGGGGCCTGGGTTTGCTTGGCATCAAGGCGGGGCTGGTGGGGTCCCGATTCGTCCTTCACGAAGGCCGGCAGCACGGTGCCCACCACGTCGTCATCGTCGCTGCGACTGGTGCTGCTGCGTTTTTCGTTGCTGGCAACGGTCTGCTTCTCCGGGTCGCCGTAGACTTCGCGCCAGCCGGGACTCAGAATCTGCCGGCCCCGGACGCGGAACGTGAGCCCAGCCACATCGGCTGTTACCGTCGTGTTCGACACCTCGCAGTCGGGGTAGAACGCAGCCAGGAAGCGGCGCACAATGATGTCGTACACCCGCTGCTCGTTGCCGCCGAGGCCGCCCGCGCTGGCCCCGGTCGGGATGATGGCGTGGTGGTCGGTGACTTTATTGTTGTTGAAGACTTTGGCGCTCTTGCGGATTTTGGCCGCCAGCAGTGGGGCCGTGAGGGCCGCGTAGCCACTCAGGCCACGCAAAATACCGGCAATTTTAGGGTACTGGTCGTCGGGCAGAAACGTGGTGTCCACGCGGGGGTAGCTCACCACTTTCTTCTCGTAGAGGCCCTGCACCGTTTTCAGCGTGTCCTCGGCCGAAAGGCCCAGCTGGTTGTTGCACTGCACCTGCAACGAGGTCAGGTCGAACAGCGCGGGCGGGCTTTCCAGGGCTTTCTTGATGATGACGCTGGTGACGGTCAGCGGCTGGCCGGTCACGCGGGCCAGGGCCTCGTCAGCCTCCTGCTGGGTCACGAAGTAGCCGCGGGCCTTGAGACGGGCTTTTTCGTCGGGCTCGTCGTCGTCCTTGCCCGGTTTCACCACCGCTACGTGGCTGAACATCGTGCTCCGGTACTCGGCCCGTAGCACCCAGTAGGGCTCGGGCCGGAAGTTTTGAATTTCGTGGTAGCGGTCGACGAGCAGGGCCAACGTGGGCGTCTGCACCCGCCCGATGCTGAGCACCTGCCGCTGGCCGGGCGCGTATTTTAGCGTGAACAGCCGGGTCGCGTTCAGCCCCAGCAGCCAGTCGCCCACTGCCCGGCTTTTACCGGCCTGGTAGAGCGAGTCGAACTCGGAGCCCTCGCGCAGGTTCTGGAAACCCTGGCGGATGGCTTCCTCGGTGAGCGAGGAAATCCAGAGGCGCTTGGTGGGCTTGCGGTACTTGGCCTCCATCAGCACCCAGCGCTGAATTACCTCCCCTTCCTGGCCGGCGTCGCCGCAGTTCACCACCTCGTCGGCGGCGGCCAGCAGGCGCTTAATCACCCCAAACTGGCGCACCACCCCGTCGTCGCGCAGCATGAGCTTGATGCCGAACTGCTCGGGCAGCATGGGCAAATCGTGGATGCTCCAGCGCTTCCATTCGGGACGGTAGTCCTCGGGCTCGCGCAGCTGGCAGAAGTGCCCGAACGTCCACGTCACCTGGTAGCCGTTGCCCTCGTAGTAGCCATCCATCCGGCGGTCGGCGCCGAGCACGTGGGCAATTTCACGGGCTACGCTGGGCTTTTCGGCAATGCAAACAATCATCGCGGATTTTGCGGATTAATCGTGATTTTGCGGATTTTGGTTGGCCGCGCGGAATCAACAAAGATAGGCCGGGAAAAGGTCGCGAAGGAAGTGGGCCGAAATGCAAAGCCACCTTCGTTGGACCGAATTGCTAGGCACAAACGGCTGCAGCGGTTTGTGCCTTCCTCCGCTACTCGCTCTACTCCTCCGCCCGCTTTGCATGCGCACTCCTCACGCGCCGATCCTAGTTTGCGCCGCGCTGGCCCGGCCGCACCACTACAGGCCTACGAATCGTTGCAGCCGTAGCCGGGTACATAATGGGCCTATAACCGCACGCCGAAGTGGTATTCGGTTGTGGATTGAAAGGTTTGACCCGGTTCGAGGATGGTATTCGGAAACGTGGGCTGGTTGGGCGAATCGGGGAAGTGCTGGGTTTCGAGGCAGAGGCCAGCATGCTGAACATAGGGCTGGCCGGTGGGGCTGGTCAGCGAGCCATCGAGGAAGTTGCCAGAGTAGAATTGGATGCCGGGTTGGGTGGTCTGGACCTGCAGGGTGCGGCCCGAGCTGGGCTCGTACACGCTGGCCACCGCCCGCATTCCCGCGCCTCGTAGCACCCAGTTGTGGTCGTAGCCGCCGGGCACCTGCCCGAGGCGGGCCCCGATGGCGTGGGGCTCCCGGAAGTCGAAGGGCGTACCGGCCACTGGGCGCAGCTCGCCGGTGGGCAGTTGGTCGGGCCCTACCACGGTGTAGGCATCGGCGGCCAGCTGCAGCTCGTGGCCCAGCACGTCGGGGGCTCGGCCCGCGCTTAGGTTGAAGTAAGAGTGGTTGGTGAGGTTGAGCGGCGTGGCTTGGTCGGTGGTGGCGGTATACTCGATGCGCAGGGTGTTATCGGCCGTGAGCATGTACACTACCCTCACGTCCAGAGTGCCGGGGTAGCCTTCTTCGCCGTCCGGGCTCTGGTAGCGCAGCGTCAGCGTTGGGCCGGCGGGCGAAACGCCGGGCTCGGCCTGCCACATCACTTTATCGAAGCCCCGCAGGCCGCCGTGCAGGGCGTTGCCATGGTCGTTGGTGGCCAGCTCGTAGCGCCGGCCGCCGAGCCGAAACTGCCCGCCCCCGATGCGGTTGGCGTAGCGCCCGATCAGGGCTCCGAAGTATGGCCCGGCGGCGCGGAAGGCCGGGCTCTGGTACCCAGCCAGGCTCTCAAACCCCAGCACCACATTGCCCAACTCGCCCTGCCGGTCGGGGGCCAGCAGTTCGGTTATGGTGCCGCCATAGTCGCTGATGCGCACCAGCAGCCCCTGGGCGTTGGCCAGCGTGTAAAGCTGCGCCGTTTCGCCGTTGGCAGTCTGGCCGAAAGCAGTGGCCGATGGGGAGCCAGCAGGTTTGGCGGAAGGATACGACATCAGCAAAGGAAAACAGGTAGTTCCGATTCGGCCCTGCCACGGCCAGGGCTAGTAGCAGCAACGGCCCAGGCAAGGCCGCGAAAGTTACCGCGGCGGCCCGGGCGCGGGTGCGTCGCCGGGCTGCTGGCGGCGGGCCTCTCGCAATGCCAGGCTATCGATAACGGTGGCGTAGATGGCATCCAAGTCCTGGTCGTGAGTGGCGTAATAGCGGTAGCTCTGCTGAAACGTGGAGTCGGTGACTTCGTAGCGCCAGTAGAGCTTCTTTTGCTCCTGCCGGAACAGGGCCCGGGTCGAGTCGGGGGTCAGGCCGGCCCCGTCGGCGCGGGCTTCCAGCGTGTGCAGGTCTACCAGTAGGCGCACCATCTGGTTAGCAGGCACGAGTTGCGGGGGCGCGGGCATGTCATCGGCCTTCTGGCAGGCGCTCAGGGCCAGCACGGGGCCCAGCAGCAGGGCCCTCAGGCCGGGAAGCAGGCGGCAGGAATTTCGTTTCACGGCAGCAAAGTTAGCCCGATGCCGTAGTTTAGACGCCATGAAGCCCGCCGATTCTCCTTTCCAGCAACTCGTGCGCCGCCTGCGGCAGATGGAAATTCGCATTCTCAAGGCCATCGACGCCCAATTGCAGGGCGACTTTCACTCCGTATTTAAAGGCACGGGACTGGAATTCGACGATGTGCGCCTCTACCAATACGGCGACGAGGTACGGGCCATCGACTGGGCCGTATCGAGCAAAGGCCACGGCACGTTCGTTAAAACCTACAAGGAAGAACGCGAGCAGCAGGTGCTGCTATTGCTCGACGTAAGCGCTTCCCAGCAGGTAGGCGCGGCCGGCAACCGCAAGCTCGATGTGGGCCGCGAAATCTGCGGGGTGCTGGCCCTGGCTGCCGCCCGCCAGAGTGCTCAGCTCGGGATGCTGGCTTTTTCCGATCAAAAGGAACTCTACCTGCCCCCCGGCAAGGGCAACCACCACGCCTACTCCCTCATCAAGCGCCTCTTCGAACTCACGCCCCGCAGCCGCCAAACAGGAGTGGCGGCCGGCATCAAGCAGGCGCTGGGGCTGCTGCGGCGGCGTACGCTGGTGCTGCTGATTTCCGATTTCATTGACGCCGATTACGAGCGCGAGCTGACGATGCTGGCCCGCAAGCACGACCTGGTGGTACTTCAGCTGCTCGACCAGCGGGAGCAGGAGTTTCCGCCCCTGGGCATCATTCCGCTCCACGACCAGGAGTCGGACCGCACAGTGTGGGTCAACACGTCGTCGGCCGCGTTCCGGGCCCGCTACCGCGCTACCTACGAGCAGAACCGCGAGCAAATCGGCCAGATCTGCCGCCGCCACCGCACCGAGTACCTATCCATCAGCACCGCCACCGACTTCGTTCCCCAGTTGGTGAACCTGTTTCGGCGGCGCAACCAGCGCGGCGGCCGTGGATAAGGGCCTGGATTGGAAAAGCTGGCTGGGGTGGCGCCGGGCCCAGCCGTTTATCCCACCCCCGTCCCCTCCCCTCCGGGAGTGCGGTGCTAGACGCGAGTTCGAGGATTTACTGAACGCACCCCTCTCCCGGAGGGGAGGAGACGGGCATGAGGTGCACGGCTGGGCTAAACGCGCCATCTGCTGCCTGGTAGTAGCAGCAATAAGTTTAACCGCTACCCTGTCCCTGCTGGCGCAAGCGCCCGCCGATATGCCACCCCAAGGCCATTTCCGGCAACCCACGCTGCGGGTGGGCGAAATCGTGGAGTTCGAGTTGAGCTCCCGGCACGCCCCCGGCCAGGAACTGATTTTTCCCGATTCGGCGGCCAACTTCGCGCCCTTCGAGTACGTGGGCCGCCGCTACTACCCTACCCGCACCCGCCAGGGCCGCAGCTTCGACCGAGCCGTGTACCAATTGCGCACCTTCCAGCTCGATTCGGTGCAGACGCTAAGCCTGCCCGTAACCGTGCTGCGTGGCCGCGACACGCTGCTGCTACCCACTACAACGGCCCAGGTGCGGCTAATACGCACGGCTCCGTTGGGCGCGGCGCGAGGTTCCGAGCCGCCGGCACTACGCCAGAACCTGGAGCTGCGGCCCACGCCGGCCCGCTTCAATTACCCGTACTGGCTGGCCGCGCTGGCCGCGCTGCTGCTTACAGTGGGCGCACTGGTGCTAGGCTTTCGGCGGCGCCTGCGCCAGCGCTACCGCCGCTACCGCCGCCGGAAAAATCACGCCTATTTTCTGGCTCAGTACGCCCGCCATGTCGAGCGGTTCACGCTTTCCCGCTCGCTTACTAACATGGAGCGGGCTATCACGCTTTGGAAGAACTACCTCTCCACGCTCGAAGACCACAACATCACCAGCCTGACCACCCGCGAAATCGTGGCCCGCTACGAGCACGATGCCGACGTGCGCCTAGCTCTGCAACTGGCCGACCGGGTTATCTACGGCAACCTGTTCTCCGAAGACGACACCGAAACCGACCTGGCCTTCGACCTACTCCGCACCTTTGCCGAACGGCGCTACGCCACTCAGGGCGAATTGGGAGAAGTTTGAGAGGGAAGCATCGCACCACTGCCGCATAAACCGGCCGTCTACTGCAACGCGCTTTGCACCTACACTACCCGGAACCAAGGCGAGTACTGCACGCTGCCAGCAATGGCTCATTCGGCGCGTTTTTACCGTAAACATTGCCCTCAGACTGACTCCGTTGGTCTGGCATCGTTCAAAAACGAGGCGCAAAGTGGCGCTCCTACCGGCTGAACACTCCGCCTATGGAATTGCTGTATGGCAAGGACACTGGAGGCTTAAAGCAAGTTTCAGTGCTCATCGGGAAGCAGATTTCGGGTATGGCATCCGCAGCCCCACAAAACAAAAAAGGCCTCACTACGCAGCGTAGTGAGGCCTTTTGGTGATCCCGCTGGGATTCGAACCCAGGACCCATACATTAAAAGTGTATTGCTCTACCAGCTGAGCTACAGAATCAATTCCCGACCATTGGCTGAATGCTTTTCGGAAGGGAGTGCAAAAGTAGCGGGGCATTCCGAACTGTGCAAGGTCTGCCCAGCATTTTTATGCATACCAGCCTTTTTTCACAGGTAATCAGCTGATTATCACAGGGAATATTTTCGCTGCCCGACGCTTTGCCTCCCCGCTTGCGACTCTATAACTTGGCCATTTCGGCTTGCACAAAGTCGGCGAGGGTACGCAGATACTCGGTGCTGAAGTCGAAGCGGATGCCGGCGGCGGCGTAAATCTCGCCGATGGGCGCAGTATAGCCCAGCGCTAGCGCCCGTTGGTAGCTTGCGAGGGCCTCCTGCGGGTTCTGGCGGTATTTGCGCCACACGGCAATGGCGCCGAGTTGGGCCATTGCATATTCAATGTAGTAAAAGGGTACTTCGTAGAGGTGGAGCTGCTTTTGCCAGAGGTAAGGCTTGATATTCTCCAGCCCCTGCCAGTCTACAGTACGCTGGTTGAACTCATCGAACAGCTCGACCCAGCGGGTATGGCGCTCCTGCTCAGTGTGGGTCGGGTTCTCGTACACCCAATGCTGAAATTTATCGATGGTAGCCACCCAGGGGAAGGTTTCGAGGACGCTTTCGAGATGGGTGCGCTTGGCCCGGCGCAGCTCGTCGGGGTCAGTGAAGAACACGTCCCAGTGGTCGAGGCTGAGCAGCTCCATGCTCATGGAGGCTAGCTCGGCTACTTCGGAGGGTGGGTGCTTGTCGGCGCTCAGGGGCAGGCGACGCGTAAGGAAGCTGTGCACGGCGTGGCCGCCTTCATGGAGCATGGTCACTACATCGCGCAGCGAAGACGTGGCGTTCATGAAGATGAAGGGTACGCCAGTTTCGTCGAGCGGGTAGTTGTAGCCGCCGGGAGCCTTGCCCTTGCGGCTTTCCAGGTCGAGGTTGCCCATCTGGCCCATCGTGCGCAGGCACTGGCCCAGGAACGGGTCGAGGCGGTCGAAAACAACCGTTGTCTTCTCCAGCAATTCTGCGCCCGTGGCAAATGGCCGCAATGGCGCCTGGCCCGACACGTCCACGTCGAGGTCCCAGGGGCGCAGCTCGGGCAGGTTCAGGTCTTGGCGGCGGGCCAGGTCAAGGTCGTCGATGAGCGGCACTACGGTTTCGCGGATGGCCCGGTGGAAGTTAAGCGTGTCCTGGGGCGAGTAGTCGAAACGGCCCAGGGCGGCGAACATGTAGTCGCGGAAGTTGGCAAAGCCTGCATTCAGGGCCACTTGGTGGCGAAGGCCGATAAGGCGGGAATACAGCTCATCAAGCGCCTTCGAGTCCTGCATGCGGCGAGCCTGCACGGCCCGCCAAGCGGTTTCGCGCACAGCCCGGTCGGGGCTTTTGAGGCGGTCGGCGGCCCGGGGCAACGTCAGCTCCTCGCCGTCGAGCGTTACGGTCATGGCCCCGGCCAGGGCAGCATATTGCTGCTGCTGGGTACTGATTTCGGTTTTGAGCGGGATGTTTTCGGGCCGGAATATTTCCAGTGCCTGCCGCACCGACCGGACAAACACCCGGTAGCGGCCCTCATCAAGACCCGTGAGAAATTCCGAGCCGATCATCTTCTCGTTCAGGGCGTGGTCGTAGGGGGCCACGTTGGGCTCGATTTCGTTCACGAAGTACTGGAACGCCTCGGTGCGGCCGCCATCCTGGGTGTCACAGGTCATGCGAATGTAGCGCCAGGCTAGGTCCTCGCTCAGAGCCGCTTCCAGCTCCGAGCGGTTGAGCAGCCAGCGCTCCAGCTCCGGAGCCGAAGTAATTTCCCGGTCGCGCAGCTCCATGAAGTAAGGCTCGATGGTGGCCCAGTCGGTGACGGTAAAGGCCTCGGGCAAGTAGTGGCGCGGGGGGCGTTGGGTATCGGTAGCCAGGTCGGCAGTAGGAGCAGAATGCATCATAATCGAAGAGAGAAAAAGGCTGCCGCAATAACAGGCCGCCAACAAGATAGTACCGCGAAATGAGCTACCGAATTAGCCGGTCGCGAGAGTTACGCACGTTTTTCTGTGCTCAATCCGACCAGAACCATGCCAGCCGCCCACGCCCGGCAGTTCTGGCAGCTAACCTGGGCGTACATCACCAAAACCAAAACGCCCATCACCCTGCGCAACGTACAGGATGACGGGCAGCATTTCAGCGCTTTCCGGGAATGACTACCCGATTTCAATCACCACGTCGGACGTGAGCGGGTGGCCGACGCAAGTCAGGATGTAGCCCTGGTCCATTTCGGAATCCGAGAGGCCCTCGCGTTCATCGAGGTGCACTTTGCCCGAGAGGCACTTGCCCCGGCAGGCGGTGCACAGGCCCGCCTGGCAGCTGTAGGGCAGGTCGATGTCCTGGTCGAGGGCAGCTTCAAGGATGGTCTGGCTGGGTTCGACGGCAAACTGGTACTCGGCGCCCTCGTAGTGTACCGTCACGGTGCGAGTACCGTCCTGGCCTTCATCGGCGGCAGCCGAGACGTCGCCGTGGCCGTTGGGCTGGGCGGCAGCACTTTCGGCCGTTTCGGCGGCGGCCACGAAACTCTCGCGGCGGATGCGGCTGGCTGGTACACCCAGCAGCTCCAGGGCCGACTGGGCTTCGATCATCATGCCATCGGGGCCGCAGAAGAAGTACTCGGCCTGCGCCGCCGGAAACTGGTGGCGTTGCTCCAGAATGCGCAGCAGCGTGGTGCGGTTGAGGCGGCCGGTGTGCTTGTGCGCGGCCGAGGGCTGCAGGGGCTGGCTGAAGACGTGCTCAACCTGGAAGCGGTCGGCGTACTGCTGCTCTAACCGGGCCAGCTGGGCAGCAAAAATCACCGACTCTTCGTTGCGGTTGCCGTACACGAGCAGCACGTGGCTCTTGGGCTCATCGCGGAGAATAGCCTTGAGCATGCTCATGAGCGGGGTGATGCCCGAGCCGGCGCCCACCAGCACGATGGAACGGGCCGCCTGGGGCTGGGGCGCGAGCGTAAAGTTGCCCAACGGGGCCATCACCTCCAGCTGCTGGCCCACCTGCACGGTATCGAGCAGATAGTTACTCACCAGCCCGCCCGATACGCGCTTGACCGTGACGGCCAGGCGCGGAGCCTCGCCGGGGGTGCTGCTGAGCGAGTAGGCCCGGCGCTCCTTTTTGCCGCCGGGGCCGCAGGGCAGAATCAGGGTCAGGAACTGGCCCGGCTGGCTGGCCACCGGCTGGCGGTCGGCCCGCTCGAAGTGAATGGTAACGGCATCGGCGGTTTCCTGGGTGAGTTCAACTACGTTCAGCGTCAGGTATGGGCTACTCATATTGGAATGCAGGGCTTGCGGGTGGATTTTAAACACAAAGTTCGGTATTCGATATTTGTTTTCCGCACCGAACGTCATGCTGAGCGAAGCGGAGCGGAGTCGAAGCATCTCTCCCGCATTGCTATCCAAATATCAGAGCTACTATTGCGGTAGAGATGCTTCGACTCCGCTCCGCTTCGCTCAGCATGACAGCCTATCAAGAACAACGAAAATCCCCCATGCTCTCCCAACTACTCCAACGCCACCAGGCCGATTTCGGCCCCGTTCTGCCTGTTGACCTCAATGCGCCCACTGTGGCCCGCCTCGATTTCACGGCCGCCAACCCCTTGCTCGCCGACGAGAGCCTGCGTGATACGGCCGCTTTCGAGGAACTCGTGGCTCGCCTGCTGGCCAACCAAAATGCGCTGATTGGCGTGGGCGGCTACCTCGAAAACCGCGTTATCTACCGCCGCAGCCCCGGCCTGTTCGATGCCGACCCCACGGTGCCCGCCCGCTCCCTGCACCTGGGCGTTGACGTGTGGCTGCGGGCCGGCACGCCGGTACTGGCCCCGCTGGCGGCCACCGTGCATAGCTTCCAGGACAACGAAGGCCACGGCAACTACGGTCCCACCGTCATCCTGGAGCACGAGCTGGAAGGCACCACTTTTTATACGCTCTACGGCCATCTCAGCCGACGCGAAACCGATCTACTCCGCCCCGGCCTCACCATCGAAAAGGGCCAGAATTTCGCCGAAGTCGGCCCCGCCCCCGAAAACGGCGACTGGCCGCCCCACCTGCACTTTCAGGTAATAGCCGATTTGCAGGGCCGCGTGGGCGACTTCCCCGGCGTGGCCTTGGTAGCCGAGCGCGACCAATGGGCCGCCCGCTGCCCCGACCCCAACCTGATCCTGCAAAGCCGCCACCTGCTCATGGCCTAGGATCACGGATTAGCGCGGATTTTAACGGATTTAGCTTCGCTGTCTTTCGGTTCACGGATCTTGTAGTCGGGCCTCCCGGTACCTCTCGCGTCGTCAGGTCTTCTGTATTTCTCCGGTTCTCTAAAAAAAGCAGCCAGCCACCTCAATTGAGGTGGCTGGCTGCTTTTCAATCGTCTACAAAATCCGTGATCCGAAGGACAGCGAAGCTAAATCCGTTAAAATCCGCGCTAATCCGTGATCTACTAGTCGAACTTGATGGCTGTTACGGGCTTGATGCGCGAAATCAGGTAGGTGGGCACCAGTACGGCCAGCAGGGAGGTGAGGAAAGTAGCCGCGTTGAGGATCAGCACGATCATGAAGTCCCAGTGGATGGGCACGCGGTCCATGTAGTAGTTTTCGGGGTCGAGCGGGATGGGATGGAAAAAGTACTGCACAGCGCAGAAGCCCAGCCCAATCACGTTGCCGTAGAAAATGCCCCGCACCGTTAGGCTCAGGCCCCGGAAAAAGAACATGCTCCGAATCTGATTATCGGTGGCCCCGATGGCCTTGAGAACCCCGATCATGTTGGTGCGTTCCAAAATCATGATGAAAATAGTAGCCACCATGTTGAACGTGGCCACGAAAATGATCAGAATCAGGAAGATGACCACGTTGCGGTTGAGCAACTGGAGCCAGTCGAAAAGCTGGGCGTACTGGTCGGTAATTTTATCGAGCTTGAGGTCGTAGCGCAGGTTCTCATAGAGGTTATCGGCCACTGGATCGAGGCGATTGAAGTCTTTGAGCGTGACTTCGAGGCCGCCCACCAGTGAATCGGGCCAGGCGTTGAGGTCGCGAATCTGCTGGATGTCGCCGATGACGAAGGCCTCGTCGAACTCATCGAGGCCAGTCTGGTAGATGCCGCTGATTTTGAACTGCCGCACCCGGGGCGGGTTCTGGATGAAGTAGAACAGCGCCTTGTCGCCGACTTTAAGCCGCAGCTTATCGGCCACTTTGCGCGAGAGCAGCACGTCGTTGCTGGCGGCCGAGTCGGAGAATGTGATGAACTTACCGGATGCCAGGTTCTGGCGCATCGAGGAAGGACTGCTTTTCTCGTCGATGCCCTTAATGACCACGCCCAACACCTCATCTTTGGTTTTGATGATGGCCGTTTTGCGGGCGAAAGGCTGGAGCGAACTCACCTGGGGGTTGCGGCGCAGCTCGCGCACCAGCCGGGGCCCGCTGATGGGCTCGGCCTCCAGCGAGTTGTTGGTGTCGTACTTGCTGATTTGCAGGTGGGAGCCGAAGGAGAAGATCTTGTTCTGGATTTCGTTGCGAAACCCCTCCAGGATAGCAAAGGACACAATCATCACCGCCAATCCCATGGCAATGCTGATGATGGCTATCTTTGTCACCGACGAGGTAAACGACCCGGCGTCGGCCCCGTCAATCTTATTAGATATGTACTGCGAAACGTTCACTGGCGTAAAGCTAGATGAATCCCGGTAGTTTTCCAGTTCCCGCCCCGCCCTATGCCTTCTTTCCTGCCTTCGGGCCTGCTCAGCCTCGCCCTTTTCCTCTCCGACTGCACCCGCCCGCCCCAGTCGGCGCCAGCAACGGCCACCACCGCCCCCGATACGGTGCTGCGGCAGACTGTGGCCGCTCCGCCCCAGGTGCTGTTGCCCGCCGCCGCGCCTCTGCAGGTGGGGGCCGCGCAGTTCGATAAGTACCTGCCGCTGCTGAAAGGCAAGCGGGTGGGGCTGGTTGTGAACCAGACGGCCCGCGTGGGCACGGCATTTCTGGTCGATACGCTGCTGACCAAGGGCGTCGATGTAAAGGTGATTTTTGGACCGGAACACGGTTTTCGGGGCGAAGCGGCCGACGGGGCTACCATCAAAGACGGTAAGGATTCCCGCAGCGGCCTGCCCGCGCTAAGCCTATACGGCGCTACCAAAAAACCGTCGGCCGAAATGCTGCGCGATGTCGATGTGTTGGTATTCGACATCCAAGACGTGGGGGCGCGCTTCTATACCTTCATCAGCACGATGCACTACGTGATGGAGGCCGCCGCCGAGCAGGGCAAGCAGGTCATCATCCTCGACCGCCCCAACCCCAACGGCTGGTACGTGGATGGGCCGGTGCTGGAGCCCAAATACAAAACCTTCGTGGGCATGCACCCGATTCCGGTGGTGCATGGCCTTACGGTGGGTGAACTGGCCCAGATGATTAACGGCGAGAAGTGGCTAGCCGGGGGCCGGCAGTGCCGCCTGACGGTGATTCCGGTGGCCGGCTACACCCACGCCACCCGCTACGAGTTACCGGTGCGCCCCTCCCCCAACCTACCCACCGCCCACAGCGTCGACCTCTACCCCAGCCTCTGCCTGTTCGAGGGTACCGACGTGAGCGTAGGGCGGGGCACCGACCGGCCGTTCGAGCTCATCGGGGCGCCCACCCAGCCGGCCAGCCGGCCGTTCAGCTTCGTGCCCGCACCCAACACCGGCTCCCCCACCCCGCCCCAGAACGGCAAGCGCTGCTATGGCCAGGATCTGGCGGGCATCGGCGAAATCGGCTTTACACTTTCCTACCTGATCGACTACTACCAGCAAAGCACCGACAAAGCCCACTTCTTTAACGCTGGTTTCGAACGCCTGATGGGCACGGCCGACACCCGCCAGCAAATCATTGCCGGCAAGTCGGAAGCCGATATCCGCGCCTCCTGGGAGCCGAGGCTGGGCGCTTACAAAGTGATGCGCAAGAAGTATTTGCTCTACCCGGATTTCAACTGAGCTGGAGCCTGAGGGCAGGACTTCCGCAAGTGAGGGCCGTATGCTTGTAGCACGAACCGAAGGACGGCGAAGCCAAGCTCCAGCTTCGCGTATGGTTGCTGACCTCCGAACGACATCGTGCAACGACATGCGAAGCTGGAGCTTCGCGTTACATCGCTGATAACAATGCTGAACATCATCTTCATGGGCACCCCCGATTTCGCGGTGCCCACCCTCGAAGCCCTAATCAGTTGGGATGGTTGCCGGGTGGTAGCCGTGCTCACGGCCCCCGACCGGCCCGCCGGGCGCGGGCGGCAGCTTCAGGGCTCGGCCGTGAAGGCGGCGGCCCGCGCCCACGGTTTGCCGGTGCTTCAGCCCACCAACCTCAAATCCCCGGAGTTTCAGGCGGAGCTCAAGAGCTACGCCGCCGATTTGCAGGTGGTGGTGGCCTTCCGGATGCTGCCCGAAACGGTCTGGAACATGCCGCCGCTCGGTTCCATTAATATCCATGCCTCGCTGCTGCCTCAGTACCGGGGCGCGGCCCCCATCAACTGGGCCCTCATCCACGGCGACACGCAAACGGGCGTTAGCAGCTTTTTCCTGCGCCACGAAATCGACACCGGTAACCTTATTTACCAGGATGCCGTGGACATTGCTCCGGAGGACGATTTCGGCTCGCTCTATGAGAAGCTACAGGCGGCTGGCGCAGCGCTGGCCCTACGTTCGGTGCAGGCCATTGCGGCCGGCACCGCCCCAAGCCTTCCCCAGCACGAGCTGCCCGAGCTACGGCCCGCCCCTAAACTCACCAAAGAAACCGGTCGCCTCGACGTGATGAAGTCGGCTCCGGCCCTGGCCAACCTCGTGCGGGGCCTTTCGCCGTTGCCCACCGCCTTCACCCAACTTCCCGACGGCCGCACACTCAAAGTGTTCAAAGCCCAGCCCTTCAGCGATGAAGAAGCCAGCGGCCCCGACACTGGCGGCGCGGGCCACTGGTACTCCGATGGCCGCACCTACCTGCGCCTGCAAACCGGCGACGGCCTGCTAGACCTACTCGACGTCCAGCTCGAAGGCAAAAAGCGCATGGCCATCCAGGATTTTTTGCGCGGGTTTGATGTGAAGCTGCTTGATTGAGTTATCGGTTAAGAGAACGTCATTCTTCGCTGCGCTGTGAATGACGTTCTCTTAACCTCTCGAACGGCAACACCCTATTTCCCCAACTCACCACCTCACCTTATGACCGCACTCGTTGTAGCCGTGGCCGATAACGGCGTTATCGGGGGCGAAAACCGCCTGCTCTGGCACTTACCGCTCGATCTGAAACACTTCAAGCAGCTCACCCTCAACCATCCCATCATCATGGGCCGGCGCACCTATGAAAGCATCGGCCGGGCGCTGCCCAAGCGGCGCAATATCGTGGTTACGCGCCAAGCCGACTGGCAGGCGGAGGGTTGCGAAACCGCCGCTTCGGTGCCCCAAGCCCTGGAAATGGCTCTGGCATCGGACGAGGATATCTTCGTTATCGGGGGCGGCGAAATCTACCAGCAGGCCCTGGCCGCTGCCGACACCGTGTACCTCACCGAAGTACACCACGCTTATGAGGGCGACGTAACCTTCCCCGAGCTGCACCCCGGCGAGTGGCGCGAGGAATCCCGCGAGCGGCACAAAGCCGACGAGCAGCACGCCCACGCCTTCAGCTTCGTCACGCTCCGGCGGCGGTAAGTAGCGCAGGAGTGACTTGGTAAAAGAGTGTGATTAGAAGGACTCCAGCAATAGAATGCCATAGGAATGTAGTCCTTCGCAGAGGAAGCGCCATTTAATAAACAGCCCCCGACGTACAAATACGTCGGGGGCTGTTTACTTACCAGAACTTCGGACTGCGTAAGTGCAGTCACCGAAGTTACTTTTTTACCATTTACCGTAATAGCACCAACTTGCCCCAGTCCTTTTTAAAGGCTTTATCGGCGGCCGTGGTACGTTGCTTGAACTCGCCGTTGGGGTCGTCGAGCACTACCCGGTAGAGGTAGGTGCCGTTGGCCAGCCGGTCGCCGAAGTCGTCGGTACCATCCCAGGCATACTCACTGATGTTGTTACCGATGCGCAGCGGGCCGAGCTCAGCCATCATGATTTCCTTCACCACGCGGCCCGTCAGGCTCACGATCTGGATTTTCATGTTGCGCGGCGGCGCAGTGCCCGTGAGCGTGAATACGAACTTGGTTTTGCTGGTCACCGGGTTCGGATAGGGGAATACGTTGGTGATGGACGAGCTTGTGATGACCTCGAACGTGATGCGGTAGGGCTCGGTACCGGCCAGGTTACCGCTGCCGTCCTTGCCCTGCACTTCCAACATGTACACGCCATCGGTGAGGGGCTGGGTTTTGCCCGGCTGGAATTCGAGGCGGGCCGTGCCCTGGGCCGAATCGGCCACAAAGGCGGTGATGTCGGCCGAACTCAGGTTCACGGCCTGACCAGCCTGGCCCGGCCGGGTGAGCACGAGCAGGAAGTTGGAGCGGCTGGTAATGGGCCGCAGCTTGTCGAGGTCGCGCAGCTGAATGCTGATGGTGGGCCGGGCCGACACAATTTCACCGTTGAGCAGGTGGCGGCCATCGAAGGCCACATCAAGCAGTGGTGGTGTATCGTTGTTCGTGACCTCGAAGGGCGCGATATCGAGCGTGTTGTTGAAGTAGTTGAGCTCGGGCTGGCGGCGCGGATTAAGCACCACCTGACCCGAAAGCGTACCGAACAACCCGCGCACGTCGAGCGTGACCGGGTAAGTCTGCTGGGTGTGGGCCAGCAGAGCCGGGCCGCTGAGCGGGTAGTACCGCTCGCGCGGAGCCCCAGCCGAGCCCGAGCGCAGCACGATGTAGCCCACCAGCGGCGCTTTGAAATCGAAGTCGGCCACGTTCTGGAAAGGCACCGGAATCGTGACCGTGCCGGTCTTCTGGGCCTGGTCGGTGAGTTGGGCGGCTGTCAGGGCCGTGGCACTCGGGCGCACCACCCCTTCGGGCACGCCCTGGTAGGTTACCAACCACTGCTCCAGCTGGGGCGTGCGGCCGGGCGTCGCATCTTCCAGCGTAGCTTGCAGCTGCAGGTAAGGGTACTTTTTGGCCGAAATTGCGTTCAGCGTCAGCGTCCGGTTCGTTACGTTGGCATCAAGTACCGTCGTGACGCCGAGCGTGTCGATGCCCAGCAGTTGCAGTTTATAGCTACCCGTGGCGCTGGTCCGGATGGTGTGGTAGAGCGTTTCCCACTGCCGGGCCGGGCCGATACGGGTAGAGGTAACGGTAGCCCGCTGGCCATTGGAATCGAAGCTCCACTGCCCGCCGGGCACGGCTACTTCGGCCCCATTCCGCTCGTCGCGGCGGAACTGGCCGGGGTGGCTCTGCGACCAGCCACCCTGGCTGAGGCCGTTGATAACGCGAAACGAGCTAACGGCCCAGTCGGCGCTTTCGTCGCCCTGGGGCGCATGCAGGCGCACCCGCCAGTACCAAACCACGCTGTCGGGCTGGCCGGGCAACGTGGGCAGCGCGGGCGTCCATTCGGGCACCATCGTAGCACTCAGCCGCTGCTGGCGCAGAGGATTGGCGAATACCTGGGTGGTGTCAAGCTCGAAATCGTACTCCCGGCTGATGATGGTGGGCACGTTGCTCTGGGCTACCAAGCGCACATTGGGCGCACCCACAATAGCAAATTCGGGCGGGCTGAGCGCTGTCACGCCACCCGTCAGGAAGCTATAAGTGAGCGTGGCGCGGTTGTTCGTTTCGTCGAGTTCCGGAATCACGTTGTCGGGGTCGATATCGACCTGGAACGTGTTCTGGCCCGCGATGCTACCGGTGAGCGGGTTCTCCAGCGCCAGCGTGTACGTGGTATCCTGCCGAGCCTGGGGCACGGTGAAGTTGACGACGCTCGTGATGCTGCCCACCATGCGCGTTACCCGAATGGGAAGCGAGCCTGTGGTAATCTTGCCGGGGTTGCTCACGCCCAGCGTCAGGCTGAACTTGGCCCCGGGCGTGGCCGGTACCGGCGTGGGCGAAATCTGCAGGCGGTTGTCGGCCGTCTGGAAATCGGGTCGCTCAGGCGAGAACAGGCGCAACGCCGGGTCGCCCTGCCAGATGGTGCTCATCAGGGTCGGGATGGCAAAATCGTTGAATCCGCCGTTCAGCAATGGCTGCTGCAAGCGCCGGAAAGCCTCCGCCTGCACCTGAACGATGGGCTTCCCGTACCACTGCGGGTCGTTGAAGAGTAGCTTGAAAGTCAGCTCGTCGAGCAGATGCATATTCGGGTCGACGTCGAACGTCGAGGAAGCCATGAAGCCTACGCAGCCCTTGTCGGGCAGTAGCACCCAGTCTTCGGCCATCGAGCCGCCCAAACCCACGCCAAAGCGACCGGCCGCGCAACCGCTCAGAAAAAACACCGGGTAACGCCCTTTGTTGGCGTAGCCGCTGGCCGGGTCGCGGATATCGAGCGGCGTCAGGTCGAAGTTTCGCAGGCTGCCGTGACCGAAGTAGCTAATCACCGATAAGCCCGCATTCATCTGGGGCGTGATGTTAACAATAGCCGGCGTATCCTTCGGATAATCAGCACGTTTTACCGTTCGCACCACCTGCCCCCCGAAGAGTGGGGCCGACATAATGCGGCCGTAACTGGCCATGTGGTCCTCGAACGTGGCTCGTTGCTGGTCATCCTCTCCCCCGGCCATCAGCAACACATTGCGGCGCCAAGGCTCTAGGCCCAGGGCCTCATGCTCCTGGAGCTTGCGCAAGTAATTGAGAATATGGTCGGGATTCTGGGCGGCAATACGCCCCGTAAACATCGTGGCTAAGTAGCTCCCGTTAGGCCAGTCGGCCGTGAAGAAGATATCGGATGATCCCCGGGAGCTGGTAGGCACCCAATCCGGGCTCTGGCCCAGCTTCAGCGGATCAAGCTGGCGGTGATAAATCTTCTGAGGATCAAGCCGGGCACCGGTTTCGTAGCCCTTGCCCAGCAGCAGCAGATAGCGCTGCTTGGTGCCGCCGGTGGCCTGCACCCACTTGGTAAACTGCCGGATGGCCAGCGCCGACTTTTCGCCGTAGTGAAACTGGTCGTAGAGCTGCTCGACGCTCACCGTCAGCGTATCGTACTTACCGCCCGCCGTTGAGCCTCGGTAGGCGGCGTAACTGCGCACCGGGTTGGCCGAAGCGCCATCGGAAGTGGGCCGCATCAGGCCCCGGGCGCTGATGATGAGAAAATTGGCCGCAGCAGCCGGCGAGCGAAACCGCACGGACTGAGCTGCCAGCGGCACCAGCGGGCGGGCCGCGTCGTGCAGCCGCAAGTTGTGCGTGCGGCCGTTAGCATTGGGGAAGACGAATTGCGTGGCAGCACCCGTCCCTTGAGGGCTAATGCGCTCCACGGCGGTGGGGTTGGTCACGTCATAACCAACTACCGTCGCCGGAATGTTATCAAACTGGTAGGCAGCCGGTCCGGCCAGGGTTGAATCGGAGCGAAAGGAGATACCGGCCCGGCCCGCTACCCAGCGGCGCGTTTGCGCGTAAGTCACACGCAGGTAGGCTACCCGCATAAAGTCATCCCCGCGCAACGCCGGGTCAAGGGCGACATCGACCAGCACTTTCACCTTACCGTCGGACCCGACGTCGGTGGGCCGCAACAGAGCCGAGAATTTGAATTTGTCGAAGTTGGCAATCGTGAAGCCACCCAGCACCCGAGGCTCGGAGCCCGACTCCAGCCGGATAACACCGCTCCGGGTCACGGCATCGCGGCTTCCGACCAGCAGCATTTCCAGCGTCGGATTACCGGCCACTGCACTCAGCGAGTCCACGGTAAAACTAGCCTTGAAGTCAAGGGCTAGTTGACCACTATTTCGGTCGGTCCGATGTCCGAGCAGATTCGACAGGAACCCTTCGCCGGCTTCCATCCAGGGGTAGTAGACCAACTTGGCTTCATCAACATCAGAGTAGCTGTCTACCACGACATTGGTCGACCGTTGCTGCCAAGTGGGGTGCAGGGTGGTGGCCGGGGCCTGGGGCTGGGCCATGCGCTTGCCCAGCGTGGTAGGCGAAACGGTCAGGAAATAGGCGGCCGTATCGGTGAAGAGGCTATATAAGTTATGCGTCTGGGCGGCCGGGTCCTTGTACATGCCCCGGTCGAGCTGGCCGTCGTTGCGCTGGCCGAAGAACTCGACGAACGAGGTGGCATCGAGCGTGCCGGCGTTGCCGCCCACATGGATGGCCACTTCCCGGCCCCGCCGCCACAGCTGCAACCGCTTCGGATCGGCGTTTCCGACGCCCGTGCGCTGCAGGTACTGGTAATCGAGGCGGTAGATACCGTCTTGGCTGACCTTGATTTTATAGTATTGCTGGCCGGGCACGATCCACTCGTTGCCGTAGGGCCCCGACTGGGCCGAAGCCGCCGACGCGCTCAGCAAGCTGAGCAGGCAAACCAGCCACCACAACTTCAGTCTTGAGTAGGGTTGTTTCATATCTAATTGCACTAAAAGAAAGACGTAAGGCCGGATGATGCTTACTTAATACCGTAGCCCAACGACACGATAATGGACGTGGGCTGGGAGCGTTGGCCGAGTTTTTCTACCGCCAGTCGGGTCAGGGCCATATCGAGCCGCAGGCCGCTCAGAGCTACCCCTAAGCCCAGACTGGGCTGTACTTTCCAGGTTTCGGAACCCGTGAACGACTGCACCTGCTGGGCGTTGCCCACCCCGCCGCGCAAATACACCAGGTTCTTGTAGCCTAGTTCCAGGCCCGCCCGCGGGTCGAGGTTCACAGCCTTGCTCGAAACCAACGTGTTGCGCTGGCCATCGGTGCTCAACTCCATATCCAAGGCAGCCAGGGCCGTGAACTCGCCGGGGAGCTTAACAAGGCGGCTGCCTCCGAATATAAAGAGTGGCAGCGTGATCTCGGTGCTATTTTTGGGCAACGTACCCAGCGCCGCCGAGGGCCCTTCGAAGGACTCAGGGTGGATAGTCCAGGCGTTGTAAGTCGTGGTAATGTCGCGGGCCATCAGGCCCAGCTGCCAGCCGTTGCGGCGGTACTGCACCCCGGCATCGATGCCGAAGCCCCAGGCGTCGGCGAAGTCGCCGATGTTGCGGTAGATGATTTTGGCGTTGGCTCCCACCTGCAGGCCCTCGATGCTCCCAATCTGGCGGGCATAAGAGAGCAGCACGGCGTAATCGGCTACCGAGAAATAGCGAATGTTGTTGTAATCGATGTAGCCGTACTCGTTGATCAGGTTCTGGGTATTGGCAATATCATCAACACCCAGCCGGATAATGCTGGCACCCAGGGCGCTCTGGTCGTCGAGCTTCATGCTAAAGCCCGCGTAGTCGTTCTTCACGATGCCCGAAAACAACTCGGAGTGCATCAGAACGCCGTCGTACTTGGTTTTTTGGTTTACCAAACCGGCCGGATTCCAATAGCCGGCCGTAGCGTCATCGGCCAGGCTGACTTGCACTTTGCCCATGCCCAGGGCGCGGCCGCCCACGCCTACATTAAGGAATTCGTTGCTGTATTTGGGCGTCTTGGTCTGGGCCAGGGCCGGTGTCAGGGCAGCTATGCTCAGGCCAAGACCCAACAACAGGGCGGTGCGAGGGAAAAAGTAGGGCATAGATAGTAGAGCCAGATACGAATCCAAAAAGAGAAAAAAGGCTTATTCGGCAGCAACGCAAGATACTAGTTTATAGTGCGGGCCGGATTGCATTTATCGGCAAGCTGCCAAAAATACCCAGCAAAGATACAGCGCATTCCCCTGCTGCCGAAGCCCATACTGTGTGGCAACCATACTGGCCACTAGTTGCCCGGTAGGGCAGCTGAACGCGACCCTAGTCTCCTTGCAATAATCGGGCTCTTCTTCGAGCACACGGGCGAGTGACCAGTCGGCTGATATCGATCTGGCTAACTCCCCCGCCCCCCTTTTTCTGCCTGCTACTGCTCAGGCAGCGAATCACGAAGCAAACTTGAAATTAATTTCAACAGTACCTTGCGTTGCATAGTACCTTTTGTTACCTTTGATTCATTCTTCAACCCAATCTGCCTTAGCCCATGAAAGTCGAGAACACCCAAGTGCAGATGCGGAAGGGCATCCTGGAGTTCTGCATCCTGGAAATCATTGCCCGCGGCGAGGTGTACGCGTCCGATATGCTCGAAGAGTTGACCGCCGCCCGCATGATTGTGGTCGAGGGCACGCTCTACCCGCTGCTCACGCGCCTCAAAAACGCGGGCTTGCTGGACTATACCTGGAAGGAATCGACCAGTGGCCCCCCCCGCAAGTACTACACGCTCACCGAAGCCGGCCAGGAGTTTCTGCACCAGCTACGCCTGACCTGGGAAGAAGTCCAGGACTCGGTCCGCATCATCCGCCAGAAACCCGCCGGCCCGCCGGAACCGGCCCAGTAAGCGCCGCCATTCCGCCTCGCAATTATTGTTGACTTGTTGCAGCAACCACGACCATGAAAAAGAACATCAGCATCAACCTTCAGGGCATGATCTTCCACATTGAGGAAGACGGCTACGACGTGCTCAGCCGCTACCTGAGCGAGGTGAAAGCCCACTTCAGCGGCTACCGCGGGCACGAGGAAATCGTGGCCGACATTGAGGGCCGCATTGCCGAGCTCTTCGCTGCCCGCCTCTCCCCACTCAAGCAGGTAATTACGCTGGAAGACGTGGAAGGCATGACCGCCAAAATGGGCCGCGTGAGCGACTTCCAGAACGCCGCCGAGGCCGAAGACGACGAAGACCTACTGGCCGAGGCGGTAGCCAACGGCTCGGCCGAAGGCGCTTACACCGGCTCCTCCAGCAGCTACCGCGACACCACAACGCCCCCCACCGGCGGGACCACCGCCGACGACGAAGGTGCCCCTAAGCGCCTGTACCGCGACATGGCTAACCGTAAAATTGCGGGTGTGGCGGCCGGCATTGCCCGTTACTTCGCCGTCAATCCGCTCTGGATCCGGCTGGGCTTCCTGGCATTGCTACTCGTTAAGCCCATTATCCGGGGAGTCTTCGATTTTGATGGCGACTTCCATGTGCGGGGTTTCAACTTCGGCGGGTTTGCGGCGCTGGCCTACGGCGTGCTGTGGATTGTGCTCCCCAAGCGCTACGACGCTACGCCGGCCGACGAGGACCCGACCTTCAAAAAGCTCTACCGCAACACCGATGCGGGCAAAGTGGGCGGCGTATCGGCTGGTTTGGCAGCCTACTTTCGGGTTGATATTGTACTGATCCGAATTTTGTTCCTGGTGGGCCTGTTTGCCGGCGGCTTCACGTTCCTGCTCTACATTGCCCTGTGGGTGCTGCTGCCCGAGGCGAAAACGGCCTCCGATCGGCTCCGCATGCGGGGTAGTGCCGTTACGCTCTCGGCCCTCGACAGCAACCTGCGCGGCGCTACGTATACCGATGAGGATGGCAACCCGGTGGCGGCCAACAACCGTCCGGTAGGACTGTTTTTGGAAGAGTCATTCAGCAACATTCGGCCCTTACTCAACGGCTTGGGCGGTATTATCCGGGCCGTGGTAGGAGGCATTCTGGTCCTGACCGGCTTTAGCCTACTACTTCCTATCGTGATGGGCCTGGGCATCGGGCTGGGCCTGATTTCCTCTCCCGACCGGGTCGACTTTGGTCCTCTGGAGCCGTTCCTGCTCTTCAACGACATCTCGGTCTGGGCGGTGCTCTCCTTCTTCCTGCTCGTGGGCATTCCGGCTCTGGCCCTGTTGCTGACTGGCCTTAGCATGCTACTGCGCCGCTCAGTTATGTCGAGGGCCGGTAACCTCACGCTGCTGGGCCTTTGGCTGCTGGGCATGGTAGGCAGTTCGGTAGCCGCCATCCGCATGAGCCGGGAGTTTCAACGCGAATCGGAAGTAACCCAAACCGCCGCCCTCGGAGGCCTTACCCGTTCGCGGCTGCTGCTGGAGCGCCGCCAACTCGATAACGACCAGTGGGTAGATCTAGACATAATTGGCATCGACAGTGCCCAGGCTCCACGCCTAGAGCGTATTGTCTCGGCTAAGGGCTCCTCCGATTCGCTGGCCCGCCGCAACGCCGCTACCTCCACCATGCACTCGGCCCGGGTTCTCAACGACTCTACGCTGAGCGTGGACGACCACTTCACTTACCAGCCCAACGCCCGGTTGCGTGACCAGCGGATGCAGTTGCGCCTACTCATGCCCCGCGACCGGACGTTCCGCATGACGGAGGGTTTTGCCACCTGGCTTGGCAACAACGACTACCTGGATGGTCGGGACCCTTATCACCCCGAGAACTTTGTATACCGCATGCGGGGCAGCAAGCTCGAATGCCTCACCTGCACCGACACCGACCTACGCGGCAGCAACAGCGGCGACGACCGCAACGACAACGAGAACCGCTCCGACTACGATGAAGGCCGCGACGAGGCCAACCTCAACCTTGATTTTGGCCAGATCGACAAATTTGATACCGCCGAAAATGGCTATGGCTCCGGCCGGCGCAACTTCTCGGAAGACGACTTCGACCACGTGAGTGTGGTAGGCCCCTACCGGGTAGTAATACGGCCCGGCAACTCCTACGCCGTGAAAGCGGCCGGTTCCGACGACGCCCTGCGCCAGCTGATAGTTGAGCGCGAAGGCAGCGAGCTGGTCGTGAAACCACGCAACCGCAGCGTCTTTGGTTTGAGCCGCGGCAACTCCGACCCCGTCCTCATCACTATTGAGCTGCCCGAGCTCAACCACTTGGAGCTGGTGGGCGGGGCCCGGGCCCAGGTAAGCGGCTTCCGCACCGGCGACCTGCGCATCGAGCAGGCCGGCGGCACCCAGCTAGCCCTCGATGGCGAGTTCAACGAGCTGAACATGGAGCTGGCCGGCGGCTGCCGGGCCGACCTGCGCGGTTCAGCCGACCAACTCAAAGTAGATGGGGCCGGCGCTTGCGAAGTCACGGCCCCCCGCTTCACGGCCCGCCGCGCCGATATCGACGTAGTAGGCGCCAGCAAAGTACGACTGCGGGTAACCGAGGAGCTAAATGCGGAGGCCACCGGGGCCAGCGTTATCGAGTATAGCGGCAACCCCACCGACGTTAACCGTAGCGCCATCGGCGCCTCCACCATCCGGGCCATGCGCGACTAGCTGTACAGCGAGTCGGCGGAGCTTTTAACCGGTTCCGGCGGTAGCTTGGTTGCACGAAAAACAGCGCTTATCTGGGCCTGCAAAGCCCCCGCCTATTTCGTGTAACCCTCTGGCAATTCACCCGTTCTATTCAACAGAACGCTCGTTTTTGTCTTTCTACTTTTGGCCAGGCAACGATTGGCCCGGTTTTCTCATCTATCGAATCTGATGCCGCCAAGGCATTGCCAAACAAGGGTCCATTTGTGAGTGAAAAGGTGAGACCCGAAGGAAGCCCCGACCTAGTTACCTGCTGCAACAGGATGGCCGGAGCTTCCTTCATTGGTTTTTCGATGAGCCTTGAGCATTAAATAACTGCGGCCCCTACCCTCGTAAAATCGGGGTGGGGGCGCAGTTATTTAATGCTCAAGGCTTCTACTCTACCGCCGTGAGGCCCTGCTGCCGGCCCAGCTCCAGTAGCAGCGCTAGTGCCTCCTCATACTCATTACGAACTTTGCCTTCCAGAATAGCATCAAGCAATGCGTCCTTCAGCTCGCCCACCGTGCGGCTGGGTTTAAGGCCGAAGGTTTCCATAATGATTTCGCCCGTGATAACGGGCTTGAAGTTGCGCAAGTGGTCTTTTTCCTCCACTTCGCGCAGCTTCTCCTCCACCACATCGAAGTTGCGCAGGTAGCGGGCCACGCGGTTGTGGTCCTTGCTGGTGATATCGGCCCGGCACAGCAGCATGAGGCGGTCCACATCGTCGCCGGCTTCGAATAGCAGCCGGCGCACGGCCGAGTCGGTTACGATTTCCTTGACCAGCGAAATCGGCCGCAGGTGCAGGCGCACGAGCTTCTGTACCTGCCGCATTTCTTCGCCCAGCGGCAGCTTGAAATCGGTGAAAATACCCGGTACCCAGCGCGCGCCCTTGTCCTCGTGGCCATGAAACGTCCACCCTACCCGCTTATCGTAACGTTTGGTGGCGGGCTTGGCGATGTCGTGCAGCACGGCGGCCCAGCGCAGCCACAGGTCGCCCCCGGCGGCAGCCACGTTGTCGAGTACTTGCAGGGTATGGTAGAAATTGTCTTTGTGGGCGTGCTGGCCTACTTTCTCTACCCCCTGAAGCTGGGCCATTTTTGGGAAGATGAGTTCCAGCAGGCCGCAGCTGAAGAGTAGTTTGAAGCCGTAACTCGGCTTAGGCACCAGCAGCATCTTGTTGATTTCGGTCGTAATCCGCTCCTGCGACACGATTTTGATGCGCTCTTTATTGCGGGTCAAGGCATCGAAGGTGTCGGGCTCAATGTCGAAGTCGAGCTGGGCGGCGAACCGGATAGCCCGTAGCATGCGCAACGGGTCGTCGGAAAACGTAATATCGGGGTCGAGGGGCGTGCGGATAAGCTTGCGGCCCAAATCGCCCATACCGTCGTAGCGGTCTACGAGCGCACCAAAATCGGCCGGATTCAAACTCAAACCGAGGGCATTGATGGTGAAGTCGCGGCGGGCCAGGTCTTCTTCCAGCGTCCCGGCTTCCACCTCGGGCTTTCGGCTCTCAGCCCGGTAGCTTTCGCGCCGGGCGCCCACGAATTCCACTTCAATATCGGGCGTGGGCAGCATGGCCGTCCCGAAGTTCTTGAATACCGTTACGCGGGGCTTGCCGGGCAGGCGGCGGCCCACTTCCTGGGCCAGCCGGATACCGTCGCCCACGCATACTACGTCCACGTCCTTGCTGGGCCGTCCGAGGGCCAAGTCGCGCACGAAGCCACCAATAACATAGGCCGGATAGCCCAGCTCACCGGCCGCATCGGCAATCGTCTGAAACAGGGGTAAATCGGGCAGGCGCGGGTTTTCCATGCCGCAAAGGTAGCAAGGCCCCGCTTTATAGGCCCGCAAAAAAGCTCCTCCGGAACCAATCCGGAGGAGCTTTAAGGTAAGAAGCTGCTAAAGCCGATTACTGCTTGGCAGGCATTTCTTCTACCATACCATTGGTCGTACGGTCCTGCACTACGGCCGTGTCGCCGGGCTCAGGAGCCATATTGGCTTTGGCGTCAGCGGCCATGTTGTCGGTGGTGTTCTCGATGGCATCACCAGTATTCTCGGCGGCACTAGCAGCGTCGTTGGCGGCGCTTTCGGCAGTAGCCTCGGCGTTGTCCTGGGTCTTCTCCGAGCACGAAGCCAAAGCGAAAGGAGCGAAAGCAGCTACTACGAGCAAAGATTTGAAGGAGAATTTCATAACTGGAAAGCAAAAGGATGAAGAATGAATTTCCCTTTCATACCTGCAACCCCAAAAAGTAACCTCCTGCCGAGCTTGATTTTTTTTTTAGCCCCAGTCTAATCGCGCAGCACCTCTAGGCCTCCATCGGCCCGCAACCGCACTACCCGCGACGGGGCGGCCCGGGTATCATCGTCCTGTCGCCAGTTCACCACATAATCGACCTTGCGAATAATTTCGGGCGCCACCTCGCTGAACACGGCCGGCGACGGCTCCCCGCTTTTGTTGGCTGACGTTGACACCAGCCCGTGCCCCAGGCGGCGCAGCACCAGCCGGCAGAATTCGTCGCTGAGCACTACCCGCATCCCAATGGTGCCATCGGGAGCCAATAAATTGGGCGCTAGGTGGCGGCTGCCGGGTACCACGTAGGTAGTGGGCCTGGTTTGGGTGGCCAGCAGTTCGGCCAAATTGTCTGGCACCACTTCGGCGTAGCGGGCAAACATGGCCTCGTCGGCCACCAGCACAATACAGGCCTTCTCGGCCGGCCGGTTCTTTAGCTGGTAGAGTTGCTCAACGGCCCGAGGCAATTCGGCGTCGCAGCCCAGCCCCCATACCGTATCGGTGGGGTACAGAATCACCTGTTGCAGCAGCAGCGCGTCTACCGCCATGTCGGCTTCGGAACGCAGGAATTTAGGGAGCATAACAGGGGAGTTAAAAAATTAGGGACTTAATTTTCAGCGTTTCGAATCTGGGTGGCTGAGGTCTTAAAGAACTAACTTGCTCTCGCTCATAAATGCTTCAGACCGCAAGTTCTTAAACTGACTGGCAGAGTTCCACGAGCACACCAGCGGCCGATTTGGGATGAACAAAGCAGACGAGCTTATTATCGGCGCCGCGTTTGGGCTCTTCGTTTAACAGGATGAAGCCCTCGGATCGCAGGCGGGCCATTTCCGCCCGGATATCGTCGACCTCAAAGGCGACATGGTGGATGCCTTCCGGCTTTTTAGCCAAGTACTTCGTGATGGCACTATCGGGCGAGGTACCGGCCAAGAGCTCAATTTTAGAGCCACCCACCTGGAAAAACACCGTGTCAACCGACTCAGAGGCTACGTGTTCGCGCTTGTAGGGCTCTTGGCCAAGTAAGGTGGTGTAAAGGGCCGTGGCCGCTTCGAGGTCGTTGACGGCCAAGCCGAGGTGTTCGAGGTTGGTAAACATATGAGCGGGAGAAAAGGGGCTGCGGGTACATAGCGCAGCTTCTTTGGATTTGTTCTACTTTTGCAGTTGCAAATATGGGTAGAATCGTAAACCTGTTTCCTGGTTTGCGTGTTCTACCTGCGAATGATTCTCCGCTGCCAAACCAGAACTCCGAGCCATGCTCAAGCTACCCATTTACCTCGATAACAACGCCACTACTCCCCTCGACCCGCGGGTTCTGGAGGCCATGATGCCGTACCTGACCGAGGTATTCGGCAATGCGGCTTCCCGCAACCATCCCTTCGGCTGGGCCGCCGAGGAAGCCGTTGATTATGCCCGCGAACAGATTGCCAGCCTTATCAACTGCGACCCAAAGGAGATTATCTTCACTTCGGGTGCTACCGAATCGGATAATCTGGCCATCAAAGGCATCTTCGAGATGTACGCCCAGAAGGGCAACCACATCATCACGACCACCACCGAGCACAAAGCTATTCTTGATACGTGCAAGCACATCGAGAAAATTGGCGGTAAGGTAACCTACTTGCCCGTAAACGCGGAAGGCCTCATTAACCTGGAAGAGTTGGAAGCTGCCATGACCCCGGAAACCATTCTGGTGACCATCATGTACGGCAACAACGAAACCGGCACCATCCAGCCCATTCGCGAAATTGCCGCTATTGCCCACAAGCATGGCGCGCTGTTCATGACCGATGGTACCCAGGCTGTAGGCAAGATTCCGGTCGACGTGCTGGCTGATGGCATTGACCTGATGGCCTTCACGGCTCATAAAATGTACGGCCCTAAGGGTGTTGGTGCTATGTACGTGCGCCGCAAGAACCCCCGGGTTAAAGTAACCGCCCAGATGGACGGTGGTGGGCATGAACGTGGCATGCGTTCGGGTACCCTCAACGTTCCTGGCATCGTAGGTCTGGGCAAAGCTTGCGAACTGGCCAAGCAGGAAATGGCAGCCGACGCCGCACGCCTGAGCACCATGCGCGACCGACTCGAAAAAGAATTGCTGACGCTCGAAGAGAGCTACGTAAACGGTTCTATAGAGCACCGCCTTCCTCATGTAGCCAACATCTCCTTCAAATATGTGGAGGGCGAAGGCCTGATGATGGGCGTGAAAGACTTGGCTGTATCCTCGGGTTCAGCTTGTACTTCGGCCTCGTTGGAGCCTTCTTACGTACTTAAAGCATTGGGCCTGAGCGATGACCTCGCTCACAGCTCGTTGCGCTTCGGCCTAAGCCGCTTTACCACCGACGAGCAGATTGACTATGCCATTGGCCACGTAAAAGAGGCCGTTACGAAGCTGCGCGAAATGTCGCCGCTCTGGGAGATGTTCCAGGATGGCATTGACCTCGACAAAATTGAGTGGGCCGAGCATTAATTCTCCTGACTTTAGTACAGAGACATGAGATGTGAGACTCGGTTCATCTGTTTTTGCCAAAATCTCACATCTCATTTCTAATATCTGACTTCTACATCATGGCTTACTCCGATAAAGTGATTGACCATTACAGCAACCCCCGCAACGTGGGCACGCTGGATAAAAGCAAGAAAAGCGTAGGTACCGGCCTCGTGGGTGCTCCTGAGTGCGGCGACGTTATGCGTTTGCAAATTGAGGTAGACGAAGCCACAAACACCATCACCGACGCTAAATTCAAAACGTTCGGCTGCGGTTCGGCCATTGCTTCTTCGTCGTTGGCGACGGAGTGGCTGAAAGGCAAGACCGTGGACGAGGCGCTGGCCATCGACAACATGGAAATTGTGGAAGAGCTGGCTCTGCCGCCCGTGAAGATCCACTGCTCGGTTTTAGCCGAGGATGCTATAAAGTCAGCCATCAACGACTACCGCGTGAAAAATGGTATGCCGGAATTGGAAATGGCTAAATCACACCACTAGTTCTAGCTTTTTAAGCTGTTAGCTGATAGCGGCTGGCCGTTAGCTTTCGTTTAGCAACGGGATAACGGCAGCGCTATCAGCTAACAGCTAACAGCTTGAAAAATGTCTGACGTTCACGTAGAAATTGCCCGGATTCAGCGGCAGATAGAAGACTATCTGGGGCTGGGTGCGGGCAATTTGGTGTTTGAGTTTCGGCTCTTGGAAGGCCTAACGCGGCTTGATCTGATAACCATAAACCCACGCCACCACCAGAGCTTTCTGTTCCGCTACGAAACCGGATCGGATAAGCTAGAGGCTTTGCGCAAAATGCTGGCTTACGTGCAGCGCTACCGCGACGAGGAAAGCCCTTACACTATTCAGTGGCGGGCTCGGGGCGAGAAGGAGTTGCAGACCTCCTACTTCCGAGCCCACCATGTGTACGAGGCTCTTGACAAGCTTTATTATGGCCGCGACCTGAGTATTATTACCGTATTCAGCGTAGTTCTTAATCCAAGCTCCTAAAACGCTGGTTTATTAGAACGATTCTGAACAAGAGCCGTATCTTTGGTGTTCTGCTGCTGTGCCGTGGCCCGGCGGTTTTTCACCAGGATTTTCCTTTTTTGCCCATGATTACCGTTTCTGATAAAGCCAAAGAGAAAGTCGAGAAGCTCATGCACGATGCAGCGCTTGATGCTACTTATCGTCTGCGGGCCTCGGTGGCTGGCGGCGGTTGCTCGGGCTTAAGCTATAAGCTCGACTTCGATGATGAGGTAAAGCCCATGGACCAGGAGTTTGAGGACAAGGGTGTGAAGGTAGTAGTGGATATGAAAAGCTTCCTTTACTTGGCCGGCACCGAACTCGATTTCTCTGACGGGCTAAATGGGAAGGGCTTCTTCTTCGACAATCCGAATGCCTCCCGCACCTGCGGTTGTGGCGACAGTTTCTCGGTCTAAATTTTTACTGTTCTCTCTTAACAGAAGAGCCTTCTCCATTAGGGGAAGGCTCTTCTGTTAGGTATTATCGAGGTCAAGGCACTTGTTACTGCTTAAGGAATTTGCGGATTTGGCTACCTGCTGCCGTGGTCACTTCCAGCTGGTACACCCCAGCGGGCAAGGCAGCAACGTCGAGCACAGCTATACCGGAGGGGGCCTCCCCTACAAGCACCACACGACCGGCTAAACTAATCACGCGGTAGTTTACTATGGCTACCGGAGCTACTAGCGTCAGTTCAACCGAGGCCGGGTCAGGATAAAGCTGCCACTCCCCGCTGGCCGCAAGGCTTACCACAGCCGAGTACGCCTCTTTGCCATCAGTGTCTACCTGATGCAGGCGATAATAGCTCACACCGGGTAATGGCTGCCTGTCTTGGGCAGTGTAATTGCGATGGCTGGCTGTGTTGCCTTGGCCGGCTACGGTGGCAATAGTCTGGAATACTTGCCCGGAGGCTGAGCGCTGCAATTCGAAACGGGCGCTGTTGCGCTCGAAAGCCGTAACCCACCGCAGCCGCACTCCCCCCATTACCCGCTCGGCTCCAAACGTTAGTAGTTCAACGGGCAGTGGGCTGTTGCAGAGCACCACCGCAGTAGCCGAATTACGCGGCACAGGCGTTTTGATGTCGAAATCCGCTCTGTTATCGTTGGTGTCCTGGCAGCCATTGGCCTTGCGGATAGCGGCCGATGCATTGGCAATGGCGCCGGTGGAGTTACCGCCTTCTGCTTGAGTAGACGTTCCGTAACCCACAAAATCAACAACGTTGGTACTCGTTGGGCCCGTTACAAGGGTGTTAGAGCTAGCCAGTGCTATCTTCCCGTTGCTCGCGCTTAACCTAGTAGTGCCGGTAAAATCTGGTGTAGGCAAAGATGCTCCAATGGCCCCGGTTGCTCCAGCCAATTGTAACAGAAAGTAACTGCCCGCTGGAATGGAGGCCGTGGCTGGCAGTGTTTCCGAATTGACGGTCGAAAAGGTACCATTGTTAGCCGCCGCATACTGCACCGACCAGCCGGCTAACGATACAGCTGCAGCGCTACGGTTGTAAAGCTCCACAAAATCGTTTTTATACGTCGCACCCACGTTGCCGCCGCCCCCGTAGAGCTGGCTGATAACCACCCTTCCGACCAGCGATTCGACCGTGAAGTTTGTAGCGCTACTGCTGGTCTTGTTACCCAGGGCCACTGTTATAGGACCAGTGCTACTGCCCGCCGGTACGGTAGCCCTCAGTTGCGTAGCCGAAACTACGCTCACGGCAATAGCATCTGTCCCGTTGAAACCAACACTAACTTCTTTGACGAACCCAGTCCCGTTGATGGTGACCACGGTTCCCACTGGTCCGGCGACCGGGGTAAAGCTGCTGATGGTGGGGGCCGCGACGGAAGGTCCGACACTACTCGTTACCATTACCTCATCCAAACCAATACGAGTGCGAGTGCCACCGCCAGGCAAGCTGTAATACAACCACCGGATCTGTACCACTGGCTGGTCGTTTACCGCTTCAGGCAGCGCAATAGCGTTGAACAGCATACTTTGCCCGGAGGCATTACCCTCAAATTTGGTGTCAGCTACCTCAGTGAAGCTGCCCGTTTGCCCCAACCGGTATTGTAGCCTCAACCCATTGGCACGGCCACCGGGGCTGATGACACTGGCGACCCAACTAACCAGCACCTGAGCCCGTCCAGTCGTGTTCAGGCCCAATGTTACAGCTCCAATGGTATTAGTGCCGCTACCAAGTACACTAACACCATTTGCTCCTTCATTGCGAATATTACTGCTAGTAACAGCCCCTCCGGCTACCAATGCTGCATCGGCGTTCGGAGAGCTGACGGTAGTAGCATCCGGCTCGCTGGTAAAGCTATGGCCCTGCAAAGATACTGGGTAGTTGGTTGAGGTGGCATCATTGAATCCTCTGAATTCATAGGCACCCAGGGCCAAGTTATGGGGCGTTGGATTGGTTTGCCCCCAACCTATTCCAGGTACCAGCAGCAACAATAACAGCAAGCTAACAAGTAGGCGCCGGAACGCCCAACTCCCGTAGGAGAAGTTGAGATATTTCATAAAGCTGAAGGGTATAATTGCTAATACTCGCCTAATCTATATACAAATACTCAATAATACTTTTCTTATTTGCCATTGCATCTACTGCGGAGTACCTATTTGGCCTGATAACAAAAAAAGAGCCTCTCCCGAAGCGGGAGAGGCTCTTCATTAGATAGTTATGCCATAATTTAGTTGCGAACAACCCGGCGGGTCACTTTCGTATTGCCTTCGCCCACGGTTACCAGGTAGATTCCCGTCCGCAGAGTCGACATGTCGAGTTTACCGTCAGCGCGCAACTTCTGTGTGCTGAGAACCCGACCTGTCAGATCGGTCACAGTTACTACTGTGCCTTCGGTCGGAGCACCACCCACCGTAATCGTCAGTTGGTCGCTTACTGGGTTAGGGTACATGTTAATTTCCCCAGCCTTGAGCAGATTGACAGCAACCGGCGTCGAATAAGTGGTCTTGCCATCCCGATCTACCTGCTTAAGGCGGTAGTAACCGAGGCCGTTAAGCGGCTGACGGTCAACTTCATTGTAGGTCGTACCAGCACTGGTCGTACCCTGGCCAGCGCGGGTCAGAATCGTGGTAAATGAGCGGCCATCGCGGCTACGCTCCACTTCGAACTGCTTGTTGTTGAGTTCGGAAGCCGTTTCCCAACGTAGGGCTACCTGCGAACCGTTCACCTTAGCCGAGAACGATACGAGCGAAACTGGCAGCGGTGGGTTACCTGGTGCAATGATGCCAGGTATTGAATTAGGCACGGGCGGCGACAGGTAATTTTCGGCACCGCTAACGGCCACGTTAAAGTTGTTATCAATGTTGTTGTACTCGAACGTGTAGAAGTAATACGTCGTGCTTGGGTTCAGCCCGTCGATTACTACAGTGTTATTGGGTCCGGAATAAACTACAAAATAACCGGGGGCAATTTGCGGCCCCACACCGTACGTCTGGTTACCTGTCTGATAAGAAATACCATCCTGTGGCTGGTTATTAGCCGGTAACGTAGGATTAACGCTGGCTACGATCAAGCGGCCTTCACCAAAGCCTTGGGCGGCATAATTTGCAGGCAGGTTGAAAACAACAGTTGCAGTGTTTCCATCACGGGTTACCGTGGCAGTGCTTCGCATTGTAGGTTCGGTATCAATCGAGCGGCCGGTAAGCAGGTCATTAACGCCAAACGACTGAGTTGACATGTTCGAGAAGTCATTGCTCTGGAACTGTAGCGTCGATTGTCCGGAACCTAGATAAGTCGGCGTGTACCGTACATAGATAGGTTGGTTAACCGTGTAGGTAGAAGAATTCGGAGTAAGTACCAGTGAGTTGGTAAACGTCACGTTATCCAGCGACAGCTCAAACTGCTGAACTCCATTGGGGTTCAGTGGATTTGAGGAGAGGAGCTTGGTAATGTTGATGGGTTGCAAAACTCGCTGTGCATTGATGGTTAATGCCTGCGATGCTGACTTCGTGTTGATAATCACGTTGCGAACCTCTTGGAAGGCATTCGCAATTTGAATGGTCGGCTCACTGGTGCCATTTACCTGAATAGCCTGCGAGGTAGCTGGGCTGCTCGAATTCAAAATAATAGACGTAGTGCTCAAGGCCGAAGGCGGCAGGAAACGCACATATACCGTTGTATTCGGTACGTCGCCGGCAGGGCCCTGGGGTATCACAAACGAATTACCCGTTCCGATTATACCGTCAAAGGTTGAAGTAAGCGAAACCTGAAAGTATTGGGGAGCCGCTACCGTAATACCTTGCAACAGATTGGTACCCGTTACAGTGTACGATTGCACATCAGAGGCCACGCCTGGTACCGTTGAAAACTGGTTAAGAACACCCGAAACGTTAATGGTCGAGTTACCACCGGTGCTGTTAGCTGTAATCGAAACTACTGCATCGGGGGCTCCCACGCTGGAAGCAGTTATAGAACCGCTGAACGCACCTTTATCTACTGGTGCTACCAACCGTACTTCAATGTTACGCAACGAAACCGACCCATCGGTAGCAGGGGTAATTGTGATAGGACCATTCACGAAGTCTCCACCTGCCGAAGCATCACGGAAAACGATGTTATTATTGGAACCCGTCAGCACTAACGGAGCCGTTAGGTTGCCTGCATTAATGGCGAAGGCCAAGGTTTGGGCCGATCCAGTATTGGAAACTGTCCCAAAATTCAGCGCTGAGGGATTCACCACAATGAACGGACCCGTAGGAGCCGCCGTAGCGTCGCCCGTTACGGCAACCCCAGTGGAGGCACCGCCGTTGCCGGTTGTAGTAGCCGTGATAGTCGAGTTGTAGCTACCCGCAGAGGTAGGCGCGAAGCGGGCCTGCAGGCTAGCATTGATCGAGTTGTTGGTGGGACTGAGCGTAATAACAGATACGAAGTTGCCCGAGTTGCCCTGACGAATCAGAAAGCCATTAGGGGCACTTACCGTTACATCAGACGTAATGTTTTCACCGGTTACAGTAAAGTTCTGAGGAGCAGAAACCTGTCCGGCTTGGAAAGTTCCAAAGTCAAGTTGGGCTGGAGCCGAAGACAAGGAAGCTGGCGGCAAGGTACCGATACCGGAAACGCCTACGTTGCGCGTAGTAGCGTCCATGCTGGCAAACGTAACGTTCCGCACTTGCTCACCCGCTGTTGTCGGTGCAAATACTACATTAACAATGGCATCAGTAACCGTACCGCTGCCTTGCGGGATTTCAACCGTGGCACTATAGGCGCTGTTATTAAAGCTTACCTGAAAACCAGTAGGAGCCGTAACTGTAATAGGAGCCGTCAACGACGTAGCATTAACAGTGACGCTCATCGGTGATGACGTGGTGTTGATCTGTTGGTTGCCGAAAGCCAGTGCAGTCGGCGTTACTGTAATAGTTGGCGTACCGGGAGTGCCAATACCTTGGACGTCAATAAACGCGTTCAATGTGGCACGATTGGCAGAGACCTGAACATATTCTTCAGAGGTGCTACCAATAAAAGTAGGTTTAAACCGCACTAGAACTGTACCTCCCGTAGCCGGAAGCGTCAGCGAAGTACTATAAGTTGTTCCTCCATTTGAGCTACCTTCAAAAGAAGGAGCATTGACAAAACTTACAGCGATGCTTCCAGATACACCAGCTGCAGTTACAGTATACTGTTTCGCTGGGGACGATACTGCTCCAACTGCTACAGAGCCATAAGTATCGGGGGACCCTGGTGAAGTAGTTGGCGTCACTGTTAGCGACTGAGCCTGCGTGATGAATGGGGCAAAGACCGCAAACATCACCAGCAGCCACACCCAGGGGCGACTGAAACTCGGATTTTTACTTAAGTACTTGTTTTTCATGATTATATAAGAAAGGAATGTTTTACAAAAAGAAGAGAATGAGTGCCATGCTATTCAGCCCGATTATGGTGAACAACGAATATGCCAAAGTTTTAGTGAGTTAGGAATGAAGCACTTGACCTAATGGTAGATACGAGAAAATCAGATACAGGATTATAATTATTCTTATATTGAATCATACATATACCATAAAATATTTTCTACCAAATCTCTACCAAACTCTCCATTTATAACGTCGAACCAATATTCAGTCTTCTGCTTGACATCAATTAGTGCTACTCTTCTGTATGGCCCATCAATCAGAAAAAAGCCATAACACGTTGTATCAGCCTTTTTTGCCTCATTCAGCAAGACCAACAACCAGCTACCCAACTTCATCCTCAATTCATAAACTGGGTCAAATTTAGTTAGGATACCTCACATGACAATCATTGCTGTTGAAAATTGGATATAGTAATAATCGAGTTTTTACTGTTTTATAACTTACCGAGGTTACTGGTTGAGTGGCCATAAGCAACCTATCATCGCCCTCCCAAACGGAGACTGGCAATCCAGAATACCATGCCTACACACTCGAAAGGGTCGCTAGCACTATGCTAGCGACCCTTCAGGCCTACGCGGCCATGCAACTACCGGCCGGGGCGTTGCCCATTGCCGAAGAACTAGCCGCTACCTGCCTGAGCTTACCCCTGTACCCGGGTATAAGT
>NZ_NIRR01000021.1 GCF_002204745.1 Hymenobacter amundsenii
CAGCATCGTGGCGTCGCCAGAAACAGATTGCGTCAACCTAGGTTGGCAAAGTTGTTCTCCTGTCGTACCTTTGCCCAACGACGCAAAAACTGCACGCAGCCACCTCGGTTGAGGTGGCTTTTGGGGTTTTTAATTGACTGCAAAATCCGTTAAAATCCGGGCTAATCCGTGATCAAATGATCAAGCGCACCCCGCCGAGCTCAGAAATCTGGTAGGGGAACCGGTCACCGGGTGAACCGATGAACATGAAGTTTTTGGGTACCTTCCACTCGTGCGAGAGGCGGTCGATAAGCTCGGGGCCGAAGTGGCCTTGCATAGCCACGAAGTCGATGCGGATTTCCTCGTAGGCCCGGTCGAGTACACCGATATCATTGACCAAGTCCTGGGAGTAGGTTTCGCCTTCGCGCAGCAACGTTACAATTTTCAGGCGGTTGGTGAACTCGTTTTCCACCACGTAAGCCATCACCTTGTTGAGGTTGGCCACATTGTCGCCCTTCGTGAAGAACACGAACTCCTGCTGGTGCAGTTCGCGGGTAGCCTTTTGCACCTGCAAACGGCTGAAGCGCGAAACGCCTGGGTATTTGTGAGCAAATGAAGTGACAGCAGCCAGAATAAGCTCCAGAATGGAGGCCCGGTTGAGCATAATATAGACCACGGCCATCGAGGGTAGGAAGTACTGCAAAAACACGATGAGGTAATCGGGGTGGAGCGTGATGTTGCCGTAGAGCGCCACCAGAATGCTGATGAGGGCTACCGTGACGACCAGAATGCCGGCGTACACGGGCCGGGGTAGGTTGGGTCGCTTGCTCTTGAGCAGGAAGTTGCCGATGGCAAAAAACGCCATGACCGACAAAAACGAGATGGTATACACGCCCGACAGCGGGCCGAGCTCACCGTTGGTAATAAACAGCACCGACATGCAGAGCAGGAAAAACGTGATGAGAATCACGTAGTTGCTGCCGCGGCCGTTTTCCTTGAGGAAAAACTGGGGCAAGATGCGGTCGAGGGTCATGCGCTTCATCAGGCCGCTTACGCCCACGAAGCTCGTGAGCACGGCGCCGCTGAGTACGGCCACAGCATCAATGGAGATGAGCGTACCCAACCAGCTACCGCCAGTGGTAGTGCCCAGGTAGGAAAGTAGCGTTTCGGTGTTGGCGCCCACCGTGGCCAGGGGCAGTACGGCAATGGCCAGGAAAGCAATAACCGGGTTGAAAAAGCTCACCACGATCCACATATTGCGCAGCGTTTTGGCGAATACGCCATCACCCTGTTCTTCCACGAAGTTGGCCGAGCTCTCGAAGCCCGAAATACCCAGCATGGCCGCGCTAAAGCCGAAAAATAGCGCCGCCGTGATGCTGCCACCCGGTACCGGGGCCGAGAAGTTGAGCGATAACGTGCTCATGTCGTGGGTGAACAGAAACCAGATAACCGTGCCCACCAGCACCGTGAGCGAGGTCAGGTGAACCACAAAAATGGCCACCGCCACTTTCGCCGACTCTGAGATGCCGAGAATGGTGAGGGCCAGGAAGATTCCTAGCAGCCCCAGCGTAGCCCCAATGATGGGTAGCCCGTGCCAGAGCGTGTGCAAATAGTGCATGGCCTCGGAGGCCGAAATAACCGCCGTAGCCATGTAAGAAAGGATGGTCAGGCAGGCGGCCAGGGCGGCGTTGCGCTTGCTGGTGGTGTTGAGTAGCACGTTGTAGGCGCCGCCGTTGAGGGGCAGCGCGCCCACTACCTCGCCATAAATGGCGCGGAATAAATACAACACTGCCGCCACAATTAGCAATGCCACGAAGGCGTACTGGCCGGCATAGGCAATGGCCAGGGCCGATACATAGAGGCAGGAGGAGGAAATATCGTTGCCACAAATGGCCGTGGCTTCCAACTCGGTCAGTTTCTTGTGCTCACTCATAATAAGGGGTAGGCCGAACGCGGTAAAAGTGGAGAGAGGATAGGTACGGAAAAAGTTGAAATCCGACTGTCCCGGTGGGCAAGATACAGGTTTTTGGCCCTAGCTGTGCAGGCCGGTCCGGCCCGCCGGCCAACCCAGGTCCGGGCCGAACCATCGGGCGCGGCCGGCTGTTGCACATACAGAAACTTCTATCTTTGAGCAGGCTGCCCGTTTCGTCTGCTCCAACACCAAAGCTTAACCTGCCGCCTCTAACCGGCCCGGTAACGCCGGCGGCCCTCGAATCTGGTTTCGTACCATTGCCTGCTTATTCCCACCACCCAACTACTTTTTATGTCTTCCGAAGCTGACGTTCTTTCGCCCCAGGCCAAAGCCCACTCCGCCCAGCGCGGCTCCACCAACGCCGCCGGTTTCACCGATTACTTCGACCTCGACGGCCTGTTGACGGAGGAGCACAAGCTCATTCGCCAGAGCATCCGCGACTTCGTGAAGAAGGAAATCAGCCCCTACATCGAGAAGTGGGCCCAGCAGGCGCACTTCCCGAGCGAAATCGTGCGCAAGTTCGGCGAGGTCGGCGCGTTTGGCCCCACCGTACCCACCGAGTACGGTGGCGGTGGCCTCGACTACATCAGCTACGGCCTGATTATGCAGGAAATTGAGCGCGGCGACTCCGGCATGCGCTCCACGGCCTCGGTGCAGGGCTCCTTGGTAATGTTCCCAATTTACGCCTACGGCTCGGAGGAGCAGCGCAAGAAGTTTCTGCCCAAGCTGGCGAGCGGCGAGTGGCTCGGCTGCTTCGGCCTCACCGAGCCCGACCACGGCTCGAACCCCGGCGGCATGACCACGAACATCAAGGACATGGGCGATTATTACTTGCTCAATGGGGCCAAGCTCTGGATTTCCAACTCGCCCGAGTGCCAGGTGGCCGTGGTGTGGGCCAAGGATGAAAGCGGCCGCATCAAGGGCCTCATCGTGGAGCGCGGTATGGAAGGTTTTACGACCCCCGAAATCCACAACAAATGGAGCCTGCGTGCCAGTATCACCGGCGAACTGGTGTTCGACAACGTGAAAGTGCCCAAGGAAAACCTGTTGCCCGGCATCGACGGCCTCAAAGGCCCCCTCAGCTGCCTCGATTCGGCCCGCTTCGGCATTGCCTGGGGCGCCATCGGCGTGGCGATTGACTGCTACGAGTCGGCGCTGAAGTACAGCCTGGAGCGCGAGCAGTTCGGCAAGCCCATTGCCGGCTTCCAGCTCCAGCAGAAGAAGCTGGCCGAAATGATTACTGAAATCACGAAGGCCCAGCTGCTAGTGTGGCGTTTGGGCGTGCTCAAGAACGAAGGCAAAGCCACCAGCGCCCAGATTTCAATGGCCAAGCGCAACTCCGTGGAAATGGCCCTGCACGTGGCCCGCGAAGCCCGCCAGATTCACGGCGGCATGGGCATCACGGGCGAATACCCCATCATGCGCCACATGATGAACCTCGAATCGGTCATCACCTACGAAGGCACCCACGACATTCATCTGTTGATTACAGGGGCCGATATTACGGGTATTCAGGCGTTCAAGTAAGCGCGCAATTGAGTAAGTTTAAACGGTCGTTCTGGAGACAGAGCGGCCGTTTTTGCTTTGTTCGCTATGCCACTAAACATTCGCACCACGCTGGCCAGCACAATACTGCTCGGGCTATTCGGCGCCGTATTCCTGCTCGTTCAATACAAGTTTCCTGTCAGCCTGAAGTATCCGCACCAGTGGGGGTACCCGCGCCCCTTTGTGCCGGATAGTGTTGCCCAGGAGCTAATCCGGCAACTGATAGAACAAGCCGATTTCGATGGACCTCGGTCAGTGGCCCAGCTGGGCGGCTGGGCGCCACGAACCGGGGCCGATGCAGCGGGCGTGAAACCGGCCGGACTTGATTTTCGCATCAGCTGGGTGCTGCTGGAGCACCAGCCGATAAGTGCCTATCTCAAAATGGAGGATGCGGAAGTCCGCTACTAGTACGGTCAGAAGTCCGTCAATATGATGCGGCAATTGTACGCGGACAAGGTGCTATCGGCGGCTGATACGGCTGTCATGCACCAACAGATACTGCATTCTGCTGGATTCCGGCTGGAGGCGCGGTACCTGCCCGGCTGCACTATTATTCCAGTTGACACCCTGACGCGCTTGACACGCGGTGCAGCGTATGGCTTGTCGGGGGCTATGAGTCATCTGTACAGTAAGTATCAGACGGAAGCTATTTCCTGGCTGAGCGCCCCGCTGTTTTCACTGGATCAGCAATATGCCCTGATCAGCGTAACGCTCGACGCAGGAGGTGACTACGAAAACGATGTCGCGCTGCTGCTGGAGCGACATCAGGGGCGGTGGCGGCCGCGCCGGATTGTACAGCAATGAAACTATGGGACTAGACAGTGTTGAACTGATTTGCGAGGTAGAAAGCTACTTTCAAGTGGCCATCCCCGACCCCTTGGCTGAAACCATTGCCACAGTAGGCGAACTGGCCGTTGCGGTAACACATTTGCGGGGGCTGCCACCCGCTGCCCACCGCACCGCTGCCCACACCCGGCTGCTCGAACAAGTGTTGCGGTGCTTGTCAGCCGATGCTCCGGCCGCTACTGCCGCCACGCCGCTCGCTGAGCTAGGCTTGTTACAAAGCGGCCAGCCGGTTCGGCGGCAATTAGCCGATTGTCTGATGCTGAAGCTGCCGCTGGTACCGTCGCCGCCCGTGTTCAGCGTGCCCGGCTGGCTTCGTAGCCTGTTTGGCCCCCGCTATCCGGCACCCCCTCTGCCCAGTTGGGCCCGTGCTACGCTAGCCGATTTCACCGATTGGTTGTTGGCGGCGCATTACCGGACGTTACTGCCTGTCCCCGCCTCCCTCTACGAGGTGCAACAGGCCGTTATCGGCCTCACCGCCGACCAATGCGGCCTCAACGTCTCAGAGATTCAGCTAACGGACCGCTTCACCAGTGACTTAGGAATAGATTGAGCCGCTAGCCGTTTCCTGCTGACTATGCCTGCTCTACTAAATGCTCCTGCCTGTCTTCAGCTAGGAGCTACATCAATTTCAACCAGGCACTGGCAGTTTCCACGTCATCGAAGGTGCAGACGATGATGCCGGCCACGTTGTGCTGGAGGGTGAGGTCGGTGGACAGGCGGCTGTAGAGGTTGGGCGAGTAAATCCAGGCGAAATAATGGCAGCCGGCTTCCTGCATGAGCGGAAACCATTCGCGGCCGCCCCATTCGGCGGCGTCCTGCCACATGCTGGTTACCTCTTGGTTACTGTTAAGCACTTTCGTACACCGTTGCTGGCGTACGAACTCCAGCATCTTCATGGCTCCGGCCCGCACAGTGTCCCCATCCTGTTCGCCCAACCAGTTGACGAAAAGCCACTCCTGCACGTAATCGTAGGCAATGCTGATGGTGGAATCCTGAAAAAGCAGGTGCTGGGCCATGTGCTGGAAAGGGATTATTGCGCTGGTAGTACGGTAGCGCTTGAACAACGTTGGAAACGTGGCTGCCGCTATCGCAGCGCATCAAATGCGTACTGGCCAGTGCTCCAGAACTCATCCAGCGCCACCAATCGGGGCTTGAAAAAAGAGATGAGCCGGGGCCAGTCGTCGCGGGCCATCAGGTTAGCGGGGCGCAGCTCCTGGTAGATGCGGGCCAGCGGCTGCCCGCTCTCGTTGACGGCGGCTGTCTCCCAGGTCCATAATTCGCCGGTAGCTTCTTCCAGCATCGGTCGCAGCTCCCGGAACTGCTCGAAGAACAGCTCCCGCAGGCCTTCGTCCGGGTGGGTTAGTTCGATGCTGATGGTAGCGTGGCGGTGGTCGGCGTGCAGGCGGAAGTATACGTGCTTAAGGCCGGTTTTGTAATTGATCCAGTTCACGGGCCCGCCGTCGGCTGAGGGTACGGGCTGCATGTATTGGCCCAGCGTGGTCCAGAACGCCTGGCGGAGCTGGGTGGCTTCGGTCTTGCTATACATAGGCGGCAAAGGTAGCGGGCGGGCGAAAAAGGCCGGCCGAACCCGGGCAAACGCGGCCCGCGCCGGCAAGTTGACCGGGCCGTTGCGGTGCAAACCCATTTGCTGTGTAGTTTAGGGCTTCACTACGCTTCCCTGCCCATGCCCGATTCTGCCCCCGCCAAGTCCCTGGTGCTACTCGAATGCCTCGTGGCCGGTACCACGCACCGCCCCGGCCTGCGCGAGTTCGAGCCCCAACTGCAGCCCGACCAAGCGCTGGCCCTTGCCCGCGAAGCCGACAGCTCCTACGACGACTGGGCCGTGCGCGTGCTCACCAGCGGCCCCGGTGAGGCCTTCTGGCTGGGCTACCTGCCTGAGGGCCGCAACGAAACCGTGGCCCGGCTGCTCGATGCCGGCTACCCGCTCTCGGCCCGCCTCACCCACAAAGCCTGGGAAGACGAGTGGCTGCACCTGGAAATTGAGGTGCTGCTGGCCCAGTAGCACAGGTTGTAAGGAACTGGTATAGAACGGTCATTCTGAGCGCTGCCGTAGTCGAAGAATATTTACCACAAAGAAGCGGTAGAGATTCTTCGACTACGGCAGCGCTCAGAATGACCGTTCAAATAATGCACTTTCACTTCCTATAACTCGTCGGCTAGTTGCAACACCTGCGCGCGGGCCCGAGCTATTTCGGGGTTATCGGGGAAAGTCTGCTGAACCCAATACGTGAAGCCGGTCACCATTTCGCCCACGGCTTGGCGGGTGCTGGCTGGAGCCGGACCAGCCGCCGCACGCTCGTCGTCGGGTAGGGTGGGGAAGGCATCTTCTAGCCCCAGCCGGCTCATCACATCCGATACGAACACCATCCCGCAGACCTGCATTCCCTGGTAAAGCTGTACCAGCTCGGGCATGGTGAGGGCCAGCGGCTCCTGGGCCTGCACCTGGCCCAAGTGGGCAATGAGGGGCTCCAGGGCCTCGGCCCGCAGGTTGGGTAGCGCCGCCACGGCCCGCAGAAACGGGTGGTCGGCCTCGGTGGCGGGCAGGCTATGGACCAGCAGCAAAGCCAGGCGTAGCATGTGCAGCTGGGGCTCGGTGAGGCGCAGGCTGGCGGCCGGGGGCAGCGCCGGGGCAGGCAGCTCGGCGGTCAGTCCGGCAAATGCCTCTTCCACGCCCAGCCGGTGCAGGCCCAGCGAAACCGCGCCCGCCGGAGCTGCTACCTGTTCTTCCAGCTGCCCCAGAAACGCCCCGCTCAGCTCCAGGCAGTAAGCCAGCAGCGTGTGCAGTTGCCCGGCTTCGATGCCCATCGACTGCCGCACGTAGGCCAGCACCGGCGCGGCCAGGCTCGTTTCCAGCGTCAGGCGGCCCAGCAGCAGCAGGTGGTACACGGCCAGCGACTCCTGCCGCAGCGCCACCAACAACTGCTCGTGGCTTTCGATGCCGTTGAGGCGATGTACCGTGGCCGCATCGAGGCCGGTGAGTTCGTGCAGGCGAATGGTGGCGGGCATGGCGGGTAGGCTCAGCAGCTCCAGCGCCGCCATGCCGTGCAGGCTCAGGCTGCGGGCCAGCTGGTCGTAGAAATCAAGCGGCAGGGCATCAAGCCAGGAAGCGGAAGCAGACATACGGAGCGGAAGGCAATGGATGCAGCAAGTTACGAGGGCGGCGTAACTCTGGGGGCGGGCACTCGGGAAGACGCTGGGAATAAGTATTTGCTAATATGATTAGCTATATGCGAGATGCAAAGTATTTTTTGCTAAAAAAGGCACCAAGCCCCGCGCCAAAGTGTTACCTTTCGACACGCTGAATTAATGCCAGACTTATGCGCGAACCGCTTCTAACGGGTGGCGACGACCACTACGACGCCACCGATAAAGACATTGACAAGGCCCTGCGGCCGCTTTCCTTCGACGATTTCGCCGGTCAGGAAAAAGTGGTGGAAAACCTTAAGGTGTTCGTGGCCGCCGCCAAGCGCCGCGGCGACGCCCTCGACCACGTCCTGCTCCACGGCCCCCCCGGCCTGGGCAAAACCACGCTCTCCCACATCATCGCCAACGAGCTGGAAGCGGGCATCAAGATGACCTCGGGCCCGGTGCTCGACAAGCCTTCCGACCTAGCTGGCCTGCTCACCAACCTGGAGCCCCACGACGTCCTGTTCATCGACGAGATTCACCGCCTCAACCCAGTGGTAGAGGAGTACCTGTACTCGGCCATGGAGGATTACCGCATCGACATCATGCTCGATTCGGGCCCGAATGCCCGCTCGGTCCAGATTTCACTTTCGCCCTTCACCCTCATCGGGGCCACCACCCGCTCGGGCATGCTCACGGCCCCGTTGCGGGCCCGGTTCGGCATCAGCTCCCGCCTCGAATACTACGATGCCAAGCTGCTGACCAGCATCGTGGGCCGCTCGGCCGAAATTCTGGCCACGCCCATCGACGACGAGGCGGCCTACGAAATTGCCCGTCGTTCCCGCGGCACCCCGCGCATCGCCAACAACCTGCTGCGCCGCACCCGCGACTTCGCCCAAATCAAAGGCGACGGCACTATCACCCAAGACATCGCCCAGTTCGCCCTCCACGCCCTCGATGTGGCGCCCGTGGCCTCGACGACATGGACAAGCGCATCTTGACCACCATCATCGATAAGTTTAAGGGCGGGCCCGTAGGCATCAGCACTATCGCCACGGCCTGCGGCGAGGAGGGCGAAACCATTGAAGAAGTCTATGAGCCCTTCCTGATTCAGGAAGGCTACCTCAAACGTACCAGCCGCGGCCGCGAAGCCACCGAGGCCGCCTACGAGCACCTGGGCCGGCCCATGCCCCAGCACCTGCGCGGCAATACCGCCACGGGGGAGCTGTTCAGTTAGGTTGGATGAAGCCTTTACTAAAGCGGCGGAAGGTAAAACTTGCTTTCCGCCGCTTTTCTATAAATGCAGTAGAGTGAATTTTTATAAAACCAGGAAGTTATGGGAGCTCCACTCTATGATATAACTATATACTATGAGGGGATTATCATAGAGGATGCCCCCAAGAGTTGGGATTTTAGACGAAAAGCGAATTTTATAGCTGATTTCTATCATGACCAATTAAACGGATACAAACCTCCAAAGACAGGAAAAATATGCGTGTCTTTTTCAGAGAATGAATATATTAGAAAGCCGCATTACTTCGGTTCAATTTGCAGCTATGGCATTAATATAGATGCTAATAGGTATTTGAGTTTAACAGAAAATCAAAGGAATGAATATATTCTTAACCTTTTGCATACAGCTACGATAGATTTAGCTGTTGTATACGGTTGGGATGCGAGCCTTTTCGAAGATGCTTATGAATATATCATAAAATCTAAATTTATATTTAAAAAGCAATACCCTAGTAAAAAATCTCGCGATAGAAAACATAGTGCGTGTATAGTGCTCGAAAAAACAGAAACTCATGCTTCTTTACGTGTACTGGTAAATGGAGTGAAGAAGGTTGATAGAATTATCTTGGAGAAAAATAATTGGTATTGGTGGGATAGTTCTTACGCTATTGCCAAGCAATGCAAGTGGTTGAATAATGAGTCATTCGGAATTGATAAGAACGGTAAAGTATGCTATTTGTCTATTTCTGATAAAGAAGTTATAAGTAATCTTGTATTTAGGAGCAATGATTATTAACGCTACTTTTGCTGTACCCCACCGCTCCGTAATGCTGCCCACTGCCCAATACACTGCTTTCATCAAACGCCGGGCGGCGGAGCTGGGCTTTATGTACTGCGGTATTTCGAAGGCCGGGTTTCTGGAGGAAGAAGCCCCGCGCCTCGAAAACTGGCTCAACCAGAACATGCACGGCCAAATGGCCTACATGGCCAACCACTTTGATAAGCGCCTCGACCCGCGCCTGCTCGTGGATGGGGCTAAGTCGGTGATTTCGCTGCTGCTCAACTACTATCCGCCCGAGGAAACCCAGCAGCCCGAGGACACGCTCAAAGTCAGCAAGTACGCCTACGGCCGCGACTACCACTTCGTCATCAAGGATAAGCTCAAGGAGCTGCTCCACGACATGCAGGCGGAAATCGGGGAGGTGGGCGGCCGTTGCTTCGTCGATTCGGCGCCGGTGATGGACAAGGCCTGGGCCAAAAAGAGTGGGCTGGGCTGGGTGGGCAAGAACTCCAACCTGATTACGCCCGGCGTGGGCTCGTTCTACTTCATTGCCGAGCTCATCGTAGACGTGCCCCTCGATTACGACGGCCCCATCAAGGACTACTGCGGCACCTGCACCAAGTGCGTGGACGCCTGCCCCACCCAGGCCATTACGGAGCCTTACGTGGTAGACGGCAGCAAGTGCATCAGCTACTTCACCATCGAGCTCAAGGACCAGATTCCGCGCGAAGTGGACGGGCAGTTCGGCAACTGGGTGTTCGGCTGCGACATCTGCCAGGACGTGTGCCCCTGGAACCGCTTCGCCAAGCCCCACCAGGAACCCCAGTTCAACCCGCATCCGGGCCTGAAAGACCTCAGCCGCGGTGACTGGCAGGAGATTACGCACGAGCTGTTCTCGGAGCTGTTCCGGCAGTCGGCCGTGAAGCGCACGGGCTACGCGGGGCTACAGCGCAATATCCGGTTCGTAACGGGAGAACAGGATCGTTAGCGCTGGCCAAACCTCAGGGCGCAGATACGGCTCCTCTTAATGGCTCCGCTGACAAAAACAGAGCACCGGAGCCGGGCGCGGGCTCCGGCAGTAGCGGAGCGACGCCCGACTCCGGTGCGGAGTAAGGGGGCAAGTGAAAGACGAAAAATACTAGGCTACCGTGGGCTGGGTGAACACCCGGTTCAGCAAGCGGTGGTAGAGGACCGAGAACTGCTGGTAGCACCAGGCTTTCAGTTCCGAAAGCTCGGCGGGCACCAAGGTCCGCAGCGCTTTTCGTAGTTCTTTCTCAAAGAGAATTTTATCGAAGCTCACCTTGAGCAAAATGGTTTTAGCATATTCCAGCATAGCGTTAAAGGGGTTAAGATGGGTGGGAAGGAAAGTAGGAAAGGACGGAGATAGGGCAGTAAAGCGCAGTAAACAGGCACTTGTACGCAAGTGGTGTAAAAAGGCTTGGTAAGTGCAGAATCCTTTTGCTCTGCTCTTGAAAGATACAAAAAAATGACTGCCTAATGCAAGTACTATTATTAGCTGGCCAGCATGAAAAAAGGAGCGTGTTCCCACGCTCCTTTCTGAGGCAAAGATCTGATCCGCTGGTTTCCTTAGCGTGAGGCCTGCGTTACTAATAGGTAAACAAATCGGCCAGATTCGTATACACGATGGCGTCGAAGGGCTCGTCGAAAGCCTCGGCTACTTTTTCGAGAATACCCGCCGGAGTTAGCGGCGGTGTGCCCACATTAATGGGCAGCGTAGAACTGAAGGGTACTGATACAGTGGCGGCCGCAACGGTAGCCGTAGCCGTTGTAGTATATACCTGCACGGTGTTCGATTCGCCTTCGTATACTTTGGCTGCAACTGTGCCAGCCGTTGTGATGGCCGCGTCGGCTGGGCTTACCCAGCTCTTGACGGTTGCCCCGCGCTGCCGCCGCATGGTCCGGATGTGCGAAGCGTGCCGCGCCTCTACCGACTGCGCCCGCACAACGGCTTCGAACAGGTAACCGTCGTTGCGCACGTATTCGGCTTGGCCCAGCAGGGCCCGCCCGCCGGCGTCTTCCAGCAACTGGGCTACCCGCAGAAACGTATCGGGGCTGGTTTGCAGGTCGGGGTAGAGTGCGGCCTTCGTACCGTTTTTGCTGCCCGTGAAGTCGTAGCGCGGGGCGGTTGGCAGGGTGGCACCGCCATCGGTTATCAGCTTCGAAAACAGCGCCACGCGCAAGGCTTCCTGTTGCTGCAAGGTCTGGACGGCCGTTTTTTCGGTGGCCGAGAGCGGCACGGCCGCTACGCCGGCCACCAGGCCCAAGGCCTGGGAATAGAATTCGTTTTCGAATACTGAAATCTGGCGGGCCAGTAACAGTACGTCGAGGCGGGTGCGCGTATCCTGGGGGGCAGCGGCGGCGGGCTGGGGTAGGGCGCCGGCGAATAGCAGGGCCGGCAGTAGGGCAGTGCCAGCCTGGCCCAGGCGCCCGAGAGCAGCGCGGCGCGGTGCGGCAGCGGGCAAAGCAGTAGTATCAAGATCGGCCAGCCGGGCCAGCAGGTTCAAAAAATCCATGGGCAGGGAGAAAGCGCGGCTTAAAGCAGCATAAGGTTATCGGCCACCAGCACTACGGGCAAGAGCGGGGCAATGAGGGCAGCCACTTCCGTCGGCGTTTTCAGCACGCTGAGGCCGGCCAGGCTACCGGAGGCTACGATTACTTCGGGGCCGGCAAAAGAATTGGGCTCGGCCTGGTCGCGTACGAAAGCTGCGTGCCGGGCTTCCACGGAGCCTATCTTGGCAAGCAGGCGCAGGTAGGTCAGGTTGCTGAAGCGGCGCAGCAAGCCGTTGTAGGCCGCTACGCCAAGGTCTTCGAGCGTGCGGGCCGCCGCGTACACCCCGGCCCGGGTAGTAAGGGTGTAGGCCGTAAAGTTGAATTCGAACGGGACGGGCAGCGCGGCGTCGTAGGCATTAGCGGCCAGCACGGATTTGAAGAACTCGCGGTGAATGACTTCGTGGTCGCGCAGATCAATGAAGGCGGCCTTGTCGGCGGCGGTGAAATCGGCAGGAAAGGCGGTTACTACCTTCTGATAGAAAGCGGCCTCAATCTGCTCAAGCAAATATGCGAAGTTAAGCAGGCCATTGTCGTCGCCCGTTAAGGTAAGCGTGGCGACGGCGTTGGGGCCGGGTGTTGGGTTTGGGTTATCATCTTTGCCACAACCGGCCAGCACCAGCGCCGATGAAGCAGCAGTGGCTCCGGCTACCCGGAGAAAAGAGCGGCGGCGCAGGGTGCGCCCCAGAAAAGAAGGTACTACGGAATCAGACATACGCAGAAATAAACGCGGCGGAAAGTGGCCCAACGCAGGCCGCAGTTTCCCGGATACCAAAGGTACTCCTTAGAACCGGGATGCCCTACCACCCGGATGCCGGCCGCCGCCAAATGGTTGCGCCGGCTCATTGATTGGGTACAAAAAAAGAGCCGTTCCACAAGGGAACGGCTCTTTTACTATTGATGCATTGGAAAGCGAGAAGCTTAGGCAATCAAACCTCCAGCACGCGAAGCATCAGTTACTTCAGCCATCGTCAGGACTTCGTCAAACGAAGCAGCTGCGTCGTTGGCAGTGTAAGGCGTACCAAGCTGAGTGGTGATATTAACACCCGACTGGATGATATTGTCCTCACGGGGAGAAGTAGAACCGGTGTATACCGGACCCAGCGGAGCTGGCAGGCTCGAAGCCGAAGCCGGAATCCAAGGCGTCTGGCCGCGCATGGTACGGATGTGGGCCGCGTGGCGAGCTTCTACCGAGTGAATCTGGAGGGCTACCTGGAGCAGGGCGCTATTGCTCATCAGATTTCCAGCCTGACCCTTGTAGGCCCGAACACCGGTGTCTTCCAGCGCTTGAGCTACTACCAACTGCGTGTCGTAGTCAGCAGGGAAGGCCGACGTTTTGAATTTTATACCTGTTCTAGGGGTGCCATTCAAAGACCTGATAGTGTCGGAGAGCAGCTTTACGTGGGCCGTCTCGTGCTTCAAAATGAGGGCAATAGCACCAGCGGGAGCACCAGCAGGTACTTTGCCGGCGGCAGTCATCTGCTTGTAGAAATCCTCTTCCAGCAGCTCCAGGGTAAGAGCATAGTTAAGGACTTCAAGAATGCTGGGGGCAGCAGTCTGGCCGTATGCTTTCGAGAACAGCGAGGCTACGAAAACCGGAGCAGCAGCCAGGGCACCTTTCTTAGCGGTATTGCCAAGGCCTTTGAATACAGCACGGCGGGAATCAAAACGGCCAAGTACGTCGGCGTCTACCTCCGAGAGTTGTTCAATAATGCGAAGTATGTTCATGATGGAGTGTCGTTAGGAGGAGGAGGAATTACTTGCCGACTTGCGAGGCGTCGAGCTTCACTTTGATGAAGGGCTGGGCCGCCGCGATTACAGCTACTGGCTCCATTGCCTTATCGAGACCCGTAACGGGGTCAATAATGCTGTCGTCGGCGAACGAACCGTTAGAAATCAGGTCGCGCACATAAGCAGCATGACGGGCTTCTACCGATACAATCTGACCAGCAATTACCAAGTAAGCAGGGTTCTTGAGGTACTTACCGGCACCGTTGTAAGCAGCTACGCCGAGGTCTTCGAACGTTTTGGCGGTAGCCAGTACCGAAGCCCGCTTGGTGAAGTCAATCGAGCCGAAGTTCAAATCGGCAGCACCCAGCGTTGGAATAATCTTGCCGGGAGCGTCGCGGTTGATGGCGGCCTTGAAGAAGTCGCGGTGAATAGCTTCGTGGGCCGCTACTTGGTTGAAGTAATCCTTCTCAGTAGCCGAGAAGTCGGCAGCCGGAGTAGCTTTTACCTGGGCATAGAAAGCAGCTTCGAGTTGCTCAAGCGCATAAGCGTAGTTGAGAACACCAACATCGCCGGAACCCAGGCTTACCGTACCACTTGCCGGCGTTACGTTGGTATTATCGTCGTCGTCGCAGCCCGAGAGCAACAGTGCCGTAGCACCAGCCGTGGCGCCAGCGTACATGAAAAAGGAGCGGCGCTTAATGGGCGTGTACAGCGGCTTAGCGAATTCCGCTTCGTCGCTGGCGTTTTGCGTGATGTTGGACATAAGAAAAGTAATTGGGTGAAAAATGAAGACAATAGTCATCCGCCTGCCACAGAGCAGAGTTTTAATAACCGATAGGTTAAGAAAACCAGGGGTGGAGGTGGTTCGAGATGAATTACGGCTCAGTTGCTCCTGCGGATTCTAAAAAGCCTAAATTATGTTAGGCCTATTTTGTAATTGATTTACTTAATATTACTGGTTTGCATACCGAAGCCGGGGGATTTTAGGTGAGGATAAGCCCAATGTTGAAGGCAGTAAAACCTGGTTTGGTCGGCACGATTAGTGTGGCGGGGGCGGCAGGCTTTTTCTGTAGCTTTGCATCCCATCCGCTGTTATCGGCCCATGCGTTTTCTACTGGTCGTGCTTTGTTGGTTGCTACCGGGTATCGAGGCCGCGGTCTGGGCCCAGGTGAGCCCACCCAACGCTGAAATTGAGCTGGGGCGGGCGAGTTTCCCGCTCAACGAGTACTACACCATCAGCTTCCACTTGCGCGGGGCCCCGCTGGAACGTTATTCGGCCTTCCCCGACTTCGAAGGGTTCAAGAAAAGCGGTAAGTCGAGCACCACCACCACCCGCATCGTCAATGGCCAGACGACCGTCGAGCTCACCATTACGCAGCGCTACGCGGCGTTTGCCGAGGGCGAGTTTAAGCTCCCGCCTTTCACCATGAAGGTTAATGGGCTGGTGCTGGAATCGGGCGGGGCCACGCTTACCGTCGGGCCCCAGCAAACCGTTCCCGCGCCAGTTCCCGGGGCCGCCCCGCCGCAGGGCCTCGGCCTGCTCGACCAGCTCTTTGGCAAGCCCAAGCCCCAAGACTACGTGGAGCCCCAGGACCAGGCGTTTCTGGCCATAGCTACCGATAAGGAGCGCGTGTTCGTAGGTGAGGGCCTGCACGTGGCCCTGTATTTCTACCTGCGGCCCGAAGACCAGGCGGTGCTCGATTTTTACAACTTTGCTGCCCAGCTGCCCGCCATTATTCGCCAGCTGCGCCAGCGCACGGTGTGGGAGGAGAGCTTCGATGAGCTGGAGATAATACCCGAAACCGTGACCGTGGGGGGGAAGCCCTTTCTGCGCTACCGCCTCTGGGAAGCCGAATTGTACCCGCTCAACAGTCAGCCGCTGGCTTTTCCGGCCGTGGAGCTGCAGATGCTCAAATACAAAGTGGCCAAAAAGCCCGCCGCGGGCCTCGACAACCGGCTGGAGGGCTATAAAACCTACCGCTCGGCTCCGCGCACGGTGCCCGTGCTGGCGTTGCCGCCCCACCCCTTGCGCGACCAAGTACCGGTGGGTAATTACGAGCTCAAGGAGTTTCTCGACCGCACTACCTTCCGCACCGGCCGCACGTTTGCCTACACGTTTGGGCTCGAAGGCGAAGGCAACCTGGCGGCCGTGAACCTCGCGGCCCCGGCGCCCCCAACCGGGCTGGAGCTCTATGGCCCCGAGGTGCAGCAGACCCTGACCCGGGAAAATGGCCGGGTAGGCGGGCGCAAGAGCTTCCGATTCCGGCTCGTGGCCCGGCAGGCTGGCCCCGTCCGCCTCGACACGCTGTTTCAACTCATCGTCTTCAACCCTACTACCGTGCACTACGACACCCTCCGCTCGCGGCTGCGGCCCGTAGTGGGCGGCCCCGAGCGAAGTGCCGTCACCATCCGCCGCGACCCCGCCGACCCCTTCTACCGCGAAGCCCTGGCCGATGCCGACGCCACCCCCCAGCCCCGCAACGCCTATGGCGTCGTCCGCCGCTATGCCAACCTGTTTCTGGGCGTACTTATGGCCTTCGCGCTACTGGGCTGGTGGCGGGCCCGGCGGTGAATGAGTAATTGAGGGTAGCAGAACGTTGTGCTACGCCCAGCATGCGCGTTGTACTTTTACGCTCCGTCTATTCATTTATTCACCCACCGCCCGCATGAACACTTTTGGCCGCCTGTTTCGCATTACCACGTTTGGAGAGTCGCATGGGCCGGGAATTGGGGTGGTGATTGACGGATGCCCAGCCGGGCTGCCCGTGGCCGACGAGCAGATTCAGGCGGCCCTGGACCGCCGCCGTCCGGGCCAGTCGGAACTGACGACGCCCCGCGCCGAGGCCGACCGGGTGGAGGTACAGTCGGGTATTTTCCGGGGCGAAACCACCGGCACGCCCATCAGCCTGTATATCCGCAACCAAGACCAGCACAGCCACGACTACTCCCACATCGAGCACGCCTACCGCCCCTCGCACGCCGACTACACCTACGACCAGAAATACGGCCGCCGCGATTTCCGGGGCGGGGGCCGCAGCTCGGCCCGCGAAACGGCCGCCCGCGTAGCCGCCGGGGCCGTGGCCCAGCAGCTGCTCAACCAGCACAATATTAAAGTAGACAGCTACGTGTCGCAGGTGGGCGCGGTGGCCGTGCCGGTGGGTTACGAGCAGCTGGATCTGGGGCTGATTGATACCAACATGGTCCGCTGCCCGCATCCCGAAACGGCCGAGCGCATGGCCGACCTTATCCGCCAGACCCGCGACCGGCACGATACGGTAGGCGGCCTCGTGACGGGGGTAGTACGGGGCCTGCCCGTCGGCCTCGGCGAGCCAGTGTTCGACAAGCTGCACGCCGAGCTGGGCCGGGCCATGCTGGGCATCAATGCCGTGAAGGGGTTCGAGTACGGCTCGGGCTTCGCCGGCACGCTGCTGTTCGGCTCCGAGCACAACGACCCTTTCTACACCGACGAGGCCACCGGCCAGGTCCGCACCCGCACCAACCACTCCGGTGGCATCCAGGGCGGCATCAGCAACGGCCAGGACGTGTATTTCCGGGTCGCCTTCAAGCCTGTGGCCACTATTCTGCAACCCCAAAGCACCATCAACGACCAAGGCGAAGCCGTGACGCTGGCCGGCCGCGGCCGCCACGACCCCTGCGTGCTGCCCCGGGCCGTGCCCATCGTGGATGCCATGACCAGCCTCGTGCTGGCCGATATGCTGCTTCGGGCCCGGGCGAATAAGGTTTAAGCGTTTAGCCGAGAGCTATTAGCTGTTAGCTTTTTCGTTGAACGGAAGCTGACAGCTATCAGCTAATAGCTAAAAGCTATACATAAAGCTACCTTTGCAACTATTACCGCCCCAGGCGGTTTTAGGTATTCAGGCCGACCACAAAATGGCCGTTTTTTCTCCCGCTTGTCTCCAAGTCTTTCAAACATGGCTGAACAACTCACCGCCCCTGCCGGCCCGGTATCTATCTACGCCGAAGCCAGCCCCAACCCCGAATCCATGAAATTCGTGCTCAACGCCCAGCTTCTGGCTGATGGTGTGAGCGTGGACTACCCTAACCTGGAGGCCGCTGGCAACTCGCCGCTGGCCCAGGAACTGTTCAACTTCGATTATGTGGGCCGCGTCTTCATCGCTCAGAACTTCGTGACCATCACTAAAACCACGGAGCACCAGTGGGCCCAGCTGATTCCGGAGCTGCGCACCTTCCTCAAGTCGTACATCGAGGCCAACGGCCCCATCTTCACCGTCGACCCTGCCGCCGAGCAGGCCGCGGCCCAACAGGCCGCCGCTACGCCAGCCAACGCCTCAGAAGCCGACCAGGCTACCAGCCAGAAGATCATCGATTTGCTCGATAACTACGTGCGCCCTGCCGTGGAGCAGGACGGTGGCAATATCACCTTCAAAAGCTACCATGAAGGCATCGTGACCGTGAACCTGCAGGGATCCTGCTCCGGGTGCCCCTCGGCCACCGTTACGCTGAAATCCGGTATCGAGAATCTGCTCAAGCGCATGGTTCCCGAGGTGCAGAGCGTAGTAGCCGAAGGCATCACTATTTAATCGCCGATTGCCGCTGATTTTTGTGCTCATTACGCAGATGCAAGCGTCCGTATAGCAAACAAAGAGAGCCCGGCCGGTTGGTCGGGCTCTCTTTGTTTGCTGAACCTGTAGCGCGAAGCTCCAGCTTCGCGTTTCGTTAAGGGATGTAGTGTGGTTGTCAGCAACGACAGGCGAAGCTGAAGCTTCGCGCTACATCGCCACAAAGCCCCTTTTTCACTAGCCTCCATTGCAGAGCGAAGTGCCACTGCTAAACCAATCAGCAGACAAACAAAAAGAGCCCGGCCAATCGGCCGGGCTCTTTTTGTTTGTCTGCTGACACCTGCATCTGCGTAATCAGCGCAAAAATCAGCGGCAATCGGTGATTTAGACTTGCGAGGTGCTCAGTTTAGGTGCGCCGGACTCGTTGGCAGTGTTCATGCGCTCCTTTTCCTTGCGGCCATAGGTGTCGAGAATCAGCGGGGCCGCGATGAACAGCGACGAGTAGGTGCCGAAGGCGATACCGATAATCATGGCGAAGGAGAACGAACGGAGGGTTTCGCCGCCGAAGATGTAGAGCACGACCATCACCAGAAACACGGTGGTGAACGTAATCATGGTGCGCGAGAACGTGCTGTTCAGGGCCGGGTTTACCACCTGAGCGAAGGTAAGCTGCTTGTTTTCGCGCAGGTATTCCCTGATTCGGTCATAGATAACGATGGTGTCGTTCATTGAGAAACCGATGGTGGTCAGCACAGCGGCCACGAATACCTGGTCCATCTCGTAGTTGAGGCCCATAGCCCGGGCAATCGGGAAGGAGGCAATAACGATGAGCGCATCGTGGAACAGGGCCACGACGGCGGCCATCGAGTACTGCCACTTCTCGAAGCGGAAGAGTACGTACACGAAAATGGCCAGCAGCGTCAGGCCCAAACTCAGCACCGAAGTCCGCTTGATATCGTCGGCGATGGTGGCACCCACTTTCGAGTTGCTTTCAATTTTGGGCTTGAGGGCCCCGTACTTGGCGTTGAGGCCGGTGAGCAACGCGGCTTTTACTTTCTGATCAGCTTCCACGCTCTCGTCGTCGGCGAGGTAACCGGTCGTGATGCGCAGGCGGCTGTCGGTGCCGTAGGTTTTGGCCTCGGTGCCGGCACCGGCGAAATAGTCCTTGGTCAGGAATTCGCGGGCGTCGGAGGCCACCACGGGCTTATCGAAGCTTACCACGTAGGCCCGGCCACCGCGGAAGTCGACGCCCAGGTTGGGGCCGCCCTGCAAATACATCAGCACGAAACCAATTACGATGAAAATCGTGGAGAAGGCGTAGGCGATTTTGCGCTTGCCCACGATATCGAAGTTCAGGTTTTTGAACAGGTTCTTCGAGAGGAAGGTGCTGAAATTGAGCGAGGTGGTTTCCTTGCCCTTGATCATCCACTCGATAATCAGGCGCGACACGTACACGGCCGACAGGAATGAGGTAAACACGCCCACTAGCAGCGTCACGGCAAAGTTCTGGACCGGACCCGTGCCGAAGATGAACAGAATAGTGGCGATGATGAGCGTGGTAACGTTGGCGTCGAAAATGGCCGAGAATGCGCGGGAGTAGCCCTTGTTGATGGCGTCCTTGGGCATCAGACCGTGGTCGAGTTCCTCCCGGATTCGTTCGAAAATCAGCACGTTGGCATCCACCGAAGCCGCAATAACGAGCAGCAAACCGGCAATGCCGGGCAGCGTAAGGGCGAAGCTGAACTGAGCCAGCACGCCCATAATAAGGAAGAGGTTGAAGAGCAAAGCGGCATCGGCTACTAAGCCGGCGCGGCCGTAGTAGGCAGCCATGAAGGCCATGATAATCAGCAAACCGCCCAACGTGGAGTACAGGCCTTGGTTGGTGGCTTCGCGGCCCAGCGAAGGGCCCACCACGGCTTCTTCCACGATGCGGGTAGGCGCGGGGAGCTTACCGGCTTTCAGCACGTTGGCCAAATCCTGGGCTTCCTCAATGGTAAAGTTACCCGAGATGCTGGAGTTGCCACCGGCAATTTCCGCCTGCACCACGGGGGCCGAGTACACGTAATCGTCGAGCACGATGGCCACTTGGCGGCCGATGTTAGCGGCCGTCAGGCGCTGCCACTTGCGGGCCCCGCCGGGGTTCATCTGCATCGACACCTCGGCACCGCCGCCCTGCTGGCTGAAGTCGCCGCGGGCGTCGCTGATAACTTCGCCGCCGATGGGCGCTTCGTTTTCGCGGCCCTTCCGAATAGCGTAGAGCTGTAGGTATTCCTGGCCTTCAATTACGTCGGGCTTCACGCCCCACAGAAAGGTGAGGTTGGCGGGCAGCACGGCGCGGGTGTCGGCGCTCTTGAGCACGGCGTTCACGCGGGCCGTGTCGCGGATGTTGGCACCCAGCGTGCCGGGCATGGTGAACAGGCTGCCCAGCACGTTCTTCTGGGGCGCAGCCGAATCGGTTTTAGCCACGGCGTTCTTCTGGGCCAGTTGCTTGGCCAGCGACGAAGTGTCGCCGGGAGTAGCCGAAGCGGCATCAGTAGCAGTAGCAGCAGCCGGGGCGGCGGCCACTTCTTTGGCGCTCAGCACTTGGTTGAGCTGGCCGAGGTAGGGGGCGAACTCATCCTGGCGCCATACTTCCCAGAACTCCAGCTTGGCCTGGCCCTGCACGAGCTTGCGCACGCGGTCGGGGTTATCCACGCCGGGCAGTTCGATCTGGATGCGGCCGGTCCCTTTTACCCGCTGAATGCTGGGCTGGCTGGTGCCGAACTTGTCGATGCGGGTACGCAGGATGTTGAACGAGCGGTCGATGGCGTCCTCAATCTGCTTGTTGATTTCACCGATGACCTTCTCGTTCGACGAGTTGATGTCGATGGCACCCTTGTTGGTGGTGTTGGCGAATACGCGGGCCAGCTTATCGTTGGGCGCCACCTGCTGGAAGGCCTGGGCGAACAGCGTGGTGAAGGGCGTAGATGGGTTGCTGCGCTGCATGGTCTGGGCCTGGGCCAACGCCTTATTGAAGTTGGCGTCCTTGCTCTTGCCGCTCATAGCCCGCACAATTTCCACCGGCGATACTTCCAGCGTCAGGTGCATGCCACCGTTCAGGTCGAGGCCGAGGCCCAATTCCGACTGGCGGACTTCCTTATAAGTAAGAGGCCCGAACACGGGGGCGCGCCACACCGAGTCGAGGTAGTGCTGGCGCTGCTTCTCGACCAGCTGGCCGCCCCGCGACGCATACTGCGCCGCGTCGCGCTGCACCCCGCGCGAAATGAGGGTCAGGGAGAGAAAGTAAATGCATAGCGCCGACAGAATAACTGTCAGCGTTATGATGAGACCTTTGTTACGCATGTATCTTGGTAAGCTGCTAGCTATCAGCTATTGGCTGGTAGCTACTGTTCAAAAAAGCAGTTGGATAAGCCCGGAAGCGAGGACTGCGGGCGTCGGACCGAAAGAAACGGCCGACACCTGAACACGGTTTTTGTGCTCGGCGCCCTCGAAAGAAAGCTATGGAGCCTGGGGCGAAAGGGCCACGCGCAGCAGTCGGGCTCTGAAAAAGTTCGGTACGCTACTGAGGTGGGGAGCCGAAACGGCCGGGCGGGACAGTGCCCACCGCGGGGTTGGTAATTCGGTTGGAAAAGGCAGCCAGGCGGTAGCCGCTGGGGCCAGCCACGTCCCTAGAATGGGAATGGCTTCGAGGTTTACGCGCTGCTTTACGACCGATGTACGGGCCGCTACAGCCGTCCGGGCGGGGGTGCTGGCTGCGGGCACCACCCGCAACGTCGCCACCGATTGGTGGTTCAGGCCCAGCACCATCAGCACGGTTAGCGTGACGAAGGCTAGGCGCAGACGTGGTAAAAAGGTGGTGAGGAGCAACAATGGTTCGGGGGTAAGAACTACAAATATAGGTTTTTGCCCCCGGCGCTGCAACGCCCCGCGGCACGGCCGGCCTAATTCCACGAAAAAGCCCCCGAAAATAATCGGGGGCTCAGATTAACGGGATGTAAGAACGCCTACGCGCTTTTGCTGGCCGCTACTTTGCCACGCAGAAACGAAACGAGCACATCCAGGCCTTTATCGAAGCGGTGGTTGTTGGGAATAATGAGGTCGGCGTCCTGCTTGAAGGGTTTGATATACTTCTCGTAAGTGGGAGCCACGTGGTGGGTGTAGCGGTAGAGCACGTCTTCGAGGTCATAGCCCCGCTCGTCCCGGTCGCGCACGATGCGGCGCTGCAGCTTCACATGTTCTTGGGCGTCGATATACACCTTCAGGTCGAGCAACCGGGCCACGGCCTCAAAGTAGAACACGAAAATGCCCTCTACCACCACAATGGGCGCGGGCCGGAATACCAGTTCGGTGGGCGTGGCTAGGGGGTTATTGAAGGTGTACTCGGGGCGGCGCACTTCCTGGCCTTGGCTGATACGCAGCACATCGGCGGCGTAAGCAGTCGAGTCGATGGAGGTGGGGAGGTCGAAATTCGTGACGCCCTGGGCATCAACGAGCTGGTTTTCGCGGGGGTGGTAATAGTTGTCTTGCGAAATCAGGCAGATTTCGTCTTCGGGAAACGAAGCCAGCAGCCGGCGCAAAAAAGTGGTTTTGCCCGAGGCGCTGCCGCCCGTGATACCGACGATGAAAGGGTGTTGCATAGGAAGAATCAAGACCCGTACCGGCAGGGCCAACCCTGCAAAAGTAACAAAATAGGATAAGCTGAGTGGTGCATTGCTGAGAAATAAGCGGCGGGAAGAGACAAATCAGCGGTAGTTGCCAGCAAAAGGAATGTCATTCAGTGCGGCGCGAAGAATGACACTCCTTTTCTCACTTCTCACTTCTCAAAAACGCCACCAGCCCGGCTACGGCGCGGCTGCGGTGGCTGAGGCCGTTCTTTTCGGCCAGCGTCATCTCGGCAAACGTGCGGCCGTCGGCCTCAGTGGGCGCAAATACGGGGTCGTAACCGAAGCCGCTGGTACCACGCGGCTGCTCACTGATGCGGCCTGGTACGGCCCCGGCAAACTCGTGCACCGTACCATCTGGCTGTACTAGGGCTACTACCGTGCGGAACTGGGCCGAGCGGTCGGACTTGTCACGCAACTCGTGCAGGAGCTTCGCTACATTGTCTTCGGCTAGACGCTGGGGCCCGGCGTAGCGGGCTGAATACACGCCGGGCTCCCCACCCAGGGCCGTTACCTCGAGGCCCGTATCGTCGGCGAAACAGGCCATACCGTAGTGGTCCCACACATACTGCGCCTTCTGGCGGGCATTGCCCGCGAGGGTGTCCTGGGTTTCGGGCAGGTCCTGCTGGCAGCCGATATCGGCCAAGCTTACCAACTCGACGCCGGCGGGCAGCAGCGGGCGGATTTCGTCGAGCTTATGGGCATTGTTGGAGGCAAAGCAGAGGCGCATAGGGCTATAGAATTAGGAAGCGGGGAAAGAAGGCGCAAGGTACGGGCATAAAAAAACCGGCGGGTAGCCGGTTTCAACGAGGAGAAGATGGGAGCATTCCATTAGCGGAACATCAACTTAATCAGGTCCCAGGAGCGGGCCATCGAGTTATCGGCAGATGGGGCCGGAGTAGTTTGGTAAGAGTGCGTGCCGGTGGCGGTGCGCACGGTAAGCCGGTAGATGAGGGGCCCCTGGCTGGTGGGAGTTAGCAGCACGTCCTTGTCGAAGTAGCGGTACTCGTTCTGGGCGGTGGGGCTGAGACTGACGAGCCGGTCAAAATCGTCGTTGGGGCCGTTTTGGCGGTACACTTCATAACTACTCACGCTTGGTACGGAAGCCGCTTCCCAGGCCAGACTAACGCCATCGGCCTCTTGGTGCGCCCGGAAAAGCATAAAGCCTGCCCCCGAGGCCAGGGCCGAGAATAGGAGCAGCAAGGACAGTAGCGTAATGGAACGGGACATAGCTAAATAAGGAGTAACAGAAATTATTGGCAAGTATAAGGGTATCCGGTCAGAATGAGATGATGAAAATGTTACAATTTTTCGGCGTTAATAAAAAAAACCCACTGGCTGCGAATACCTCAAGGAGTATCCGGCGGAGCGTCTGGGCAGCGCTTGGGCCACAGGTTGGAGAAAAAATAGTTAAGGTTTTTAAAATCCGGCGCTAACATGTACTTTTGCAGTCCCTTCCGCAAAATCGGCAGGCAACAAGGTACAAACACCACTACGACCATGAAAAAAGAGATTCACCCCGAGTATCGTGAGGTGGTGTTCCAGGACACCTCCAGCGGCTTCAAATTTGTGACCCGTTCGACGATGAGCTCCGGCGAGACCATCACGATGGAAGATGGCAAAACTTACCCCGTTATCAAGGTGGAAGTTAGCTCGGAGTCGCACCCCTTCTACACGGGCAAAAACGTGCTGCTCGATACGGCCGGCCGCGTGGAGAAATTCCGCACCCGCTACAGCAAAAAGGCTTAATTAAGCTGTTAGCTGACAGCTTATAGCTACTAGCTTCGCTTGAAAAAACTCCTCTCGTAACCCGGGGGGAGTTTTTTATTTTCCATTTTTGAACTCCCGCGTCTCCTTCCCCGGCTCGGCTGCATGAGCTAGCCGCTAGCAGCCATCAGCTAATAGCTTAAGAAAATATGCACGTTCTGCTCTTCGACGACCCCGCCATCAGGCCCCAGCTGCTGCCCTTTACCTTCACCCGGCCTGTGGCTGCGCTGCGCTGCGGCATTCTCACGCTGGCTGAAAAGTGGCAGCGCCGCCTCGACGCGCCCCAAATCGGCTACCTGACCGAAAGCTACCTGCAGGCCAAGTTTCCGGCCGGCGACACCCAGGGGCCGGCACTAGTCATCAACGGCGCTGTATGTCCCGACGAGCTGCTGGTACGGCAGGTGCGCGGCCTCGAATCGGGCGAGGCCCTGTTTGATGGCGAGCTGCTGGTGGCCGCCCACTTGCACGACGCTACCCAGGTGGCCGAGCTGATTCAGGAAGGCTTTCGCACAACCCGCCAGGTACTGGAGCCCGTGACCGTAATTGGGCAGCTCTGGCACCTGTTTCTGCGCAATGGGGCCGAAATCCGCCGCGACTTCGACCTGCTGACTGCCGGCCGCGAATCGGCCCCGGTGGGCGATGCGCATACTATCGTGTACGGCGCGGAAAACATCTTCATCGAGCCCGGCGTGAAAATCAGGGCGGCCATTCTCAACGCCGAAAACGGCCCGATTTACCTGGGCAAAAACTCCCAGGTGCACGAGGGGGCCATCATCAGCGGGCCGCTGGCACTCGGCGAGGGCAGCCACATCAACCCCGGCGCCAAAATGCGCGGCGACAACACCGTGGGCCCCTTCTGCAAAGTGGGTGGCGAAGTGGGCAACAGCATTATCATGGGTTATTCCAACAAGGGCCACGACGGTTACTTGGGCAACTCAATTATCGGCGAGTGGTGCAACCTGGGGGCCGATACTAACACGAGCAACCTCAAGAACAACTACGCCCCCGTCAAAATCTGGAGCCACGCGGCCGGCCGGTTCGTGAGCACCGGCCAAACCTTCTGCGGGCTGATGATGGGCGACCACAGCAAGTGCGGCATCAACACGATGTTTAACACCGGCACGGTGGTGGGCGTGGGGGCCAATATTTTCGGGGCCGGCTTCCCGCGCACCTTCATCCCGAGCTTTGCCTGGGGCGGCCCGGCGGGCTTCGAAACCTTCCGCTTGCCCAAAGCAGGCGAAGTGGCCGAGCGCGTAATGGCTCGCCGCCAACTCGCCTACGACGAAACAGAACAGTACATCATGCGCCACGTGTACGAGGCCACGGCCAAGGATCGGGTGTGGGAGAAGGCGGTTTAGCTCTGTGTTAAAAAAAGGACTGTCATGCTGAGCGCAGGCGAAGTCGAAGCATCTCTACTGTAGTACTAATCCTGGTGTCAGAGTTGTAACTGCGGTAGAAATGCTTCGACTTCGCCTGCGGCTGCGCTCAGCGTGACAGCTTCATTTTAAAGCCTGATTTCCCAATCCGTAGCAATCATGCGTTTCTCCGATATTTCCGGTCAGCAAGTTGTTAAGCAGATGCTCGTGGGCGGGGTGCGGCGCAGCCACGTGGCGCATGCCCAGCTGTTTCGCGGGGCCGAGGGCTCGGCGGCGCTGGCCCTGGCGCTGGCCTACGCGGCGTTTCTAAACTGCGAGAACCGTCCGCCCGAAGCCGAGGACTCCTGCGGGGCTTGCCCGAGCTGCCAGAAAATCGACAAGCTCATCCATCCCGACCTCAACTTCATCGTGCCCGTAACCACCACCAAGGCGGTGGCCAAGGATGCCACGAGCAGCAAGTTCGGGGCCGAATGGCGCGAGTTTGTGCTCAGCAGCCCCTACCAAGGCCTCAACGACTGGATGCAACACATCGGGGCCGAGAACAAGCAGGGCAGCATTTCAAAGGATGAGAGCGTGCAGCTGCTGCGGCTGGTGAGCCTCAAGGCATTTGAGGCGCGCTTCAAGCTCGTTATTGTCTGGCTGCCCGAGCTGATGCACCCGGCGGCGGCCAACGCCGTGCTCAAGCTACTGGAAGAGCCGCCGCCCGCTACCGTGTTTCTGCTGGTAAGCTTCGCGCCCGAGCAGCTGCTGCCCACCATCATCAGCCGGGTGCAGCCAGTGGTGGTGCGGGCTCTCTCGGAGGAGGAGCTGACGGCTTGGCTGCGCGACAGCCACGGCGTGCCCGAAGCCAAGGCCCGGCAATTGGCCCAACTCACTGATGGCAACGTGGGCGCTGCTTTGGCCGCCAGCGCCGGGGCGGGCAGTGCCGAGCACGACTATTACGCCCTGTTCGTGGGCTGGATGCGCACCTGCTACGGCAATAAAGTAGCCGATATATTGAGTAAGAGCGACGAATTTCAGAAGCTGGGTCGCGAAAATCAGAAGGAGTTCTTCCAGTACGCCCTCACGCTGCTGCGCAAGGTGCTCCTCTTCGGCCTCGACCCCCAGCTGGTACCCCATTTGCCCGCTGGCGAGCAGGGGTTTATCAAGGGCTTCAGCCCCTTCGTGACGCCCCGCAACGCCGACGCCCTCACCCAAGAAATCAACGCTGCCCATTACCACATCGAGCGCAATGCTAACCCGCGCATGGTATTCGTCGATGTGTCCCTGCGCCTGGCCGAGTTGCTGCGGATGTAGCGTTGAGGCGCAATGGCAGGTGAGACTTATTCTCATCCACCGCTGAGTTGAAGTTGCTTATTTTGGGCTGAAAAGCAGTTCAATGGCTCAAAAACGCAGTAAATACTATTTGCTAAATTGATATAGCTGGCGCTAAAACTATTATAGGCAGCCGCCTCAAGTATCCTGGCGCGTATCTTTGTTGCTGCTTCCGGACTGGCTTTCTGTCCCAAGTTTCCTGGTTTCTGACGTTAATTCCTATTGAAAACTTCCATTCGCATCGGCACCCGGGGCTCCAAGTTGGCCCTCTGGCAGGCCCACCACGTCGCCGACCGCCTGAGGAGCGCCGGCCTAGCGCCGGAAATCGTCATCATCACCACCAAAGGTGATATTGTGCTGGACCGCTCCCTCGATAAGATCGGGGCCAAGGGGGTGTTTACCGAAGAATTAGAAGAGGGCCTGCGCACCGGCCACGTCGATATTGCCGTGCACAGCGCCAAAGACGTGCAAAGCACCATTCCGGCCGATCTGGAGCTGCTGGCCTTCATGGAGCGCGAGCGGGTCAATGATGTGGTGGTCAGCTTCGACCCCGACCTCGACCTCAACCGGCCCGACCTGATTTTGGGCACCAGCAGCACCCGCCGCAAGGCCATGCTGCGCCGGTTTCTGCCCCAGGCTACCGCTGCCGAGGCCCGCGGTAACCTCCAGACGCGCCTGCGCAAGCTCGAAGAAGGCCAATACCATGGCCTCGTGCTGGCCTATGCCGGCGTGCACCGGATGGAATACGACGGCCTGATCCGCCACGTGCTGCCCGAAACGCAGTACGTGCCCGCAACCGGCCAGGGCAGTGTGGCCATCGAGTGCGCCCGCAACCTGGAGCCTGCCCTTAAAGCCCAACTGCACGCCGCCCTCGACCATGCGCCCACCCACATCTGCCTGGCCACCGAGCGAGCCTACCTGCGCACCATGGAAGGCGGTTGCAGCATCCCCAGCTTCGCCCTGGCTACCCTAGTCGGCCCCGATAGCCAAACCGTGCACCTGCACGCCGGCCTCATCAGCCTCGATGGCCAGCAGTTGCTCGAAGAAGTCCGCACCGCTCCCGTTGCTGAATCCGAACGGCTCGGTACGGAGTTGGCAGAAAGCATCCTGGGCTGCGGTGGCCGCGAAATCCTGGAAGCCATCCGGCAGGGCAGGAATGAGTAAAACGGTCATGCTGAGCGAAGACGCAGCATGACCATTTTACTCACTCACTCACTCACTCACCGAGTCGCCCCGCCCGAACAGGGCGTAGAGGACCAAGGCGAAAATGGCACCGGTGGAGTCGGCCAGCATGTCTTTTTGAGCGTCCCAGATGTCGCCCTGGCTGCCCAGGAAGGCTGCGCCGGCGTCGCCGCCGGCTAGTTCGGCGTACACCCACTCAATTAGTTCGTAGCTCATGGCTACCGTGCCGATAACGCAGAGCGGATAGAGGTAGCTGATGGCGCGGCTGCGGATGAGCTGGAGGGAATCGGTGTACTCGATGAGGGCGTAGGCGTAGAAGCCGACTGAGAAGTGCGCCACCCGGTCATACATGTTGCGCTTGAAACCGAACAGGTCGTTGAACCAGTCGAAAGGCACCTTCTCGAAGGTGTAGTGCCCACCCACGGTATGCATGAAAATCAGCACACTCATCAACGCGTAAGCGAGGTTGGAGAACCGCACGCCCCGTAGGTAAAGCACCATCAGAAAAGCGACCAGTAGGAAAATTGGCACGTTCTCGGCCCACCAGGTGGCCCGGTCCGTGGGGTGCACACCCAGTACTACGAACTCGATGAGATAGACGAGCAGCAGCAGTTTGGGAAACCAGGAGGCGCGGGCCGGGGCCGGAATAGTAGGCATAGTTGGCAGAGGAAAAATCGAAAAACGCGGCAACCTACACAAACGGCGCGGAACTGGCGCGTGGCCATTCCCGCTTTTCTGCCGCCCCTCACCGTTGCCGGCCGCGCCGTTGCTGAGCTGCTAGGCGCGCTGACCAAGGCCGAACTTTTCGCCCGGCCTCCCGAACAAAGCGCGTAAATTTGAGCTGTTATTTGCGTTTTACCTTCTGCCGCTCTTCACCCAATGAAAAATATATTCCGCCGTACACTGCTGATTGGTTTGCTCCTGAGCTTGGCCGTACCTGCCGCCCGGGCCGCCAAAGGTCCGCGCAAAAGCAAAAAGGACGAAGTAGTCACCATCAGCACGTCGTTGGGTGATATCCGGCTGGTGCTCTTTGCCCAGACGCCCCTGCATAAAGCCAACTTCCTCAAGCTGGCGGCAACCGGATTTTACAACGGCACTACGTTCCACCGCGTTATTCCGGGCTTCATGATTCAGGGTGGGAACCCAAATTCAAAGGATGCCCAGCCCGCCAATGAAGGCCAGAGCCCGGAAAACGAAAAGACGATTCCAGCCGAAATCCGCCCCGAACTCACCCACCAGCGCGGGGCCGTGGCCGCCGCCCGCACCCCCGATTTCGTGAACCCGGAGCGCCGCAGCAGCGCCTCGCAGTTCTACATCGTTCAGAACCCGCAGGGTACGCCCCACCTCAACGGCCAGTATACCGTATTCGGCCAGGTTATCAGCGGTCAGGAGGTGGTCGACAAAATTGCCCAGCAGCCCACCGGAGCCGCTAACCGCCCCGTCACGGACCTAAGAATGACCGTGAAAGTGGAGAAGATGAAGAAGAAAAAAATAACGGAACGCTACGGCTACCAGTACGATAAATAAGCCCCGGCTGCCTGCCCATGAAAATTCTTGTAACCGGCTCCAACGGTCTGCTGGGCCAGAAACTGGTGGCGTTGCTCAGCCAGCAGCCCGACCTGGAGCTGGTGGCTACCTCCCGCGGGCCCAACAAGCTGGCCACGTTGCACCCCCACGTGCGCTTCGTGCCTCTCGACGTCACCGATGCCGGACAGGTGCAGCGGGTTATCGGGCAGGAGCAGCCCGCCCACCTCATACATACTGCTGCCCTCACCAATGTGGATGAGTGTGAGTTGAATCGGGCCGATTGTTGGAGCCAGAACGTAACGGCCGTGCAGCATTTGGTGGCGGCCTGCGAGCAGCATCAGGTGCATTTGCTGCACCTGAGCACCGATTTTGTCTTTAGCGGGGATGCCGGGCCACTGGCCGAGGAAGCCGCACCGGGGCCGGTTAATTTTTACGGGGAAAGCAAGCTGGCCGCCGAGCAGCTCGTGCGGCAGTGCCGCACCCCCTGGGCCATCCTGCGCACCGTGCTCGTCTACGGCGTCGCCCACGACTACGGCCGTACCAACATCGTGCTTTGGGTGCGCGATTCGCTACGGGCTGGCCAGGCTATCAAAGTAGTTGATGACCAGTGGCGTACGCCCACCTTAGCCGAGGACCTGGCCCAGGGCTGCTGGCTGGCGGCCTGCCACCATGCCACTGGCATCTACCACCTTAGCGGGGCCGAACTACGCACGCCCTATCAAATGGCGCTCCAGGTAGCCGATTATTATGGCCTTGATGCTGCGCTCATTACCCGCGTTAATGCCGCCACGTTCTCGCAGCCTGCCCAACGGCCTTTGCGCACGGGCTTCATAATCGACAAAGCCGAGCGGGAACTGGGATATCGGCCGCACTCCTTTGCCGAAGGTATTGCTTTGGTTGCTCGGCAGACCCCGCAAGCTGAGTAGCGAAAGTGCGGCAGTAAAAAGCCATAAAGGCGCCCGATAGGTATCAGGCCGCCCTTTATGGCTGGTAATTGATGCTTATATATAACGTAACGATTAGTGTAACCGGTTTAAAGCGAGGTACTATAAACTAGCGGATCGTAAGAGCTAGGAAAAAAAACCCGCAAGCAACGCCCACGGGATTTTCACACACCTATTGCAACAACCTAACAGTAGGGGGTGAGCGGCAACTTACCGCACCGGCGCTACTGGAATTATTATATTATGCTCATCGGGCCAAAAAGCTGGCTGACGAAAACTTTCAGGAGTAGTAAAATTAGGCTGATACCTGGTATTGGCTGCACAGCGGTCGACTTTGATTCCTGCTACAACATTGAGCAGGCAGTAATCAAGACCGTTTAGAGTGCTGGTCAGCCAAACTGCCGGCCGTTCATATTACAATAGTATAGCGTAGCAAAAGGAGTGTAAAGGACACTTGTAGCATAAAAGTGACTTGATTAATTCGCGTATTTATTAGTAGTATTTGATATAAATTAATAATTTTTAATATTGTATATTATTGTATATAAAGTAATTGAGCTTACTGAGAGTTGCTATGCAAGCGAAATAAAATTAAGGTATAGTTACTGCTTAGTGACAACAGAAAAAAGTTAATGAATCCGACGATTGATGATGTTTTGTAGGCTTAGAATGGTGCCGACTAAGGCTGTACCCGGCCACGCCACCAGCCACCAGTCGGTGGGGGCGAGGCGTACGGCTGCCAGCAACCGGCCCCAACTGCCCACATCGGGCGGCAGGCCCACGCCCAGAAAGGAGAGAGTGGTTTCCAATCCGACCAGTAGGGCTACGGTGAGTGGCAGGCGCACCAGCAGCACATGGCGGGTATTGGGCCAGATATGCCGCCGCAGTAGCTGCCATCCCGGGATGCCAGCGGCCCGGGCTGCTTCCAAATAAGGTTGGGCAACTGTTTGGAGCGTAGCGGCCCGCACCAGCCGGGCGGGTCCCGTCCAGCAGCTTAGCCCGAGTAGCGCCACCAGCCCACCCAGCGAAGGGCGCTGCACGGCCACGGCTACCAGCACCAGAATCAGCAGCGGCACCGATTCGAGCAGCGTTGCTAGCCCCAGCACGGCTGCATCAATGGGAAAGCCCCACGCTTGGCGACCCCAGCGCGTACGCCCCAAAAGCCACCATACGGCTGTTGCTGGTACCAAGGCGGCAGCGGCCAAGGTCCAGTAGGGTGCAAGGGCTGCAAAGCCAAGCAGTGCCAAGCCGCCCGCCACCGCTGCTCGCCGCGGTAGCCGTCCGCCCGAGTTGCCTAAAAAGCCGGCCGCGCTGCCCATTGCGGCCCCCAGCAATAGCGCGACAAGTGTAGCAGGTACGCTTACCAGCACCAGCGTGCGCGCCCCGAGCAGTAACGCCACGCCCACATCGAGGCCCTGCGAATCGGTGCCCAGCCAGTGGCTAGGTCCGAAGGGCGGTTGGTTGATGCTGGTTAAGTCGGGAGGCGAAATTTCGGGCGCGCCAATAGGGCTGCCAGCAGCACCAGGCCCAACCAGGTGCCGGCCAGCCACTGGCGCCACGGTCGGAAGATGGTTTGGGCCCTACTCATAGCAGCCGGATGCGGGGGTCGATGAACTGGTAGAGCACATCGGTGAGGGCCTGGGCCGCCAGCCGTACCAGAGCCACCAGACCCACCGCCCCTAGCAGCACGGGGTAATCTTGGGTGGCGGCGGCTTCGGCCAGCAGCCGGCCCATACCGGGCAGCGCGAACAGAAACTCCACTACCACCGAGCCGGCAACCAGCCCGGGCAGCAACTCTGGCAGCAGTGCCAGGACCGGCAGCAGGGCGTTTCGTAGCACATGGTGGCGCACGGTACGCCTCCGCGAAGCCCCTTTAGCCCGGGCCGTTGCTACGTAGGGCTGGGCTAATTCGCGCTGGATGGCACCGTCTAGCTGAACAACCAGCACCGGCAAGCTCACGATAACCAGGCTTACCGTTGGCAGCGCCAAGTAGTAAAGCGTGCGGCCCGGGTATTGCCACCACGCTCCCGCGTCGCTGTCGAGGCCTAACCCGAAAGCTGGAAACCAAGCCAGTGTGTCGGGGTTGGCGAGCAGTAAAAGCAAACCCACGGCCACCAGAAACAGCGGCAGGCTCTGTACTCCGTGCAACAGGGCTAGCCCCAAACGCCGCAACCGGGGCCGGTAGCTGAAACCCAGCGCCAGCCAGAAGGCCAGCGCCCCGCTGCCCACGGCGGCCAGCAACGTGAGCGGCAGCGTGTACCGCAAGGCTCGAGTTAGCAACTCGGTTACCGTCTCATCCTGGCGGTAGGAGCGGCCCAGCTCACCACGTAGCAGACCGGTGGCCCACTGGTGATATTGGTTATGGAAACCGTGCCAGCGCCAGCCGGTAGCCGTGCCCCACGAAGCGTAAAACAACGGCCGGTCGAGGCGGTAGCGGCCAAGCAGGCGTTGCGTGAGGGCAGCCTGCTCGGTCTGCCCGCCCAAACGGGTATTGTTACTGAAAGTGGCTTGTAGAAAGGCCGTCGGGTCGGTGCTGGCCCGGCTCACCAGAAATAGGGCCGATAACGTCAGCCAGGCCGCCAGCAGCAGCCGCAGGGTCCGACGTAGTACGGCCCGTACCACCCAGGCTAACTTTTGGGGGCCAGGGGCCGGATGTGGGCGGCTTCGTAGCCTGGCTTGAGGCCCGTAACCGGCACCGTGCCCAGCCGCTGGGCCGCCGCTACACGGTAACGCAGGAAATATAGTACCGTAAAGGGCCGCTCCTGGTATAGCAGCCGCTGAAATCGGCGCAGCAACAGGGCCTTGCGGGCGGGCTCATTGGCCGCGGCAATCTGCTCAATCAACTGGTCGCTGGCCGGCTCCGAAAAGCCCGTCGTGTTGCCCGCCCCAATGCCGCGGGTATGCAGCAGGGGTGTAAAATCAAAGGAAAACGGGTTGCCCGTGAAAGTGCGAATTGAGAGGTCGGTTTCGCCTTTATGTAGCTGACCGCTCAGCACCGACTGCTCGGTAGGCCGCAGGTCTACCCCGATGCCTAAGGCGCGGGCCGCCGCCTGAAACTGCAGGGCCGCCGTTTCGAAGGCGGCCTCGCCCGCCCGGTAGCTTAGGCCTAGTTGTAGTTTTTGCGGCGGGCCGCCAGCGGCTGCGGGGCGCTGCCACGTACCGTCGGGCTGGCGCTGCCAACCAGCCTGCCGCAACAGGTCCGCGGCCGCGGCCGGACTAAAGGCAGGTATTGATAGGCTATCGTTGTAGTAGGCTTTGAGGCGCGGACTAATCAGGCCCACGCTCGGCGTTGCGTTACCTTGCTGAGTGCCTGCAATCAGGGCCGGTATGTTGAACAGGGCGCTTAGTGCCCGGCGTGTGCGGGCGTCGCGCAGCACCGGCTGGCGCACATCGAAGCTGGCCGCCAAAAACTCGTACGAGTTAGTGGTATAGAAGCGTAACTTTTCCCGGTCGGCCGCCGATTGTTGCAGGCGGGTAAATTCGGCAGCGGGCATCAGGGCGTACAGGTCGATTTCGCCCCGGCGCAACGCCAGCGTTGCAGTAGCCGCGTCGGGAATGATCTGGTAAATCAGCTGGTCGGGGAAAGCCTGTAGCGCGGGGGGCGGAGCAGGCAAGGTATCAGCCCACCAGTGGGGTTTGCGGGCCATGGTCAGGTAGCGGCCGTTCTGCCAGGTCGTCACCTTGTAAGGGCCACAGCCAGGAAGCCGCTCGGGGTGTTTGGCTAATTCCAGGGCTTGGTAGCGCCCGGCAAAAGCCGTTGCCGCCGCCGGAGCGGGCATCCGCCGCAGGTCGGCCAACTGCACCGTGCGCAGTTCACCCCGTGGGTCGAGCACGTATTCGGGAAAGATGGAGAAGTCGCCCGATTCCCGGATATGGTCTGGCGATGGCCCGGAGCACACGAGCGTAAAGCGCCGCGCGTCAGTCGAGTCGAGCCGGATATCCTGGATAAAGCCGAACATGGCTTGGTCCATCTCAATCGGTAGCCCGGGGCAATTCATCACCTTCAGTGTGAATGCCACGTCGCGGGCTAATATGGGTGTGCCATTGTCCCAGCGGGCCTCCGGCCGAAGCCGGTAGCTGACGAGCAGCAGCGAGTCGGCCGTTCGTTCCACCGTAGGAAAGTCCTCCGCTAGCCAGGGCACGAAATCAGCATCAGCCTCACTACCCGATAAAAGGCTGCAATAAGTCAGGGTGCTGACCTCGTAGGCGCTTTTGTTGCTGACTACCAGCGGGTCCAGGTTTTCCGGATCACGGTCCCAGCGAATCCGGACCGTGGAAGGTGGGGTATCCGAAGCGGGAGTGGAGCAGGAGGCCAGTAGGCCAACCCATAACCCCAGTACCAGACGCGAAAGAAATAGCTTCATGAACGGATAACCACTTAGGAAATGAACCCCGGCAAGTTACCACGTTTTATGAATGGTTGGGATTTGAAGGTGATTAACCTTCGTCACACCAACCCCCCAGACCATGAGCGCTATTCGTGGTAGTGTTAGGCTTCGTATCTGATGCGTCCTGAGACTGGATTTCGCCCGATGAATCGGAGAAAATAGAAAGCTGGAGAAGGGCGAAGGCGAGTAGCTCTAACATGGCTTGGAATTGTTTGTGGTTCAGACGATTGAACAACACAAAGGTGGGCTCCAAGCCAGCTCACGTAAAGGAAGCAGGGGGGGGGAATGTGACTCGTTATCAAGTGTATTTAGGTTGCCAGTATAAGCTGAAAAGTAATGTATGTTTGTATATTGAGAGTGTTTTGCTGGACGGAAGAGATGTTATTTGTGACATATATAATCTGGTTTGACGACAATTCCTCAACCACAAAGGTCTAGATAGGATGATCAAGTTATAAAGGCATGGTAAGGATATTTTGTGACGCGCACAAAAACCCTAGTGACTTACTCTATATTGCTAAAAAACTAGTACCAAAGCCTGTTTTGCCATGGATGAATTGATAACTCTAGTAAAGATTGTGACTGATAGAAGACTCGCTGTCCTACCATTCCTCGATTTTTCAGATAAGGAGTCAACTAACAAGGATTTGACGTTAGTGCGGTTGTTAGAAGAAGGGAAATTATTGACTAAAAATCAGTTAACAAAAGGTGTTTATGGAAAGATTGATGATAGGTCCAGTACGAATTTTAGGAAGTTAAAATCCCGAGTTCAGCAGAAGCTTTTGAATCATTTATATTTTCTCGATCAGACTGATCCACGTCACATTGTATCGAAGCAATACGACCAACAGTGTTTGGGCTTATTTCATCAGGCTAAAATTCTAATGGGAGAAAGTGAGTATAAGTTAGCAGAGAAGCTCTTCCGAAAATTTATGCGTTTATCTAGCGAAGCAGAGTTTACACATTATAGTGCATTAGGAGCCAGAGTGTTAAGAAAAATGTATGTGGAGATGGGGCGTCCAGCAGATTATAGAGCCATGTCAGATAAGTTGACAGTCTTTCAAACTCATTTGATGCTGGAGGATGAAGCTGAGAAGGTGTACACGGATATGAAATTAGCCTTAAATCATAAGGTGTACTCTAGAAAATCCCTGCTTATTCAATTGCCAACGTTTGAAAAAAAATTAGAAGAAATCCATGAAGAAATAGGTAACTACAATACCTTCTATTTTTTATATGCCGCTAGAATTTCTAAGCATGAACTAATAGGTAATTATCAGAAAATTATAGCTATAACTACCGAAACGGAGAAAGCTTGGCAGGAGGATAAGATCAATAAAAAACGCTTCGATAAGCGTTTTAACAACTATATGAGTGTTTACGCACACCTACAATGTCGGCAAGCGAGAGAAGGGTTGGAATTGGCAGAGGGCTACTTTAAGGATTTTCACCATTCATCGGGTAACTGGTTCTACTTCCTGGAAACCTACCTGCTGTTGGCTATTCATGCCAAGCAGTATGGGCAGGCGGTGCAGTTGTTGCAACAGGCCCGTAAGAACCCCTATTATAGCAAGCAGCGGCCGGCGGCCCAGCAGCGCTGGGAATTATATGAAGCCTATGTGCAATTCGTGCGGCCTGAGCAGTCGGTGCTCAAAATGCGGCACTTCACTCAATTGGTACAGATGGTGCCCGATTACAGCCGCGACAAGCAGGGCTACAACGTGGCCATCCTGATTCTGCAGTTTCTGTACTTTATGCAGCAGCGCGACATTGAGGGGCTGCTCGCTCGCCTCGAAGGCCTGCGCAAGTACGAGCAGCGCCACTTGCGCGACCCCGCTACGCTGCGGAGCCAGCTGTTTTTCCGGCTGCTGGTGCTCATTGTAAAGGAGAACTTCAAGCCGGAAGCCTGCGAGAAAAAGGGCCAGCCGCTGCTGGAGCGGCTGCTGGCTGCGCCGCTACCGGGGCAAGCCTACGGAGAAATTGAAATCATTCCTTACGAAGACCTTTGGGAACTGACGCTGGACATGCTTCGCCAGTTGGCCGCCGATGATGTAGCTGCCGAGCATGCGTCCCGCAATAGGGTGTAGATACTCACAGGGCTCTTGCTAATGCAACCGCGCCCGGCACTATCCTTCTGAGAACGGGTTCCGGGCGCGGTTGCGTTATCGGGCGTTGTCGGCCCGGGGGGAGTAGTTAGTGGCGGACCACGGTGTTGGTTCGGGGAACTACTGACCGAAATACGGGCGAAACTGACTTACGAGCTGGCGTCGGCTTCGTAGTTGGTTTGGGGCCAGCGGTACGCCCGGAGGCAGGTGGAGCCGTGACCAGCGTGGCCGGAGTAGCTAGAGGGGGTGGCGTTGGAGCAGGGGGGCGCATAGCAGCTACAACGTCTGGCAGCCTGCCGGGGGCAGCTTTCAGTAGCTTCTCATACTGGGTAGGCGAAAGGATACTATGTAGCTGATCGGTGTAATCGAGGCCAATGGCTTCCAGCTTTTTCTGGAGCATATCGGGGTCGTTGGTGTATTGCTGGCGCACATCGGCCTCCTGGGTGAGGCGGATGTGCACCAACCGGCGTACGGGCAACTGGCGGGCATCGTCGAGCGAGATAAAGGCAGCCAGTTGGCAGGTAGCCGCCGTGGCTTCTTCGCGCATGGCAGGTGCTACTTGCTGGGCCCAAACGGCGGGTGCAGATAACAAGAGCAGGCTCAGCAGGCCCCCAATCAAAAATTTCATGTTACAGAGGGGAAGGATGGGCTGCTTAGGACTGGAAGTGAACAGGGAGAAAAACAGCAAAATCCAGTACTAAGATGGCAGGTTATCCAAAGATAAGGGCTGCGGCCCAGCCCCGCGCAACGCCGTGCTTAACGAGGTAGTAAGCCAGGTGAACGGGGTAAAAAATCCGGCCAGTAGCAATCCGCGGTTGCCAGTTGGCTATGGCACCACTACTACCGGGCGGCTCACGCAGTGGCTGTCGGGACAGGAGCCCGGTCCGTTGGCGCGCAGGGCCATACGCACCTCGTACCGGCCAGGACGGCGGAAGGCATGTTCGGCTCGGGAGCCGTTGGCCACGTAACCGTCGCGAAAATCCCAAAGCACGACCATATTCTGGCACAGCGGCAGTTGCGAGTCGAGAGCGTCGAAGGCTATGGCCTGGCCCACCCGCACGGTATCAGCGGCTCGGAAGTTGACGACGGTTTTCTGGGTGAAATCAACAGGAATCAGCTTTTCGGCAGTCCGCACTTCGCCGGTGGCTTCGTCTACTACATCGAGGCGCACGGTATAGCTGAGCCGCCGCTGGTAACAATGGGCAACGGTAGGGCCGCTGAGTTGCGTGCCGTCGCCCATGTCCCAGCGAAAGGTGAGCGGGCCGGCGGCCGGATCGACTGCACGGCTGGCGTCGAGTTCCACGCACAGCTCCACCACGCGCGGCAGCGGGCAGGCGGTGCTGTTAGTGTCGCCGGCCTGCTGGGCGGCGGCGGGCCGGGCCAGCAGTAGTAAGGGCGTCAGAAACCACAAACAGAAAAAACGCACGCAAGAGTAGTGTGGTAACAAAAAGAGCAGTGACGATTTGGGCAGCGGCCCCACGGAAGGGATAGGGCGTATCGTGAAGGCAGCACAGCCACCGGCAGGCTGGTTTCAGTTTAAAACTTGTTCAGGCGCTGGAAAACCTCTTTCAGGTAGGTTTGGCCAATGGGAATGTACTTGTTGTCGAGGACGATGGTGTTGTCCTCGATGGTTTCGACCCGCTTGAGGTTGACAATGAAGGAGCGGTGCACGCGCACGAATAAAGCGGCCGGAAATTTTTCCTCCACGGCCCGCATCGTGCTATAAACGATGAGCTTGCTGTGGCTGGTGACAATGTGCACGTAGTCGCCGAGGGCTTCCACATAGCGTACTTCATCGAACTGCACCTTCACCAGCTTGGCATCGACCTTAACGAAGGTAAAAGCCGCGTTGACAGCTTCTGGCAGCGTTTCGGACCGAGCGGCCACCGCTTCCCGCGCCTTCTGGGCGGCCTGCAGAAACCGGGCGTAACTGATAGGCTTGACCACGTAATCGAGCACGTCGTGCTCGAAGGCCTCCACAGCGTAGCTTTTGCTGCTAGTGATGAGGATAACCAGCGGTGGATGCTGGAGGGTGCGCAACAAGTCGAGGCCCGACATGAGGGGCATTTCCACGTCAAGAAACAGCAGGTCGATGGGCTGCTGGCGCAGGATTTCGGCGGCGGCTACTGCACTTTCGCAGCTGGCGGTGTGGGCCAGGAAAGGGGTATTGAGGACGCAATTTTCGACTATCTGCACGGCCAGCGGGTCGTCGTCGACTACCAGGCAACGGAGCGGAGCGGAGTTTTCGGCCATAGAGCGCAGAAAAAAAGAGCGAATATAACGGGGGGAAGCTACAGGGCAATTCTGCTTCTTGGCCAACCGGACAGCTTACTTGCTGTAGAATTTGCCGGGCAAACCTACAAAGTTTCTTGGAAAAAGCCAGTCAGCCCGGAGTAGAACTAATCAGCAGCCGTTGTTCCAGCAGCGGATAAACGTGGTGCAGACGCCGGTGGATGTCGGCCAGTTGGTCCGCTAAATCCGGGCCTGCTGGGGTTAACCGGGCCTGCTGCTCCACAGTTTCGAGCAGGAGGCCTAATTGTTCGAGGCCGAAGTAGGCGGCTTGGCCCCGGAGCTTGTGAGCCACCTGGCTCAGGGCCGCGTCGGCGGGCAGCCGGAGCTGTTCGGCCATTTGGGGGGCCTGGGCCAGGAAAGTGGCGATTATCTGGCAGATAAAGGCTTCGTTGCCGCCGGCCAACTCTTCGAGCAGCGTCCAGTCGGGCGCTTCGGGGCCGGGCGCTTCGGGGCCGGGCGCTTCGGATGGTCCGGGTGCGGGCTGCGCCAGAGCCGGGGCGGTGGCTGGCGAAGGAGCGGAGGTGGGCGCATCAGCGGGGGTGCGGCCGGTGTAATGGGCGAGGCGGGCATAGAGTACGGCCGGGTCGAATGGCTTGGCCAGCGTGTCGTTCATGCCGGCGGCCAGGGCCAGCACCCGGTCTTCGGGTAGGGCCGAGGCCGTCAGGCCGATCAGGGGCAGGCGTTGCGGGTCGGGGAAGAGGGCGCGCAGCTGGCGGGCAGCCTCGTAGCCGTCCATTTCGGGCATCTGCACATCGAGCAGCACGGCGTCAAATACCTGCTGTTGGGCGGCTTCTACGGCTAGGCGACCGTTGTCGGCCAGCGTCACGCGCACGTTCCAGGCTTCGAGGGTTTTGCGGGCCACGAGCTGGTTGAGCAGGTTGTCTTCGGCCACGAGTACCCGCAGCGGAGGCTCGAAGGGCGGCAGTACCAGCGCGGCCTCGGGCGGCACGGTGGCCGGGTCGGCGGGCCGGGCCGGAATCTCAAACCAGAAGGTAGAGCCCGCGCCCTCCTCGCTTTCCACCCAGAGCCGGCCGCCGTGTAGCTGCACCAGATTGCGGGCGATGCTCAGGCCCAGGCCCGTGCCTCCGTACTGGCGGGTGGTGCTGGCGTTGGCCTGGGAGAAATCCTCGAAAATAGAGTCCAGCTTGTCGGCCGCAATGCCGATACCTGTGTCGCGAATGCCGAACCGGAGCCCGGCCGCGGCTTCCGGACCAGCCGGGGCCACCAATTCCACCCGCAGCGTGATGCCGCCGCGGGTGGTGAACTTGACGGCGTTGCCCACCAAGTTGACGAGCACCTGGTTGAGGCGCACCGGGTCACCCAAAATAGCGGCGGGTACCTCGGGGCTGATTTCGGTGTGAAAATAAAGGCCCTTGGCTTCGGTGGCGAACCGGAACATGCGGCCGATGCGCTCCACGAGGGCCGGCAACCGGAACGGGGCCTGCTCCAGGGTGAGCTTACCGGCCTCCATTTTAGAGGAGTCGAGGATGTCGTTGATGATGACCAGCAGGTTCTGCGACGACGACTGGATGGCCTCCAGGTACTCCTGCTGCTCCCCGTTGATGGGCGTGTTGCGTAGCAAGTGGCTCAGGCCAATCACGGCGTTCATGGGGGTGCGGATTTCGTGGCTCATGTTGGCCAGAAACTGCGCCTTGGCCCGGCGTGAGGCCTCGGCTGCGTCGCGGGCCACTACCAAATCGGCGTTGGTTTGCTCGGTTTCGGCTTTCTGCTGGCGCAGCTCAGCGGTCCGCTCCTGCACAGTGGCTTCGAGCCGGAGCTTCTGGCGGCGCAGTGTGGCGGTGCGGGCCCTCGTGAACCCCCAGACGCCGCCGGCCACCGCTGCCACGCTCAGCACGGCAAACCATGCGGTTTGCCAGAACGGGGTGGCAATCCGCAACGGCGCGGCCGCCACTGCCCCCCAGTGGTCCTCGGCCCCGCGCCGCGCCCGCACCTCAAACTGATAGTTACCAGCCTCCAAATGAGGGAAATCAGCCTCGGCGAGGCTGCTGGGGCGGCTCCACTGGGGCTGGTAGCCCCGCAGCCGGTACTGGTACTGCCAGGTGCCGGCCGGGGCTAGGCTGGCCGCCCGGAAAAACCAGGTGAGGTGGTGGGGGCGGGCCGCCAGCTCGGGCAGCGTGCCGGGGTCACGCCGCGCACCGTCTACCTCCACCGCCGTAACCGAAACCGCCGTGTGGGTAGTCGCTGGCCAGCGCGAGAGGGCTACCCGCAGCAGGCCGGGACGGCTGGCCAGCACTGCGGCTGGCTGGGGGCCGGGCAGCAGGGCCATGGCGTTGGGTAGCAGCTCCTGTACCAGTGGGTTGCCCGGGGTGGTGAGGGGCCTGAAGCCGTGGCCCCGGCCCAGGCTGAGGGCGTTGCGGTGCTGCACCAGTAGCCCCGCGGGCGTGGGCAGCAGCCCGTAGCAGTAGTTGCTGGCCAGCCCGCTGTTACGGGCCGTGAACTGCCGGAACCGGCCCTGTTCAAAGCAGAACAGCCCGTCGCCCTCGGTGCCCACCCACACCCGGCCGGTGGCATCCTGGGCCAGGGCGGTGGCATCGATGCCGCCCGGCAGCAGCCGGTAGCTACGGAATTCGCCCCCCGTTTCCAGCACGGCCAGCCCGGTGCCGTGGCTGGCAAACCACACCCGGCCCTGGCGGTCGGTCAGCACGGCGTACACGTCGTTGTGGAGCAGACCAGTGGCGGTGGTGTAGTGGCGCAGGCGGCCGGCCCGCAGGTAAAAAGCGCCGTCGCCCAGCGTGCCCACCCACAAGCCGCCGGCCGTATCGCGGGCCAGGGTCGTTACGTGGAGGCGGCCGGGAAGGGCGGCCAGCACCGCCGGATCGTAGCTGCTCCCAGGTTGCCTGGGGCTGGCTGATCCGGCCAGATACGGCCGGACGCCGTTGGTTTCGGTGCCGTACAGCGGCCCGGCCGGCAGCAGCACCGTTATGGGTCCGCTGGCCGCCGGGGCTGCCAGTGACTGGAGTGCCAGCCCGGCCACCGATGCTTCTATCCGCAGTAGCTGCCCCGCCGCGGTGCCAGCCATGATGCTGCCGGGGGCATTGCCCGCCAAAGCGGAGAGCCGTTTGGAGGTAGCAAATAGCGTGATATGTGGGTCGGTGAGCCGCCAGAGGCCCGCGCCGGCCGTGGCCAGCCAGTAAGCGCCCTCCGCATCGCGCAGTACGGCACTGATAACGGTTTGGGGCGGCAATGCCGGTTGGTAGCGCCGCCGGAACTGGCCAATACGGGCCGTGTCGGGCGCGGGCAGGCCCTTGGCAACGCTGAGCAGCCGGGTTTCGGCGGCACCGGCCCGGCGGAAGGCCCGCCCCTGGCTCACCGAAAACCCACTCTGGTAGTGTCCCACCCACAGCCGGCCGGTGCCGGGCTCCACGGCCAGCCGGGTCACGAAATCCTCGGCCAGCCCCTCGCGGGTGGTGAAAGTCTGGAAGTTAGTGCCGTCGAAGCGCACCAGTCCCTCGGCCGTGCCTAGCCACAGGTAGCCGGCGGAGTCCTGGGCTAGGGCGTAGATGAACGGCTGGCTTAATCCTTCGGCCGCCCCGAACTGCCGGAGAAACTGCCGGGCCGGCAGCGGCTGGGCGGCGGCCAGATGGGCAAACAAACAGAGAAGCAGGAGCAGGCGGCGCATCAGGACCGGCAAGATAGGGGTTGGGCCGCGGCGACGGATGCTTCTGCGTTTGAGCGGGTCGTTTGCCCGGCGAACCAGTTGGTTTAGGCGTTCAGCTGGGTCCTAAGAGTGTGGCACAGACTTCAGTCCGGAACCCGACTAACAGGCCGTTCAAGCCAGCGAGCTACGGCCTGAAGTCCGTGCCACATTCTCTGCCTACCTACTTGCCCGTTACCTTGAACTCGGTGCGCCGGTTGAGCTGGCGACCAGCTTTGGTGGTGTTGGGCGCCACCGGCTCGGTGTCGCCGTAGCCGGCGAAGGTCAGGCGGCCGCGGTCAATGCCCTTGGTCAGCAGGTAGTCGACTACGGCTTTAGCGCGGCGCTGGGAGAGGTCCTTGTTGTAGGCAGCGTTACCCACGTTGTCGGTGTGGCCCGAGATTTCGAGGCGCAGGGCAGGCGTTTCGGCCAGCAGCTTCTGGAGGCGCTCCAGCTCGCCGGTGCTTTCGGGGCGCAAGGTCGCCTTGTCGAAGTCGAAGAAGATGTTGTTGAGCACCACTTTCACGCCTACGTCGAGCTTTTTGAGCGCAATATCTTTCACCACTTCCGCGTAAGCTGAGCCGGCCGGCAAGTCGAAGTTTTCGGAGTGGAACAGGTAGCCGTCCTTGCGCACCACGATGCCGTAGTTCACGCCCGAAGGCAGCGATACAAGGTAGCGCCCTGATTTCTCGTTCGACTGAAACGAGGCAATGACCCGGTTGAGCGAGTTATCAATCACGTCAATCGTAGCCTCCAGCGGCTGGCGGCTGGCTTCCTCCGTCACTACGCCCTTCAAAATCGTAACCTGGGCGGCCACAATGGCTACTGGCGGGGCCAGCAGGATTTCCTTTACCGGCTGCACCCGCGAGGCCAGCAGCTGGTCTTCTTGGCTGAGCACGGGCGGTTTTTCGGCCCCCAGAAATGTAATCTGGTAGATATCCTTCGAGCCCAGCCCGTCATCCCGAAACGAGGAATAATAACCGTGGCGGCCCGAGGCCGAAATCACGAAAAACACGTCGTCGTCGGGCGTGTTGATGGGCCAGCCCAGGTTTTCGGGCGCGCTCCATTTGCCGTTCTCAAACACCGATTTGAAGATGTCGTAGCCGCCCATCGAGTTGTGGCCCTCCGAGCTGAAATACATCGTTTTGCCGTCGGGGTGCAAGAAAACGCCCTCCTCGCCGTATTGGGTATTAATAACCGAGCCCAGGTTCTGGGCCGGCCCGCGGCCCTCAATTTCAATCTTGTAAATATCCCGGCTGCCCATACCGCCCTCCTTGTCGCTCACGAAAAACAGGCTGCGGCCGTCGGGCGTGTAGGAGGCCGACGACTCGTGGTACTTGGAGTTGATGCGCGAACCCAGCTTTTGGGGCTTGCGCCACTCCACGCCCCGCAACTCAGCCTGTTGCAGGTCGCCGCCGTTGTCTTCCACGTACACGAGCAGGCGCTGGCCGTCGGGGGCGAGGCCCACGGTGGCGTCATGGCCGTCGGTATTAATGGCGTCGCCCAGGTTAGTGGCGGCGCTCCAGCCGTCCTTGCCCTCGCGGGTGCTTTGGTAGATGTCCTCGAAAAAGCCGCCCAGCTCGGGGTCGGTGTTGCCGCCCGTCGAGCCGGCCCGCCGTGAGGTAAACAGAATCACCGATTCGTCGGCCGTAATCACGGGGCCGTACTCGGGGTAGGGCGAGTTGATGCCCGGCCCGGCGTTGTCGATGAACACGCGGGTGGGTTTGGCTGCCAGCTTACGGCCGTTCTCGCACTCCTTTATTTTCTTCTGGATGTCGAGCACCAATCCGGCCGTGTTTTTGGCTCCGGTAGCGGGCGTAGCGCGCTTGTACTCGGCCACGGCCTCGTCCCACTTGGCGTTCAAGTGCAGGCCCCGGCCCAGCAGGTAATGGATGCGCGGGCTTACGTCGGGGTTGAGCTGGTAGGCTTTCTGCAGGTAGGTGAGGGCCCGGGGCTTGAAGCCCGAATGCAGGTAGCAGTCGCCGATTTTGTAGTTGAGCTGGTCGTTGTTGGGGTTGAACTGCTGGGCTTTAAGGTAGCGGGCCAGGGCCTGCTCGTAGTGGGGTGGGTCGGTTTCGTAAAACTCGTCGCCGGCCTTGATTTCCTTCTGGGCCGCTTTCAGCCCTTCCTTGTCGTTGCCGAACCGGTCTTTGCTGAACTCCACGCTCTGGGCCGAAGCCGCCGCGGGGGCCGCGAGCAGCAGCATAGCGAGTAGGTATCTGTACATAGCAGTTGGGGTGGTAGGGGCGCGTTGCAAGCGCCCATTCGGCAGGACTTTAACTAAATCAAACGGTCAGCCAAGCAGGTCTTGGGTACCATTGGGAGGGTAGGCGGGCGCGTGCAACGCGTCCCTACGGGCAGCCCGAATTGGCGGCGTGGGTGAGGCCCACGGCCAGGCCCAGGTCGGCGGCGCGGTGCCAGTCCTGGCAGGCGGCGTCGGGCTGGCGGAGCATTTCGCGGGCGTGGCCCCGGTTGAGGTAGGCTTCGGCGTACTCCTTGTTCAGGCTGATGGCCTGGCTGGCGTCGGCGTCGGCCTTTTTATAGTCTTCGAGTTTGAGATAGGCGGCGGCGCGGTTGTTCCAGGCGAAGGCGTAGCCAGCATCGAGCGTCACGGCCCGCGTGAAATCCTCTGCGGCGCCCTTGTAGTCGGCCTGCTCGTAGCGGGCGGCGCCACGATTGGTGTAGGCCAGGGCGTTGTCCTGCTTCTTGGTCAGGTAGTTGTTGTAGTCCTGGATGGCGCCCTTCAGGTCGCCGGCGCGGCGGCGGGTACCGGCCCGGTTGAGGAGCGCCGGCAGCAGATCGGGCTGGAGCTTCAGGGCCTGGCTGTAATCCTGAATGGCGGCGGACAGGCTCCCGAGTTGGCGCTGGGCGCTGCCCCGGTCGTGCCAAGCGTAGGCGTAGGTAGCGTCGGCCTTGATGGCAGCATCGAAATCGGCTTTGGCCGCGGCGTAATCGGCCTTTTCAAACCGGAGGGCGCCCCGGTAGTACCAGGCGGGGGCGTAGTCGGCCTGCCGCTCGGTGGCTCGGCCGTAGTCCAGCTCGGCCTCGGTTGGTTGTTGCAACGCTTCCTCGGCCCGGGCCCGCCCGAAGTAGGGCGTAAACGAGTTCGGGTCGAGCTTGATGGCCTGGTCGTAGTCCTGCACGGCCGGCTGGTAATCTTTGAGCTCATAGCGGGCGGCAGCGCGGTTGGAGTAGGCGCGGGCGAAATCGGGCTTGGCGGCCAGGGCCTTGTCAAAATCGAGCACCGCCGCGCGGTAGCTTTTCTGGTTGAACTTGGCCAGCCCGCTGTTGTAGAGCTTCTCGGCCTGCTGGTCGGGCGGCAGGGTGGAGGCCCGCACCGAATCGACTTGGGCGTGGGCGGCGCCCGCGCCTAGCAGGAGTGTCAACAGCAATAAACACGTTTTTCGCATAGCACCGCGCCGATTTCAAAGACGCGGGATAAATATAAATTTATTTGCTGAATATGCCCTTAAAGGGGATTGAAAATGATTCTTATTTGTCTTTTGACAAGATTGAATAGCAATGGTGCCGCTGCTTACCGCGGCTCAGGCCGGCAGTTGGGTCCGCACCAGCTCCTTCCACTCGTGGCGCAGCGAGCCGTCGAATTCGGGACGGCGGGCGCGGTTATACCAATAGGCGGCATTGCCGGCATCGCCCTGCTGGCGGTGCAGAAAGGCGTGGAGCCAGTCGAAGAGGGGCGCGTTTTCGTGCTCCTCGGCAATGGCGTGGGCGCGGTGCCACTCGTCGCGGCCGGCGTACCAGAGGGCTTCGAGGAAGGGCGAAAGACCGGCGGGTACTTCGGACTGGGTCTGGGAATCGGAAAATTCAGTATAAGTCATCATCAAAATGGCAAGAGCTATTGGCGTAGCAGAAGCCCAGGTCGGGCATTAACAGTTTCATTCAGTAAACTTCTCAGGCCCGGCCATGGTTTTAGCGCCCAACCGTGGGAGTGCGGCGGCAGTTGCGTAATTTTACGCCGCCGCCGGGCAACGTGCCCCCCGGAACAGTTCATTTTCTAACGCCTAGCTTTCTACTATGGCCACGTACCCCGAATATATGGTAGCGCCGATTCGCCAGGACCTCGTTGAGGCCGGTTTCGAGCAGCTCATGACCCCCGAAGAAGTTGATGGCGCCCTCACGGCCGACAGCGGCACCGTGCTGGTAGCCGTGAACTCGGTTTGTGGCTGCGCGGCGGCTAAAGCCCGTCCGGCCCTTAAAATGGCCGTTTCCAGCTCCGATAAGAAGCCCGCCAAACTCGTGACGGTATTTGCCGGCATGGAGGGCGAAGCCGTGGCCCAGGCCCGCCAGCACATGCTGCCCTACCCGCCCAGCAGCCCCTGCATCGCGTTATTTAAAGATGGTGAGCTGGTGCACATGATTGAGCGCCACCACATCGAAGGCAACGACCTGATGCGCATCGTTAACAACCTGCAGGGCGCCTTCGAGGAGTACTGCTAGGCAACAGCCGCCAGATTGTTGGCATAAAAGCAACGACGCCCGTGGCCCTGCGCTACGGGCGTCGTTGCTTTGGCGGCCGGTTCTGTCGCCCGCATCGTAAAACGGCCGTTATCTTCGGGTCTCGCATTCTTCTATTAGCCCGTGCCCATTCAACATCTACCCTGGGACAGTGCATTTCTCGGATTCGCCGTGGGGCAGCTCCCCGCCGCGGCTCTGACGACGCCCGCGCAGCTGGCAACGACCCTCGACGAGGCCCGCCGCCAGAAATACCGGCTGCTCTACTGTTTCGTGGCCCCCGCCTCGGCCGCCGATGCCGTCCTGCAAGCGTGTCCGCTGGCGCTACTATCCGACCGGAAGGTGCGGTTCCGGCTGCCGGTGGCGGCTCATCAGCCCAAGGCACTCCCAGCCGGTATCGTGCCCACCCATGAGTACAGTGCCGCGCTGCGGGCGTTGGCCCCGCAGGCAGGTGCCTACTCGCGTTTTCAGACCGACCCTAACTTTGCCCCCGACGTAGGCTTACAGCTGTACGAGCTGTGGCTAGCCCGTTCGCTCAGCGGCGAGCTGGCCCGTGAGGTACTGGTGTATCAACCCGACCCGGCCGCTCCACCCCAGGGATTTGTAACGCTGGTCGATAAGGGGGCATCTACGGAAATAGGGCTTATTGCCGTGGATGCCGCCCAGCGCGGCCGGGGTATCGGGGCCGCTTTAGTTGAAGCCGCCCGCTGCCGGGCCGCCGCCGTGGGCCACGCGGCGGTAGAGCTCACCACCCAGGCTGCCAACCCGGCCTGCAACTTCTACCGGCGCGAAGGCTTCGAGGTGGTGCACGAGGAGCACGTGTACCACCTGTGGCTGTAACCCTGAGGCGGCGGCCGGGCCAATAGCGGGAATACCGTCATCTTTGCAGCGCCCGCCCTCAACCCCACACCCATGCCCGACTACTCGGTGGTAGTGCCCGTTTACCTGGGCCAGCATACGCTGCCCGCCCTCACGGCCCAGCTCGGCGACTTTTTCGCGGCCGCCGGCAGCACGTTCGAGCTTATTTTCGTGTACGACTGTGGGCCCGACGACTCCTGGGCCGTTATCCGGGCGTTGCAGGCGCAGTACGGGCCCGAGCTGATCCGGGCCATTCACCTGACGCGCAATTTTGGCCAGCACAACGCCTTGCTCTGCGGGTTTGCCGAGGCCCGGGGAAGCTTCATTATCACGCTCGATGAGGATTTACAGCACCGCCCCGCCGATATCGGGCGGCTGATAGAGCGCCAGCAGGAAGGGGATTTCGACGTGGTGTACGGGATGCCCGAAAACCTACGCCATTCGCCCTTCCGCAACTTCGCCTCGCGGCTGATGCGCCGCCTGCTGCAAGCCGGCATCCCCGACCTGCACCCCCACTACTCGGCCTTTCGCCTCCTCAAAACTGACATCGCCTGCGCCTGCCTCGACATGCGCAACTCCCACACCTTCCTCGACGGCTACCTGACCTGGCTGACGACCCACGTGGCCAGTACGCCGGTCACGCACCAGCCCCGGGCGGCCGGGAGCAGCGGTTACACGTTGGGCAAGCTGCTGGCCTTCTCCCTCAACATCTTCGTCACGTTCTCCAACCTGCCCATCCGGCTGCTCACGGCGCTTTCGGTGCTCGTATTCCTCGTTACCAGCGGCTACTCGGGCTACGTGTTGGTGCGCAAGCTGATTTACAACGATTTCCTGCTGGGCTTCCCCTCGCTCATCATCTCCATTGGCTTCGGCGTGGGCCTGATTATGCTGGGGCTGGGTATTCTGGGCGAGTACATCTACCGCATCAACCTCAAAACCACCCGCCGCCCCAACTTCGTGAAGCGGAAGATGAGGGGTTAGAATATTTATAAATTTGTTGTATAAGAAATTTGAATGTTAGTGTGATTAATAGCTGTAGATTTTGTTAGCAAGAAAGCAAAATTGAATATTAATAAAAATATATAATCAAAAAATGAAATCTAGCTCTTGCGCAATTGCATAGCATTTAAGTGTAAGGCTGTGTTCTTTCTCAGGCTGTATCATTGATAGTATTTCATCTTTTAATATATCTTTAAGTAATAAATGATTTTCTCGGTAGTATTTATCAATTAAATTTTGAAAGGAGTCTATAGCTTCACGCCTTTTTTCAGGTAAAGGAGCTCTATTTAGCTTGAGAAGTTTATGGGTAAATTCTCCTTTCGTACTACCATTTACATGCATAACAAGGGTAGCAAAAACTTTTAAATGTTTATTAATATTATCTACATAAGGATTTAATAATAGTGTTGGCTGCTCAAAATAATCTCCTTTGTTGTTATTACACACGCTGCAGGATAATGTCAAATTATCCCACTCAAATGCCGTCAATGGATTCTTCCTTTTAGGAATTATATGTTCTATATCTCCGTAATCAACATCAAGAATAAAGCTTTCGCAATATGCGCATTTTCCATTTGTTTCCTCAATCAGAGCTTTTTTTACATTTGGATGGTTATATTTATTGATTATCGCGTCTGGTATCCTATTACCCGCGTTGAAAAATATTAGTGCCTCATTAGTCCATTGATTAGCATGATTTTGCAAAATCAGAGGCTTTAAACCTTTCGTTAAATTAATCATTTAATTATCAATGATTTTATATTCTTCTACAAGTTTTATTAATGATGAAGAAACGTATTTTCCGAGGCCAGCATCTATTAGTGATTGTTTGAAGCTAGCCACATTTTCCTTATTTACGCCAATATTTTTATACTGATTAACAATTGATTCAATTTTAGCATCAACCCAATCTGGCATAGTATCATCTAGTCCTAGTACTTCACGCAGAATATCATTAGCAGTGCCAGCCTTATCTACCGTTTCCAAAAGAGTTGAATATACTTTATTGCTTTCGTCGTATCTAAGCGCATAAGCGTTTGATTCAGGGATGGAGCCAATAATAAAAGGACTATGAGTTGAAACTATAAATTGGCAGTTAGGAAATGCATTTATCATATTAACTAAAACGCTTTTTTGTATTTCAGGATGGAGATGATTTTCTGGTTCATCAATTGTGATAACGAAAGGAAATCCATCGTTATCATACATATATATCTGCCATGCTAAATCTATTATTGATGCTACACCGCCTGATACAGCATCAATAGGAAATTCGCCAGTAGCAGTGACAAGGACTACCTCAGGCATCCTGACAGATATGGATTGAAATCCTAAATTTTTTGGTAATACAACCTTTAAAATGTTTTTAAACCCTTCTAGTAGTTGTAAAGCTTGAGGATTTGGTTGAATTACTGCATTGCCTTCTCCAAAAGCACCCAATGAAATAAGGGTTTCTTTTATATAATATGTTTCTGTTCTGTTATTGGTTTGTCCTCCATTATATCTATTGATATAAGAATTTCTGTAGTTCTGATATATCTGACTCTTCGTACTTACGTTTGTTGGAATTGTGCTAACTGATTCATATTTGAATATTGGTCTGTGTGAAGATATAGATGCGCCTTTAACGGATTGCATGCTATTAAATTGAAAATGATATATCGAACCTGTGTTCTCAGGAATATTAATTTGTGATATAGTCCCATTCCCATATTCTACACTCCCAATGTTGATAGTGCCACTATGCATCCCAGGTGGATAATTATTAGGTGCTAAACCTACTCTTTTCTGCCCCCAAATGCTAGATAAATATTTTAATCCACCAGAGGCTATGATAGGAACTCCTATTAATTGTGGTGTAATTCCGCCAAAATGCTGGTTAAGTACACCGAGTAAAGTTGTCTTACCTGCTCCATTAGCACCTGTTATAATAGTGAGACGAGGATGGAAGTTGATATCAATATTCTTATATTGTCTCCAGCCATCAATTTTCAAATTTTTGAACAGCATATTGCTTGAAGTATTTTAAAATGAGATGATTTTGATTTGGATTTTTGCATACATTAACATTAGGTATATGCGAATATTAATGTGTATTGGAGTGGATAAATAAACATTAGTTCGCTACTTCGCTCAAGAACTTAATCCGCATCAGGCGCAAATCTTCCTCGGTGTAGTCGTCGGTGCCGAGCTCCTTGAGGGCGGCGGCGATGTTGTCGGTGCTGGCCGACATGAAGTAGTCGTAGATTTCGTCCTGGCGGTCCTGGTCGAGCACGCCGTTGATGTAGTAGCCCAGGTTGAGCTTGGTGCCCGAGTAGCAGATGTGCTCGATTTCCTCCATTAGCTCCCGCATTTCGAGGCCCTTGGAGGACGCAATTTCCTCCAGGTCCATCTTCTTGTCGATCTGCTGGATGATGTAAATCTTGATTTTCGACTTATTGACGGCCGATTTCACCACCACGTCGGCGGCCGTCGTGATGTCGTTGTCCTCTACGTACTGCTTAATCAGCGTCAGGAAGGGGGTGCCGAACTTCTGGGCCTTACCCTGGCCCACGCCCGATACGTGCGCCAGATCCTCCATTTTGGTGGGGAAGGTGGTGGCCATTTCCTTCAGCGAAGGGTCCTGGAAGAGCACGTAGGGCGGCAGGTTTTTCTGGTTGGCCACCTTCTTGCGCAATGCCTTCAGCATGTCGAACAGCGCCTCATCGTGGCCGGCGGCCAGCTGCACGTCCTCCTGCTGCTGCTCCTCCTTTACTTCCTCATCGTAGTTGTGGTCTTTAGTGAGTTTCATGGAATGGGGATTTTCGATGAAATCAAGTCCTTTTTGCGTTACGCGAATAACACCAGAATTTTCTACATCCTTGGCCAGTAGCCCATTGAGCAGCGACTGGCGCAGCAGCGAGTGCCAGAACTGGGCGTCGTGGCCGCTGCCCTGCCCGTACACGGGCAGGCTGTTGTGGCCGTAACTGACCACGTGGGGGTTCGACATGCCCATGAGCACGGTACCGAGGTGGTCGAGGCCGAACCGTTCGCCGGTCTGCACGGCGGCTTTCAGGGCCAGCAGCACCTCGGCCTGGGCCTCGAACCGCTCCTTGGGGTGGCGGCAGTTGTCGCAGAAGCCGCAGTCTTTGGCGTAAACTTCGCCGAAGTAGTGCAGCAGCTGCTTGCGCCGGCAAACCGCCGAATCGGCATAGTTGGCCATTTCCTGAAGCAGCTGCTTGCCGTTGTCGCGCTCGGTTACGGGCTTGTCCTTGTTGAACTTCTCCAGCTTCACGATGTCGTCGTAGCTGTAGAACATCAGGCAGTCGCCATCCATCCCGTCGCGGCCGCCGCGGCCGGTCTCCTGGTAGTAGCCCTCGATGCTCTTGGGCGTGTCGTAATGAATCACGAAGCGCACGTCGGGCTTGTCGATGCCCATGCCGAAGGCAATGGTGGCCACAATAACATCGCACTCCTCGTGTAGAAACGCGTCTTGGTTGGCCATGCGCACGTGGGGGTCGAGGCCGGCGTGGTAGGGCAGGGCCCGCACATCGTTTACGCGCAGCAGCTCGGCAATTTCCTCCACCTTCTTGCGGCTCAAGCAGTACACGATGCCGGCCTGGTCCTTGTGCTGCTTCACGTACTGAATCAGCTGCTTTTTGGTGTTGTGCTTGGGCCGTACTTCGTAGTAGAGATTGGTGCGGTTGAAGCTGGTTTTGAATACCGAGGCATCATCCATCTGCAGGTTTTTCTGGATGTCCTGCTGCACTTTGGGCGTGGCCGTGGCCGTGAGGGCAATAATGGGCACGTTGGCGCCTAGGTTGTCGATGATACCGCGGATTTTGCGGTATTCGGGCCGGAAATCGTGGCCCCACTCCGAAATGCAGTGGGCCTCATCAATGGCTACGAAGCTAATGGTGGCCTTGTGCAGAAACTCGATGGTGTCGTCCTTGGTCAACGATTCGGGCGCCACGTACAGCAGGCGCACCTCGCCGCTAATCACGTCGCGCTTCACCCGGTTCATCTCCGATTTGCTCAGCGTGGAGTTCAGGAATTGCGCGTTCACGCCGAAGGCATTGAGCTGATCGACCTGGTTTTTCATCAGGGCAATGAGGGGCGAAATCACGATGGCCGTGCCCGGTAGCACCAGCGCCGGCAGCTGGTAGCACAGGCTTTTGCCGGCCCCAGTAGGCATAATTACGAAGGTGTTATGGCCGGCAATGACGTTCTGGATGATATCCTCCTGCACGCCGCGGAACTGTCCGTAGCCGAAAACTTCCTTTAACTTGCCCTTCAAATCAGCCTGCTGTTGTACTTCCTGCTGCACTTCCTGGTTTACCGCTGACATCGACATCCGCACTTAGCTCGATTAGGTTGATTGAATAAGAGTGACGGCCCTAAAGGGGTTGCCAAACTCAATCTAAGGATTTTATGGGTATTCGGCACCGGACCCGGGCGATTAGAAAAAACGCCCCGACCAACTGGGCTCCTGCTGAACCTCAGTTTTGAAACCTGATATCAAATTTAGATTGAAACTGCCTACCGAACTTCATAACATCGCAAAAAAAGTGCTCCAACTGGAAGCGGAAGCCATCCAGGGCGTAGCGGCAGCCCTCGATGAGCGCCCCGATTTTGCACAATGCGTAGATGCCATTCTCGCGCGCCGGGGCCGGGTCGTGGTGACGGGCATTGGCAAGAGCGCCCACATTGCGGGCAAAATGGTGGCTACGTTCAACTCAACCGGCACCCCCTCCTTGTTCATGCACGCCGCCGACGCCATCCACGGCGACCTGGGTATGATTCAGGCCGATGACTTCGTCATTGCCATCAGCAAGTCGGGCGATACGCCCGAAATAAAGGTGCTTGTGCCCCTGCTTAAGCGCAAGGGCGTGCCGCTGGCGGCCCTCGTGAGCAACGCCGACTCCTACCTGGCGCAGCAAGCCGATTACATCCTGCATGCCCCCGTGAAAAGCGAGGCCTGCCCCCACAACCTGGCCCCCACCACCAGCACCACCGCTGCCCTGGCCCTGGGCGACGCGCTGGCCGTATGCTTGCTCGAAAGCCGCGAGTTTTCGCGCCAGGATTTTGCCCACCTGCACCCCGGCGGCACGCTGGGCAAGCAGCTCTACCTGAAAGTAGGTGACCTGAGCCGCCAGAACCAGCAACCCCAGGTAACCGAATCGGCCCCGTTGCGCGATATTATAATGGAAATTTCGGGCAAGCGCCTCGGGGCTACCGCCGTGCTGGCCGCTGGCGGCGAGCTGCTGGGCATCATCACCGACGGCGACTTGCGCCGCATGCTCACCACTTACGAGGGCCGCCTCGAAACCGTGCTGGCCCGCGACATCCTCACGCCCAACCCCATAACGGTAGAGGCCGATGATTTTGCGGTGGAGGCCTTGGCCCGGATGCAGGCCCGCAACATCACGCAATTGCTGGTAACGGAGCAGGGCCAGTTCAGCGGCTTCATTCACCTGCACGATTTGCTGCGCGAAGGGCTGGTGTAGCAGCACGCTTGCCCTCTGGCAGGGTTGCCAAGTTCTTCTTCGGTACCTTGTTGGCACCGCCTGGCTCCGGCTAAGCCGCACTGGCCGTATGGCCGCAGTTATTCGCTCTTTCATTCGCCGTTTCACGTTAATCTGATCTGACTTCGATGGAAAAACATACCTATCTGGTCGTGATGGCCGGCGGCATCGGCAGCCGTTTCTGGCCTTTCAGCCGCACCCACCACCCCAAGCAATTCCATGATGTGCTGGGCCTGGGCCGCTCGATGCTCCAGCTAACCGTTGACCGATTCCGGGGTATGTGCCCACCCGAAAACGTGTTCGTCGTCACGAACCGCGACTATACGGAACTGGTGCAGCAGCATTTGCCCGAACTGACTCCTGATCAGATTCTGGGCGAGCCCATCGGCCGCAACACGGCCCCTTGCATCGCCTACGCCAGCTACCGCATCGCCCGCCTCGACCCCGAGGCCGTGATAGTGGTCACGCCCGCCGACCATGCCGTGATGCACGAGGACAACTTCCGCGCTGCCATCCGTACGGCCATCGACGGTGCCCGGGCCCACAACGTGCTTATCACGCTTGGCATTCAGCCCTCGCGCCCCGATACCGGCTACGGCTACATTCAGTTCCTCGACGATTTTGTGAAGCCCCAGGACGTGCAGACCATGCCCGGCCACACCAATGGCACGTTCCCGAAAGAGCTGCGCAAGGTGAAAACCTTCACGGAAAAGCCCAATCCGGAACTGGCCCAGATGTTTGTGAACAGCGGCGAGTTTCTCTGGAACTCGGGCCTGTTCGTATGGCGGGCCGATGCCATTATTCAGGCCTTCCACCACTACCTGAGCGATATTGCCGAGGTATTCGAGGAGGGTGCCGACCAGCTGGGCACGCCCCAGGAGGAGGAGTTCATTTCCCGCGCCTATAGCCTCTGCCGCAACATCAGCATCGACTACGGGGTGATGGAAAAGGCCGACAACGTGTACGTGCTGCCCGCCGATTTCGGCTGGAGCGACCTGGGCACCTGGGACTCGCTGCACCGCATGGGCCAGCACGATGCCGATGAGAACGTAGTCGATGGGAACGCCCTGCTCTACGATACCAAGGAGTGCGTCATCAAAACGCCCGCCGAGCGCCTCGTAGTGGTGCAGGGCCTCGAAGGATACATCGTGGCCGAGTATGATAACGTGCTGCTCATCTGCAAGCGCACCGAGGAACAGCGCGTCAAGGATTTCGTGGCCGACGTGAAATCGAAAAAGGGCGTCGGGTACAATTAAGAATTAACAATTAGGGATTAAGAATCGGGCCGTTCCGCTACTCCTTACGAGGTAGCGGAACAGCCCGATTCTTAATCCCTAATTGTTAATTCTTAATTGCTCGTCAGTTTGGCTTGCAGGTTCTCATCAAGGGCAGCCAGGAATTCCTCGGTGTAGAGGTAGTCGCGGCCGTGCTCGACCTTGTTGCCGTGGATGCAGACGGCGAGGTCCTTGGTCATTTTGCCGCTTTCTACGGTTTCGATGCACACTTGCTCCAGCGCGTGGCAGAAGTCGATGAGCTCCTGGTTGCCGTCGAGCTTGCCGCGGAACTCCAGGCCCCGGGTCCAGGCGAAGATGCTGGCGATGGGGTTGGTGCTGGTGGGCTTGCCGTTCTGGTGGTCGCGGTAGTGGCGCGTTACGGTGCCATGGGCTGCTTCGGCCTCCATGGTGCCGCCGTCGGGCGTCACGAGCACCGAAGTCATCAGGCCCAGCGAGCCGAAGCCCTGGGCCACGGTGTCGCTCTGCACGTCGCCGTCGTAGTTTTTGCAGGCCCACACGAAATTGCCGTTCCACTTCAGCGCCGAGGCCACCATGTCGTCAATCAGGCGGTGCTCGTAGGTGATGCCGGCTTCCTTGAACTTGGCCAAGTAGTCCTGCTCGTAAATCTCTTGGAAGATGTCCTTGAAACGACCATCGTACTTCTTGAGAATGGTGTTTTTGGTGGAAAGGTACAGCGGCCAGTTCTTGCTCAGGGCCTGGTTGAAGCAGGCGTGGGCGAAGCCGCGGATGGATTCGTCGGTGTTGTACATGGCCAGGGCCACACCGTCGCCTTTAAAGTTGTAGACCTCAAACGACTGGGTTTCGCCGCCGTCTTCGGGCTGGAAGGTGATGGTGAGCTTGCCCTTGCCCTTGGTCAGGAAGTCGGTGGCGCGGTACTGGTCGCCGAAGGCGTGGCGGCCGATGCAGATGGGAGCCGTCCAGTTGGGCACGAGGCGGGGCACGTTGCTCATTACAATCGGCTCGCGGAACACCGTGCCGTCGAGGATGTTGCGGATAGTACCGTTGGGGGAGCGCCACATTTGCTTGAGACCGAACTCCTCCACCCGCTGCTCGTCGGGCGTAATGGTGGCGCACTTGATGCCCACACCATATTGCTTGATGGCGTTGGCCGCGTCGATGGTTACCTGGTCGTTGGTTTCGTCGCGGTACTCAATGCCCAGGTCGTAGTACTTAATATCTAGTTCGAGGTAAGGCGTAATCAGCTTGTCCTTGATGAACTTCCAGATGATACGCGTCATTTCGTCGCCGTCCAGCTCAACTATTGGGTTGGCTACCTTGATTTTGGTCATGAATGGGGGGATGTGGGAGTGAAAATAAGGCTGGCGCACTGAGTTGTTCGGCTGCCGGAGCTAGGGGATAACCAGCCCGGCTACTCAGCTGTTCGCCGGTGGCAAGATAGCAATGTGGGACTAAGCCCGCCATAAACGCAGGTTATTGGGGCAGGCGCATGTTATTTCTTCGGGCCGGAGCGTTTGCCAATTCAGCCCGATCCGGCGTATTTTAGCCCCCCTGTCCGCCGCATATTCATTTGCCTCCTCCATCTTCGCCCTCGCTCATGGACCACCCCGATGCTCTGCCGCCGCTCCGCAAGCGCGACAAACTCGCCGACTCGGCGCTATCTGTCGCCAACCGGCTGCATCCGTTGCTGGAGCTGGTAGAGCGCATTCGGCCCCACGTCGGCCACGAATCCGTGTTCAGCTCCCGCCACGACAAAATCCGGGAGCAGCTGGCCCTCGTGCATGAGCAGCTCCGGGCCGAGCAGCCGAGGCACAAGGCTGTCCGCGAAGCATTTCATGCGCTGAACGAATTTGTGCGCGAAGAGGCCCGAGAAGTGAGTAAGGATGAAGTTAAGGAATCGGGCAAACGCTTCGTCGCCGCCACCCTAAAAAACGCTCCTAAGCTGATCAGCGCCGCCCGAAAAGCGGGACTGCTGCATTGAAAGTGAGTTTTGTACTTAGACTGGAGCTTCGCGCTACAAGCTTACGGCCGCCTGTTGTGTAAGTGACAAGTGAAAGCGTGAAGAATTAAGATGGCCGCTGAACGCCCCAATCGGGAGTCGTTCAGCGGCCATCTTAATTCTTCACGCTTGATGCTGATTTCAGCTTTTAACTGCCCCCAGCCGCTGACGGAGTACCTCATACAGCATGATGCCGCTGGCGACCGATACGTTAAGGGAGCTGATCTGGCCGGCCATTGGAATGCGCAGCTTGTGGTCGGCGAGGCGCAGGTATTCGGGGCTGATGCCATCTTCCTCCGAGCCCATCAGGATGGCCAGCGGGCCGGTCAGATCCACTGTTTCGGCCTCTAGGCTGGCATCCGACTTCTCGGTACAGGCCACTACCTGCACGCCCGATTCGCGCAGGAAGGTGAGGGTTTGCTTGAGATTGTGCTCCCGGCAGACGGGGATGATGTTGAGCGCACCGGCCGACGTTTTGAGGGCGTCGCCGTTGATCTGGGCCGCGCCGTGGCTGGGTACCACAATGGCGTGCACGCCCAGGCACTCGGCGTTCCGGGCAATGGAACCGAAGTTACGCACGTCAGTAATCCGGTCGAGCACCAGCAGCAAAGGCGTTTTGCCTTCCTCGTAGAGCCCGGCCAGGATATTGTCCAGGGGCATGTAGTCAATCGGCGAAACGAAAGCTACCGCGCCCTGGTGGTTTTTGCGGGTGATGTTGTCGAGCTTCTCCACCGGTACCATCGACACGGGCACACCAGCCTCGCGGGCCAGGGCCGTGATGTCCTGGGTCATCGAGTTCTTGGTGGCGCGCAGCAGGAACACCTTGTCGAGGGTGCGACCCGCCGTCAGGGCTTCCAGAATGGGCCGGAGCCCGAAAATCATGTCGATGCTGCGGTCCTGAGCCGGGCGATGCGGGTAACGGGGCTTATCGGAGGAGCGGCTTTCGCCGCGTCCATCTTCACTGCGTCTGTCTTCACCGCGCCCATCTTCTGGCCGGCGCTCAGAGGAGCGGTTGTCGTTGTCGCGTCCTTCATCGAAACGGCCTTCCTCAGCGCGGCTGCTCTCAAAACGGTTGTCGTCGGCGCGGCCACCCTCCGGGCGCCGGCCTTCCTCGCGCCGGTCCGCATCGCGCGGATTCGGGCGGCGGTTGGGCACGGGGCGGTTTTCCGAGTCAAAAAATTGGCGGCGTTCATTTAGCGGCCGGGCTGGGCGGTTCGTCCTTTTCTCCATTGCTCCACGGCGGCATACCAGAGCGGTTCATACTCGGGGCGGCGCACCAGTTCATAGTTGTCGGGGGCAAAGGTACTCGGTTTGGCGCGGAAGATAAATGTTCCCCCGATGCCGGCGTCGCCGCGGTACAGCCACCGCTCTTCGTTGCCGTCGCGATACACTGTTTCTGGTGGCCCCATCACCAGGTACAACATTCCTCGGTCGGTGAGCCAGCCGGCTTTGTGGGCCGAAAAAAACTGACTGCCTTCGCTCACGCGGCCATAAAACGTGCGGATGAGCTGACGGGCTACCGTCTGGTTGTTGTTGGCCACGCCGAGCCAGAACTGGTCGACGGCCTTTTTGGGGTCGGGCGCGTCGAAGAGCTTCTGGCGCTCCGGCGAAGTCGTTACGTACACGAGCGGGGCAATCAGCTCGTCGGCCGAAGTCAACTCAGGAAACCGGTTCTCCTCTACCAATAGCCCTAAATGCGGCCCCCGGTCGCCGACCCGCAGCAAATACAGCCCAGCGGGTAGCCGCAGTAGTTGGTCGGCCTGGAAGCGGGCCGAATCGGCGAGGCCGAGGGTGCGCGGCTGCTCACCCAGCGTGCTCACCGAGGCCATGGGTGGGGCGGCGGCAAGCGAGCTGAGCGGGTAGCGGTAGGCGCTCAGGGCCTGGCCCGGCGCGTAGGCACTCACGCCAAACACCTGCCGGGCCCGCACATAGCGGTGCATCAGTGGCTGGCTCAGCGAATCAATCAGAATAAAGCTCCGGTTGAGGTGCTCGGGCGTGAGCCGCAGCCAGGCCGCGTCGCCGCTCACGGCTTCCTCGGCCGGCCCAATGACCATGCTCAACACCTGCCCGGCCCGCAACCGGCTCAGGGGTAACGTAAAGCTAATGCGGGCGGCCGCACCGTCGGGGCGCAGGCGGCGGGCCAGCTGGCGCACCGTGTCCTGCCAGAGCGGCCGGCGGGCGTCGAAATCGGCCCAGCCCACCACGTGCAGCGGAAACCCGCGCCGCAGGGTGCTCCGGTTCGGAAACCGCAGATACACCCGCAGGCTGTCGCCCTCGCGGCGGGTGTCCACCTCAATCGTGCGCCCCGGCCGGTACTGGGTGGCGAAGTCGCGGCGCGGCGCGGCGGCCAGCAAACCGGTGGTCAGCAGTAAAAGTAGCAACAGGAGGGAAGGCAGGTTCTTCATAGCTGAGCAGATGATAGGGGTGGAAGATAGAAGATAAGAACCGCGCAAGCTGGCGTGGAGCCACGCGAAAAGGCCGGCCCCGTTCCCGGGGCGGCCTTCGCTGCTCAAAAACCGTGCGTTACTGGCGCGGATTGTAATACTGCTGGAGCAGCTTGATGGCCCGCTCAGCCCGGGCCCGGTCGCCGATGGCTTCGGCGGCGCGGCCGATGCTGTCGAGGCTCAACAGGTAGGTCTGGAATTCCTGGTCGAACAGGGCCTGGTTGTGGGTGCTGTAGTAGGCCAGGCCCCGCTCGGCGCGGCCAATCATGGTATCCATGATTTCGTTGGCCCGCTTGGTGTCGCCGACGGCTACCAGGGCCGGGATGAACTGGGGCACGTAGTAATCGTAGGGTATCGCCTTATCGGGCATTACCTCGAAAGCCTTGTCGAGCACCTTTTTAGCCCGAACCTTGTCGCCGGCCATCAGCAGGGCATCGGCCAGGCGCGAGAACTTGTCGCGGTAGTTGGCCGGAAAGCGCAGATTGTTCTCGTCGTAGAAAATGCCCGGGTTGTCGAGGCCGCGGTAGGCAAAGGTCTTCATCAGCTTCTCGTACATCAGGTCCAGCTCCACGTAGCCATCATCGGCCTGGCGGCCGCCGCTGGGGTCGTAGTTGGGGTCGCGGGCGGGCAAAATGCGGTAGGCCATGCCTTCGAGCTGGAAGTAGGGCTGCAGGCCCATGAAGTCGCGCGAATCAACGGTGCTCGAGAAGTATACCGGCCGTTTCCAGTTATTGGTGGCCAGAATATCGAGAATCACGAGGCTTTTCTTCTCGATGGCGCTCTTGCCCACCGTCCACTCCATGCGCGGCACCAACTGAGCGCGGCGGTCGGCCGGAATGATGCCTGTTTTCAGCACGGCGGCGGTATCAATGGGCAGGTAGAATTTGCGCGACGGGAACGAGAGCAGGGGCTTGCCCTCGCCGTAGCTTACCTGCAGCAGTGGGCTGTTGGCCTCCACGAGCTGCATGAACTGGCGCACGTCCACTTCCTGCACGGCCGGGTTCTCGGCGTAGGGCAGGTAGTCGTTGGTGCCCTGTTTGTAGTCCTTGCTCTCCATCGAAATCGGCAGCGGGGCCGATTTGTAGGAGCGGCGCTTCATCTGGTCGATGTACCAATCAGTGTTCAGATAGCTAAGCACGGCCACTCGCACATCTGTACGCACGCCCTCCACTTCTTGGGCGTACCAGAGCGGGAACGTGTCGTTGTCGCCGTTGGTGAACAGGATGGCATTGGGGGCGCAGGAGTTGAGCAGGTTCTTGGCCGAGTCGACCGAGAGGTAGCGGTCGGAGCGGTCGTGGTCGTTCCAGCCCTGGGTCACCATGATGCCCGGCACCACCAAACCCGCCAGCGTAACCACGCCGGCCCGGGTAGTATCGGCCTTGAGCACGGATTTAAGCAGCTCGGCCAGCGCCAGCACGCCTAATCCAATCCAGATGGCGAAGGCAAACGTGGCCCCGGCAAAAGTGTAGTCCCGCTCGCGGGGCTCAATGGGCGGCTGGTTGAGGTAGAGCACGATGGCCAGACCGGTGAATAGGAACAACAGACCCACGATAAAGGCGTTGCGCCCATCGCGGCGGATATGGAAGAACAACCCCAGCAACCCCAGCATCAGGGGCAGCGCGAAGAAGGCGTTGCGGGCCGGGCTGTCGGCCACCCGCTCGGGCAGGCCGTTACCGTCGGCGCTGCCCCACAAAATGCCCGACTGCTGTAAGTCGCCCTCGCGGCCCACGTAGTTCCACATGAAGTAGCGCCAGAACATATGGCCCATCTGGTACTTGAACAGGAAGGCCAGGTTCTGGCCCATGGTAGGCTTCACGCCCTCCTGAATATCCACCCACTTCTTATAGTTGTAGAGGTGCAGCGGGTCGTTGCTGTAGAGGCGGGGCAGTAGCATTTTGTCCTCGGCGCGGTACTCCAGCACCGGTCGGTACTCGGCCACTACGTACTTGTCGCCCTGGCGCACGTAGCGCGGGGCGCCCTCGGTCTGGGCCGTGGGCTGGGCATTGAACTGGGGGCCATAAAGCAACGGCCGGTCGCCGTACTGCTCGCGCTTGAGGTAGCTTACGAACGACAGCACATCCTCGGGGTCGTTTTCGTTGATGGTAGGGTGGTAGGAGCTGCGGATGGGCACGATGAGGTAGCTCGAATACCCGATCAGAATAAACACGAAGCTCAGCATGGCCGTGTTCAGCAGCCGGTTGCGGCGCTGAAACGACTGCCGGAACCCGAACCAGATTAGGCCCACGAACAGTAGCAGGAAAATGATGATGCCCCAGTTGAAGGGCAACCCAATGGTGTTTACAAAGAAAACCTCGAACGCGCCCGCCAGCGTGGGCAGGCCCGGAATGATACCGGCCAGAATCAGCCCCACGATCAGGCTGCTCACTACCAACGTGATGATGCCGCCCCACATGGTGGGGTTCTGGGTACGGCGGTAGTAATAAATGAAACCCAGGGCCGGAATAGCCAGCAGGTTCAGCAAGTGAACCCCAATGCTCAGACCAATAACATAGGCAATCAGCACCAGCCAGCGGTCCGAATCGGCCTCGTCGGCGCGGTTTTCCCACTTGAGCATCAGCCACACCACAGCCGCCGTGCACAACGACGACATGGCGTATACTTCGGCTTCCTCGGCATTAAACCAGAACGAGTCGGAGAAGGCGTAGGCCAATGCGCCCACTGCACCCGCACCCAGAATCAGTAGCGTCTGCCCAAACGTGGGCTCCAGCTGCCGGTCGTCGTGCATACCGGGACGGTGGAGCACGAGCTTCTTGGCCAGCATCGTGATGGTCCAGAACAGGAACAGCACCGTGAACGAGGAGCTCAGAGCCGAGAGCGAGTTCACCAGCACCGATACCTTCGTTACGTCGCCGAAGCTGAGCAGCGAGAACAGGCGGCCCAGCAGCAGGAACGTGGGGGCCCCGGGGGGATGGGGCACCAGCAGCTTGTAGGAGCAGGCAATGAATTCGCCGCAGTCCCAGAACGAAGCCGTGGGCTCCAGGGTCATCAGAAAAACAACGGTGGCCAGGGCAAATACCAGCCAGCCCACGAGGTTATTCAGGCTTTTGTAACTCCGCATAGCGTAAGTAAGAGAAGGCCGCCCCTAGAAGGAGGGCGGAGGAATCGGGGGAGAGAGAAAACAGCGAAAGTTCAAAAGTAGCCAATAAGTAGCGAGGTCCGCACCCTAAATCAACCAACGCCGTCTTTAATAGCTACAAGCTTCCAGCGGCAGACCACAAGCCGCCCGCCTATCATCCTGGGCAAAAGCGAAGGACCTCATCTCACCCAGACGGCCGTCGTAACGGTTCATCTAGGCATGATAAGGTCCTTCGCTGTACTCAGGATAACAGGTGGGTGGCTTGTGGTCTGCCACTGGAAGCTTGTAGCTACAAAAAGCTCAGTTTTGCAGCACCAGCCGCTTGGTCGAAACCACCTTATCGTTTTGTAGCAAGCTGTAGAAGTACATGCCCGAGGGCAGGTCGGCCAGATTCAGCGTCATGCCACCTTCGGCGGCCTCAGGGCGCACGGCTACGGTCCGTACTTCGCGGCCGATAATGTTACTCAGGCGCAGTTTGTAGTCGTTGCCACCGAACTGGCCCATCGAAACCGTAACGAGGCCGTGGGCGGGGTTGGGCGAGAGCGAAAACGTGGGCGTAATACGCGGAGCCAGCGTGGGGGTAGTAGTCCCGACCGTGATAGTCCCAAACATGCCTGAACCCGGAGCACCGTGGACGGTACAATGGTAAGGGAAATTGCCCGCCGTAGGAAACGTGAGAGATTTAGTTAGGCTGGCCGCATTCATCGGAAACGTAACCCAGGCCGCATTATCGGATGCCGTGGGGTGGCTGCTCTGGCCAATATACTTCCACGTTACTATATCGCCGGGTTGGATATTGACCGTAGCGGGCCGGTAAAAGTTGTCGCCTACTTCGACGGTAAACGTCGCGGCAAGCAGCGGCAACTGCCACAAAATCAGGAAGAGCAGCGAAAGGGAGCGTAGTGTAAGTTTCATGGCATCGAGTAGAACGTAGGGTAGGCAATAAGAAAAGCTGGCAGAAAGTATAGAGCGGCCAGCCAAGGCGAGAAAGACAACTACCGTGCCCTTTGCCCGCTGGCGTCAGAAGGGCAGATACCCAGTTGGAACCAAAAGTTGCCCAGGAGTTTAAGTAATATAACCCTTAAATTACCTAAATAGTTGGTAAGTAGTATGCTAAGCCCAGATTATAATCTGTTATACCAGCCGAGTTGTAAGCATTGTATAGCGCTGTCGATAATCAAACACGCTGGTTTCGCCTGGTGCTGGGCACAAATCCCGCGCTACAGATACCGAATTTCTTTCAGGTCGAAGTGCTGTATCTGCCTGCCCACGGCCAGAGCCAGGCGGCCCGTCGCATCAACGCCCACAATGCGGCCGCGCAAGGGACGGCCAGCGGCTTCGTAGGCATGCTCTTCCTCGAAGCGGTAGAGCACTTGCAGGTAGGCGGCCCGTAGCTCGCCTACGCGCCCCGCCCGTAGCTGCAGGTAGCGGCGCTCCAGGCTTTCGAGCAGGCGGCCGGCCAGCGGAGCCAGCGGGTAGGCGCGGCCAGTAAGCTGGCCCAGTGAAGTAGCCGTGGGTACCCCAAATTGCTGCTGATTAATATTAAGCCCAATTCCGACGATACTATGCTGAATTTTTGCGCCGCTCAGGGTGTTCTCAATCAGAATCCCGCCCAGCTTCTGCGAACCGTAGAAGATGTCGTTTGGCCACTTTACCCGGAGCGCGGGGGCGGGGCCGAGTAGGGCGCTCAGCCAGTCGTGCACGGCTAGCGCCACGGCCTGGCTGAGCAAAAATTGATCGGCGGGCGGCAGAAATGTTGGTCGCCAGACTACCGACAGCGTCAGGTTTTCGCCGGGCGCGGCTTCCCACTGGTTGCCCCGTTGGCCCCGGCCAGCGGTCTGTTTGTCGGTTATGACGCAGCAGCCATCCGTGGCCCGGTTTTGGCCTGCCAAGAGCTGTGCTTCGGTATTTGTCGAAGGGCATTCGGTCAGCCAGATAAGCTGTTGGCCCGTGAAGAGCGTTTGGGGGGATAGTGCCTCCACCTGTTTTTCGTACTTTGTGATGTTCAAACCTAACAATACCTTATGAAAAGTACCCCGGTTCGACAGGATTCGGACAAGTTGGCAGATGTCGTGGTGCGCGGCATGCAGGAAAAGAAGGCGTCCGATATTGTGGTGCTTAATCTGAAAAACCTCAAAAATGCCGTAGCCGATTACTTCGTTATCTGCTCGGCTTCTTCCGATACCCAAATTGAAGCCATTGCGCGCTCGGTAGAGGAGGAGGTAGAAAAACTCACTGGCCAGAACCCCTGGCAAACGGAAGGCCGCATGAACCGCGAGTGGGTGCTGCTCGATTACGTGGATGTTGTTGTGCACGTATTCCTGCGCGACCGTCGCCAGTTCTACGCCCTCGAAGAGCTTTGGGGTGATGCCGATATTACCTACGTGGAAGAAAACGAAACTTCGGCGGCTGTAAAGTAATTGGCCGTCGGCGGCGTCTTCCCTGAAAGCTGGCGTACCCGCTAACAAAGCTTCGGCGGGCGGGTTTCGTCCTTGTTCTCTTTCTAGCAATTCAATTCATGTCTGATACGACGCCCAAAAAGAAAAAATCCTCGCTGCCGAACCCGACCCCCCGGCCGGGTATGCAGCTCTGGGTACTCACGGGACTGGTAGTGCTCATCCTCGGGATGGTGTTCTTCTCCCGTGGCAGTACGCAGGTTGAAATCAAGCAGCGCGAGTTCGAACAGATGCTCACGGCTGGAGACGTAGCCGATGTGTCGCTGGTCAACGACCGGCAGGTGGAGGTCACGCTTAAGAAGGAAGCACTGCAAAAGCCTGAATACAGCCGCCGGCTGGTAGCCCAGCGTAGTCCTTTCTCTATGCCCGGCGCGGCGGTGGGCGGCCCGCAGTTCGTATTCCGGGTAGTTGATGGTAAAGTGTTCAAAACCGACTTCGACAAACTCCAGGAAAAGCTGCCCGCCGATCGGCAGGTAGGCCTGAAGATAACCGAGGAGCGCGGGGCTGGCGACTTCATCAGCACTTGGGGCCTTATGATCCTGCTCTTCGTGGGCTTCTGGTTCCTGATGCGCCGCATGAGTGGCGCGGGCGGACCCGGTGGCCAGATTTTCAACATCGGGAAGAGCCGCGCTGCTCTTTTCGATGGTGGCGATAAGGTGAAAATTACGTTCAAGGACGTAGCTGGCCTCGAAGAGGCCAAGGAGGAAGTAGAGGAAATCGTGGAGTTTCTTCGTAACCCCTCGAAGTTCACCGTACTAGGCGGCAAAATTCCGAAAGGAGCGCTGCTCGTTGGCCCTCCCGGCACCGGTAAAACCCTGCTTGCGAAAGCCGTAGCCGGCGAAGCCGATGTGCCGTTCTTCTCCCTTTCGGGCTCCGATTTCGTGGAGATGTTCGTGGGCGTAGGCGCTGCCCGGGTTCGCGACCTGTTCAAGCAGGCGAAGGCCAAGGCCCCGTGCATCATCTTTATTGATGAGATTGATGCCATCGGCCGCAGCCGTAGCCGGGGCAACACGCCCGGCGGCAACGACGAGCGGGAGAACACTCTCAACTCGCTGCTAGTAGAAATGGATGGCTTTGGCACCGATTCCGGTGTCATCATTCTGGCGGCCACCAACCGGCCCGACACGCTCGACTCTGCTCTGCTCCGGCCCGGCCGCTTCGACCGTCAAATCAGCATTGACAAGCCCGACATCAACGGCCGGACCCAGATCTTCAATGTGCACCTCAAGCCCCTGACGTTGGGCCCCGATGTGGATGACCGTAAGCTAGCCGCCATGACGCCCGGTTTTGCCGGTGCCGAAATCGCCAACGTCTGCAACGAAGCCGCGCTTATCGCGGCCCGCCGCGATAAGAAGATGGTGACGATGCAGGATTTCACTGATGCCGTTGACCGCGTAATCGGTGGCCTGGAGAAGAAAAATAAAATCATCAGCCCCGGCGAGAAGCGCATTGTGGCCTACCATGAAGCCGGCCACGCTGTGGCAGGTTGGTTCCTCGAACACGCCGACCCGTTGGTGAAGGTGAGCATTGTGCCCCGGGGGGTAGCGGCATTGGGTTACGCCCAGTATCTGCCCCGCGAGCAGTTCCTCTACAACACCGAGCAACTCATGGACGAAATGTGCATGACGCTAGGCGGCCGGGCCGCCGAAGAACTGGTATTTGGCAAGATTTCGACCGGTGCCCTAAGCGACCTGGAGCGCATCACGAAAGTGGCCTACAGCATCGTGACGATGTACGGCATGAACGAAAAGCTCGGCAACGTATCGTTCTACGACTCTAAGAGTCAGAACGACTATGGTTTCACCAAGCCTTATTCGGAGGCTACTTCGCAGATGATTGACGAGGAAGTCCGCACGATTATCGCGCAAGCCTACGTTCGTACCAAGGAGTTGCTCACCGAGCGCCGCCACGAGTTGGAGGTAATTGCTAAGGAGCTACTCGAAAAGGAAGTGCTACTCCAGGACGATCTGCAACGCCTCGTGGGCCCGCGCCCTTACGATACCCAGACCAGCTACCAGGCCCACATGGCCGGTACCGACCGCTCCGAAACCCTGAGCGAGCGGAAGCAGGAGCACCCGGTGCCCCTGGGCAACGACCTGCCCGACCTGAACCTGCCCGGCGTAGATTCCGGCTCCGATTCAGCCGGCAGTTCGCCCACCGAACCCAGTGGTTCGGCCGTGACGCCGGTATAGGTGTAGCAGTATTTTCAACAAAAAAGACTAGCCAAACGGCTGGTCTTTTTTGTTGAAAATACTGCCCAATAGAAATACTACTCTACTGTGTATTCTTGCACAACCAGTGTATCGCCTGAGCTGGCATTAAGGGTTAATGATTTACTGATAAGCCAGTTCAGGGTGACGGATTGCGTACCGACCGGCTTCTTGGAGGTAGAAAGGAAAACCCACTTTTTCGACCCTACGGCTTGGTTTGCCAGCTCATAGTCTTTTGTTTCTTTGCCGCCTTTAGTATCTGCCCAAAGGATTTTACCGGTTAGCTGAGCCGCTTTGCCCTGCCGGGCCTCCGCTTCGGAGTTAGCCACTCCAAAACGGACCACGATGGCCGGCTCGGCCGCGTAACCTTTCATCTCCAACTGGTAGATTACGTTTTGCGACGTGACGATATTGGGCTGTACTAACGGCTTGGAATCGTCACTGCAACTGGTCATGATGATGATGATGTTGCCTAACAGGGGCAGCAGAATGGTAAATGAGGAGAAGGAAGGCTTAGCAAGTGACAAGCGCAACAGTAGAACAATTGAAATAGCAAAAAATATAAGCTGTTGCCACCGGAACCGGAGGTTCCACTCGTGCTAAGTTGGTCTGGGGGCATGGGGCTGCTCGATCCGTTGGTATAAGTACTGTTGGAACGCGTGCAAGTGGCGAGTTTTCTCGAAACCCTGGCAAGCCAGTGCCGACCGGATACCCGGCATCAACTCCTGTAGCCACTCATTGAAATCGGCTTCGGTAGCCGACACCATGGTAACGGTTGGAATCGGAGTGACGGAGATAGTTGCGGACACTGGCTGCATGGTCGGGCTGGTTGATAGTCGGCCAGGAAATACGAAAAGGGTGCCATTTCTGCGCTGGAGAATTACTGTCGAGCTTACTTTGAACCCCGAAAAGTGCCAAAATGCGCCTTGTAAGACTGTCTGGGGCCTGCTTGGTCCGGAACCATAATGCCCGAATGTTATAAGTCGTGCGCCTTGGTCGGGTTGTGAGCCGGGGTTTTTCATCCACCGAAACCCGCGTACCTTTGGGGCCATGGCCGATACTTCCCGTGACCTTGTCCTGCGCCGTATCCGTGCGGCGCTACGGCAGCCTGCGCCGGCCGCCGCGCCGCGCCCCGATTTCGCGGCCCCGCTGCACCCGCGCCCCGGCCCCAATGAGGACCTAGCCGTAGCCTTTGCCCAGAGCTTCGTGCGGGTGGGGGGCGAGTTCTACTACTGCGAGTCGTCGACCATTTCTACGACCAGCTCTTTCTTTATAAGCAGCAGAAAAAGCTGAAGCACCTTTACGTGTGGGAGCCGGAGTTGAAAAAGCTGCTTCACGCGGGCAACATCGTATTTCAGGGAGATGACGAAGGCTTCCAGGACCAAGCCGAGGCGGGCCTGACGAGCTGCGAGGCGCTGGTGGCCCGCACTGGCAGCGTGCTGGTATCGGGGGCCTCGGGTAGTGGCCGCCGCCTGAGCATCTACCCCGATCAGCACTTGGTGCTGGCCCGCACCTCGCAGGTGGTAGCCGATATCGGCGACGCGCTGGCCCTGCTGCAGCGTACCTACGGGCCGGACCAACTGCCGTCGATGGTTTCCCTAACCTCGGGGCCCAGCCGGACGGCCGATATTGAAAAAACGCTGGTTCTCGGGGCCCACGGCCCCCGGAGCCTCGTGCTGTTCTTACTCGATGACGCGCCCGCCGCAACTACCTGATTTGCTTCTGCCGCCCGGCCGCCGGGTGTACTTTGCCTCCGACTTCCACCTCGGAGCGCCCGACGCCGCCAGCTCGCGCGAGCGGGAGCGGCGCATCGTGCGCTGGCTCGACGAGGTGGCCCGCGATGCGGCGGGTATTTACCTGGTGGGTGATATTTTCGACTTCTGGTTCGAGTATCGCCATGCCATCCCGCGGGGCTTTTCACGCCTGCAAGGCAAGCTGGCCGAACTGACTGATGGGGGGCTCCCCATCACGTTCTTCACCGGCAACCACGATATGTGGATGTTCGATTACTTCACCGAGGAGCTAAACATTCCGGTAGTGCGCCACCCGGTGAGCCAGCGCATCGGGGGCCACCAGTTCCATATCGGCCACGGCGACGGGCTGGGGCCGGGCGACCACACCTACAAGCTACTCAAGAAAGTATTCGCCTCGCCGGTGGCCCAATGGCTGTTTGCGCGGCTGCATCCGAACTTCGGCATCGGTATCGCCAACCGCTGGAGCCGCCGCAGCCGCCTGCAAAGTGGCCTCTCCGAAGACCGTTTCCTGGGCGACGACGAGTGGCTGCTCACTTACTGCCGGGAGCTGCAGCAGCAGTTTCCGCACGAGTATTACGTGTTTGGCCACCGCCACCTGCCCCTCGATGTGGAAGTGGCTCCCGGCAGCCGCTACGTGAACCTCGGCGAATGGGTCAATTATTGCACCTACGGCGTTTATGACGGCGACTCCCTGGCTTTACTGGAATATGGTTCGCAGAAGTGAGAAGTTAGAAGTGATAAGGGAGAGCAGGAGGATGACAGCCAGGCTTCTACGCATCCTCCTGCTCTCATTTCTCACTTCTAACCTCTCACTTCCATCAATAGCCCAAACCACGGCCCCGGCGGCAGGTTCGGTGGCCCCGGCCGGGCAAGCCGCCCCGGTGCTAACGGTACCGCCCGATACGGCCGGCACCCGCGCCGGCTGGCAGTTGGTGCGTACCATCGCGCTGCCCCAACCCGGGGCGGCCTCGCTCGACCGGCGGGGCAACCTCTACGTGACCGACCGCCAGCACAATCTGCGCCAGTATGGCCCCGATGGGCAACCGCTCAACACGTACTCGCCGCCGCTGCCGGGCCACGTGATGCAAGTGGAAGCCTGGAATACAGCCAAAGTACTCGTCTTCTATGATGACCGCCAGCAGGCCCTACTGCTCGACCGGTTTCTGTCGCCCATCAGCGAGTTGCCGCTCACCAGTTTCCTCGATGGCCAGGCCCGGGTGATGACGCTGGCCCCCGATGACCGGTTCTGGCTCTTCAACGAGTCGGACCTGACACTGCGGCAACTCGACCCGACCCAGAAGCGGTTCACCATCACCACCCCGCTCGACATCCTGATTGGCCGCTCCCGGCCCGATTTCCGGTTTTTGCGCGAGTACCAGAACAACCTCTACCTCGTGGATCGGGTGGGGGGCGTGTACGTGTTCGACAACTTGGGCAACTACCGCAAAAAGCTGCCTTTCGTGGGCCTCACCTACGTGGGTTTCCGGGGCGATGAACTTTACTACCTGGCCGCCGACGGCGTACGGTTCTTCCACCTCTACAACCTGACCGAGCGCGTGCTGCCGCTGCCCGTCGCCGGTGCTCAGCAGGTGCTCGTGAGCGACCAATACACGTATCTGCTGCTACCGGCCGGAGTGCGGGTGTACAAGACGCCGGGTAAATAGTAGCGTAACTTAAAGTGGACTAGCAGCCTCTCAGCAAGGGCCGCGAGGACGCCAAGATAAAAACCACCCTTCGAAAAAGCCAGTAGCAGGTAGCGGCCGAAACAGCAGCAAGACTGGTTGCTGTCTGAGTTTTTTTCCACGGGAATCAGGAGGTTGTATTCTGATTAAAAGTTGCTTATGGATGCCATTTAGAGAAGACAACAGGTGAGCCGGGAGCAGCGGTAGTCGATGGTATTTCTGGTTATCTTTGACTGTGGCAACTCCGGTTGCCGCACGCCGCCCCGCTGCTTCCGCCACAACCACTGCGCCCGTATGTCTACTGCTTCGTTCTGCCACGTTGGGCGTTTGCTGCTGTTTTTTTTGGTGAGCAGCACGACTGCCGAACTGGCATATGGCCAGGCACCGGCCGCCGCTACCAGCCGTCCGGCTCCGGTCCAACGGCTGGCCCCGGGGCTGCAGGCCGCGGCCACCGGGCGGGTGCTACGCGTGAGCGTAACCGACGAAGCGGCGTTTCGGCAGTGGCTGGCCCGCACTAGTCCCCAGGCCACCGCCTTGGCCGAGCCGCACCATGCTGGCCTGCTGCGGGTGTGGGGGCTGGCGGCTGGCACGCTGGCTGCCTGCCCCTGGGTAGGGTTTGTGGAAGCCGCCGACCGCCTGGCCCGCCCCGAGCGGGAGCTGGGCGCAGCCGATTTTGGGGCCAACAAAGTAACGGCCGTGCACGCCCGTTACCCCACGCTCACGGGCCTGGGCCTCACGGTATCCGTAAAGGAAAGTCCGCTCGATGTGGCCGACCTCGACTTCAAAGGGAGGCTGCTCGACCCCGACCCGCTGGCCTCGCTACTCAATTCGCACTCCACCATCATGGCCACCATTATTGCCGGGGGCGGCAACTCCTCACCCGACGGGCGAGGGGTGGCCTGGCGGGCCCGCATTGCTCAGGCCAGCTACGACAACCTGCTGCCCGACGACGGGGCGCAGCTCGCGGCCCAACAGGTATCGGTACAAAACCACTCTTATGGCGTGAGCGTGGAGAACTTCTACGGCCTCGAAGCCCGGGCCTACGATGAGCAGGCCCGCCAGTACCCCAACCTGCTGCACGTGTTTTCGAGTGGTAACTCGGGCCATCTGCCCGCTCCGGCTGGCCCCTATGCCGGCCTCGACAGCTTGGGCAACCTCACCGGGGAATTCAAAAATGCCAAAAACAGCCTGAGTGTAGGCGCCACCGATGGCCTGGGCCAGGTGAATCCGCGTAGCTCGCGCGGCCCCGCCGCCGACGGCCGCGTAAAGCCCGAACTGGTGGCCTACGGCGACGGGGGCTCGTCGGATGCGGCGGCGCTGGTGTCGGGCATCAGCCTGCTCGTGCAGCAGGCCCACCAACAGCGGCGCAGCGGGGTGATGCCCGCAGCGGCCTTGGTGCGGGCGGCCCTGCTGAATACGGCCGACGATGTGGGCCGCCCCCAGGTAGACTTTATAGCCGGCTACGGGCAGGCCGATGCCCTGGGAGCCGTCCAGACGATGCTGGAGGGCCGCTTTGTGGAAGGTACGGCCATTACCGGGCAGGAGCGTGTGTTCACAATCACAGTACCCGCCGGCACCCACCGCCTTAAGGTTACGTTGGCCTGGACCGACCCCGAAGCCGCCGTCAACGCCGCCACTACCCTTATTAACGACCTCGACCTGACCCTGCGCCGGCCCGCCACCGGCCAGCAGTGGCTGCCCTGGACGCTGAGCGCCTACCCGCACCCCGATTCGCTGGCCCGTCCTGCCCGCCGCCGCTCCAACCACCGCGACAATGCCGAGCAAATTACCCTCGATCTGCCCGTGGCTGGCACCTACGAGTTGCGGGTGCGCGGCTACCAAGTGCCCCAGGGCCCCCAGGCCTTCAGCGTGGCCTACGAGTTCGAATCGGGCCTGACTTGGATTGCGCCCACCAAAACCAACAACCTGAAAGCCGCCACGACCGAGCTATTGCGCTGGCAGTGGGCCGGCCCCGCCACGGCGGCTCGCCTGGAGTACCGCCCCCTGGGCCAAACTGCCTGGAGCACGCTCAGCTCCACCGTCAACCTGACCGATAAGCTGTTCCGCTGGGCGACGCCGGCCACCACCCAGCCCGGGCAATTGCGCCTGGTCGCGGGGTCAACCACGGTGGTATCCGACACGTTTTTCGTGGGCCGGCCGCTGGCGTTATCTGTGGCTTATAGCTGCCCCCAGGAAGCATTGCTGACTTGGCGGCGGGTGCCGGGCGCTACCCAGTATCAGGTATATGCCCTCGGCGCCACCCACCTGGAATCTTTCCGGCGGCTGACTGATACGGTGCTTGTGCTGACAACAAACGAACTAACGGCCCGCTACTTCGCCGTGGCCCCGGTTATGCGGGGCCGTGTGGGGCCACGTGGGGCCAGCGAAGATGTGCAGCAGGAGGACCACGGCTGCTACGTGCGCTCCTTCGTACCCCGCCTTTTGGTGACCGATACCGTGCGCTTCGACCTCACGCTGGGCTCTACGTTCCGGCTGCAGGCCGTAACGCTGGAACGCCAGCTGCCCGATGGTAGCTTCGTGGGCGTACAGACCTTCGAGCCCGTGCCGGGCACCACGCTGGCGCTGGCCGACCCGGCGGCCCCGGCCGGTTACTCGCGCTACCGCGCCAGTTTGTCCCTCTCCAATGGCGCAACCGTGTACAGCCAGCAAGAACGGGTTTTCCGGGTGACGGCCGCGCCCGAGGTGCTGGTGTATCCGGTGCCGGTAGTGGCCGGTGAGCCCCTGCGCATCGTGCTGCCCCCCGACCAGGCCGCCGACGTGCGCGTGTTCGACCTTACCGGCCGCCTGCATTTATCCGAAACCGTTGAAGTGGGCATCATTAAGCGGATTGCCACCGGTACGCTACTGCCCGGCACCTACCTACTGCGCATCAGGCTTCGCAGCGGCGCCGAAATTACCCGTCGCATCACGGTGCTTTAACAAAAGCAAGAGGCTGCGCTCAACTAACGGCGCCACTTTCACACCAGCTTTAAATTAGGGTGCCGGGCTTGTACCCGCCCACTATTACGCGGTCAGTCGTTGCGTCAATCCGTCCGCCATCGTGCAGCGGCGGGCAGCGGCTGACTCGTTCCGCAACTGACGTTCCGGCCCGTCGGCCGGGGTAAATGTGCCCGCAACGCCAGCAAGCATAACAGCCGGAGCAGGCGAGGCTCGACCCCGCGCAACCGACCATTGTGCCCGCTCGCATAACAAACCGGCCGCTTGCCCGGCGGTAGGCACCAACCTGGCGCACAAAAAAGCGCCCCGACTCAGTTGAGTCGGGGCCGCTTTCATAAACTGACTAAGCCCGTAGGCTTCGCTTAGTACACGTAGTTGAGAGCCGTCCGGTCGTTGGCATTGAAGGGACGGTCATCCGTGGAGCCGATGCAGGCCAGCATCCACGAGTTCGGATCGGCGCCCGAGGGCGTGCCGGGGATGTAAACGGCCCCTACCGTGCTGGCACCCTCGTTGGAGTACGACCGCCGCAGCTATACTGGCGGTTGAAGTAGTCGGTGTGGCGGAAGCCGATGCAGTGGCCCATCTCGTGCGCCATGATGGTGGCTACGTTGTTGATGGAGCGAGCCCCAATTACGCTTGGCGCGAGCTTAAAGCCGGGAGCGGGGTTGCCATTGGACGGGAAGCCGCCCGACTGGCCCAGTACGCCGGGGCCCAGGTCGGCCGAATAAGTGATGGGCAGATCAGCCGTGCCCGTGGTGATACGGCGCATCGTGATACGCAGGCCCTGGGCGTTGTAGCGGCGGATGGCCTCGTCGGCGGCCTGCACATAGCCGTTCGGGAACTGGCTCGACACGCTCACCGTCAGCACCCGGGGCAGGCGCGACACCAGGTTGGTGGTGCGGTACTGCTCATCCTGGCCCACGCGCAGCATGCTGTACTCAGGCGTGCTGGCTAGTAGCTCGTTGGTGAGCAGTATGTCGCCCTCTACTACTACGCCCCCATCTACCTTCTGGGCGCCGGCCGTAGTGAAGCCAAGTGTTTTAATCTGGTTGATGGTCGTTTCCGACACTTGGTCTTTTACTTCAATATTGGCTTTTTCCTGGCACGAAGACAGGGAAAGACCAGTGACTGCGAGCAGTGCGAGGGGGGCGAATAAACGAGTTGCTTTCATGTGTTTGGTTGTGGTTTGGTAGATTGATGTTGCAATAGTAGGTTTTTATTGATGATATTTCAAAATAAAGACATTGTGATTGACAATATTATATACATTGTGATAATCAGATGTAAAAAATGTAATGACCAAAAAGGCGTCCAGCTAATTGGATTAAACGATTTTGTGTATTTCGGATGAAGTTGTCTTTTTTTGATAGACATTGATCTGCTCCGCTCCTAAGAGCAGATTCTCTTGCTTCGAACACGTTGGGAGCCCAGGCTGAAAAAGTCACCTGAGTAATGCTACAGCCCAACTCGTGAGTAGCCCAGGTGATGGAGCAAGAAGCTCCTCCGTAGGGCCACGCCGGTAGGTTGTTTTTCGGTTTCCGGCAGCCTTTTGGCTCGTTGGCCGCTGCCCCGGCTATTTCTATATCTTTGTAGATAACCGAATCCGCGCTGCCGGCTTTTCCCGGCGGCTTTACCATATAGATCTTCCAAGCCGTGGCTTGTTCCTCTTGTTCCTCCTCCGGTGGGGGTTGTTCCACCTCAACTACCTCGGGCTGCGGCTCGAAGGGTAGTTGCAGCAGTGGCTGCACCCGCCTCAATGTATTCGACTGGCTCCAGGACCTGGACCTGCCCAGCGATTTTAAAGGATTTGACATTGCCGAAATCCGCTTTAAAGGCGGGCGCAAAGAATTCTTCCGCAACACCAGCCGCCTGCCCCTCATTACCGGCGACGCCGTGGTGGTGGAAGCGGCCGGCAACGGCTGGCATCTAGGCCACGTTTCGCTCAAGGGCGAGCTGGTGCGCCTCCAGATGAAGAAGAAGAAAGTGCCCCTCGACTCGCCCGATATCCGCCCCATTCTGCGGGTGGCCACCGAGCAGGATGCCGAGCGCTGGCAGGCCGTGCGCGACCTCGAAACCGGCACTATGTTCCGGGCCCGGGCCGTGGTCGAGGAGCTGCGCCTGCGCATGAAGCTATCCGACGTGGAGTACCAGGCTGACCGTACCCGCGCCACGTTCTTTTATTCGGCCGATGACCGGGTGGACTTCCGCGACCTGATTAAGCGCCTAGCCGACGAGTTCCGGGTGCGGGTGGAAATGCGCCAGATTTCGCTGCGCCACGAGGCCGGCCGCCTCGGCGGCATCGGTAGCTGCGGGCGCGAGCTGTGCTGCTCCACCTGGCTCTCCGATTTCAAGAGCGTGAGTACCACCGCTGCCCGCTACCAGAACCTGAGTTTGAACCCGGCCAAGCTCTCGGGCCAGTGCGGCCGCCTCAAGTGCTGCCTCAACTACGAGCTCGATACCTACCTCGACGCCCTCAAGGACATCCCGCAGGTGCAGCGCCCGCTGCTCACGGAGCGGGGCGAGTACACGCTCCAGAAAACCGACATTTTCAAGCGCAAAATGTGGTTTGCCGTGCGCGGCGACAACAACTGGGTGGTAGTGCCCGTGGAGCGCGTGCGCGAAGTGCTGGAGATGAACAAGCGCAACGAAAAGCCCGATACGCTGCTCGTGCCGGTGCGCGAAGAGGAGCGGGCCCCCGACGTAACGGCCATCGTGGAAGGCTCGTTGGAGCGCCTCGATGACAAGATAAAAGCCTCGAAGCGGCCCAAGCGCGGCAAGAAAAAGCCCACCGACGAGGCGCAGGTTCAGGCCGATCGGCGGCCCGCACCCGCACCGAGCGCCCTGAGCGCCCGGCCCGGCCGGCTGCCTCCGACGACCAAACAGCCCCAGCGGCTACGCCGGCTGAAGGCC
>NZ_NIRR01000022.1 GCF_002204745.1 Hymenobacter amundsenii
TACCGGCATGGGGTCGGTCGGGATTTCGGCCGAACCAACCTTGCCCACCACCTCCTTCACCTCCGGAAACTGCTTCAATAAGATGCGCTCGGCCTGTTGGGGCCGCGGTGGCCGGGGCCGTGGCAGCAGCCGGTAACCCATCTACTCCCAGCTAATCGGGCAGCCTATTGCGGCTTGGTTTGTTAGCCTTACAAAACCTTCTGGTTGACCTGTTCTGGTCGGCCGGGAGGTTTTCGCTTTTAGGCAGCGGCCGGAATGGGCAGCATGACTTCGGCAGCGGGAGTTGGGGTGTTACTAGGGCACTTTGCGCCGGCGCAAGGAAACAAAAAGACTGGCCAATAGCTTATTATTGCGTCTATCATCCGCCCCGACGGCTGCTTTTTTCTCTTTACTTATGGCTCAACGCACTCTTCCCGTTATTCAGGCCCTGCGCGCCACTGCCCAGCGCCTCACCGTTCAGGCCCCTTACCAGTGGGGCCACATGGGCAGCTGCAACTGCGGCCACCTGGCCCAAACCGTTACCAAGCTCACCAAGGCCGAAATTCATACCCGGGCCATGCAACGCTCCGGCGACTGGGAGCGGCAGCTCATCGACTACTGCCCCACCAGTGGCTTGCCCATCGACGATACCATCGACGAGATGCTGGCCCTGGGCTTCACCCGCGCCGACCTCACCCACCTCGAACGTCTCTCCGACCCCACCATCCGGGCGGTTATCCCGTTCGAACGCCGCAACGCGCTACGCCACAACCAGCGCGATGATGTGGTTCTTTACCTGCGTACCTGGGCTGACTTGCTGGAAGCCGAATTGTTGGATGGCATCGATCTGCCCAACCTGACGCCCGCAGCTCCCGTTCGTACGCCTTCCCTAGCCGCCGCGGCCATTGCTATCGGCGCGTAGGCTTTAGCCAAAAACACCTCAAATAGCTACCAACACAAAAGCGCGCGATCTGCCGGCGGGGCTTTTGTGTTGGTAGCCAAACCCGTAAACGAAACGGGTTAGTAGCTGACGTTGCTGCGCTGAGCCTCGCGGTATTGCTCCGTCCGGTGGGCGCGCTTATAGGCCGCATCGGCGTTGGGGTCTTTCTCCGGATCGGGAGCCTGCGAGCAGGACGACAGGAACAACGAAGCGCCAGCGGCGAACAGAACGAGCAGACGAAGATTTTTCATGGCCCAAAGGTACGCACCACGCCGAAACCGGACAAGCTAAAGCTTACCCGGTTTCGAGCAGCTTTGAACCAGCGACCGAAACCAGGTAGCGCAGCCGCTTTTGTAAGCCGGCCGCCCTACTCGCTGCCTGGGCCTGAACACCTCACAATGATTTACAATTCTATACAACCGCAACTCGCTGTGCGTTTCCGAAGCTCACCTAGCGGCAGTAGTCTTTGTAAATGAAGCTCTAATTAACAGCGGTAGGCCGCTTCAATTCTCCCCGGCGGATATCTCAGCGCTAGCTGTTGCTTCGAATGGGTGAACTAACTTATTTAGCGACGAGCTGGTCTCTAGCAGTTGTACTTTCCCAGCCCCGATATCCGACAAGATAATTAGCATTAAATGGAACTTAGAGATGCGGAAATCATTGCTTCTATAGCGCTTGCACAATTTTAACTATTCTTCTTTACACTTAACAACCTGCCAACATACTTCACCGTTACCAACAGATCAGGCATACAAGGTCAACTACCTGATAAAAAGATACATAAAATTAAAATTCACACTTACCTAGTAATTCGTTTAGCATACTTTACATCAGCATTCAACGATGTTTTTTCAAAGTATATAACAACCGAATCACAGCCTCATCCAGCAGGCTATCAGCCGGCGCTAAACACTTCAGAATCATACCTGACAAATTGTATTCATTGGGTATACGCTAACGCTCACCGACTAAAGTGCGTCACTCATCGACAATGGCAGGCTTGGTTACCCACCCGCGCCTTCCGGCTGATAATCAGCAAACGTACCGTCCTGATAGAAGATCACAATACGACGAATACGCTTGCCCGGCTCGGCCAGCGCCTGCGCGAAGTCAACATCAGCGGGCGGTACTGCTCGGGATATGGGGGCGGCCGGCTGCTTTAGCGGCTGGCTAGGGCCAGGCGTTGCCGAGGGCGGCACTACAGGCTGGGCTGCGGCTGTGGGTAGTGCTGGGGCCGTATCAGGGGCGGGAATGCGCATTACGGGCTCCGGATTGGGCTGGGGAGGCGCCGGGGCGACTACGGGCAGCTCCGGCGCTACTGGGGCGGTGGCGGTGGCTTTACCGACTTGTCCGGCGGGAACGGTTGCAGTTGGCGGCGTAGAGCGCTTGGGGGGCTCTGCGGCGGGGGGCACCATTGGACCTTCGCCATTCAGGAGCCAAGCCAGGGACAAGTCCGGGAAAGCCGCCACAATCTTCTGCACTACTTCTAGGCTGGGTTTGTTGCGCCCGCTCAGAATATGGCTCACTACGGGCCGAGATACCCCAATGGTATCGGCGAACTGGGAAGACGTAAGCTCCCGTGCGGTTAGCAACTCCTGAATCCGGTCGAGCATAGCAGCAACAAAGTAGATTTACAAATGTAGGCAATCGAACGAGCCAATGATTAGACAGTGCCGACTATTCACTTTGCTAAACAAGCGTTAATTCTTCTGCCCAACTGTTTACATTTGACATTATACTCAATTACTAGTTTACAATTGTTTAACAAACGTAAACAACCTCCTCGCTCCTGCCTTTGGATAAACTCGCAGCTTATTTTCTGCTGGATACACTTTCGGTTCTTCTGAAGCTGCTGATACTAACCAAATATTGCGTCTATCCAGAGCCAGCCGGCGCACCGCAGTTTGGGCCGGCTTCAACCAGATTGCCTCCAAACCCATCGAAACGGAACCAGCGAAACGGTATCAGGCCCTTGCTTCCTATGGGTGCCTATCCCACCAACTGCTCATACCGGCTACATAACCTCAAGGTAGTTGGCCCACAAAAAAGCCCCTACTTCGCGCGGGCGCGAAGTAGGGGCTTTTTTGTGGCTAATCGGCCCTGCTGGAAGGGCGAGAGGCGCTAGTTGAAGTACTCTTTGGCCAGCGACTTGTCGTGGCCGTAGATGTCGTCGCGGAAGTGCACCTTGCCGGCATCATCAACCCAACTGGTGAAGTAGACCAGGTACACGGGCAGTTTCTCGGGGAGGGTTACGTACTTTTCCTCGCGGGTAGCAATGGTTTGCTCGATGTTGGTAGCATCCCAACCGGGCTTGTTGCGCAGCAGGTATTCGGCTAGCTTCAGGGGCTCAGCCACGCGCACGCAGCCGTGGCTGAAGCCGCGCTTGGTCTGGCTGAACAACTCGTCGTGGGGCGTGTCGTGCAGGTAAATGCTCTTGGAGTTGGGGAAGATGAACTTCACGTTACCCAAGTCGTTCTTCGGCCCTGGGCGGCGGCGCAGGGTATACTTCCAATTCTCTTCCGACACGTTGGCCCAGTCGATGCTATTGGGGTCAACGGGGGTAGCCTTGTCGCCCCAGCCCTTCACCACCTCCATATCGAGGCGGTCGAGGGTGCCCTGGGCATTGGCCACCAGCTTCGGCCGCAGCTCATTTTCGATGATGCTGAACGGCACGTTCCAGTACGGAGCCAGCACCACGAACTCTACTTTGTCAGAAAAAATGGGGGTTTCGTGTAGTTCTTTACCCACGATGACGTTCATGTTGAAGGCTTCCTTGCCGTCTTCCATTACGTGGAGCTTATACTCGGGGATGTTAACGAGCAGGTAATCGGCCTCGAATTTCTTCGGGATCCAGCGCCAGCGCTCCATATTCATCAGGATCTGGTCGATGCGCTGCGACACCGGCACGTTGAGCTCGCGCAGGGTTTCACCCCCTACCACGCCGTCGGGCTTTAGGCCGTTCAGGTTCTGAAACTCCTTAACGGCTGCCACCAGCTCGCCTTCATATTTCTCGGTAGCGGGGGCCGCGGCGGTAGCGGGCTGGCCGGGATTATTGGCCACGGCTACGGCGGGAGCCTCGCTGGTTGCGCCGGCAGTAGTGCCGAGCAGACGGCCGCGCAAAGCGGCTACGGCCGATGAGGCCGCGCCGGGCTTGAGCTTGGTACCGGCCGGAATGGCGGGCCAGCCACCCTTACGCTGCAGGGCACGGTAGTCAGCCAAAACCTTTTTCAGCCGGTCGTACTCGGGGTGCAGGGGCTCGAAATCGTAGTAGCCGTAGGTACTTTCGCGCTCCTTGAGGATGGTCATGAGCGCCTTGTGCAACTTTACTTTGTTGCGCTTCACTTCCCAATCGATGTTCTTTACGGCCCGGGGGTCGACGGTACCGCGGTAAAAATCGGAGGCGTAATTGAAATAAGTGGCCGATAAGGCCACGTCAATCTTCTTTTCCAGCGCGTTACGGCGGGTCGAGTCCGATTTGGCTGCTTCGAAGTCCTTGAAAAGCTGATCGAAGTTTTCGGTCTGGTAGTCTTTGGGGTTGAGGCCCTCGTCGGCGGCCTTACCGATGACGCCGAGCATGGTCTGGGCCTGGGGCACGAGTTCGTGGTCGCGGAACCAGCCCAGGCGGAAGTCGCGGGCCTTGTAGAATTTCTTGGCCCAGTCGATCTGGTCCTTGAACTGGGGCTCGGCCGCCATGTACTTTACAATGTACACGCTGTCGAGCGTAGGCTGGGGGCCGGCGGCTTGGGTGAGTACGTCGGGCAACGCCGATTTAATCGACGACTGCTGATCCTGGCTACACGAAACGGTAGCCGTCAGCAGCATCAGGCTCAGCAGCCAAGCGCAGAAGGAAGTAGAAAGAAAAGAGGGAGGCATTGACTTCATAGGGAGAAAAAGCGGGAGCGAAATAAGGGAAAGTGAACCACTAACCATGCCAACGGGGCACCGGCGGAAACAGTTCGGGCTTTCTACTGCGTTTGCGGCGATGGAGTTGTCGGCCACTGCGCTTCATTCCCGGTAGGCAAGTTAGCAGATTTCGGCTGATTGCAGCCCTGGGCAGCCAGCGTTGTGCGCCACCGGCAGCCGTAATCAGTACCTTTGCGGGCATATCCTTAGTATCCGCTTTCCTTTCTCCATTGCCCCGTTACGCTAATGACTACTCCCCTGCTCCCCCCCACCGACCCGCATAGCCACGCCCGACCCGCCGAAGTAAGCGTCCGGCATCTGGCTCTCGACCTGCGGGTAGACTTCACTACCCAAACCCTGGCCGGCCACGCCACCTGGCAACTCAGCCGCCCCGCCGGCTCCACTGCAACGGAGTTGGTGCTCGACATCCGCGACTTAATGGTAGAGGCCGTGCTGCTCGGCGACTCGACCGCGGGCGAGCCCACTGAATTCACGCTGGGCGACGCCGACCACGTGCTAGGCCAGGCCCTGCGCATCAGGCTGCGGCCCGATACCACGGCCGTCACTATTCGCTACCGCACCACGCCCGGGGCGGCGGCGCTGCAGTGGCTGCGCCCGGAGCAGACAGCCGGCACCCAGCCGTTTCTGTTCACCCAGTCGCAAGCCATTCTGGCCCGCACCTGGCTGCCCTGCCAGGACTCGCCGGGCGTGCGCTTCACCTACGAAGCCCGGGTGCAGGTGCCCGCCGACCTGCTGCCGCTGATGAGCGCCAGCAATCCACAACAGCTCCGGTCCGACGGCCGTTACGAGTTTCGCATGGACCAGCCCATTCCGGCCTACCTGATGGCGCTGGCCGTGGGCGAGTTGGAATTCCGGGCCCTGAGCCCGCGCACCGGCGTGTACGCCGAGCCAGCCACGTTGCCCAAAGCAATGGCCGAGTTCGGTGAGCTGGAGCCGATGGTGGCCGCCGCCGAGGATTTGTATGGGCCCTACCGCTGGGAGCGGTACGATTTGCTGGTGCTACCGCCCTCCTTCCCGTTCGGGGGCATGGAAAACCCGCGCCTCACCTTCGTGACGCCCACCATCCTGGCCGGCGACCGGAGCCTGACCAGCCTCGTGGCCCACGAGTTGGCTCACTCCTGGAGTGGCAACCTGGTCACGAACGCCACCTGGAACGATTTCTGGCTCAACGAGGGCTTCACCGTGTACTTCGAGCGCCGCATCATGGAGCGGCTCTACGGCCGGCCCTACGCCGACATGCTCCAGGCCCTGGGCCACGCGGCGCTGCTGCACACGGTCCAGGAAATCGGAACGGCCAGCCCCGACACCCACCTGCGGCTAAACCTGGCCGGCCGCGACCCCGACGAGGGCCTGACCGAAATTGCCTACGAGAAGGGCGACTACCTGCTCCTGACCCTGGAACACCTGGTGGGCCGCCCCGCCCTCGACACCTTTATTAAGGAGTACTTCGCCCGCCACGCTTTTCAGAGCATGGATACCGATTCATTTATCACCTACCTGCACGAGCAGCTCCTCAACGAACACCCCGGCCTAGCGGCCAAACTTCGCCTCGCTGAATGGATTGACGGTCCCGGGATTCCGGGCAATGCCCCGCCGGTAGCCTCGGCCCGGTTCGCAGCCGTGGATGCGGCGGTGGCTACGTGGCAGCAGGGCACCCCGGCGAACCAGCTAAACACCGCCGCCTGGAGCAGCCACGAGTGGGTCCGGTTTCTGCACCAGCTGCCCGCCGGTTTGGCTTCGGGCCAATTGGCTGAGCTGGATGCGGCGTTTGGCTTCACCCAGTCGGGCAACGCCGAAATCCTGGCCGCCTGGCTGCCGCTTACCATTGCCGCCGATTATGCCCCCGCCGAGGCCGCGCTGCACGATTTCCTGACCCGGGTGGGCCGCCGCAAATTCATCCTGCCCCTTTATAAAGCCCTGCTAACCCGGCCCGACGGACTAGCCCGGGCCCGCCGCCTGTACGCCGCGGCCCGGCCCAACTACCACGCTGTAGCCACCAGTACTCTCGACGCGCTGCTGGGCCGGCCCGCCGAGTAAGATGGGAGTTTGAGCCGGCGAGGCTGGCCTTTTTGCCCGTTTTTTTGTTCTTTACTTCGGCCCAGCAAACCGGCCCGCCGCTCTCAGGCAGGCCATTACCGGTTCGCCGGCCCGTTTTTTCATTTTCCGGATCAGCCCCCGTGGCCCGAACCTTGCTAGCGTAAGGGCCCAAGACTTTTCCTTTTTCCGTGGCTTAACACTGTTTTCTGCTTTGAAAAACGTCAAACCGCTCGGCAAGCTCATTGCCATTGGTGGCAACGAGGATAAGGGCACTTACCCTAACCCTCGCACCAAGAAAAAATTCTATCTCAACTTCTTCGAGTTAGGCATTCTCAAGCGCGTCGTGCTCGAATCGGGCCAGGAAGACCCGCGCATTGAGGTGATTACCACCGCTTCGATGATTCCCGATGAGGTGGCGCGCATCTATATTTCCTCGTTCACGATGCTTAACTGCAACAACGTGAACGTGCTCGACATTCGCACCCGCGAAGATGCCCTACGCCCCGAGTACGTGGAGCGCATCCGCCAGGCCGATATCGTGATGATGTCGGGCGGCAACCAGTCGCGGCTGGTGGATATTTTTGGGGGCACCGAGTTTCTGGCCGCCCTCAAGCACCGCTACCAGACCAAGCCCAACTTCGTGATTGCCGGTACTTCGGCCGGGGCCATGGGCATGTCAAAAACTATGATCAAGGGTGGCAGCGTCCCCGACGCCCTCATGAAGGGCGCCGTGAAGATGGGCACTGGCCTGGGCCTGCTCGACAACGTGGTTATCGACTCCCACTTTGTAAAGCGCGGCCGCTTCGGTCGCCTCATCGAGGCCGTGGCGCTGCATCCCAAGCTCATCGGCATCGGTTTGGGCGAGGATACGGGCATGCTCATCACCGAAGGCAACCAGCTCGAAACCATCGGCTCAAACATGGTCATCATCATGGACGGCCACCACCTGGAGCACAGCAACGCCGCCGCCGCCCAAAAGGGCGAGGCCATCTCCATCGAGAATATGCTACTGCACGTGCTGGTGAAGGGCAACCTCTACGACGTAAACCAGCGCACGTTTTATCCTAACCTTAAGCTCCGAGAGCAAGTTGCCGAGTCGACGCTACTCACCGCCGGCCAGGGAGCCAACGAACCCACCCCGGCGGCTAGCTAAGGAACCGAAAGTGGGCGACCATCGACCCATCAGATGTTTACCCAAATGTTAAAAAGCCCGTTATTTAGCTAAATAACGGGCTTTTTCTGCTCTTAGCCCGCCGGCCTCCGAGAAGTAACGGCGGCCATTCAGCCGCTGATAACGGCTGCGTTTTTCACGTTGTTTTCACTCCTTATATATAAGGTGCTGTAGAACGTAGGGCTCAGTCCTTGTAGATAGCTACGAATGGGGCGGCATCACCCTGGGAAGTTTGGCTGGCGCGGTACATGCCTTCGGAGTTGAAAGGCAGGGCCACGTTGCCGGCCGCATCTACAGCCACCAGTCCGCCCTCGCCCCCGAGCGGGGCCAGCTTGTCGTGCACCACAATGCGGCAGGCATCGGCCAAGCTCAGGCCCTTGTATTCCATCAGGCAGCTGATGTCGTGGGCGACCACGGCCCGCAGGAAAAATTCGCCGTGGCCGGTGCAGCTGATGGCGCAGGTACGGTTGTCGGCAAACGTGCCGCTGCCGATAATGGGCGAGTCGCCGATGCGGGAGTAGCGCTTGTTGGTCATTCCGCCGGTGCTGGTGGCAGCGGCCAGGTGGCCGTGCTGGTCGCGGGCCACTGCCCCTACCGTGCCCATTTTCTTTTTCGGGTCCTCACTCCCACCGCCGTCGGGCAGCGCCTGCGAGTGGTCGAGGCGCATGCGGCCTTCCTGCAGCGCCTCTTGGAGTTGGTCGTGGCGGTGTTGGGTGAAGAAGTAGTCGGCCGACTGCATAGCCAGGCCGTGCTCGCGGGCCAGCTCATCGGCGCCGGGCCAGGCCAGCAGCACGTGCTCGGTCTGCTCCATCACGAGGCGGGCGGCCCGAATGGGGTTCTGCACGAGGCGGGCCCCGGCCACGGCCCCGGCGGCCCGGTTGCGGCCGTCCATGATGGCGGCATCCATTTCGTGGTGGCCTTCGTGGGTGAAGACCGCGCCCCGGCCGGCGTTGAAGAGCGGATGGTCTTCGAGACTGAGCACGGCTTGCTCGACGGCGTCGAGGGCCGCCCCGCCGCCAGCCAGCACGGCGTAACCGCGGCGCAGGGCTTCGTGGAGGGCAGCCTTATAGGACTGTTCTTTTTCGGGCGTCATCAGGGCGGGCGAAATAGTGCCGGCCCCGCCGTGCAAAGCCAAGGCGAAGGAAGGAGTCATGGAGCAGAAAAAAATGGGTGGGAAAGCAAAAACGCAAGACAAAGGTAGGCAGCCCGATGGCCCCAACGGCCGCGCCGGTACCGGAAACGGCCCGGAACCAACCGCGTTTTTTTTCGTAGGTTTGGTTAACAGTTTTCAACTTCTTTCAACACCCCACATATCCAATCCTATGGCTTACGAAGCTACCGGCCGCCTGCACGAAATTTTCGACGAACAGCAGGTGAGCGAAAAATTCCGCAAGCGCGAATTCGTGCTGGAGGTCATAGACGGCCAGTATCCCGAGCATATCAAGTTCCAGACCGTACAGGACAAAACGGCGCTCATCGACCCGTTCAAAGTAGGCGACGAGGTAAAAGTGTCGTTCAACCTGCGCGGCCGCGGCTTTAACAAGAACGGCCAAATGCTGTATTTCACCAACCTCGAAGCCTGGCGCATCGAGAACTCTGCTGGTGGCGCGGCCGCTCCCCAGGGTGGCAGCTACCAGCAGGCCGCACCGCGCGCGCGGCTCCCGCCGCTCCGGCTCAAAACCAAAACCCCAACCTGCGCGCCTCGGCCGCACCGATTGCTTCGGACGACGACAACGACCTGCCGTTCTAGTTTTTAAGAAGCCAGAAGCTGAAATAGCTGCTGAGCAAGGGCGTTTGAATTTCTGACTTTCCACAACTGAAAAAGCCGCTACCTCTTCCGGTAGCGGCTTTTTCATGCCGGGCCGGTGTGGCTGCGCTTCTAATGATAGAACTGCCAAACTTGCGTTTTTGGCAGTACCGCCGTAGCAGCAAAGCACCGCGCCGCCCTATCGGCACTACGTAACGGATGGCCAACCTTCGCCACGGCAAGCCGCCAAATAGTGCGGCCCCACGCCGTTCATATTCCTACCTTACCTCATGCACACGCTAGCACAGCTGCGGGCCGGCGAGCTGGCCGGGGCCACCCGCCTGGATTTGGCCGAAGGCCTCACCGAGTTTCCACCGGAAATTTTCAGCCTCGCCGACACACTCGAAATTCTCAACCTCTCGGGCAACGCCCTGCGCGAGTTGCCCGCCGACTTAGCACGCCTGCACCGGCTGCGGATTCTGTTTGCTTCCGATAACCAGTTTACCCGCATACCCGAAGTGCTGGGCCAGTGCCTGAACCTGGAAATGGTGGGTTTTAAGGCCAACCGCATCCGCGAGCTGCCCGGGGCCGCGCTGCCGCCCCGCCTGCGCTGGCTGATTCTGACCGATAACGAGCTGGCCGCGCTGCCGCCCGAAATCGGCAATTGCCCGAACCTGCAAAAGCTGATGCTGGCCGGCAACCGGCTACGGGCGCTACCGCCCGAGCTGGCCCGCTGCCACCAACTGGAACTGCTGCGCCTGGCCGCCAACGAGCTACCCACCCTCCCCGACTGGCTGCTGACCATGCCTCGCCTAAGCTGGCTGGCCTTCGCCGGCAACCCGCTGGCCGCCGAAGCCGAAGCGGCAGCCCGGGTCCGCGCCGCCCGCCCCCTCATTGCCTGGACCGACCTTACGCCGGAGCAGGTGCTGGGCGAAGGTGCCTCGGGCATTATCCACCGCGCCCAATGGCAGCAGCCCGGCGCGGCGGCCCCGCAGCCCGTGGCCCTGAAGCTGTTTAAAGGGGCCGTGACCAGCGACGGGCTACCCCACTCCGAAATGATGGCCTGCTTGAGCGCCGGCCCCCACCCCCACCTGATTCCGGTGCTGGGCCAGCTCAGTGGCCACCCCGCCGGCACCGAGGGCTTAGTACTCGAACTCATCAGCCCCAAGTTTACGACCCTGGCCGGGCCGCCCTCCTTCGCCACCTGCACCCGCGACGAATACGCGCCCGACGTACAGTTTGCGCTGCCGGCCCTGCTGCGGCTGGCGGGCGGCATTGCGGCGGCGGCCAGCCACTTGCACGCGCAGGGCATTCTGCACGGTGATCTGTACGCCCATAATATTCTGGCCACTGAATCGGGAACGAGCTTGCTCGGCGACTTTGGGGCCGCTGGTTTTCTGCCGGAGGAAAATGACCAGGCCATCGGGCTGCTACCTCTCCTGGAAACGCGGGCCTTTGGCAACCTGCTGGAAGAACTATTAGACCGCTGCTCATCCCAGCCCGAAACCACGGCAGTTATTGGGGAGCTGCGCGACTGGCAGGCCCGCTGCCAGCAACCCGAGGTAGCAGCCCGACCTTCGTTGGCCGCCGTGAGCCGACGGCTGGCGGAACTGTGGGAAGGACTGGCGGACTGAAACCCGGCAACCGGCTTTCCACGTTCTTACCTCGCTGGCGCAATTGTTGTTTGCCCGCCCGGTTTCATGCTGCCGGCCGGCGTTATCTTTTGCGGGGCGCGGGCCAACAGCCCCCCATTGCTGGCAATGCCACCAGCGCCCGTAGGCCAATAAGTTTATTAGCTGTTGGCTGGTATGGCGCCGGACCTTACGTTTTCCCCTCTTTCAACCTGACCCTATGGTTCCTGCTTCTTCTCGGCCTCTAATGGGCAAAACGGCCCTCGTAACCGGCGCGACTAGCGGCATTGGCCTGGCTACGGCCCAGGAGTTGGCCCGCCAGGGTGCCCGGGTAGTGTTGGTGGGCCGCGACTCGGCCAAGGCGGCCCGGGCCCAGGCCGCCATTCAGGAGGCAGCCGGACCGGAAGCGGCGGTGCACGTCAAGTGCTTCGATTTGTCGCTGCTGCGCAATGTGCGGGCGTTGGCCGGCGAGATGCAGCAGGAATTTGATAGGTTGGATATTCTGGTGAACAACGCCGGCATCATGCCCGGTCAGTTTACCCTCACCGAGGAAGGCCACGAGCTGAGCTGGGCCACCAATCACCTCGCGCCTTACGCCCTCACCAACCTGCTGCTGCCCTTGCTCGATGCCGCCGAGCGGGCCCGGGTGGTAACGGTATCGTCGGTGGCGCACTGGGTGGGTGAGATTGAGCCCGACCAAGCAGTGCGCAACTCCCCCGACAAGTACAGCTGGCTCACGGCCTATGCCGACTCCAAGCTGGCCAACATCCTGTTCACCAAGGAGCTGGCGGCCCGCCTCGACCTGACCAACATCACGGCCAACTGCCTGCACCCGGGCATGGTAAACACCGCTCTGATGCGCCCCGACACCTCGGTCGTCATGAAGGCGCTGTGGTGGACGGCCCGCCCGCTGATGATTTCGCCCGAAAAAGGTGCCCAGACCACCCTCTACCTGGCCGCCTCGCCGGAAACGGCCAGCGTAAGCGGCCAGTATTTCGCCGGTAGCCGGGTCGCCCGCTGCTCCGACCGGGCTAATAGCACCACCGAAGCCAGCCGCCTCTGGCGTATTTCGGCTGAGGAAACCGGGGTGGAATAAGCCATTCAAACGGCCAGCAGTCGTGTTTATTGGTCTGACGGGGTGCAGGTAACTGGCAAAATCATGCTGCCCTGAGTCGCTAATCAGCGTAAAATAGCCCGACGCTACTCCGGCCCCGTAAGGCAACTGCAACAGCCGGCTCCCAATGGAGACGGCTGTTCGCTATTCCGGGCCTTTCGTACGTTTAAGGCAGCATGGACTTACTGGAACTGATTCGGCAGGGCGAGGGCGAACGGCTGGAATTCAAGCAGCGCACCACCCACCCCACCCGCATTGCCCGCACGCTGGCCTCGCTGGCTAATACCAAGGGCGGCCGGGTGCTGGTCGGGGTTGATGATAAGGGCCGCGTGATTGGGGTGCGCGACGTGGAGGAGGAGTTGTACCAGTTGCGCGAGGCGGCCCGCCACTACATCGAGCCGCCGCTGGACCAGCAGCTGCAGTTTCGGGAAGTAACCGGCGCTGAGGGCCGGGTGGTGCTTATCGTGACGGTGCCCGAAAGCGCCGAGAAGCCCCACCGCGCCCAAGTGGCTCCCGGCGACTGGCGGACCTATGTGCGGGTGCGCGACCAAAGCGTGCAAACCAGCCAGCTCACCGAGAAAGTGCTGGAGCGCCAGCCCCCACCCGAAGCCAGCCGCTTCGAGCAGATTCCGCTGAGCCGCGAGGAGCTGGCCGTGCTCGATTACCTGCGCCAGCACCCGCGAATCACGCTGGCCCAGTACATGAAACTGCTCAACATCGGGCAGCGCCGCGCCTACCGCACCCTCATTAAACTCACCCTGCACGGCTACATCAAGCACCACGACAAGCAGAAGGAGGTGTACTATACGTTCTGAGTGAGCGGTGCCGCTGCTACCCGAATAGCGTGAACTAACAGCCTAAGGGCAGTTGGGGTAGTTCATGGAAAAATTTACTTCGGCCAGCCCCAGCCGCTGCGCCTGCTGCCTGAACTGCTCCGCCGTCAGCGGGCCACTGACTCCCTGGCCGGTTGGTTGGCGGTTGCGAACTATATCGAGGATGTAGTAAGCCGTGCGGGTGCAGTCGACCACTTCCACCAACTCGCCAGTTAGAGCCAGCGGGTGCTGTTTGGCGATAATATACCGCTCGTTATGACCGATAGCGAATACGTAAGCGGGTATCTGCTCCGCTATATCCCGGTAAACGGCTCTGGAACGGCGCGCGTCAATCCAGCTGGTTGCATACTCACCCGTAATGGTGTCGGTGCTGCTGTCGAAAAGGCCAAAACAGCCCGTAAGCAACAATAGAGTTACCGGCAGCAAACGGTTGAGAAGGTGCATAACGCACGGGTTTTTTATAAAAAAGAGGTTTGCTTATCGTAAGCAAACCTCTTTTTTACTAATCCTGCTGGCGGGACTTGAGGGCCTTCTTCTCGTCTTTAGCCGCCTTTTTTTCCTTGGTGGTTTTGGCGGGCTCCTTCTTTTTCTCTTTGCGGGGTTCCTGGGCTTTAGCCATGATGGTGGGTTTTTAGGATGATTCCGGCCAAGATAACGCCTGGGCGGGAAAGGTGTTGTGTTTTTTGCGCCGGCGTTGCGGATCAGGCGCGAAAATCAGGTCAGAGCCGGCAGGTACCGCTCTTGCAGAAGCTGCAGGTGGTGGGCTTCGTGGCCGGCCAGCATATATACCAGTGCCCGAACGCTCACCGGCTGGCCGCTGGCCGTGCCGCGCCGGTCTACAGCGGCGGCCGGAAACGACTCGAACAGGTGTAGGGTGGACGTCCGCACGGCGTCGTACTCGGCCAGAATATCGGCCAGCGGGCGGGCGTCGGCTTCGGAATTGTGCACGTAGTCGTCCTGCTCGTAGCCGGGCAGCGGGGTGGTGTCGCCGCGGCCGATGCGCAGGGCCCGGTAGGCAAACACGCGCTCCGTATCGAGCATATGTACCAGCTTTTCCTTGATGCTCCACTTGCCCGGCGCGTACCGGAACCGGGCCTGCTCGTCGGAGAGGCCCGCTAGCAGCTGGTGCAGCTGCTGGGGCTGCTCGCGCAGGGCTACCAGCGGGTCGCCGGTTATCAGGCGCACGTAGGTGTGGTAAAAAGGGGCGTACTCGGCGGGGGTGGGCGGGGTCAGGAACAGGCTCATGCGGCGAAGCTACGGATTGGCGGCCGGTTTACGGGCCGGGGGCGCTGGTTTGGGGGGCCAAGCAGTGCCGCCATAAGGCCACCCCGACAACACCAGCCTACCCACCCGCGTACACCTGGGCACTTCCTCACTTCACCCCGATAACTGATTCTATGTCTTCGCTCATCGAAAAAGGCCTTTCCATTTCTAAAAATGCGCTCTTCAGCGTCTTCATCAATAAAGCTGGCAAGTTGCTGGGCCGCCCGTTCAAGGTAATTCTGGTACTCAACGAAACCGCTAGCAAGTTAGCCAGCAAGGAAAGCGGCGACAACAAGTTCAAGCAGCTGTTTTCGGTGGCTTACACGCTGGTCCGTCTGGTCCGCAACTACGTGAGCGGCAGCTACCGGGAGGTGGAAACCAGCACCATCGTCTCAGGACTGGGCGTGCTGCTCTACGTATTGAGTCCGATTGACTTGGTGCCCGATTTTATTCCGGTAGTGGGTTTTCTGGACGACTTGGCTCTGATTAGCTGGTTCGTCAGCAAATTCCAGGGAGAACTGGAGAAATTCCGCGAGTGGGAAGATACCCACGCCGATGAGGCCACGGACGATATTCCGGCCGCCAAAAAGCCCAACGAATCCTACACCAAGGCCGAAAACCTGCCGGCCGTGGCCGAAATTGGGCACTCCTGAATCGCAGACGACGTAGATTCGTTTTCGCAGCTGAAGCTGTTTACAAGGTCTAAGAGCGTCATGCTTGATTTGGCTATTTTCTAAACAGCTTCGCCATAAAAAATGCCCACCCGGTACCGGGCGGGCATTTTTTATGGATGCTATCTGACCCGTTCGCCACTCCCTGCAGACCTCCGCAGGAAATGACGCCTGCAGCAAGAGCACGGCTCGGAAGCAGCCAATGCCGTATTTTAGCGGCTTGATGACTTCCTCCATTTCCGCTTCCATGTCCTTACGCTCCCGGCTGGCGCTGCTGGCCCTCACGCTGCTTACCGTTTTCACTACCCTGCCCGCCCGCGCCGATGAGGGGCTGTGGCTGCCGTTGCTGCTCAAGCAGCTCAACGAGGCCGACATGCAGAAAAAGGGCCTCAAGCTGACGGCCGAACAGATTTACTCCATCAACCAGGGCAGCCTCAAAGATGCCATCGTGCAGTTTGGGGGCGGCTGCACCGGCGAAATCATCTCCGACCAGGGCCTGCTGCTGACCAACCATCACTGCGGCTACAGCCAGATCCAGAGCCACTCGTCGGTCGAAAACGACTACCTCACCAAGGGCTACTGGGCCATGAACCGCGAGCAGGAACTACCCAACCCCGGCCTGACGGCCACCTTTATCGTGCGCATGGAAGACGTGACAAGCCAGGTGCTGGCCGGCGTGCCCGCTACCGGGATTGCCGAGGCCCAGCGCGAGCAGCTGGTGCAGCAAAACAGCCAGCGCGTGGCCCAGGCCGCCGTGCAGGGCACCGGTTACCAGGCCTTCGTACGGCCCATGTTCAACGGCAACGAGTACTACCTGTTTGTAACCGAGGTGTTCCAGGACATCCGGCTGGTGGGGGCGCCGCCGAGCAGCATCGGCAAGTTTGGGGGCGACACCGACAACTGGGCCTGGCCCCGCCACACCGGCGACTTCAGCCTGTTCCGCATTTATGCCGGCCCCGACAATAAGCCCGCCCCCTACTCGCCCGCCAATAAGCCCTTCAAGCCACGTTACTACCTGCCCATTTCGCTGGCTGGCGTGCAGCCCGGCGACTTTACGATGGTGTTCGGCTTTCCCGGCCGCACCAACGAGTACCTCACCAGCTGGGGCGTCGAGGAGACATATTCGGTGTCGAACCCAGCCAAAATTGCGGTCCGCGACGCCAAACTGCGGGTGCTCGATGCCGACATGAAGGCCTCCGACAAAGTCCGGATTCAGTACGCGGCCAAGTATGCCGGCATTGCCAACTACTGGAAGAAGTGGATTGGCGAAAACCGGGGCCTCAAGAAGCTCGACGCCGTCCGCGTGAAGCAGCAACAGGAGGTAGAGTTCCAGCGCTGGGCCGAATCGGGCAACGACGCCCGCCGGGCCGCCTTCGGGGGCCTGCTGCCCGAGCTGCAGCGCCACTACGCCCTCGGGCGCGACTACACCCTGGCCCGCGATTACGTGAGCGAGGCGGCACTGGGCATCGAGCTGGTGGTTTACGCCAACAGCCTGCTACCACTGCTGGAGCTGACAAACCGCCAGGCACCCGCCGCCGAGCGGGTTGCCGCCGTGGAAAAGTTAAAAAAAGGGGCAACTGGTTTCTTCCGCAATTACAACGTGGCTACCGATCAGAAGGTCGCTACCCAGTTGCTACCGCTCTACGCCAACGGTACCCCGGCCGCGTTGCTGCCGTCCTACGTGAAGGCCCTCGGCAAGCAGTACGCCACCACCGGCTGGGATGCCTACGCCGCCCAACTCTACGGCCAATCGCGCCTCACGTCGCAGGCCAGCGCCCTGGCCGTACTCGATGAGGTAGCCGCCGGTAAGTTCGATGCCCTGCGCCAGGACCCCGCCATGAAGCTCGCAGAAGCCATTGTCAGCCATTACCGCACGGCTATTCTGCCCACCTACAACCTAGCCACCGACCAAATTGCCCTGCTCCAGCGCACCTACATGGCCGGCCTGCGCCTCCAGCAGCCGGAGCGCAAGTTTTACCCCGATGCCAACTCCACCCTGCGCCTCGCCTACGGGCAAGTAGCCGGCTACGAGCCCGCCGACGGCGTGCGCTACGATTTCTACACGACCCTCGACGGCATCATGGAGAAGGCAGATCCCACCAACCCCGACTTTGAAGTACCGGCCCGGCTCGCGGAATTATACCAAAACAAAGATTACGGCCCCTACGCCTATAAAGGCACTGTGCCGGTGGCCTTCATTGCCACCAACCACACCACAGGCGGCAACTCCGGCTCGCCCGTTATCAACGGCCGCGGGGAGCTGATCGGCACCAACTTCGACCGCAACTGGGAAGGCACCATGTCCGACATCATGTTCGACCCCGACCGCGTGCGCAACATCACGCTCGACGTGCGCTACATGCTGTTCGTGGTGGATAAATATGCTGGGGCCGGCCACCTGGTGAAGGAAATGACCCTTGTAGGCGCTCCCGATTCGGGTGCCGGGGCCACGCCGGACAAGGAGCTCAAAAAGGTGAAAGTGAAGCGTAAGAAAGGCTAACTGCGCTTTAAAAACACAGGAAAAACCAACTTCTCTGCAACCGTTAAAGCGGCTGGCTACTCTACCCGTAGTCAGCCGCTTTTATTTCAACCTGCACCCGATTGTTATGGCCCGTCCTCTACTCACGCTGTTACTGTTCGGCGTTGTTGCCGGCCCGGCTTTCAGTCAGAAGCTCCTGCTTACGGGCGGCTACACCCGAGTGGGCGAAAAGTCGTTTAACGGCGCGGCATCCGGGGGGCTGCACACCGTGTTTCCACTGGGCCGCCACCTAGCGGCCGGCGTGGGCCTGACGGCGGCCCGCAACCGCCAGGATTACCAGGAGTTGCTACCGAATTATGACCCGTTTGATCCGGCCGGCCTTCCGCGTGTTATCACCGCCTATCACAATTCACTCTACTCCCTGCAAGGTTTCGTGGCCGGCCGGATGCAACTCGCGCCCCGGCTGGAACTGCTGGCCGGACCAAGCGTGGGCCTCTATCTGGTGGGGGCCCGGGAACGGAGCTCGGAGGTAAAGGCCGGTTTCGGCCTGTGGTCGTCACTCACATATCGGCGGTTAGGCGGCAGTCGGTTCAACCTGGAGGGCCTGTTTCATCTGCGTTGGCTCCTTGCCAGCGTGCCGGTACAAGACGCAGACTTTCGCTTTGCAGACCAACGGCTGTTCGTTTGGGATGCGCAGGTAGGTCTATCGTACGATTTGCGGAAGCAACCGTAGCTTTAGGCGCTGTCTCACCTGCTTCACCTGCTGCCCTTGTACCGTTTCCTTCTCGCTGCTTTGCTGCTGACTGCCGGCCCGGCCTGGGCCCAGTCGCCCGCCCCCATTACCCCACCAGCGGCCCTGCTGCTGCGCCCTGCTGCCGTTTTCGATGGTGAAACGCTGCACCCCGGCTGGGCCGTGCTCACCGAAGGCGACCATATAAAAGCCGTGGGGCCAGCCGCGCAACTAACTGCGCCAGCCGGCACCAGCACCTTGGAACTGCCGGGCCTCACGCTGCTGCCCGGTCTGATCGAGGGCCACAGCCATCTGCTGCTCCACCCCTACAATGAAACCCCCTGGAACGACCAAGTGCTGCTCGAATCAGAAGCGTTGCGGGTGGCCCGGGCCACGGCCCACGCCCGCGCCACCCTCGAAGCCGGCTTCACCACTGCCCGCGACCTGGGCTCGGAAGGGGCCGGTTACGCCGACGTAGGCCTGCGTCAGGCCATCGACCGGGGCTTGATTCCGGGGCCTCGCCTGCTGGTAGCCACCCGGGCGCTGGTGGCCACCGGCTCCTACGGCCCCAAGCTCTCGGTTGATGTGGACGTGCCTCAGGGCGCCCAGGAAGCCGACGGCGTGGATGGCCTTATCCGGGCCGTGCGGGAGCAGATCGGCAAGGGCGCCGACATTATCAAGGTGTACGCCGATTACCGCTGGGGCCCCGGTGAGCCCAGCCGGACCACCTTTTCGCAGGACGAGCTCAACCTCATCGTGCAGACGGCCCGCAGCGCCGGCCGGCCCGTGGTGGCCCACGCCAGCACCCCCGAAGGCATGCGCCGTGCCACACTGGCCGGCGTGCAAACCATCGAGCACGGCGACGATGGCACCCTGGAAATCTTCAAGCTCATGAAGCAGCGCGGCGTGGCCCTCTGCCCCACCGTGGCCGCCGGCGACGCCGTTGCCCAGTACCGCGGCTGGCAGAAAGGCACCGGTCCCGAGCCCGACCGCATCCAGCAAAAACGCCTCAGCATGAAAGCTGCCCTGCAAAGCGGCGTGGAAATAGCCATCGGCGGCGACGTAGGCGTATTCGCGCACGGCGACAACCTGCGCGAAGCCGAACTGCTGGTGCGCGAATACGGCTTCACCAGCCTGCAAGCCCTGCGCGGCCTCACCAGCACCAACGCCCGCCTCTTCCAACTCCCCGACCGCGGCCAGCTAAAGCCCGGCCTGCTCGCCGATATGGTCGCCGTATCCGGCAACCCGACTCAGGATATCAGCGCATTACGGCAGGTGAAACTGGTGGTGAAGGGCGGGGTAGTATTTTCGAAAAAGTAAGCCTCAACGCTTCGTTTCAGCCATCAGCCACCAATTTTTCCACAACATAGAGCGCCTACTCAGCAGCAAACTTCCTCAATGACACCTATTGAAATCACCGTGAAATTTTCAGAGGATTATTATGAAGCCATTTTCACGGATTGGCTTCGGTATAGAAGTAAAAACAGGAAATGGCAAAAGCTGGCCGGAGCCATATTATTACTCATTGGCTTTACTAATACCCTGGTAATATGGCTATTCGGCAGTAGTTGGTACGCTGTTTCTATTATTACCATATTATTTGGCGGGCTGCAATTCTGGGACTTTTACCAAACCAAGCGGCAGTGGCTACGTGACCGCAAATCCAGCAACGTGACAGGAGAAGATGTGCGGATGTCCTTTACAGCGGAAGGCTTTCAGCATGCCGGTCCTTTTTCCACCGGAGATTATAAATGGACTGGCATACAGAAGGTCCAAGAGGCTAGGCAAGGGTTATTTCTGCTTTCAGGAAACGGGTTCAGCATATATTTGCCGAAGAACTCTTTTCAATCAGATCAGGATTTTGAAACTGTGAAGCTATATGCTCAACAGCATCTAATCAACTCACCAAACGGGTGACGGGGTGAGCAAATGCTGATGCTGCATAGTATAGCTACCTTATTACGGCCGCTCAATGCCCAATTCCCCCAGTTGACCGGCGTACTTGTCGTAAATCACGCGCAAATCCTGGGCGTGTTTGTCGGCGTCGACGCCGATGCTGACGTTGCTGTCGTGGAAACGGTGCAGGTGGCTGATGTGGGGGCAGATGACGGGTAAATGGCCGGCCAGCAGGAAGCGGACGTAGAGGTCGAGGTCTTCGGCCATTTCGATCTGCTCGTCGTAGCCGCTGACCGAGTTGAACAGTTCCCGGCTGTAGCACACGTTGCCCTGGATGAAGTGCTCGGCCCGGAAAATGGCCCGCAGCATATCGGTGGGGCTGTCGAACTGCCAGGCGTAGTAGTCGTCGTCGGGCAGGTAGCGGCGGTCTTGGTCGACACGCAGGAAATCGGCCACCAGCCAGGGCCGGCTGGGGTGTTGCCGAATCTGCTGGGCGTAATGGAACAGGGCGCGCTGGAGCAGCAAATCGTCATCATCGAGGGGCACGATCCAGGTGCCAGCGGGCGCGTCGTGGCCGATGAGTAGGTTGCGGGCGGGCCCGGCCCGCAGCAGCTCGGGCTGGCTCCAGACGCGGAGCGGAGCCCCGGGCTCCAGGGTCGCCTCGCGCAGATAGCTGGCGGTGGCATCGGTACAGGCATTTTCGCAGATCAGGTGCTCAAACGAAAAATCGAGGGGTGCGCTAACGGTGGCCCGGACGCTGGCCACGGCCTCGGCCAGGTACTCGCGGCGGTTGTGGGTAGGGGTGATAACAGTAAAGTGCATGGGCTTCTATTCTGCTAAAGTCAGAAAAAAGTTGCCACCATGGCCTACATCTCAACTTTCGGGCGCGGTGGGGCGTTAGCACGACATACTACCTGCGCTCATGGCTCAATTCATCGTTACTCTGCGTCTGCCCGCTTCTTTCAGCCGCGAATTCATGGTCCTCATTCCCCGCCACCGCGCGTTCATCAACCAACTCCTCGAACAGAATGTCATTGAATCATACGCCATCAGCGCCGACCGCACCCGGGGCTGGGTGACGATGAATGGGGTGGATGCGGCCGCCATCCGGGCTGTGGTGGAGCAATTCCCGCTTTACCGCTTTCTGCAGGGCATCGAAATTGATGAGCTGTTTATTTTCGACAGCAAAACCACCCGCTTCCCGGCTATCAGCCTGAACTGATTGAATGCACAACTCGGTGAATGAGTAAGCCGGGCTGTCGTTGCGAGGCTACGAGGCGGAAATCCGACGGGATAATACCGCACTTATGCACCGAGTTACCCACTCACCGACCCGGCGCGGTTTATGCTCATGGGCCACCACTACCTGCATTCCCCCTTTCCTTCTATGCGCCCTCGTTTTCCCCATCTTCTACTAACGTTGCCTCTCCTAAGTGGGCTGAGCATGGCCGCTATGCCTGTTGCCGCCCCCGCCCTCACCACCGATGTGCTTATTGGTCGCCTGAGCAGCGCCATCGAAAACCTGAAAACGCTGCGCTGTAACGTGCGCGCCCAGGAGCGCATAGCAGGCAAGTACCAGCAGGCGCGCACGGCCATGAAGATGAGCTTCAACCCCTACAAAGTGTACCTGCGCAACGACCAGGGCATTGAGGTGCTTTATGTAACGGGCCAGAATGGCGGCGACGCCTGGGTGTACCCTAACAGCTTTCCTTACGTGACGCTGAGCCTCGACCCAAAAGGGAGCATCATGCGCAAAGGCATCCACCACAGCGCCCTCGAAGCGGGCTACGGCACCATCGCCGAAATGCTCGACGGCAGCGCCGAGCAGCGCCTGAATCCGGGCTTCGAGAAGACCTTCCGCTATACCTCCGACACTACCGTGCTGGGCCGCCCGGCCTACGTGCTGCGCTCCTCGTTTCCGCAGTTTCGCTACGTGAGCTACAAGCCTACCCGAACGGAAACCGTTAAGGCCATTGCCGCCAAGTTTGGCTGCGGCGAGTACCGCATTCTGGAGCGCAACAACCTGAGCCCTGGGGCCACCGTGGCAGCCGGCAAAACCATTCAGGTACCCAACGCCTACGGCAGTCGCATCATCCTCTGCATCGACCAGAAACTCTACCTGCCGCTCGTGGTGCAGGTAAACGACGACAAGGGCCTGTTCGAAAAGTTCGAGTTCTCCGACCTCGTCGCCAACCAGCCCATCCCCGCCCAGGAGTTCACGAAGGATTACAAGGGCTACAAACTATGATCACGGATTAGCGCGGATTTTAACGGATTTCGTAGTCGGACCTTATTACCTCTGCTCTTCAGCAGCGAAATCAAAAAAGCCACTTCTTACAAGGTGGCTTTTTTAATCGACTACAAAATCCGTGAAATCCGCGCTAATCTGTGATCTAGCGGCGCATAGTTTTCTCGATCTGGTCCCACATTTCAGGGGTCAGGATTTCGAGCTTGTTGAATTCGCCGGCGCCGTTGAGCCATTCGCCACCGTCGAGGGTCACGACCTCACCATTCATGTAGGCCGCGAAATCCGACACCATGTAGGCGGCCAGGTTGGCCAGTTCTTGGTGCTCACCCACGCGCTTGAGGGGCACATTGGCGGCTGGGTCGAGCTTGGAGGCCAGCGGCTCGGGGAACAGGCGGCTCCAGGCTCCTTCGGTTGGAAACGGGCCGGGGGCAATGGCGTTGGCCCGAATTCCATACTTGGCCCACTCGACGGCCAAGGAGCGCGTCATGGCCAGTACGCCGGCTTTGGCGGCGGCCGAGGGCACCACGTAGGCCGAACCCACCGAGGCGTAAGTGGTGACGATGCTGAGGATGGTACCGGGCTTTTTGTCGGCAATCCAGCGCTTGCCGAAGGCCAGGGTGCAGTTGTAGGAACCCTTGAGCACGATGTCCACAATCACATCGAACGCTTTATGGCTGAGGCGCTCGGTGGGGCTGATGAAGTTGCCGGCCGCGTTGTTGAGCAGCACATCGACGCCGCCGAACGTTTCGATGGTTTTTTCGAGCAGCGCCTCCACTTCGTTGTACTTGCGCACGTCGCACTGCACGGCCAGAACGTTGGCGTTGCCGGTTTGCTCGCGCAATTCGGCGGCCGTTTTTTCGAGCACCTCCAGCTTGCGGGAACTGATGACCACGTTGGCCCCAAGCTGCAGGAAATAAGTCGTCATGGCCCGGCCGAGGCCGGTGCCGCCGCCCGTGACCACGATGGTTTTGCCCTGCAGGGCATTGTCGCGGAGCATGGGTTGGGCGTAAGGGTGGGCGGAAGCCATAAGCGGAAGAAAATTGAAGTGGGAAAAATGAATGTATAATTCAGGGCTGGGGCCGGGGCTCAAATAAACCGATTATGCGGGTAACGGTACCTTCGGCTACGTCCCAGCCCCCCTCGCAGTAGTAAAAGCTCGTGCCGGCCCGGATTCGCGACTGGTGAAAGGCGCGCATGTGCTCCGAGAAGACGTTGACCCGCCCGTGCAGCCATTCGTCTACGGGCAAAGGCATTTCCAGCCACGAGTCGCCGGTAATTGGGTCGAAGAAGTCGGGGTACAGCCACATGTAAAAGCGCCGGGGCTTATCCTGGGCGTAGCGGAAGTCCCAGCGGATGCCGTTATAGGGGGCCAGCTGCCGCCCGCTCTCCTCGGGCCGGAGTAGCCGCACGCGGGCCTCAAAGTCGACAGGGAACTTAGTATACAAACGGTACGGGGCGGCCATAGGTAGTATGCTTGCATACTTGTTGGGGCGCAAGGTAACAGTTTGCGGATTCCTTGGCGGCGTGCTTGCCCGGGAAAGTTTTTTTGCCACCTTTACCCCGCATGATTCAACCCGCTCCTTCTGCTGCTCTTTCCCCCGTAGCCGTGCTGGGCTGCGGCTGGTTGGGCCTGCCTCTCGCCCGCGCCCTGATGGCGGCCGGCTACCCCGTCCACGGCACCACCACCACCCCCGCCCAACTCCTGACGTTGCGCGACACCGGCATCCGGCCGTTCCTGCTGCGCCTGACCCCCACCCTCGCCCCCACCGACGCCGATACGCTCCGCGTGCTGCTCCAGGGCGTGGAAACGCTGATTCTGAATGTGCCGCCTCGCGCTCGGTCGCTCGCCGGAAACCTACCCCATTCTACTCGGCCATGTAGCCGAGGCCGCCGCCGCTGCCGGCGTGGCCCACGTGCTGCTGGTCAGCTCCACCGGCGTATATCCCGATGAAGCCCGCGTGATGCAGGAAGCCGATGCTCAGGCCTCCCTGGAGGCCAACTCGCACCTGCTCCGGGCCGAGGCGCTTTTCCAGGGCCCCGCCCACACGGTACTTCGCCTGGCCGGCCTGATGGGCCCGACCCGGGCGCCAGGCCGCTTCCTGGCCGGCCGCACTGGCGTTGCCCACGGCGAGGCACCAGTGAACATGATTCACCTCCAGGACGCCATCGGATTGATTACCACCATCCTGGGGTTAAACATCTGGGGCCATACCCTCAACGCCAGCGCCGCCAGCCACCCCACCCGCCGCACGTTCTACACCGCAGCCGCCACCCACCTCAACTTACCGCCTCCCACCTTTGAGGAAGGCACCACCGGCGGCAAGCAAATCGACTCGTCGGCCATCCGCCAGCTCACCCGCTACCAGTTTCGCCACGACGATGTAGTGGCCGCCCTGAACTACTGCTAATCCAAGCTTGGGACTGATTTCAACGCGCTTTAGGGCCAATTGCGGAGCATAGGTCCTCTTCGCCTAGGAACGGTTAGTCCCTCCTACCACGTTATATTTGCTCCCTGAACGAAGCCTGCTCAAAAAGCATTGATTCAACAGAATCAGTGATTCAAGAATCAGTGTAATCAATCCAATCGGCAGTTGGGAATCAGGGATGATGAAGGATAAACGGATGACGGTGGCAGTATTAGGCGGCGGAGCGGCGGGCTTTTTTGGGGCTATTGCCTGCGCCGAGGGTAACCCGGGCTTGCGGGTAGTGCTGATCGAAAAGACCGGCAAGCTGCTGAGCAAGGTCCGGATTTCGGGCGGCGGGCGCTGCAACGTCACCCACGCCGCCGATACGCCCGCCCAACTCGTGCAACACTACCCGCGCGGAGCCCGGCAGCTGAAGCAGCCTTTCCAGGAGTTCGGGGCGGTAGACACAGTGCGCTGGTTTGCCAACCGGGGCGTTACGCTCAAGACCGAGCCCGACGGCCGCATGTTCCCCATCACCGATTCGTCGGAAACCGTGGCCCAGTGCCTGCTCGATGCGGCCCGCCGTGCTGGGGTCGAAATCATGACCCAGACCACGGCCGAGCGGATTGAGTTGCTGGCCGAAGGTGGGTTCGAGCTCACGCTGAGCGGGACCCACGCCCAGTCGCTGCCCGTGGCCCGGCTGCTGGTAGCCACCGGTGGAGCCCCTAAAACGGCCCAGTACGACTGGCTGCGGCAACTGGGCCACTCGGTGCAGGAGCCAGTACCCAGCCTGTTTACCTTCAACGTGCCCAACTCGCCGCTGAAAGAGCTACCCGGCGTGAGCGTACCCCGCGCCCGGGTGCGGGTGGCGGGCGAAAAACTCGAATACGAGGGCCCGGTACTCGTGACGCACTGGGGCCTGAGCGGGCCGGCCGTGCTCAAGCTCTCGGCCTGGGGCGCCCGCCGCCTCCACGACCTCGGCTACCAAAGCACCGCCCTCGTCAACTGGATTCCCGATTTCACGGAGGACACCCTGCGCCAGCATTTGCAGGACCACCGGGGGCCCCACGGCCGCAAAACGGTGGTCAGCAATCCGCTGTTTGGTTTGCCACAACGGCTCTGGCGCACCCTAGCCGAGCAGGCCGGCATTGGGGCCGAAACCCGCTGGAACGAGCTACCCGCCAAGCTCCAGAACCGCCTCATCGAAGCCCTTCTCCGCACGGCGCTGCCCATGAAGGGCAAAACCACTTACAAGGACGAATTCGTGACCTGCGGCGGCATCTCGCTGGCCGAAATCAATATGCAGACGCTGGAAAGCCGGCTGGTACCGGGCCTGCACTTCGCCGGCGAAGTGCTCGATATCGACGGCATCACCGGCGGCTTCAACTTCCAGGCCGCCTGGACCACCGGCTTTCTGGCCGGCCGGGCCATGAGCCAGGTTAGGGCAGTAAAATAAGGGCTTCCGGCAACCCCACCGCTGGTTTGCCAGTAAAGAAAGGCACTAACACCTTTCCCATAACGCCTAACCTTAAATCCCTTTCCTTATGGAAGCTAAAGTAATGCAAGCCGGCCTCAACGAACTTATCGAAACCCTCAAAGACGGCCAGAAGGGCTACGCTGAGGCAATGACCGACGTGGAGGATGCCGACCTGAAGCAGACGTTCAAGAAGTACGCCGCCCAGCGTGCCGAATATATCACGGAGCTCGAAGATCAGATGATGAAGCTCAACCTCAAGCCCGAGGAGGAGTCGTCTATCACCGGCACCGTCCACCGCGCCTTCATCAACCTGAAGGGCCTGATTACCGGCAAGGACCGCCACAGTATTCTGGCCGAGTGCGAGCGGGGCGAAGACTACGCCAAAGCCGCTTACGAGAAGGCCCAGAAAATTCAGGACGCTCCCGCAGCCCTCAAAACACTTATCGAGAAGCAGGCTGCCGGCATCAAGAAAGGCCACGACGAAATGCGTGCCCTGCGCGATGCGTCTAAAAGCTAGATCACGGATTTTAACGGATTTCGTAGCTAATTTTCGTTAAAGTCTGGTTAAGCAGAAGGCCCCCGCTCATTTTGAGCGGGGGCCTTCTGCTTGGGTAGTAAGTCAACTGGCTGGCAGGATTAAAGGAAAGCAGGAAATCGGTTACGAAATCCGTGCAATCCGTTAAAATCCGTGCTAATCCGTGGCCTTAGTCGTCGGTGCGCTTGCCTTTGTAGCCGCCGCCGTAGCTACTGCCACCTTTGTTACCGCCGTAGGAGCTGCCACCGTCGCGGTTGCCGCCGTAAGAGCCACCGCCACGGTTGCCACCGTAGCTACCGCCACCGCGGTTGCCACCGTAGCTGCCGCCGCCTTCGCGCCGCTCGCCGTAGGAGCCACCGCCGCGGTTGCCGCCGTAGGAGCCGCCGCCTTCGCGCCGCTCGCCACCGCCGAAGCCACCCGGACCTTTGCGGGGCCGCTCGTTGCCAAAGCGGTTACCGCCTTCCTGCTGAGCATCGCCTTCCTGGCGGGGAGTAGCGATGTTGAAGGCGACCGGACGGCCTTGGATGGAGCTGCGGCCGAGCTGGGCCACAATTTCTTCCACGAACTCGTTGGGTACTTCCACGAAGCTGAACTTGTCGTAGAGGGCGATGTCGCCCACTTTGCTGGCCGTGAGGCTGGTGTTTTCGGCAATCAGATCCACGATGTCGCGGGGGTGCAGGCGGTCCTTCTTGCCCATGGTCACGAACAGGCGGGTGAAGCCGGCACGAGCGGCACCCTGGGTGCGGCTGGCGTCGAGGCTTTCCTGGGCCCGCTTGTCTTCCTTCATCGTCATCTTCAGCAGCGCAGATGCGATGTCGAGAGAAGTGATGCTTTCGTCGGCGCTCTGGTCGATGAGGCGCTGCACGCGGCTCACGTACTTGTCGAGGTTGCCCTTCTCAATTACTTCTTTAATAGAAGCGAGCATGAGCGTGGTTTTCACCTCCGATACATCCTCGAACGAAGGCACGCGCTCCTGCTTGATGGTGGCCTTAGTGAAGCGCATGATGTCGCGCAGCTTGTAGATGTCGCGGCCGCTCACGAAGGTGAAGGCCTTGCCCTGCTTGCCAGCGCGGCCGGTGCGGCCGATACGGTGTACATAGTACTCCTCGTCGGCGGGCAGGTCGTAGTTTACAACTACTTCCACGTTCTCCACGTCGATGCCGCGGGCGGCTACGTCGGTGGCTACCAGGATTTCGAGCGTGCCCTTGCGGAACTTGTCGAGTGTGTTCTGGCGCTGCTGCTGGCCCATATCACCGTGCAGACCTTCGGCGAAATAGCCCTTGGCCTGCAGGTCGCCCACGATGTCGTCGACCATGCGCTTGGTGTTGGCGAACACGATGCCCGACTTGATATTGTACATATCAATGAGGCGGGTCAGCACGTCCTTTTTCTGGGGGCCGCGCACCTCGAAATAGCTCTGCTCAATGTTGGTCACCGTCATTTCCTGATGGTTGACCTTCACGATCTGCGGATCCGTCTGGTAGCGCTTGGTCATCTCCATGATGGGCTTGCTCATCGTGGCGGAGAAGAACACCGTCTGGCGCTGCTCAGGCATTTTCTTGAGCACCGTTTCGATGTCGTCGCGGAAGCCCATGTCGAGCATTTCGTCGGCCTCATCGAGGATGATCATTTTACAGTTTTCCAGCTTGAGCGTGCCACGCTCGATGTGGTCCATCACGCGGCCGGGGGTACCGATGACGATCTGGACGCCGCGCTCCAGGGCGCGGAACTGGCGGTCGTAGCTGGAGCCACCGTAGATGGGCACCACGGCGAGGCCACGCTTGTACTTACCGAGTTTCTGGATTTCGCCCGAAACCTGAACGGCCAACTCACGGGTTGGGCAGAGCACGAGGCACTGCACTTCGCGCGAGTCGGTGTCGACTAGTTCGATGGCGGGAATGGCGAAGGCGGCTGTTTTGCCGGTGCCCGTCTGGGCCTGACCGATGACGTCGCGGCCGGCGAGCAGCACGGGGATACCAGCGGCCTGGATGGGCGAGGCTTCCTCGTAGCCAACTTCGCTGATAGCACGTTGCATTTCTTCAGAGAGGGTCAACTCGCTGAACTTGGTTTTTACGGTTTCTTGGTCCATATCAGTGTTAATGGAGTGGAGAGATAAGCTCTGAAAACAGCGGATTCAGCGACGCTCTTCTCCCACTCTTTCAACAACGACAAGTGACGGAAGCAACGGACGGAAGACAAAGCCGGCCCAACAAGTTTCAATAGGCAGCTAGCAAGCTGCGCGGAACGTGGCCGTTCTCAAATGCGGGTGCAAAGATACGATTTTTTATTCGGGAAAGCGAAAGCATGAACAAGAACTATCCTTCTATCCCCCCACGCACCAACGCAAAAAAAGCAGGCTCCCCGGGGGAACCTGCTTTTTAATGGGCTATCCTATAAAAGGAAGCGGACCCTAATTAGGCCAGTTTCACTTTCACGGCGTTCGGACCTTTACGGCCCTGGGCGATTTCGAACTCAACTTTGTCCTGGTCGCGGATTTCGTCGATGCACTCGGTTACGTGAACGAACACGTCTTCGCCGGTCTCGTCCACTTTGATGAAACCAAAACCTTTGGTTTCGTTGAAGAATTTTACAGTTCCTGTCTGCATGGGTACTCTTGATGATGATGGATGTTTGGTTAAGAAAAGCTGCCTGATGCCTGGTAGTTCGCCTAAAGTGGAAAACTTAACCAAACGACGAAACCGCGTTTCCTTAATTTGATTCAAATATACAGGTATATTTTAGAACTGGAAGGCCTAACCAACGCAAAGCCCTAATTTTTAGTATCCCTGCCCAGCACTACAGTCCAGCTATACGGGCGCTTGAGCCGGTGAGCCTATCTTTGGCTTCTATGCATACGCCCGCCACGCCCGCCTTCCGCTTTGCGCACACGCTACACGTACAACCCGCCGACATCGACGACTTCGACCACGCCAACAACGTGCAGTATGTGCGCTGGGTGCAGGAAACGGCCGTCGCGCATTGGCAGGCCGCTTATCCGGCCGGCACGCCCGAGCACGCCGCCATTTGGGTCGTGCGCGAACACCGCATTCAGTACCGCCACCCCGCTCTGCTAGATGACGAACTGCACTGCACCACTTGGATTGGCGAAGTACGCGGCGCCCAATGCCAGCGGTTCGTGCGCATTGAGCGGGCCGCCGATGGCAAGCTGCTCTGCGAAGCCGAGACGCAATGGGTGCTACTGGATGGCGTTAGCAAGCGGCCCATGCGAATTGAGGAGCCAATGCGGGACTATTTGTGGGGGCCAGTTTAGGGGTACCTAAACTGGGTGGATAGTGGAAAAAAATCAATTCTATCCTCTCCCGTATACAAAAAAGGTCCGGCCACGCCTGAGTGCAACCGGACCGCTCCTGTATAAAGTAAGGGCGCGGGGCTACAGTTGAGCGCCCTGGCTTTTCATTTCCTGCTCCTGGGCGGCGTGGTTGGCCGCGAATTTAGCGCGCTGGGCCTCCGTGCGCTCGGTTCCCAGGCTGGCTAGATGCTCGCGCAGCTTGTCGGCGGGCATATCGGCGCCGTAGGAGGGCGTGCCGGGCTGCTGCCGCCACGACTCGTGCAGGGTGCCGTCGTCCACGGCGTCGAAGCCCAGTTCATCGACCAGTGCCATTACCTGCTTCTTGGCGGCGGCATCGTCGCTGGCTACGGGCAGGGAGATGCGGCCGGGCGTACCGGCGGGCTGGCCTTTGTTTTCGAGGTGGTCGGCGTAGATGTTATTGAACACCTTTACCACCGGCCGGCCCAGGTGCTGCTGCACCCACTCGCTTTCGGTCAGCGAGCCGCTTTGCAGCTCCGAAATCTGGCCGTCGCGCAGCATCGGGTAGTAGTTGCTGGTGTCGATGATGGGCACCTCGGCGCTTACGCCCGCGAACAGGTCCTGGGGCAGGTCGGGAATGTTTTTGAGCGGGATGGTGACCACGATGATGTCGCCGTGGCGGGCGGCTTCGCGGGCCGTAGCGGGGGTGGCGCCGGTTTTTTGGGCTACTTCTGTTAGGGTTTCGGGGCCGCGGGAGTTGGCAATGAGAACTGAGTGGCCGAGGCCGACGAGCCGCACGGCAAGGGCGCTGCCGATGTGGCCGGCGCCGATAATTCCAATATTCATGGCTGGGTAGTTAGCAAGTGAAACAGAAGCCGCAACTGCGCGGCGTGGTTGTAACAACGCCTGGCCGTCTGGTTTGTTTGAGTAGAAGTCGGTCGGCAGCTCAATCTCGCTCGGCCAGACAGCCTTAATTGGGGCAGTCATTGAAGCGGCTAATCGAGGGATTAATTCGACCTTTGTGCAGCTATTTTACCCCTCCCCTATGTCCCAGCCTACTTTCCGCATCTATTCCTCCTCGGCCGGCTCCGGCAAAACCTACCAGCTGACCAAGGAATACCTGAAGCTGGCGCTGGGCTCGGAGGATGCGGGCTACTTCAAGAGCATTCTGGCCATCACGTTCACCAACGACGCGGCGGGCGAGATGAAACAGCGGATTCTGGGGGCGCTACGGCGGTTCGCGCGCCTGCCGGAGGGCCACCACGACCCGCTGCTGGCCGATATTGCCACGGAGCTGGCCGCCGAAGGGCCGCTGGCGCACCTGGGCACGGCCGAAGAGCGGGAACGGGTGGTGCGGGAGCGGGCAGCGGCCACGTTCCGGCTGGCGCTCTACCACTATGCCGATTTCGCGGTGAGCACCATCGACTCGTTCGTACAGCGCATCGTGACGGCCTTTACCCGCGAGTTGGGCCTGCCCGCCACCTTTGAGGTGGAGCTGGATAGCGCCCTGGTGCTGCAAGGTGCGGTGGCGCTGGTTCTCGACCGGGTGAACCGCGACCCGAACGCCGAACTGCTCTCGCGCACGATTTCCGATTTCGCCCTCAATAAAGCCGAGGAAGGGAAAAGCTGGAACAACCTGCCCGAGGAGCTGGTCGAGTTCGGGCAGTTTCTGCTCAGCGAGCCGGTGCACGAGGCCATGCAGCAACTACAACTACTGAGCCTGGCCGACTACCGGCGGCTGCACGAGGGCCTGCGGACGCGCAAGCAGGAAATTGAGGACCTGGTGCAGCAAACCGCCGCCGTAGCGCTTGACGCGCTGGCCACGGCCGGGCTGACGGCCGAGCACCTGGCCAGCGGGGCCAACGGCATCTATGGGCACTTCAGCAACTGGCGCCGCTGGCTGGAAGCGCCCGCCGCCGGGGCCGCCTTCCCCACGGCCACGGCCCTCAAAACGATAGAAACCGACAAATGGGGTAGCGCCGCCGCCAAAAAGCAGGGCCGCGAGGACGATGTGGCGGCCGTGGCCCCGGCACTGGCCCAGATATTTGAAAAGCTGCAGGAAACCCGGCAAAGGCTGCTGCCCCACTACCTGCTGGCGACCAGCATGCTGCCCTACGTGTTTCAGGTGAGTTTGCTGAGTGAGTTGAGCAAGGCCGTGGAGCAGCTCAGCCGCGACCGGGGCGTGGTGCTGATTGCCGAGTTCAACCGCCGCATCGCCCAGATTGTGCTGCACGAGCCGGTGCCGTTTCTGTATGAGCGGCTCGGCGACCGGTACCAGCACTTGCTGATTGACGAGTTTCAGGACACCTCGGTGCTGCAGTGGAACAACCTGCTGCCACTGGTGGAAAACGCCTTGGGCAGCGGCCACCTCAACCTGGCCGTGGGCGACGCCAAGCAGGCTATTTACCGCTGGCGGGGCGGCGAAATGGAGCAGATTCTGCGCCTGTATAAGAAGGAGACGAGCCACCTCTACGATCGGGTGCCCGACCCCGAAACCCGCCAGCGCCTAGCCGACCGCTACCAGACCATCGCCCCGGCCCTGGAGGCCCGCAACCTGAACGTGAACTACCGCTCGGGCCGCAACATCATCGCGTTCAATAACGCCTTTTTCAGCCACGTAAGCGCTACCCACGGCGCGCTGCCGCTGGTGCAGGCCTTGTTTGACACCGACTTTACGCAGCAGAGTCCGCCCGGGGCTGGTGCGGATGCGGCCCACGTGGAGCTGCTGTTTACCGCCGACGACGCCCCCGCCACCCGCTACGACGCGGCGGCCGGCATCTTCACGCCCGAACTGCTGCCCGGCTACCTACCCGACCAGACTCTCAACTACGACGAAAGCACCCTCTACCTGACCCTGCAACTGGTAGAGCAGGCGCTATCCGACGGCTTCCGCCTCCAGGATGTGGCCGTGCTCTGCCGCACCCGGGGCAACAGTCGCCGCACGGCCAAATTCCTGAAAGAACGGGGCTACGACATCATTTCGGCCGATTCGCTGTCGCTCGAATTTGCCGAAGTGGTAAACCTGTTGGTGGCCGTGTTCCGGGTGCTCAACCAGCCCGCCGATACGCTGGCCCGGGCCGAGGCCCTGCTGCTCGTGGATCGGGTGGTGCGGGGCCACGCCCCCACCCCCGACCGGGCCCGGCGCTGGGCCGAGCTGGCCAACGCCGAGTCGGTGGAGCCGTTTTTCGATGAGCTGCGCGAGTTGGGCTACGATGTGCAGGAGCGCGAAACCGGCAACCTGGGCCTCTACGAGCTGACTGAGCAGCTGATTGGCCTGTTTGGGTTGCTGGACCGGGCGGCGGAGCGCGAGTACCTGTTCCGGTTTCTGGATCTGACCCTCGAATACAGCCTGCGCTACGGCAACAACCTCAACAACTTCCTGGCCTACTGGGACCAGAAGAAGAGCAGCCTGAGCATCAACGCTCCCGCCGGCCGCGACGCCCTCACCATCACGACCGTGCATAAGGCCAAGGGCCTCGCCTACGGGGTGGTGATTGTGCCGTTTGCCGACTGGAGCCTGCGGCCGTTTATGGGCACGCTGCTCTGGGGCCGGCTGCCCGAGGTGGCCGACCGCCCCGTGCCCGAAATGCCCGGCGTGGCAGTGCTTAGCCAGAAGCAGGATTTACTGCTCACGCCCTTGGCCGGGCAGTACACTGAGGAGTTGGAAAAGACGTTTCTCGAGGGCCTGAACATGCTGTATGTGGCCTTTACCCGCCCCCGCCACCGCCTCTATGTCATCAGCAAAAAGCCCAAACCCGCCAAAAAAGCGGGCCGCACCGACGACGACGAACCGGCATCCGACAAGCCCGCCGGTTCCGTGGCCGAGCTGCTCCACCGCTACCTCGCAGACACCGGCGAGTGGGACGACGAGCAAATGACGTATGCTTTGAACTTAGCTGTTAGCTCAGAGCTGTTAGCTGATAGCTCTCCGCCAAAAGAAGTCCCAAATCAACCACCAACAACCAACAACGAAAAACCAACCACCAACCACGACCTGCCGCTGACCAACCTCACGAGCACGCCCTGGGAAAAGCGGCTACGGTTGCGGCGTCACGCCAACACGGTGTTCGATTTTGATGAGCAGCAGGAGCAGCGCGAGTGGAACCGCCGCCTGCACTACGCCCTGCGCCGCGTACGGCAAGCTGCTGACGTGGAGCATGTGGCCGCCCAACTGGCCGCCGAGGGCCTCATCAGCCTCCAGGAGCGCCCCGAGCTGCTGGCCCGCCTGCGCGAAGTGGTGGACAATCCGCTGCTGGCCCACTATTTCAGTCCGGCGGTGGCGGCCGAGGCCGAGCGCGAAATCCTGGTGGGTGGCACCCGCAAGCAGGACTACAAGCCCGACCGCATCGTGTTCGAGACCACGGCCGCCGGCTTCGGTCGCCGCGTCACACTGCTCGATTTCCAGCAGCCCCCCGCCGAGTACCGGCACCGGGTGCCGTTGCAGCAGTACGCCGCCCTGTTCCGCCAGCTCGGCTTCGCGCAGGTGCGCTGCGTGCTTTACTACTTCGATACTCAGGAAGTGGTGGAGTGGGAGGCGTGAGGTGGTGAGTGAGTGAAAGGGAACGTCATTCTTCGCTCCGCTCTGAATGACGTTCCCTTTCACTCTGTTTGGCGGGCGATTCATTAGGCCTGATTTAGCGACTGTGAACCGCCCCGGAACCGCTTACCTTTGCGGCCCGCCCGATTTGCCGCCTTTATGGAACCCACCGTTACGCCAGCGCCCCGCTCGGCCCTCACATTTATCTTTATTACGCTGCTGCTTGATGTGACGGGCATCGGCATCATCATTCCCGTTATTCCGAAGCTGATTCAGCACCTGACCGGGGGCACCGTGAGCGAGGCGGCCCAAGTGGGCGGCTGGCTGGTGTTTGCCTACGCCGTGATGCAGTTCCTGTTTTCGCCGGTGCTGGGCAACCTATCCGACCGGTTCGGGCGGCGGCCGGTGCTGCTATTCTCGCTGCTTGGCTTCGGCATCGATTACCTGTTTCTGGCCTTCGCTCCCACCCTGGCCTGGCTATTCGTGGGCCGGGCCATTGCGGGCATCACCGGGGCCAGCGTCACGACGGCCTCGGCCTACATCGCCGACGTATCGAAGCCGGAGGACCGGGCCCAGAACTTCGGTTTGATTGGAGCCGCGTTTGGGCTGGGCTTCATTCTGGGGCCGCTGATGGGCGGCGTACTGGGCGAATACAGCCACCAGCTGCCGTTTCTGGCCGCCGCCGGCCTCACGCTGCTCAACGTGGTGTACGGCTACTTCGTGCTGCCCGAATCGTTGCCCCTCTCGCGGCGGCGGGCCTTTGCCTGGAAGCGGGCCAACCCCATCGGCAGCCTCAAAATGCTGGGGCGCTACCCCGTGATTCTGGGACTGGTGGCCTCGCTGCTCTTCCTCTACGTGGCCGCACACGCCACCCAAAGCACCTGGACGTACTACGTGATGGAGAAATTCAGTTGGAGCGAAAAATGGGTGGGCTACTCGCTGGCCACCATCGGGCTGCTGGTGGCTATTGTGCAGGGCGGGCTCATCCGGCGCATCAACCCGCTGCTGGGGCCCAAACGGTCGGTGTATCTGGGGCTGCTGCTGTATGCGGTGGGGTTCGTGCTGTTCGCGTTTGCCAGCAAGGGCTGGATGATGTTCGCCTTTTTGGTGCCCTACTGCCTGGGCGGCATTGCCGGCCCGGCGTTGCAGGGCATCATTTCGGGCCAGGTGCCCGCCGACGAGCAGGGAGAGCTGCAAGGCGCCCTCACCAGCCTGATGAGCCTCACCTCCATCGTGGGCCCAGTGCTCATGACGAGCCTGTTCTCCTACTTCACCCGCCCCGTGGCCCCGGTGTATTTCCCCGGCGCACCCTTCATTCTCGCCGCCGTGCTCGTGCTCATCAGCGTGACCCTGGCCGCCCGCTCGCTGGCCAGTTACGTGGTGCCGGTGAGTGAAGCCGAGGGTTCCGAAACCGCGGTTGGGCTGGGGCACTAGTCCGGCGTTTGCACCCGTACTTGCAGCCGCTTCCACTCCGAGTGAACTCCCACAAACAGATCCTGCTGCTCTGGGTCGGGTGCATCGGGCAGCAAATAATAGTCGCCCACTTCGGCTACCAGCTCCCAGTGCTGGGTAGCAAATGCCAGGTGTACCAGCCAGGTGGTTGCCGGCGGCACCTGGCCGGGCAAGGGCTCAATTAGTTGCAGGAAAAGTCCGTCGGACCACTCGCGGCATAAGTCGCTCACGATTTGCCCGTGCAGGCCGGGTATTTCGGGAATGGTCTGCAGAAGGTACAGGCTGGGGCAGTATTCTTGTTGCTCCTGATAACCCCACGACTCAAACCAAAGCTCAAACTCCCGACTGACTGCCCCCGATTCCTGCTCGGTGATAAGCAAGCGGAGCTGCTCGTTTTCAAACAGCACCACGTGCACCTCCGAAATCGGCGGCGGCTCGGGCGGCGGCTGGTAGCCCAGCAGTTGCCGGATGGGCAGGATGATTCTTGAGCCGGCGCTCCAGACGCCGTAACCGACTCCCAAGACCAGCAACGCTCCTATTCCTACAAGCAGAACCGGTATGGCTATCAGCGCCAGCAGTACCAGGCCAGGCGCGTCCTTCCACCAGGAAGTGGGAGGCCCCGGCGGCAGCGGAATGATGGTTTGCTGAACGGTGAACGGCATGCGTTTAAGCGAATCAGATGAGTCCTTACTTAACTCAAGTTGCGAAGAACGACGTAGGGGCGGGGCTTGTCCCCGCCCGCCGCTGGAACGAGGCGTTGCGGCCTTTATCCGTCGTTCATCGGTACTGTGCAACGGCGGGCGGGGACAAGCCCCGCCCCTACCTCGTTCTTCGCAATTTGGGTTTTTCTGCGGGTAGAAGCCGGTTTCTGAGTGAAAGGTACTGTACCTTTAAATAGAATTCCTGACCCGCCGCGCATGCCCGCTTCCCTCCCCGACCTACCCCTGTTTGCCCAAGCCCCCGCGCCCACCCTACCGCCCTCCCAACCCGGCCCCGATGCTACGCCGTTTCTGGCCCGCATCGCCCGGGAGTTGGTGGCGCAGTACGGGCCGACGGGAGAGCTGTCGGATTTGGTGGTGGTGGTGCCTACGCGGCGGGCGGTGGTGTATCTGCAGAACGAGCTGAGCCTGGCCGCCGAGGCCGGGCAGGCGGTGTGGAGCCCCCGGGTGGCGGCCATGGAAGACTATATGGTAGAGCTGGCCGGCGTGCGGGTCGAGGAGCCCATTGCCCTGCAGCTACTGCTGTTCGAAATCCTGCAGGGCATCGACCCCCAGCTCGATTTCGACCAGTTCGTGGGCTGGTCGGGCCTGTTGCTCCAGGACTTTTCGAGTCTCGATCAGAACCTGGCCTCGCCCCGCAAGGTATTCGAATACCTTAGCCAAGCCAAGGCCCTGGAGCGCTGGGACCTGGGGGCCGAATTTCAGCTTCAGCCCACCACCACGGCTTATTTTCGCTTCTGGGACGACCTCGACAAGGTGTACTTGCGCCTGAAAAAGCGCATGAAGCAGGACCGCCTCGCCTACCCCGGCCTGGCCTACCGGCTGGCCCAGCGCCGGGTGCGCGAGCGGCTCGAAGCCGATGAGGAGTTGCCCCGCCACGTGTTCGTGGGCCTGGGATTTTTGTCGAAGGCCGAGGAGCGGCTCATTCGCCACCTGCGCAAAGCGGGCCGGGCCGAGGTATACTTCGACGGCGACGCGTTCTACCTCGAACCCGGCTCGCCCAACCGCGCCGGCCAGCACCTACGCCAGTACAAGGACCGCCTCGATTTACCCTGGGAAAATTTCGGCGGCCCGGCCGAGCTGCTGCGCCAACTGCCGCGCACGGTGCGGCTGGTGGGCGTGGCCAACTCCTCGATGCAGGGCAAAGTAGCCGGCCAGCTGCTGGCCGCCGCCCGCCGGGCCAACCCGCGGGCCAAAGTAGCCGTGGTGCTGCCCGACGAAACCCTGCTGCTGCCCGTGCTCCACGGCCTGCCCCCCCGCGAGGTGCCCGAGTACAACGTGACCATGGGCCTCAATTTCCAGAGCACGCCCTTGTTCAACCTCGTCGATCTGCTGTTTGAGGTGCACCTGACCGGCGTGCGCGAGGGTTCCCAGGAGACGGGCTACGGCGTGCCGCGCTACCACCATCTGGCCGTAAGCAAGCTGCTGCAACACCCGTTTCTGCGCCGCTACCAGCACTGGCTCGACCAGCAACCCGACCCCGCCGGCCACGGCCTGCTTGATAGGGTATGCCGCACCATCATCCAGCGCCACGCGGTGCTGCTGCCGGCCGAGGAGCTGGTAGAAATGGGCGGCGGCCACGAGCTGCTGCAAGCCCTGTTCGCGACCTGGGACAACTGCGACGACATCATCCGGGCCTGCAACACGCTCATCGACCTGCTCAAAAAGGCCTACCAAGACCAGCATTCGGCCATCGAGGCCGAGTACCTATACCTGTTCTACACGCTCGTTAAGCGCCTGCACTCGGTGTTCGACTGCCGGGAGCACCGGCTGTCGGTGCGCTCGTTCCGGCGGTTTTTGTACGAGCAGATGAAGAACACCCGCCTGCCGTTCAGCGGCGAGCCTATTGCCGATGTGCAGGTGATGGGCCTGCTCGAAACCCGGGCCCTCGACTTCGACCACGTCATCATCCTGAGCTGCAACGAGAACGTGCTGCCGGCCCCCAAGCGCCACAGCTCCCTGTTTCCCTACGACGTGCTCACGACCTTCGGCCTGCCCACCTACGCCGACCATGAGGCCGCCACCGCTCACCAGTTCTGGCGTCTGCTCCAGCGCGCGCGCCAGGTAGACCTACTGCACATTCTGCCCGGCGCCGAGGGCACCCGCACCGGCGAACGAAGCCGCTTTCTGCTGCAACTGGAAAACGATTTGGCCCTGCAGAACCCCGCGCTGCAACTGCTGGATTTAACGGTAACGACGGAAGCTCACGCGGGCGCCTCACCCCCTAGCCCCCTCTCCGAAAAAGGAGAGGGGGAACTGGCCTTCGATTTTTCAGAGTTAGAGAAAGAGCTAGAAGCTAGTCCCCCCTCTCCTTTTTCGGAGAGGGGGCTAGGGGGTGAGGCGCCCGCAAGGGGCCAACAGGCCACCGACCTCACGCTCGAAAAAGACGCCGGAATGCTGCTGGCGCTGCGGGAGCTGCTCAGCAAAGGCCTCTCGCCCACCGCCCTCAACCAGTACCTGGGCTGCTCGCTGCGCTTTTACTTCCAGCGGATTGCCAAATTCAAGGAAAACCAGGAAGTGGAAGAGGTGCTCGACTCCGCCGAATTTGGCACGGCCGTGCACGACGCGCTGGAAGAGCTGCTGACCCCGTTTGCGCAAATTATCCGCCGAAAATCGGTGGCCTCGCCGGCCCCACCCCTGACGGCCGCCGATATTCCGGGCCTCGTGGCCCTGGCCCCCATTATGGTGGCCAAGGCGCTGCGCAAGGAGGAAGCTGGCCGCCACGCCCGCGCCGACGAGGGCCTCAACCACGTGCTGGGCCAAGTGGCCAAGCAGCTCGTGCGCCGCTACCTCGAAAGCCTACTCGACCTGCCCGATAGCCTCCCGCTGCACGTTCAGGGGCTCGAAGAGGAATTGCACGCCACCGTGTTCGTACCCCTGGAAGATGGCGAAAAGCTGGCCGTACGCCTGCTGGGCAAAGCCGACCGCGTCGACCAATTGCCCAACGGCGACCTGCGGGTGGTCGATTATAAAACGGGCCTCGTGCAGGCCCACGAGCTGAAGCTGTGGAAGAAGGGAGAAGCCCCGGAAGCAGCCGTACAGCGCCTGCTCACCGATGCCACCTCTGCTGCCGACAAAGTGCGCCAGCTCTGGCTCTACCGCTTTATGCTGGCCCAGCAGGGCCGCCCCGCCGCCGACGCGGCCATCATCTCCCTGCGCAACCTGCCCGCCGGCCCTATGTCGGCCGACATGGGCTTTCTGACGGCCGAGGGACAGGATTTCGGGCGCCACAGCGAGGAGCTGCTGGGCCAGCTGGTGCGCCGCATCCTCGACCCGGCCGAACCCATCCGCAAAACCGACGACCTCGATAAGTGCCAGTACTGCCCGTATAAAGGGATTTGCGCGCGGTGAAGTTCAGGCTGAACTGCGGATGAAGGAGTCGGCTTCGCACCTGACTGGGCCAACTGCTAGGGGCGCATCTGCCCCGTCTGATTGTTCACTCCTGGCCGGGGCACGGTTACTGAACGGACGCTTCGTTCAATGCCCAACGCCGTCACTTCCATCTGGTCGACATAAGGAACTTTGGGTGACTTTGCAGCGGCAGCCAGGGCTGCTTGGTGAGCACGCAGCTCGTTTTGCCCAACCATCGTAAACCCGACTCGCAAAAAGAACCGGGCGGCCACTGGTTTGCCTTGGTACACGGCGGGAATCCAGCGGTCGGGCAACACTATTACCGCTGCCCATACCGCTTCTGCACAGTCTTTTGAAGGGGTTGACTCTATTTTGTAATCGACCGACTGCCCCTGTTCGGTAACCACGTAAGAGAGCACCACCACTCCCTGCACTTGGTTTTGCAGCGCCGATACCGGATAGCGCGTTTTGCTGGCCAGATCGACAAGCCGCTTGTCGCGGCTGCCCATGTATTGCGGAGCGCGACTGGGATGTACTTCCTGCCATTTGTTATCGATGTTGAGCAGGTAACGCGCCGTATCGGGGCGGCTGTAGGCAATACGGCTCGAATCGTAATTCATGCGCAACGTGAGTTCGCCCTGCCGGTCGTAGTACTCCCAGATGCCGGTGGGCTGGCCGCTGGTTAGTGCCCCTTTCTCATATACGGGCTGCGTGGGACTTGCTGTATTTTTGCGGTTGCGTTGCGCAGTGGCCGATAACGTAGCTAATAGGAGCAGTACGGTGTATAATTTTCTCATGGTTGCTTGCTGAATTCCGGCCATCGGATAATTTACGCTGCAAATAAAGCATTTCCCGGCAATAGTATTGGCACCGGGTTGCCCGCTATTCTCGACTACTAGCGGTACTTTTGTCGTTTGCGCTTACTCTCACTTCTCCCCCGAATACTATGGACGAATTCATGCAGGCCGCCATTGATGAAGCGCGCCAGGGCCGCCAGGAAGGCGGTATTCCGATTGGCTCGGTGCTCGTGCGCGACGGCAAACTCGTGAGCCGCGGCCGCAACAAGCGCGTGCAGGAGGGCAACGCCATCAAGCACGGCGAAATGGACGCCCTGATGAACGCCGGCCGCCAGCGCACCTACCGCGACACGGTGCTCTACACCACCCTGATGCCCTGCTACATGTGCGCCGGCACCATCGTGCAGTTCAAAATCCCGAAAGTAGTGGTGGGCGAGGCCCGCACCTTCGGCGAGTCGAAGGCTTTTCTGGAAAGCCACGGCGTGGAAGTGGAAATTCTCGACCTCGACGTATGCGTGCAGATGATGGAAAGCTTCATCGAGGACGAGCCCGAGCTCTGGAACGAAGACATCATGGAGCTATAAGCCGGTTGCTTACGTTAAGAACCGGGAACGCCCGCCAGGAATGGCGGCCGCTGCCGGCCCTTCTTTTTTCTTGCCATGTCTGATTTACCCGTTTCCAACGCCCCTTTCGCCGCCACCAAAAAGTGTCCGCACTGCGGCCGCTGGACCGAGTGGCATCAGCAGCCCACCAACCTTTGCCAGCACTGCGGGCAGGTGCTGGAGCCCGCCCGGGCCGCCGCCGATGAGCGCCGCCAGCAGCAGGCCGATGCCCCCCTGGCTCCGGTGCTGCTCATCGAAATAAAGCCCGATGACAACCTGTTCGTCAAGTTTTTCAAGTACCTCATTCGGGGTGGGCAGCTGGCTTTTGCTGCCTTTATGGCCTTTATGATGTGGCTGCTGGCCGCCGTGGCCGGATGAAGCGCCTGCCTGCCGAACTGCGCCACCCGCTGTTTTTGCTCGGCACGGCCGCGTACGTGGTGCTGGTGGTGTATCGGCACGGCGGGCCGCTGTCGGCCCGCTGGCATTGGCCCCCGCTACCGGCCCTGGTGCGCCATCACCTAGCCGATGTTCTGACTTTGCCGCTGCTGCTCACGCTGGAGCTCTGGGGTCTGCGGCGCCTCTACTTCCGCCAGCCGGCCTTCGTGCTGCCCACCTCCTGGATTTTCAGTTCCTGGGTGGTTATCAGCATCTGGTTCGAGGGCCTGCTGCCTCACTTCGACGCGCGCGCCACGGCCGACTGGCTCGACGTAGGAGCCTATGCGCTGGGCGGCCTGATTTTTGGGCACTGGCTGAACCGCCCGGCCCCTACCCGACCCGGCCGGCCCTAACCCCGGCACCACCTTTACGCGTATAGCAGCGTATTCTGGCCCCGCTGGCACTCCGCCGGTGGGGCTTTGTGTTGCGGTTCTTCTTGGCCTATAGCGCATAGCCCCCTGTGGATTCTAATTTCAAGCTCCTTAATTAATGAACCGCGACTTCCACCATATCCTGGCTGCTTACTGGGAGCAGTTTCTGTTTGTGCTGCCCAAGCTGCTGATTGCGCTAGTGCTGCTGGCCGTAGGCCTGTTTATCGCCAGCCGGCTCAGCGCACTGCTAGGCCGCCGCTTGCACCGCCGCTCGGCCGACCCGCTGCTGGCCGATTTTCTGACCCAGATCAGTAAGTGGGTGCTAGGGCTGATTGTGCTGCTGGTGGCCCTGAACGTGCTGGGATTTACGGGCGTGGTGGGCAGTTTGCTGGGCGCGGCGGGCGTGTCGGCGTTTATTGTGGGCTTTGCCTTCAAGGACATTGCCGAGAACTTCCTGGCCGGTGTCATTCTGGCCTTCAACCGGCCATTTCGTATCGATGACACCGTGCAGATCAAGGACCTGGTGGGCCACGTGGTAGCCCTGAACCTGCGCACGACCCTGGTGCGCACCTTCGACGGCAAGCACATCTTCCTGCCCAACTCCATGGTGCTCAAGGAGCCGCTCACCAACTACACCCGCGACGGCGACCTGCGCATGGATTTTCTGCTGACCGTAGAGCTGGAGCCCGCCGATACGCCCGTCGTGGCCACTACCATCATCCTGCGCTACCTGCAAACCGTGCCCGAAGTGCAGGCCGGCCTCCGAACGCCCTACGTGAACCTGGAAAAAGCCACCACCACCACCGCCGACCTGCGGGTATATTTCTGGGGCGACGCCGAGGATTACCGCCGCGGCGTGCTCCAGCTCAAAAGTCGTCTGATGCAACAGGTGAAGCAGGAGCTGGTCGGAGCCGGTTTCAGCGTGCCAGCACTGGCGGGTTAGGTTAGTAGCCAGTGGGAGTGGTGGGTCATGCTGAGCATGTGGCGCATGACCGTTCTTTTCCTGGCAACTGGCAAATGAACACTGGCCAGTCGCCACTGGCAGCTGAAAATCATCACCCAACCTCGCTTTTCGTTAGGTTGCAGTTTCATTACCGGCTGCTTTCCCGCCACCGCCGCTTATGCCTCAGAATACTATTCACCGGTTGCTACTTCCGCTGCTGATGTGGCGCGTGCGCCACATCAGCGACCGGGCCTACCTGATTCTGGTGAGCGTGCTGGTAGGGTTGCTGGCGGGCTTGGCGGCGGTGGGGCTCAAAACGCTGGTACATGGCTCTCAGGGGTTATTGCGGGCCTGGGTACCGCCCCAGTACCAGGTATTCAGCAGCTCGCTTTACCCCATTATCGGCATTGCCCTCACGGTGCTGTTCACGCGCTATTTCCTGGCCGGCGACCTGGGCCGGGGCATCGGGCCGGTTATCTACGACATTGCCCGCCGCGGCAGTATCGTGCCCCGCAGCAAGCTGTACTCGCAGCTCGTATCCTCCTTCCTGACGGTTACGTTTGGCGGCTCGGCAGGTCTGGAGGCCCCGATTTCGGTGACCGGCTCGGCCATTGGCTCCAACGCGGCGCGGGTGCTGCGCATCGGGCGGCGGCAGCGGCGGCTGCTCACGGCCTGCGGAGCAGCAGCGGGCATCGCAGCCATTTTTAACTCCCCCATCGCGGGGGTGCTGTTCGCGGTGGAAGTTATTTTGTCGGAGCTCTCGGCGGCCTATTTCGTGCCTTTGCTAATTGCCTCAGCCACGGCCACTGTCGTTTCCAAGGCGTTGTACGCGGGCCAGCCCTTCGTGCTCATCACCACCAGCTGGCCCGTCGATGCGGTACCGCTCTACCTGATGCTGGCCGTGTTCACGGCCCTACTCTCGGTCTACATGATTAGGGTGTACTTCTGGGCTGACCGCTTTTTCAGTCATTTCACGACCGTTTTCTGGAAGGTGCTGCTCGGCGGGCTGGCCCTAGGCAGCCTCGTATTCATATTTCCACCCCTCTATGGTGAAGGCTACGACATCGTGCAGCTACTGCTCGGCGGCCACTCTGAGCAGCTCCTCAATGGTTCGCTCTTCGATGTGTTCGATGACCAAAGCGCCTGGCTGGTGCTGGTAGTGGCGGCGGGCAGTATGTTGCTCAAAGTGACGGCCACCACCATTACCATCGGCTCGGGCGGCAACGGGGGCATGTTCGGCTCGTCGCTGTTTGCCGGGGCGCTGTGCGGCTTTATTTTCGCCCGGCTCATCAACCTGAGCGGGCTCTATCCGATTTCGGAGGTGCATTTTATTGTACTTGGCATGGCCGGCACGCTGGCCGGCGTGGTGCACGCCCCGCTCACAGCCATCTTCCTGATTGCCGAAATAACGGGCGGCTACGCGCTGTTCGTGCCACTGATGGTGGTCACGTCGGGCTCTTACCTGATTACGCGCTACTTCGAGCCCTACTCGGTGTACACTCGCAAGCTGGTGCAGAAGGGCGTCTATATCAACCACGACCGCGACCGGAGCCTGCTCGCCCGCCTCGATGTGGGCCGCCTGTTACAAACCGATTTTCATCCCGTGCACCCCGACGACACGCTGGGCGAGCTGGTAAACACCTTCCGTCACGCCTCGCGCAACCTGTTTCCGGTAGTAGACGACGACGGCCACCTGCTCGGCGTAGTCAGCCTCGACACGGTGCGCGACGCCCTCTTCGACGACGCCCATTACACCACCACCCGGGTGCGCGAACTGATGGACGAGCCTCTGGCTGTCGTCCGCCCCGACGATACGCTACTCGACACGCTGCGCTGCATGGAGCAGCTCGACGCCTGGGCCCTGCCCGTACTCGACCTCGATAACCGGTACCTGGGCTTCCTACTCAAATCCAACATCCTGGCCAATTACCGCCGCCAGCTCCTCAAGGACAGCGGGGAGTGATTTCTTGAGCTATTAGCTTATGGCTGTCAGCTGACAGTTCTATTTTGATCCTCAAGTTCTTCCTGACGTGGCAGCGGCTGCCTTTCTTGGAAAGAGCGGAGAAAACCGAAACTTGGCTTCGTTTCTACTGTGCATCCGACGCGACGCGGTTGTACCTTGCGGCCTTCCTCTTTTAGCTGCTTAGCTTATCCCCGGTTGCTTTAAGCACGAGAGCTAACAGCTGACAGCTAACAACTCAAAACCTTGATTTACCTGTTTACCGACGGCTCCTCGCGGGGCAACCCCGGCCCAGGCGGCTACGGCGCACTGCTGCGTTTCGGCCCCCACGAGAAAGAGCTGAGCGAGGGCTTCCGCCTGACCACCAACAACCGCATGGAGCTGCTGGCCGTGATTGTAGGCCTTGAATCCGTCAACCGCCCCGACTTGCCCATTACAGTCGTGACGGATTCGCGCTACGTAGTGGATTCGGTGGAGAAGAAATGGGTATTTGGGTGGGCTAAAAAGGCCGATTTCGGCAAGAAGGCCAACGAGGATTTGTGGCGGCGCTTCATTAAGGTATACCAGCAGCGTACGGTGCAGTTTCGCTGGGTACGCGGCCACAACGGCCACCCCGAAAACGAACGGTGCGACCAGCTGGCCGTACGTAGCGCCACCCGCGGCCCGCTGCTGATCGACGCAGGCTACGAGGCACTTTAGCTTCTGTGGTCAAAGCGCAGCGAAGAATCGCGCATGAATTCGTTGTCACGGTCCACGGTCGCTCAACAATTCACGCGCGATTCTTCACTGCGCTCTGAATAAGGTTCTGACCACTGACCACTCAAAAATGCCCAACACCTACTTCCAGTTCAAGCAATTCCGCATCGAGCAGGACGCCTGCGCCATGAAGGTGTGCACCGACGCCTGCGTGCTGGGTGCGGTGGCAGCGGTGGAAGACGCGGGCCGCATTCTCGACATCGGTACCGGCACCGGCCTGCTGGCCCTGATGGCGGCCCAGCACAACCCCACAGCGCACATCGAAGCCGTGGAGCTCGATGCCGCCGCGGCGGGGCAAGCGGCGGCCAACTTCGCGGCTAGCCCTTGGGCTGCCCGGCTGCGGGTGCATGCGCTGCCGCTGGCGGGGCTGGCCGCGACTGGTCCCGCCGCCTTCGACCACATCCTCTGCAACCCACCCTTTTTCCGCCACGCCCTCCGCTCGCCCGATGCCCGGCGCACCACCGCCCGCCACGCCGCCGATGATTCGCTGACATTCGCGGAGCTAGCCCGATTCGCCGCCGATTTTCTGGCCGCCGCCGGCCGGCTTACCGTGCTGTTGCCCCCACCCGAAATGGGCGAAATGGAGCGCGAGGCAGCGGTCGTGGGTCTGTTCCCAGCCACCCGGCTGGTGCTGCGCCACCGCGCCACCAGCAAGCCGCTGCGCCACATCGTTGCGTTCGGCCGGCAGGCGGGGCCAATACGGGAGCAGGAACTGCCGCTCCACGAACCCGACTCGGTAGACTACACCGCCTGGTTTCGGGAGCGGCTGGGACCGTTTTATCTGGCATTGTAAGGTGGCCGCCTCATTAAACAGGGCTCATGGGAGCACCCAATCACTTATTTCAACTTTCCTGCTACAACTATGAAATATCTACTTGCTGCGCTATTTGTGGGCTGTTGCACTTGGAGTTGCAAGAAAGACTCCATGCCCAACGGCAATAGTATGCCGCCTACTCTCGATTTTGTTGTGCTTGATAAACAGGGGAATAATTTACTGACTGACATTTCAACACCCATCCAGGTTTCAGCGGTTAAAAGTAACGGGCAGACTGTTTTTTTAGGCGCTGAGTGTGCTGGCGGGGAATGCACGATGATTCGGGCCACTGGCCGCGTGGGCACAGCGGTGCCGGGCTATGCTTTCTACTACTCTACGCTCGGGGCTTCACTAGCCAGCAGCGACGGCCTCAAAACCTGGTACCTGACGCTCGGCGGCAAAACCGATACGCTCTACTACGACGTGCAAAAAACCAGGCCCAACGACCCGCTATTCAGATACGACGTGAAGGCGGTGCTTTTCAACGGGCAGGTTGCGCTCCGCGAACACCCCAGCCAGCCGCCGCTTTACGTGTTCCGACGCAAACGCTGAGAGTGCAGGACCTGGCTTCCTCGCCCCAAGTATTATAATCTGTCAGGGCCAAATCAGTCTAAGCCATTATGGTCCTACAATGCGTTCCGGCCGGCCGCCATACCGTTTTAGTTCCGGTGCTCTTTAGCCGGTGGCAGTGGCAGCAATGTGGCCAGCGTGCCGAGCTTCTGCTGGTGCAGCTGGCCCAGCAAGTCGGCGGGTAGGCGGGCGAAGTCGGCGGCGGGGTAGTGGCGCAGCACCCGGCCCTCGGCCAGCACCGTAATTTCGTCGCAGAGCTCCGTGAGGGAGCCCAGCAGGTGCGAGGTAAGCAGGATACCAGTACCCTGTTGGCGCAAGCGGCGCAGCACTTCCATCAGCAGCAGGTTAGCGCTTAGGTCGAGGCCGTTGAAAGGCTCATCGAGGACGAGGTAGCGAAAATCCTGCACCAGCAACGCCAACAAGGCCAGTTTTTTCTTCATGCCAGCCGAGTAATCCTCGGCGTACTGGTCGAGGGGCAGTTCCAGTAGCTCGTTCCAGGCCGCCAGGCTGGGCACTGGCCGGCCCCGGGCTTGCAGGCAGAACGCCACGTACTCGCGGCCCGTGATGCGGGGGTAAAAGTAGGGCTCGTAGGGCAGCAGCCCGGTACACGCCCGAATACCCAGGCCGCTGGTTTCGCGCACCGTGCCCTGGTAGTCGGCGTGCAGCCCGTACAGGCAATGCAGCAGCGTTGTTTTGCCCGCCCCATTGGCTCCCACCAGCCCGTGCAGGCTCCCGGGCCGCACGCCTAAATCAATGTGCGCCAGTACGGTCTGCGAGCCAAAGTCCTTGCGTAAGCCCTCGATTACCAGCATAATGGTTGATAGTTATCAGTTGTTGGTTGTCAGTTGATGACCAGCCACGTTATTCCGCCCGATACTGCCGCAGTCGGTTTCGGCTTTTCAGTAACAACCCTAGAAAACAGACCAGCAATAGTACCAGGTAAGCCGGGTTGCTCCCCAAAATCGACATGCCTACGCCTACGGCTCCGGCCTGAGTGAGCCGGCCGAGCGTGGCGTGGGGGTAGAAGGCGTACTTGGCCAGGATAATCATCGTCAGGACTACGGCACACCAGCCCAGCACCAGCGCCGTGCCGCCCACCCCGGCCGGACCGAGGGCCAGCAGCACCGCCAGCGGGGCCACCGTGAGGCCGAAGTACAGCAGCCCCCACCCTACCCGGCTCCGCAGCCACGCGCTGGGGCTGCGCAACGGCGGCAACAACCAACTCCAGGGCTCGGCCAGCCCATAGGTTTCCAGCGTGAGCAGCAGCCAGGCCAGTATCGCCAGCGCCGGACCAGTGCTACCGGCGCGAGTTAGCCCGGCCGCCGCCAGCAGCCCCAGCCACGCCAACCACAGCCCGGGCCCACGGCCGGCCCGCACCCACTCAAACGCCACGCTCCGAAACCACGACGGCCGCCGCCGCCGACTGGCCGGCGCCGCCGCCGCCGGTACCAACGCTACCACCGCCGGCCGGCTACCGTCAGCAGTGCCGGCCCGGGGCGGCTCCAGGCCAACAGCACCAACGCGGCGGGCAGGCTGCTCAGCGCGTATTCGGCGGCCAGCCAGACCCGGAATTCAGGCGTGGCCAAGTGCAAAAAGGGCAAGTCGGCACGGCGGCGGTGCAGGCTGAGTACGAACAGGGCTATGCCCCCGGGAATGGCCCAGGCCAGCGCCGGGTGCGCGGCAGCCGTGAACAACGCCCGGCCGATGGCCAACCCCAGCAGCGTACCCAAGGCCAGCAGCCGCCACCAGCCTAGTTCGCGCAACTCCCGGCCCAGCAGCCGGACCCGTAAGCGCAGGTAGTATTTCATACCGAAGGATTTCGAAAATGCTCAGTTCCCACGGAAACGAAATGATAGCCGCCAACCGTGCATGAAACAGTTTTATTTCGCACTCCCTTCCGCTTCGGGCCGCCTACGCTCCCGCCACAGGCTGCTCTTCTTCCATAAAGACAATGCCGTAATCAGCCGCCAGCTCATCTAAAATAGGTTCGTAAAGCTCGGGCAACGTCGGGATAACCACGCCCCGCTGCCCGAGCTGGCCCGTGGCCAGCCGGCGCACGGCCATGCCCAGCGGCAGGCCCACGGTTTTGGCCATGGCCGTGTGCGTGGCGTCGTCGCCCAGCACGACTACCGACGAGCTAGCCGCGTGGCGCTGGCCGTCGAGGTCGTACTCGAACTGATGCTGCATCACAATCATATCGCGGTCGGTGGGTTGCAGGGCCCATTTCTCAGTGAGCAGCTTTTCCAGTAGCTGGGCGGGCGTGGCGTTTGCCCGGCCTACCGGCTGCTCGTCGAAGAGCCCCAACCAGGCTAGCTGCCGCATTTCCGCCGATTCGGGGGCCAAGCCCAGGTAGGCGGCCACGCGGGCGGCCAGCGACGGGCTGGTTTCGGTGGGCAACGGCAGGTAAGCGGCCACCAATTCGGCCCAGGTGAGGTCGGCGGGGTTATCCAACTGCACGGCGTCATCGGTGAGGCCCAGGCGCACCAGCTGCTGCCAGGCAGCGCAGTAGCCGGGCCGGCGCAACGTACCGCGCAGGATGGTGGGCACGTGCTCCAGCCCATAGGGCGCCCGGTAACTCAGTGAATCGCGGTTGGCATAGCCTTCGAACTCCCCGTAGCCGGGAACGGTCAGAGTTTCGAGGCGGGTGAATAGCTGCTGGTACGGAATGAAGCGCGGGCGGCCGTGTTCCAGGTACTTGGCCGTTCCCTGGCCGGCCAGCACCACGTTGCGCGGGTTCCAGGTGAACTTGTAGCGCCAGGGGTTGTCGGCTTCGGCCTCGGGGGCCAGCAGCCCCCCGCAATACGACTTAAACGAGCTGACCCGCCCCCCACGCCGCCGGATGTCGGCAATCACACGCATGGCCGACATATGATCGAGGCCGGGGTCGAGGCCGCACTCCATGAGCAGCGTCACGCCCGCGGCCTCGGCTGCCGGCCCCAGCTCCCGAATTTCGTCGCTCACGTAACTGGCGGTGGCCAAGTGGCAGCCGTGCCGCACGCAGGCCCGGGCCACGGAGGCGTGAAACAGGGCCGGCAACATCGAAATCACCACGTCGGCAGCGGCTACCAGTTCATCGAGGCGGGCGGCGTCGTGCACGTCGAAGGGCACGGCGCGGGCGTACTCGGTATGGGCAGCCAGCACCGGTACCAAGTGCGCCGGCTGCACGTCGGCCACGGTCAGGTGCCAGCCCTCGGCGGGGGCATGGCGCAACAGGTATTGAACAAGGGAGGAGGCCGAACGGCCGGCTCCCAGCAGCAGCATACGGGACATAATAGCTGGATGGGTGGAGCAGCAAGTTAGGGTGATTGGCGGGAATGGCTGGAACGGAAGAGCAGCGCATGGTTTCCCGTTCCACTCAGCCGTCAAGTCTCCACTTCCTTCATTCCCCGAAAAAGCGTACATTCGTCGCCCCTTTTCACTTTCCCCGGGGCCGCTTGCGGTACCGGGCCGTTTCGCCCCGCATGGCCCATTCTCTTCACCTGACCATCACGGCCGACGTGGTGGCATCCGAAGCCAACCTAACGTCCGCCGAGGCTGCCACCTGGCAGGCTGCCCAGGCCGCTACCGCCACTTCCTACGCGCCCTACTCCCACTTCCACGTGGGCGCGGCCTTGCTGCTCGACGATGGCACCGTGTTCAAGGGCTCCAACCAGGAAAACGCCGCCTTCCCCTCGGGCCTCTGCGCCGAGCGCACCGCCCTGTTTGGCCTAGCCGTTTCCCAGCCCGAACGCCGGATTGTAGGCATGGCCGTGGCCGCCAAGCCCGCCGCGGGCGAGTTCGTGGCCGTAACGCCCTGCGGCGCCTGCCGCCAAGTAATGGCCGAGTACGAGCAGCGCCAGCAACAAGCCATTCCCCTGCTGCTACCCGGCCCCAACGGTACCATCTACCGCTTCCGCTCCCTCTCCGACCTGCTTCCCTTCGCCTTCGACGCCGGGAGCATGGAAGTGCAATAGGGCGGCGATGCAGTGATGAGTCGGCCGTTCAGCCGGGCCAGCCAAAGCAGGCAGCGCAGTCGGCCCCGTTGATGGCAGGAGGCGCACCCGCGCACTTCAAGGCCGGCGAAGCTACTTCGCGCTCCATAACTGGCAGAGTTTTATCATAACTCAGAGGCACTTCCCATCTGCGTCATTGAAGCTTCGGAAACGCCAACTCACCGCATCACTATTTTACCGCATGGAACACCAGCTTGCCGTTACGCGCACGGCCCGTTACCAGCAATTAGGAGAGTTATCGGGGGCCACGCGGCGGTTGTGGTTTGTGGCCCACGGCTACGGGCAACTGGCAGCCTACTTCGTCCGGCACTTCGCCCACTTGGTTGCCGCCGACCCTGCCCTGGTTGTCATCGCGCCCGAGGGGTTGTCGCGGTTCTACCTCAACGGCACCGGCGGCCGGGTAGGTGCTACCTGGATGACCAAGGAAGACCGTTTGGCCGAAATCGACGACTATGTGGCCTACCTCAACCAGCTAGCCGCCGCCGTACTACCCCATGCCCCCAACGCCGCCGTTACGGTACTCGGCTTCTCGCAGGGCGCGGCTACCGTGAGCCGCTGGCTGGCCCGGGCCACGTTCCGGCCGGCCCGGCTCATTCTCTGGGCCGGCGCTTTCCCGCCCGACATGGATTTCACGGTGGCGTCCCACCTGCTGCGCGGCCTGCCCGTCACGCTCGTCTGCGGCACCGCCGATGAGTTTATCACCGACGCTGACCTAGCTAAACAACAGGATTTCCTGCGCCAATTAGGTGTAGAGGCTGATCTGATTCGTTTCACTGGCACCCATACCCTGCACGCCGCCACGCTGAGCGACTTGGCTAAACAACTCCATACCAGGATTATGGAATGAGGCATATTTAAACGAATTAGACGGATTTTATCTTCGTTAAAGCAAAAAGCACCCCTGACGAGGTGGCTTTTTGGCTTTAACGAATGGCCAACTTGAAACCGGATAGTCAGGCAGTTCACAAAGTCGGTGCAATCCGTTTAAATCCGTGCTGATCCTTGGTCAGTCTTTGCGAATAACTGCGGCCGCGGCTTGCGCAGCGGGCAGAATCAGCACTTCGGCCAAGTTGACGTGGGGCGGACGCGTGACCATGAACGCCAGCAAATCGGCCACGTCTTCGGCTCGTAGGGCCTCGAAGCCTTGGTATACCCCGGCGGCTCGATTGGTATCGCCCTTGAAGCGAACTTCCGAGAATTCGGTTTCTACTGCGCCCGGGTTTACCTCGGCCACCCGGATATGATGAGGCAGCAAATCGAGGCGCATCCCCTTGGTAAGGGCCGCTACCGCCGCTTTCGAGGCGCAGTACACGTTGCCATTGGCATACGTCTCATGGCCCGCAATAGAGCCAATGTTGATGATGTAGCCGGTGTTGCGGCGCGTCATGGACGGCAATATGGCCCGGCTCACGTAGAGCAGACCTTTCACATTACCGTCGAGCATAGCGTCCCAATCCGCAGGGTCACCGTTCTGGATGGGGGCCAGGCCGTGGGCATTACCGGCGTTATTAATGAGCACATCCACGTCGGTAAACTCAGCCGGCAGGCTTGCCACTGCCGCATCCACAGCGGCCCGGTCGCGCACATCGAACGTGAGCAGGTGGGTGGGTACGTCAGCCAACTCGCGGGCCAGTTCCTCCAGCCGCTCGCGCCGGCGGCCCGTGAGTACCAGCTGAAACCCGGCTCGGCCCAGCGCCACGGCCGTTGCCCGACCAATCCCCGACGATGCGCCGGTAATGAAAGCAGTTTGCATACTAGCTCAGGAAGAGTAAAAGTATAATTTTTGAAGGAAGGCGAAAATAGAACGTTTTGCCTCAGCTAGCGGACGCCAGATGAAGCAGGACGTTCCGGTTATATCAATCATCCGCTTTTACCGCCCCGACCAGATGTTGAGGTACAGCGTAACGGTGTTGCTTTTCATGCTTTGCAGGCTGCGGCTGTACACGTCGTTATTGCCGGGTACGTAAAGGTTGGTCAGGCCGTGGGAGAAACGCAGCTCGGGGGAGAACTTGAAGAACGGATAAAACAGGTCGAGACCCACACCGTACTCGATGGCAATATCGGTGTCAGCAGCTTCGAGCAGGTTCACTTCAGGGTTCTTGCGACGCCCCCCAATGTTGATGCTCGGCTTCACGCCCCCAACCAGATACATCCGCGTGTTGCGCCGCCGCGCCGATTTCAGCTTAAATAGCAATGGAAAGTCAACCTGTGTACTACCGATTTCCTGATCCTCAATTTCGGCCGGATCGTCGGGATAAAGTGGATTCGGGCTATAACCCTGATTTTTAAACTCGATGCGGCGGGTCAGGAAGCTCACGCCTGGCGCAAAAGTGAGTGCCCCATACTCGCCCAGCCGCAAATCGCTCAGAAAACCGACCGAGAAGCCAGGGCTGATAATTGAATTGGCCGATACGCCCTGGCTGGGGTAGCCAGGGGCGCGCTCAATCTTGTAGCGCGAGAAGTTGGGGGCCACGTACATGCCCAGGTGCAGCCCCCGGTCGTCGTAACCTACCAAGTTGTCGGTCGTTACCGATTTTACTACGCCGCGCTTGTTGCGGCTGGCGCTGGTTCGGCTCTTTTTCTGCGCCTGCGCGCCCAGCGGCAGGGTTATTATGGCCAGGGCCAGCAGCCCAAGCCGTACTATTTTTGCGCCGTATAGATGGAGCTGATGCCGAAGGTGAGGGGTTGCCATGCAGGAGATTTGAAACCAACTTTACGAAGAATCGCCAGAAATTCCGGGCCGTCTGGAAAAGCCTGCACCGATTCGGGCAGGTAGGTATAGGCGGCGCGGTCCTTAGAGATGAGCTTGCCGAATACCGGCAGAATGTTTTTGAAGTAAAAGTTGTAGGCCTGCTTCATGGGGAAAGCCGTGGGCTTGGAAAACTCGAGCACTACCATTTTGCCGCCCGGCCGCAGCACCCGGTACATTTCGGACAGTCCCTGCTCCAGGTTTTCAAAATTACGCACCCCAAACGATGCCGTTACGGCATCGAAGTGGTCATCTTCGAAGGGCAGGTTTTCCGAGTCGCCCAACTCCAGCCGGATTCGGTGACCCAGACCCTTGCTGGCCAGCTTGCGCCGGCCTACTTCCAGCATACCCTCCGAAATATCGATACCCGTAATCTGGGCATCGGGTGTGGCGGCGCGCAGGGTTTCAATGGCGAAATCGGCCGTGCCAGTGGCAATATCGAGAATCCGGGCCGGGCGTAGTGCCTTCAGCTCGTTCACGGCCTGTCGGCGCCAATAGATATCGGTACCCGCGCTCAGGAAGTGATTGAGGAAGTCGTACTTGCCGGCAATGCTATTGAACATCTGGGCGACCTGCGACTTTTTGCCGGCGGCGTCGTCTTTATAGGGTACTACGGACATGGCTCTTGAGCAGAGAACGGGGGGATTGAAGCAAAATTGCCCAATTACAACGATTAGCCCCGCATTAAGTTAAAAAAAAGCGGGCCGGGCTTAAGGCCCGACCCGCTTTACCTTTCGAAAAACCAACGCTTAGTCGTTGTCGGTCTTTACTTTAACCTTGTTGCCTTCGGCATCCTTGGCTTTCGCGTCGATGGTGCCATCCTTGGTCACGGTCTTGCTTTCTGAACCGTCCGGGCCCTTGGTCTTCACCTTCACTTTATCGCTGTCCTCGTCTACCTTGGTCTTGATCTTAGTTCCGTCTTCGAGCGTTACCGTGGTCTTACCAGGCTCCAACGGCACCGTCGAGCGAGTACCCATGCCCATGCCAGTCGAGTTCATGTTTGAACCCGAATTCGAGGGATTCATGTTGGAAGGCGTGGTGCCCGAGCCGGGCTTGTTCATCATCGGCATCGATTCACCTTCTTTTACAATCACGCGGAAGTCGGTGCGGCGGTTGAGCTGCATGTTCTCCGGCGAATCGTTCGGGGCTACCGGACGGCGCTCACCGTAGCTTACCGTTACCATACGGGTTTCCGCAATGCCGGCCTTCTTGAGGAAGTTGTAGGCTACGTTAGCACGGTTCTGGCCCAGTACAATGTTGTATTCGTCGGTATTGCGTGAGTCTGTATTGCCTTCAATCGAGATGTTGACGCCGGGGTTAGCCATCAGTAACTGGCTGACCTTGTTGAGCTCCACAATCGACTCGGGCCGCAAGGTATACTTGTCGGTATCGAAGTAGATTGGGTTAACGTTGGCTAAGTTAGCCGCCGTCGTATCGATGTAATCAACGTAGAAGTCCTTCTCAACAACGGTCGAATCGTTGGTCGAAATCGGAACGGCGAACTCCTGGGTTTCGATATTCTTGCCATCCTTGCTTACGGCCACCTGGTAGGTACGGCCCGAAAGCAGATCTACGCGGTATTCGCCGGTGAGGGGCTTACTCACGTCGCGGTAGCTCAAGGCCGTGCGGTCGGCCTGGGTTCCACTGAACACCAACTCAGCACCGGGAATAGCGCTGCTGTCCTGGCGGGCCAATACCCGGCCCCGAACAATGGCGTTTTTGATGTAGTTGATGGTATAAATATCCTTTTCGCCGTAGCCGCCAATGCGGTAAGAAGACAGGTATGCATACGAACCATCAGGGCTCAAGCGGTAATACGTGTCGTCGTCGGGGGTGTTAATAGGGTAACCCATATTCTCGGGCCGGCCCCACTTACGACCTAGGGAGTCGTACTGCGACTTGAAGATATCGTAACCGCCCATCGTGTTATGACCACGCGAGGAGAAGTACATCGTCTTACCATCACGGCTCAAGTATGGGCTGTCATCATCGTAAGGCGTATTGATAGCGTTACCAATGCTCTTAGCCGGACCCCAGTCGCCACCCGGCGTACGGATCGAGGAGTAAATATCGAGCGTATTGTCTTCCGAATACTTGCTGGTGGAGAAGTAGATGGTCAGGCCGTCGGGCGTGATGTAGGCATCCGACTCGAAAGATGACGTGTTGATGTTCTTGTTGAGCTTCTTAGGATCCGTCCAGTCAGCTCCTGCCTTCTCCGAGTACAGGATGTCCCCGTTCTCGTCGTTGCGGTACATGAGCAGCTTGGTGTCGTTGTCGAACACCTGAATCGAGGCATCGTGTCCTTTGCCGTTGAGCACGCCGCTCAGTGAACGGGGCTTGTCCCAATTCTCGTCGTCGATGCGCTTGGCTTCGTAGATATTTTCGTAGTACTGTCCGTCGGCGGCTATCTTGCCCTTGTCCTTCACGTTGCCCTCGGCGCTTATGACGGGGGCATTGCTCATATTATCCGAGCGGGACGTGAACAGCAAAACTTTGTCATCGTTGGAGATTACCGGGCTGTGCTCCGACCATTGCGTGTTGATGACCGGACCCAGATTCTTAACGAAAATGTCTTTGGGGCTGTTGAACTGCACCTTGGCATTCTTGCTGTGCTGAATCAGCTGAGCCAACTCCTTCTTACGGGAATCTTTCGTCTTGAGCGTGGCGTTGTAGGCCTGGAAGTGCGTAATGGCTTCGTCGAAGTTGTAGTTCAAATGATCTACCCGACCCAACCAGTATTCCACATCCTTCGATACGTTCTTCTTCAGGCGCTGTGCTTTGTAGATATAGTCACTGGCTTTCTCCTTATCGAATGACATGTAGGCAATACCAGCCCGGAACAGTGCTTGCGCATTGTTGGGGTCCTTAGCCAGTACTTGCTCGTAATAGGGCAAAGATGCCCGGTAGTTCTCTTGTCCGAAGAACTTGTTGGCCGTTTTCAGCTGCTGGCGAGTGCCTTGAGCCAGGGCAGGCTGGGCCATAGCAGCCGTGAGCGCAAAGGCGCACGAGGCTTTCAATAACCTTCTGACTAAGTTGTCCATTGTTGGAGGGGTTAGGGAAATAAGGAGTTGCAAAAGAAGGGGAAAAGCGCCGAACGGCAATTACGCGGGCGGCTTTTAAGAGTTGCCTCTTATACTGAAAAACAGTTCCAGGGTTGAGTTAGCAAGGGTGAGAACAGCGGATAAAATTCAAAAAAACCGCTTTTTTCTTACTTACTTGTTCCTGAGTTGAAACGGAGGCTGATGATCTAGCGAGCAAAGATAGAACTTTTATAATACGGTCTTAGCCGCATCCAATTTAACGAGCACTGGTGGGTAACTGACAAAAAAGGCCGTAAAGCGACGGGCTGTTTTGCGCAGCCTTTTGCCTCCCAGGATGGTCAATTGCCCCGCAAATATAGGTCGACTAGATCAACCGCAAGGTTTTTCTTTAAAAAATTATGCTGTAAGCCGACTTTCTGGCTGGCCAGCCCAATTCCGTATCTTTGTCGTTCAGCTTTGTTTGTACGATTGCATGACCATTCAGGACGCCAAATTTTTGATGAGCAACTCCCGGGTAGAGGAGTGCCCCGCCCCTACTTTGCCCGAGTACGCCTTTATCGGGCGCTCGAACGTGGGCAAGTCGTCGCTCATCAACATGCTTACCAACCACAAAGGTCTGGCCAAAACATCATCGTCGCCGGGTAAAACCCAACTTATCAACCATTTTTTAATCAACGGAAATTGGTACTTGGTGGATTTGCCGGGCTACGGTTACGCTAAAATCAGCAAGGATGCCCGGGCCAAATGGGCCCGCATGATTAACTTTTACCTGCGCCGGCGCGAAAACCTGACCTGCGTATTCGTGCTCATCGACTCGCGCCACCAGCCCCAGGCCGTAGACCTGGAGTTTATGGAGCAGCTCGGGTCCGAGGGTATTCCGTTCGTGATGGTGTTTACCAAGGCCGATAAGCAGTCGGGTTCGCGCACCAGCCAGCACGTGGTGCAATACCTGGAAACGATGAGCAAGAGCTGGGACGAGTTGCCGCGGCACTTCGTAACGTCGGCGGAGGAGAAAACGGGGCGCGATGAAGTGCTCGACTTTATCGCCGAAATCAATCAGCAGTTGGCCCAGGCTCCCGAGCAAGCTCCTGACCAAGTTATCGACCAAACCCCCGACCAGGCCTAACTTGGCGTCGTTCTTGCGACGGGGGAATAGGGTTGCCCCGCTTTTCCATTTACTGTTCTTTTCCTGAATAATGAAGAAGACTATTTTCCTGCTCAGCTTCGGTCTACTGGCCGCCGCCACGGCTCCGGCCGTAGCTCAGAAAACCAAAATCAAGGTAAAAACCGACGGCCCGGCCCCGGCCATGGAAGCCGTGGAGGCTGCCGCCAGCGGTTCGCCCCAAACTACGAAGACCATTCCGGTGGCCGAGTACTATGAGGGCGGCCAGGAGGCCATGTACGCCTTCATCGACCAAGAGCTCAAATACCCCGTAACGGCCCGGCGCAACCGTATCCAGGGCCAGTGCATCGTGAGCTTCACACTCAACACCGATGGTACGCTCTCGGGCGTGAAACTGGTAAAACAGATTGGCGGCGGCTGCGGCGAAGAAGCCCTGCGGATTGTGAAGCTGCTTAAGTTCAAAAACCCCGATTACGCCATCCTGACCAGCTTGCCGATTACCTTCAAGCTCTAGGGCAGCGCGGTAGTGATGGTGGGCCGGAAGGCCCGTTCGCCGCCGTTGCGTACCTTCGTTCTTTCAACCACTGCTTTCTTCCTATGCCCTACGACCTGAAGGAAATTGCCGCTATTAGCGGAATGCCCGGTCTGTACCGCCTCGTGAAGCCGACCCGCGCCGGCGTTATCATCGAAGCCCTGACCGACAACAACCCCCGCTCCGTGGCCTCGGCCCAGAATAAGGTGTCGCTGCTCCAGGAGATTTCCATCTACACCCAGGACTACGACCAGACGGTGCCCCTGACGGAGGTGTTCGACCGCATTTACCAGCAGCACGGCGCCCAGCTGGCCCTGACGCATAAGTCGAACGAGCAGGAGCTGGCGGCCTTCATGGCCGGCATCATCCCCGACTACGACCGCGAGCGGGTGTACCTGTCCGATATCAAAAAGCTGGTGCAGTGGTACCATGTGGTAAGCCAGCGCCTCGAATACCAAGCCCCGGCCGAAAACGAGCCGACCACCGATGAAGCAACTGAAGGCGCTGCTGCTGAAGCTACCGCCGACAAGCCCAAAGCCAGCAAGAAAATTGCCAAGCCGGGGGCCGATGAGGCCATGAGCACGGCCGGCATTATTCCGGCTGCTCCCGAAGACAACGCGGCCGGTAACCCCGAAGCAGCTCCAGCCAAGACGGCCAAAAAACCGGCAAAGAAGAAAGCTGAATAGGTTTCACGGCATGTGTGCATAAGTAAAAGCGCGCCCACCCGAATTCGGGTGGGCGGCGCTTTTACTTATGCACACATGCCGTTGGCAGTGCGGCTACATTTCGACGCCAGTCCGGGCCACTTCGGCGGCCAGGAACTCTTCGGCTTTCTCCACCATTTCGGTCGAGCCAATGAAGACTGGGCAGCGCGAGTGCAGCTCGGTAGGCTCTAGCTCCAGGGTGCGGCGGTGGCCGTTGCTGGATTTACCGCCCGCTTGCTCTACGATGAAAGCCAGCGGGTTGCACTCGTACATGAGGCGCAGCTTGCCCTTGGGCGCCTTGCTCGAACCGGGGTACATATAGATACCGCCCTTGAGCAGGTTACGGTGGAAATCGGCCACCAGCGACCCAATGTAGCGGGCCGAGTAGTTCTGCTCTTTGCAGTAGGCCACGAACGCCTTGGTACCTTGCGAGAAATGTTCCGACAGCCCCTCATTAATAGAGTACACCGTGCCGCCGGCGGGCGTCTGAATGGTGGGGTGCGAGAGGAAGAATTCGCCCAATGAAGGCTCGTAAGTGAAGCCGTTCACGCCGTTGCCGGTCGTGTACACCATCATGGTGCTGGAGCCGTAAATCACGTAGCCAGCCGCTACTTGGTGGGTGCCGGTCTGGAGGCAGTCTTGGGCCGTACCCTCGCTACCGGCCGGCGATACGCGGCGGTAGATGCTGAAAATGGTGCCAATGCTTACGTTCACGTCAATGTTCGACGAGCCATCGAGCGGGTCAATGGCTACCACGTACTTGCCCTGGGCGTTGCCGGTCTGGATCATCTCCTCATCTTCCTCCGAGATGATAGTGCACACCTCGCCCCCGTTGCGCAACGCCCGGATGAAGCGGATGTTGGCAATTACATCGAGCTTCTGCTGGTCTTCGCCCTGCACGTTGCGGTTGCCGTAGGCCCCAGCAATATCAATGAGGCCCGAGCGGTTGATTTCGCGGTTGACGATTTTAGCCGCCAGCGCAATGTCGCGCAGCAACTGACTTAGCTCGCCGGTGGCATACGGAAAATCTTCCTGCTTGCGCATGATGAAGCGGTCCAGGGTAGTGCCAACGGGCAGGGCAAGCTTGTCGTGGTTGTCCATTAGAAGAGATGGGAGGGTATAATTCGGATGGGAAAGACCAAAAGTAACCAATTTGGAGGAGCCTGAGCGAAATTTCGCCCGGGTTTTTCCAGTAACGTTTGCGGTCTGGGCGGGGCCGAAGCCGCGCGCCGGCCCTACATTTGGGACCATGCAGGAATCAGGTCAGCTGAAAGTTTACAAATTCGGGGGCGCGTCGGTGAAGGATGCCGCTGCCATTCGCAACCTTGCCCGCATTGTGCGCGCACACGGCCAGCCAGGGCCGTTGGCCATCGTGGTATCGGCGATGGGCAAAACCACCAACGCCCTCGAAGAGCTCCACCGCCTGGCCCACGCCGGCCACGATTACACCGCCCCGCTGCGCGTTTTGGTTGATTTCCACGAAGATGTGGCCCGGGAGTTGGGCCTGCCCGCCGACCTGCTTGCCAGCCTGCTCGCCCAACTCCGCGAGCAACTGGCCGCTACACAGGCAACCGATGATTTCGACCGGCAGTACGACCAACTCGTGAGCTTTGGAGAACTGCTGGCCACCCGTATTGTGGCTGCCGCGCTGGAAGCCCGCTGGCTCGACTGCCGGCCCCTCATCCGTACCGATGCCACTTGGCGCGAGGGCCGGGTAGACTGGGCGGCCACTACTGCCGCCTTGCAGGCGGCACTGCCGGCCGGCGTACTGGCCCAGGGCGGGCCATTCGTAACCCAGGGCTTTGTGGGCGGCACAGCCGACGGGCTAACGACTACGCTGGGCCGGGAGGGCTCCGATTTTACGGCTGCTATTTTGGCCTACTGCCTCGGGGCCGAGTCGGTGACCATCTGGAAGGATGTGGCCGGACTGCTGAATGCTGACCCCAAAATCTTCCCCAACACGGTGCGCTACCCCGAAATCAGCTACCAGGAAACCATCGAAATGGCTTACTACGGCGCTTCGGTTATTCATCCCAAAACCATTAAGCCCCTGGCCGTGCGTGGCATTCCGCTGCTGGTGAAGTCGTTTCTCGACCCGGCCGCCGAGGGCACCCGCATCCACGACTGCCGCCACGCGCTGCTGGTGCCGGCCTTCATCCGCAAAACCGACCAGTGCCTCATCTCGTTCGAGTCGCGGGAGCTGGACTTTATTTCCGAGGAAAACCTGCAGGTGATTTTTGGGGCGTTGGCGCAGGTACGGCTTAAAATCCGGCTTATGCAAAACTCGGCCATCAGCTTCTCGGTCTGCACCGATTTTTCGGCCTACCGCCTTGAAAAGCTGCTGGCGCTACTGCGCGACCAATTCACCATTCATTACAACACCGATCTGGTGCTCTATACCATCAAGAACTACGATGCCGAGAGCCTGCGCCGCCTAACGGCCGGCCGGGAGCTGTTGCTGGAGCAGCGCACCCGCCAAACGTTCCAGTTCGTGTGCCGGATGGAAGCTCAAGGCCTGGGAAACGGAGGAACTGAGGCGCGTTAAAATGTCATTCAGATCGAAGCGAAGAATGACGTTCTTTGTTGTTTCAGCCCCCCAGTTCCCCAGCCCACTCAACCCTCTATGACGCCCGAATTCATTCTCGTAACGCCCCAGGCCCGGCCCCGGGTAGCCCTCATCCAACTCAACCGGCCCAAGGAGCTCAACGCCCTCAACCTGCAGCTTATGCAGGAAGTCGCCGCCGCCCTCCGCCAACTCGACCAGGACCCCGAGGTGCGGGCTATTGTGCTGGCGGGCAGTGAGCGGGCATTCGCCGCCGGCGCCGACATCAAGCAAATGGCCGGCCGCACGGCTATTGATATGCTGCTCATCGACCAGTTCACCATCTGGGACAGCATCCGGCGCACCACCAAGCCGCTGATTGCCGCCGTGTCGGGCTTTGCGCTGGGTGGGGGCTGCGAGTTGGCCATGACCTGCGACATGATTGTGGCCTCGGAAACGGCCCAGTTCGGGCAGCCCGAAATCCGCATTGGCACCATGCCGGGCGCGGGCGGCACCCAGCGCCTGACGCGAGCCATCGGCAAGGCCCGGGCCATGGAAATGGTGCTCACCGGCCAGTCGATTTCGGCCGCTGAGGCCGCCCAGCACGGCCTTGTGAACCGGGTGGTGCCGGTGGGCCAGTTTCTGGAAGAGGCCTTCCGCCTGGCCGGCAGCGTTGCCCAGATGTCGCCGGTGGCGGCCCGGCTGGCCAAGGAATCAGTAAACCGCGCCTTCGAAACGCACCTGGATGAGGGACTGCACTTCGAGCGTAAGAACTTCTACCTCACTTTTGCCTCCGACGACCAGAAGGAAGGCATGGCGGCCTTTGTGGAGAAGCGCCCGGCCGACTTTAAGGGACGGTAGCAGCCAGCTGGCCAGCGCTGCTGTTGCGGCCGCTGCGGCGCTGGCCTTTTTCTATGGCAGGAAACATTTTTTTCTGCCACGGGCTTAATGGTTTATCTTTGCGGAGAATAATTCTTAGCTGTGTCCCTGCCTTCTGCTCATCACCATCCGGCCCCTACCGCCAGCCACCTGCCCCAGCAACTGGCGCAGGCGGGCTTGCGGGCTACCCGCCAGCGGGTGCTTATTCTGGAAAGCCTGCTGGTGCTGCCCGGCCACCCCACGGCTGAGCAGGTCCACCAGCATGTGCGGGCGCAGGTGGAGTCTATTTCGCTGGGCACCATCTACAAAACCCTCGACTCGTTTGTGGCCGCCGGCCTGACGCGGCGGGTGGCCTCGGCCGAGGGCTCGGCCCGGCGCTATGATGCCGACTGCACCGAGCACCACCACTTGTTCTGCACTGACACCCAGGAGATAATCGACTATTGCGACCCGCAGCTCGATGCCCTGATCCGCGACTTTTTCGCCGCCCGGGGCCTGCCCGACTTTCAGCCCCACTCCTTTTCGCTCCACGTGAAGGGTAACCGCCTGACGGGGGCCGCAACGGCTGCCTCGGAGGATTCGGCCACTTAAGTCGGCGGGCAGGAACCAGGCCCCTACCCCAGCAACGTATCGGGCCCGGCGGCGTATAGCACATCCTTTGTTCTACTTCGCTTTCCCTTTCCTTATATGGCAGTTCTAGTTGGCAAACGTGCTCCTTCTTTCAAGGCTATTGCCGTGGTCGATGGTCAGTTCGAAGAGGAGTTCTCCCTCGACCGGTATCTGGGTAAGAAACACGTCATCTTTTTCTTTTACCCCGCTGATTTCTCTTCCCTGTGCCCCACCGAAATTTTGGCTTTTCAGGACCGGCTGGCCGATTTTGAGAGCCGGGGCGTGGCCATTGTGGGTTGCTCGACCGATACGCACTATGCCCACCTGGCCTGGCTGCACACGCCCCGGGCCATCGGCGGCATCGAGGGCACTACGTATCCGCTGGTGGCCGACGACACCAAAACCATTGCCTCCAACTACGACGTGCTCGGTGGCCACTACGACTACAACGAGGCCGGCGAAATGACCTTCATCGGTTCGCCTCAGGCTTACCGCGGCCTGTTCCTGATTGACAAGGATGGCATTGTGCGCCACCAGGTAGTGAACGACCGCGCCCTCGCGCGTAACATCGACGAAGCCCTGCGCATGGTAGAGGCTTTCCAGTACTTCGAAGAAAACGGGGAAATCTGCCCCACTACCTAACGGGCGCCAGCAAGTTGGGGGGGGGTTAAGGAGTAGTCGACCTTCTGACCGCTCCTTTTTTCGACTTTCCAAGCGCTGGCCTTCTTGCACTTCAGACTTCGCGAAAGCCTCTGCCCGACCAGGTGGGGGCTTTTTGCCCGATAGTGGGGGGAAGCACGTACTTTTGTGCCTAACCACTCCGCCTGGGCTGGGTTTCGCTGCAGGTGCCTACTGTTGCGCCCGCACCCACCCACCCGCTTGCTACCCCGACTACACCTTGTACTTTTTATATTCTGTTGGCCTGCACTTTTACGCGCTGCTGCTCCGGCTGCTAGCCCCCGCCATGCCCAAAGCCGCCCGCTGGACGGCTGGCCGGCAGGGGTTACTGGGCCGCATCGAGGCGGCGCTGCGCGATGAAACCGCGCCGCTGGTCTGGTTTCACTGCGCTTCGCTGGGCGAGTTCGAGCAGGGCCGGCCGTTGATGGAAGCCTACCTGGCCGAGTACCCCGGCCACAAGCTGGTGCTCACGTTCTTCTCGCCCTCGGGCTATGAAGTGCGCCACAACTGGCCCGGGGCCGCCTACGTCTTCTACCTGCCCCTCGACACGGCCGCCAACGCCCGGGCCTTCCTCGATGCCGTGCGGCCCGAGTTAGCGGTATTCGTTAAGTACGAGTTCTGGCATTACTTCCTCACCGAACTACAACAGCGGCAGATTCCGGCCATCTGCGTATCGGCCATTTTTCGGCCCGATCAGGTGTTCTTTCAGCCCTGGGGCGGTTTTTTCCGGCGGATACTCGGTTCCTTCACGCATATCTTCACCCAGAATCAAGCCTCGGCCGACCTGTTGCGCGGGGCTGGCCTCACGCGCGTGAGCGTGGCCGGCGACACCCGTTTCGATACAGTAGTGCACACGGCCTCAGGTGCGCCCCGCCCCCTGCCCCTGGTAGAGGCCTTCACCGACGACTGGTGCCCGGTGCTGATTGTGGGCAGCAGTTGGGCCGAAGACATCACGGTGCTCACGCCCCTGCTGGAGCACTACCAGCAGGAGCTGCGCTTCATTATAGCCCCCCACGAAATCAACGAGTCCAACCTGCGCGGAGTGGAAGCCGCGCTGCCGGGCCGGGTGGTACGCTACTCGCAGGCCGAGGCCGGTAGCATCGAGCAGGCCCGGGTACTGCTCATCGACAACGTGGGCCTGCTGAGTCACCTCTACCGGTTCGGGCATTTCGCCTATGTGGGGGGGGCTTTTGGCAAGGGGCTGCACAACACGCTGGAGGCCGCGGCTTTTGGGCTGCCACTGTTTTTCGGGCCGACTTACCACAAATTCCAGGAAGCCCAAGACCTCGTGGCGCTGGGCTGCGCCTTTCCCGTTAGCTCGGCGCAGGAGCTACTGCAAGTATTCGGCGGCCTTTACCACCGCGAGGAGGCCCGCTTACGGGTGCAGGACGCGAGCCTCGATTACGTGCACGACCACAGCGGAGCTACCCGCAAAATCATGCGCTGGATAGCGGCGAACGGGCGAATGAGTGACTCGGCAAATGAGTGAGCTGTTCGGTTATTCTTTGGCTGAGGACTGTTTGCGGAAGCCCTAGCCAACAGCCCAAGTGCTTGGCCCGAACCCTGCGCGCTGCGGACGCCCTCTACAAGATAACCGTGTCCCCCCCCTTTTACTTCACTTATTCGCCGAGTCACCCATTCACTTATTGACCACCCATGACCGGAATTATTGTCAGATCTACAGGCTCGTGGTACGTAGTGCGCGAAGTGAGTACGGGGCAAATGCACCACTGCCGGCTGCGGGGCAAGTTCAAGAACCAGGGCCTGAAGGTGAGCAACCCGCTAGCGGTGGGCGACCAAGTGGAGTTTACCGTGGAGGAGCAAACTGAGGGCGCAGGCGTTATCCACCACATTGCGCCCCGCCGCAACTACATCATCCGCCGCTCGGTGCACAAAACCGAACATGCCCACATTGTGGCCGCCAACCTCGACCAAGCCCTGCTGGTGGTGACGTTGGCCTCGCCGGCCACCTCGTTCGGCTTCATCGACCGGTTTCTGGTAACGGCCGAAGCCTACCACATTCCCGTCACGCTGCTCTTCAACAAAACCGACCTCTACGACGCAGATTTAGCCGAGTACCAAGACCAGATTCTGCACATGTACGGCCGCCTGGGTTACCCCGGCCTGCGCTGCTCGGCCCAAAACGGCGAGGGCCTGCCCGATATTGATGGCCTGCTCGACGGCAAGGTGTCGCTGCTCTCGGGCCACTCGGGCGTAGGCAAGAGCACGCTCATAAACGCCCTGGTGCCCGACCTCGACCTGAAGACGGCCGAAATCAGCCAGTTCTCCGACAAGGGCGTGCACACGACCACCTATGCCGAGATGCTGGAAGTGCGCCCTGGCACCTACCTCATCGACACGCCCGGCATCAAGGAGCTAGGCCTCGTGGATATGAAGGCTGGCGAGCTGGCCCACTACTTCCCCGAAATGCGCGCCCTGCTGGGCCAGTGCCGCTACCACAACTGCCAGCACCTGCACGAGCCCGGCTGCGCCGTGCGCGAAGCCGTGGACAAAGGCCGCATTGCCCTGCCCCGCTACGACAGCTACCTGAGCATGCAACAGGCCGAAGACAACCGAAAGTGAGGAAGGAAACGGCATTCCGCTTATCAAACAACAGCGCGAAATGGTGCCTCTTCCTGACATTTTACTCCGAAGCTGTTTAGAAAGTCAAAAGAGCGTCATACTTCGGCTGCGCGGACGCCAGATGAAGCATAACGTTGTGATTGACTCCGGCTGCTTTCTGAGCAGCTTCACCTGAAAACAAGAAACCCCGGTCGCTTGAGCGCCAGGGTTTCTTGTTTTCAGGTGAAGCTGCTTACTTCTCCAGGGGCAGGATAACCGTGTCGATGACGTGGGTAACGCCGTTGCTGGAAATAACGTCGGCAACCTGTACGGTAGCGGGGGCATCTTTGCCGTTACCGACCATTACTACGCCGTCCTTGATCGTTACTTTCAGCTTTTCGCCGTTGACGGTGGTTAGCTCCTGGCCGTCTTTCAGGTCCTGGGCTACGAGGCGGCCCTGGATAACGTGGTAGGTGAGCACCGCCGCGAGCTTGTCCTTGCTTTCGGGCTTGAGCAGGCCGGCTACTGCGCCGTTGGGCAGCTTGTCGAAGGCGGCGTTGGTAGGGGCGAATACCGTGAACGGGCCGGGGCCGCTGAGCGTACCATCGAGGCCGGCGGCCTGTACGGCTTTCACCAGCGTGGTCACGCTCGAAGCCATTACAGCATTCTGCACGATGTTATTGGTAGGCAACATGGCTACGCCATCGACCATTACGCCTTCGGGCTTGCCCATGCGGGCATCGTCGGCCATCATGGCCGTGGTGTCACCCATGGGGGTATCCATCGAATCGACGCTGGCGTCGGCCTTTTCGGTGTTGCTGTCGCCGCAGGCAGTGAGGCCGAGGCTAAGCGTGCCAGCGGCCAGCAGGGCCAGTGTAGAGGAGCGCAGGAATTGATGCATGGTGAGCGGGAATAGGTTGGGAAACAGTGAAAGAATAAAAAAAGAGCGGCTCCGCCCACGGCGGAGTTATCAGGCTTACGAACCATTAGCCTATCCGGATGTTTAGCTGCTGGCAAAACCGCTACCTTTGCCCAACCCGCAACCCAGGACAAGCGCGGGCGTATGGCCCCTTAAAGCACTCTTTTTACTCTTTTCAAATTGACTATGAAAACTGCCGAAATCCACACCAGCAAGGGAGTTATGAAGGTTGAGTTCTACGAGCAGGACGCTCCGAAAACTGTTAAGAACTTCACCGACCTAGCCGAAAAAGGCTTCTACGACGGCCTCAAGTTTCACCGCGTAATTCCCAACTTCGTGATTCAGGGCGGCTGCCCCAATTCGCGCGACGGCGCCAAAGGCAGCCCCGGCACCGGCGGCCCGGGCTACAAAATCGACTGCGAACTAAACGGCGACCACCAATACCACGAGCGCGGCGCCCTGAGCATGGCCCACGCCGGCCGCAACACCGGCGGCTCGCAGTTCTTCATCGTGCACTCGCGCGACAATACCGCCCACCTCGACCGCAACCATACCGTATTCGGCAAAGTAGTAGAGGGCCTCGACATCATTGAGCAGATCAAGGCCAACGACGAAATCGAGAAAATCGTTGTGAGCGAGCAGGCTTAATTCTTCTGCCCGCTCTTCGCATTCGCCCCCATCGGCTTCGGCTGGTGGGGGCTTTTCGTTGGCTGGTTACCATGCTACGGCGCAACTCGTCGGTAAGTGCCGCGTAAGAATAGGTATAGCAGCTCCTTCTCGGAGCCATGCTTCACATTCCCTTTTTATGAAAAAGTCCAACCATACCCGTTCATTCCTGTCACTCACTCTCGGTGCTACCCTGCTGCTTAGCAGTGGCTGCGCCGCTTTCCGGTCCGACATGGACTCCAGTAACCCCGTTATTGCCGCCCAGGCCCAGCGCATCAGCGACCTGCGCAACCAAATCAGCGACCAAGACCGACTGGTGGAAACCGAGAAAGCCAAGCTCAAATCCTTGGAGTACCAGCTCAAGAGCGCCGAACAGGAGCTCAAGGCCCGCAAGCTGTAATTGCGGTATTTGCTTGAATAGGAAGAGGCCCACCAGAGTAATCTGGCGGGCCTCTTCGCGTTTGGCGGGTCAGCTACGGCAGCAGCGGTTAGCGGCGGCGGCCGCGCTGGGGCTTTTCCTCTTCGTCGTCCTCATCCTCGTCGTCATCTTCGCCGAAGCTGGGCATCGTGAACATGCTGCTGAGCAGGTCTTTGAACTGGGCACCAGCGGTGAGGCGGTTGCGCGAAATCAGGCTGTACTCACTCAGGCCGTGGAGCAGGAACTCCATCAGGAAGTAGGTAGCCTCGGCGTCCTCGTTGGGGTGCAGTTCCGTCACGATGTCGCGCAGGCCGGGCACCTGGTCGAGGGCGGTGCGATAGTCCTTGGTGCTCAGGTCGTGGAGCAGGTCGACGGTGTGGCCGCTGCCGAACCACTCCTGCACCGTTTTGTAGGGCGAGGGGCGGCCTTTGAGTTTCTTGGCCTTGTCGGGGTCGGGGAAGTAGTTCAGGAACAGCGTGCGGATAGCCTTACCCATGAGCTTCTCGGCCACGATGCCGGCTCCCTCCTGCTCGCCTTCGTACACCAACTCCACCTTGCCCGTTACGGCCGGCACGGCGGTAATAAAATCGCTCACGCGCACGTAGGTGGTCTTTTCGCCATTCACCAGCGCCCGGCGCTCGGCCCCGGCTACCACCTGCTCGAAAGCCGAGATGGTGAGGCGGGCCGACACGCCCGACTTGGCATCGACGAACTCGGAACCCCGGGCTTCAATGGCCACCTGCTCCACGAGGTCGGCGATGATGTCGTTGGTCGTCACCATGCCCCGCTGCTCGTCCTTGATGCGGGCTTCCTGCTGGGTGATGCGCTTGCCGATTTCGATGGACTTCGGGTAGTGCGTGATAATCTGGGCGTCAATCCGGTCCTTGAGGGGCGTCACGATAGAGCCGCGGTTGGTATAGTCCTCGGGGTTGGCCGTAAACACGAACTGCAGATCCAGCGGTAGACGCACCTTGAAGCCGCGAATCTGGATGTCGCCTTCCTGCAAAATATTGAACAGCGACACCTGAATGCGCGCCTGCAAGTCGGGCAACTCGTTGATCACGAAAATGCCCCGGTGTGCCCTTGGAATCAGACCGAAGTGAATCACGCGCTCATCCGAGTAGGGCAGCTTGAGCGTGGCCGCCTTAATAGGGTCGGCGTCGCCGATGAGGTCGGCCACCGACACATCGGGGGTGGCCAGCTTCTCGGTGTAGCGGTCGGCGCGGGGCAACCAGGCCACGGGCGTTTCGTCGCCATGCTCAGCAATGAGGTTCTTGGCAAACACGCTCAGCGGCTGCAACGGGTCGTCGTTGAGCTCCGAACCTTCCACCATCGGCACGTACTCATCGAGCAGGCCGATGAGCAGGCGGGCAATGCGGGTTTTGGCCTGGCCGCGCAAGCCCAGCAGGTTGATGTGGTGGCCAGCCAGAATAGCGCGCTGCAGCTCTGGAATCACGGTTTCCTCATAGCCAAAAATGCCAGGAAACACGTCTTCGCCGCTTTGCAGCTTCTTGATAAGGTTGTCGCGCAGCTCGGTTTTCACGGTGCGGGGTTGGTAGCCGCTGGCGCGTAGTTGGCCCAGGGTACGGATAGTTTCGTGGTTCATGCGGAGACGTAAAGGGAAATCGGTTTCCCGGCTTTATTAACCGGCAAAGGTGGACGGAGGTTCAGGGCAGGCCGGGGTAGCTGTAAAGATGGCCGGCCGGGGTTAAAAATGGCTGGGTTCCGGAACAGGAACTTCAACTAAAAGTATGGGTACGGGCAATTAAATAGATCATCAGGCAACGCTGGCCAGCTTACTTGCATCTGCCGCTATTCAACAGTGCTTTCCACCAGATACACCACTCTTGGCCAAGTCAACACCGAACTACTTCCAGGCCAGCCATACCAACCACATGACTATTCCTTCCGTCCAGACTTCGCCGCAGCTTTATGCCCGCCTTGGCGGAACGCTCTACCTGCTCATCATTCTGTTCGGAGCTTTTGCCGAAGGCTTCGTGAATAGCAAGCTGCTCGTGCCGGGCGACGTGGCAGCTACAGCGCGCCACATCCTGGCCTCGTCCGGGCTCTGGCACATCAGTACGGTAGGCAATCTGCTGGTGGTGCTGTGCGCCGTTCCTCTGCTCCGGATTGAGTACCTGCTGCTGCGCCCAGTGAGCAAATCCCTGGCCGTGCTGGCCGTCTTGCTCAATACGGTGTCGTTGGCGGTTGAAGCCATGAGCAAAGTGTTCCTGCTGCTGGTGATGCCGACGCTGGAAAACGCCGAGTATGGGCAGGCTCTCGGCTTCCAGGGCCAGGCGGTGCTAGCCGACCTGGCGCTAAAGTCGCACAGCGTTTCTTTCAACATTGCCCTTATCTTCTTTGGCGCTACCTGTCTGGTGAACGGCTATTTAATTTTCCGGTCGGGCTTCTTGCCAAGGCTGTTAGGCATTCTGCTGCAAGTGGCGGGCGGGTGTTATCTGGTGGGTTGTTTTGCGGCGCTCTTTGCCCCAGCGCTGGCCAACCACTTGCTGCCGGGCATTCTGCTGCCCTGTCTGATTGGAGAATCTGCCCTGTGCCTGTGGCTGCTGGTGAAGGGAGTGAACAGCACGCAGTGGCAGGCAGTCCTGTACCGGAACCAGCAGGCTCGCTCCCTGGCGCAGGTTTAGCGCCTTGCCGCTGGTGCCGGCACACTACATCGACTTGCGGCGGTTGCGCTTATAGTCCTCGAAAATCAGGTGGCCCAGGCCTTTAAGTGACGAATAGTAAGCCTTGCCCTGGTTGACTTCGGTGAACTCTTCCACGAAGCGCCGCAGGTACGGGTCGTCAGCAATCATGAAGGTGGTAATGGGCACCTTGAGGCGGCGGGCCGAGGCAGCCAGGTTCAGGGTTTTGTTGACCACTTTGCGGTCGAGCCCGAAGCTGTTTTTGTAGTAGCCACCGGGCTCCTTGAGGCAGGTGGGCTTGCCATCGGTAATCATGAAGATTTGCTTGTTGGACGTTTTGCGCTTACGCAGCAGGTCCAGGGCCAGCTCCAGGCCGGCCACCGTGTTGGTGTGGTAAGGGCCCACCTGCAGATAGGGCAGCTCTTTCACCTCAATCTGCCAAGCATCGTTACCGAACACGATAACGTCGAGGAAATCCTTGGGGTACTTCTGCTTCACGAGCTCGGCCAGGGCCATAGCCACCTTTTTGGCGGGCGTGATGCGGTCTTCGCCATACAGTATCATCGAGTGCGAAATGTCGATCATGAGCACCGTGCTGGTCTGGGTTTTGTGTTCGTTCTCACGCACTTCCAGGTCGCCCTCGGTCAGCATAAAATCGTCGCCAGCCCCGATACCGTGGTTGAGCTGGGCGTTGCGGATGCTCTCGGTCATCGAAATCTGGTCGAGCGAGTCGCCGAACCGGAATTCGCGCATGTCGGTGCTCTGCTCGTCGCCCTGGCCGGTGTGGGGGGTGCGGTGGTTGCCGGTGCCCGACTTTTTGAGCTTGCCGAAGATTTCTTCCAGCGCCGACTTGCGCAGGGTCTGCTCGCTCTTGGCCGTGATGTTGAACGAGCCCGGCTCCTGGGCGTTTTCGTCGATGTAGCCTTTCTTTTTAAGGTCCTCGATGAAGTCACCCATGCCGTAGCCGTCGTCGGTGAGGCCGTACTGCTTATCGAGCTCGTTGAGCCACGACAAAGCCTCACCAACGTCGCCGCTAGTGATGGTAATGAGTTGCATGAAAATCTTGAAAAGGGAGTCGAAGCCCTTCTCGGTGGTTTCTTCGGGCACGTAATCCCGGAATCGGAAGCCTGCGGACATAAGAGGGAGGAATTGAATGCTGAGAACAACCGGCGGGCCGTTTTAGTTGTGTGACTTGAATTGTTGGCTACCAGGCCAGCCGATTCGCTGGGGTTAGCTTAGTCTGCCTGGTCGGTTCAACAAACCTTAACGTTCATCTTGCTACATACTCCGCCCATGAAAGCTATCTGGAACAACATCGTCGTGGCCGAGAGCAACGACACCGTAGTGGTAGAAAACAACCACTACTTCCCCGCCGACTCCATCAAGCGGGAGTATTTCGAGGACAGCATTGCCCACACCAGTTGCCCCTGGAAGGGCCGGGCCAGCTATTATTCGTTGCGGGTTGAGGGAGAACTCAACAAGGATGCCGCCTGGTATTATCCCGAGCCCAAAGAAGCTGCTACCAACATAAAGGATAGCGTCGCGTTTTGGAAGGGTGTGCAGATAGTAGCCTAAGTCACCCGAAAAGTTGTTTTCCGCAACCAAACGCGCCTCGTTTTGGCCCCGCAATGGGCGAAGCGAGGCGGCGTTTGGTTGGTGATTATTGCAGCGTGCAAATTTCTTAATCCCTATATAATCCGAAAAATACAACTTAATCTTCCTACATTGCGTTAAAACCGTCCGAATCTCTCCCGGATTGCTCTTAGGTCTTGGCAGGTGTCAGGATTTTCTCAGCCTTTTCCCTAACCTCACTTTATATGCGTACTTCTTCCCTCTCCCGCTTGCTCTTCGCTACCGGCGTGGCAGCCGCTACCCTCACGGCCTGCGACTCTACCCGTCAGGTGGCTTCGGAGTCTTCGTCCAGCCCCCTGCCCTCTACGCCCGCCATTGATGAGGGAGATGTAAGCTTCAATCAAGAGGTTACCCAGGGCGACCGTCGCTTCGAGGTAAAAACGTTTGGCTCGCAGGATCCCCGGGTCGTGAGCATCCGTGTTTACAAGGGGCAGTCGCTCACGGCAGATCCATTGCGCACCTCAGTTGTGGGTGCCGTAACGGGTGTAAAGTCGGGTGACCTCAATGGCAACGGCCAGCCCGAGCTCTACGTGATGACCGACAATAGGAAGGCCAACGGTGGACTGTATGCGTTCGAGTTCAGCGATAATGGCTACAAGCCTATTTCGATGCCCGGCACACCAGCCGGCCAAGCTGGAATGGGCTACGATGGCCAGGACATGTACCAGATCAGCGGCAACAAGCTGATGCGCATGTTCCCGGTAACCGGCGACTCAGTTAAGACCAGCCGCACCGTAGAGTACACGCTCGACCCTTCCGGCCGCCTCATGATGGGCCAGTCGATGGATGCCCAGCGCTAAACTAAACACCTAACGCGTTAAAAGCAGAAGGCCCCGCAACAATTGTTGCGGGGCCTTCTGCTTTTAACG
>NZ_NIRR01000023.1 GCF_002204745.1 Hymenobacter amundsenii
GGGCGCTACAAACATCCATTCGCCATCCGTTACGTCGCTGGGGTATGCTCTTTGCTGTGCCATACCCCAAATTACGCTACCAGTGCATAACAGGCTCTAACGCCCAGTGCAGCCCCAACCTACCTCTGGAATGCGCTGCTCGACCAGCCCCTCTCCCACTGGGACAAGTTCATTGGCGTGCCTCACGTGAGCGTTAACCTACCCGGCTACACCAGCCCCGATGGCATCACCGGCATCCCGCTGGGCCTGCACAACGATCCGCTGAATGTATTCAGCGTGATGCAGGAGAACGGTGCGCCCGTACTGCGCATCAGCGGGCAGATTTACGGCGGGCTCAGCACCAAGCAGGAATACGGCAACTACCACTTCAAGGCCGAGTTCAAATGGGGCATCCGCAAGTACGAGCCCCGGCTAAACGACAAGCGCGACAACGGAATTCTCTACCACGCCAAAGGCCGCCACGGGGCGTTCTGGAACGTCTGGATGTTGTCGCAGGAAATGCAAATCCAGGAATCGGATATGGGCGACTACTTCGCGCTGGGACCGGGCATGGACATCAGGGCGACCTACCGGGCAGCAGACAACGAAACCGAGTGGATATATACGCCCACGGCTTATTTCCAACCGTTCGGGATGGGACAGCCGGGGCGCTGCCGCCGCAGCCGCAACAACGAGAACCCACTGGGCCAGTGGAACACGGTGGAGCTGATCTGCCTGGGGCAAAAAAGCCTGCACATTGTGAATGGCGAGGTGGTGATGGTGCTGGAAAACTCGCGGGAGAAAAAGCCGGATGGCTCAACGAGCCCGCTCACGGATGGCAAAATCCAGCTGCAGTCGGAGGCAGCCGAGGCCTACTACCGCAATATCCTAATCCGGCCCATCACCGAAATTCCGGCCGAATACCGGTAAGTACCCGGCGGCGGGCGAGCGGGCGTTGTAGTTCAACGCCGAGACGCAGATATGCGTCGCTACAGCCCGTAAGTCACCTGCAGATAGTACAGCCCGCCCACACTGGGGCCGCCGAGGTAGCTGACATAGTAGTTGTTGCCCACGTTGCTGGCCCCAAGTTTCAGCCGCAGGTTGGGCGCGGGCAGGTGGTAGCTGAGTTGGGCGTCGAGGGTGCCGTAGGCTGGCACGGTGCCACTCACGAGGAAGGTTTCAGAGAAGTAGCTGGTTTGCCAGCGGTAGTTAAAACCGAAACCCAGGTGGCGGTATACGTTTTCGTGGCCCAGGTTCAGGTTATAGCTCCAGCGCGGCGTGTTAAACCCAGCCTCCAGCCCGTCGCCCGACTCGGTACGGTCGAGGCGGGCGTAGGTGATGCTGGCGCCGGCCAGCAGGCCGCCGGGCACGTCGTAGCGCAGGCCCAGCGAGCCGCCGTAGTTGTATACGCGGCTACGCGAGTTGGTCCAGAGGCGGTAGCGGGCCTGGGTGGCGCGGGCGTTGAGGGCGGTGGCCACGGCGTTCAGGGCCGCGTCGGGGGCCAGCGGCTGGCCGCTGGCAGCGAGGGGCACGTAGGCTTCCACCTGGGCAATAAAGTCGCGGTAGGTATTGGCATAGAAATCCACGTCGGCCAGCAGGCGGCCACCGGGCAGCAGAGCCGCCTTGTAGCCCACCTCCCAGGAGCGCACAAACTCGGGGTTGAGGTAGGTGTAGGGGTTTTTGACGAGTAGGTTCTGGCTGGCGGCCACGGCCTGGCTGCGGCTGAGCCCGCCGGTGTTCACATCCCGGGTCACGGCCGCATTAAAGGCGTCGATGGAGCTGCGCAGGTAGCTGCCCTCAAACACCCCGTCCGACATCACCCGTAGCCCCCCGATGCGCTTGACCTGCCCGCTGTTGACGTTGGAAAAACCTTCGAACAAGCTCGGGAAGCGGTAGCCACTCTGGTAGCTGAGCCGGAAGTTGTGGCGGGCCGTGGGCGAGTACACGGCCGTAAGCCGGGGATTGAACCGGAAGCTAAAATAGCGGTTCTTGTCGGCCCGTAGCGTGGCCGTGAGGCGGAGCTTCTCGCCGGGCAGCAGCCGCGCCCCGGCCTGCGCAAAGCCGCCCGTTTTGCCGTAGGCCAGGGTACTAAACTGGTCGCGGCCGGGGTTGGGGTTGATGAAGTAGTTGCCGTCGGGCTGCACGAAGTAGGTGCGATGGTCGGCCCCGACGAGCAAGTCGGCCCAGGCCGGCAGACCCTTGCGCCCGCCCTGCTGCAGGGCCGCACCCAGGTTGGCCTGCACTTCGGCGTGCAGCAAATCGGCTTGCACCCGCAGGGCCGCGCCCTGGTCCCAGTTGTTGATGTCGGCCAATGCGTTGAGGCGCTGCCGGAACTCCGAGGTGCCGGGCTGCAGGCGGCCGGCATCGGCGGCTACCCGGGCGGCGGCGTGGGCATGGGCTACGGTTTGGCCCTTGCCTATAGCCCGGTTCCATCCGGCAGTGTAATCGGCATTCCAGGCGTTGTCGGGCTTGAAGCTGCGGTCCAGGTTTTCGGCGGCCGAGCGCAGGTTGTAGCTCCGGCCGGTATTTTCCTGCGTGAAATAGGCCCGCGCCTGCACTACGGGCGTCGTGAGTTGCAGCGCGTGCTGCTGCAGGCGGTAGTCGGCCAGCTGGAAGCGGTTGCTGCGCTGGTACACATTGTCGAAGCGGGCGCCCCGGTAAGTGTAGGCCAGCTCCGTGCGGGCGTTGGGCTTGTAATGCAGGGCCACATCGTATTTCAGCGTCTGCAGATGATAATCCACGACGTCGCGCTCCAGGTAGCCGGTGCGGGCCACCTGGTAATTCTTGCCGCCTAGCATCAGCGTCGTACGGTCCGACGATTCGTTGCCGTAGCTGCTCACCGGGTCGCGGGCGGGGTTGTTGGGGCCCAGCAGGCCGGTGCTGGCGTTGCCATTGGGGTTGAGCTCGGTCGGATCGGTGGCCATCCAGTCGTAGCCCCGCAGGTAGGTGCCGTTCACTTTAAAGGCCCACTTCGGTCCTAGCACCCGGGCGTAGCGCAGGCTGGTTTCGGCGTAGGGCCGCGGGCCGGTATTGGGGTCGTTTACGTGGTTGACGCCTACTTTTTGCTGTACGCTCAGGCCCCCGCTGACAAACGGGTTGCGGGTGCTGAAATTGGCCAGCCCATTGATGGCGTTCAGCCCATAGAGCGCCGCGGCCGTGCCGGGTACAATCTCTACGCTCCTGATATCCAAATCACTCGGCCCGAGCACGTTGCCAATTGGCCCGCCGATGTGGGGGGCCTGGTTGTCGATGCCATCCACGAGCTGGGCGAAGCGCACGTTGGTGGTATTGGCAAAGCCGCGGGCGTTGAGCACCCTGAACCCCAGACTGGGCGTAATTACCTGTACGCCCTTCACCTGTTCCAGGGCATCGAAAAACGAGGGCGCGGGCGCGAGCCGCAGGGCCCGGGCGTTGAGCTTCTCCACCGTCACGGGCGACTGCAAAATACTTTCCTCCACCTTGGAAGCCGCTACAACCACCTCCCCCAGCATCACCGGCCGGCGGGTGGTATCGGCCCCGGTGGCAGCCGGTGCCTGGGCCTGAGCCAGCCACGGCAGGGTGCTCAGAAGCGGTAATAACCAGAACCGGAAAGTGGGAAACGGAGCAAAAGCCATGCGTTATGTTTTCACAAACATAACGCATGGCGACGAAACAAATTAGCTTCCCACCGGCCGGCTATCAAACTCCCTGGCAAGTATGAACCCTAGATTAAACGCCGCGCAAGCGCCCGCCCGCATCTTACACTAATATGCTTTCCTCGATAGCCGCCGATATATCCACTTCCTCCATCGGCGGCAATGGGGCAAAGCGCGACTCATGGAAATTAGCCTCCGGAAACCCCGGGGCCACGTCAGCATTATTTATTTCCTGCAGCGTAATGCCGTAGCCCTTGTGGGTGTAGTATATGCCACGCACCTTATAAATGGGGCCGCGCTTAGGGGTCCGGATATTGGGATTTTGCACCAGCAGCATCGTAAAGTCGTCGTTGGTGCACACAACTTCCTGGCCGGGATGAAAAAGAGGCGGTTTCATATAGTAGGAATGTAGGTGTTGGTACTTGGCACGCAGACAATATGTTTTGGCAGCCGAACCAATTGGTTAATACCGGGGCACTAGCACCCAGCCGAAGCCTACCCACAAAAAAGCCACTTACCCCGGCGGCTAAGTGGCTGATTATGAGGGTGGCCCCGATGTGATTCGAACACATGACCGGCTGCTTAGAAGGCAGCTGCTCTATCCAGCTGAGCTACGGGGTCAAAAAACAAAAAGCCGCCCGCCCCAAAGGCGGGCTGACGGCTAATTGCTGGTCGGGGTGGCAGGATTCGAACCTGCGGCCTCCTGCTCCCAAAGCAGCGCGATACCGGGCTACGCTACACCCCGAAAGAATAATTAAAAGTTGAGAATTAAAAATTAATTACCTGGTGCTATTACACAGCAGTTTTTAATTTTTAATTCTCAACTTTTAATTAAAAAAATGTGCGGAGAGGGGGGGATTCGAACCCCCGGTAGCCTTTAGAGCTACGGCAGTTTAGCAAACTACTGGTTTCAGCCACTCACCCACCTCTCCAGGTGGCATTGCTTTCCGGTTAAAAGCTGTGCAAATATACGAGCGGAAGGGAGAAACAAACCCTCTTCAAAAAAAATATCTTCCATCTTGCCGCCGCGTTCAGCGGTATAGAGAGGCTTTCTGGCTTTCCGGAAGCCCCTTTTCGCCTTGCTTTTCCGTTGGTTGTATTGTGAACATGAACCCGTTACCGTGGCGCTGAACTGGGCTTACTGGCCGGGCTGGCCGGAAGCAGCGGCGGCCCTGTTTTTTTTATTTTTTTACCTGGGATACCTGTTTCGTACCCGTCGGCTGGCCGCTCCGCTGGGGCAAAGCGGGGGCCGCCTGGGCTGGAAGCTGGCCCTGCGCTTACTATACGTAGGCTTGCTGGGCGCCGCGCTACTCGGCCCCGCCTATGGCCTCACCCAACACCCGGTGCGCACCGCTGGCAAAGACATCTGGCTGCTCGTAGACCTATCCCGCTCGATGGACGCGCCCGATGTGCCTCCCTCGCGGCTGCAGAAGGTGAAAGCGGAATTAGCCGCTCTGGTGCGCCGCTTCCCAGCCGACCGGCTAGGACTGGTGGTGTTTTCGGGCGAAGCCTACGTGCAGTGTCCGCTCACATACGACCAAGATGCACTTCTGCTGTTTCTCAGCACCTTGCAAACCGCGCTGGTACCGCCTACCGGTACCGACCTGGTGCCCCCGCTGGAGCTGGTGCTCGGCCGCCTCGGTCCGCCCGCCCCCGAAACCGCCCTGCCCCAAGCCCTGCCCCAAGCCCTGCCCCGGGCCACTGTGCTGGTATTGGTAACTGACGGGGAAGATTTCGGCGACAACCTCGAACCCACTGTGCGGGTGCTGGCCCGCTCTGCCACCCGGGTATTTACAATGGGCGTAGGCACTACCGAGGGCAGCCGGATTCCGGCCCCGACTGGCCAGGGCTACCTCCGCGACGCCCGGGGCCGCGACGTAGTGACGCGCCTGGTAACGGCCCCCTTGCGGCGGCTGGCCGAACAAACCAACGGGCAGTATTTTGAACTTAGCGCCGAGCGCAACGAGTTTCCCCTCCTGCTCAATGCCCTGAACAGGGTAGAAGGCCAGGCCCAACAGGTGCGGACCGTATCGGTGGCCGATGACCGCTACCGCTACCCGCTGGCCCTGGCCCTGCTGCTGATTATGCTTGACGTTCTGATCACTGTGAAAGTAATTCGGCCATGAAGATTCTGTTGGCGGGCAGCATACTGCTGGTAAGTTTATGGGGCGGCATCACGCGCATCCACGACCGCAATGCCGCTGTGCAGCGCGGGGCCGCTGCCTACGCTCAACAACACTACGCGGCGGCAGCGGCGGCCTACCAGGATGCCGCGCTCCGGTTTGGCGCTACCGACGATGCCGTGTGGCTGAACCTGGCCCACGCCACCGCCCGGGCGGGCCAACCGGCCGAAGCCCGCACCTACTACGGCCGCCTGCTGAACAGCCCCAATCTGCCCATCCGGAGCGTGGCGCTGCAGCAGCTAGCGGGCCTGGCAGCCAGCCGCAGCGAATATGCCCAGGCCGTGGGGTTGCTGCGCCAAGCCTTGCTGGCTAACCCCAAAAATGCTGCCGCCCGCTACAACTACGAGGTGCTGCGCGAATTCCTGGCCGCCCGTCGCCCCCAGGCCCCTGCTCCTCCCCCGCCCGGCTCCGATGGCAGCCCGGAAGCCGCCCAGAACGGCCCCCGCACCCAGAGCCGCCCCAAAGCCGGCCCCGACACGCCCGGTCAGCGCCCCGACCCCAGCCAGCTCCAGGACCCGAACAGCGCCCCCGAGCGCCGCCCCAATGCCAACGGCCAGCGCGACTTAAATCAACCTTCGGCCCAACCCGGTAACTCGGCCACCGGTGGCTTCCGGCCCGGCGCGGGGCAGCAGCGCAGCGTGGCCCAGGGCAGCCAGCCCGGCACCGTGCGCGGCCTCAGCGACGAAGAAAACGGCCCCGAAGCGCCCGGCGGCACCAGTCGGCGCGGCGGCACCGAAACGGCCGCACCGGATGAGGCCAACCTGCAAACCCAACGCGCCCGCCTGCAACAGATGAACCTCAGCCCCGGCCAGGCCCGCCAGCTCCTCGAAGCCCTGCACACAGCCGAGCAGCAATATCTCCAGCAACTCCCCCGCAAAGCCACCAAACCCGCCGATAAGAGCAAGCCGGGATGGTAATTTGGTGAACGAGTGAGTTGGGGAACAGATGATGTGGGAACCAGTAAAAGTGGAGTGTCATGTTGAGCAGCGCGAAGAATCTCGCGTGCACTGCCAACTCTCGCCTTGCTGAGCGTTAATGGTAAAAATTGCCATTGCACGCGAGATTCTTCGTGCTGCTCAGCATGACACCTGTTTTACTGGTCCCTACATCATCAACTCACCATTTCACCTTTCGTACCTTTAGGCTCTAAACTCACCCCCACCCAACAACTCAATTATGCAAATCAAAGAAGTAGTCATTGTCGCCGCCGTGCGGACCCCTATTGGATCATTTGGCGGAAGCCTGGCGTCGTTGTCGGCCATTGAGCTGGGCGCTATTGCTATTAAGGGTGCCCTGGAGAAGGCCGGCCTCGATGGCAAGGAAGTGCAGCAGGTAATTATGGGCAACGTTATTTCGGCCAACCTGGGCCAGGCTCCGGCCCGCCAGGCCGCCAAGAAAGCCGGTCTGCCCGACACCGTGGAATGCACCACCGTAAATAAAGTGTGCGCCTCGGGCTCGAAAGCCATTATGTACGGCGCCCAGGCCATCATGCTCGGCCAGGCCGACGTGGTAATGGCCGGCGGCATGGAAAGCATGAGCAACGTGCCGTATTACCTCGACAAAGCCCGTTTTGGGGCGAAGTACGGTAATGGCCAGATGATTGACGGCCTGATGAAAGATGGCCTCTGGGACCCGTACAACGACTACGCCATGGGCAATGCCGCCGACGCCACCGCTGCCCATTACGGCATCACGCGCGAGGACCAGGATGCCTTCGCCCAGCAGAGCTACGAGCGGAGCGCCGCCGCCGCCAAAGCTGGCAAGAAGAAGGACGAAATCGTGCCTGTCACCATCACGGTACGCGGCAAGGAAACCGTTATTTCCGACGACGAGGAGTACCTGAAGGCTGATTTCAGCAAGTTTTCCAGCCTGCGCGCCGCCTTCACTAAGGAAGGCACTGTAACGGCCGCCAACGCCTCCACCCTCAACGACGGCGCCGCCGCCGTGCTGCTCATGAGCCGCGAGAAGGCCGACGAGCTGGGCATCAAGCCGATGGCCATCATCCGCGGCTTCGCCGATGCCGAGCAGGCTCCCGAGTGGTTCACCACCACCCCATCGTTGGCTATTCCGAAAGCGTTGAAAAACGCCGGCCTGGAGGCTTCCGACGTGGATTTCTACGAAATAAACGAGGCTTTCTCGGTGGTTTCGCTGGCCAACAACAAGCTCCTTAACTTGGAAGGCACTAAGGTGAACGTGTACGGCGGCGCTGTTTCCCTGGGCCACCCGCTGGGCGCTTCCGGCGCGCGCATCGTGACCACGCTGCTGAACGTGATGGAGAACGAGGGCGGCAAAATCGGCGTCACCGGCATCTGCAACGGTGGCGGCGGAGCCAGCAGCATTGTGCTGGAGAAAGTATAGGGAGCGGTCAGCTTTCGTTTTATATAACTGAGACTTCAATTTGAAAGCCCTGCCGCTTGTTTTGCGGCAGGGCTTTTGTTTGCCGGGTTTCGCACGGTCCTGGGGTGGTGTTACACGGCCGTCCTGCTACCCTGTGTTGCCCCACCGCGAAACCCTGCGTAAAATCCGAAACGCACTACTTTGCCATTTCCCCCGTTCTTGCTGCTATGAAGCGAATTTTCATCCTGCTACTACTCACTTCCACCGCCGTTCAGGCCCAGAAGCTGCGGCGGCTGACCACCTATTTCGACTCCACGAATGTGCACAAGCGCGAGGTTTTTTCGGCGCTGGTGGGGTCCGATACCGTGATGCAGGGCCCGTACAAGCGGTTTTACTACGCCGGCAAGCTCGAAGCCCAGACCCGCTACACCGCCGGCAAGCGCGACTCGGCCTACGTGGAGTTTCATCCCAACGGTGGACGGCGACTCGAAGTAACTTACCAGGACGGCGTACGCCAGGGGCCCTTCAAAACCTATTACGACACCGGTAAGCTGGCGCAGGAAGGCTCTTTTGAGGCCGATGAGCCCAGCGGCGAGCTGCGTTACTACTTCCCCGATGGCCGCGTGAAGCTCGAAACCACCCTGGCTAAGGGCCAGCCATCCGGCCTGGTGCGGGAGCTCTATGATTCGGGCAAACCCAAGGCCGAAATCACGTTTACTGAGGGCCAAGCCAATGGGCCGGTGAAAACATACTACGAAAACGGCCAGCTCCAGAGTGAGGGTACGTATAGCCGCGGTCTGCTGGCCGGCCCCTACAAAACGTACTACGACAACGGCCAGACGGAAACGGAAGTGCTAGCCGACAAAACCGGCCGGGGTAGCTACCGCACCTTTTACCGCTCGGGCCAGCTCCAGACCGAGGGCACCTACGTGGCCACCCCATTGGTGGGCCGGGCCGTAAAAAATCCGCTCGGCGACGACCTCACAAAGCAGGCCCGCTCCCTGGCCGGCGGCACCACCAACCTCGATGGCCCGGCCAAGGCCTATTACGAGAGCGGGGCCATCAAGAGCAAGCTGAACTACCGCCAAGGCGTGTTGCAAGGCACCCAAGAAGATTTCTACGAATCGGGCAAGCCGGAGCAGAAAATCGAGTACGGCAACCAGGCCCGCGACCGGAAAATCACGGCTTATTTCGAGGACGGCAGCCTGCACCGGGAGCAGCAGTATAAGAACAACCTGCCGGTGGGCCAGTGGCGCACCTACTTCCCAGGCGGCAAGCAGGTGCAGCAAGTGGAGAACTACCAGAACGGCCGCCTCGGGGGCGAGCAACTAACCTATTACCCCACCGGCCCGCTGCAAAGCAAGCTGCTCAACGAAAACGGCAAGCCCGCCGGCCTGGCCCAGTCGTTCTATCCTTCGGGCAAGCTGCAAGCCGAAACCACCTACGTGCGCGGCCTCAAAACCGGCCCCTACCGCCTGCTGCGCGAAGACGGCACCCCTGAAATGAGCGGGGCCTTCCGCAATGGCAAGGAAACGGGCGTTTGGTCCTACTTCGGCCCCGATGGCACGACGGTAAAGGAGAAAAAGACTTTCCGCAATGGGCAAACTGTGGACCCCAACCAGACCCCGCCGGTAAGGCCCACCCGCAAACCACCAGTTCGGTGAGTGAAGGGGTGACACGGAATGTCATTCACTCATTCACCGCAAACCACACCGTAAACGCCGTGCGGCCGTTTTGCTGGGTTTCCAGGCTGAAGCGGAAGTTGTGCTGGAGCAGGATGTCGCGGGTGAGGGTGAGGCCGATGCCCTGGCCGTCGCGCTTGGTGCTGAAGAAGGGCGTGAACAGGCGGCGCTGCACTTCGGGGGCCAGGGCCGGGCCGTCGTTTTCGATGACCAGGGTGGGCGGATTGTGGTTCGTGCGCACCCACACGTGGCCGTTTTCGCCGATGGCTTCGAGGGCGTTTTTGCCGATGTTGAGCAGGGCCTGCTCCAGCTGCCGGGCATCTAGGTTGACCACGAGCGGCCCCGCGGCCAGCGCCAGGTGCCAGCTGATGCGGCGGTTTTGGGCTGGAATGTGCAGCAGACGCGTGAGGTGGCGGAGAAGCTCGTGCACGTCGGTGGGTGCGGGATGCGGGGGTGGAAGGCGCACGAGGTGGGCGAAACCGGCCGTGAAGTTGACCAGGTTGGTGTTGCGCTGGATGGCTACGTCGAGGGCTTCCATGAAGTCGGGCGCGTCGGCGGGCGCGAGCTGGGGCGCGTAGTGATGGAAGCTGTTGAGTAGCGAGTTAATGGCCCCGATGGAGTTGTTCACCTCGTGCGACATCATCCGGATCAGCTGCTCGTAGGCCTGCTTTTCCTGTTTGATCAGCTCCCGGGTCAATTCTTCGAGCAAAATAAACTGCCGGCTAAAGCCCCGGTCGATGAAGTGGGAACAGCTGGCCCGGTAGGTTTGCATGCCCGAGAGGCGCACTACCTGGGGCTCGGCCTCGCTCAAGCGGGCCAGGGCCGCGCCCCACTCGCCCGGCAGCGTGCCGGGGCGCTGGCCCAGCAGGGCGGCCGCCGATTGGCCCAGCATTCGTTCGGCGGCCGGGTTCACGCCCTCCATTTCCCCATCAAAGGAGAGCAGCAGCAGCCCGGCCGGCGAGGCCTGAATCAGGCTTTCGAGCAGGTGGCTTTTCTCGTGCCGGGTAACGCGCTCCTGCCGCAGGGCGTCCATCATGTGGTTGTACACGCCGATGAGTTGGTCCATTTCCCGCTGGCCCACGGGCACGAATTTCAGGGAGAAATCCTGGGCCTGAATGGCCGCCGTGCCCGCCGCAATCAGCTCAAATGGCCGTACGAAGCCCCGGTACAGCTGCACCGTGAGCACGATGCTGATAAGCAGCACCACCTCCAGCCCCACAAACAACGGCGCGTTGGTGCGGATAAACTGGGCCGCCAGCACCACCAGCACCGCATGAATCAGGACAACAAAAAGCAGGAATTTGACGCGCAGAGACATTCGGGGTAGGGCTGGCGGGGGCTGAGGAATTGGCAAACAACCAGGTTAACGGGCTGGTGAGAGGCACAAGAACGATCATGCTGAGTGAAGGCGCAGCCGCAGTCGAAGCACCTCTACCGCAATGGTAACCCTGTCGATTGCAACGAAGCGGTAGAGATGCTTCGACTGCGCTCAGCATGACCGTTCTTTTTACCCCAGGCCCCCACCTCATTTCCCCCGCCCCTACCCTTCCGCCGCCTCAATTCCGTACTTCTCCAGCCTTCGGTATAAAGCCCCCCGGCTCAGGCCCAGGGCTCGGGCGACGCGGCTCAGGTTGCCTTCGTAATGGGTCAGGGTGCGGCGGATCATCTGGGCTTCCAGCTCTTCCAGGGTCATGGTGCCGGGTTCGGGCAGCTCGTTGGGGCCGGTGGCAACGGGTAGCGCGGGGGTCTGAGCCTGGAAATCTTCGGGGCCCAGTTCGTCCTTGCCCGAAACCAGCACGGCACGCTCCACCACGTTTTTCAGCTCCCGGATGTTGCCCGGCAGCGGCTGCTCCTGGAGCCAGTGCAGGGCGCGGGTGCCCACGCGCAGGGCCGGCCGGTGGTAGGTGGCGCGCAGGCTTTCCACGAAGTGCCGCACCAGCAGGCCAATGTCCTGAGGCCGCTCGCGCAGGGCGGGCAGGCGCACGGTTATCAGGTTGATGCGGTAGAACAAATCCTCGCGAAAGCGGCCCGCCCGCACTTCCTCGGCCAAATGACGGTTGGTGGCGCAGACCACCCGGATATCGAGGCGACGCGGCTTACTGTCGCCGAGCACTTCGTAGGTGCGGTCCTGGAGCACGCGCAGCAGCTTCACCTGCGAATTGAGGTCGAGCTCCCCGATTTCATCGAGGAAAATGGTGCCGCCCTGGGCCATTTCGAAGCGGCCCACGCGGTCGGTTTTGGCATCCGTGAACGCCCCGCGGCGGTGGCCGAACAGTTCGCTTTCGAACAACGAGGCCGAAATACCGCCCAGGTTCACCTTCACGAAGGGCTGGCGGCGGCGGGGGCTGTTGCGGTGCAGGGCCTCGGCAATCAGCTCCTTGCCCGTCCCCGATTCGCCCTCAATGAGCACCGAGGCATCGGTGGGCGCCACCTGGCCCACCTGGCGCAGTACGTGCAGCAAACCAGCATCCTGGCCCACGATACTCGTAAAATCGTACTGGGCATCGAGTTGGCGCCGGCCGAGGGCGGCGGGGTCGGTGAGAACCGGGTCGGGTTCGGTGAGGGCCAGCACCGTGCGGATTGTCTGGAGCAGGTGGTCGTTGTCCCAAGGCTTGGTAACGAACTCGGCGGCCCCGGCTTTCATGCCCGCTACGGCCAGCGCAATGCTACCCCAGCCCGTGAGCAGCACCACCGGCAAGCCCGGCCGCAGCCGCTTGAGCTGGGCCAGCAGTTGCAGCCCGTCGTGGCCGCTGGTATCGAGCGAGAAGTTCATATCGAGGACCACCAGCCGGGGCGCGTTCTTTTCCACGAGGCGCAGGGCCTCGGCGGGCGTGGCCACGGCTTCGGCGGGGTAGCCATTCTGCTTCAGCAGCAGGCGCAGGGAAGTGCGCACGGCAATATCGTCGTCAACTAGTAGAATCATGGACCGTTTGGGTATCGGACGGGCAGTTTTCCCGCAGCGGAGCGCGGAGGTTTTCGCGGAGGTGGGCCAGGGACTATCAGGAGCGGGCAGAGCGGCTGCATAAGCAAGTTGCCATCATGGGCAGCCTGCCCGGGCGGCGGTCTACCGGCTCTTTACGCTGCCACCGCTGCTGGCCCTTTTCTTGACCTGGGCCACGCCCCCATATCGCACGAGGCCCCCGCTCGAGGCCTGGGCCGTCAGGGTTTCGCGCACTTCTACGTTGGCAATACCCCCACTCGAAGCCGAGGCGTCGCAGGTGGTGGCTTGCAGGTTCTGGCCCTTGAATATGCCCCCGCTGGAAACGTCGACCGTGAGGCGCTGGGCCTGCCCGGTGGGCGTGGCAATACCACCGCTGCTCAGGTCGGCGCTGAACGCCGCCGCCCGTATTTCTCCCTCCAGCATGGCCCCCGACGACAGGTCGAGATTCAGCTTATCGGTGACGTAGGGGCCGGCCAGCGCGATTTTGGCGCCGCTGGTGCCCTTGAGGCCCGCCACGGCCGGGGCCGTTACTTCTACCAGCAGGTGGAAGGTGCGCCTGTTGCGGTCCTGCTTTTCGTCTTTCTCCCGCTCAAAGCTGACAACCAGCACGCCGTTGCGCACGTCGGTTTTGAGGCGGGCCAGGAGTTCGGGCGTGTCGGCGCTGGCCTGGATCCGCTGGGCGGGGCCGGCGGTCAGGTTCAGCTCGATACCGTTGCTCACCTCGATGGCCGTGAAACTGGCGACGGAACGGGGTTCGGTGGCGGTTTGGGCCAGGGCGGGCACCAGAGCCAACAGCCACAGCAGGGCGAGGGTCGTGAGGTTTTTCATAGAAAGCGGGGAAAGATAGTGGTTGAAACGGCAGATGCGCCGCCTGATTGTTCGGTTGCCTGGAAGTGTAACTGGTATTGGTTTTCACGCAAGTTCGCGGAGGAATGCGCGGAGTTCAAAGGGATGTCGGGCAACCACAGCTACCGGCCAGGGCCTCTTACTCCTCCCGCAACGCCACGGCGGGCTGGATGCCGGCCGCCAGCCGGCTGGGATAGAGTGCGCACGCCACGGCCAGCAAATACAGCACCCCGGCCGCCAGCAGCATGGCAGTGAAATAAATGCCGGATTCCACGCTGAACACCCCCAGCAGCGGAAACTGCACGGCTACCAGCAACCCCAGCCCCAGCCCGAAAGTAGTCAGGACCAGGATTTCGCCCAGCACCTGCCGGCTTATGTTGCCGGCCGTAGCGCCCATGGCCCGGCGCACGCCAATTTCGCCCCGCCGCCGACTGATGTTCAGCCACAGCACCCCAAACAGACCCAGGGCTACGTTAATGATGAGAAACAGGCACACTACCCCCAAGATAACGGGGAGCACCAAACCAAACTTCAATTGAGTCAGCCGCTGTTCGGCCAAGGCCCTGACATTGCTCGACCAAGTAGTGCCGGCGCTACGAATATCGGCGCTGATTTTCTTTTCCAACGCCGCGCCGCTTCCGGGCCGCACCTTCACCAATAGCGTATTCCGGGCGCGGGTCGTATCGTCGGGGCTGAGGTAAACAAACATTGCAGGCCGGGGCTCCTGCAACTCACCATCGGCTCGGTAAGCCCCACTCACACCCACCACCTGCCACTCGGCTTTGCGGTTGCTGATGCGTTTCCCCACGACCGATGCACCGGGCCCGAATAGCTTATCACGCAACAGTTGCGTAATGACTACCGGGGTTCGGGTGGCGGCTTCATCGCGGTGGTCGAACCAGCGGCCCTCACGCATTTGCACCCCCATTACCTCGCGCAGTTCAATGGTGGCCTCGTAGTAGTTCACATCTTCTACCGACTGCTTAATGCCACCTTTTTCCGTTTCCAGCCAAGTGGTATTGTCACTGCCGGAAAAGGGCGTGTTGGAGGCGGTACGCGAGACGCTGACCACGCCCGGCGTACCGCGCAGCTGGCGCAGTACGGTTTGTAAGGTGGCGAACTGGTCGGCCCGGGGTTGGGTTCCGGCGTCCAGGTCAATTGACCACACGTTATCGTAGCTGAAGCCCATCGGCTCTTGGTAGTTTCGCCAGTTAAAGAGGCCGACGCTGCCCACTACAAACAGCACCACGAAGGCCAGAAATATTTCGGCCAGCAGCAAACCGTTGGCCCGGCGTCGGTTCCACATCAGTGTAATCAGGTGGCGAATCATAAGGCAACTTCTCCTTTCAAGACCTGCGCGGCCTGTAATTTCGACATTTTATAAGCCGGGTACACTCCCGACAGAATTCCAAACACCAACGCCAGCCCCAGCGCCACCCCAAACACTCGCCCATTAAGGGCAAACTGGGCGTAGGGAATCAGGTGGATACTATTGATAAAGGCCAGCATTCCGGCGGCCAGTCCTAACCCCAGCAGCCCCCCAAGCAGCGTCAGGAAGATATTTTCGATGAGAAACTGCCGCATAAGAGCGCTGGTAGTAGCTCCGAAGGCTTTGCGTACCCCAATTTCGGAGGCCCGTTCCAAGGTGCGGCTCACGTTTACGTTTATCAGGTTCAGGGCCGGCAGCAGCATGAAGAGCAGCGTCAAGGCCAGGGCCACGCGCACGACCAGTCCGCTGGCCCCGTCGGCCGATGAGCTGCCGTTGGCGTGGGCAATCAGGGAGGCGAAGAGTGTGTGGGCGCGGGTACGCAGCTCCTTAAACTGCTTGGGGTCGGGCAGCGGAATCCGGTTAACCACCTGCTGAAACTCCGCCTTCACGTTGTCGACCTCGGCCGCAGAGGGAGCCAGCAGAATGGCCATGTAGCCGCCCAGATAGTCGGGGTCGCGCAGGTTCGCCGGAGTTGTGCTGAGCGGCACCCAGACCTCGGCGTAAGACTGAATCCGCGACAACGGCACGTCGCTCACTACCCCCACTACCCGGTAGCGCACGGCGTCCAGCTCCATAACCCTCCCGAGCACGTTTTCACTGGTGCCGAAGTAGCGGCGGGCCGTGCTCTCGTTGACGACCACCACATGCGCCGCGTCGCGTTCTTCCTGGGCATTGAAAGGCCGGCCGGCCACAAAGTCGAAGTTGAGCACCTGCCAGAACACGTCGTCGGTGCGTTTGAGGTCGAGCTTGAGCGTTTGGTTACCTACGTAGGCGGCCACGGTGCTGAAATTATGCTCGCTTAGCGACACCTTTTCCGGTGTGCGCAGGGTGCGGGCGTACTTGTCCAAGAAGGCATATCCGAGCCCCGAATTGCTCTGGCCACCGTCGCGGTAGAAAAGTTGCATCCGGGTGATAAATAGCAGCCGATCGGTGCGCAGTTCCGGCATCTGGGGGCCCACGGAGTAGTCCACCATGGCGTACATCACCAGCAGCATCATCAGGGTAAACGAGATACCGAATAGGCTGATGAAGGTGAAAAACTTACGCCGCAGTAGCACCTTCCAGGCAATTTTGAGATAGGAGAGAAACATGGCTGTTGGGGGCTGGAATTATTAGGGCTAAAAGAATAATCCGTCATGCTGAGTGAAGCGAAGCATCTCTCCCGCTTCGTTGCAGTGGTAGCTAACTATCAGGTATTAGCACTGCGGTAGAGATACTTCGACTCCGCTCAGCATGACCGTTTAAGAAACCTGGCTGCCGTCGAAGAAGCGGATGAGTCGCTGGGTTTTCAGGGCCTGCTGCTCGTCGTGGGTGACCATGACGATGGTGGTGCCCTCTTGCCGGTTGAGGGTCAGCAGCAGGTCCATGATTTCCTCGCCCATCACCGAGTCGAGGTTGCCGGTGGGCTCGTCGGCCAGGATGAGTTCGGGCTGGCCGGCTAGGGCCCGGGCAATGGCCACGCGCTGGCGCTGCCCACCCGAAAGCTGACTCGGGAAGTGGTTGGTGCGCGCCCCGAGGCCCACTTTTTCGAGGGCAGCATAGGCCCGCTGCCGGCGCTCCTTGCCGCTCACGCCGCTACGGTAAAGCAGCGGCAGCTCCACGTTGTCGAGCACCGAGAGGTCGTTTATCAGGTGGTAGCTCTGGAAAACGAACCCGATTTTGTGGTTGCGCAGGCGGGCCAGTTCCTTATCGGAGTAGCTCTGCACGGGGCGGCCATCAAGTTCCAAGGTGCCGCCGGTGGGCTCGTCGAGCAGGCCCATGATGCTGAGCAGCGTGGACTTTCCGCAGCCCGAAGGTCCCATAATCGAGACGAACTCGCCTTGGTTGATGGTGAGGTTGACGTGGTTGAGCGCAACTGTTTCGATGGTGCGGGTCTGGTACACCTTCTCGATACCGGTGAGCTGGAGCACGGCCCGGCCCGGCGCCGGCGCGGCAGTAGCAACCCGGGGCGAGGCCGAATCAACGGCAACCGGGGCGAATAGATTGGTCATGAGGAAGAAGTTGAAAGGTGAGTTGTCCGGTTTTGAACAGGCTAAGCGGGTAGGTACCAGGGGATATTCAAGCAGCGGGCCATTTTCATATTTCACTTAATATCAATTACTTATATGAATTTGGTGTTTTTCATCCGATGCAAATTATGTCCGATTTCGGACGCCCTGTTCGATTGTGGTGCGGCCCTGGCGTGAGGCCGCACGCTAGGGCCCTTCCACCAGCGCCTCGCCCCGCTCAAAATCATACAGTGTTAGCGCCCTTAATCGGTAGTGGGCCACCCAGGCGGCGCGCAGGGCCCCGATATAGGCGCGGCGGGCTTGGTCCTTTTCGGCGGTGGCGATGGTGAGGTCGGTGAGGCTGATGCGGCCGACTTGGTAGGTGGCCTGGGCAATGGCGTAGCGCTGGCGGGCCAGGGTATCGGCGCGGGCGGCCAGGGCGAACTGGGTGGCCAGGGGGCCGAGCTGGGCGGCTTGCACCCGCACGCTCTGCTCGAAGGTGGCTTCTTCCTGCTGCACGTCGGTTTGCACCTGTTGGCGGGTTAGTTGGGCGGTTTTTACGGTAGCCTGCCGCCGGCCCCAGTCCACGAGGGGTACCGCGAAGGTGAGCTGCACCTGCTGCTGCTGTTGCAGGGCGGCGTAGGTATCCCAGAGGTTGGGGGCCTGGTTGATGTAGCCTAAGTTGGCCGAAAGCGTGGCCTGGAACCCAGTAGTGCCACGGGCCAGGGCCACGGTGCGTTCGGCTTCGAGCAGGCGGCGGCGGAAGCCCAGCACCAAGGCCCGGTTCTGGCGGGCCTGCGCCAGCGCCAGCGCGGGCGGCACCACCGGGCGCGGGGCGGCGGCGGGCACCGTCAGGCGCAGGCTTTCGGCGGGCAGGCCGGTGTAGGCTTGCAGCTCCACGGCGGCGTTTTGGGCATCGAGGCGGGCCTGCACTTCGGCCTGCTGGGCCGTGAGCAGGTTGAGTTCGAGGCGCAGCAGGTCGCTTTGGGAGAGGCGTCCGAGGCCGTACCGCTCCCGGCCCAGGCGCAGCAGCTTGGCGTTGGCCTGGGCGTTCTGGCCCGCCACCTGGGCATTTATCTGCTGGCTCAGCACATCAAAATACAGCTCCGTGATGCGCTGGGCAATGGTTTCGCGCTCCTCCACGTACTGCCGCTGGCTTTCCTGGTAGCGTAGCGGTTCCAGCCGTCGGGCCCAGCGCAAGTCGTTGAAGCGGCCCAGCGGTTGGCTTAGGCCCACAACCACCGGCTGGTTGTTGTAGCGCCGCAGCCCCCCGTTGAAATCGTCGAACCGCTGCACTTCGGAGGCCACGAATACCTGCCCGCCCGTCAGGCCGATGTTCTGGCTGAGGGTGAGGGCCAGGTTGGAGTTGTTGAGGCGCACGGCCCGGAAATCGGTGGTGCCATCGGGCTGCACCACCGGCGTTACGGCCCGGCTGAACCCCGGCAGCGTGCCCTGCAAGCCCAGCTGGGGCCGGTAGTTGGCCCGGTAGCCCCGCCACTGCCAGTAGCTTTGGTCGCGGCTGGTGCTGGCCTGCCGCGCCACCGCCGACTGGCTGAGGGCCTGGCGGATGACGTCGTTTAAGCTGATAGCTGCCTCTTCCCTTGGGCTAACAGCTGTTTGCTGATAGCTATTCGCTATTCTGCTCGTATCCTGCTTGACAACGGCTGCCGGCTGAGCGTTGGCTTCCAGATTGAAAAAGCTAACAGCTAACAGCTGAAGGCTAATAGCTAAATTTTTCATTGGATAGTTAGTTCAGGCGTGTCGAGGTGGTCTTTCATGTCGGAGACGACGATTTGCTCGCCGGGGCGCAGGCCGCCGGTTACCTGCACGTAATCGAAGTTGCTGGCCCCAAACTGCACAGTGCGGCGAGTGGCGCGGCCGTCTTTCACCACGAATACCGGCTGCTCCTTGCCGCCCTGGTAGAAGGGGCCATTTTTCACCCGTATTACACCCCGCAGGGAGTTGGTGACCACGAACACGTCGGTGCGCAGGTTGGGGCGCAGGGCCGGGTGGTGGTCCCGGGCCAGGGTGGCGTAGAAGGTCACGGTGCCCTTGTCCACGGTGGGGCTTACGGTGCTGATGGTGCCGCGCAAATCGAGGTCGTTGATGCGGACGATAACCGGGTCGTTGGGGTGCAGGGCGTCGGCGTAGGTGTCGGAAATGGTGGCCCGCACCCGGAAGTGGGTCAGGTCGGCCACCCGGGCCAGCGGGTCGCCGGCCTGCACGGTGGTGCCCAGGCCATCGTTGAGCCAGGTGAGCACGCCCGGCTGCTGGCTACTGATGTTGGCCTGGGCCAGCTTGCCGGCCAGCTCAGTAATGCTGCGCTGCTGCATCTGCACCGTGAAACCCAGCTCCCGGCGGTCGGCGGCGTTGGCGGCCCGCTGGTTGGCAATTTGCTCGCTCAGGCGCTGCTGCTCCAGCTGAGCTACTTTTAAGTTCAGTTCGGCCTGCCGTACGCTTTCGGCCGTGCCGCCGCCCACTTTCAGCAAGTACTGCTCGTCGCGCAACGCCGATTGCAGGCTGTTGACCCGCACCTGCTGCACTCGTTGCTGCGCTTGCAGGTCGCTGAGGGCTTTTTCGAGGGTGAGCTGGAGCTGGCTGCCGCGGTTGCGGTTCTGCTGCTGCTCGTCTTGGAGCTTGGCCAGGGCCGACTCGGTCAGGTCGCGGTCCAGCTCCAGAATCGGCTGGCCCGGCTGTACGCGGCTACCCACCGCCACCAGAGTCCGCCGGATAGTGCTGGCAATGGGGCTGGTAATAACCGCCTCCCGGGCCGGAATAACCACGCCGGCCGCCGTGAGCGAAGCTTCCACGTCGCCGGTTTCGGCGCGGGCCAGCAAAATGGCATTACGCTCCAGGCTGGGCTGGAGCACCGTGCGGAAGGCCAGCAGCGCCACGCCCAGGGCCAGCAGTAGCCCGGCGCCCAGCAGCCAGCGGCGGCGCTGGCGGCGGTTTTGGGTGGTAGTTGGAATGGCTCTGTCCATTTTCGTACAGCTAGAAGGAAGGTTCTACCCAACGAATCCAACGGCCATGCCATTTGTATAATCAATTATCATTCAGATTTTTACAATCTATACAGATAATTGCACCGGTGATAAATATGTCCGAAACCGGACAGCTGTGCGGTTATGCACTGGGGGCAGGAGGTGGTAGTAGCAACCACTCCCTGCCCTACCCCGTGGCGCCACTGGCCGCCGGAATAATAATGGCCCCGGGCAACTGTTCCCATGCCCCGCCCATCTACCCTCCTGCCTCCACAAATAAAGGCTGCGCCGGACCGGGTATGTCTGGTGAAGCACCCCAAATACGGCTAAATCCAGCGTTTTCAGGGAATAGCAAAATTAATATACACAGTACCTTGCGTTACATAGTACCTTTGCCTACCTTTGGTTTGTTGATTAACTGATCTTCCGGCCGCGATGCTGCCCCTGAACGGGAGCCCGCCGCGGCCGATACCCCAAGCACCACCTTCGCGCCAATCGGGCCGGGTGGGAGGCCCCAGTCGGAAACCCCGGTTTCCCACTGCCGCCCGCTGTATTTGGGGTAGTTGGCACCCGCCTGGTGGCGGTTTGTGCCCCTGCACCTCACGTCTGAATTGCTGGCAACTGTGCCACCCCGGCGGAACCGCGGCCGCCGGGAACGGCCTCTCTTTGCCCGATTTTTCGTCCAACACTTCCTCTACCATGACTTCCTCTTCTACTTTCGGCCGGACCCTGCGGGGCCTGGGGTTCCTCACTGTGCTCTTTCCATTGGCCGCCACGGCCCAGCAGCAGCCGACCGGCTACGTGGCCGGCACCTTGCTCGACCAGAGCACCGGTCAGGCCCTGCCCTTCACGAGTGTGGTGGTGCTGCGGGCCCAGGATTCGAGCTTCGTGGCCGGAGCCGAAACCCTCGAAAATGGCAGCTTCCGGCTCGAAAAACTGGGTTTGGGTAGTTACCTGCTCAAAACGTCGGCTATTGGCTACCAGGGTTTTCGCCGCGCGGTAAACCTCACCACCGCCGCGCCCGGCGTGCAGTTGGGCGTTATCAAACTGACCTCGACTACGACCCAGCTGAAAGGCGTAACGGTGACGGGCGAGCGGGCCACGGTGGAAAACGAGCCGGGCAAGCGCGTGATTAACGTGGAAAAAGACCTGGCCAGCGTAGGTGGCATGGCCACCGACGTGCTGCGCAACGTGCCCTCGGTGGCCGTAGATGCCGGTGGCAGCGTGAGCCTGCGTGGGTCTTCGAACCTGACCATCCTCATCGACGGCAAGCCCAGCGGCGGCAGCAACGGTGGGCCGGGCCTGCGCCTCGACCAGATTCCGGCCTCCCGCATTGCCAGCATCGAGGTGATGACCAACCCCTCGGCCAAGTACGATGCCCAGGGCACGGGCGTCATCAACATCATCCTGAAAAAGCAAACCAAAAACGGCGTAAACGGCACGGCCAGCTTGTTGGGCGGCACCCGCGACAAGTACAACGCCAGCCTGAGCCTCAACCGTAAGCAGGGGCCCGCCAACCTGAGCCTGAGCTATAACCGCCAGGACGAAACCTACCGGGAACTCGTCCGCAACAGCCAAACCAGCGGCTTGGTAACCACCCGCCAAGACGGCACCGGCCTGGAGCGCAACTTCTCGCACAGCCTCGATTTGGGTCTCAACTACGAGCTTAATAAGGAGCAGAGCCTGAGCCTGAGCGTGAACCCGACCTGGCAGCAGGAGGCCAACCGGGCCGAGCAGCGGCTGAGCACCACCCGCCCGAACGAGCCCACCACCACCCAGCAAGGCGTGCAGCAGCTCGACGTGGATGTGCGCATTCTGCAGAACGTGGCCAACTACCGCCGCACCTGGGAGCAGCACCCCGGCCGCGAACTGACCGCCACCGCCGGGGCCGTGCTCATTGGGGCCGACGTGCCGGTAACGCAAACCTTGGAAAGCGGGGCCCTCACAAGCTGGCGCCAGCAAACGGACGTCAAGGCCCAGATTTATTTCTCCCAGCTCGATTTCACGCTGCCGCTGGCCCACGATAAGGGCAAGCTCGAAACCGGCCTCAAAGTGGAGCAGCAGCGCAGCCAGGGCAACTCCGACTTGTTCAGCCAGCAGCCCGACGCGCCCGGCGGCTACCTGCGCGACCCCGCCCGCTCGCTGGCCTACGACTACCGCCAAACTGTGCCGGCCGCCTACGCTACTTACCAGCGCGGCTGGGCCAACCATTGGAACGCCCAGGCCGGCCTGCGCACCGAGTACACCCGCGTGAATGGTGCGGTAGAAGGTGGCCTGGGCCAGTTCGACCTCGACTACCTGGGCCTGTTCCCGACGGCCAGCGTAAGCCACCGCTTCGGGCAGCGCGACACGGCCAAGGCCAACGAGCAGCCCCAGCAGCTGTCCTTCAGCTACGCCCGCCGCCTCAACCGTCCCGGTTTCATGCAGCAGCTGGCCGTCCCGATTTACCAGGACCCACGCTTCTACCGCCTCGGCAACCCCACGCTGCGGGCCGAATTCAGCCACAACCTGGAGCTGGGCCACCAGCTGAACCTACCCGGCGGGGCCGAAATCACGACGACGCTGTTCGGGCGCTTCACCAACAACTCAATTCAGCGCCTGCGCGACGTAGACACGGTGGCCACCAACCGCAACCCCGCCGCCGGCCTGGTGCTGGTGGAAACCTACCGCAACCTGGGCAACACGACCAATGTGGGGCTCGAACTCACCTGGAGCCAGCCGATTACGGCCTGGTGGAAGGTGCAGGCCAATGGTTCGATCTACCGCGCCCAGCTCCAGACCAACGCCCTCGACGCCGGCTCGCGCCGGGCCCTGAGCGGCACGGTGCGCCTCAACCAGAACTTCAGCCCCACGCCCGCCCTCGACGTGCAGCTGACCGGCTCCTACCGTTCGGCCACCCTCACGGCCCAGGGCCGGCAGCTGGCCACCGGCGGCCTCGAAGTAGCCCTGCGCCAGCGCCTGTGGCAAAACCGCGCCGCCCTCACGTTGCGCGTTTCCGACCTGCTCAACACCCAAGTACGCCGGGCCGAGGTCAACTCGCCCGAGTTGCAATCCACGCTCTACACCAAGCCCGAAACCCGGGTTGGCTGGCTGGGCTTCACCTGGTACATTGGGGCCAGCAAAGCCAAAGCCGGCCGCATTGAGGCCGCCCCAGCCGGTGGCGGCGGGTTCGGGGGCTAGATTTTGGCGGGAAATTGGTGACTACTCGGCGTGGGTAGCACCGGCCCCTGAGCCTCCGGACTGCCCCGCCTGCTGGCACCCGCGTCGTCCGCTTTATATCCCTTGGGGAAGCGGAAACCTGCCATTTTTACCCTGAATTGCGTGGATAGCTGGATTTAGCGTCGTAGAGTACGCCTTTGTCAACCAACTCCTTATGCGTGGAAACGAAGCCAACCGTACGTGCAAGCCAGGCGGATAAGGCGGGCGGCACGGCTACCAAAGTCCCTGTTACTACCATCATTCTATGCGCGGTTCCAAGTGCATTTACCTGCCGAGGTCCGGGCCAGGGGCCGTGAGTTGTTCGAGGGGAATATCGTAGGCCCCGGCGGCTTCGGCCGGGGCAAGCAGGCCCAGGGCCACGCTGGCACGCGCTTTCGTTGTTTAACTTCTGGAAGGTATTAAGAGCTTCTCTGTGTTAGCTAAATGCTTTGATGGAAGGGAGCCTGGCTCTACTTTTTCTCTAGAAATTCAAATACCTGCTTGTATGCTGCCGCCAATTCGCTGGCGGAGGGGCTGTGGTGTCCTTCGGGCACTAACAGAACGGTGTTTTTCCTTGGGTCCTGCTGGAGCTGGTCCACAAACCGGGTGAAGGTAACGGGCGGCACCTGGTCGTCCTGGCCCCCCTGCCAGATGAAAAAGGGCGGGTCGCGCGGGTCCAGGTAGGTCAGCGGCTCGTACTGCCGGGTCATTGCCTGCGGGGCGTACCCGGTGGTTTCGGGGAACAGTGCCAGCCCGATTTCTTTCATGATGGGCTCCGGGTGGTTCATGAACACCGTTTCCACAACGTCGAGTCCACCCACCGGCCCGGAGAAGTTAACCACCCCGGCGATGCGGATTCCTGGGGCGAGCGGGTGCGGGTAAGTAGGGTCGTTGGCAGTTACCGCCACCAAGCTAGCAATGTGGGCCCCGGCGGAAAAGCCCGATAGCACGACCCGCTTCAAATCCAGGGGGTAGGCTTCGCGGTGCGCCGCCAGAAAATTGAGGGCCAGCGTCAAGTCTTCCGTAGCCACAGGAATACCCCGTTTCAGCCGGTAATTGAGATTGACAACCGTAACGCCTTTTTCCAGGTAGGGCTGAATGTACCGCTCTTCCTTGGCCTTGTCGCTGAGATAGTAGCCCCCGCCGTGCAGGAAAATGAGGATATATTTTTCAGCGCGTCGCTCTGCAGCATCGGCCGGCAGGTACACATCCAGGGTCTGCTGCTGATCGGCTCCGTAGGGCACGTCCTTGGTAACAACGTAGGCGGCCTTGACCTGGGCTGGGGTTCTATCGGCCAAGGTGGCCGGTTTTACGGAACAGGAAGCTAGAACCGTTGAAGCGACGACGCAGGGCCAAAACAGCGAGGGATGCATAAGCTAGGGGGGATAAGGAAAGGAGGCCGTTGGTAGCGCCGCAGGATGCGGGTGGGCGGCAGGAAAACCGTCACCGTGCCCAGAGGTAGCTAAACCAAAAGTAAGCGCTAGCCGGCCTAATTCTGCAAAGCGCATAGCGAAGCACCCGAAAAGGCAAACGCGGCCGATGGCCACAGGGCGGCGCGATGGCGGCGCGCAAACCGGGCCGACCAAAGCAACGTGAGGGCAAGGCGCGGGCGCGGCAGAAAAACCCTATTTTCGGCCAGGTGCCGACACTTGTTTCTACTCTCGCCCTATTTCCCGCGCCCGGCTATGCTTTCAAAAACCAGTTTCCTGCTGCTGAGCCTACTCGGCGCCGCCTTGCTCCTGCTGGCCACCGGCTGCGGCCGCCAATCACCAACGGAGCAACCCGCCACCCGCCTGCCCCTGGAAGTAACGGAAGCCTCGATAGCCGACGTGCGGCAGGCCCTACAGCGTGGCGACTGCACCTGCGAGCAGCTGGTGCGGGCCTATCAGGCCCGCATGGCCGCCTACGACCAGCCCACGAAGCTCAACGCCATTGTTGTTACCAATCCGGCCGCACTGGAAACCGCCCGGCAACTCGATGCCGAGTTCCGCCGCACCGGCCAGCTGCGGCCGCTGCACTGCACGGCCCTGATTGTGAAAGACAACTACAACACGGCCGGCCTGCAAACCACGGCCGGCTCGCTCGCCCTCAAAGGTTTTGCGCCCGATGAGGATGCCACGGTAGTAAAGGCGCTTAAGGCCGCCGGCGCCATTGTGCTGGCCAAGTCCAACATGGCCGAGTGGGCCTTCAGCCCGATGGTGAGCATCAGCTCGATTGCGGGCGAAACCCGCAACCCCTACAACCTGGCGTACGTGCCGGCAGGTTCGAGCGGTGGCACGGCAGCGGCCGTGGCCGCCAGCTTCGGTACGGCGGGCCTGGGCACCGACACCGGCAACTCCATCCGTGGGCCTTCGTCGCACAACGCCCTGGTCGGGTTTCGGCCCACGCTCGGGCTGCTGAGCCGGGCCGGTATTGCCCCGCTTTACCTGCGCAACGACACCGGCGGCCCCATGGCCCGGACAGTGGCCGACGCCACCCGGCTGCTGGAGGCCATGGCCACCGGCCCCGACCCCGCCGACCCCCTGACCAGCTACGGCGCGGGCAAGCGCCCCGCCCAGGGTTACCTGCCGTTCCTCGACCCCCAGGGCCTAAAGGGTGCCCGCATCGGGGTGCTACGTACGCTCAGTGAGCGGAACCCCGACCCGCAGGTGAAGGCGCTGTTTGAGCAGGCTATCATGGATTTGCGCCGGGCCGGCGCCACGGTGGTCGACGTGGAAATACCCGATTTCGAGCGCGTAAGCGCCGGCCAGTGGTGCTCCGTCTTCAAGCATGACATCAACCAGTACCTGGCCGCGCTGGGCCCGAGCTCGCCCGTGCAGAATATCGACCAAGTGCTGGCCTCGGGCAAGTACTCGCCCTACATCAAGGAAAACCTGCAGGATGAACTCGCCCACGGCGTGCGCCCGAGCGCTAGCGAAGCCGGCTGCGGCGAGGCCTACACCGATCCGCACCGCATTGCCTTTCGGGCGGCCGTAACCGCCGTGATGGACCAGCACCAGGTGGGCGCGCTGGTGTACCCTACCTGGAACAACCCGCCGGCTAAAATCGGCGACTTTAAGGGCTACCAGGGCGACAACAGCCAGCTGATTGCCCCGCATACTGGACAGCCAGCTTTCACCGTGCCCATGGGTTTCACCTACGGCCACCTACCCGCCGGCCTGCAGTTGCTGGGCCGCTCGTTTGATGAGCCGCTGCTGATAAAATATGCCTACGCCTACGAGCAGGCCACGCACCACCGCACGGCCCCGGCCCGCTTCCCGCCCCTGCCCGCCAAAGCCGCCAAGGAGCCCCGCTAGTCGCAGGATTCCTCGTGAATTCCCTCCCGCCGGGATGCACTGGCGGCGGGAATTACGATTGATAATCAGGGAGATACTGATAAAAATTCACCTAAAATCACAGCTGAATTTCTTATCGTACATGACCGAGGACAGTATCTCGGTAGAGGTCTGTCACGCGGCATTCATCGTAAACCCGGTTACGATGCTCGGGTACCGTGAGGGCCGCCTCAGGTTTACTTATCTTAGCCCTAACTACCGCCAGCTCCCCGCTTGTGCGATGGGTGGCACGGGCATAGTAGTTCCCAGTTTATTTCAGCTCCCCCCACGCCATGTGCCCACTGTTCCGTGCTCTGTTGCTGTTTCCGCTGCTGGCCGGCCTAGCGGGCTGTGCTCAAGAAGTTGACTCCGCGCCCGAAATACCGACCCCGGTGGTGGGTGCGGCCCTGTACCGCGTTACGTTTGAGGCGAGTTGGAGCGCGAATACGCATGCCGATTTTCCGGCCGGGGCACACTTTTCCGCCATTATCGGGGCCTCGCACCGCGCCGACGGGTTCCTGTTTCGACCGGGCCAGCTGGCCAGCCCTGGTATTAAGGACATGGCCGAACGGGGTAATAATACCCGGCTGCGGGCCGAAATCAGTGTTCTGCAAAGCAGCGGGGCCGCTTTCCGGCTGCTGGAGGGACGCGGCTTCAGCTCGCCCGGCACGGTGGCCGATACCATCCGCCTCGATGCAACCCACCCCCGCTTAAGCTTGGTGACTATGATTGCACCGAGCCCGGATTGGTTTGCGGCGCTCGAAGACGAAAACCTGCTCGGCACCGACGGGCAGTGGCTTGCCGAGCGCCGGGTGCCCGCCCGTGCCTACGACGCCGGCACCGACAGCGGGGCCACCTTCACGGCTCCCGACCAAGTCATGCTGCCAGCCAGCGTGATTGCCCCGCTGCTATTGCCGCCCGCCGCCGGAACTGCCCCCAATGGTCCTCCGCTAGGCACCTGGCATCTGGAGCGCATCAGATAAGTTGCTGCGCCGCGCGCGAAATGCGCCCTGCTGGTTTTTAGATAGACGTACGGACCGCAAGTCTTGTTAGCTTACGGCCCGTAACCGGGTTCGCCGCGTAAGCAGCCTAGCACCTGAGCCAAAAGTCGGGCTGCTCAGAATATTAATATTCCTAACAACGAAAAGGTGGCACCTTACGTCATAGGCCGAGGAAGGCAGCACATATGCTTACGCTATGTCATATATTAGCTACAGTGCAAAGCACTTCCTCTCTCAACCACAAATACCTAAGCGCTTGCCTTCTTGGCCGGTGAACCTGCCACGATGAAGGAAAGCGAAAAAAAGTCTCAGCGCTTAGTGAAAGCCAAGCCCGATTCTGTGATTAGGGTTGACGCTGCTGCGGACAATATCCTCGCGACCAACGAGGCTGCCGCCACGCCGGTGAGCGAGGCGGGCGAAAAAAACTGGGCAACCGAGCTCAGCATCGCCAATAAAGAACTGGCCTACCAAAACGACGAGAAGGAAAAACGGGCCCAGGAACTGCTCATTGCCAACACCGAGCTGGCGTTCCAGAACGACGAGAAAGAGAAGCGCGCGGCCGAGCTCCTCGTGGCCAACAAGGAGCTGGCTTTTCAGAACGACGAGAAGGAAAAGCGGGCCCAGGAGTTGAGCGTGGCCAACATTGAGCTGGCGTTCCAGAACGACGAGAAAGAAAAACGGGCCGCTGAGCTGGTCATTGCCAACAAAGAACTGGCCTTCCAGAACGACGAGAAGGTGAAGCGGGCGGCCGAACTGCGCGTGGCCAACTACGCCCGCGGGCTGATTGAGGCCAGCCGCGACCCGCTCATGACCATCAGCCCGGAGGGGAAGATTACGGACATGAACCGGGCCACGGTGCACGTTACCGGCCGGGACCGGGACCAGCTGCTCGGCTCCGATTTCTTTGTGTATTTCACCGACCCGCAGATGGCGCGCGAGGTGTATCAGGAAGTGTTTGCCAAGGGTACCGTGGCCGATTCGCCCCTGACACTGCGCCACAAAGACGGCAAGCTGACGGATGTGCTTTTCAACGGCTCGGTGTATAAGAACGACGAGGGCCGGGTGATGGGCGTGGTGATTGTGGCCCGCGACGTAACCGAGCAGAAACGCATTGCCACCGAACTGATTGAGGCCCGGTTTGCGGCCGAACGCGCCACCGTGCGGGCCGAAGAAGCCCAGGCCAAAGCCGAAAGTGCCACCGGCATTGCCGAAGACGCGGTGAAGGCCAAGCAGCAGTTTCTCAGCAACATGAGCCACGAGATTCGGACGCCCATGAACGCCATCATCGGCTTTACGAAGGTGGTGCTCAAAACCGAGCTCACCGACAAGCAGAAGCAGTACCTGACGGCCATCAAGCTCAGCGGCGACACGCTCATTGTCCTTATCAACGACATTCTGGACCTGGCCAAAGTCGATGCGGGCAAGATGACCTTTGAGCAGATTCCGTTCAAGCTCGCGGCCTCGGTGGCGGCCATGGTGCACTTGTTCGAAACCAAGACTCAGGAGAAAAATCTGGCCCTGGTGCTGGACTACGACGCCAAAATCCCGGAAGTGCTGCTCGGCGACCCGGTGCGGCTGCACCAGATTATCCTCAACCTGGTCAGCAACGCCGTCAAGTTCACGAGCGAGGGCACCATTACGGTGGGTGTACGGATGCTGGTGCAGGACCCGGAAAAAGTAATTCTGGAGTTTGCCGTTACCGACACCGGTATTGGAATTGAGGAAGACAAGCTGGACTCCGTGTTCGACGATTTCCAGCAGGCCACCAGCGGCACGAGCCGCCTGTACGGCGGCACGGGACTAGGCCTGGCCATCGTCAAGAACCTGGTGGAGCCCCAGGGCGGCACCATCAGCGTGAAAAGCCGGGTGGGCGTCGGCTCAACCTTCAGCTTTATTCTGAGTTTCGACAAAACCACCGAAAAGGCCGACGCCGAGTCGGGCCTGAGCGTGGAGCTGGAAACCGGGTTTCAGGACGTTAAGATTCTGGTGGTCGAGGATATTGCCCTCAACCAGCTGCTGATGAAAACGCTGCTCGAGGACTTCGGCTTCGCAATGGAGGTGGCCGGCAACGGCCGCATAGCCCTCGAAAAGCTGCGCACCACCCGCTACGACATCGTGCTCATGGACCTGCAGATGCCGGTCATGAACGGCTTCGAGGCCACCGAACACATCCGCAATGAGTTGGGCCTGAGCGTGCCCATTATTGCCCTTACGGCCGACGTGACGACGGTGGACGTGGAGAAGTGCCGGGCCGTGGGCATGAACGACTACATCTCCAAACCCATCGACGACAAGCTGCTCTACAGCAAAATCATTAAGTACCTCAAGCAGCCCGGCAGCGGCCTGCCCGCACTGGCACCCGCCACCGCCGCCCCAGCCGCTCCGGCCCTTACCTGCGTCAACTTCGACTACTTGAAGCGCATCACCAAGAGCGACGCCCGCATGGCCGAAATGATTGGCCTTTACCTGCAGGAAATTCCGCAGTTGGTGCAAATCATGAAAAAGGCCATTGCCGAAAAGGACTGGATTGCGCTCAAGCTGGCCACGCATTCCGTCATCCCTACCTTTGCCACGATGGGCATGGACCAGGAGTTTGAGGACATCACCAAGTCTATTCAGGCCCTGGCCGTGAGCCTGATAGCAGTGGGCGACGGGGCCAGCCGCGAAACCATGACGGGCCTGCTAGCCTTGTTTTCGCAGATAGAAACTGCCTGCGCCCAGGCCGCCCGGGAACTGGAAGAAAAGCTGCTCGCCCTCTCCCAAAGCCTCGCCCAGGCCCAGGCAACGAAGTAGCAATCCTATTCGGGCGAAGCCTTGCGCAACAATCGGCCGTTTCGAACCGGCAGAAAGCCGGTCTGAGACTTTAGGAACGACAGGGAAGCAGTGACGCCGGCGCGTAGAAGCAGCGCGCGCAGAAGAAGCGAGCAGCGCAGGAGCAGAAATCAGGGGTTAAGGGCTCCCAGCACGCGCTTAATTAGCTCGTTGGGACTGCCGTTGTGCCAGCGCCACACCACCACCAGGTCGTGCTCAGGGTCGACCCAGATGGTGTTGGAGCCCGCGCCTAGGGCGGCGTAACTAGTGGCCGGGGCATCGGGCCAGGATTTCTTCTCGGTGTTGAGCCACCACAAATAGCCGTAGTCGGGCCCGACGGGGCCGCGCGCGGTGGCCTGCCGCACCCAGTCAGACGACACAATTTGGCGGCTGCCCCAGCGGCCTTGGCGCAGCAGCAGGTAGCCGAAGCGGGCCTCGTCGCGGGCGCTGATGCGCAGCCCGCCGCCCCAGCGCGTGCCGCCGCTCACCGAGGGCATGGCCTGGCCGTTCACGGTGGCCACGGCGTTCGGGTAGGGCACCCACTGCCAAGACGTCGATGCGCCGATGGGGTCCATTATTTCCTGTTTGAATACGACTGGCAGCGGCTTTTGCCACAGGCGCAGCAACGACAGGGCGAGGCGGTTGATACGCACGTCGTTGTATTCGTAATACGTGCCCGGTGCCTGGAGCGTCCGGGGCTTCCGCTCGCCTTTGCCAAATGCTGCGGGGCCAACGAAATCGGCATTCTTCCCCCACAGCTCGCCTTCCCACTCGCTGGTTTGGCGGGCGTGGTGCTCCCAGGTAATGAGGCGGTTATGAGCGGAGTCGTAGCCGCCGTCGTGCACGTATTGGGCCACGGGGTCATGAATATCCTGGATGAGGCCGCGGTCGAGGGCAATGCCCAGCAGAGTCGACAGCACGCTTTTAGCCACGCTGTAGGTGGGGTCGGCCCGCTCGGTATCGCCCCACTCGGCCACGATGTAGCCGTGCCGCAGCACCAAGCCGTTGGTGGCGGCCCGGCTGGTGGGCATCGGCCCCAGTAGCTTGCCGAAAATCTCCTCCTGGGTGGAGAAATCGGGCGTCATCTGGGTGGTTTCCTGCGTCTGGGCGAAAGCCACGGCCTCGGCCAGGCGGCTCCCGTCGAAACCAGCGGCGGCCGGACTCTGGCGCTGCCAGGCGGTGCCGGCCGCCGGGAAATACGTGCTGCTGCTGCTGCTGCCGTCGGCAGCGCCGGGCACAACCGGACGGGTGCAGGCGACCATTGCTGGTAGGGCCAGCCAGAAAAGTAGTTTTTGAAGCATAGGAAGCAGCCGCAAATCGGAGCCGGAGGGCAAATCAGCCACCGAATCCGGGATTAAAAGATGTGCCTAAGGTAGTGCATGCGGCCGGGCTATGTCGCCGCCGCCGCTAGCGGGCAGCCCACCGGGGCTAGTTCGCCGAAGTAGTCAAACAATATCCGCTCAACCCAGAAAGCCGCACGCAAAGGCAGCGGCAGTGTAGTAACCATATAGGCGAGCGGTCAGGTCACGGTCGGGCCTGTTGAAGTAGCGGCGAATGGTAGTTCAGCGGGGCCAGGATTAGGCCTCGCGGCCGCTCGGCCGTTACGCCCCAGGCCCTATCTTTGCCGGCCCTCACCCGTTGCTTTATGTCCGCTTTCGTGGCCTTTGTACTGTTGCTGATGACCGGGGCTTTGGTACCGGTGAACCGGCAGTTTCGGCCCACACCGGGCGGGGTGCCGGTATTCGTGGTATCCAACGGCACCCACACCGACTTGCTGCTACCCACCCGCGACCCGCAAACCGGCCACGACTGGTTTCAGGAACTGGGCCAGCCTGGCCTCACGGCCCGGTTTGGCCGCGCGCCCTACGTGGGGTTCGGCTGGGGCAACGAGGGCTTTTTTCTGGGTTCGATGGGCGGCCGCACGCCGGGACTGGGGGCCGTAGCGCGGGCCCTTTTTCCGTCGAAAACCCTGGTACACGTCAGCTTCTACCGCGCCACGCCCGACTCGGGGGCTTACGTAGTACCGTTGCGGTTGTCGGCCGCCCAGTACGCGCACCTAGTGGGCCATGTGCGGGCCGCGCTGGCCGCCCCCGACTCGGTGGGCGCGCGGCCACTGCGCCAGGCGGCAGGCTACGGGGGGGCCGACTTTTTCTTCCGGGCCCGGGGCCGCTACCATGCCCTGCGCACCTGCAACGACTGGACTACCCGGGGCCTACGCCGGGCTGGGGTGCGGGTACCGCTCAAATCGCCGCTGGCAGCACCTGTTCTATTTCAAGCTCGCCAAAACAGCAGATACCCTCGTTAAATTGAGTTTTTCACTCGTTTAAATATAATTTACCCACTATAATACTATTTTTTCTTGTTTATCCTCGTAACTCATATCTTCAAAATTTCGCTTTAAGCACCTCAGTAGTGTGTTCCACCACGAGGTCGGAAAGATGTTGGAAGTTCAGCGCGAGAAATTACCCCAGGCTTATTTGCTTATCCTTTCCGGGACCGTCTGCACGCCCGCCGATGAGGAGCCCCTGCACCGGGCCCTGCACCGGGCTAGCCGCACCGGCAAAGCGGCCATCGTCATCGATTTGAGCTTGGTTGAGGTCGTATCGGCAGACATGGTAGAACTGCTGCTGGCCTATGCCTTCGTGCTCCATGCCCAAGTTCGCCGCCTGATTCTGTGCCATGTACCGCCGGGCAGCCGCTACCGCTTTTTGCACCTCGACGCCGCTTCCCAGCCCCTGCTGGTGGCCTCCGTGCTCGACGCCATTCACGAAATTAACTTGGCCCGCATCTGATTTGCTCCGGCGGCTGGCTGAGGGGCCGCCGCCGGAGCAAATCAGAAAGAATCGGAATAAATCCGGGGAAAGCACGAATTTTACGGCCGTATTCCCGCATTCCGATTTCTGCCCCGATGAGTATTCCGAAGCCCAGCATCCCACAAGGCACCCGCGACTTTGGCCCCGCTGTGGTGGCCCGCCGCACCTATATTTTCGGCGTAATTCGCCGTGTGTTCGAGAAGTTCGGTTATGCCCCGCTCGAAACCCCAACCCTTGAAAACCTGAGCGTGCTCACCGGTAAGTACGGCGAAGAAGGCGACCAGCTGCTATTTAAGGTGCTCAACTCGGGTAACTTTCTCAAAAAGCAGAAGGGGGAGGTAATCAAAGAAGAAGTGACGGCCGACGACCTGCTGGCCGGGCCGAAAACGGTACTACCTAAGATTGCCGAAAAGGGCCTGCGCTACGACCTCACGGTGCCCTTCGCCCGCTACGTGGTCATGAACCGCGGCACGCTGGTGTTCCCGTTCAAGCGCTACCAAATTCAGCCCGTGTGGCGGGCCGACCGGCCCCAGCGTGGCCGCTACCGCGAGTTCTACCAGTGCGACGCCGACGTAGTGGGCACCGATTCGCTGCTCTGCGAGGCCGAAATCGTGCTCATGATGTCGGAGGCGCTGACCACCCTGGGCCTGACCGACCACACCATCAAAATCAACCACCGCGGCGTACTGGGCGCTTTCTATCAGGCACTGGGTGGCGAAGGCACGGAGGTGGATCTGTTCACGGCCATCGATAAGCTCGACAAAATAGGGCGCGAAGGTGTGGAACAAGAGCTGGCCGGGCGCGGCTTTTCCGTGGAAGCCACCGAAAAACTGTTCGACCTGCTGGGCGTGGCGGGTTCCTTCGAGGAGAAGCTCGACCGGCTGCTGGCGGCCTTCGTAACGGCCGGTGTAGAGCCCGATAACGCCACTACCGACGGATACCGGGGCCTGCAAGACCTGAGCCGGGTGCTGGAGTACCTGCGCGGATTTGGTTTTGAGAAATGGGACAACCTGGAGTTCGACGTGACTCTGGCCCGGGGCCTGAGCTACTACACGGGCTGCATCTTCGAAATCAAGATCAACAATGTGAACATGGGCAGCGTGAGCGGCGGCGGCCGCTACGACAACCTCACGGGCGCCTTCGGGCTGCCCGGCGTGTCGGGCGTGGGCTTCTCGTTCGGCGTCGACCGACTTTACGACTGCCTGGAGGAGCTGGAGTTGTTTCCGGCCGCCGTGGCCGCTACTACGCGCTGCCTTATCGCCAATTTCGACCCAGCCAGTGAAGCCGCGGTGCTGCCCGTGCTGCGCCGTTTGCGCGAGGCTGGTGTGGCCACCGAACTGTACCCTGAATCAACCAAGCTGGCCAAGCAGTTTAAATACGCCGACGGCAAGGGCATCCCGTACGTGTTGCTGCAAGGCCCCGAGGAGCGCACCAACGGGCAGTTCAAACTCAAAACCCTGGCCACCGGCACCGAGCAGACGCTCACGCTGGAGCAGGTGCTGGCCGAGCTACGCTAACGACATTGCCAGCAAGCCCTTACCAGTTGCCGGAAACTACCCGGTGGGGGCTTGCTGGCAGTGCCGCACGTTAAGAGCATGGCGCACTTCAGTCCAGCTTAGGTCGCCGGCCACATAGCTCGCGTAGAGTTGCTGGGCATAGGGCGTGGCTTTGGTGCGGAGGCTGGGAATGGCGTCCTGCAAGCGCAGCAGCACATAGTACCGTTGTGCGGGCGTTTGAGCACAAGGGCCGTATTTGGAGTTGCATTCCATGGCGTAAGCAGATAGAAATCAGCGCAGTAGTTTAAATTTCGGCAAGAATAAGCCAAGAATCAAGCGGATAAATACGGGTTTACCGCAGTGGTACTCTCCGTATTTATCCCGTTGCGAAACCAGTTTTCGCCCTGCCCACCCACCGGCCAGGGTTTTTGGGCGGCGGCAGTTTCCGTACTTTCACGCCTCCTGCCCTCCGCCCTCTTCCCAACTCCACCCATGGCCGCCGACTACGCCCTCACGCCCAATATTCCCCTCGATCTGGCTACGCTTGATGAGTTGCTGCGCAGCCGGGCCCGGGTGGTGCTCAGCGACGAGGCCCGCCAGCGTATCACCACCTGCCACGACTACCTGCACCAGCGCCTGGAGCGCGACCCCGATACGGCGGTGTACGGCATTAACACGGGTTTTGGGGCGCTGTGCGGGCAGGCCATTCCGGGCCCGCAGCGCCAGCAGTTGCAGGCCAACCTGCTCATGTCGCACGCCTGCGGCACGGGCCCCGAGGTGCCGGCCGAATTGGTGCGGCTGATGCTGCTGCTGAAGGTGCAGAGCCTGAGCCACGGCCACAGCGGCGTGCAGCTGGCCACCGCCCAACGGCTGCTCGATTTTTACAACCGCGGTATGCTGCCGGTGGTGTACGAGCAGGGCAGCCTGGGCGCCAGCGGCGACCTGGCCCCACTGGCCCATTTGTGCCTGCCGCTGCTGGGCCTGGGCGAGGTGAACTACGAGGGCTACCGCCTGAGCGCGGCCGATGCCATGAGTTTGTTCAGCTGGGAGCCCATTGTACTGAAGGCCAAGGAAGGACTGGCCCTGCTCAACGGCACCCAGTTTATGCTGGCCTACGCCGTGCACGCGCTTCTGCGCACCCAGCGCCTGGCCGCCGCCGCCGACGTTATCGGGGCCCTTTCGCTGGAGGCGTTTCATGGGCTGGCCGAGCCCTTTGATGAGCGCCTGCACCGCCTGCGCCCTCACCCCGGGCAAGTGCTAGTGGCGGCCCGCCTGCGCGGCTTATTGGCCGGCAGCGAGTTGCAGCAGCAACCTAAAACTGCCGTGCAGGACCCTTACTCACTGCGCTGCATGCCCCAGGTGCACGGGGCCTCGCGCGACGCGCTGGCTTACGTGGCCCGCACGGTCGAAACCGAGTGCAACGCCGTTACCGACAACCCCATCATCTTCCCCGCCGACGACGCCATTCTGAGCGGAGGCAATTTCCACGGCCAGCCTTTGGCATTGGGGCTGGATATGCTGGCCATTGCCGCCGCCGAGCTGGGCAGCATCTCGCAGCAGCGTACGGCCCAGCTTATTGGCGGGCAACGGGGGCTGCCGCCGTTTCTGGTAGCCGAGCCGGGGCTGAACTCGGGCCTGATGATTCCGCAGTACGCCGCCGCCGGCCTCGTGAGCCAGAACAAGCAGCTCTGCACCCCCGCCTCGGTCGACAGCCTGGTGAGCAGCAACGGCCAGGAAGACCATGTGAGCATGGGTGCTAACGCCGCCACCAAGGCCCTGCGGGTAGTGGTAAATGTAGAGCAGCTACTGGGCATCGAACTGCTGAACGCCACCCAGGCCCTAGCCTTCCGCCGCCCCGCCCGCACCTCCGAGCCGCTGGAAAAACTGGCCGCCGCTTTCCGCGAAAAAGTGGCCTTCGTGAGCCAAGACCGGATTCTGTACCCCGATCTGCAGGCCGCTGCTGCTTTCGTGCGCGACTACGCCTGGGAGTAGGCAAGGCGGCGGTACGCCTGGCTTCGCTATTTTCGTCCACTCGTAAACGCAACGCTGGCCCTACGGCGTTAAGACTTGCTATGATGAGAACCGCCTTCCTGCTCTGGGTCTGTGGGCTACTGAGCCTGCTGAACGCACCGACGCTGCGGGCGCAGGGCAGCTGCGTCTCGATGACCGATGCCGGAGCCTGCTTCGAGGCTTACGATGCCGCCACTGGCCGGCCCATTGCTAAGCTGCTGTGCGTGGGGCGACCGGTCCGGCTGCGCGACTGCAGCGGCAAGGGCCTTAAGCCTGGCGAAATTTACTACCGCCAGGGCTCCACCACGCTCTGTACCGGCTTCACCGACACCACCACTACCTTCACGCCCACCGCGCCGGGGCCGCTCATCGTCACCCAGAACACCCAGGGTAGCGTCAGCGGGTCCCAGGGCATCATCTTTTCCAAGACCTACGAAGTGGTAGCCGCGCCGGCACCTACGTTTACCGTGGCCGTCTGCTCGCCCGGATTGGTCCAGGTAACCATTACTGACAGCAACTACAGTGGGTACTTCGTGCAGATTGGCAACGGACCGCTGGTGCCAGCCGTCCGCAACGCGCCGGTCAGCTACCCGGTAGCTGCTCCCAACACCGTCACCGTTACCGGCCGCAACAGTCAGGCGCTGCTCTGCGACGGAGTGGCCACCCAACCGTTCGTACCGCTACCGGCCCCACAGGCACCGGTATTGCGCAGCCTTACCACGCCCGCCGACGGCACGGCCAGCTTTGCGTTCGATGCCTTGCAGCCCGCGTACCGTTACCAGCTGCAAGTAGCTGATGCTACCGGTGGCTACCGCGACGTAACTGCGGTGCCGACCGGCGCCACCACGCTAACGCTACCAGCAGCTCCACTACCGGGCTGCTTCCGGCTGCTACTTCAGGACCAGTGCCAGCCGCTGGTTTTCAGCCGGCCTTCCAATGAAATCTGCTCGGTCCGACTGACCGGCACGGCCCTCAACGGGCGCAATCAGCTCAGTTGGACAAGCGCCGGCACTGGCACCTACACTCTCACCCGCACTGAGGGCAGCACTAGTGTGCCGCTCCCCCTGCCCGCCGGCGCCACCGAATATGCGGATGCGGCCATAACCTGCGGCAGCACCTACCGCTACCGCCTAAGCCTGACCAGCGGCCCCGCCGTATCGGTGGCCAACGAGGTAAGCCTGACGGCCCAGTCGTCGACGCCGCCGGTTACGCCCCGGCTGGTGGCTAGCTTCAACCTGCGCAACCAGGTGGTACTCACGACCAATGCCACCGGCACCGGCGGGCAGCTCACCTACCAGCGCAACGGCACCCTGCTGGCCACTACCGCCGCCCGTACGCTCACCGATTCGCTGGCCGGGCCGCCCGACCCGGCCACGCCGCGCTGCTACACCGTAGCCTTCCAGGACGATTGTGGTAACCGGGCGCTGGCCAGTTCGGCGCCCGCCTGCCCGGTGCAGCTGCGGGCCGAACCGGCCAACCTTACCGGCTCCGAAATCCGTCTTACCTGGTCGGCGCTGACTGGGCCCGACTCTACGGTGCGGGTCAGTTACCGGGTGCTCACGCTCTCGGCCACCAACGCGGTGCTGGGCAGCGTGCTCGTGGGGCCGGCCCGTACTTATCTCGACCTAAGGCCCCCAGCAGACCAGCAAGCCGTGCGCTACCGCATCGAGGCCAACGGGGCCGGACTAGCGGCTCCCTCCTACTCCAACGTGGCCACGGTAGCACGGCCAGTGAAGGTGTTCGTGCCCACCGCCTTCACGCCCAACGGCGACGGCCTCAACGATGTGCTAGAGCTGAAAGGGCGCTTCCTGGACAACTTCCGCTTCACCATTATCGACCGCAACGGCCAGACGGTCTTCCAGACCACCGACCGTGCCCGCTCCTGGGATGGCCGCATCGGATCGGCCGCACCCGCGCCCGGCGCCTACGTCTGGCAGTTCGAGGCCACCGACCAGGCCGGCCGCCGCACCACCGAGCACGGCACGGTCACGATTCTGCGCTGATGCCGAACGGCCATAGCGTGAACCGAAGCTTTGGTTCGCGCTACGGGCCGTTGAACGTATCTTTGCCTTACTTTTCTCACCTTTTGATACGACGACGCTTATGTTTGATATGGCCGGCATGATGGGCAAGATGAAGGATCTTCAGGATAAAATGAAGGTGGCCCAGGACCAACTCCAGTACATCACGGCCACGGCCGAATCGGGCGGCGGGCTCGTGAAAGCCACTGCCAATGGCCAGCGCCGCCTGCTCAAGCTCGAAATCGATGAGAGCCTGCTCCAGCCCCAAGACCGCGACATGCTGGCCGACTTAGTGGTAGCCGCCGTTAACAAGGTAATGGACGAGGCCGCTACCAAGGCTCAGGACGAGCTCAAAAAGACCACTTCCGGCCTTATTCCCAATATTCCCGGCTTCGACCTCGGCGGCTTTGGCCTCTGATACCAGCCCCAAAAGCTGCGCCGATGTAGCCGTAGTCATTCTCAACTGGAACGGCCTCGACTATCTGCGCCAGTTCCTGCCCGGGGTGCTGGCCCACTCGGCCGGGGCCACCGTGTTCGTGGCCGACAATGCCTCTACCGACGATTCAGTGGCCGTTTTGCGGGCCGAATTTCCGGCGGTGCGGGTGCTGGAAAACGGCGGCAACCTGGGTTTCTGCGAGGGGTACAACGTGGCGCTGGGCCGGCTCGGGCCCGAGTTCCGGTATTATGTGCTGCTGAATTCTGATGTGGAGGTAACGCCCGGCTGGCTCGCGCCCCAGCGGGCACTGCTGGAGGCCAACCCGCGCATCGCCGCCTGCCAGCCCAAAATCAGGCAGTATAGCCCCGACCCGGCCACGCGCCAACTGTTCGAATACGCCGGGGCCGGCGGGGGATACCTCGATTCGCTGGGCTACCCCTTCTGCCGCGGCCGCCTCTTCGATACGCTCGAAACCGACACCGGCCAGTACGATGATGCCCGGCCAGTGGCCTGGGCCACCGGGGCCTGCCTGCTGGTGCGGGCCGAAGCCTGGCACGCGCTGAGCGGGCTGGAATCGACTTTTTTTGCCCACATGGAGGAAATCGACTTCTGCTGGCGGCTCCAGAACGCTGGCTGGCAGGTGTGGTACCAGGGCGGAAGCACGGTGTTTCATATGGGCGGCGGCACGCTGCATAAATCCAACCCCCGCAAAACTTACCTCAATTTCCGCAACGGCCTGGCCTTGGTCTACCTCAACACTCACCCGGCCGAGTTACCCGCCGTGCTCATCGGCCGTATCGCCCTCGACGGCGTAGCGGCCCTGCGCCTGCTCGCCCAGGGCCAGTGGGCCGACTGCAAAGCCGTACTGCGGGCCCACTGGCATTTCTGGGGCCGCTTCGGGTACTGGCGGCAGCGGCGGCGCAAGTTCCCGCCCCGTTTGCGCCTGTCCGAGCGAGCCGGCACCTACGCCGGCAGCCTCGTGTGGGCTTATTTCGGGCAGGGGAAGCGGAAGTTTCCTGAACTGGATTTTGAGAAGTGAGAAGTGGAGCCGATTATTAAAGGTTAGGCTTAAGCACAAAAAAGCCCGTTTGCCACGGCAAACAGGCTCCCAAGAATTTCACTTCTCACTCCTAATCTCTCACTTCTAAAAAAAACTACAAATCCCAGACGGTGCTGCGCTGGCGGCGCAGGGCCTGGCGCACATTCATCCAGAAAGCCAAGGCGAAGTAGAGCACGATGGGCGAACCAAAGGTGAAGAACGACGCGTACACGAACGACAGCCGGACGCTGCTAGTTGAAAAACCTACCCGCTTGCCAATGGTGTCGCAAACGCCGAAGCTCTGTTTTTCGATAAAGTCAGTGAGTCGTTTCATAGCAGTGATTTTCTCTGGCAGTAATAGCGCGTTGTTCGGGTAATATACAATGATTGCGGCCCGGTATCAAGCACTTACGTGAGAAACCGCAAGCAAGATACGTCTATCGGCTACCTTTCGCCGTTTGTTTTTTGAATTTGAACGTCCCCGGAGGACTGATGCCTATGCGAATGTTGAGCTTGCGAGCGTGGCCGGTAATAGCCGGCGTACTACTAGCGGGTGGGCTGCCAGCCTGCTCGCCCTTACCCAAGGTACTCCGGCAGGCCCAGGCCGGCCAAACCATTACCGTGCAGCCCGCCGTGCTGGAAAGCAATGGCGAAAATGTGCGTTTTGAAGTAACGGCCCGGGTGCCCGCCGCCCACCTGCGCAAGGGCGCGGCCTACAACCTGGGCCTCAGCTACCGCTACCAGAACGGCCTGCGTGAGGACACCATAGGGCGGCTCACCTTCATTTCGGGTGAGTACGTTTACGATGAGGAGCAGAAAGATATGCTCGTTATCCGCCGGCAGTTCTCCTTCCCGTACTCGCCCCAAAAGAGCCCCGGCGAGCTGCTGGCCAACCCCGACGCCCGCCTGACCCGCCCCGGCGGCAAGCGCCTGAAGGGCCGCGAAGTGCTGCTGGCCCGCGGCATTGTAACCACCAGCCGCTGTGCTACGCCAGGATACGGCCCTGCTGCTGCTACCCGAAATCGTGAGCAACGACCGGAGCGGCACCCGGGTACTGCCGTTTTACTTTGATGCCGGCCAGGCCGAAGTCCGCAATTTCCTGGGCACGAACGTAGCTGCCCTCGAAGATTTCATTGAGGCCAACCAGCGCACCGATAAGGTGATGATTGTGGCCGGCCACTCGCCCGATTCGCTCGACCGCCACGACCCGCGCCTGGCCGACAAGCGCGTACGGGCCCTGCTTAACTACTACAAGAAGCGCGTCGATACCGATTCCTACCTCAACAAGGTCCGCGACATCGACTTCGAGACTGAAGCCTACCACCGCCGCTGGGACCTGTTCCTGAGTAAGGTGCAGCAGTCGGCCCTCAAGCCGGCCCAAATCGATTCGGTGGTGCTGCTCATCAACGACTCGCCCGGCACCTACGCCCAAAAGGAGCAGCGCCTGCACCAGCTCAGCTTCTACGACTACCTGGCCCAGTACATCTATCCGGTGATGCGCTTTGGCACGGTGGCCGTGCGCTACACCGCCCCCAAGCGCTACGACTCGGAGGTGTATCTGCTGTCGAAAAAGATTGTGGAGAAGCAGACCGAGGCCGACGCCCTCACGCCCGAGGAGCTGCGCTACTCGGCCTCGCTCACGCCGTTGCTGGCCGAGAAGCAGCGCATTTACGAAACCGCTGTGGCCAACACCGGGGCCTGGCAGGCCTACTACAACCTAGGCGCGGTGCTGCTCATGCGCTCCGAGAAAGAAACCAACCCCAAAGTTATCCGGGCCTACCAGCGCCGGGCGGCGGTCAACTTCACGCTGGCCGCCCACCGCAACCCCACGGCAGAGCTGTTCTACCGGGTGGCCAACGCCTACCACCAAGCCCACGACCACCTCGAAGCGCTCCAGAACTACGATTACGCCATCAAGCTGGGGGGTACGCCGGCCATGCTGAGCAAGGTTTTCGCCGATAAAGCCGCCCTCGAAATCGAAATCGGCCAGCCCGATGAGGCCCTGCGCAGCTTGGGCTACAGCAACCCGCGCAGCTACCAGAACATCATGAACCGGGCGCTCATTTACCTGCTGAAGGGCAACTACCCCGGCGCGGCGGGCATCTACGAGGAAGCGTTGGCCCAACGCCCCCAAGACCCGCTGGTGCATTACTGCCTGGCCATCGTGGCCGCGCGCCAGCACAACGAACCCGCCGCCGCTCTGCACCTGCGCCACGCCGTCGAGCTTGACCGCACCTACGCCAATCGCGCCGTCGAGGACCTGGAATTCCGCGACTTCGCCCAGGGCAAGCCATTTTTGGAAGCGCTGCGGTAGCCGGTGAGGTGACGAATTCGATGTTCAGCAGCCCGGGATATTTCATGCAGCATTTCCGATACGCTTTTCTAGCAGCCCCGCTCCTGAGCGGGTGCCTATCACACCGGGTACTATCGACCGAACCTGATGCGGCTCTCATGTTGAAGGTTGAGAATCGGCTGGTACTTTCTTCGCTGAATTCGGCCCAGCAGACCGCTATTTACAAGACCGTGCGTAGGGGAGACACGCTGCTCATTACGTACCGCCGAGGCCTTTTTGTACGGACCAATGCTAACACCGTCCTGCTGTCTGATGATGTTCGGTTCGTAAAGTGTGCTGGTCAGCTGTTCAGTGTGAAGCGGGCGACGGATGGGGTTATACTGGAGCGACGTTAGGGCGAAGCGCCGTTTCGGCATAATCATGCTCGCCAAACGACTAACACTGCCATGGAACTGACAAACTTTAGAATTGGCGGCCAGTACATTGACTTGGAATGGGGCACCGATGGTTACGCTGACCTGCACAACGACTTCGACTTCACCAACCTGCAGTACGCCCCTGCTAATGCCCGGCTGCTTTTGGAGTGGACGAAGTCATCGGGTAAGTGGGCCAACAAGGTTCCTTATCAGAGTTTACGCTTGGTATTCGAGGGCGTATATTTTTTCAAAGTCAAAGCGCGCGACCCTGAATACCCGCTTTCAGAGGACAAAACGCTTGCGCAAATCAGCCGCAACCCTCCGGAAGCTTGCGATGAATTTCAGAGTATGTATTTCAACGAAGACGCTCAGTCTCATTATGACCTCACGATTGGGTTTCAAAGTGAGTGGGGCATCAAGGCAAATGCGGCTACCGTGCGCTTGGAACTTGAATCCTGAACGGGTTTGCCCAACCGGCCGGCTCGTTGTAGCTTTACGCGCCGGCTTTGCGCCGGCTTTTTCCTGAACCGAACCTTTCGATTTTCTACCGATTATGCGGACCATCCAATTCCGGGAAGCCCTGCGTGAAGCCATGAATGAGGAAATGCGCCGCGATGAGCGCGTGTTCCTCATGGGTGAAGAAGTGGCCGAGTACAACGGCGCCTACAAAGTAAGCCAGGGCATGCTCGACGAATTCGGGCCGGAGCGCGTGATTGATACGCCGATTGCCGAGCTGGGCTTTGCCGGCATCGGGGTGGGCGCAGCTATCAACGGCCTGCTGCCAATCATCGAGTTCATGACCTTCAACTTCTCGTTGGTAGCCATCGACCAGGTGATTAACTCGGCCGCCAAAATCTACTCTATGTCGGGCGGGCAGTATTCCTGCCCCATCGTGTTTCGCGGCCCCACCGGCAACGCCGGCATGCTGTCGAGCCAGCACTCCCAGAACTTCGAGAACTGGTTTGCCAACTGCCCCGGCCTCAAAGTAGTGGTGCCCTCGACGCCCTACGATGCCAAAGGCCTGCTGAAAAGCGCCATCCGCGACCCCGACCCGGTGATTTTCATGGAGTCGGAGCTGATGTACGGCGACAAGGGCGAAGTGCCCGAGGAGGAGTACCTCATCCCGATTGGCAAAGCCAACGTGGTGCGCGAAGGTGACGCGGTGACCCTCGTGAGCTTCGGTAAAATGATGAAAGTGGCCCTCGAAGCTGCCGATGAGCTGGCCAAGGACGGCATCAAGGCCGAGGTAATCGACCTGCGCTCGGTGCGCCCCATCGACTACGACACCCTGATTGAGTCGGTAAAGAAAACCAACCGCATGGTGGTGGTAGAAGAAGCCTGGCCCCTGGCCAGCATCAGCTCGGAGTTGGCCTACATGGTGCAGCGTCGCGCCTTCGACTACCTCGACGCCCCCGTGCTCCGCATCACCTGCATGGACGTGCCCCTGCCCTACGCCCCTACCCTCATCGAAGCCTCGCTGCCCAACGTGGCGCGCACGGTGAAAGCAGTGAAGGAAGTGCTCTACGTGAAGGGTTAATCCTGGATGATGCAGATAAATTTGATTGCGCAGATGCTTTAAGGTCCGTGCAGCCAACAAAAAAGCCCGCTCGAAGCGGGCTTTTTTGTTGGCGTTAATGTAGTGTTGTTGAGCGATTCGCAGCTCGAATCTGCGTTATCCATTTTATCTGCAACATCTATGATTTAGTACCACGCGCTGATATCAGCCAACGGCTTGCGCTCGATATCGGGCACCTGGGCGTCGGGGGCGGGGTAGCCGACGGGGATGAGCAGAAAGGGCCGCTCGTTTTTGGGGCGGTCGAGGAGCTTGGTAAGGAAATTCATGGGGCTGGGTGTGTGGGTGAGAGCCACGAGGCCAGCCTCGTGGATGGCGGCCAGCAGCAACCCCGCCGCCAGGCCCACCGACTCGTTCACGTAGTAGTTGTTGCGCGGGCTGCCGTCGGGGCGGGGCTCATAAATGCGGCGAAAAACGATGATAAGCCAGGGTACGGTTTCGAGGAAGGGCTTCTGCCAGTCGGTACCGAGGGGCGCCAGATCTTCGAGCCACTCGGGAGGCATGCGGTGGCCATAGCTTTCCTTCTCTTCCTGTTCGGCGGCCACCCGAATCTGGCGCTTGAGGTCGGGGTTCTGCACGACGCAGAACGTCCAGGGCTGCTTGTGGGCGCCGCTGGGCGCGGTGCCGGCCGCCAGAATCAGGTGCTCGATAACGGCCCGCGGCACGTGCCGATTGGAGAAGTCGCGCACCGAGCGGCGCTGCGCCAGATGCTGGTAGAAGGCCTCGCTACGGCGTAGCAGTTCAGCTTCGGACACTTCCGGGCGCTGGTAGGCGCGGAACGGGTAAACGGGCGTTTCGGCAGACATAGAAGTAACGTAAACGGGAGCGTGGCGGCATATTTTGCGTACCTTTTCCCAAAGCTACCACCTTCTTCCCAGCTCCCCTCCCCATGAATAACCGCCTGCACCTTCGCCTCGAACACCTCGAACGCGCCACCACTCACCTGCTCGCCAGCGTGGAGGCACTCGGCGAACGGGCCACCCAATCGCCGGGGCCCGGGCAGTGGTCGGCCGCCCAGGTGGTGCAGCACTTGCTGGTCTCGGAAACGGGCATCGGGCAGTACATGGAAAAGAAGCTGCACGAAGCCGAAAAGCTCCAACATTCGGGCTTCAAGGCCTTCCTGAAGTCGCGGCTACTGCGGCTGGCGCTGCGGCTGCCCTTCACCCGCTTCAAAGTACCCAAGTACCTCGAACAGCTTACGCCAACAGAATTACCGCCATTGCCCGAGCTAAAGGCCCAGTGGGAGGCTACCCGACGCCACCTCGAACACCTGCTCAACGAATATCCGGGCAACCTGCTAAGCCGGGCCATCTTCAAGCACCCCCGCTCCGGCATGCTCACCATCCATCAAACCCTCGATTTCATGCTCGACCACGTGCTGCACCACCAGAAACAGGTAGAGCGAATTGCGGCGAAGGTAGGAGCCGAAAGCAAGCAGGAAAAGTAGCCCCTGCATCGCCCCAGTTACCATCCCAATCAAAAAGGGCCTATCCGCAACTGCCCCCACGGTGGAGTAGCTGCAGGATGAACCCTTTCTTGGTTGGGATGACGGTGGTTTTACCCCTGCTCGGCTTTTACCTTCACGACCAACTCCTGGTACGACTCGTGGTGCGGCAGTTGGCCCATAAGGTCCATAATTTCGGATGGTGGGGTAGTGAGCTTGCGGGTGCGCAAATCGAGCCAGGCCCCCTCCACGCTAACGGTGGCCGCCACCCGGCCATCGGGCTTGTAGAGCGTGTGCACGATGTTCCAACGGGCCCCATCGGGGCTCAGGCCCGCCAGCTCGCCCGTCACGCGCACGATTTCGTTGATGTGAAACTCCTTCAGGAAGCGGGTATCCTCGCGGAAAAGAATGGGCCCCAGGCCGGCTTTGGCAAAGTAGCCCAACGTGAAGCCGCCGGCAGCCAGCAACTCGATGCGGTGCTGGGCGGCGTAATCGGTGTAGGCCGAATGGCGCATGTGGCCGTTGGGGTCCATATCGGCCCAGCGGGCCGTGTAGGTTCTCTCGAAAGCAGACATAAAATGGTGTTTTGTTAGCTGTTAGCTGACAGCCTAAATCAACGTAAGACGAACGAGATACTGCTGCTGGTCGTCCTCTTCCAGAAATTCGACCTCGTAACCGGCCGTCATGGCGGCGTCCTGCAGTAGGCTGGGGTCGGCGAAAATCCAGGGAAATTCGGGCCCTTGCAACTGGGCGTACTGCATGGTATAAGTGACCTCGCCGTAGTAAGGCCCGTTGAGGTTGAAAACCAGCGCGCCGTCTTCGTCCTCATAGAGGTAACTGATGTCGGAAGACGTGGCCAGAATCTGGCCGCCGGGGTTGAGCAGGCCTTTGGCATGGTGCAGGAACCGCTCCAGCCCGCCGAGCGTCCCCGTCAGGCCGATGCCGTTCATGAGCATGAGCAGCGTATCGAACCGCTCGCCCTGGGCCAGCGCGGGGTCGAACAGGTCGTGGCAGGCTACTTCGCGCACGCCGCGCTGCTGCATTACCTGCACCGCGCCCGGCGAAATATCCATGGCCTTTACCGAAAAACCGCGCTGCTGCAGTTCCAAGGCGTGGCAGCCGGCCCCGGCCCCCAGGTCGAGGACGCGGCCCCGGCACTCGTCCAGGGCAGTGCGCTCCATGTCGGGCATCTCCCAGAGCGAACGAAAAAAGTAGGCGGCCGGCAGCTCTTCCTCATCGGTAACAGAGCTGTGCACGGCCAGTATGGCACTCAGCTGGCCCTGTTCGTAGGCCAGCAGGGCTTGCCCCAGTGGGTCGGGGGCGGCGGTATCGGGGGTTGACATGGAGCAAAGATACGCCTTACTCAAAGCCAACGAAGAAAAGCCGTGGCGTCCTGTTCCCGAGCGGGCCGCGCAAGTTACCTTTCGACCCAGCCCCCGGCTTTTGCGTTGAACCGTTTTCACCCTTCATATCTCCTGCTTTGACTTACAAAAAGGGCCAGCTGCCCACCAAAATCTGCCTGACCTGCGGGCGGCCCTTCGAGTACCGCAAGAAGTGGCGCAACAGCTGGGACGAGGTAAAGTATTGCGGCGAAAAATGCCAGCGCAACCGCCCCCCGGCACCGTCCAAAACGTAACCTGTGCATCCTTCGGGGGGTATCCTGCGTTCTGACAGGCTCCTTCCTTACCTTTTTCGCTTTCATTTTATGGCCAGCAACCTCGACTACCTCGCTCCCGAACTCAAACCACTCGAAGAAAAAGTGCAGGCCTACCTGGAGTCCGAAAAAGACATGGCCCAGGCCGAAATAGCCGCTACGACCCTCACGCAGGGCCCGCCCGACCCTGCGGCGCCCATGCTTGAGCAACGCCCGGCACCCGGCAGCTTCCCCGAACCCCTCGACGAGGCCGCCAATAAGCTGCAGAACCTGCGCGACGACCTGGCCGCTCAGCGCCAGGAAATCATTGCGATGCTCCCTGTACTCGATGAGTGGGTGAAAATAAACCTCGGCTACGGCCCGAGCCGGGTAGGCGCGTTCCGCGAAGCTGCTCCCGGCACCGGCTACGAGCTACGGGTAGTCATTTAAGGAACCTACCTGCGGCTACAGGCCCAATAAAGCGAGCGTATCGTGAGGCAGCAAGGCCGCTTCATGATACGCTCCGCTTTATTGGGCCTGTATATCATTCGGTGGAAGTGCGCAACGACCACGCGTAAACAACTGATTTGCTGTAAAATAAAAAAGACTCCGACAATGCCGGAGCCCTTTTCCACAACCAAAACACCTAAAAAACTATTCTTTCAAAATCGATTAAAACAACTATCGGGCCAAAGCCTGAATAAACGTTATTCACAGATTTCGACGGAACGGTTCTAAGTGTCTACACGAATAAGAGGCGGCCGGACCTAGGGAAGGTTGCAGACCCGCCACACATTATTTTGGCAGCCGGCCGGGTAGCGAGCCTACCTCCTTTCCCTCAGCCGCTTACGAGCTACCTATTCCTTGGTCAGGCGGCTTACGATGCGGGAGCCGTTCACTTCAAGCAGTAACAGATACACGCCCGGAGCGCCCGGGATGCGGACTTCGGCGGTGTTGGCACCGGGGCGCACGGTTAGGGGGCGTGTGAGTACCTGGCGGCCCAGCACGTCGGTTACGCGCAACGTGCCGGTACCGGCCGTGCGAGCATCGAAGCGGACGGCCAGCGTTTCGCGGAAGGGGTTTGGCGTGGCGGCGAAGGTTTCGGCGACCAGGGCGGCGGGCTGAGCGGCCAGCAGCACGCTCAAACTCTTGGCACCGCGCAGTACCTGGCCCCGGATTTCGCCGCCGGGGTTGGCAGCCGTGTGCAGGTTCACGTACATGCTGTCGCGACGGAATTGCAGGGCGCGGCGGGCCGTGAAGGGGTTGGTGGCGTTGGGCGCATCGTTGGTGGGGTTCCAATAAGCATCGGCCCCGCTGGGCGGGGTGGTGGCGTTAAAGAACGGCATCAGGTTGAACACTACCGGACCGCTCTGGCTGCTCAGGCCCGTGTGGAAGTGGCCCATAGTGGCCGGACCCGAGAGCCCGCCCCAGGTCATGTTCAGGTGCACGTTCGACTGGTCGCGGTCCATCGACACATAGCCCGCGCCGTAGCCAGTGCTGGCGACCGGGTTGGGCCGCTCCTGCTTGCCACTGAGCACGAAGGTGTAACCCTCGCGGGCCAGCCGGTATACCTGCCCCCGGACTTCGCCGTTGGGGTTGGCGGCCGTCGTGAGGACCATATTCACCCCACCGCGCAGGAACAGATTCACTAGCGGCAAGCTCAGTCCGGAGGCCCGGGTAAATAGCACACTGAAAGCGGCCGGAGCACCCACCAAATTTACGCCGGCAATCTGTAGGTTGGCACTATTAGGCTGTCCGGCATCGGCCGCAAATAGCTGAAGCGAAGTGGGCGCACCGCTCAGCCCAGTGTGGGTCACGAAAATTCTCAGGGAATCGAGCGTTGTATTCAATTCGAGAAAAGAAACGCCTTTGCCCGTGGAAGCGGTAGCGGGAACCATCTGCGAGGCATCCAGCCGGGCATCGTGGCTGAGGTAGCGGGCTTCACGGTCGAGCTGGCTGCGGATTTCCCCGTTGGGGTTGGCAGCGGTGTGCACGTTGATGTAGATCTGGCCGGCAGCCAGCGCCGTGAGGAAGGCGGCGGAAGGTGTGATTTCGCCCTCAATTACGTTGCCATTCAGGAAGGGCATCAGGTCGACGATAACCGGCCCGGTAGCACCGAAGGCTCCGGTGTGGAAGTGCGTGACGGTTACCGGACCACTCAGGCCCGAGAATACCACCCGAAACTTCAGCTTATTCTGCTGCTGGGCTAAGTTGAAGGTGCCCAGCCCGATGGCGTTAGTCGTGACGGCCGGTACTTGCTGGTCGCCGGTGAGCACGCCAACGTACTCCTCATCTTTTTCGAGCTTGATCTGGCCGCGAATTTCGCCGCCAGGATTAAGGGCGGTGTGGATGTTGATATAGTAAGCCCCTCGCAAGTACCGGTCGAGCTTGTCCGGCGAGATGTCGGCCCCGGTCAGGAAGCCATTGATCTGGTTGCCCCTGATCATCGAGAACAGGTTCGTGACGACCGGTCCGGCGACGCCCTCGAAGCCGTTATGCACGTGAGCCATCGTGATGGCACCGCTCAGGCCGGTAAACGAGCCGGCGATGAAGAGCGTGTCTTTGCCTGCGTTGAGCGTGAAGCTGGCCGTGCCCCGGGCACTGGTGGCTACGGCGGGTACTTCCTGGGCGCCGCTTAGCTGGGCCCCGAGCAGCAGGTGGGACCGGAGGTGGTCGGCCTGGGCCCCGAAAGGCCGCAGCAGCAGACTCAGCAATAGGCTGAGCGTAGCGTAAGTAAAGGTTCGTAACATGAGAAACTGGGTAAGAGTGAGAAGTGAATTGGTAGTAATGAACCGGTTTGTGGGATTCAGGTTACCAGCTGTTTAGCGTAGTACAACCTTATTTTAATAGCGCCCCCCTCCTACCCCAGTGGGCGAAGCCGTATTTTGCGCCCTGTTCCGGGTTTTTGCAGGCTGCCGGAAGGCCAAAATTTTCTTATTTTCTTCTACGATTTCTTTTACGCTTACCCCATGGAAGCTCCCAACCCCGATTTCATGCGCGAAGCCATTCGCCTGTCCATTGAAAAAATGCAGGCTGGCCACGGTGGTCCGTTTGGGGCCGTGGTGGTGAAGGATGGCCAGATCATCGCCCGCGGCTTCAACCAGGTTACCAGCACCCACGACCCCACCTGCCACGCCGAGGTCGATGCCATCCGCAAGGCCTGCGCCGTGCTGGGCACCTTCCAGCTCACCGACTGCGACCTGTACACCAGTTGCGAGCCCTGCCCCATGTGCCTGGGCGCCATTTACTGGGCCCGGCCCCGGCGCGTGTTCTACGGCAACACCAAGCAGGATGCGGCCGCCATCGGCTTCGACGACCAGTTCATTTATGAGGAGTTGGCCAAGCCCCTCGACCAGCGCCAGCTGCCCCTGCGCGAGTTGCTGCGCGTTGAGGCCCAGGCCGGCTTCCGGGCTTGGCAGGAGCACGAAAGCCGGGTCGATTACTAACTTCGGGGCGCGGCGAGCGGCAGCGCCGGCCGTGGCTTTCGCGTAAGCAGTTCTACCCGTGCCTACTGGTTTTCCCCGCCGCCCATGAAATTCTCCACCCTCCTCAAGCTCCTGGCCGGCTGCGTGCTGGGCGTGTTGCTGGTGGTAGGTGCGGGTTTGTGGGTAGCGGGCTCGGAGTGGGGCCGGCAGCAGCTCGAAAAACGGCTGCGGGCGCGGCTATCCGAACGCTCCGACCTGGTGCTGGGGCCGCTGCAAATCGATTTCTCGCTCTGGCACGATTTCCCCCACCTAACGGCTTCCGTGCAGCACGTGCAGCTCACCGATACCTCGTTTGGGCGCTCGGTGCAGGTGCTGCGCGTGGGCCGGGCCGATTTGCGGCTGGCCCTGCGTCCGCTCTGGCACGGCCTGCTTGAAATCGAGCGCCTGACCCTGCGCGATGCCGAGTTCCGCCAGCTCACCGACTCGGCGGGCCACGACTGGGGCCTGCGCGGCCGCGGCCCCCGGCTGGCCCGGCCCAAATCGCCGCCCGATTTCGACCTCGACTCGCTGCTGATTTACAACCTGCGAGTATCGGACCGGAATGAGCTGCACAACAGCGGCTTCGCGGCCCACGTAACGCGGGGCGGGCTGGTGGTGCGCGTGCGCGACGGGCAGGCCCAGGTGCGCGGGCTCCTGACGGGCGAGCTGGAATACCTGCGCAGCAGCCGCAGCCTGATTTTCGCCCGCAAAGTTATGGTGGCGCGGGTGCGCTACGGCTACGACTTTCAGCGGCGGCAGGGCACGTTCCGGCGCACACTGGCCACGCTCAACGGCGATACGGTACGCGTGAGCGGCACCCACCGCGGGGCGGGGCTCCGCGAACCCCGCGGCACCCACCTCAACCTGCGCTTCGCTGGCAACCAGCCCCTGCTCGAAGTGCTGCGGGTGGCCCTGCCGGCCGGCCTCGACCGTTACCTGGAAGGCGCCCAAAGTCCCAGCCACGCCCAGATCGAATACACCATCCGGGGGCTGAGCGGGCCCACGGTGCGGCCGCGCACAGTGCTGCGCTTCGCCCTGCGTGATGCCCAGGTCCGGTGGCCCGATTCGGACTACCGCATCCGCCGCTGGGATGCCCGCGGGGCGTTCGACAACGGCCCGGCCCACGCCTCGCGCACTACGTACCTCACCTTCGAGCAGTGCCGCCTCTACTCCACTGCCGGCCAGCTCGACGCCCGCCTGACGGTCCGTGACTTTACCCGGCCCCGGCTGCAGGGCCATATTACGGGCCGCACTGAGCTGCAAACCGTGGCCATTGTGGTAGTGCCCGAACTGTGGCGGGCCCGCAGCGGCCAGGTAGCCCTCGACTTGGAGCTTGATGGCTGGCTGCCCGATTTCAGCCGCCGGGCAGCGCAGGCCCGTGGCCCGGCGGCGGGCCGGCCAATGCGGTTGCCGGTGGCCGTGCGGGGCACGGTGCGCTTGGAGCATGCCTTTTTCGACATCCCCAGCCGCCAAGCCGAAATGCGCGACCTGAACGTGCGGGTGGGGCTACGCGACAGCCTATGGCGGCTCGAAAACCTGAGCGGCCGCCTCAATGGCATGCAGCTGCAAGCCAATGCCACCACCACCAACCTGCTGGCCTACGCCAGCGGGCAGCACCCCAGCACCCGCATCAGCGGCGAGTTTGCGGTTGATGAGCTGCGGCTATCCGAGTTGCGCCGCCTGCTGGCCGCACCGCGCCGCACCGGCACGCACCCTGACCGGGGCCGGCCGCGCCCACCAGCTCGCGAGGGCCCAATGCAGGTGGCCGATATGATGAACCTGCTACCTGAAGGCCTGCTGCTCAATGTAGGGCTACGCTGCAGCCGGCTGGTGGTGGGCGCCGATACGCTCCGCGACCTGGCCGCCACCGTGCAGAACGATGGCCACCGGGTGGCGCTGAAAAACCTGCGGGTACGGGCCTGGAGCGGGCAGATAAGCGGGGCGGCCTCCTGGCGTACCGATACTACGGCCCTGCCGCCGGTACAACTGCGGCTGAAAGCCCACTTCCCCGCTCTCGACTACCAGCAACTCCTGGCCCGGATTACGCGCCCCCCCCGCCGCCAGCCGGGCCAGCGGGCCACCGACCCCACCCTGCGCGAAATCCTGCTCGACGCCGACGGCCAGATCGACGCCACCATCGAGCGGTTGCAGCTGCCCGGCCACAGTGGCTTGGAGCAGGTAGCACTGCGCATCGATAAAGATGGCTCCGACTTCCGGATTCCGGCTTTCACATTCCGCACCAATACGGGCGGAACCGGCCAGATCCAGGCCAGCGCAACGCTGGCCGGCATCCATCTGGCCAAGGCCCAGGCCACCGTGGAATTGCGCTACGGCACGCTCGATGTGCAGCGGTTTTTACAGCTGCTGGCCGCGCTGGGCACTTACCCGGCTCCCGACCCTAATCAACCCCGCCCACCCCGCGGCCCCAACCGTCGCCGCGACGTAGCCGCCCTGCCCGAAGTCCGCAGCAGCAGAATCAGGCCCACATAAACCATTACCCCAACCACAGCGATGCGGCCCAGGCTGGCCCAATTGGTAAAGAAAATTTGCTCCATAATTGGTTGAGTTAAAGTATCTGGTTAGCTCGGGCCTAGGCTAGGGCCCTGTTTGGCGGCCAGTTTAGCCAGCTTCTTGGGGTCTTCGGGCGGGTCGGCGAGGGTGCCGGGTTCGGCTATAGCCACTTGGATGGGCACAGCCGGCATTTTGGTGGGCAGGCGCAGCTCCAGAATATCGGGCGGCAGCGCGTAGCCACCGGCCATGAGCGCCACTTTTACCCGGTTCATCACCCGGCTGCGTAACTCTAGGGTGGCCCGGCGGTAATCGTCGGTGTCAGTCCAGAAAAATACTTTCAGGTTGACAGTGCTGGCGGCCAGTTCATCGACCACGGCGAAAGGCTCCCGCGCGGTCAGCACCTCGGGTTCTTTGCGCACCTGCTCCAGAATCAGGGCAATAGCAGCGGCCACATCGTCGTCATAGTCGACGCCTACTACAAAATCCTGGCGGATGAAGCCGTCGCGGGTGTAGTTGATGAGTGGTTCCTTGAGTACAATGGCGTTGGGAATAGAGATGTCGCGGCCGTCGAAGGTGCCCATTTCGGTGGTGCGCAGGTTGAGCTTGGTAATCTGGCCGAACATTTCCTGGATTTTCACCGTGTCGTTGACCCCAAAGGGCCGGTTGAAGGCCAGGATAATACCGGCCAGGAAGTTTTCGGCAATGTCCTTGAAGGCGAAGCCCACCACGAAGGCCGACAAGCCCGCCGCGCCCAGAATACCGCCCACCACGCCCGAAAACCCCAGAATGTTGAGTGCTATGACCAGCCCAGTGAGCACCAGCACCCAACGCCCCACCTGGGTAAGGAAGTCAGTCAGCAGCGGGTCGTCGGAGTGGGCGCTGAGCTTGGCCGCCAGCCAGGTTCGTAGCCGGCTAGCTCCTACCCACACGCCACCCATCACGAGGGCGGCGATGACTAGGCGGGGCAGCATGTAGAGAAATTGCTCCCAGTAGGTATGCAGCACGGTCGTAAAGTCTCCGAGCATATAGTAGAGTTTAGCGGAAAATCCTTGTTCTACGGCCGGTGGAAGTAGGGGTTCGCCTGGCGGCTAGTGCCCACAACGAAAGCCCACCGCCAGTTGCCAACCAATAAATGCGAATAAAAGTCGGCTTGCTTACCTTGCACTATGCGTTTTCTCCCTTCACTCTTCGCCCTGGCACTCGGGGCTGGCGCGGCCCAAGCCCAGGCGTTCCAACCCGCCGAGCTGGCCCGCTGGCAACGGCAGGCCCGGCAGGTCACCATCAGCCGCGACAACTGGGGCGTGCCCCACGTAAGCGGCAAAACCGACGCCGATGCCGTGTTCGGTCTGCTGTATGCCCAGTGCGAGGACGATTTCCCACGGGTGGAGGCCAACTACCTCGACGCGTTGGGCCGGCTGGCTGAAGCGGAGGGCGAAAGTGCGGTTTATCACGACCTGCGGGCCCGCCTGTTCATGGACAGTACCCAGGCCATTACGCTGTATAAGCAGAGCCCGCCCTGGATGCGGCAACTGCTCGACGCCTTCGCGGCCGGCACCAACTATTACCTCGCTACCCACCCCCAGACCAAGCCCCGAGTTTTGCGCCGCTTTCAGCCTTGGATGCCGCTGCTGTTCTCGGAGGGCAGCATCGGGGGCAACATCAGCGTGGTGCCACTGGAGCGCCTGAAGACGTTTTATAGCCGGCAGGTAGCCCCCGGCACCGGCTGGCAGCCGCCTCTGTTGGAAAAAGAAGACCTGGTGGACCGCGCCTCGCTGGGCTCCAACGGCTTCGCGGTGGCGCCGGCCAAAAGCGCCAGCGGCCACGCGCTGCTGCTCATCAACCCGCACACTTCGTTTTACTTCCGGCCCGAGGTGCAGATGACCAGCCAGGCTGGCCTGAACGCCTACGGGGCAGTTACGTGGGGGCAGTTTTTCATCTACCAGGGCTTCAATGAGCACTGCGGCTGGATGCACACCTCCAGCTACGCCGACTCGATGGACGAGTACCTCGAAACCGTGGAACCGCAGGCCAACGGGCAGTTCATGTACCGCTACGGCTCCGAGCGGCGGCCCGTGCAGCAGGTGCCCGTTAGTGTTGCCTACCGCGCCACTGACGGCACCATCAAGCGCCGGGAGTTCAAGACCTACCGCACCCACCACGGCCCGGTAGTGGGGCAGCAGGCCGACGGACAGTGGCTGACGGTACGCATGATGGATACGCCACTGGCGGCTTTGGAGCAGTCGTATCTGCGCACCAAAGCCACTGATTACGCCAGTTTCCGGGAGGTGATGAAGCTCAACGGCAACGCCTCCAACAACACCGTGTTTGCCGACAGCAAAGGCACGATTGCCTACTGGCACGGCAACTTCATGCCCCGCCGCGACCCGCAGTTCGACTGGAGCCAGCCGGTGGACGGGGCCAACCCAAAAACCGAGTGGCAGGGCCTGCACCCCGTCGAGGACATTGTGCAGGTGAAGAACCCGGCCAGCGGCTGGATTCAGAACTGCAACTCCACGCCCTACACGGTGGCCGGCCCCACCAGCAGCCCCTCCCCCGGCCGCTACCCCGCCTACATGGCTCCCGACGCCGAAAACTACCGCGGCCTGAACGCGGTGCGGGTGCTGGGCGGCAAGCCCGTCTTCACGCTCGACACGCTGATTGCCGCCGCCAAAAACCCGCATCTGACCGCCTTCGACGACCTGCTGCCCGCCCTGAGCGAGGCCTACCAGACCGTGGCCGACGGCACCGACCCGCCCCGGGGCGACATCCGGGAGGCCATGACTCTGCTGCGAGCCTGGGACCACAACTACGCCACCAGTTCGGTAGCCCAGACCCTGGCCACCTACTGGGCCGAGCGGCTACTGCGAATGGCCCGCCCCCGCGCCCAGCCCGGCCAGCCCCTCGACCAACTGGCCCTCATCCGGTTCGCCGTGAAAGCTACCACGGCCCCTGAACAGGTGAATGCCCTTCAGGAAACCCTCGATGAGCTGACCCAGCTGTTCGGCAACTGGCGGCAGCCCTGGGGCGACATCAACCGGTTCCAGCGCCTCACGGGCCGCATTGATGAGGTGTACGATGACAAGAAGCCAAGTCTGCCGGTGGCCTTCACCTCTTCGGCCTGGGGCTCGTTGGCCGCCTTCGGTTCCCGCGCCCGGACTGGCACCCACAAGCGCTACGGCGACGTAGGCAATAGCTTCATTGCCGTAGTCGAGTTCGGCCCCCGCGTGAAGGCCCGCTCGGTGCTGGCCGGCGGCGTCAGCGGCCACCCCGACTCGCCCCACTTCACCGACCAAGCCGGCCTGTACGTGGAGGAGAAGTTCAAGGACATACCCTTCTACCCCGAGGATATCCGCCGGCAGGCCAAGCGCACATACTCGCCGGGGGAATAGAGAACGAGGAACTCATGCTTCGTTCAACGGTGCGCCTCACCCCCCGACCCCCTCTCCGAAAAGGGAGAGGGGGAGCCAGTTGGCAATGTCATTGTTCTTGCTCAAGTAATCCTGCACCGTTTTTTCTGGCTCCCCCTCTCCTTTTTCGGAGAGGGGGCCGGGGTGAGGTGCACCGTTGAACGAAGCAGTAAAGCTGCTCTGGCAGCGCTCAGGATGACCGCTCTTTCTGCATCATAGCCACCTCACATTCCACCCACATCAAAAACCCCATGTCCTATTTCCACCGCCCTACCCTACTAGCCCGGCTCAGCAGCCAGCCCGAGTGGGATTTACTCGTTATCGGGGGCGGAGCGACGGGGCTGGGCGTGGCGCTTGATGGGCTGAGCCGGGGCTACCGCACGCTGCTATTGGAGCGCGACGATTTTGCCAAGGGCACCAGCAGCCGCAGCACCAAGCTCGTGCACGGGGGCGTGCGCTATCTGGCCCAGGGCGATGTGGGGCTAGTGCGCGAGGCCCTGCACGAGCGAGGACTGCTACTGCAAAACGCCCCGCATCTCGTCGAAAACCAGGACTTCGTCATTCCAAATTACAGTTGGTGGGGCGGCCCATTCTATACCATCGGCCTCAAACTCTACGATTGGCTGGCCGGCCGCCGCAGCTTCGGCGACTCGCGCCATCTGGGCCGCGCCGAAACACTGCGCCGCCTCGGCAACCTGTGCCGCACGGGTCTGCGCGGGGGCGTGCTTTACCACGATGGCCAGTTCGACGATGCCCGCCTGGCTGTGAACCTGGCCCAGACTATTCTGGAAGCCGGCGGCACGGCCCTCAACCACTGCGCCGTAACGGCCCTGCGCAAAGACGCCGCCGGCCGCTTGTGCGGTGCGGAAGCCATCGACCAAGAAACCGACAGCATCTACGAGTTACGGGCCAAAGTAGTGGTGAATGCCACCGGCGTGTTTGTCGATGAGGTGCTGCGCCTCGATGAGCCCGCCGCCCGCCCCTTAGTGCAGCCAAGCCAGGGTGTGCATCTGGTGGTGAGCCGCGATTTTCTGCCCGGCCCCGACGCGCTGATGATTCCGAAGACCGACGACGGCCGGGTGCTGTTCGCCGTGCCCTGGCAGGGCCGGGTACTGCTCGGCACCACCGATACTCCCCTGCCCGCCGCCAGCGCCGAACCCCGGGCCCAGGAGGCAGAAATCGACTTCATCCTGCGCACCGCCGGCCGCTACCTCACCCGTGCCCCTGGCCGGGCCGATGTGCTGAGCGTATTCGCCGGTCTGCGCCCCCTGGCGGCCCCCACCAAAGGCGCAACCAGCACCAAGGAAATTTCGCGCAGCCATAAAATCATCGTTTCCGAAAGCGGCCTGCTGACCATCACGGGCGGCAAATGGACCACTTACCGCCGCATGGCCGAAGACGCCGTAGACCGCGCCGTGGCGCTTGGCCTACTGCCTGCCGCCTCCAGCCGCACAGCCCGCCAGCTTATCCACGGAGCCCAGCCCACGCCCGACCACCAAGCACTCCTGGCCGCCTACGGCACCGACGCCCCGGCCCTGCGCCAGCTTATGGCCTCAGAACCTGATCTGGCCGAGAAGCTCGACCCATCGTTCGACTTCACGCGGGCCGAAGTAGTATGGGCTGCCCGCTCCGAGTTGGCTCGCACCGTGGAGGACGTACTGGCCCGCCGGGTTAGACTGTTGTTTCTGGATGCCCAAGCCGCCATCCGCGCCGCGCCGGTCGTGGCCGAACTGCTGGCCCGGGAGTTGGGCCACGATGCCGCTTGGCAGCAACGGCAGGTGGCAGCGTTCACGGAGTTGGCCCGGGGGTACTCGTTGTAGCTGAGCATGAGCGAGTAGCCCTAGTAAGCCATTGGCGCATCCAAGATGGTGCACCCAGCACGGCTGTTACAACTCGTGTGGGTAGCCGATTATTTCGGCTTCGGCGGCCAGCTGGGCCCAGTCAGACAGGTCGGTATTAAGGGCGTGGGCGGTGGCTTGGCTGAGGGGTTCGTACTGGTAGAAACGGGCCACGTCCTCGGTTTCGAGGGGTTCGCGCTCGGTTTCGTCGAGGTAGTATCCATTGGCCCAGTCGGCGTAGGTTTCGGGGTCCTGGTCGAAAATGGCCAGTAGGTCTTCCGAGCCGTCGTCGTCGTCCTGGTCTACCAGGCCGGTTTGCCAGCCGTGGGCGGGCGTGTACCACAGGCAGAAGGTGGTCCCGATGGACTGCACCGGCTCGCCGAAGATAAACTCATCGAAGGCGGCGGGCAGGCCCCGGGTTATGCTGGTTTTTTCGGGCTGGTCGTAGCCGGCCAGAAAGCCGTTGATGCAGCAGCCCTCGGGCCGGAACAGCACCAGCATCTGGTCGCCTTCGCCGTCGTTCATTTCCAGCAGTTGCTCGCCTTCGCTCCAGGCCGCGTTGTAGGTGTAGTAGCGGTACTCAGGATCGGGCGAGTTTATAGCGTCGAGCATGGCCAGGGCCTGAGCCAAGCGTTGCAGGTCGGCGGCGGCGGGTAGCCCGCTAGGGTCGTGGGTCGAAATCATGAAGGAGAGCAGTAATGCGGAGCGAAGACCCGCCCGCCAGCCACCAAGATAGAGCAGGAGTTTATAATGTTGCCCGATGCCGGGTCAAAGCCGCCAGAACTGAGGCCCAGTGCTCCGAAGTCGGACAGCCGGAATCCAATTAGCGCCGATAGCTTCAACCCGGGCAGGAGCCAACTCAATATGTCTTAGTCATGTCGGCTGGCACCACCAGCACGAAGTCGGCTTTTTGCTGATTTTCTTTGTTCAGTTTACCAAGCTGCTCCTGCAAAACGGTGCTGATGGTGAGCACCTTCAGGCGGGGGTTCTGCTGGCGCAGGTAGGCCAGAATACCGTCGTGGTTGTCGGAGTGGTAGCTGCCGTTGAGGTGGAGCAGCAGGTAGCCATCGGGGCGGGCCTGGTTCAGGAAAAAAGCCATGCCCGCATCCTTGAGAGCCTGGGCTTGGATGATGTTCTGTACCCCAGCGGCGTGGGCCGCGTCGCCTCCAAACATCTTCACCATGTTCTTGTATCCGGGCAGCTCGTAATCCACTTTCAGCGGCAGCGGAGGCAGCCAGGTTTTGGTGGTGGCATTGAGCGTGTCGAGGGCCGTAAGGTTGCCTTTGGCCACCAACGAGGCATAGCGCCGCGGCACGTTGGTGCCCACTACCCGGAATTTCTGCTGCCGCGCCAGGTGCAACAACGGGCGGTAGTCGGTGGCGTAGTTGGGCCAGGGGCGGCTGGCGGCTTCGAAGGCGTCATCAGTCAGCTCGCCAGTGGCAAATTGGTCCACTAGGGGCTGTACGTCGCGCTCGAACATCTCCAGGCCCAGCACCAGCTGGCCCTGTTTCAGGCGCAGTAAATCCTTGGTGAGCTGCAGTTCCAGCCAGTGGGCCAGCGGGTCGTTGTGCTGCTCACCGAAAAACACCACGTCGGCGGCGGCCAGTTTCTGCAGCATTGGCTCGTAGGCCACCGGCTGGCCAGCGGCCGTAAACAGGCGATAAGCGGGCCGGTCCTGGGCATACAGGGCGGGGCTCAAGAGCAGGAACAGGAAAAGTAGAACGCGCATACATCAAAGATACGTCTGCCACTGCGCCCGTTGCTGCGAAACCACCGCGTCCGCTGCGGGGCTGAAATCGTAGCAACGACTTAGCCCGCAGCGGACGCGGTGGTTTCGCAGCAACGGGCGCAGGGTTCTGCTAGCCTTTATAAAACAGCCACTTCGACAGCTCGCGGTATGTGATTTTCTTGCCGTACATGAGTACGCCCACGCGGTAGATGCGGGCCGCCACCCACACCGTGCCGATGAAACCGATAATGAGCAGCCCAATGGAGAGGGCCAGTTGCCACATTGGCACCCCGAACGGCAGCCGAATCACCATGGCAATGGGCGAGGTGAACGGAATCATCGACATCCAAAAAGCGACCGGGCCATCGGGGTTGCGCAGGATTACGCTCACGCCGATAATATAGCTCAGAATCAGGGGCATCGTAATCGGGAACATGAACTGCTGGGTATCGGTCTGGTCATCCACGGCCGCCCCAATGGCCCCGAACAGCGCCCCATAGAGCAGGTAGCCACCCAGGAAATAAATCACGAACCCGAAGGCAATCATGCCCAGTGGCAGCCCGCGCAAGGCCTTGAACACGCCAAACCGCTCGGAAACGGCAGCGGCCGGCGTAGCGGCCGCCGACCCATCGGCGCTGGTTACCTGCCGGCCCACGGCGGCGGCAGCGGCTTGGTCGGCATCGGCGGAGGTGGCGGTAGTAGCAGCCGTTTCGGTTTTAGGCGCCGTTAGTTTATCGGCGAAGATGGCCGTTATGGCCGAAGTAGCCCCAACCGACAGAATGCCCCAAAGCAGAAACTGGGTGAGGCCCACGGCCGCGATACCGATAATTTTGCCCATCATCAGCTCAAACGGTTTCACGGATGAAAGCATGACTTCCATTATCCGGCTCGACTTCTCCTCCCCCACCCCACGCATAATCTGGACGCCGTACATGAAGATGAACGCGTAAATCAGCAGGGCCAGGGCATAGGCGATGCCGGAAGTCGCTAAGGCGTTGCTGTTTTTCTCCTTCCCGCTCTCATCGAGGTTGATGCTGGCCACGTTGATATCCGTTTTCAACGCGTCGAGCTTCTCCTGCGAGAGGCCCGAAGCCTTCATCTTATCCTCCGAAAACAGCTTGTCGAGGGCGTCTTCTACGGCCCGTTGCTTGCGGATGCTTACGTTGCCTTTGGCATAAAGCTGCACGCCGTTCGGGGTTGCCAGGCTCAGACCCGCCGGCAGGTAGAGCAGCCCGTCATCCTCCGATTTGAGGTATTGTTTTTTCACTTCCTCCAGATTGCCAGCCACAGGCCTGAAATGCATTTGTGGGGAGTTTACCAGGCGCTGGCCCAGGTTCTGCCCGCTCTTATCGAGCACCTGCACTGTTTCCTGCGTCTCGTTGTCGGAAGTGGCAATCTTGACGATGAAAAAGCCGAAGGCGGCAATAATTACCGGCACCAGCAGAGTTAGAATCAGGAAGCTGCGCTTTTTTACCCTGGTCAGGTATTCGCGCTGGGTAATGAGCCAAAAATTGGAAGGCATATCGTGGGGACTTGAAATCTGGAAAGAGTGGGAACGGGGTTGCTGAGCTGACGCCCAAGCGGGGAGTTTTCGATGGAGAAAAGACCATTGCGCTTTGTTGCGCTTCGCCTGGCGGTCTTTATCCTACTTGCTCCGTGCTAGGGCATTACGGGCTCTTCCATCAGCGTTTCGGGCATTGTTTCGCGCACCCTCCGGATGAAGATTTCGTTGATGCTCGGAATCAGCTCCCGGAAGGCCTGCACCTCCACGTTGCCGATCAGGTAGCGCAGCAAATCGTTGGGCGTGGTGCCCGCGTGCAGCCGAATGATGTCGTGGAAATGGCCGTTTTCGCGCTCATTGTGCTCCAGCACTTCAAAATCGGGATGCACAATCATCAGGCGGCCCTTGCCTTCCACGGAGTAGGTTTGGGTGCGAAACGTGTCCCTCACCGCTCCTACCGGGCCATCGAGCACCTTGCGGCTGCGGTTGATGAGGGCAATATTGTCGCACATTTCCTCCACCGATTCCATGCGGTGAGTCGAGAAAATAATGGTCGCGCCTTTGTCGCGCAAGGCCAGAATTTCGTCTTTGATGAGGTTGGCGTTGATGGGGTCGAAACCCGAAAACGGCTCGTCGAGGATGATGATTTTGGGCTCGTGCAGCACGGTGGCAATGAACTGCACCTTCTGCTGCATGCCCTTGCTAAGGTCCTCCACGTTCTTCTCGGCCCAGGGCGTCAGGTCGAGGCGCTGGAGCCAGGCCTTGATGCGCTGAGTGGCCTCGACGCGGCTCAGCCCCTTGAGGCGGGCCAGGTAGAGCAGCTGCTCGCCCACCTTCATCTTCTTGTAGAGGCCCCGCTCCTCGGGCAGGTAACCAATTTCAGCAATGTGGCGGGGGGCCAGCCGCTCGCCCCGAATGCGGATTTCGCCCTCATCGGCCCCAGTTATTTGGGTGATGATGCGGATAAGCGACGTTTTGCCGGCTCCATTGGGGCCCAGCAACCCGAAAATGCTGCGCTCCGGAATTTCCAGGCTCACATCGTTCAGGGCAACATGGTCGCCGTAGGTCTTGCGGACGTTCAGGGCTTGTAAGATTGGTTGCACAGAGAGGAATAGAAAGGTTGGAAGGTCTAATGTAGCGTTTTCTATATACTGCCGAAGCAGATTTCAACGAACCGGGCGCTTTAGTCCCGCAACTCGCGCAAGGCGGCCTCCAGTTGGTCGAGGTAGCGGCCGTGACGACGCTGGTGCTCCCTCTGGCCCATTACGTAGACGGTGTAAATCAGAATTAGCAAAACGATTGCTCCAGCCCCAACTGCAATTATATGCCAGTTCCAATCGGGATGCACAGGCGTGAGGTAAGCCCGTATGTCAGCCCAACGGACTACCACTCCCATTCCTACTATCAGCACTAAGGTAACTACGCCTACATAATCGTGCAGGCGCATCAGGTACCGGAATCTGCCAATCCGGCTACTCAGAAAGTGGTGCAAATCGTCGTGCTGCTGCTCCATCTGGTGGATAAGTTTCCGCCGCTGGTACACAATCGTCCCCACCAGACAAAGAACTATTAAAATGCCTGTTGCGAATAGCGGCATCTTGGCCGAATGCCGAAAGAAGATCAGCCCATCAAAGACGATTAACACTATACCCACCAGTATCAATTTCAGCTCCCGGGAAGCATTTTTTTTCAATTGAATCAGCGGGTTGGAAGAGGCATAAGAAGTGAGTATCGTGCGGAGTGCCTGCTCAGTGGGAGGTGAATCAGCGGGCAGGCCTGTAGGCTGCGCCTGCCACTGGCGGCGTAAATCGTCGAGTTCCATCAGGCGGGGTGGGTTAGCAGTTGGCGAAGCTTGTCTTGCACGCGGTGCATTTTTACGCGCACATTGTTCGGGGTGATACCGAGGATATCGGCCATTTCAGCGTAGGTTTTTTCTTCCAGGTAGAGCAGCACGAAGGTCTTTTCGACATCGGAGAGGCGCGCAATGGCGCGGTAGAGCTCGGCCAGGTCGTCGGGGTCGGGACCTTCGGGCGGGGGAACTGGCACCTCGGGCAGGGCCGCAGGGCCGAGCAGGCGGTCGGCAGCCGGGTGGCGGGTGCGGCGGCGCAAGTCGGAAATAGCGACGTTCAGGGCCACCCGGTAGAGCCAGGTGCTCACCTTAGCTTCGGGCCGGGCCTCATAGCGCGGCCACGCTCGCCACAACTGCAGCACAATTTCCTGATACAAATCCTGGCGGTCGTCGGCATCGGGGCAGTACAGCCGCGCCACCCGCCGCAACTGGGGCTGGTGCTCGTTGAGCAGTTCCACGAATTCCGGCGCGAGGGGAGCAAACGACATCTGGGAGGTTTTGTAGCGTGTATCGGCCGTTCCCGACTAGCATTACAAAATCAGCATAAATTTTTCTCGCAACCCCCTATAATTCGCTGCGAGAAAATAAAAAACGCCCACCTCAGACGAGGCAGGCGTTTCCGTCCACATGAATCAGTGAACCGAAGAACAAAGGCATTGAGTCCGCGAAAACTCGCGCTAATTCGTGGCCCTTATTGAAAGTACTCCTTCACTTTCTCGAAGAAACCTTTGTCGTTTTTGCCGGGGTTGGGCATGAAGTTGCGCGAGTCGCGCAGCTTCTCGAGCAGCTCCCGCTCCTCCCCGCTCACGTTCTTGGGGGTCCAGACGTTGAGGTGGATGAGCTGGTCGCCACGGCCGTAGCCATTGATATCCTTGATACCCTTACCCCGCAGGCGCAGGATTTTGCCCGGCTGGGTGCCCGGCTCTACCTTGATTTTTACTTTACCCTCGATGGTCGGCACCTCGATACTGGAGCCCAGCGCAGCATCCACAAACGAGATGTACTGCTCGAACATGATGTTATTGCCGTCGCGGCGCAGCAGCTCGTGGGCCTCCTCCTCAATCTGAATGAGCAGGTCGCCGGGCACGCCGCCCCGCTCGGGGAAGTTGCCCTTGCCGGTCATGCTCAGCTGCATGCCCTCGGCTACGCCGGCCGGAATATTAATCGGAATTACCTCCTCGTGGAGCTGGCGGCCGTCGCCGTGGCACACGTCGCACTTGCTGGTAACCACTTGGCCCTCGCCCTCGCAGGTGGGGCAGGTACTGGCGCTCACCATCTGGCCGAGCATGGTGTTCACCACCCGCTTCACCTGACCCTGGCCGTTGCAGGTACCGCAGGTTTTGAGGTCGGTACCATTCTTGGCACCCGTACCCGAGCAGGTATCGCAGGCCACGTAGCGCTTCACCTTGATCTTCTTCTCGACCCCGTTGGCGACTTCCTCCAGGTCGAGCTTGAGCTTGATGCGCAGGTTGGAACCCTTACGCACGCGCCGGCCGCCCTGCTGGCCGCGGCCGCCCCCAAAGAAGCTGTCGAAGCCGCCACCGCCGAAAATATCGCCGAACTGACTGAAGATGTCCTCCATGTTCTGGGGGCCACCGCCGCCACCGCCACCGCCGGCCTGATGGCCGTACCGGTCGTAGCGGGCGCGCTTCTGCTCGTTGCTGAGCACTTCGTAGGCCTCGGCCGCCTCCTTGAACTTGTCCTCGGCCGTTGGGTCGTCGGGGTTCTTGTCGGGGTGATATTTGATGGCCACTTTGCGGTAGGCCTTCTTAATCTCGTCGCCGGCCGCGTTTTTGGCTACGCTCAGCACTTCGTAATAATCTCGCTTCGTTGCCATGTTTGTTAAGCTATTAGCTGACAGCTACTAGCTGTTAGCTTTTGTTCTGCTTTCTGTCTTCGACTGATGATTAGGTCGAAAGCGGCATGTATCTATCCGTGAGCTACTCACTGTTGTTGCACCTATGCGCGGTCTTCGACCAAACAGCATGAAATCTAACAGCTAATGGCTGTTAGATTTCAGCTTAATTTTTACTGGCCCAACACTACTTTGGCGTGGCGAATTACTTTGTCGCCCAGATAGTAGCCCTTCTCCACCTCGTCCACAATTTTGCCCTTCAGGTCTTCCGACGGGGCCGGAATCTGGGTAATCGCCTCATGCAGCTCAGGGTCGAAGGCCGTGCCTTTAACCTCCATGGCAGTTAGCCCCTTCTGAGTCAAAGTCTTCTGGATCTTGCTCTGGATAATATCCACCGCCTCGCGCACCGCGTTGGCATCTTCCGTATCCTTGGTATGGTGGCGGGCCCGGTCAAAATCGTCGAGCACGGGGAGCAAAGCCACCATCAACTCCTGGTTAGCAGTTTTGAACAGGTCGGTACGCTCCTTGGAAGTGCGACGCTTGTAATTCTCAAACTCGGCCGCGAGGCGCAGGTACTTGTCTTTGAGGTCGGCCAACTCATTGCTGGTGGCCGATACCTCGGAGGCTGGCGCGTCAGCAGTTTCGTCGGTCATTTCGCCGGTTTCGGGAGCGGCGGAGTCGGTCAAATTGTCGTCTTGCGGCAAGTGCTGGTCGTCAGACATGGTCGTAAAATATCGTCGAAAAGGGTTTTTCACTGGATTGGCCTAAAGGCAAGAGCCTGGGCGCAAGGAGTAGGCCAAAGGCCGTTTGGCTGTCAGTTTGGCACAGCAAACGGCGAAAGGCGGCTGGTTGGTTCAGCGACTTTCCTGATTGGATTGCAAACCTGTGCTGCCTTTCTTTATGGGCATGGTCACTCCCCACGAATCAGTTCCTACTTCTATCCCTCAGCCCCCTTTTCCGTGGCTTCTGCTGCCAGGACTGGCATTTACGCTGCTACTACTTGTAGGCACCCTACGCGAATGGGTAGTCATTGGCCTCGTGGCAGATCCCACCACTATTGCCGGCTACCCCTTCGGATCGGAAGAAGCCATGAGCGACGGCGGCTGGTATTACCAAACCGCCGCCTTGTATGCCCACCACATGCTTATCGGGTGGATTTTGCTCCTTCCCGTCTGTTTGAGTTTCGCCGTAGCGGCGCTTCGGCGGGCCAGAAACCTGGTATTGCTAGCCTATGCGTTGCTGGCGGCTATCCTATACTTCTGGTAAGTAGCGCGGAAAGCTCCTACTCGGCGTGCAACGCCGTCCAGATCATATCCTTCAGGGGCTGGATGTTCTTGTTGGTCAGGCTGGAAATGAAGATGGTTGGCAACTCCGTGGGTAGCGTAGCCCGGATTTCGGCTTCCAGCTCCTCGTCGAGCATATCGGCCTTACTGATGGCCAGCAGCCGCTGCTTGTCCAGCAATTCGGGGTTGAACTGCTCCAACTCACTCAGCAGCACCTGATACTCGGCGTTGATATCGGGCGAGTCGCAAGCAATCATGAACAGCAGGATGGAGTTGCGTTCGACGTGGCGCAGGAAGCGGTGGCCCAGGCCCTTGCCCTCGGCCGCACCCTCAATGATGCCCGGAATATCGGCCATCACGAACGATTTGTAGTCGCGGTAGGCCACCACGCCGAGGTTGGGTGTGAGGGTGGTAAAGGCGTAATCAGCAATTTTAGGCGTAGCGGCCGACACTACCGAGAGCAGCGTGCTTTTGCCCGCGTTCGGGAAGCCCACCAAACCTACGTCGGCCAGCAGCTTGAGTTCCAGTACCACCCACTCGTCGATGCCCTCTTCGCCGGGCTGGGCGTAGCTAGGAGCTTGGTTGGTGGCCGACTTGAAGTGGTCGTTGCCGAGGCCACCCCGGCCGCCAGGCGTTAGAATCAGGCGCTGGCCGTCCTCCGTAATTTCGAGTTTCTTCTCGCCCGTTTCGGCATCGCGGGCCACCGTACCTAACGGCACCTGAATCACGATATCCTCGCCCTGCTTACCGGAGCGCAGGTTTTCGCCGCCACCTTCGCCGGCCTGGGCAATCAGGTGCTTGCGGTACTGAAGGTGCAGCAAGGTCCAGAGTTGGGAGCTGCCTTCGAGAATGATGTGGCCGCCACGGCCCCCGTCGCCGCCGTCGGGGCCGCCGTTGGGCAGGCCCTTGGCCCGGAAGAAGTGGTGCGAACCGGCCCCACCTTTGCCCGAGCGGCAGTTAATTTTGACGTAGTCGATGAAGTTATTGGAAGCCAATGCGTGAGGAGCTAGGAGTTAGAAGCCAGGAGATAGAAGACCCGACATCACTAAAAAAACCTGTCATCCTGCGCGAAGCGAAGGACCTTGTGCCACCATCCTACTGGCGATACAAGGTCCTTCGCTTCGCGCAGGATGACAGAAGAAGGATTCTGCCGCCGCCCAGACGGGCAGTGGCCACAAAGTTACGCTTTTACTTCCTTGGTCGCCTGCGTACTATTTTCGGAAGTGCCAACCTGGTGCTGGTCGAGGATGGAACAGATCTGGCCGAAAATATCCTCAATGGCCCCAATGCCGTTCAGGGCGTGAAATTTATTCTGGGTGGCATAGTAGCCGGCTACCTGGGCCGTTTCGGTGTTGTACACCGTTACGCGCTTGCTGATTTTGGCTTCGTCCTGGTCATCAGGGCGGCCCGAGGTTTTGCCGCGTTCCAGCAGGCGCTTCACTAGTTCGTCTTCTTTCACTTCAAGAGCCACCATGCACGACACCTTGGTTTGGTGGGCAGCTAGCAGCCGGTCGAGGCTTTCGGCTTGGGGCACGGTGCGCGGGAAGCCGTCGAAGATAAAGCCGGCGGCTTGCTGGTTTTCCTGCAGGGCCGAGCCAATCATGCCGATAACCACCTCGTCGGGTACCAACAGGCCCTCATCCATGAGCTTTTTGGCCTTCAGACCCAGTTCGGTGCCCCGGCTGATCTGGGCCCGCAGTAAGTCGCCGGTGGACAGATGAACCAGATTATAGCGGGCAATCAGCTTCTGGCTTTGCGTGCCTTTACCGGCCCCGGGAGGGCCGAAGAGTACGAGGTTAAGCATGAGTAGCGAAGTAGTACGCGGAAAGTAGAAAACAGGTGGGTTCTGGAAATATAAGCAAGGAATGGCAAAGGCCCTAGCCCGACGCGGCTGATTCAGCCAGCTGGCAGCGCTGCTCCGGGGCTTATACGGCCTTGTACACGTCGGGATAATTGCGGCCCAAACCGTCGAAATCGAGGCCGTAGCCCACAATGAAGTCGTTAGGAATACTGCGGCCCACGTAGCGCAGCGTCAGCTCGTGCTGCAGGCATTCAGGCTTGAGAAAAAGCGTGGCTACCTCCAACGACGCCGGCCGCTGGGCCCCGAGCGTGTCGAGGAGCATCCGCATGGTATGGCCGGTGTCCACGATGTCTTCCAGAATCACGACCGGGCGGCCTTGCAGGTCTTCGGTCAGGCCCAGCACTTCCTTTATCTCGCCGGTGCTGCTGGTGCCCGCGTACGAGGCCACCCGAATAAAGCAGACCTCGCAGGGCAGGCTGATGTGCTTGAGCAGGTCGGCAGCAAACATGAACGAGCCATTGAGCACCACGACGAATAGCAGCTGCTGGCCGGCGTAATCCTGGTTGATACGAGCCGCTACATCAGCAATGGCAGCCGTCAGCTCCTGGGCCGACATATACGGCTCAAACTGCTTGTTATGCAGCGAAATATGGTCCGGGTTCATCCGTTTAGGGTTGGGCCCTGGGTGAGTGGGCGCGTCAAAGGTAGCAGAAAAGCCGCTTTCGGGTTGGAAAACGGCTTCTGCCTGACGAGCACTGCTAGTTGCCAAAGCGCTGGTCATGTTAAGCGCACTGAAATTGAAGCAGCGCTACCGCCTCGTTGCCATACAACAAGGAACAAGCGAATAAACGCTTCAACTTAAGCCCACTCAACACAATGCGTTTCTCCGAGTTGCCTCCCTCCTGCTACTCCCTCACCGGCGCACCGTTACGGGCGCGGGCACGGCTGCAGGCGCTGGTTCGGCGGCCCGTACCTGAGTGGCGGGCGCTTCCAGCTGCTGGACCACGCCGCGCTCGGGTGCCGCAATATGGGGGGCGATAACCAGCGACACGATGCTCATGAGCTTGATAAGAATATTCATGCTCGGGCCCGAAGTATCCTTGAATGGGTCGCCCACTGTGTCGCCCGTGACGGAGGCTTTGTGGGCTTCGGAGCCCTTGTATTGCATCACGCCGTCAATCATCACGCCCTTCTCGAACGACTTCTTGGCATTGTCCCAGGCCCCGCCGGCGTTGCTCTGGAACATGGCCATCAGCACCCCGCTCACCGTTACGCCGGCCAGCGTGCCGCCCAGCACTTCGGGCCCGAAGGTAAAGCCCACCAGCACCGGCACCACCAGGGCAATAGCGCCCGGGAGCATCATCTCGCGGATGGCGGCCTGGGTTGAAATATCCACGCACTTCTCATACTCGGGCCGGCCGGTGCCCTCCATAATACCGGGAATCTCGCGAAATTGCCGCCGCACTTCCTGCACCATTGCCATGGCCGCCCGCCCCACAGCCGAAATAGCCAGGGCCGAGAAGATGAACGGAATCATGGCCCCCACAAACAAGCCGGCCAATACCCGGGCATTACTGATATCAATGCTCGTAATGTTGGCCGTACCCATAAAGGCCGCGAACAACGCCAACGACGTAAGGGCCGCCGAGGCAATGGCGAAGCCCTTACCGGTAGCAGCGGTGGTATTACCCACGGCATCCAGAATATCGGTCCGCTCGCGCACTTCCTTCGGTAAATCGCTCATTTCGGCAATGCCACCAGCGTTATCGGCAATAGGGCCGAAGGCGTCGATGGCGAGCTGCATGGCGGTGGTAGCCATCATGCCGGCGGCCGCAATGGCCACACCGTAGAGGCCGGCGCACTCGTAGCTGAGGATGATGCCGGCGGCCAGCACCAGAATCGGGAGCACCGTGCTTTCCATGCCCACAGCCAATCCGCCGATTACGGTAGTGGCGTGGCCCGTGGAGCTTTGCCGCACAATGCTTAGTACCGGCCGCTTACCCATGGCGGTGTAGTATTCGGTGATAATACTCATCAGCGTGCCCACAACCAACCCCACGACGACGGCCCAGAACACGTTCATGGCGTTGAACGTGACGCCACGAATCAGTAGGTCTTCGGTGGGCAGCATCCAGCGGATGATAAAGAACGAAGCCACCGCCGACACAGCCACCGAGACGTAGTTGCCGAAGTTGAGGGCCGCCTGCACGTTGCCACCTTCCTTTACTCGTACCAGCAGAATGCCAATCAGCGAGGCAACGATGCCCATTCCGGCAATCACCATCGGCAGTAGAATCGGCGAAAGGCCCTGGAACTGGTCGCCACGGGCAATTACTTCGCGCCCCAGCACCATGGTGGCCAGAATGGTTGCCACGTAGGAACCGAACAGGTCGGCCCCCATGCCGGCCACGTCGCCCACGTTGTCACCCACGTTATCGGCAATGGTGGCAGGGTTGCGGGGGTCGTCCTCGGGAATGCCGGCTTCCACCTTCCCCACAAGGTCAGCGCCTACGTCGGCAGCCTTGGTGTAGATACCGCCGCCCACGCGGGCAAACAGCGCAATGCTTTCGGCCCCGAGCGAAAAGCCCGTCAGCACTTCCAGGGCCGTTTCCATTTCGATGCCATTGGCCCCACCGCCCTTGCTCACCACAAACAGCTGGTAGAACACGATAAACAACGAGCCCAAGCCCATCACGGCCAGTCCGGCCACGCCCATGCCCATCACCGAGCCCGCGGTGAACGACACGTTCAGCGCGCGGCTCAGGCTGGTACGGGCGGCCTGGGCCGTGCGCACGTTGGCCTTAGTGGCAATCTTCATCCCGATAAAGCCCGCCAACGCCGAGAACACGCCCCCGATTAGAAAGGCAATAACAATGACCGGGCTCGACTTTTCGCCAGTGCTGCCCAGGTAGAACAGGAAGGCCGACGCAATGAGGCCGAAAATAACCATGACCCGGTATTCGGCTTTGAGAAAAGCAATAGCCCCGTCGGCGATATAGCCGGCAATAGTGCGCATGCGGTCGTCGCCGGCATCCTGGCGGCTCACCCAGCCCGAGCGAATCCAGGTATATAAGAGGGCTAACACGCCCAAAGCGGGCACAGCGTAAAGAACAGGCATCATAAGCGGTGGGAATAGGGTAAGTTGGATGAGAGACAGGATGGGGACTTTCGGGTAGGTAAAATAGAGTTTATTACCTGATTGTCAACCTGCCGACGGCAGACCTAAACCTGTTATTCACCTGTTGATTGCTAGGCATATGTCTTTAATGAACCCAATAAATGCAAAAAAGCCGCTCCGACGGTTCGGAAGCGACCTTTTTGCAAGCGTGTGTTGATATGTAATGTAGAGCCCTGAGTTGCTCCTCTGCTTGTCAGCAAGTGACTTTACACTTTGCGGAAGTAATTAATGGAAGGCCTTTCAGTAACTCTGTAAAGCAGATAGGAGGCCAATGTTACCAATGGCAGAGCGAGCCAATAGTAACGGGCGTAAAACACTGTTTCGCCCGTCAGATAAACCAAGCCGGCATAACACAGAAACAGTAATGGAAAATGATAGAGATAAAGAGAGAAACTAAAAACGCCAACTTTATGAAGTATGCGAATCACTATGTTTTTCGGGGAAATTTTACCGGCCAACAGCGTGGACATACTCAACACCGCCAATAGAATAGCGACCAGCCCGGATATGGGTTTGAGTTTGAGTACGGCCAATACTAGCAAAACCCCAAAAAGCCCCAACATCATTAACATCAGCAGCCACCCAGGAACCCGGCGGGTCCAGGTAAGCCAAGGTGTACGCACCACCGCATCGTAGAACATAGCTCCTACTGCGAAGTAGAAATTATACGTTAGCAGAAAGTTGGTGAACGGATCCAGCGACCCATGCTGGGTCCAGAGTAACCCTACTAGGTGAAAAGCCATAGAAAGAGCATAATAAGCCCGGATATGCCAGAAGGCCAATGGCACCGCCAGATAAAAAATGGCTTCCGGTAACAAAGACCAGTACACATCATTATACCCGATATACACGTTACCAACCCGCATAAAACCAAGCGTACGTACCACTCCGCCTAAGTTCAGGGTATTGAGCTCCTGCCAGGCCTGAGCCAACGTAGTATTTAGTTCCCGGCCATCATTAACTATTAATACAGTTGGCACTCCTTGTGCTACGCACCACAGACATACTATTGCCAGCACTGAAGCAAACAGAAAAGGGGGATAAATGCGGACAATCCGGTTGATGTAAAAAGCTATTGGCTTGCGGTGCTTACGCAGTTGAGCATACCGAATGAAGAAGCCGGATAGGACAAAGAAGAAAATAACCATTTCATATCCGGCTGAACTCAGCATATCGGTTCCGAAGGCCAGATAATCTATTCCTCCCCAGGTTGACCGTGGATGCATCTGCAAGTATTGCCGACCTCCTGACCACAGAATAAATTTCGCATGGAAAATCACTACGTAGAAGGCACAGAAGCCCCGTAAAGCATGCAGAATATCCAGCTCATGGTAAGTAAGATGTTGCAAAGGGGCCAATTGGACCACCGGTTTTGTAATAGGATTCACGCCTGACTCTAAACTATTGATGGTAGGACTTACGCAAAAGGGGTAAATTGAGGTAAAAATGAGGTGGTCCAGTTACGCTGGACAGTTTAGGGCACTAAGTTGAAGAAGCTGTTGGTGAGTGTGATAGGGGTGAAGTGAGGTGGTCTAGTTACGCTGGACAGTTTAGGGCGTTAAGTGGAAGAAGCTGTTGGTGAGCGTAATAGGGGGTCTGATAGTCGATGCTGGAGTGCAGCC
>NZ_NIRR01000024.1 GCF_002204745.1 Hymenobacter amundsenii
CGATGCCGTAGCCAGCGAAACTGAAGAGGACTACAACCGCGAAACGGCTCAGCTCAAATCCGACTTCGACGCCAAAGTAGCCTCGGTAGATAAGTACGCAGGGACTTTTTGCTCTATGAAGGAGGGTTTTTACGAGCTGAGAAACATAGATTGCTTCGTGCTGCCCGCAATAGCAGCATAGCGCACTCATTCCCTGTCTCACCATTGTCCTTCCGCGCCGCCGCCGCCCGATTGGCCGCCGCCGAACTGGAAACCAGGTTCCGGGGCTTGGGGGGCGTGAGCGGTTTGAGCAACAATGAGGGCTTCCAGATTGAGGCCCGGGCGTTCGGTGGCCTCGTCGTCGGAGGCGGCGGTGAGGCCGTGGCGGGGCGTACGCAGGTAGCGTAAGGCCAGCGCCATGAGCGCCACCAGGAACGCCCCGAGCAGTGCACTCGCCAAGGTGGGCGGTAGCACCGAGTGGTAAAACCGCACCGTGTAGCCCGAAAAAGCTAGCGCCGCGAGGCCCGTCAGCAACCAGACGCGGTTGGGCCGGTGCAAACCATAGGCGAGGTAAACCAGCGGAATAACGGCCGTAAGCAGGTAGAACACCAGCGCGAAGGGAAGCTGTTGGGAAATGAGTTCCCCGCTGAGGGCTGCGTTAGCTTCGCGGACCACCAAATAGTTGCCGCCCAAATAGAACGTAGCCAGCGCCAGTGCCTGAAGGGTGAGCAGGCAGGAGCGGTAATACCAATAGTCGGCGCGCTGGCCCAAGCGGCGTACCAGATAGTAGAGCCCCGCGGCGGCCGCCATAACGGCAAAAGGCAACAGCAGCCTGCCGCTACCGAAGCGGAGCAGGATATTGGCTACCAATGCCAGCCCGGTTAGGTAAGCGGTGGCCGCTACTAATGGGTCGGCGTAGCTGACGCTCGCCAGTATCAATAGCCCCAGCACGGGCAACAGCAACAGGGGCAGGTAGGGGGAATTGAGCGTGAGCCAATCTCCTCCGATGGAAGGGCGCCCAGTCTCCACGAAGCAGAATATGGCGGCGGCCGCCAACCCCAGGCTGATGTAGAGCAGCGCCTGATCGGAGCCAGCACGGTAGGTGCGGCTGGATCGGATGATGTTTAAGAGGAGGGAATGTCCCCCCAACGAGGCCAACAGACAGGTGATTCCGAAGACTATTTCCTCGTGATTAGACCCGAAAGACTGATCCTGCCCAGCAGAGTAAATGAACAAGCCCAGTATACCGGTGGCTGCGAAATAGCCCAGGGCCACCAGCAGAAACAGCAGAATGCGCAGGTAGATAACGGGCCGGTAAAAATCGAGCGGGTAGGTTTCGTTGATGGTTTGAAGTTGGGGCTGGCTGATTTGGCCGCGGCGTTGCCAGCGGCGGGCCGCCTGCCGCAAGGCCTCTTGGTGCGCCCAGGTGGGATTATAGGCCTTAATCATGGGCAGCGGTGCTGGTTAGGCGTTTGAGGTGGGTAAGAAACCAGACGGCTGCCGCCGTGGAGGCCATGAAATAGCACAGGGCCGGCTCGAATACGACATCATTGCCTACCAAACTTAACAGGAGAAACAGCCCGTAGGTAAAGGCCACATAGCCGTACGCCGCGCCCAGCAGCAGAAATATGGCCGCGTGGGTCCGGCGCCCGTACCAGAACAGCCCGGCACTCACGCCCAGAATCAGGAGCACCAGCACGCCGGCTGGCCGCAGCACCTCTTCGAACATGGCGGCCGTGCTGGCAGCCAGTAGCAGATTGCCGCCCAGCAGCACGTAGGTATAAGCAAAGTGAGCTTTGCGGTGGCGGGTTTCACTCAGCCAGCCCACAAGCAGTAGCGCTGCCCCCAGCCCAATAGCGGCTCGGCTAACCGACCCGGTCAGAAACTGATTCTCAAACACCGACAGCGGCTGCACCGTGAGGCCGGCCCAGGCGGCCAGGGCTGTAATGCCCATCGAGAGCACGCCCCGGTGGTCGAGGCGGTAAGCCAGGTAGAAGAACAGCGCCGCCGGCAATATGAGGGCCAAGCCGTAGCGGGTACCGAAAAGCGTGTATTGAGCCTGCAAGTAGCCTTCCAGGGCCAGAAATAGCAGGCAGCCGAGCAGCAGCAGGTAGTCGGGGAGCAGGCCGGAGCTGGGTACCTGGGCCCAACTGAAGGGGCGGCGGTGACGGGCGGCGTAGGCAAAGCAGGCGGCCATCAGCAGGGTGATGGTGGCTACCACCACGCCGTGGCCGATACGGTCGATATGGTCGTAGAGCAGAAACCCCAGGCCGCCGCTGAGCAGGGTGATGCCCACGTACAGCAGCGTGCGGATTTCGTAGTGCAGCGAGAACGGGCGGGTTTGCTCGTCGGCCATTATGGTGCTGGCCTGTTCGGGAGTAAGCAGGCCCCGGGTCCGGAGCTCGGCAATAAAAGAAGCCACGTGCATAGAACAGACCAGGAGGTTACAAGCCTAAACATAGCAACTCCCCGGCACTGTTGGGCCAGCTATACGCGGCAGAGCGAATATTTAAAAACCGAATCATAATTTGGCCGGGCCGCGTAAGGCTAGCGCGTACTCCCGTCTTCTTTTTCCTTGTTTCTCCATGGCTGACATCAATATTCAACGCAAAAAAAATACTCCCAGCCCCTGGCTGCTGCTGCTGCTTGTGCTGGCCATTGTGGGCGTAGGGGCCTGGTTTCTGTTCAAGGCCGAAATCAATGCTTCCCGCGACCTGCCGCCGCCACCCCCGCCCGCCAGCACGCCCGCTGCACCCGACAGCCTGATCGGCGCCGAAACTGGGCCCCGCCCCGACAATAATGCTGTGAACGAGTTGGCCACGTCGGCCCCCGTAACGCCCGAGGTGCTGGCGGCCTTCGCGACTAGCGATGCGGGTCGCCCTGGCTATGCCACCGAAGGCCTGCGCCTGCTGACTTCGGCCCTAGTGAGCTTGGCCGACCGCGATGACCTGCGCACCCCGGAGGTCCAGACCCGCCGCGACGATCTGACCAGCGCCACCAGCCGCCTCGACGAGCCCGCTGCCCGCCTGCGCCCCGGTCTGGTAGCAGCGGCCAGCCTGATCGAAACCATGCAGCAGCAAGGCTACCCCGAGTTAGAGGCCGAAGTCCAACGCCTCAACAGCCAGGCCGGGGACCTGACCGGCCAGACGGCTACGGCCGAGCAGCAGCAGGCCCTGCGCGCGTATTTCGGCCGGGCTGCCGCGCTAGTACGTGCCCTCAATACGCCTCCAGCAGTCCGGTAAGGCCAACTCAACTAGTTTCTTTTTACCTGCACGCAAGCGTCCGCCCGGTGACGCATCACTCTTATGGAATCCACTCCCGACATTCCTTCCGGCCAGGGCCTGCACCTGCGCCGCCTGCGCGACCTCACTGAGTTTGAGGTGGCCGACGACAATCCCGATATCCGGGGCTGGGCCGTGCGTGGGGCCGATGGCCGCCAGTTCGGCCAAATATATGAGCTGATCGTGGACGTGGACGCTCTCAAAGTGCGCTACCTCGACGTGCTGCTCGACGATAGTCTGGGCGCTGATGAGCGTACCAACCATATCCTGCTGCCCATCGGCGTGGCTGCCCTCGACGAGGAGGCCGACAACGTGTTCGTGCCCTCGCTCACCTACGAGTCGGTGCCGGAATACCCGCCCTACACCGAAATCCAGATCACCCGCGCCTACGAGCAAGCCATGCTGCAGGCCCTGCGTTTACCGCTGCCCGCCAGCTCGGAGCCCGATTTCTACGACCAACCTAGTTACGACGGAACCACCTTCTACCAGCGCCGGCGGCTGAAATAGAAGGGTTAAAACCAGCACGTCATTCTGAGCGAAGGCGGAGCCGTAGTCGAAGAATCTCGCGTGCAATAGTAATCCTGACGTTAGGAATTATTACTGCACGCGAGATTCTTCGACTACGGCTCCGCCTTCGCTCAGAATGACTTTTTTATACTGGCAACTGAACCAGCAGACTAATTTCGGCGGAGCATGCCGGCCACGGCTTCCACCCACATCGGGTTCGAGTTGAGGCTGGGCACGAGCTGCCAGTGCTGGCCGCCGGCTTCTTCGAACAGCTCCTTGAACTCCTCACCCACTTCGATGGTGGTTTCCAGGCAATCGGCTACGAAGGCCGGGCTGAAGGCCAGCACGCTGTTGATACCTTTGGCCGGATACTCCTTGATAACCTCGTCGGTATAGGGCTGTAGCCACGGGTCGCGGAGGCGGCTTTGCAGGCGGCTCTGGAAGGTAGTGGTGTACTGCTCGGGTGTCAGGCCCAACGCCTTGCCCAGTTGGCGCGACGTTTCGAAGCACTGTGCCCGGTAGCAGTAGCGGTTGTTTTTGTTGTAGCTGGCGCAGCAGCTACCCAGCTTGCAGTGGCCGTTGTGGCTGCCTTTCAGCACGTGCCGCTCGGGAATACCGTGGTAGCTGAATACCACGTGGTCGTAATCGTGCTTGGCCATTTCGGCCTTGCCCAGTGCGGCGAAAGTTTCGATGAAGCCCGGCTCCTCCACGAAGTTGCTGATGAAGCTAATGTTAGGCACAATCCACCATTTGCTCACAATATTCATCACCTTCTCCTGCACCGAGCCGGTGCTGGCCGAAGCGTACTGCGGAAACAACGGCAGCACAATAATCCGGCTGACGGCCGCGTCGCGTAGCTCCTGCAGGGCGCTTTCGATGCTCGGGTTCTGGTAGCGCATCCCGAAGGCCACTAGGTAATCAGCCCCCAACTCCTGTTGCACTTTCTCCTTCAAATCGAGGCCGTGGAAGAGTAGGGGGGAGCCACGCTCCGTCCAGAGCTGCTGGTAGATTTTGGCCGATTTGGGGGCCCGTAGCGGAACCACCAGCCCCCGGAACAGCGGGTAGCGAATGGCCGCCGGCATATCGACCACCCGGGCATCGGTCAGGAATTCGTTGAGGTAGCGCCGTACGTCGGGCGTCTGGGGCGAGTCGGGCGTGCCGAGGTTGACGAGTAGCACGCCAATGCGGCCTTGGGAAGCGGACATATATTTTTGAGCTATTAGCTGACAGCTGTTGGCTGGTAGCTTTTTTCGGTAGAGCTGCCAATACTGCTGGTCAGCGGCAGTTGACTGGCTATGTAACCGTAAAGTTGGCCGGTTATCCTTAATTCAGCCGTAAAAAAAGCTAACACCTAACAGCCAATAGCTAACGGCTCAAAATAGCCGTACCTTTGCAGCCCAAATTTCAGCTGCTGAAATGACTACCGACCTCCCTGAACCTACTCCGCACCGCGCGGGCTTCGTGAGCATCATTGGCAAGCCCAACGTGGGCAAGTCCACGCTCATGAACGCCTTAATGGGTGAGCGGCTCAGCATCGTCACGAGCAAGGCCCAGACCACCCGCCACCGCATTCTGGGCATCCTCAACGGCGACGACTTCCAACTCATATACTCCGACACGCCCGGCATCATCCAGCCCAAATACGAGCTGCACAATGCCATGATGTCGTTCGTGTACTCCTCGCTCGAAGACGCCGATGTGGTGCTGTTCGTGACCGATATCTACGAAAAGCACGACGAGGAGCCCGTAGTGGAGCGCCTGCGCAAGATGGTGGATACGCCCATTCTGCTGCTGGTCAACAAAATCGACCAGGCCGACCAAGCCGAGGTGGAAGCCAAAGTAGAGTACTGGCGCGAGCACCTGCCCAACGCGGCCCGGGTGCTGCCTATTTCGGCCCTCGAAAAGTTCGGGACCGGCGAACTGCTCGACCTGGTGCTGGCCTATCTGCCCGTGCACCCGCCCTACTACCCCAAAGACGAACTGACCGACAAGCCCGAGCGTTTTTTCGCGGCCGAGATGATTCGGGAGAAAATCTTCAAGCTCTACAAAAAAGAAGTGCCCTATAGCTGCGAAGTGGGCATTGAGGAGTTCAAAGAAGACGAAACCATCATTCGGATGCGGGCCGTGATTTACGTGGAGCGCAACAGCCAGAAAGGCATCATCATCGGCCAGCAGGGCGCCGCCCTCAAGAAGGTAGGCACTTGGGCCCGCGAGGAAATGGAGAAGTTCTTCCAGAAAAAGGTCTTCCTCGAAATCTACGTCAAGGTCAACGAGAACTGGCGCACCGACCCTAAGGCGTTGAACCGCTTTGGGTACAGTCAGTAAAGTGAAAAGGAACGTCATGCTGAGCGAAGCCGAAGCATCTCTACTGAAGTGCTAATTCTGATAATTGAGTTAGCACTGCAACGAAGCAGTAGAGATGCTTCGGCTTCGCTCAGCATGACGTTCCAACCAAAAACAGCAACAAAATCCGACCACTCACAACTCACTTAACTACTCCGGGCACTGCCGAATTTGGTCGGGCCGGCGGCTGGAGTCAGACATATGAAGAACACCATTGCCATTGTCGGGCGCCCCAATGTGGGCAAATCGACCCTTTTTAACCGCCTCGTCGGCGAGCGTAAAGCCATCATGGACGACGAGAGCGGTGTAACCCGCGACCGGCACTACGGCTACGGCGACTGGATCGGGAAGTACTACACCGTGATTGACACCGGAGGCTACGTGCACAACTCCGACGATATCTTCGAAGGCGAAATCAACAAGCAGGTGAAGCTGGCCATCGATGAGGCCGACGTCGTGCTGTTCATGGTCGATACCATTGCCGGGGTACATAGCCTCGACGAGGAATTCGCCAGCGTGCTGCGCCGCTACCAGGGCAAAAAGCCCATCTACATCGTCGCCAACAAAGCCGACACCAATAACCGTATTCACGCGGCCGGCGAATTCTACGCTTTGGGCGTGGGCGACGGCGAAATCTACCCGATTTCTTCGGCCAGTGGCTCGGGCACCGGCGATTTGCTCGATGCCGTGGTCAGCCACTTCGAGGACGAAGGCGTGGAAGAGCCCGATCTGGGCATTCCTAAGATTGCCATCGTGGGCCGGCCAACGTAGGCAAGTCGTCGTTCGTGAACCTGTTGCTGGGTACCGACCGCAGCATCGTGACCGATGTGGCCGGCACGACCCGCGACTCGATTCAGGCCCGCTACAACGCTTTCGGCAACGAGTTCATGCTGGTGGATACGGCCGGTCTGCGCCGCAAAACCAAAGTCCACGAAGACGTGGAGTTCTACTCGGTGCTCCGCTCGCTGCGGGCCCTGGAAGAAGCCGACGTGTGCGTGGTGATGCTGGATGCCACCCGGGGCATCGAGTCGCAGGACGTGAACATCATCGGCCTGGCCGACAAGAACCGCAAGGGCATCGTGATTCTGGTGAACAAGTGGGACCTGATCGAGAACAAGGAAACCAACACAGCCAAGGAGTTCGAAGCCAAAATCATGGAAAAGATTGCGCCTATCGCGTATCCGCCCGTAATTTTTACTTCGGTGCTTACCAAGCAGCGCGTGCACAAGGCTATCGAAACGGCTATTGAGGTGTATAACAACAAGCGCCGCAAAATCCCAACTTCGGAGCTGAATGAGGTGATGCTGAAGGAAATCGAGAAGTACCCGCCGCCCATCCAAAAGGGCAAAATGGTACGCATCAAGTACGCTACCCAGCTACCAACGCACAATCCGGTGTTCGCTTTCTTCTGCAACCTGCCCCAGTACGTAAAGGAGAGCTACACGCGCTACCTCGAAAACCGCATGCGCGAGCATTTCGACTTCACCGGCGTGCCCATCGGCATCGTGTTCCGCAAGAAATAATCCGATTAGAAAAGTTACTCAGCATCGGCTGAAGTGCTTTTTTAGCCAGGGATGAAAAAAAGATGAGTTTTTTCTCACTGTCCGGGTTACCTCTCCGCTTTTTAGGTATAAAGCCCCAAATCAGCCGATAGTTCTTCGGAACCGGTGGTCTGGTTTATCAAAAACGACTTTCCAATTTCCTCAACAACCCCCCCATCATGAAAAAAGTACTGTTCCTCGCCCTGGCCGCTGTTTCTTTCTCGTTCGCTTCGTGCGACAGCAAGACTGAAGATGCAGTAGAAAACTCTGCTGACAACGTAGAAGAGGCCGGCGAAATGAAGGCTGACGCTATGGAAGAGAAGGCTGACATGGTTCGTGACTCGGCCGATGCTAAAGCTGACGCTATGGAGAACTCGGCTGATGCCATGGATGCTCCTGCTACCACGCCTGCTCAGTAATTACTGAAGTATCCTTCACCGGATACAAAAAAAGAGGCCTCCCGCTTGCGGGAGGCCTCTTTTTTGCGTTTATCGATAACTGGTTGCCCGTGCTAACTGAGTGTAAAGCAGAGGAACCGGACGCTTTGCACTTACCCCAGCCGCCGTTGCAATAGCCCATCGACAACCTCGAACAGCTTGCCGGGTGCGTAGGTCCGCCAGGGCAGCTCGTCGAGCTGGCCGCCGAAGTTGAGGTAGGAGTCGATGTTGTACTGGCGCATTTCGCGGCTCACATGCTCCTGGAAGTTCACGGCGGCAATCCAGCCGTCTTCCACGTCCTCGAACCACTCCTCGTAGTAGTCATCTTCGGAGCCATGGAAGTTGAATACGTTTTCGCCAATGAGGATGAATTTGCGGATTCCCTCGTGCGTCATCAGGTCGATGATATTGCGCTTGAGCTGCATCACATCGTTCTCAATGGCGTCGTTCCACTCCCCAATAAACTCAATGATGGCCGCGCCCAACTCGTAATCGACGAACAGGATTTTCAGAAACAGCGTCTCCGAGCCCAGGCTGTCCCACTGCGGATGGATGTAGTAGCCGTAGATGGTATTGACGTAGGAATCGAGGCTATTTTCAGCCTCGTGCAGGGGCGAAATTGGGTCTTCGGAGGCCGAGTACTGGTCGACCCAGGCATAGTGCGGCTCAATGGTGTGCATAGGTAATGAGCTGTTGGCTTTCAGCTGCTAACTTTTTCCTTGTTTGACAAACAGTACGCATCGAAGGCAACGTGCGATTAGGCAGATAGTGCTACTCATGGAAAAAGGAAGCAGTAGACAGGCTGTTTCTATCAAATCCTCAGTCTATCGGCTCTTGATAACTCCGAAAAAAGCCCACCGGTTTCCTGCTGCCCTAATATGTAGAAGTTCTGGGCTCATTAGAAACCAAGAACAACAGCTGCTAACCGCTAGCAGCCAAGAACCTAATGCCCGTTGTAGGCTGCCAGAGCGGCCCGCACCGAGCCGTGCAACTCTAATAGTTCGGCGGCTTTGGGCTGCTCGATGCGCAATTCTTCCATCAGCATCCGTTCGCCCCGGTCTACGAGCTTGGCGTTGCTGAGCTGCATGTCTATCATTTTGTTGCCCTGCACGCGGCCTAGCCGGATAAAGGTGGCCGTGGTAAGCATGTTGAGTGCGAGCTTCTGGGCAGTGCCGGCCTTGAGGCGGGTGCTGCCCGTCACGAACTCCGGCCCGGTCACAACTTCCACCGGAAACTCGGCCGCCGCTGCTACCGCCGAGTTAGCATTGCACACGATGCAGCCTGTAGCCAGTCCGTGCTGCCGAGCCTGTTCCAGCCCGCCAATTACATATGGCGTACGGCCCGAGGCGGCGATGCCCACCACAATGTCCTTGTTCGTAATGTTGTGAGCCGAAAGGTCGCGCCAAGCCTGCTGGGCGTCGTCCTCAGCGTTTTCCACCGCCTTGCGGATAGCGGTGTCGCCACCCGCAATAAGGCCTACTACCAGGCTATGGGGCACCCCGAACGTGGGCGGGCACTCCGAAGCGTCGAGGATGCCAAGCCGGCCGCTGGTACCCGCCCCAATGTAGAACAGCCGCCCGCCCGCCCTCAGCCGCGCCACGGTGGCTTCTACCAGCGCCTCCAGCTGCGGCAGGGCTTTGGCCACGGCCCGGGGTACCGTCTGGTCGACCTGGTTCATGGCGGCCAGCAGTTCCGGCGTGCTAAAGTTTTCGAGGTGGTTGAATTCGGAGGGGCTTTCGGTCGTCATAAAACAAAGGGAGGGTACTTACGAACCCGTTGCATGGAACAATGGTGTACACTACGGCCGGAGCCAGCCAAACGATATGGTAAGACCAGACAATTCCGCCGTATCACGTAATTAAGCCCGACCATACCGCCAAGCGCGTACAACGCGCCCCTATAACCGGCCGATAACCGGGAACCGGTCGAAAACATTGGGCGTGTGTGGGGCGTCTTGGTCCAGCTCGCGGGTCAGGTCCTGGCCAGCCCAGTGCTCGTAGTGGTTGCCGCGCTTCCAGAGTCGCGAGCGGGTCACGTCGTAAATCAGCCCCCGGTAAGCCACCCAGATTTCGTCGCGGTCCTGCCCGTTGCGTAGGGCCAGTTGGCTGCGGGTGTAGAGTGGCTGCTCGGCCACGGGCCGGCCGTCGGCGGTAACCGGCTCAAAACTTTCCTCTAACCCTTCCATTCGTAGCCTTCTGAATAAAATTTTCCTGCCTCAACCCAGCAGCGCCTGGGTCAGAATCCAGCGGTGGGGCACGTCGCCTTGGGCGGCGCGTAAGTAATCCTGGTAGCTGCAGGGCACAATGCGGCGGGCACTGCCGGTCATATTCACCACTTCCATCCACCAGCGGTCGGTTTGCTGCGACTTGTAAAACACGATGCGGTCGGGGCTTTCGTCGTCATCTTTTGCATCTGCCTGAAAGCTGTAGCGGACCGGGCCGTGCAGGCCGGCGGCGTAGCGCACGAAACTCGGGCCCCGGAAATCGGTTTCACGACGGCGGTAATAAAAGCCCTCCACGAAGTACCAGAGCATGGTAGCCAGCACGGTGGCGGCTAGGGCGTGGGGGTCGTAGTCGGGGCGGTAGCCGTAAAGGCCGAAGGAGGTGAGCTGGTCGTTGCAGCCGGCGTACCAGGCTAGCTTGGCGGCCTCCTCGTTGGTGAGGCCGAAGGGGTTGGCCGGGTAGTAGGCCGGGGCATCCTGCCAGCGCAAAGCCGCCACGTCGAAGCTCACGAAATCGGCCTGGCGCAGCAACGGTTCGGCCTGCCGGATGTCGTCGCGGATCTGGCCCACGCGCAGGGTTTCAAAGTGCAGCTTTTCGAGGGCTGTTAGCACGTCGGGAGCCACCAAATACTGCTGGTGGGCCAACTGGGCGAAGTTGAACAGGAAGCTGGGCGCGTGCACCAGCATCCGGCGCAGGTGGCTGTCTTCGGGGTAGGTACTGCCCCCCTGCTCGGCCATGTCTACGCGGGCATCCACGGTGGCAAAGCTCACGGGCCGATCGAGGGTTTCGTAGGCCAGAAACTGGCCGTAGTCGAGGTCGTGGGAGCCGCCCAGCAGCAGGGGCACCGTATTCTGCTCCAGCAGGGCGGCAATAATTTCGCGCAGCCGCTGGTAGGTGTCTTCCAGGGTGAGGCCGGGCCGCAGATTGCCCAAATCGACGAGCCGGCAGGGGCTGCTGCTTTTCTGGAGTTGATAGAACTGTCGGCGCACGGTATTAGCCCCGTGCGTAACCGGCGCCCCGGCCGCGCTGCCCCGCCACTCGTCGAGGCCAATCAGGGCCAAGTCGGCCGTTCGCCAGTCGGGAAAGGTGTGCAAAAAGGGCGTAACGGCTCCGGCCAGGGTGGTTGCTGCAGCAGGCGCGGCCACCAGGTCCTCAGGAAGCGGATCGAAAAAAATGGCCAGATTCATCGGTCGTAGAAGAGGCGGACTCCGCCAAAGCTACGCAAAACCCGGCCACGCGCCTACCGGTATTTCGGGTTGAATTACCGTTTTTCCCCGAAAAAAGTAGTTATTTAAGCAGGCATTGTAGTTGGCTTCCGGCTCTTGGTAGCCCAACTGCGCCTGTACTCTGTATTTTGCTTCTCCAACTCCCGAGCCCACCCATTTCATGGATATTCGCCGTACGTTCGATATTCTGCCCCATCTCCAGCAGAAATACAACAAAGCCGACTGCTTTGCCGCCAAAATCGACGGCCACTACACGCCCCTGAGCACCGATGCGGTGGTTGAGCAAGTCAACCAGGCTAGCCTGGGGCTACGGGCCCTCGGCATCGGCAAAGACGACAAAGTGGCCCTGATTTCGATGAACCGGCCCGAGTGGATGATTGCTGACTTCGCCATTGCCCAGCTCGGTGCCACCAGCGTGCCGATGTACCCCAGCATTACGGTGGAGGACTATAAGTACATCTTCGCCGATGCGGGCGTGAAGGCCGTGCTGGTGGCCGACCAGAAGCTGCTCGATAAAGTATTGGAAGCCACCGAAGGCCTCGACATTCCGGCCGAAAACGTGTTCACGTTTGACAAGCTCGCCGGAGCCCGCCACTTCTCCGAGCTGCTGGCCTTGGGCCAAAAGGGCAACCCCGCCGACCTGGAGCCCCTCAAAGCTGCCGTGCAGCCCGACGACCTGCTCACGCTCATCTACACCAGCGGCACCACCGGCAAGCCCAAGGGCGTGATGCTCACCCACAACAACCTGCTCAGCAACTGCCGCAACACCCAGCCCTTCGTGCCAGTGAGTGAGCGGGACAAGGCCCTGAGCTTCCTGCCGCTCTGCCACATCTTCGAGCGTATGGTGACCCACCTGTACCTCATCAACGGCGTAAGTATTTACTACGCCGAGAGCATGGAGAGCATTGCCGACAACCTGCGCGAGGTGAAGCCCGACATCTTCACGACTGTGCCCCGCCTGCTCGAAAAAGTGTACGACAAGATCGTGGCTAAAGGCCATGAGCTAACCGGCGTCAAGAAAAACCTGTTCTTCTGGGCCCTCGATCTGGGCCTCAAGTACGACAACCAGCAAGACCACGGCTTCCTGTATAATGCCCAGCTGGCGCTGGCCAACAAGATTATCTTCAACAAGTGGCGCGAGGCGCTGGGCGGCAATCTGCGTTGCATCGTGAGCGGGGGCGGAGCGTTGCAGCCCCGGCTGGCCCGCGTGTTCTGGGCCGCCGGCATTCGCGTGATGGAGGGCTACGGCCTCACCGAAACCTCACCCGTGATTGCCGTGGGTGGCTTCGAGCCCGAAAACAACATGATTGGTACGGTGGGCCCCATCATCAACAACACGGAAGTCAAAATCGCGGCCGACGGCGAAATCCTGACCAAGTCGGAGTCGGTGATGAAAGGCTACTACAACCAGCCTGAACTCACGGCCAAGGAATTCGACCAGGATGGCTGGTTCCATACCGGCGACATCGGCGAGATGGTGCAAGGCAAATTCCTGAAGATTACCGACCGTAAGAAGGAGATGTTCAAAACCTCGGGTGGCAAGTACATTGCCCCGCAGGTAATTGAGGGTAAAATGAAGGAGTCGCCGCTCATCGAGCAGTGCATGGTGGTCGGCGACGGCCAGAAATTTCCCTCGGCCCTCGTTGTCCCGTCCTTCACCGACCTAAAGGGTTGGTGCAAGCGCAACAACGTGCCCTGCGACGGTTCGCCCGAGGAGTTGGTAAAAAATGAGAAAGTGGTGAAGATGTACGAAGACCTCGTGCACAAATACAACAACGGCTTCGCCCAGTGGGAGCAGGTGAAGAAAATCGTGCTCCTGCCCGAGCAGTGGACCGTGGAGTCGGGGGAGATGACGCCCACCATGAAAGTGAAGCGTAAAGCTATTACGGCCAATAACCAGGACGTCATCGAGGGACTTTACAGCCAGGGTAATCAGCGGTAAGCCGCCGCTTGGTAATCTGCCCGGCAACGCCCCGCTTCCGCACCGAAGCGGGGCCGTTTAAATTGATGAAATAAGGCGGGCAAAAGCCTGACTGGCGGGAAGGGCAAAACTTTTTTCGGGTGATTTAGTATGCAAGCATAACATATTATCCGTATGTTTACCAGACTTGCTACTGCTCCCCATGACTCCCGAAGAAACCGTCGATTACAATATTAAAGTTGCCTGGCATGCCATTTCGCGCATGTACAATACGCAGGCCGCCAAGCACGACATCACGACCAGCATTGGATTCGTGCTGCTCAACATCGACCAGGAAAACGGTACTCCGGCTACCAAAATAGCGCCGTTGCTGGGTCTGGAAACCCGCTCGCTGACCCGTATCCTACGCTCGATGGAGGAAAAGGGGTTGATTTACAAGCAGGCCGATACCCAGGATAAGCGCTCGGTGCGCATTTTTCTGACCGAAGACGGGCTGCGCAACAAGGAAATCTCGCGCCAGACCGTGCGCCACTTCAACCTGAAGGTTCGCGAGGATATTCCACAGAGCGACCTGGATATTTTTTTCCGCGTCGTGACCCATATCACGAGTCTGATTGAGGGCAAAACCCTCTACGAAGACTTCAAGCTCAAGCCCCTGCGCCCCGAACCATCGGCCGCGTAAGGGGCTTTCCTATTGGAGCTTAGTGGCTCAGGTGCTGGGAGCTTTTCCTGAAATTACAGAAGCCCCAGAGTGTCCGAAGTGCTAGGGTTTATCCACTAAGTGCCAACAACCTACGACTAATTTACCACTACTTCTTTCCCATCAGAATGAACCGTACCATCAAGAAAGTAGCCGTTTTGGGCTCCGGGGTGATGGGCTCGCGCATTGCGTGCCACTTCGCCAATATCGGAGTTCAGGTACTGCTGCTCGACATTTCGCCGAGAGAACTGCTGCCCGCCGAGGAAGCCAAAGGCCTGAAACTGGACTCGCCACTGGTGAAGAACCGCTTGGTGAACAGTGCGCTGGAAGCCACCGTGAAGGCCAACCCTTCGCCGCTTTACCGCAAGCAGGACGTGAGCCGCATCAAAACCGGCAACTTCGACGACAACCTCAAGGATATTGCCGGCTGCGACTGGACGATTGAGGTAGTGGTGGAGCGGCTCGACATCAAGCAGAGCCTGTTTGAGCGCGTGGAGCAGTTCCGCAAGCCCGGCACCCTGATTACGAGCAACACCTCGGGCATCTCGATTCATATGATGACCGAAGGCCGTTCCGACGACTTCAAAAAGCACTTTTGCGGCACCCACTTCTTCAACCCGCCCCGCTACCTGAAGCTGCTCGAAATTATCCCGACCCCGGATACAGACCAGGCGGTGGTGGATTTCCTGATGCACTACGGCGACCTGTACCTGGGCAAAACTACGGTGCTGGCTAAGGATACGCCCGCGTTCATCGCCAACCGTGTGGGCGTGTTTGCCATCATGGATGTGATTCAGGTGATGCAGCAGCTCGGCCTCTCGGTGGAGGAAGTGGACAAGCTGACTGGACCGGTTATCGGCCACGCCAAGTCGGCCACCTTCCGCACCTCCGACGTGGTGGGCCTGGATACGCTGATGAACGTGGCCAACGGCCTCGCCCAGAACCTGCCCAACGACGAAGTCAAAGCCGTATTCGAGCTACCCGACTATCTGAAGAAGATGGGCGAGAACAAGTGGCTCGGCGACAAAACCGGCCAGGGTTTCTACAAGAAAACCAAGGACGACAAGGGTAAAACCGCCATTCTGGCCCTCGACCTGAACACGCTGGAGTACCAGCCAGGCCAGAAGGTGAAGTTTGCCACCCTCGAAACAACCAAGGCCATTGAGAAGCTGGCCGACCGTTTCAAGGTATTGGTAGCCGGCAAAGACAAGGCCGGCGAGTTCTACCGCAAGAGCTTTGCGGGCCTGTTCGCCTACGTGAGCAACCGGATTCCTGAAATCACCGACGCGCTGTACAAGATTGACGACGCCCTGCGTGCCGGCTTCGGCTGGGATATGGGTCCGTTTGAAACCTGGGACGCGCTGGGCTTGCAGAAGGGCTTGGAACTAGCCAAGGCCGAAGGCAAAACCGTTGCGCCGTGGATTGAAGAGATGCTGGCCGCCGGCCACGAAACCTTTTACAAGGTGAGCGAGGCGGGCGTGAAGCAGTTCTACGACCTCGACTCGAAAAGCTACCAGCCCATTCCGGGCATGGAGAACTTCGTGATTCTCGACAACCTGCGGGCCACCGGCAAGGTGGTCTGGAAGAACTCGGGTGCATCGGTGCTCGACATGGGCGACGGCATCCTGAACGTGGAATTCCACAGCAAGATGAACGCGCTGGGCTCCGACGTAATTCAGGGTCTGATGAAGGGCGTGGAACTGGCCGAAAAGGACTTCCGCGGCCTCGTGGTGGGCAACGACGCGCCAAATTTCTCGGCCGGTGCTAACCTGGGTCTGGTGTATATGTATGCCCTCGACCAGGAGTACGACGAGCTGAACCTAATGATTGCTCAGTTCCAGCAGGCTATGATGCGGATGCGCTACAGCAGCATTCCGGTGGTAAGCGCCCCTCACGGCCTGGCCCTGGGCGGCGGCTGCGAGCTGAACCTGCACGCCGATAAGGTGGTGGCCGCGGCCGAAACCTACATGGGCCTCGTGGAATTCGGCGTGGGCCTGATTCCGGCTGGTGGCGGCACCAAAGAAATGACCCTGCGCACCGCCCTCAAATACGAGGAAGGTGAGCCCGAGTACAACCTGCTCCGCAACACGTTCGTGACGGTGAGCACGGCCAAAGTATCTACTTCAGCGGCCGAAGCCTTCGATCTAGGCTTCCTGCGCCGGGGCGACGAAATCGTGGTGAACAGCAGCCGGGTACTGGCCCAAGCCAAAGCCGCCGCTATCGAGCTGGCCGAGGACGGCTACACCCAGCCAGTGCAGAAAACCAATATCAAGGTGCACGGCAAGGGCGCGCTGGGCATGTTCCTGACCGGCGTACACGCCATGAAGGAAGGCCGCTACATCTCTGACCACGACATGAAGATTGCCAACAAGCTGGCCTTCATCATGTGCGGCGGCGACCTTTCGGCCCCCACTGAAGTATCGGAGCAGTACCTGCTGGACTTGGAGCGCGAAGCGTTCCTTTCGCTGACTGGTGAGCGGAAGACGCTGGAACGGATTCAGTCGATTCTGACTACGGGCAAGCCGCTGCGTAACTAACAACGGCCGCCTCACCCCCTAGCCCCCTCTCCGAAAAGGAGAGGGGGAACTAGTGCTAGAAAACTAGATTTTTGTTTAAGACTGTGCCTCATAGCAGACCGAAAACTAGCTTCTAGTTCCCCCTCTCCCCTTGGAGAGGGGGCTAGGGGGTGAGGCGACTAGAGCTATCCACCTTCTCTAAGACTCAAAAACAATGAACGCATATATCGTAGCCGGTTACCGCACGGCCGTTGGCAAAGCCACCCGCGGCGGTTTCCGCTTCACCCGCCCCGACGACCTCGCCGCCGACGTCATCAAGCACCTCGTGGCCTCGGTGCCCGCCCTCGACCCCACCCGCATCGATGATGTGATTGTGGGTAACGCTGTGCCGGAAGCCGAGCAGGGTCTGCAAATGGGCCGTCTGATTTCGTTGCTGGCCTTGCCCATGAACGTGTCAGGCCTCATCGTGAACCGCTACTGCGGCTCGGGCGTGGAAACCATTGCCATGGCCACCGGCAAAATTGCCGCTGGCATGGCCGACTGCATTGTGGCCGGTGGTACCGAAAGCATGAGCTTAGTGCCTACTGTGGGCTGGAAAACGGTGCCTAATTACAACCTGGCCCAGAAGCACCCTGATTACTATCTCGGCATGGGCCTCACGGCCGAAGCCGTCGCCCAGGACTACAAAATTACCCGCGAAGACCAGGACCAATTTTCCTACAACTCCCATCAGAAGGCCATTAAGGCCATTGAGGCGGGCAAGTTCAAGGAGCAGATTGTACCCATCACGGTCAACGAAACCTATCTTGATCAGGCCAGCGGCAAGAAGAAAACCCGCTCCTACGTGGTAGATACCGACGAAGGCCCCCGCGCCGATACCTCGGTGGAAGTGCTGGGCAAGCTGCGCCCCGTATTCGCCGCCAACGGCTCGGTAACGGCCGGCAACTCCTCGCAGACTTCTGACGGGGCGGCCTTCGTTATCGTGATGTCGGAGCGCATGGTGAAGGAACTGAATCTGGAGCCGATTGCCCGCATGGTGACCTATGCAACTGAGGGCATCGACCCGCGCATCATGGGCATGGGCCCCGTGAAGGCTATTCCGAAGGCCCTGAAGCAGGCCGGCATGAAGCTGCAGGACATCGACCTGTTCGAACTGAACGAGGCCTTCGCCTCCCAGAGTCTGGCCGTGATGCGCGAGCTGGAGATGGACCAGAGCAAGGTGAATGTGAACGGCGGCGCCATCGCCCTCGGCCACCCCCTCGGCTGCTCCGGGGCCAAGCTCAGCATCCAGCTCTTCCACGAGCTGCGGGCTCAAAACAAGAAGTACGGCATGGTAACCGCCTGCGTAGGCGGCGGCCAGGGCGTAGCCGGCATCTACGAGCTGCTGAAGTAGCATTTGACTGTCATCCTGAGCGGAGCGAAGGATCTGGCGAGATGCTACTTTCTTCTGACGTCAGCATCCTCTCAGATTCTGCGCTCCGCTTAGGACAACAGGAGGCACCAAGGCCAAAACCTTAGCCCGAACGGAAACCCCGAAATACTTTTCGGGGTTTTCTTAACGCAAAGTACTCGGCAAGCATAACAAATTTATGTATCTTGCGGTACCTATAATAGCTCGGCCGCCTTAGCTGCCAAATAGTAGGCAAGCCGAACATCTTTCCCCGATTTCCCACTTCAACCCTCACATTATCATGGAAGTAGCCAATCAGCTTGTAAAAGGCGGCGAGTTCATCATCAAGGAAACCGACGCCCAGGACGTATTCACGCCCGCCGATTTCTCGGAGGAGCAGAACATGATGCACCAGACGGCGCTCGACTTCGTGCAGAAGGAAGTTACTCCGCTGCTGGACCGCCTCGATAACCACGAAGAAGGCCTCATGCGCGGCCTGATGGAAAAGGCCGGCGAGTTGGGCCTGTTCGGTGTAAGCATTCCGGAGCAGTACGGCGGCCTCGACATGGACTTCCCGACTTCGCTGCGCGTGACGGAAGGCGTAGGCGGCGGCCACTCGTTCCCGGTGGCTTTCGCGGCCCACACCGGCATTGCCATGCTGCCCATCCTGTACTTCGGCAACGAGGAGCAGAAGGCTAAGTACTTGCCCGGCCTCACCAACGGCGAGTTGATGGGCGCTTACTGCCTCACTGAGCCCGGCTCCGGTTCCGACGCCCTGGGCGCGAAAACCAAAGCTATGCCGACGGAAGACGGTGAGCATTATGTGCTCAACGGCCAGAAAATGTGGATCACGAACGGCGGTTTCGCCGACGTATTCATCGTTTTCGCCCAGGTGGATGGCGACAAGTTCACGGGCTTTATCGTGGATAAAGAGACGCCCGGCCTGACCCTCGGCAATGAGGAGCACAAGATGGGCATCAAGGGTTCTTCGACCCGCCAAGTGTTCCTGTCCGACGCGAAAGTGCCGAAATCGGCCGTGCTGGGCGAGATTGGCAAGGGCCACCTGATTGCCTTCAACATCCTAAACATTGGCCGCATTAAGCTGGCTGCTGCCTGCCTGGGCGCCACCAAAATGTGCGCTACCCAAAGCGTGAAGTATGCCAACGAGCGGGTGCAGTTCAAAATGCCCATCAGCAAGTTCGGCGCTATCAAGTACAAGCTGGCCCAGCAGGCTATCCGCATCTACGCCGTAGAATCGGCTATTTACCGCGCTGGCATGGACATCTTCCGCATGGAGCAGGAACTGCTCAGCCAGGGCCAGAGCCACAATGAGGCCCTGCTGGGTGCCGCCCGCGAATTTGCCGTGGAGTGCGCCATTCTGAAAGTGGAAGGCTCGGAAGTGCTCGACTACGTGGTGGACGAAGGTGTGCAGATTTATGGCGGCTACGGCTTCTCGGCCGACTACCCGATGGACCGCGCTTACCGGGATTCGCGCATCAACCGCATCTTCGAGGGCACGAACGAAATCAACCGTATGCTGGCCGTTGATATGATCCTGAAAAAGGGTCTGAAGGGCGAGTTGGACCTGATGGGCCCTGCCCAGGCGGTTCAGCAGGAGCTGATGGCCATTCCGGACATGAACTTGGAAGAGGAAACCGGCCTTTTCGCCACCGAGAAAAAAACGCTGGCTAAGCTGAAGAAGGCCATCCTGATGGTGGCTGGCACGGCCGTGCAGAAGTACATGAACTCGCTGGCCAAGGAGCAGGAAGTGCTCATGAATATCGCCGACATGGCCATCAAGGTCTACACCGCCGAAAGCATCCTGCTCCGCGTGGAGAAGGAGGCCGAAGCCAAGGGCGAAGAGGCCGTTTCGACCCAGATCGACATGGCTCGCGTCTACCTCTACGACACGGTGGACCAAGTGAACAAGTTCGGTAAGGACGCCATCGGCACCATGACCGAGGGCGACGAGCAGCGCCTGCTGGCCATGGGCCTCAAGCGCTTCACCAAGGCTGACCTCTACAACGCCAAGGAAGCCCGCCGCCGCATTGCCGATAAGCTGATTGCCGCCAACGAGTACGCCTACTAAGGCGCACGGATTAGCGTGGGTTTCAACGGATTGCCCGGATTTTGTAGTTGGCTTCGGCTGGCGCTAAATCGGGTCGAATTCAGTGGATTTAGTAGCTTGAACAACCAGCCGCTCCCATTTAGGGGCGGCTGGTTGCTTTTCAGTAGCTTTCGGGGGCCGGGCAACACCTGGGCCGCCAACGCCGTTTGTGCTATAATTCCACCATCCCACCCAAATCCTCCTACCTATGGCCAACGAACAGGTTCAGGGCAAAGACTTTTACGAAAGCGTGCTTCGGTTCTACGACCACGCGGCCAGCTTCTCGAAGCTGGACCCCGGCATTCTGGCCCAAATCCGGGCTTGCAACAGTATTTATAAAGTTAATTTCCCGGTTGAAGTTGACGGCCACGTGCAGGTATTCGAGGGCATCCGGGTGCAGCACAGCCACCACAAGCTGCCCAGCAAGGGCGGTATCCGCTACAGCATTCATGTGGATGAGGACGAGGTAATGGCGCTGGCCACCCTCATGACTTTCAAATGTGCCCTCGTCGATGTGCCGTTTGGCGGCGCTAAGGGTGGCGTCAAAATCAACCCTCGTACCACGCCCGAGCACGTGTTAGAGCGCGTAACGCGCCGCTACGCCAGCGAGCTGGTTAAGAAAAACCTGATTGGCCCGGGCATGGACGTACCAGCGCCCGACTATGGTACCGGCAGCCGCGAAATGGCCTGGATTGCCGATACCTACATGACCTTTAAGTACGGCGACACCAACGCCCTGGGCTGCGTTACGGGCAAACCCGTTGGCCAGGGCGGCATCCGGGGCCGGACTGAAGCCACCGGCCTGGGCGTATTCTACGGCCTGCGCGAACTGATGGCGGATGAGCCGCTGCTGAAAAAAATGGGCCTGAGCGAAGGCATGGCTGGCAAGCGCATTATTGTGCAAGGTTTGGGCAACGTGGGCTACTACGCGGCCAAGTTCTGCCAGGAGGCGGGCGCCCTCATTATCGGTATTGCCGAGCGCGAAGGCGGTATTTACAGCGAGAAAGGCCTCGATGTGGAAGCCGTCTTCCAGCATCGCCAAAGTACCAGCTCGATACTGGGTTTTAAAGGTGGGCAGGACATTGAGGAGTCGCTCGACTTGCTCGAATACGAGTGCGACGTACTGCTTCCCGCCGCCCTCGAAAACCAGATTACCGAGGAAAACGCGCCGAGGGTGAAGGCCAAAATCGTGGCAGAGGGTGCCAACGGCCCCACCACCCAAGGAGCCGAGAAAATCCTGCTGGAGCGTGGTGTCGTCATTCTGCCCGATCTGTACCTGAACGCCGGCGGCGTGACGGTATCCTATTTCGAGTGGCTGAAAAACCTGTCGAACGTGCGCTTCGGGCGCATGGGCAAGCGGGCCGAAGAAGGAGCCATGCGCCGCTTGGTAGCCACCATCGAGCGCACTACCGGCCGCACGGTGACAGACGTGGAGCGCCAGTCCATTATCCACGGTGCCGACGAAATCGACCTCGTGCATTCGGGTCTCGAAGACACGATGATTACCGCCTACCAGTCCATCCGCAAGGTGATGAACGACGTGCCCGGTATCACCGACCTGCGCACGGCCGCCTTCTACAGCGCTATCGAGAAAATCGGTATCAGCTACCAATCGCTCGGTATCTTCCCGTAACGGTTAGCTGATAGCTGATAGCTGATAGCAAAAAGCGCCCCTTCCCGCATATGTGGAGAAGGGGCGCTTACTTTTTACGCTAGAAATTCGGCTACAACATCCGTGTAATCCGCTAAAATCTGTGCTAATCCGTGATCCTGCTATGTGTTTCTCATTTAAGAACAATTTTGTTGAGCATCAGGGCCGCTGATTTCTTGCTGGGGCGGCTGACGCCGATAATGGTTTTGGCATCGAGCCAGGCCGTAAAGTCCTTTACGTAGGCCGGGTTTTGGTCGGCAGCTACGCTCAGCCCTAACGCCTTGGGCTCACTCACGACGCCCGTGGGCACGCTAATGCGGCGCAGGTAGAGGTCGGATTTGCCATTGATCTTCTCCCAGGTAACCAACTCCACATCGGACCCGAAGGTGGCAGCCTGGTAGCCGATGGCGCTGTAGCCCTCGGCGGCCGGCGCCACCTGGTCCTTGGCTACGATGCCGTGCCAGTCGGGCCGCAGAAACTCGTTGTAGCCAAACACATGCAGCTCGCGGGTGTGGCCGGGCGAGCCCTCGCCGCCTTCCTCAAACTTCTTTTCGGCCATAACCACCACCTGCTGTGCGTCGGTAAGCAGCAGGTCGGTGAGGTAGATGTCGTCGAGGCGGGTAGCTTTAGCGCCGGTCGCCTGGTTGGTCTGGGCCAGATATTCGGGCGAAAACAGCATCTCGGTGGCTAACTTCAGATCACCTTCGCCCGCAAAATCGAATTTCACCAGCTTGAGGCTGTGATAGAGGCCAGTCGCCCGCTCGTTGCAAATGGCGGCGGCGTAGAGTGTATTGTCGGGCCGGAGCACGAAGCGCGAGTCGAAGATATTAACCTCCTTGCCCCCGAACGTGCCGCCCACCGACACCGACATCACTTTCACGTCGGGCGAATCGTTGAGGTAGCGGCGCACGGCTAGCTTCTTCATATGGTCGCCGGCCAGCGTCACGAACTGCGTGCCGTCGTTGCCGATATGCACTGTTACGGAGAAAAAGTCTCCCTGATCCTGAAAATCGTAGCTGCGGTTCTTGAGCTTGAGCAGTTGGCCGTCGTAGACGCTGGCGCTGAGTGATTTGATCTGGTTGTTCTGAGTAAGGTAGCGCCAGGCCACGAGCCGGGTACCGTCGGGCGAGAAGGCCACGCCGGGGCGCCGGTCGCGGGAGTTGGCTTCAATGAGCTTCCTGGCGGGGCTTTTCTGGCCGGTAGCCAGATTCAGGGTATAAGCCACGAGGCGCTGAGTACCTGCCTCATTCTGGTGGACCACTACTGTCGCCTGGTCCTTGCTGCGGGCAAACCCATCCACGACTTCGCCGGCGGCCAGCGGCAGGGGCGTGCTCCACTGCCGCTTCAGGTCGGCATCGTAGCGCTCCACTGCGTACTGGCCGGCAGCCTGGTGGGCCAGAATCAGGAAGCCACCCGCCGCCAACGGCAGCGTTTTGCGGGCCACCCGCTGGTTATAGCGGTCAGCACTGACTTCGGGCAGATAATTGAACGCCGCCGACTTCACGCGCTGGGCCGCAACCGGGGCCGGATGTAAGGTGGAGGCAACCACCAGAAAAGCGGAAGTAAACAGAAAGGAAAAACGCACAGGCAAGAAGTATTTAAAAAGCAGGAAGGATAAAAATTAAAAAAAAGGTACTCTTCAAAGGTATCCAACTTTCAATGAATTGCGTACATGCGTCGGTTTGGGTACGCTTACTAGCTAAGTCTTTGGCAGTTAATTGGTATTATTTATTTGCAGACTGTAACCTCAACATGAACAATACGTTGTGAATAAGAGGGTAAAATGATGGTTGAATAAATATTTTGCCAATAAAATATATTATTTATCTGATAGAATGCCATAATTATTTTTAATGCTCTAAATACTCTTTTAACCGTCTTTTCTGTTTTTTTAGGCTTCCGGGCAATTCCTTTGGATTGGTTTTTGGTAGCCGTCAGTCGTTCCTTAAAGTCTTTATATAGAATGAAATCCATACTTCGTTTTTCCCTCATGATTGCCTTGGTGGTAGTTGGAAAGCTTAATCAGTCGTCAGCAGTGCCAGCCGTTATCACGCGAACCAGCAAACCGGCCGAGGCTATTCCGGTTAACCGGGTTTCTTCACACAATCAGCATTCGGCTCCGGTACGGTTGCGGGCCGCGGAAGAAGGCAAATTCAGATCGTGGCAGCTGGTTAATTGGCGGCAGAGCACCGAATAGGATTATGGCTGAAAAGCGGTTCCGAGCGAGCCGCTTTTTTTATACCCGCCGGGTAGCCGTTGCGTTGCGGTCTGGCAGCCGGTAGTAGCACTCAACTAATACGGCTCCAGTTTACGGCCGTAGCGGGCAGGCTCTCGATATGGTGACGAATGGCTTGGTTGGCGGGCAGGGCTAGGTTAGGATCTTCCTGAAGTAGGGCTTGGGCGGCGGCCCGGCTCTCGCTCAGAATACGGCCGTCCTTGGCCAGATCAGCAATTAGTAAATCGAGCACGCCGCTTTGCTGGGTGCCCATCAGGTCGCCGGGGCCGCGCAGCTTCAGGTCGATGTCGGCAATTTCGAAGCCGTTGTTGGTGCGTACCATCGTTTCGATGCGGGTGCGCGAATCCTTGCTGAGCTTATAGCCGCTCATCAGGATGCAGTAGCTCTGGTCGGCCCCGCGGCCCACGCGGCCCCGCAGCTGGTGGAGCTGGGAGAGGCCGAACCGCTCGGTGCTTTCGATAACCATTACCGAGGCGTTGGGCACGTTCACGCCCACCTCAATGACGGTGGTAGCCACCATAATCTGGGTTTGGTTTTGCACGAAGCGCTGCATTTCGGCATCCTTCTCGCCGGCCGTCATGCGGCCGTGCACAATGCTGATCTGGAACTCGGGAAAAGCGCGGGCAATGCTCTCGTAGCCATCCATCAGGTCCTTATAGTCAGCCATAGCCTCACTCTCCTCAATGAGCGGGTACACGATGTAGACCTGCCGGCCCAGCTTAATCTGGTCGCGCAGAAACTGGAACACTTTCAGGCGGTTTGAGTCGAAGCGGTGGACCGTGACGATAGGCTTACGGCCGGCCGGCAGCTCGTCAATCACCGATACGTCGAGGTCGCCGTAAAGTGTCATGGCCAGCGTGCGCGGGATGGGCGTGGCCGTCATCACGAGCACGTGGGGTATCACGTGAGGGTTTTTCTGCCAGAGCTTGGAGCGCTGGGCCACCCCGAAGCGGTGCTGCTCATCCATGATGGTAAGGCCCAGGTTCTTGAACTGTACCACGTCTTCGAGCAGGGCGTGGGTGCCCGTGAGAATGTGCATTTCGCCCGAGCGCAGCTGCTCGTGCAGCACCCGGCGGGCGGCCGGGCGGGTGGAGCCCGTCAGCAGCCCGATTTTCAGGCCCAGCAAGTCGGCAAACTCTTTGAGACCGGAGTAGTGCTGGTTAGCCAGGATTTCGGTGGGTGCCATCAGGCAACTCTGGGCGCCGTTGTCGGCGGCCATCAGCATGGCAATAAAGGCCACGATGGTTTTGCCCGAGCCCACGTCGCCCTGGAGCAGCCGGTTCATCTGCTGGCCGGCGCAGAAATCCTTGTAGATGTCGTGGATAACACGTTTCTGAGCCCCGGTGAGGTCGAAGGGCAGCACGTTTTTGTAGAAGTGCACCAGCGTGGGTACCTCCTTGAAAATCTGGCCCGCCAGCGTCACTTTGCGCTGGTCGCGCTGGCGCAGTAGCTTGAGCTGAATATAAAACAGCTCCTCAAACTTAAGTCGGAACCGGGCCGTCTGGAGCAGGTCGGGCGTTTGGGGAAAGTGAATCTGCTGGAGCGCCGTAGCCTTGTCCATCAGCGCATACTGCTCAATCAGGGCCGGCGAGAGAGTCTCCTGCACGTAGGGCAACGCCAGCTTGAGCAGGTCGGCCACCATGCGGGCAATGGCTTTGCTATCGACGCGGTGGTAGTTCTTGAGCTTCTCGGAGGTATTGTAAACGGGCTGCAGGAAGCTCTGGCCGGGCTTCTGCTCGGTAACTTCCTCCATTTCGGGGTGGGCCATCTGGGGGCGGCCATTGAACATCGTGGGCTTGCCAAACACGATGTACTCCTGGTGGTTCTTGATGATTTTCTCCAGGTAGTTCACCCCCTTGAACCAGACCAACTCCAGCTCCCCGCTCTCGTCAGCCACCTTGGCCACCATGCGCTTCTTGTGGCCCTCACCAATCACTTCACGCCCCCGCAGCATACCCTTCACCTGCACGTAGGGCAGATCATCGTGCAAATCCACGACGTTGTAGAACTGAGTGCGGTCGAGGTAGCGGAAAGGGTAGCGCTGGATCAGGTCGCCGTAGGTGAACAGGCCCAATTCTTTTTGTAGCAGCTGGGCCCGTTGCAGGCCCACGCCCCGCAGGTGCTCTATTTTGGTCTGAAAAAAACTCATTATCGGAGCTGTTAGCTGATAGCTATTAGCTGCTAGCTTTTTAGGGTTGGGTAAGGTGTTTGATTTCAGACGGAAAGCTAATAGCTATCAGCCATTAGCTAACAGCTCACTTAGTGTAGCGCAGCGTATTCAGCAAATGCACCATGTCCTGCTTCACGTACTCGATAACCGGGGCCAGCGAGTCGTTGGCTGTGGCGATGCGGAAGTACAGAGCCCCGCGTAGGAAGTGGCGGGTGCTGTCGGTGGTATAGAACTGGAACTGGCTGGGCACTTCACCCTGCAACTCAAATACCGACACCCCCATGCCATTGGGCGTTTTCAGCGTCCGCTCATCAATGGCGGAAGCCTTGATTTCGTGCTTGTTGGTGAGCTTGCGGGCATCTTCGAGCAACCGATTATAGCTCTTGGGGTTGGCCCGCAAGTCGGCGTAGGTGAGCTGCACGCTGGCTTTTAACTGGGGATAATATACGTTGATCCAGTGCGGCTGGGCCAGGTATGACGAATCGCGCAGGATTTTGGCCGCCCGCGAATACTCGAACGTGTAGGGGTGGACCGGAGCAAGCTGCTGGTAGGCGTGGGGCGGCAGATCGATACGGTTATAGCCCTTGGGCTTGGGTGTATAATCGGGCTCCGAGGTGCAGCCAGCCACCGCCAGCAGGCTGGCCAAAGCCACGCACCAAGCACCAGAAAATCGGGAAACGGCCATGCGGAAAGCGGGACGAGTGAACAGTAAAGGTAACTAGGAAAAGCCGCCTAACGTGCCAATTGGGCCTAACCATACAGACCGGCACGCAAAAAGCCCCGGCAGAGCCGGGGCTACAGAGTCCAAACCTACTGAAACCGCCCCGCCGCTAAAACGGCAGTTGGTCGAGCTCCGGCTCCTGGCGGAAAGTAACGGGCTCCTCTGCCGAAGACCCGGCGGCGGCCGGCTGGGCCGTTGCGCCGCCGGGCCGTGAGCCGAGCAATGAGATTTCCTCGGCCACGATTTCGGTAACGTAGCGGGTCTGGTTGTCCTTGTCTTGGTACTGGCGGGTTCGGATACGGCCCTCCACGTACACCTGCTGGCCCTTGCGTAAATATTTCTCGGCTAGTTCGGCCAACCCGCGCCAAGCTGCAATGTGGTGCCACTCGGTTCGCTCGATGCGGGTACCCTGCTTGTCTTTATAGTACTCGTTGGTGGCTAAGGTAAAGTTGGCTACTGAGTTGCCGCCTTCCAAGTGGCGTACTTCAGGATCTTTACCCAAATGCCCGATCAGAATAACTTTGTTAACGCTGGCCATGTGATTCGTGATAAGTAAGTGAGAAGATATTGTGGGTGAAAATCAACAGAATAAAGATAACGATTAGAATTCAAATTGCCAAAGAAATTGGCTGTTTAAATTCGATTATTGCTAATGTAGTTAGTGATTAGGATTGACTTCGGCAACTGCTCCACTTCTGCACTCTGGTAAGGGGCTAAACCCGTAGCCAGCGCGGTAGCCGGCAGCGGCTCGGCCAACCATACGGTATGGAATTGGGCTTCTACTTTCTGGTGGCTCAGCACATGGCGTGCCGCCACCAACGGCTCCTCGGCGCGGTCGGTGGCTATCCGTCCGCCCAGGCTTTCCACTGCCTCTAGCAGTTCGGTAGCCGGCAGATGGGCCGTTTCGGTTTCGCGTAGGGCAAAATCGTAGAGGCCTTCCCAAATGTCTTTGGGGCCGCGTTTGCGCAGGTATACGGTATCGGCATGGCGGAGCACGAGGTAGTGAAAGTAGCGGGTGCGGGCAGCTTTGGCCTTACTTTTTACGGGTAGTTCGGCCACCATGCCGTGCTGAAAGGCGAAGCACTGAGCCTGGAACGGACAGAACAGGCAGTCGGGCCGGGCCGGGGTGCATTGCAGGGCCCCAAACTCCATAATGGCTTGGTTGAACTCGGCGGGTTGGTCATCCGGAATCAACTGATCGGCTAGCAGCTGGAATACTTTGCGGCTGGCAGGGGCCGCAATATCCTGAGTCAGGCCAAATATGCGGGCCAGCACCCGGTACACGTTGCCGTCGAGCACGGCCACCCGCTCGTCGTAGGCGAATGAGGCGATGGCGGCGGCCGTGTACTGGCCCACGCCTTTAAGTTTGAGTAGCTCGGCATAGGAGCCGGGGAAGCGGCCGCTGTACTCGGCCACTACCTGCTGGGCAGTATAGTGCATGTTGCGGGCCCGCGAGTAATAGCCCAAGCCCTGCCAGTGGCGCAATACCTCGTCGGCGGGGGCCGCAGCCAGGTCCTGCACGGTGGGGTAAGTAGCGACGAAGTTCTGGTAATAAGGCAGGCCCTGCTGCACGCGGGTTTGCTGCAGAATTACTTCCGACAGCCAGATGGCGTAGGGGTCGCGGGTGTGGCGCCAGGGTAGGTCGCGGCGGTGGCGCGGGTACCAGGCTAGCAGGGTTGAAGCGAACCAGGAATAGGAATCCGGCGTTGGAGAAGGAGCGGGGTCAGAAGTCAAGTTTTTGAGCAATAATAAGTTGGACGCAAGTGGGGCGGAAACGCGGATTGCATGAAAACGGTTTGTATTACCAAAAAAGGGGGCTACCTTTGTGCCCCTCAAAACGTAGGCAAACTCTTACCGGGCAAGTGCTTACGTTTTGAGGGGGCACCCGGTGCCGACCTACCTATTTTTCACTCCCCAGTACACCTACCAGCGTGACTAAAGCAGAAGTAATTGCCGAAATTGCCGACAAAACCGGCATTGAGAAAGCCGACGTATCGGCTACCGTAGAAGCCTTCTTCAAAGTTGTAAAAGACTCGATGGCCGACGGTAACAACATTTACGTGCGCGGCTTCGGCTCGTTTGTTAACAAGAAACGCGCTAAGAAAGTAGCCCGTAACATCTCCAAAAACACGTCGATCATCATCGACGAGCACTTCATCCCGAGCTTCAAGCCATCGAAGACGTTCATCGGGAAAATCAAAAACAGCAAAAAAATCAAGGAAATGGCCGCCTAAGCGACATTCGTTGTACTATTGCCGGCCGTGCCGCCGGGAACTCCAATCTGGAACCCCTGGCGGCCGGTCTTTTTTCTGTCTTGTCCCCGCCGATGGCCGTTGCTTCCTCTTCTAAACATCAACTGATAATGCTGGCGCTGGCGCTGGCGTTGGTAGCCGGGTTATTTCTGTTGCCGAAGGTGATTGTGAAGCCGAAGGAGGGCAAGGGTACTCTGGCCCAGGACGCGGCTCGCACGGCTAACCGCGACCAAGGGGCCGCCGCTCCTAACGTGGGTGAGCTCGACGAGCATGGCCACGCGGCCGGTAGCCACGAAGGTCCGACTGCCGAACAGCCCCACATGACGATGCCCCCGGCCCAGCGCCGGGAAATCAGTGTGTTGGTGGCCAAGTATGCGGCCGAGCCCGAAATGGGGGCTAAGTTGAGTATAGCCCGGCAGTTGGCCGAGAAGTACAAAGCAGTGGAGCGTTTCGATAGCGCCGGCTACTACCTGGAGCAGATTGCCCAAGTGCGCCCCGGCGAGCAAACGTGGAAACGGGCTGCCGACGAGTACTACGAGGCCTTTAGCTTCGCCACTACCGAGGAGCGCCAGAAGCTGCTGGGCGGCAAGAGCCAGGAGTTGTACGAGAAGGTGTTGAAAAACAACCCCGATAACCTCGACGCCAAAACCAACCTCGGCATGGCGTACATGGCCAGCACCAACCCGGTGCAGGGCATTACGCTGCTGCGCGAAGTACTGGTAGCCGACCCTCGCAACGAAAAAGCCCTCTATAACTTGGGCTTGCTGGCTATCCAGAGCAATCAGTACGACAAAGCCGCCGAGCGTTTCCGGGAGTTGACCCAGGTCAATGCCGAAAACGTCAACGCACAGTTCTATCTTGGCGTATCGTTAGCCCAAACGGGCGCGAAACAGGAAGCCCGCAAAGCCTTTCTGAAAGCCAAGAGCATCAGCTCCGATCCGGCCCTGGCCGCTTCAGTTGATGAAGAGCTGAAAAAACTCCAGTAGCTTTAGCCCTTCGTTTTCCGTTGTTTGTTGGTTGTTTTTCGTTTCACCTGATCGAAAAGCGAGTTTCCACCCAACAACAGAAAGTGAAGCGAAAGCAATGGAAACAACCATAATTCAACCACTTAACCCCCAACAGCATGCCTTGCGGTAAAAAAAGAAAGCGTCATAAGATTGCTACCCACAAGCGGAAGAAGCGCCTGCGCAAGAACCGTCATAAGAAGAAGTAAGCCCCGGCGGGGTTTGCCGACGCGGATTTTCGGTTGAAAATCGAGCGTCTATCTCTCACTCAGGTTCTTCCGAGAGTGGCCGGAAATGTGCTTTCCCCGTGGCTTGGAAGGGAAGCCGGTGCCCCTAGGGCGCTGGCTTCCCTTTGCGGGTTTCGGGGCAGTAGGTTTTAACGGGCTATTTCTTGGGGTCGCCTCTCTAACCGCTTAATCCATTGAGTAACGAATTAATCATTAATTCTACTCAGGACGGAGAACGGATTGCCTTGCTACAGGATAAGCGGCTCATCGAATATCATTTCGACCGCAACGACACCGCCTATTCGGTTGGTGACATTTTCCTGGGTACGGTCAAGAAAGTTATGCCCGGTCTGAACGCCGCGTTCATCGATATCGGGTATCAAAAAGACGCTTTTCTGCACTACGGCGACCTAGGGGAAAGTTTCCCCTCGCTCATCAAATGGGGTAAAAGCGTTCAATCGCAGAAAATAACCGTCGGGTCGCTGAAAAACTTCCAGTTTGAAGCGCCCCTCGACAAAGTGGGCAAAATCGACCTCACGCTCAAAAAGGGCCAGCAATTGGTGGTCCAGATTGTGAAGGAGCCGATTTCGACCAAAGGCCCGCGCCTTTCCACCGATATTTCGATGGCTGGCCGGTATTTGGTGCTGGTACCGTTTTCCAACACCATCAGCGTATCCAAAAAGATTGTCAGCCGCACGGAGCGGGACCGGCTCAAACGCCTCATCGCCTCCATCAAGCCCGACAATTTCGGCGTGATTATCCGCACCGTGGCCGAAGGCCGCGAGGTGGCCGAACTCGACCGGGATATGCAGAACATGACGGAGAAGTGGAACATGCTGTTCCAGAATCTGAAGGAGGGCAAGCCCAACGACAAGATTCTGGGCGAGCTGGGCCGCACGTCCTCCATGTTGCGCGACATGCTCAACGAGTCGTTTGATGCCATTACCGTGGACTCGCCGGCCCTGTACGAGGAAATGCGCAGCTATTTGCAACAGATTGCCCCCGACAAGCTCGGGTTGCTAAAACTGCACACCGGTAAGGTGAAAGTGTTTGAGCAGCACGGCATCGAGAAGCAACTCAAGACGCTGTTTGGGAAAGCCGTGACGGCCCCCGGCGGCGGTTACCTGGTTATCGAGCACACGGAGGCCCTGCACGTTATCGACGTGAACTCCGGCAACAAGAGCAACCAGGAAGGCGACCAAGAAGCCACGGCCCTAGCCGTGAACCTCGCGGCCGCCCGGGAAGTAGCCCGCCAGCTCCGGCTGCGCGACATGGGCGGTATTATCGTGGTCGATTTCATCGATATGAAATCGGCCGAGAGCCGCAAGAAGGTGGAGGATGCGGTCCATAGCGTGATGAAACACGACAAAGCCCGCTACACGATCCTGCCCATCACCAAGTTTGGCCTGCTTCAGATTACCCGGCAGCGCGTGCGGCCGGCCGAAGCCATTGTTACCGGCGAGGTGTGCCCCACCTGCGGCGGAACGGGCAAGATTTCGGCTTCCATCCTCGTGACGGACGAAATCGACAACAGCATTGACGACCTACTGGTTGCCCAGAACCAGTCGGGCATTACCCTTTCGGTGCATCCTTTCCTGCACGCTTACTACACCAAAGGGTTAGTAAGCCGCCAGATGAAGTGGTACCTGAAGTATTACAAGTGGGTAAAGGTGATGAAGGACACCAGTCTGGGTCTCACCGAATACCGCATCGAGGACGAGCTAGGCGAGGAAATCGAGCTGCACTCGGCCGCCGCGGCCATGAGCCGGTTGCAGGACCGGGAATTGGAAATAGTTGATTAGCTTAATACATTGACGGATTTTTTCTGCGAAAAAAACTCCTCCTGATAGAAGAAACCCCCGCGCTGCTCAGAGCAACGCGGGGGTTTTTCGTTACGGGTTGATGGGGAAGTAGGAGTGCCGCCTGCATGACGTGCTGACGGCACTCCTTTGGACCAACTTATCCCTAAAACTTAATGCCCACATCGAGCATAAACTCGCTGTTTTTCAACTCCGCATCCTGGATGTTGAGGGTTTGTTCGAAGTAGCGGTCAATGTTGAGCAGGCCGCGGTGGTAACTGACGCCCGCTAGCAGCTTGGTGCTTTGGCCCAACTGGCGCTCGATGCCGCCGCCCAGGCGCAGGTTCACGTCGGGAATGATAACGTGCTTGCTGGCTTTGGTGCGGTTGCCAACTTGGTCGACGTAGTACTTATCGCCGTCGATGCGGGCGCCGATAACGCCGCCCACGGCCCCACCGAGCTGGAAGTAAACTTTGGTATCGGTAGCAACGTCGTTGGTGAAGAGCTTCACCGTGAGAGGCACCTGCAGGTATTGGAGAGCAATTTTCTGCTCGATGCGCTTGCCGGTGGGGTCGTCGAAGTAGTCGATTTTACCGCCCTTGCCTACCAGTTCGAGGCCGGTACCGAAGGCGTAGTTCTGACCGAAAAAGTAGTCGATAACCAGACCGCCGCCAAGACTAAGCTTGGGGCTTTTGTTCTGGAGCTCATCCCCGACCGAAGCAGCCCGCAAGTTGGTGATGGAAGGCGATATTTTAAGGCCGATTTCAACTTGGGCGGCAGCCGTACCGATGGTGGCAGCGCTGCCCAGCAGGGCCAGCAGAGTCTTTTTCATAGCGAGAGAAGTAAAGCAGTGAATCCAACCCTAACGCCGGGCGGCGGACCGTTGGTATTTGGCTAATTTCGCATCAAAGATAGAACCGTGATGCATATTCCTGCCCGTTTGCGTACCCTGCTCGCCGTGTTGCCCGTTGCTTTGGGCCTGTTGGCCTGCTCCAAGCAGGAGCAAAGCTGCGAGATGAGCCCCGAAGTGGCCAAAGTAAAGGCTAGCGTTCAGCTCGTCCACCTCGAAGAGCCCTTCTTCCAGATTCGGACCACTGCCGATGCCGACCGGTTTTTGCGTGAGCACGGGCTGTTTGCGCGGCAGTTTCTGCAAAGCCAGCAGTATCCGCCGGGCGTGCTCAGCGGTACGCTCACCCGCTTAGCCACCAACGCTGGTTTGCAGAAGCTCGGAGCCCAGTCCGACAGCACCTTCCGGGGCCCGGCCCTGCAACAGGACCTGACGCACCTGTTTCAGTATGTGCGCTACCACTTCCCCGATTTCCGGGTGCCACCAGTGCGTACGTTCGTGAGTGGGTTGAGCCAGGATTTGTTCGTCAACGACAGCCTGATGGTGCTGAGCACCGACTATTTCGTGGGGCCGAAAGCCGTATACCGCCCCAACGTGCCGGCCTACATCATGCGCCGCTACACGCCGGCTCACATGCTGCCCAATGTGGCGCTGGCCATCAGCAGCAAGTACAATCAGAAATCGGCCGCCAACCCTACCATGCTCAGCGAAATGGTGCAGTTCGGCAAGGCGCTGTATTTTGCCGAAAAGGTACTGCCCTGCACACCCGACTCACTGCTTATTGGCTACACCGATAAGGAAGTGGCGGGCGTAACGTTCAACGAAGGGAAAATTTGGGCCCATTTCATCGAGAAAAACCTGCTCTATAACACGGCTCCTTTCGTGGTGCAGAAGTATATCGGGGAGCGGCCCAACATTCCGGAAATCGATAAAACGGCTCCTGGTCGGGTCGGGGCCTGGGTGGGCTGGCAGATTGTGCGCAAGTACATGGCCGAAAACCCTAAGGTCACGCTTGCTCAGCTCATGGCCGAAAAGGATGCCCAACGCATCCTCAACGCCTCCCGCTACCATCCGAAAGTGAACCGGGGTAAGCTCAATTAAGAATCAAAGCTGTTTCCAAAGTCCCTGGAATCAATCGGAACGTCATGCTGAGCATGACGTTCTTTTGACTTTCTAAACAGCTCCATTAGGCATGTTCTACTGAGAGCATCGGGTTGAGGTTGGAGGATCGTGAATCAAGAGAACTTGGGGTTGAATTCTTAATTCAAAAACGAATGCACGTTGCCGTTTTCAGCCAGTACCACACCAACCCAGACTGCCCGGCTACCAGCCGGCACTACTCGCTGTTAACCCAACTGGCCGAAACGCACCGCGTTACCCTTATTACCACCCGCACCTGGGAGCCGCAGCGCCTGACCCGGGAGTTTGCCTGGGTACCGCCTGGCGTAGAGCTGCGGGCGGCCGACATTACCTACGAGAACCGCATGGGCGTGGCCCGGCGCGGACTGGCCTTTGGGCAATACGCGGCTTACGCTTTACGAGAAGGGTTACGCATCGATAAGCCCGATGTTATCTGGGGCATCAGTACGCCGCTTACGGCGGCTTGGGCCGCTGCGCAGGTGGCACGGTGGCGGCGGGTACCTTGGATTTTCGAGGTGCAGGATTTGTGGCCCGATTTCCCAATTGCCATGGGCGCCGTGCCCAACCGGCTGGCCCAACGGCTCCTTTACGGGCTCGAAGGCCGCCTTTACCAGCAGGCCCAGGCCGTACTGACCCTTTCGCCCGGCATGACGGAGCACGTGCAAGCCATCGGCCGGGGCCCGCGCTGGCCTTTCGACACCGCCAAAGTGCGTACCTCCCTCAACGGTACCGACCTGGAGCTAGCCGCCCGGGCCACCGACGCGGCCGTGGCGGCACTACGGCAGGCCGAAAACCTGACCGGCCGGCGCGTCATTCTCTACGCCGGTACCTTCGGGCGGGCCAATGCCATTCCGCTACTCCTGGCTGCCGCCCAGGAACTGGCCGTTACCTGTCCCGACGTAGTGTGGGTGTTTATGGGCCACGGCTTTTATGCTCCCGAGTTGGTGGCCGCCGCCCGGCAGCACCCCAACATCCGGGTGGTAGTACCCCAGCCGCGCCACGCGGTATTTAGCTGGTTTCGGCTGGCGGAAGTTTCAGTGGTGTCGTTTCTGGGCCTGCCGGTACTCGATACCAACTCCCCGGCCAAGCTCTACGACAGCCTCGCCGTGGGCACGCCGGTGGTGTTAACCAACCCTGGCTGGACCCGTGAACTGGTAGAGCGCCACGGCTGCGGCTGGTACTCGCCGGCTGATGATGCCCCGGCGCTGGTCCGCCGCTTAGCTGCGTTGTTGGCCCAGCCCGAACAGCTCCGTCAAGCTGGTGAGCGGGGCCGCCAACTGGCGGCCACTCAATTCGACCGCCAACTGATTGGCGCCGAATTGCAACGGGCGCTGGAACGCGCGGCACAGACAGGCTGGTAAGTGTATGTACTAGCTATGACTACTTATATACTATGTTGTGCCGAGACTTGATTATTTTGGGGCTTTACCACTCTTGAGAGTAGTTTTGATGACTTTTTTCGGAGGCACGAGTAGTTCCTTGCTGACTACCTCCGCGTAGTATTTGCACCAGCCAGTGAGTGGGCAGCTCCCGCATTTGGGCTGCCGGGCCACGCAGACGTAGCGGCCGTGCAAAATCAGCCAGTGGTGGGCTTTCGGAATCAGTTCCTCCGGGATTTGGCGCACGAGCGCCTTCTCGACGGCCAGCGGGGTAGTGGCTGTTTTGGGTACCAAGCCCAGCCGGTGCGATACCCGGAACACGTGCGTATCGACGGCCATGGCGGGCTGGTTATGCACCACCGACACGACGACGTTGGCCGTTTTGCGGCCCACGCCTGGCAGGCGCTGCAACTCCTCAATGGTGGCCGGCACCTCACCCCCGAAGTCATCGACCAGCATCCGCCCCAACCCGGCTAGGTGCTTGGCCTTGTTGTTAGGATATGAAACGCTGCGGATAAACGGAAACACCTCCTCGGCCGAGGCAGCGGCTAGGTGCGCCGGGGTGGGGAATTGAGCCAGTAGGGCGGGCGTCACCAGATTAACGCGCTTATCGGTGCATTGGGCACTCAGCACAACGGCCACAATCAGCTCGTAGGGATTGGCGTAGGTTAGCTCGGTTTCCGGCTCCGGAAAGTGAGTGGTGAAGTAATCGATAAACTGACGGTACCGTTCGGTTTGGCGCATGGGGCAACGTTACGAAGAAACCTGAAAACGCGCTTTGCTTTAAAGTTGTGGTCAGATAAAAAAGCTGCGCCGCTGCCCGGGGAGGGGCGGCGGCGCGGCGGCGTTGTAATCGATAGGGCAGATGAGCGTCAGTTCTTGCGCATAAAGGAGCGTGCGTACTGCAGAATGGCTTCCGTGGAGCGAGCCGACGGCGCGGTTCGCAAGCCGTTGAGGGTGCGCTGGGCCTGCAACAGGTCGGCGCAGGTGGTGGCTAGGTCGGCGTCGTGGAGCAGGGCCTGTTCCACTTCCTGCTGCTCTTTAGCCGGCAATTCGTTGTACACGTACCGGAGCAGCGTCTCTTGGGTAAAGATTTTGATCATAGAAAACGGGTTGCGCGGCTATTTTTTTCCGCAGGTTAATCAACGCATAGCGCATCCGCCCCAGCGCCGTATTAATGCTAACCCCCGTGGCATCGGCTATTTCCTGAAAGCTCATGTCGCCGTAATGGCGCATAACCAAGACTTCCTTCTGCGCAGCGGGTAGTTGCTGAATCAGGTCGCGGAGCCGGGCGTGGGATTCCTCCCGCGTGAGCACGGCTTCGGCCCCCTCATCTGCTAACGACAACGAGTTGAAGGTATGACTTGTTGTGTCGAGGCTAACTAAGGGGCTACGTTTTTCGCGCCGAAAGCAGTCGATGGCCAGATTATGGGCAATACGGCAAATCCAGGAGGAAAATTTCCCCTCCTCGTTATAGCGTCCGCTCTGCATAGTGTGGATGGCCTTGATGAAGGTATCCTGCAACAGGTCCTCCGCCACGTCCGGGTTGCGAACGATTAACTGGATAGTAGTGAATACGCGGGCCTTGTGCCGCTCCAGCAACTGGGCGAAGGCACTTTCCTGGCCGGCAATATAAAACGAGATGAGCGCGGAATCGCTCGGCTGCATGGTTTCCATAAAGACTACGAAAAATTAGGGGACGTAGAGCTTTAGGCCATAGAGTGCAGTTAGCGGGCGGGATGCGCTTGAGTGAAGGGTACGTGAAGAACCCGGGGAAATCAAATGTAGAAAACCGCTGGCCCATTCACAACGGGCAATCAGCAGAAATGACAAAACTTTTTTACAGGCGCCGATGAAACCTAGGATAAAGGATCAGCTATTCTCTATGCTTTGGTATAAACCGCTGAGCAATTTAGGTAACCACAGGACCAGAACCCCCAAGCTACTGAGGGCAGCCAATCGTTTATTTCAGGGCTAGTTGCTGGATTAGCTGCCGGATCTGGGAATCTAGCATGGCGTTGGGAGCGGTGCCGGCGGACAGGGAAGTGGCGCGTTGGTCGAGTAGGCTGGTAAGCTGCTGCAATTGGGCCAGCCGGCTAACGGTCCGCTCGAACTGGGGCACGAGCGCCGCCAGGTTGGCGGCCGCGGGTACGGCAATCGTGGTGGTGCTGCCGCCGGTTACCTGCTGGTCGTGTTGGGCAATGGCGGCGGGCGTGAGCATATCGTCGCGCAGCAATACTACATTGCCCTGCATCGTAACGGCTTGGCCATTTTGCAGCAACTGGCGCGTTACGCCGTTACGGATGAGCCGGCCGTCGGGGCGTAGTTCGAAGCCATCGGCCAAGGGTAGGCTTTCGGTGAGCGGCGACTCCTGGCCGTTGAGGAGACGGTAGGTGCGGCCGGCGCGGCGAAACGCACCGTCTTTGAGCTGAAGCGGCGAAACGCTGGTCGCCGCTGCCGTTGTTGTTTGGGCTTTAGCGGCCGGGGCGGCGGCGAGTAGCAAGCCAGTTAGGGCTAAGGGGAAAAAGCGGAGGGCAGACATCATAAGAAAAACAGGAGAATAGCCTGAATGGGAGAGAACAAAAATAACCGGAGTCGGCCGAAAAAGAGTTAGCGCTGTGGCAAAGCCGGGGAAGCGACGGAAAGTACGCAAAACTCCGGCCGGTTGGCTAGCAAGCCGGATCTGCGGCCGTTACCTTTGCCCGGCCGTTGGTTTTCCGGCCCGTTGCTTCATGTCCGTTCCCACCGCCAGCTCTGCCCGGCACGATCCATACGCCGCGTTGCGGATTCCGGATTTTCGCCGCTACCTCACGGCCCGTATTTGCCTCACGCTGGCCACCCGCATTCAGGGCTTGGTCATTGCCTGGCAGATTTTCAAGCTTACCAACGACCCGCTGGCCCTGGGCCTGATCGGGCTGGCCGAAGCCGTGCCCAGCATCGGGGTATCGCTCTACGCCGGGCACGTGGCCGACTCGGTAAAGCGCAAGAACATTATTATGGCGGCCGTAGTCTGCCTGCTGTTCTGTGCCTTGGCCCTCACGTGGCTGGCCTCGCCGGCTGGACTGCGGCTGCTCACCCGCGATGCCTTTTATACGCTGCCGCTCTACGCCGTGATATTTGTGAGCGGTATTGCCCGCGGGTTTATGGGACCGGCTACGTTCTCCTTCATGCCCCAACTGCTGCCCGACCGCGAGCACCTCGGAAACGCCATTACTTGGAACAGCACCACCTGGCAGGCGGCCTCGGTGCTGGGCCCGGCCATCGGGGGCTACCTGATTGCGCATTTAGGCGTCGCCAACGCCTACGCGGCCTCAACGATGCTGCTCGGGCTGGCGCTGCTGCTGTTTGGCACGGTGGCCTCGCGGCCGCTGCCGCCCGCGGTGGGAGCCCGCGAGGATCTGCGGACCAGCATCCTGAGCGGTATCCGGTTTATCTGGGGCAACCAGCTGATTCTGGCGGCGCTGGCCCTCGACTTATTTGCCGTGCTGTTTGGGGGGGCGGTGGCGCTGTTGCCCATTTTCGCAGTTGATATCCTGAAAGTGGGGGCGGCGGGGCTGGGCCATCTAGAGGCCGCGCCGGCCGTGGGCTCGGTATTAATGGCCGCGCTGCTCACCTATTTCCCGCTACGCCGTCATGCCGGCCGCAAGCTGCTGTGGGCGGTGGCGGGCTTCGGGTTAGCCACTATCGGCTTTGCGCTGTCGACCAACATCTGGCTCTCGCTGCTGCTGCTGTTCCTGACGGGCGTATTCGATTCGGTGTCCGTTATCGTGCGCTCTACGCTACTGCACACCTTCACGCCCGAGCACCTCAAGGGCCGCGTATCGGCCGTGAATAACATCTTTATCGGCTCCTCCAACGAAATCGGCTCCTTTGAGTCGGGCACGGTAGCCCGGCTGCTGGGCGTCGTGACGTCGGTGGTGTTTGGCGGTACGATGACGCTGGTGGTGGTAGCCCTCACGGCCCTCAAAGCCGATAAGCTCCGGCACCTCGACCTCACCCCAGAAGCAGTGAAGAGTGAGTGAGGGAAAGGAAACGTCATTCAGAGCGCAGCGAAGAATCTCGCGTGCTAATCATTGAAATAAGCCTCAACGATTGGCACGCGAGATTCTTCGCTGCGCTCTGAATGACGTTTTTTATTCACCCATTCACCCATTCACCCATTCACCAAGCTACCGGCTGGCTTGGCTTGATTTGACGGACTTACGCAGCCCTTTAAACAGGTTTGCTGAATTGCTGCCGGCGCCGCCGGTAGTAGGATTGGCGCGGGGGCGCTCGGTGTTATCGAAAATCCACTCCCGAATGGTTTCCAGTGTTCTAGGTGAGAAAACGGGCTGCTGTTCGCCGTTCACTACGGGCCAGTCTTTCATTTGGGGCTGGAACCAATGGTTGACGCCAGCCAGTCGGGTAGAGTTAACGGAGGCATTCTTCAGTCCTTTCCTTAAAGGACCCATGTTCTGGCTGGCGTTCACCTGCAAATCGGCAGACCCGGCCAGCAGCAGTACCGGGCACTTTACCTCAGGCAGCGAGCGGGTAGGGTTGAAATCGAGGAAGTAGCGCGACCAGGGCGAGGTGAGCTGTACCGCCCGGGCCCGGGCCATATGGGGGTCGAGGTCGGTGCTGTTGAAGCGCAACGTGGCGGCCACTTTGCCTCGGGCCTGGTTGTCGTTGGGCGTCTGGCGGATGATGCTGATCATCTCCTTATGCATCGCCAAGGCTGCTTTTACCTGAGCCGGATTCGAGCCGATCAGGCGCATAATTTCCAGCTGTTGGTGCTGAACCACCTCGCGGCCCGGCACGCCGTAGCCAGCCAGCGACACCACGAAGGCTGGCGCGGCGGCCGTCTCCGGCTCGGCGGCGGCCAGCAAAGCCACGTTGGCTCCTTCGCCGTGGCCCAGCAACCCAATATAGCGCTGGTCGATGAGCTGGCGGGTTCGTAGCAAAATCAGGGCCGCCTGGGCGTCGCTGACCAGGTCGGCGGTGGTGGCCGCGAAATTGTTGCCCTGCGACTTGCCCACGCCCCGGTCGTCAAAACGCAGCACGGCGATGCCGCGGCGAGTGAGGTAGTCGGCCAACGAACCGAACATGCGATAATCCTGCTGCTCTACGTCGCGGTTCTGGGGTCCCGAGTCGGAGAGCAGCACCACGGCTGGGAAAGGGCCGGGGCCGGCGGGCGTGGTAAGCGTACCGGCCAGCCGGATATCGGCGACCTTGTTATAGAAAGTTACGTCTTCCTCGCGGTAGGGCGGCGTGAGGCGGGCCTTGGCAGCGACGGTGGGGGGCTTGGGCGCTTCGAGGCGGCTGAGCGTGAGCGGAGCCGAGAGGCCCGGCTGGGTCCAGGTTCCCTGAAATACAGCCCCGTCGTTTTTGACTTTTCCCACGAAGCGGCTGCCCGCCTGCTCGATGCTGATGGTAATATCGGAGCCCTTCAGCGTCACTTCGGCCGGCATCCGGCTGATGCGCTGCTGGGGCGCGTCGAGGGCGGCGTAGTAGGTGCCGTTGGCAAGCGGCACGATGGTAATGATGAGCTTCAATTTGCCACCCGGTACTTTCAGGGGCCCGCCCCATTGACCGTTGAGCTTGGGTGGCTCGGCCGCTACGGCAGGGTTAGGATAACCGGCCAGGAGGCTCAACAGCAAGGACAGCGCAAGTAGAGTTGTCTTCATAAAGTGAAATTCAACAATAGTATTTTACTCCTTTAGGAGCAAGGTGGAATTCAAATTATTGAATTTGACGTATTCGTCCCAACAGAAGTTACGGTGATTTCTTCAGAAGTGGTTTTGGAGCCGGGAAGGCCCTAAAAAAGTTTTTCTGAGCGGCGCTAAGAACGTCAGTTTAAATAGCACTTCTATGATATTTGCCGCATCAGGATGTTCGACCGATGTAGCACACACTGATCCGGCCCGGCCGGTAGCCGGGAGGTGCTTACCAACTTGTGAGTCTAGGTACAGCCCAGGCATATGCGTGGGGGCGGCTACCACACGCCGCCGCCTGCAATCGGCCCCGTAGCCTAACTTGGTTAGCCAGCCCTTTCTTTATCAAGGAGCAGCTGCACGTAGGTATTCAGCTTCACCAATAGCTTGACTAGCTGCCAACCCCCAAAAATTACAAACAATAAGCCGCAGACCGACAGCAATACAGGTAGTAGTCTCAAGATGGAGAACAAAGAATAGGAGCGTTTGGCAGTGAAGATTGAGATAGTGGCCGGAGCTGACCGGCGGTAGGAGCTAGCGGAAGGCTAAATCGCCCTTGTATCGGTCGGGCAAGATAACGATGGCACTCAAACCGGCCTTCATCTCTTACCCCGCCGTACCTTTGCCTGCCCCAAACTACGCCGGGCCGAAACCAAATCCGGCCCATTTGCTGTTTACCAACTTATGGCCGAAAATTCCGCTTTGCAGCTCGCCGCCCCCGCGGCCGACCCGATTGACCAGCTCGACCCGCGCGAGTTTATCCTCATCAAAAATGCCCGGGTTCACAACCTGAAAAACCTGAGCGTGGCCCTGCCGCGCAACAAGTTTATCGTGGTTACCGGCCTCTCGGGTTCGGGCAAATCGAGCCTAGCCTTCGATACGCTGTACGCCGAGGGACAGCGCATGTACGTGGAAAGCCTGAGCAGCTACGCCCGCCAGTTCCTGGGCCGCATGGATAAGCCCGATGTGGACTATATTCGGGGCATTTCGCCGGCCATTGCCATCGAGCAGAAGGTGAGCATCAAGAACAACCGCTCTACCGTTGGCACCAGCACCGAAATATACGACTACCTAAAACTGCTGTTTGCCCGCGTGGGCCGCACCTACTCGCCCGTGAGCGGTGAGCAGGTGCGCAAAGACAACGTGGCCGACGTGGTAGACTACCTCATGCGCCTGCCCGCCGATACGCGGGTGATGCTGCTGGCCCCGCTCATGCGCTCCGCCGACGGCCGCCCCATGAGCAAAGAGCTGGATTTGCTGCTCCAGAAGGGCTATAGCCGGGTGGTAGTGAACGGCGAAACGGCTTTCATCGAGGACTTGGTAGCCGAGGGTCAGCCCGAAGTTAAAGGCTCCGTCTTTGTCATGATTGACCGCGCCGTCATCATCCCCGATGATGAAGACCTGACTTTCCGCCTCGCCGATTCGGTGCAGACCGCCTTTTTCGAGGGCCACGGTAGCTTGGTTATTCGTTATTCGTTGTTCGTTTCTCGGGACGGGCAGGAAGTCGGCCAGCTGCCGGAAGACGAACAACCAACAACGAAAAACGAACAACGAAACGAAAAGGCCTTCTCCGACAAATTCGAGCTCGATGAGCTGGTGTTTGAGGAGCCGAGCGTGAACTTCTTCTCGTTCAATAACCCCTACGGAGCCTGCCAGACCTGCGAGGGGTTTGGGTCGGTGCTGGGCATTGACGAGGACCTGGTAATTCCCGACAAGAGCCTGACAGTGTACGAGGGCGCCATTGCCCCCTGGCGCACCGACAAGCAGAGCGAGTGGCTCAAACCGCTGATCAAAAACGGTATCCGCTTCGATTTTCCGATTCACCGGCCCTACAACGAGCTGAGCGAGGCCGAGCGGGCCTTGCTGTGGAAGGGCAACAAGTACTTCGAGGGCCTCGATGCCTATTTCAAGTGGGTAGCCACCCAGACCCACAAAATCCAGTATCGGGTGCTGCAAAGCCGCTACCGGGGCCGCACCACCTGCCCCGACTGCCGGGGTACCCGCCTGCGCAAAGACGCCCAGTACGTGACTATTCAGGGTCGCAGCATCACCGATATTGTGCTGCTGCCAGTGAGCGAGGCGCTGGTGTTTTTCCGGGAGCTCGACTTACCCGTGCACGAGGCCAAAGTGGCCGAGCGGTTGGCTACCGAAATCACGAACCGGCTCGAATACCTCAACCGCGTCGGCTTGGGCTACCTCACGCTCAACCGGCTCAGCAGCACGCTGTCGGGCGGCGAGAGCCAGCGGATTTCGCTGGCCACGTCGCTGGGTTCGGCGCTGGTGGGCTCGATGTATATTTTGGATGAGCCCAGCATTGGCCTGCACCCCCAGGATGCCGAGCAGCTGATTGGCGTGCTGCGCTCCTTGCAGCAGCTGGGCAACACTGTGATTGTGGTAGAGCACGAAGACAAGATGATGGAGCAGGCCGACCAGATCATCGATATCGGCCCCGAGGCCGGTTCGGGCGGCGGCATCCTGCAATTCCAGGGTACCTACGCCGAAGTGCTGACTTCTGACACCTATACTGGCGAGTACCTGAGCGGCCGCCGCGAGGTGGCCGTGCCCAAAACGCGCCGCCCCTGGCGCAACGCCCTGGAGCTAACGGGCGCCCGCGAGAACAACCTCAAGAACGTGAGCGTGAAGTTCCCGCTGAACGTGATGACGGTAGTAACGGGCGTATCGGGCTCGGGCAAAAGCACGCTGGTAAAGCGCATTCTGGCTCCGGCCCTGCTCAAGCAACTCGGCGGCGGCGCGGGCGAAAGCACCGGCAAGTTCGACCGCCTCGTTGGGGCCAACGGGCAGGTCACGCACGTCGAGTTCGTCGACCAGAACCCGATTGGCAAGAGCAGCCGCTCCAATCCCGTAACCTACGTGAAGGCCTACGACGCCATCCGGAGCCTGTTCGCCGACCAGCCGCTGGCCAAGGCCCGGGGCTTCAAACCCTCGCACTTCAGCTTCAATGTGGAGGGTGGGCGCTGCGAGGTGTGCCAGGGCGAGGGGCAGGTGAAAATCGAGATGCAGTTCATGGCCGATATCTACCTGACCTGTGAAGCCTGCGAGGGCCGCAAGTTCAAGCAGGACGTGCTCGATGTGCAGTACCAGGGCCAGAGCATCAACGACGTGCTCGAAATGACCATCGAAGACAGCCTGGACTTCTTCAAGGAGCAGGCTAAAATCGTGGACCGCCTGCGGCCCCTCGACGACGTGGGGCTGGGCTACATCCGGCTGGGCCAATCGGCCAATACGCTGAGCGGGGGCGAGGCCCAGCGCGTGAAACTGGCCTCGTTCCTGACCAAAGGAAACACCCTGCAGAACGATAAAATCCTGTTCATCTTCGATGAGCCCAGTACCGGCCTGCACTTCCACGACATCAACAAGCTCATGCTGGCCCTTAACGCGCTGGTCGAGCAGGGCAACTCGGTGCTCATCATCGAACACAACATGGACATCATCAAGTGCGCCGACTGGCTCATCGACTCGGTCCCGAGGGCGGCCTGAATGGCGGCCATCTGCTGTTCGAAGGCACGCCCGAGCAGTTCGTTAAGCTGAAAGACACGAACGCAACGGCCCGGTTCCTGGCGGATAAACTATAAATCACAGATGGTGCAGATAAAAAAGATTCGTTCTGGTAAGGGATTCGTCCAACGATTCACCGAACAGCTTCATCTTTAGTGAGAACGAATCCTTTTCATCTGCACCATCCGCACCATCTGTGATTTATGGAGCTGAACCAAGTAACTGTGCCCGCGCTGGACGTGGCCAAATCAGTGGCGTTTTATCAGCAGTTGGGCTTGCGGCTGCTAGTGGATGCCGGCCCGCGCTACGCCCGGCTGGAGTGCCCCGATGGGGAGGCCACCTTTTCGATTCATCAGGTGCCGGAGTTGCCCCAGGGGCCGGGCGTTACCGTGTATTTTGAGCACGAGCAGTTGGATGAGTGGGTAGCCGAGCTGCAACGGTTGGGCGTGGTGTTTGACGAATTGCCTACCGACCAAAGCTGGCTTTGGCGCGAAGCCCGGCTGCGCGACCCAGCTGGCAACCAACTTATCCTGTTCTACGGCGGCGAGAACCGCAAAAATCCGCCCTGGCGGTTGTAAGTATTGGTTGCGGGCGGGTTGCCGGATTTTTGCGGTTCTTCGCCTTCATGGATACTTTCCCTGATTCGACAGTTCACACTTCCTCCTTCGCATCTACGGAAAGCCGCACCTGGCGCTGGGCCGCTGCTGCCGCTACGGTGGGCAACATCGCGCTCAACTACGTGTCGCAGGCGTTTCCCTTCAATGGGCAGACCAATGCCGTGGTGTCGGGCAAATACCCCACGCCGGTTACGCCGGCCGGTTACGCGTTCAGCATCTGGGGTCTGATTTTCCTGAGCTTGCTGGCCTACGCGGTGTGGCAGCTGCTGCTGGCCCAGCGCCGTAACCCGTTGCCCGATATGCTGGCCCGGCCGCTAGTGCTGGTGAATGTGCTCACGGGATTCTGGCTGGTAATATTTGCTTACGAATTACTGGCGCTAAGCGCCCTGGTGATGGTGGGCATCCTGGCCGGGCTGGCCGTGGCTTACGGCCGGTTGCGGCGGCAAACCCGGCGCGAGCCGGCTACCGTGCCGGTATGGGTAAACCTGCCGTTTGGGTTGTATCTGGGCTGGATTTCGGTGGCGCTGGTGGTGAATGCCACGGTGGCTTTGGGGCAGCTCTGGCAGCCCGGGGCAGTTACCGGCATACAGCTAGGCGTTGCCCTGATGGGCGTTGTGGCCGGGCTGGCCCTGGGCATTACCGGCAAATTCCGGGAGTTGGCCTACCCAGCCGCCGTGGCCTGGGGCCTGGTGGGCATTTGGGTGGCCCGCAACGGTGCGCCCGACACCCAGTTGCTAGCTTGGACCGCGCTGGTGGCCGCCGCCGTGGTGGCGTTGGGCGCCCTGCGGCTGGTGTGGGCGGCGCGGCAGCGGGTGGGCTAAACGGCAGCCTGCTAACTTGCAGGGATAACTCCCACCCCAACCCTTTCCGCTATGCGCAAGAATATGGTGGCCGGCAACTGGAAAATGAACACCACGTTGGCTGAGGCCCAGGCTCTGATTTCCGAAATCGTACACATGGTGCAGGACGAAACCACTGGCTCCCCGGCCGTGGAGGTAGTCGTGTGCCCGCCCTTCCCGTTTCTGCTGCCGGTAGGCAAGCTGCTGCCCGAGGGCGGCCGCTTCCACCTCGGGGCCCAGAACTGCCACCAGAAGGAGAGCGGCGCGTTTACCGGCGAAGTGTCGGCCCCGATGCTGCAATCGGTGGGCTGCGAGTACGTGATTCTGGGCCACTCGGAGCGCCGCCAGTATTTCCGCGAAGACAACGAACTGCTGAGCCAGAAGCTCAAGGCCGTGCTCGGGGCGGGCCTCAAGCCTATCTTTTGCGTAGGCGAAACGCTGGAAACCCGCGAGCAGGGCGACACCTTTAAGCACCTCGAAAAGCAGTTGCAGGAAGGACTGTTTCACCTTTCTAATGAGGAATTCGACCAGGTAACCGTGGCCTACGAACCCATCTGGGCCATCGGGACCGGCAAAACGGCCACCAGCCAGCAGGCCCAGGAGGTGCATGCCTTCATCCGCGAGCAGCTGGCCCGCGCCTATGACGCCAAGGCGGCCATGAACACGAGCATCCTCTACGGCGGCTCCTGCAACGCCCAGAACGCCCGCGAGCTGTTCAGCCAGCCCGATGTAGATGGTGGCCTGATTGGTGGCGCGGCCCTCAAATCGCGCGACTTCACCGACATTATCAAGTCATTCTAGAGGATTGAGACAGGAGAGGTGAGAAGTAAGACAGACAGCGGCTGTAAACTTATTGCCGGCCGCATTTTTGCTTCTCACTTCTCGCCTCTCCTGTCTCACTTCTACTCAAAGATGCTTTCCACCCTGCTGATTTCCGGTTTGCTGGCCCTGAACCCATTCGCGGCGGCTCCACGCGTGCCGTTGGCGCCGGCGGCAGTCGTGGCCGGCTCCATCGATGCCTGCCGCATCTATGGCTCGGTGTACCTGGAGCGCGACCCGCGCCGGCGCGGCTACTGCTTCGCCACGGTGTACCTGGAGCCCGAGGAGACCTTTGCCGACTTGCTGGTGTATTCGGAAACTAACAAGCTGTTTGCCGACCGGGCCGGACTCTGGTATTTCACCGAGGCCCGCGACTTCGCCGACTATGCCCTGTTCGTTACCGACAACCGCAACCTGGCCGACTTTTCGTTTCAGTACACCAAAGTGCGCAACTACGCCGGTTGCCAGAAGCAGTAAATGAGTGACTTGGTCAATGAGTGAACTGTTCTGTTAAGGCCGATGGAGCGACGCAATGCGTTCTTCATGCAGTTTGATCTCCTCCAGCAATACAAAGCCCCTGATGCCTTTTATGGCTGTCGGGGGCTTTTTGCTTGTTGGGCTTTGCGCTTTGTAAGCTGTTCTGTGGTGGCGAAAAGGTAAGGCCCAGCAACTAATTGAGCGGTTTACTCAGCTGGCACTTCCGTACCTTACTGCTCACATACAGGCTCCCCATTCACCGATTGCCCAATGCTACTAGAGGTAGAGAATCTGACTAAATCCTTCGGGCCTAAAACGGTGTTGCGCGACCTGAGCCTGCGGGTGGAAACGGGTTGTTGCGTGGGCGTGGTTGGCCGCAACGGAGCCGGCAAAAGCACCCTGTTCAACTTGCTGGTGAATGTGCTGCTGCCCACGTCGGGTCGCATCGTGCTCGACGGGCAGCCGCTGGGCGAAACGTTTCCGGTGGCCGTGAAGCGCCGCATCGGGGCTCTTATCAACCAGGGGCACCTCGTGGAGCAGCTGACGGCCGAGGAATACCTGCAATTCGTGGCCCGGGTATACGAACTGCCCGATGCTGCCCCGCGCATCGAGAGCCTGCTAGGCTACTTGCTGGAGGAATTTGAGCAGGTGCGCACCAAGCGGCTCGGCGCGTTTTCGACCGGCATGAAGCAGAAAGTAGCAGTGGCAGCCTGCCTGTTGCACCGCCCCGAGCTACTGATTCTCGACGAGCCACTCAACGGCCTCGACGTGTTTTCGGCCGAGCGGGTACTGGCTCTGCTGGGCAGCTACCGCCCCCAGGCGCTTACCTTCATTTCGTCGCATAACCTGGCCCACATCGAGCAGATAGCTACCCATCTGCTCATCATCGACGAGGCCGAGGTGAAGTTCTGGGGGCCGATGGCCGAGTTCATGGCGGGCCGTAAAACCTTTCTCTCCGACGCACTGCTGCAATTGCTCCATCCTACGGCCTCCACCCACGACCTCACATGGCTCACCGCAACGGAACGCTAGGCCATTTTCTGCCCTATTTGCTGGGCCGGCAGTTGCGCACGGTTTTTTGGCCCGCCGCCGGTGAAAGCCGGGCGGCCACGCTGCTGCTCGGTGCCCTGGCCGCCTGCTACGGCCTGGGAATGGGCTATGCGCTCAACCATGCCGCCCGCTTCCCGGCCGGTACGGTGCCCAAGCTGCTGGCGGGCATCAATGCCGTACTGTTTGCGTCGGTCCTGCTAGCCGATTTCCTGCCCACCTACCGGGCGGTGCGGCGGCCGCTGCCCGAGCCGCTGCCGGTATCGGCCCGCCTGAACGCGGCCACGGCCTTCGGGCTCGACCTGGTATCGGTGCGCCGCGGGTTGCTGCTGGTGTTTCTGCTCCTGACGCTGGCAGCGGCCCCGGCGTTCTGGCAGCCACTGGGCCTGAGCCTGCTGGTGTGGGGGAGCGCGGCGGCCCTGAGCTTCAATGTTCGCCTGCTGCTATCGGTGGGGGGCTGGCGGCATCCGTTGCTGGCCCTGAATCTGCTGTGCCTGCTGGCGGCGGCCGCTTGGCTGGGTGGCAGCGGGAGTGAGTGGCCGGCTGTTGTTAAGGGCCTGCTGATGGTGCTGGCCGTGGCCGGACCGCTGGGTTTGTGGGTCGCGGGACTCTGGCAAGTGGGGCCGCGGTTCAGCGCCCGGCACATGCCCGAGCAAACCGATGAGCCAGCGGGTAACCGGTGGCTGGCCCGCCTTTCGCCGGAGTGGAAACTGTACCTGCGCAAAGCCTGGCCCGCCCTGCTGATGGGCGTGGCGTTCAAGCTCGTGATGCTGGTGGCAGCGGGCGTGCTGCTGCTCAAGGGCAACGATGAGTTCATGAAAACCCTGTTCTACTTCGCCTTCATGCCAGTCATCAGCTTCACCTATGTGAACAATAACCTGCTGGGCTACTGCTGGGCCGCCACGGCCAACGAGCTGGAGCGCCTAGGCCTGACGCCGCGCCTACTAACCGGCTACCTGCGGCTGGTGGTGCCGGTGGTAGCAGTCGAGTGCCTGCTGTCGGCGGGCGTGCTGCTGGGGCTATTTCCGCGCAGCCTCTGGGGGTTGCTGGGGCTGCTGCCGCTGTCCGCGCTGCCGCTGCTGGCCCTGGGTTTGTGGGGCAGCGTGTATAAGGCCAAGCCGATTCGCCAAAAGGTTGATTTCAGCACTATGCGCCATAATGCTTCTACCCTGATTAACCTGCTGAGCATTGGGCTGGCCGGCGCGCTTTACCTCATGCCCTGGTGGTGGGCGCGGGTGGCCTTGGCGCTGGCCGTTACGCTCTCGGTGCTGGTGCCGGTGAGCCGTATCCTGGCCAACCATGGCCCCACTCGCCGCCAACTCTGGCAGGCCCTCATGCAACCCTGAGCAACCCGGCTTCCCATTTTTTGGCCGACCTTTGCAGCCCGGCCAGGCCGGATAGTCCTTGTTTTTCTTCTGATTGAACCGCTGATGGATTTTATTGAACTGCGCGTAACGGCTCCCGGCGAGCTGTCGGATATTCTGGTGGCCGAGCTGGCCGAAATTGGCTTCGATACCTTCGAGGACAACGACGAGGGATTCTGCGCCTACACCACCCAGGACCTGTTCAATCCCGATAGCGTGGCCGAAATTATGGCCCGCTACCAGGGCCAGGGCGAGCTGCAGTTCGAGGACCGCATCATCACCCGCCAGAACTGGAATGCCGAGTGGGAGAAGAACTTCGAGGCCCTCGTCATTGCCGACCGCGTATCGGTGCGGGCGCCCTTCCACCCGGCCCGACCCGACCTCGACTACGAAATCGTGATTATGCCCCGCATGTCGTTCGGCACCGGCCACCACGATACCACGGCCCTCATGATTACCAACCAGCTGGAAGTAAACCACCAGGGCCAGCGGGTGCTCGATATGGGCTGCGGCACCGGTATTCTGGCCATTATGGCTGTGCATCTCGGCGCGGCCTACGTACTGGCCGTTGATGTGGAGCCCTGGACGGCCGAAAACGCCGCCGACAACGCCCGCGAAAACAACGTGGAGGATAAGGTGGAAGCTCGCCTCGGCGACATCACGGCCCTCGATAATGAAGAGCCCTTCGATATCATTCTGGCCAATATCAACCGCAACGTGCTGCTCGACGACATGGGCGCCTACGCCCGGTACCTGAAGCCCGGCGGCCCCATTCTGTTCTCGGGCTTCTACGAGGAAGATTTGGCCCAGATTCGGGCGGCCGCCGAGGCCGCTGGCTTCGTTTACGAAAGCCACCGGGTGCAGAACCACTGGGTATCGGCCATTTTCCGGCAGCCGGCCTAGCCCGTTGCGGCCGCTTTTGGCTCCGTTGTTGCGCGGCCCCAACCAGCTGGTTGGGGCCGCGTCTTTTTAGGGCAGAAAGCGGCTGGCTTTCAGAATATAAGGAATTTTGGGAAGACTATAATTGTGGCTGGTTGTGCCGCACGGCCGCCCAAAAAGTGCCGGCTTTTCCTGAAATTGTAGGCGGTTAACTAAGTCGGGGCGGTTCGGGTAGGGGGAAGTGGGCGGTTGAAGTTGGCCGCCCGGCCCCGCAGCCCGGCCGTTGCGCCCCCACTTCAGACCACTTATCACGTCAGCTTTTGCTAAGACAAGTACGATATATGAAGCACGTTGCTTTCCGGTGGATTTGGGCTGTGATGGTAGGGTTACTGCTGGCCGGGCCGGCTGAGGCCCAGCAGAAAACGCCGCCCCCCGCGCAACCCACTGCCCCCACGGCTCCGCCTAAGTTCACGGGTAAATTCAGCTCGGAGCCCGAGCAGTTTATGGTGGATGTGCAGGCGCTGATGGCCACCACCAAAGACCCCACGGCCATTGCGGCCGGCACCCGCCTGCAGCAAGTGTGGGCCAGCAACCGCCTCACGGCCACCCAGCAGCGCTACATTGTGTCCTTGAGCCAGTACATGCTGGCGCGTAAGCTGCGGGCCCGGCCCCAGTTCGAGCACTTCTTCACGGCCATTGCCGCCGGTGCCCTGGTTCAGAACCTCTCCGACGACCAGATGACCCAGCTGCTGAACACGGTGGGCAAAACGCTGGAAAAAGAGCCGCCCGCCGACGCCGACAAGTTTCTGGCCACGGCCGCCCGGTTTCTCGATACCAAATTCCTGTACCAGTCGCGCTACAATTCGTTGCGGGTAATAGGCGGCACGTTCCGCTTCGCCTACAACGCCACCGACCTGCCCTCGATGGTGCCGCCCGCGGCCCCCATGGCGGCTCCGGCCAGTGCCCAGCCCGGCAAAGCCGCCGCCAAAAAAAGTAGCGGCTGGGGCGATGAGGACCCCTGGAGCAACGCCGATGACGCCAGCGCTAAAAAGGGCGATAAGGCCGCCAGTTCGGGTTGGGGCGATGCCGCGGCCACCTACAGCGCAGGCTACGTGGCCCCGCCCACCCGTGGCGCGGCCATCATGCTCGACAACGCCGATTTGTACCTGATAACGGCCTCCGACTCGGTGTACATCCGCAAAACCAGCGGGGCCGTGGTAACGGGCCAGAACCGGTTCGTGGGCTACGGTGGCGAGTTCGCCTGGCAGGTGAGCGGCAACCCCGTGTCGGCTGCCCTAACCACCTACGACTTCGATATCACTAAGGCCGAGTTCGTGGCCAACCCCGTCACGCTCACTTACCCGGCCGTGCTCGAAAACCCGGTGCAGGGTTGGCTGGCCTACAAGAGCGTACAGCGCAAGGCCGGCGTGGCCAAGGATACGGGCTATCCGCGTTTCATCTCGACCACCAACGATGCCCGCGTCAAGAACATCGGCCAGAACATCCGCTACCTCGGCGGCTTCTCGCTGTCGGGCTCGCGGGCGCTGTCGGCCTCGCTCGATGGGGCGTTGTCGCGCATTATCGTCGATGTGGATGGCCAGCCTAAGTTCCGGGCCTCGTCGCGCTCCTACCTGCTGGGCGACTCGCTGATTACGGCCCAGCACGCGGCCATCTCCATTTTTCAGGACAAGACCGACTCCATCACGCACCCGAGCGTTAAGTTCAAGTACAACAAAGGCAACCAGGTGCTGCAGCTCACCCGCGAGGAGGGACTCTACAAGAACACGCCCTACCACGACTCCTACCACCAGATGGAGATAACGACCGAACTGCTCAACTGGCCCGTGCGCACGCCCTACATCGATTTCTCGATTCTGACGGCTAAAAACCAGGTGACGGCCGATTTCGAGTCGAAGGAGTTCTACACCAACACCCGCTACCAGCAGGTTAAAACCATTAATAAACTGCACCCGCTGCAGATGATTGTGGGCTACAGCCTCGAAAACGGCAATAAGCGCCTATTCACGGTGCAGGACGTGGCCAGCTTCCGCAAGCTGAAGGTTGATAACGTGCGCTCGATTGCCGCCGGCCTGGCCCGCGACGGCTACGTGGGCTGGTATCCGCAAACCGATCAGATCGTGATTCTGCCCAAGGCCCTGCACTACGTGAACTCGTCGCGGGGTAAGAAGGACTACGACCACCTGGCCATCAAGAGCCTCTCGCCCTCGGGCAAAAATGCCACCCTCGACCTGACCAACAACGATTTGATTGTGCGCGGAGTGGACCGCTTTAACTTCTCCGACGACTCGGTGACCGTGTTCGTGAAGCCCGATTCGAGCATCGTGCGGATTCAGAAGAACCGGGGCGTGCTTTTCAACGGTACGGTGGTGGCCTCGGCCTTCGTGTTTAAAGGCAAGGAGTTCAAGTTTGATTATGATGGCTTCTTCATCGATCTGGTCAAGATTGACTCCATTATCGTGAAGGGCAAGGGCTCGAAAGGCTCGGTGATGAAGACCCGTAAGGAGCTTGACTGGGCCCTGACCAATAAGAAGAAGAACTCGGCCGGCCGCCTCTACATCAACGCGCCCAACAACAAATCGGGCCGCAAGAAGCTGGGGGCCTACCCCTCGTTCGATGCCAGCACCGGGGCCTACGTGTTCTTCAACAAGCCCGAGGTGCTGGGTGGGGCCTACGACACGACCGTGTACTTCGATATTCCGCCCTTCAAGCTCGACTCGCTCAACAACAAAAACCGGGCGGCCGTGGGCTTTAAGGGTACGTTCGTGTCGGGCGATATTATGCCCAGCTTCGCTACCAAGCTCAGTATGCAGGAAGACGGCTCGCTGGGCTTCGTGTACGACGTGCCCAAAGCCGGTTTCCCGCTCTATGGCGGCAAGGGTACCCTCTATAATAAGGTGAGCATGAGCAACCGCGGCCTGCAGGGCATCGGCAACATCAAGTACCTGACCGGCAGCTTCAACAGCGACCAGTTCATCTTCTACAAAGACTCGGTGGTGACGGTGGGCAAGTCGGCCGCCATTCTGCCGGGGCCACTCAACGGCACCGAATTCGCCAAAGTCGATTTTCTGCCCGGCTACCAGATGAAGTGGGCCGTGCGCCAGGATTCGATGTACCTGACCACCCAGGCCAAGGGCGAGGCCTTCCGGATTTATGACGTGGCCTACGGCTTTAAGGGCACGCTCACCTATACGCCCGGGGGGCTGCTGGGCCGCGGCGCCATGGACGGGCCGCAGTCGTTTGTGCGCTCCAGCTCGTTCGTGTTCAAACCTACCCGCTACACGGGCCAAGGGGCTACGTTCAACATCAAGTCGGCCGAGGTGAACAAGCCGGCCCTGACGGCCAACAACGTAAACTTCACCTACGATCTGAAGGCTGGTAACACCGAGTTTGCCCGCGAGGCCAACGACAGCAAATCGAGCATCGACCTGCCGTACTCCGACTACCGCACCACGCTTTCGGGTGGCAAATGGGATTTCAAGAAGAAGCTCGTGCAGCTGCGCGTGGCCCCCGGGGCCGATTCGGCGCGCTCTTACTTCTATAGCACCAAGCCCGAGCAGCAGGGCCTCAAGTTCCAGGCCTCGACCGGCCAGTACGACTTGAGCCGCTACCGGCTGGTAGCGGGCGGCGTGCCCCGCATCTCGGCCGCCGACGCCTGGATTGTGCCCGACTCGAACAAGGTGTACGTGCTGCCCAACGCCGAAATGCGGGAGTTCCAGAACGCCGGCATCACGATGGATACGCTGACCAAGTACCACAACCTCTACAAGGGCCAGATCCGGGTGCTCTCGCGCACGGCCTTCAGCGGCAACGCGCTGTACAACTACAAAACGTCGGCCGACTCGTTCGCCATCAAGTTTGCCAACTTCCACGTCGATTCGCTGGCTACGGTTACTGCCATGAACACCGGGGGCAAGAAGGGCGGCGTTACGAGCCTGCTCAAGCGCGGCCCCGCCGCCGATGGTCCGGGCCTGCCCACGCCGCCTACTATTGCGGTGGCCACCATCGCGGCGGCCGACAAGTTCAGCCTGGCCCCGCGCATCAGTTACCGGGGCGGCGTGATTATGAATTCGCAGAAGAAGGGCTTCAACTTCGATGGTCAGGCCAAGCTCAACTTCGTGAAAGCCGCCTCGGCCTCCGACTGGTTTGCCGTTCAGGATACCATCGACCCCCAGCGCATCCGCATCAAGCTCAACGGCCCCAAAATGGCCGACGACACGCCCATGCTTTCGGGCCTGTTCGTGGGCGAGGGCTCGGGCAAGGTGTACCCATTGTTTGTGGCCCCCAAGCCGGGCGTGACGGATATGAACCTGTTTACGGTGGACGGCACGCTTAGCTACGACCGTCGCCAGCGGGTGTACGCCATCAGCCGCCACAACCCTTACGACCCTGATATTTACGAGGGGTCGGTGCTTACGCTCCAGGATTCGACCGGGGCGCTGAACTTCCGCGGCAAGTTCAACTTCATCAACTCCAACAAGGACTACACCATTGCCAGCGCCGGCTTGGGCTACGCCAAGCCCGATAGTGCCATCTACGACCTCGATGCCTTCATGTCTATTGACATCAACCTGCCCGAGAAGGCAGTGGAGGCCATGGCCCAGGATCTAGCCACTAACTCCAAAGGCGCGCCCGAGGCCCTGAACACCACCCCGAGCCAGCTTTATAAGATCGGGGACCTGTTTGGCAACGCGGCGGCCCGCGACTACGCCACCCGCAAGAGCGGGGCGCTGTCGTTGCAGAAGTTCGCGGGAAAAGTGGCGCATACGCTCGTGCTCAACCAGGTAAACCTGCGCTGGAACGAAAAGGCGCGGGTCTGGTACTCGGTGGGTAAAATCGGGCTGGCCAGCGTGGGCAAGAAGGACGTGAATGCCCTGATCGACGGCTACATCGAAATCAAGAAGGAAGCCAATGGCGACGCCGTGGAAATTTACCTGGAAGCCGAGCCCCAGACCTGGTACTACCTCAAGTACACCAACAACGTGCTGCTGGCCAAAGCCCAGCACGGCTCGTTCGACGAAATCATCGGTCTCAAGGCTAAGGGCGATTATAACACGGCCACCGAGTACGGCTTCTACCTCGGCGATGAGCAGGAAGTGCAGCTCTTCCTCAACCGTTTCCGCAAAGACTACCTCAACGAAACCGGCAAGCGCCGCATCAACGTGACCCAGCCCCAGAGCACGGGCAACTTCGATTTCATGGAAGATACGGGCAAGAAGAAAAAGCGCAAGAAGAACGACCCCGTCGAGGACGTGATGCAGGACACGCCGCCCGCCCCCACGGAGGACACCGGCCGCAAGAGCCGCAAGAACAAGGAGGCCGCCGCCGACCCGACCCCGCCCGCCGCCCCCGAAGGCCGCAAGAAGAAGGACGCCGTGGAGGCCGCTCCACCCGCCGACGAGCCGCCGGTAGAGGATTCGAAGAAGGAAAAGAAGAGAAAGAAGAAAGCCGGCGACGACCCCTTCGCCGACTAACCCTGAGAAGACCCGGTAGCGTAGCTGCCGGGTCTTTTTGCTGGGGGCATTGCGCCGTGCAACGGCCCGGCTCTTATCTTTACTGACCGACCAAACCGCTACTCCCGCTCCTTATGAACTTTCCGTTAGTGCTCGGCCTGCTGGTGGCCGCTTACCTGATTGGCTCCATCCCGACGGCGTTGTGGGTGGGCCGCGCGTTTTTCGGGCTCGATATCCGGGAGCACGGCTCGGGCAACTCGGGGGCTACCAACACGTTCCGGGTGCTGGGCAAGAAGCCGGGCTCGTTCGTGATGGCCGTAGACGTGCTCAAGGGGTGGGTCGCTACCTCGTTGGCCACCGTGCTGGTAGGACAGGGCGCCATCCGGCCCGAGCAACTGCTCTATTTCCAGCTGGCCTGCGGGGTGCTGGCGGTGGTGGGACATATCTACCCGATCTGGGCGGGCTTTCGGGGGGGCAAGGGCGTGGCCACGGTGCTGGGCATGATGCTGGCCATTGCCCCGGCCACGGTAGGCGTATGCATTCTGGTATTTATTACGGTGTTGCTGATTTCGCGCTACGTGTCGCTGAGCAGCATGAGCGCCGGCCTCACTTTCGCGTTGCTCCAGCTGCTGCCCGCTTTCCGCCCCGATAATTCGCTGCTTCTCTGGTTTGGCTTCGTGCTGGCCGCGTTGCTCGTGTACACCCACCGCGCCAATATTGGCCGGCTGCGGGCTGGCACTGAAAGCCGCGTACCCATGCCCTGGGATAAGAAATAAGCTGCCTTAGCTATGGTTTCCGGCTATTTTTTCTTTTGAGGTGCTCATAAACTGAATAGACCACTGTAAGAGTCATGAGCAGAATAAATATCAACAATCCTCTCTGTCCTTCTGGCGAAGACCAGTTTACATTGCCGCTGAAAACATAATTGTGGATACTTGCCATCAGAATTAGTTGTAGCTGACCTGTCTGGTCTAAATGTATAATAGTATTCGTAATGCTCGTCTATACTACTGTTTAGCATATCCAAACGGGCGCCTAGTTTAGGCGAGTACCAAACCAGCTGATTTTCCAGAAAAATACGTCGAAGCCGGTTTTGCGGGAGGAACAAGATTTCGGTTCGGCTTGGGCATGCGGCGCGTTGGCGGTACTTTTAAGCAGTCACTTGGCACCTTGGCTATGCGGGCGCAACGCCGGTCCGATATTCTTTCCGCTACCTTCGCTTATGCCCGATCTGGCCCTGCTCACCGAACCTTATGGCAGCATGCTGCTGGCTTCTGAAGTGCCCTGCCTGATCGTGCAGTGGCACAGTTTCGCTAACCGGCAGCAGTTTCAGTCGCTCATGGACCGCGGCCTCGCCCTGTACATTGAGGAAAGCCACCGGACCCGCCCGTTGGGCTGGCTGGCCGATACCCGCCTTGTCAGTGCCATTACGCCCGACGACCAGCAGTGGCTCCGTACCGACTGGAACCCCCGGGCCCACGCCGCCGGCATTCGGCACGTAAGCTTCGTGTCGCCCGAGAGCGTGTTTGGCCAGCTTTCGGTGCAGGGCTACACCACCAACACCGAAGCCGCCGATGCCTACGCCATCGAAGTAAGCCACCACCGGACCCTGCCCGAGGCCAAACGCTGGCTGCGGCAGATGTTGCACAAACCGGCCGCCGGTTAAACCCTCCCTCTTTCTCTCCGCTGCTGCTTGCGCTACTATGAAACAAGAACTCAAAAGCTCCCTGGGCCGGCCTTACATCACGATTGAAGACGACTCGGTTAACCGCTGGATTGCCGTCGACTGGATGGGCTACCTCACTGCTGAGAGCATCAAGGCCGGCGCCCAGGCCTACACAACGGCCCTGGCCGAGTCGGGCTTTTCGTGCGTGCTCAACGACACGCGCAAGGTGCTTGGGCCCTGGGACCACTCAATGGACTGGGTAATCAACGTGTGGGCGCCTAATGCCGCCGCCGCCGGACTGCGCTATTTTGCCATGATTACCACTCCCGACTCGCTGGCCGAGGGCTCGGCCAGCACCTTTTACGCCCAGCTAGAATCCTTCGAGGCCAACGTGTTCAGCGACGAGCAAACGGCCATGGCTTGGTTGCAGCAGTGCAACCAGTAAACAGGCTGCCAGCTAACGGCTCCCGTATATTGCGCTAACAGCTAAATTTCCACTCCAAACCACCCCGTATGGCTACTACCTACCTCCAGGAAAACCAGGACCGCTTCCTGACCGAACTCATCGACTGGCTCCGTATTCCCAGCGTATCGGCCGACCCCAAATTCCACGGCGACGTGATGAAGGCGGCCGATTACCTGAAAGCCCGCTTTGAGGAAGTCGGCCTCGACAATGTGGAGCTGTGCCCTACGTCCGGTAACCCCATCGTGTACGGCGAGAAAATCGTGGATGCCAGCCTGCCCACCGTGCTCGTGTACGGACACTACGACGTGCAGCCCGCCGACCCGTACGAGCTCTGGGATTCGCCCCCCTTCGAGCCGGTTATCAAAGACGAGAAGATTTACGCCCGCGGTGCCTGCGACGACAAAGGCCAGGTCTACATGCACGTGAAGGCCCTGGAGGTAATGAAGCAGGACGGCGCGTTCCCCTGCAACATCAAGGTGATGATTGAGGGCGAGGAAGAAATCGGCTCGAACAACCTGGCCATCTTCGTGCGCGAAAACAAGGTCAAGTTGAAGGCCGACGTCATTCTGATTTCCGATACCGGCATGCTGGCCAACGACCAGCCCAGCATTGAGGTGGGTTTGCGCGGCCTCAGCTACCACGAGGTGGAAGTAACCGGGCCCAACCGCGACCTGCACTCGGGCCTTTACGGCGGCGCGGTGGCCAATCCCATCAACGTGCTCTGCAAGATGATTGCGAGCCTGCACGACGAGAACAACCACATCACTATCCCCGAGTTCTACGACAACGTGGCCGTGCTCAGCAGCGAGGAGCGGGCCGAGCTCAACCGCGTCCCCCACTCCGACGACGAGTTCAAGCGGAGCATTGGCCTGCCCGACGTGTACGGTGAAAAGGGCTACACCACCGTGGAGCGCATCGGTATCCGGCCCACGCTCGATGTGAATGGCATCTGGGGCGGCTACACCGGCGAGGGTGCCAAAACCGTTATTGCCTCCAAAGCCTACGCCAAAATCTCGATGCGCCTGGTGCCCAACCAAACCTCCGAGGAAATCACGGCCCTATTCCAGAAGCACTTCGCCGCCATTGCGCCCAGCGGCGTTACGGTGAAGGTAAAGCCCCACCACGGCGGTGAGCCCGTCGTGACGCCCACCGACTCGGTGGCTTACAAAGCGGCGGCCGACGCCATGGAAACCACCTTCGGCAAGCGCCCGATTCCCACGCGCGGCGGCGGCTCCATTCCCATCGTGGCCATGTTCAAGAGCGAGTTGGGCTTGGATACCGTCCTGCTCGGCTTCGGCCTCGATTCCGATGCCATTCACTCGCCCAACGAGCATTACGGCGTTTTCAACTTCCTGAAAGGTATCGAAACCATCCCGCACTTCTACCGCAACTACGCGGCGCCATGCAGGCATAGCGGGTAATATCTAACATAAACAGCACGTCATTCAGCGCGAAGCGAGGAAGCACGGCGGCTGTCGTTGAGACAATTTTCAATGACAGCCGCCGCGCTTCTTCGCTTCGCGCTGAATGACGTGCTGTTTATAGTAAGCACGGAGCCCTCCTCGTTACCGCCCCTGGAACGAATACGTCAGATACAGCTGAAACACGCTGTTGCGAACGTTATCCTGGATGGTAACATTGCCTAGTTTCGTGGATTTACCCACATTGGTGAAAACACCGTTGTAGCGCAGGCCAATGCCGGGGCCGGTTTTGCGCTGATAGCCCAACCCGAACAGATAGCCAAGATCGACGCTGCTGTAGTTGTTCTTGCTGTCTAAGGCTCGGTTCCCGATTTTATCCTTGGCCGATATCAGGAAGCCCACTTGCGGGCCGGCCTCAAAAAAGAGTCCATCGGCGTTAACGTGGAAGGCCAGCGGCACATCGAGGTAGTCCACGCGCTTAATGAGGTCCAGGGCCGGTACCTTGGCTCCCTTGCGCGAGTAGAGTAATTCGGGCTGGAAGGCAACCATGCGGGTCAGGCCAATATTGGCGAACAGGCCACCGTGGAAGCCAACTAGGTTGCTGTAGCCATCGGCCTGCTTGCCCACGAAGTTAGAGAGGGAAGCCCCACCCTTGAGGCCGAGCGAAACGTTGCGCTGGGCCTGCGCGGTACTGAAACCAGCTGCCACTGCGAGTAAGCTAAAAGAGAAAAGAAGCTTTTTCATGAGGCAAAAATAGGAGCAGCGAACCTGAAATTCTGTGCCCGAGCCCGATAAACTACTGGCCCCAACGCAAACCGGCCACCCCTCACTGGAAGGGCGGCCGGCATTTTGGGGCGATGAACCAATTAGTTGTTCGGAATCAAATAGCCCAACGAAAGCTGGAACACTTGGTTGCGGGCGTTGGCCAGTTCGCCATTGTTGTACGTTTTGTTTTTGGCGAAGTCGGTAATGGCCCCGTTGTAACGCAGGCCCAGCATCAGGCCCATCTCCGACTGGAAGCCGAGGCCGGCCACGTAGCCGAATTCGTTGCGGTTTACGTTGTCGAGGCTGCGCTCAGATTCGGTGCGGTTTACCACGGTGCCACCAAGCGTGCGGGTCGATTCGTCCTTAACCTTGAGCAGGTAGCTATACTGGGGGCCCGCCTCGAAGAACAGGTTGCCGGCCTTCACTTTCAGCAGCACTGGTACATCGATGTAGTTGTAGGTAACATCGCCCTCATTCTTGGCCGTCCCAAAGGCATAACTGGAGTTGTACTTATAGCCTTTCTGGGAGTATAGTACTTCGGGCTGGAGCGAGAGGAAACCGTCATCGATCAGGCCCACATTCAGCATCAGGCCGCCGTGGAAGCCTACCTTATTGTCGTAACCATCCTTGTTGTCGAAGCTGCCGGACAGGTTAGAGAGGTTGGCGCCGCCCTTCAGACCGAGGCGTACGCCCTGGGCTTTCGATTCGGTAACGGCAACAGTAGCAAGTAGGGCCGCAACGGCCAGAAGTGATTTTTTCATGGGAAGGGGTAATAAAAAAAGGTGGAAGAAAAGGGAACTTTTGACTGCTTGACGAAAAATGTGCCACAATTGTAGCCTTTAACGAAAAATCCAGTCTGCCGATATGTGGATCTAACAAAAAAGCGGCTGCTCCCAGCACGAGGAGCAGCCGCTTTTTTCGCTTAAATCGGTTAGCGGGTCGGAATCAGGTAGCCGAGTTGCAGGGTGAAGGCGTTGTTGAATGCCTTAGGCTCGTTATCCTGGTCTTTGGTGTCGATGAGCGAGTTGAAGCCCCGGGCATACCGCAGGCCCAGGCTAATGCCGCCCTCCGTCATGTAGCCCACGCCAGCCACGCCGCTGATATCGAACTGGGCCAGATCCGCCTTGTACGCCTCGTCGCGGCTCACGCCGGTGTAGTCGCGGAAGCCGCTGTTGTTTTCCTGCTTGTCTTTGGTACCGTCAGAGTACTTGGTAGTAGTTTGCTGCTTGTTTTTGGAGCCGAATAGGTAGCTTACCTGGGGCCCGAGCTCAAAGAACAGCCCGCCCGCGTTAATCCGGGCCAGCAGGGGCACGTCGAGATAGTGTAGCACGCGCTGCTGCTCATCTTCGACCGATGTGATGTTGGGGCTGCTGAAGCCAGTGGTCTGCTTCGATTTTATTTCGTAGCCCTTGCGGTTATACAGCAGTTCGGGCGCGAAGGAGAAGAACCCGTCGCTGGTCAGTGGGATGCTGGCGCCAACGCCTACATTGTAGCCCAGCTTGTAGTCGCCCAAGTCGGTACTGTAGTTGGCCCCGGTAATCTGGCTGACGTTGTCGCCGGAAATGTTGGAGTAGGTGCCGCCTACTTTTACGCCGATGCGGAAGCCGCCGGCATCCTGGGCGTGTACAGCGGAAAAGGAGGCAACGCCCATGGCGGCCAGGAGAGCAATTTTTTTCATGAGGAAGGGGGAGGATGTTAACGCACGAATCAACAAGCACTTTACCAACCACGACAGTTGCGTTCTTCGTGGTTTTCAGGGCCTCATAGCGTAAAAATGCAGGGTAAGGTTACAAATAAATCCAGGTTTTCTTCAGATTTCACGCAAGCATAATGTGGCCGTTTCCTGCTAACCGGCAAGCCGGTAGCTTTTTAGATCCGACAAGAAATCAGCGGGTTTCCAGGTGGTCTGGCAGCGGGTTTTCGCTACTTTTGAGGAACGTGCAAGCCCCTGACTTATGAGAATTTGGTATGCAGGCCTGCTGCTGACGTTGCTGGCCGGAGCCGCCCTGAGCCCGGCGTGCGCCCAGACCCCCGGGCAACCGAACGGCCCGCTGGTGGTAGGAGCCTACGGGCTGGGGAGCTTCATTCTGCCCCACACGCCGGCCGTGCGCCATCTGGCCGTATCGCACCCCACGGGCGTGGAGCTGAACGTGCAGCGCCAGACCAACGGCTCGGCCCCCTGGCACGCCTGGTACCGCTACCCCAAAGTGGGGTTGGCCCTCACGTACTACGACTACCATAACCCCGTGCTGGGAAAGTCTTACGCGGCCGGGGTATACATCAATAAAACCTTCTGGCGCACCGCCCGGCAGGAGGTAAGCTTCCGTATCGGGACCGGGGTGGGCTACTTCCCGATTGGCTACGACCAGGCTACTAACCACAAGAACAACATCGTCAGCGCCAAGCTCAACGCCACCATCCAAACGCGGCTGGAGTACGATGCGGCCCTAACCGAGCACCTGGGTCTGCTGGTGGGCCTGGGCCTGAACCACTATTCCAACGGGGCTACCACCAAGCCCAACTTCGGCATCAACTTGCCTACTGTGCTCGTGGGCCTCAACTACCACCAGCAGCGGCCCTTCCGGCCCCTGGGCCTTGCGCCGGCCCCCGAACCCACCGACATCGGCCGCAATTTCCTCAACCTGAGCACTTCGGTTGGCTGGAAGCAGCGCAGCGAATCCGACCCCGAGCGGTACCTGGTCAATTCCGTGACGCTGGCGGCGGGCCGGCGCGTAAACCGCAAGAGCAACTTGGTGGCAGGCCTTGAAGGCTTCTACGACCGCAGCCTGCTAGCCCAGCAACGCGCCGACTTGCGAACCCAACAGGGCGACACGGCCCGCACCACTGCCCCCGACCGTCAGCCCGACGTGAAAAAGGCCGGCCTATACGTGGGCCACGAGTTGCTGTTCGGGCGGCTGGCCTTCGTCTCGCACCTGGGCTTTTACCTCTACAATCCCTACAAATCCAACAAGTTCTACTACGAGCGCCTGGGCCTTAAGTACCATTTCACGCCCCGGGTGTTCGGCAACGTCGACCTTAAAATTCACCGCGGGGCCGCCGACGTAATTGAGTGGCGGCTGGGAATAAAGCTCTGAGCCGTTGCCGGAGCAAGCAACGGCCAGCCGGTTCAGGCAGCCTGCGCTCTGGTTGAGACACCTTGGCCAACGGTTGGGTAAGAAAAACGGGCAAGTGCCCGCCCAAATGCGTTGCTTCGGTTGTAGGTACACCTCAACCACTACCGCATGGAAACCTTCCTGCTTTGCAACCGCTGGCTACATATTGCCGCCGGCTTTACGGGCTTCTTCGTAGCCCCAGTTGCCCTGATCGTGCGCAAGGGCGGCGCGGCCCATCGGCTCTGGGGGAAGGTGTTTTTCTGGGCCATGCTAGTGGCTGGCACCACGGCTATGGTATCGGCCAGCCTCAAAGGGCTCACATTTCTGCTGCTAACGGGCGTCTTCAGCCTGTATTTAGCCCAGTTCGGTTACCGCTCGTTGCACCACAAGGGCATAGGCCAAAGCCAGCAGCCGGGCTTTTACGACTGGGCGAGCGTAAGCCTGGGCCTGCTAGTGTTTGCCGGTACGCTGGGCTACGGCCTGTGGCATCAGCCCTTTAACCTGGCCATGGTGGTTTTCGGGGCCATCGGGGTATTCATAACGCTCCGGCAGCTGCAGGGCTTCCGGCGGCCCGGCCCCTGGCCGGCGGGGCAGTGGCTGCGCAACCATATCTCGGGCTTTGTAGGCTCCTATATTGCCGCAGTATCGGCGTTTTCGGCCACCAGCCTCACCTTTATTGCCTTTCCGCTCAATTTTCTGTGGCCCACGTTGGTACTGGTGCCGCTACTGCTGTGGCTGCAACGGCACAATGTGCCCAAAACCGGCGTCAGCCCCCGCGTCGTTATCGGCCCACAAGTATAAATTGAGCAAGCTGGTACCTAATTCCGTGTCCCATCCTGCTTTCTGAAACTAGCCAAAGCCCCAAGCACCACTCTGTTACAGAGTAGCGCTTGGGGCTTTGAACCCAGAAAACCGGGTTGTAAGCGCAGAGGAAATCGGGGGAGAGGGGAGAGTAACCGGCGGGGTAGGGTGAGAGAGAATATGTAGCCAGTTACGTGGGATTCTGCGCCTTACTTGCTTAGGCGTCGCGGTAAGCTACCTCGGGTTCCATCGACTTAGCGTGATTCACGATATCGGCCATGTGCAGCATATCGGGCACCTCGTCTACCAGATTGCGTTTCTGCGTTTCTGGTTGATGGAAACCATTTTACTGTGCAAGCTGAACGGCGAACGGCCGCGCAGGTCCAGCATGGTCGTAATGCCGGCTTCTTCCAAGAGTGTAGTAAGCTCTGGGTCCAGACCATCGATTTGCGACAAGTCGGCATAATTAACCCACTTGAATAATTTAATTTCTTCAATGCCCGTAGCAGAAGCCAAGGCCCGACGGTCGGCCGGCGTGCGACCCGCGTCCAGCAGTGCTTCGGCAGTCTGGATACCTTGCTCTTGAAGCTTTTTTACTTGATTGTTGGGGATGCTAGTGATTTCATTGATTGCGTACTGCATTTAATAGGATTAAGTGAATGATTTTGCTTTGCTATGGTATAAATATAGGGAAAATATATATAAAAACCTAATATTATTCGATATTTACAGTTGATAAATATATAATTACTGTTAAATTTTTATCATCATAATGCTGAAAATTAAAAGGTTATAGAGAATTATGCCTTGTTGGATATTTATATTAAATATTGTGTAATTATTATAACCAGTAGTGATTTTTAATTTTGATAATTTATTGCGAATAAGTAGCTGGTGTGTATTATTATTAATAGTTGCTGCTCTGGCTAAATCGTAGTAACCACCTGCTATAGCGGTTTCGTGAACGGTTCGTTCGTTTTTCAGTCCGTGGTGGCGTGATAGCCACAGTGGTCAAACCAGCCGAGCGCATCGGAGCTGGTAATCCA
>NZ_NIRR01000025.1 GCF_002204745.1 Hymenobacter amundsenii
TTGCCGAAGTTGTGCGGGCGCTGCCGTGGAGTACTTGTCCCATAAGTTCGTGCGAAATTCCAGCCCGGAAAATACACCATCTCTCTCTGGGACTATACAGCTAGGGGTGGTTGATTCGTTGAACGTCATGCGGAGCGGAGTCCAAGCATCCCCACTGCGGGTAAAGATTTCGCCATTACAACGAAGCGGTAGAGATGCTTCGACTCCGTTGCGCTCAGCATGACAATCTTTCACTTACAGTATGCTCACAACTCCAATTCGGCCAGCAGCTCCACGTAGCCACGGATGCCCGCCCTGATTTCGCTGAGCAGAATGTACTCGTCGGGGGTGTGGGAGCGGGCCGAGTCGCCGGGGCCGATTTTGACGGTAACGAAAGGCATCATGCTCTGGTCGGAGAGGGTAACCGAGCCGAAGGTACGGCGGCCCAGGGCCAGCCCGCGCTGCACCAGCGGATGTTTAGGGGCTATGCGCGAGGAGTTCAGGTGAACGGAGCGCGGCACCACATCGGCCCCAATTAATTCGCGCACAATGTCCACCACTTCCTGGTTCGAGTACAGCTCGTTGGTACGCACATCGGCCACGAAGGTGCAGCGGTCGGGCACTACGTTGTGCTGGGTGCCGGCCTGGATTTGGGTAACGGTGAGCTTCACCGGCCCTAGCAGCTCCGAAACCCGCTCGAACTGGAACCCGCGCAGCCGCTGAATATCGTCGAGAGCCTTGTAGAGGGCGTTTTCGCCTTCCTCGCGGGCAGCGTGTCCTGTCCGGCCGTGGGCCACGCAGTCGAGCACTACGAGGCCCTTTTCGGCTACGGCCAGTTCCATTTGCGTTGGTTCGCCCACAATGCCCAGGGCAATTTCGGGCAGCAGCGGGAGCAGGCGGCGGATGCCGTTGGGACCCGAAATTTCCTCCTCGGCCGTAATGGCGCAGATCAGGTTGAAGGCCGGCGGGTGCTGCTCGAAATACAGGAACGTGGCCAGCAGGCTGACCGCCGATGCCCCCGCGTCGTTGCTGCCGAGGCCGGTTAGCCGGTCGCCCGCCAGCGTGGCCCCGAACGGGTCGGCGGTCCAGGTGGCACCGGGCTTCACGGTATCGTGGTGGGAGTTGAGCAGCACCGTGGGCCGGGTGGGGTCGTAGTGGCGGCTCACGGCCCACACGTTGTGGGCGTTGCGCTCGGGCCGGGCCCCGTGGAAGGTCAGGAAGCGGAAAATATGGTCGGCCGTCTGGTCTTCTTCCCGCGAAAACGAGGGCGTCTGAATCAGCTGCTTCAGCAGCTCGATGGCGTCGGCAGTGAGCGTGTCAATCAACTCCGGCATAGGATGGTTTTTACAGGCTCGTTGATGCGTTGGGCGTGCTCGATGACTACACGGGTTACGCCGGCTTCCAGGGCCGCAAAAGCGTTGTCGAGCTTGGGAACCATGCCGGCGGCAATGACGCCTTCACTCCTGAGCTGCTGGTACTGCGCCGCCGTAAGCTGCGGGATGACCGAGTCGTCGTCGTTGACGTCGGCCAGCACCCCGTTTTTCTCAAAGCAGAAGTGCAGCTCCACGGCGTAATGCGGGGTCAGGGCGCGGGCCACGGTGCTGGCGATGGTATCGGCGTTGGTGTTGAGCAGCTGGCCCTGGCCGTCGTGGGTGATGGCGCAGAGCACGGGCAGCAGGCCGCTTTGCAGCAGCTGGTGCAGCAGACCGGCCTGCACGGCATCGGCCGGCAGGTCGCCCACAAATCCGTAATCGATGTCGGTTACTGGCCGCTTTACGGCCCGGATGACGTTGCCATCGGCCCCCGACAGGCCGAGGGCATTCACGCCTTCGGCTTGGAGCAGGGCTACCACCTGCTTGTTGGTCTTGCCAGCGTAAAACATCGTCACGATGTCGAGCGTGGCCGCGTCGGTGATGCGGCGGCCCTGCACCATCTGGGGGGTAATACCTAGGTCGTGGAGCATCTGGCTGGCCCCCTTACCGCCGCCATGCACCAGGATTTTCGGGCCGGGCACCCGGGCCAACTCGGCCAGAAAGCGGTGCAGCTGGGACACCTCATCGAGAATGCCACCGCCAATCTTGAATATTTTCAGGTCTGTGCTCATGCGCGGAGTACGAAGTAAAAACCGGGGTAGGGGAGGCCGCAGGGCCGAAAGTGAGTTGCGAGCCGGTTGGCGCAGACCAGCAGCCCGCCAGATTAAGAAATTATTTTTGCGGCTGGGGCGACAAAGTTTCCGAAATTTTTAGTCTAGTTTTGCAACGATTTAGTGGTTTAAACGATTTAAACCGCGAAACACTCCACGCCGCCCCGCGGCCCTGTTATGATTCGTCTCTCTTCCATTGCGCTTCTGCGACGACCTACATTGGTCGTGCGAACCAGGCCAGCTTAGTAGCTGGCACGCAATGTTCGTCTGCGTTCTTAATCCTCTAAGAACCGGCGAGGGTCCGCTGAAAGAAGCGCCCCACTGAAGGAAGGTCTTACGAATAACTGCCTGACACGAGTGTAAACCCTGGTACGCCCAATTGTGAAGTTACGGAGCAGTTCGCTCCCGTCCGACGGCTGGCTTTGACCCCGTCCCGCGCTTTTCCGTATAAACCTCCGGGCTTGGCTTAACGCCGCCCCAAGTTGGAAAGGCCCTTTGCCCGCCGAGTGTTTGCCTTAGTCCGTTGCCGCAACCGCTGGCAACTAACTTTCCTCGCCATGTTCTTACGAGTCGCCGAAGCTGCCGATGCGCAGTACGCGGACACCTTATGCCAGTGGTATGCCGAATCGGCCCGTCAGCGGGGCGTTGGCATTGCCAAGCGTGATCCTAACTATCTGATTAAGAAGATGGAGAAGGGTGATTCCATCATTGCGTTCATTGATGGGGCGCTGGCTGGTTTCTGCTACATCGAAACCTTCGAGGACGCCAAATTCGTCGTCAATTCCGGCCTGATTGTGAATACCGAGCTGCGCAAGGAGGGGCTGGGCCGCGCCATCAAGGAGCGCGTGTTCGAGCTCTCGCGTACCAAGTACCCGGCGGCCAAAATATTCGGCATCACGACCAGCGCGGCTGTGATGAAAATCAACAGCGAGCTGGGCTACCGGCCCGTTACCTTCCCCGAGCTCACTCAGAGCGAAGACTTCTGGAAGGGTTGCGCGAGCTGCAAAAACTACCCCATCCTGCAGGAAAACGAGCGCAAAATGTGCCTCTGCACTGGCATGGTGTACGACAAGCTCCAGGACCGTTTCAGCCAGCAATCCATCGAAATTCTGAGCCAGGAAGGGTAGAACGCGTCATGCTTCATCTGGCGTCCGCGCAGCCGAAGCATCTCTCCTGCTTCGTTGCCAAACTAATTCGGCATCAGGTTTACCACTGCGGTAGAGGTGCTTCGACTACGGCTACGCCTTCGCTCAGCATGACGCGGTTTTATCCTTCGCTCTCACTTTTCAATATTCCCAACACATGTCTAAAAAGAAGGTAGTTTTAGCGTACAGCGGCGGTCTGGATACCTCGTTCTGCGCGGTATACCTGACCCGCGAGCTGGGTCTGGAAGTGCACACGGTTATCGTCAACTCTGGTGGGTTTTCCGATGACGAGCTGGCCGCCATTGAGAAGCGCGCCTACGAACTGGGCTCCAGCAAGCACGAGGTAATCGATGTAACCCAGCGCTTCTACCAGGACTGCCTGCGCTACCTGATTTTCGGCAACATCCTCAAAAACGACACCTACCCGCTGAGCGTTAGTGCCGAGCGCATGTTCCAGAGCCTGGCCCTGGCTGAGTACGCCCGCGAGCACAAGGCCGATTACATTGCCCACGGCAGCACCGGCGCCGGCAACGACCAGGTGCGCTTCGACGTGGCCTTCTCGGTTATCGCACCCAACACCGAGATCATCACGCCAATCCGCGACCTGAAACTGTCGCGCCAGGCCGAAATCGACTTCCTCAACCAGCACGGCTTCGAAATGAGCTGGGAGAAGGCCAAGTATTCCATTAATAAGGGCATCTGGGGCACCAGCGTGGGCGGCGTCGAAACCCTGACCTCGCACCAGGCTCTGCCCGAATCGGCTTACCCGACCCAGCTAACCACTACGGAGCCGACCCAGGTGGAAATTACCTTCGAGAAAGGCGAACCGGCGGCCCTGAATGGCGAATCAATGGACCCGGTAGCCATGATTCAGGCCCTCAACGAGCTGGCCGGCACCTACGCCATCGGCCGCGACACCCACGTGGGCGACACGATTCTGGGCATCAAGGGCCGCGTGGGTTTCGAGGCGCCCGCCCCGCTGATTCTGCTGAAAGCCCATCACCTGCTGGAAAAGCACACTTCCAGCCGCTGGCAACTGCTGCACAAGGACTACGTGGCCAACTGGTACGGTACACTGTTGCACGAAGCCCAGTACCTCGACCCGGTGATGCGCGACTTCGAGGCCTTCCTCACCTCGTCGCAGGAGCGGGTGTCGGGCACGGTGTTCGTGACCTTGCTGCCCTACCGGTTCGAGCTGCAGGGTGTGGAGTCGAAGTTCGACATGATGCAGTCGAAAGTGGCTACCTACGGTGAGGAAAACAACGCCTGGGACGGCCGCGACGCCCAGGGATTCATCAAGATTTTCAGCAACCAGCTGAAGATTCATTCCTCTTTCAACGATGAAAATTAAGGCTGGCATTGTAGGCGGGGCCGGCTACACGGCTGGCGAGCTGCTACGTATTCTGCTACACCACGAGTTCGTGGAGCTAGGCGGCATCGTCAGTTCCTCGAACGCGGGCAACCCGGTGCACCAAGTGCACGACGATTTGGTGGGCGAAACCGATCTGGTTTTCGCTTCCGAGCTGGCGGGCGATGAGGACGTGGTGTTTCTGTGCCTGGGTCACGGCAACTCCAAGGCTTGGCTGCTCAAAAACGCCCTGCCCGAAAGCACCGCCATTATCGACCTAAGCAACGATTTTCGCCTAGCGGCTGATGCCGAGTTTGAGGACCGCGAGTTCGTGTATGGCCTGCCGGAGCTGAATAAAAGCCGCATCCAGCAGGCGCAAAGCATTGCCAATCCCGGTTGCTTTGCCACGGCCATTCAGTTGGCACTGCTGCCGCTGGCCCAGGCCGGCCGGCTCACCGAAGATGTGCACGTATCGGCCATTACTGGCTCGACCGGTGCGGGCCAGGGCCTGTCGGAAACGGTGCATTTCTCGTGGCGCACCAATAACGTGTCCATCTACAAGCCCTTCACGCACCAGCACCTAGGCGAAATCGGCGAGAGCCTAGCGCAGCTGCAGCCGCAGTCGGAAGCGGAAATTCACTTCATCCCCTACCGTGGCAATTTCGCGCGGGGCATTTTCGCCAGCGTTTACACGCCCTCGGAGTTGACGCAGGACGAGGCGCGGGAGCTGTACCGGAATTTCTACGCCGACGCGCCGTTCACCACGGTTTCGGACAAGGAAATTCATTTGAAGCAGGTGGTGAATACCAACAAATGCCTGCTGCACGTGCAGAAACAGGGCAAGCAGTTATTAATTACCTCGGCAATTGATAACCTAGTGAAAGGCGCGTCGGGCCAGGCGTTGCAGAATATGAATCTGCTGTTTGGCCTGCCGGAAACGACGGGGTTGATGAGTAAGGCCATTAGCTTTTAGCTGTCAGCTCTGTTCCGACATTCATTTACTTGGTCTTCCTCAAAAAGCTAACAGCCATCAGCTAATAGCTAACAGCTTTAAAACAATGGACCTCTTCAACGTTTACCCCCTCGTTAACATCACGCCCGTGCGCGCACTCGGCGCGAAGCTCTGGGACGATAAGGGCCAGGAGTACCTGGATTTCTACGGCGGCCACGCTGTGATTTCCATCGGTCACAGCCACCCGCACTACGTGCAGCGCCTCACGGAGCAGCTCAGCAACATCGGCTTCTATTCCAACTCGGTGCAGATTCCGATTCAGCAGGAACTGGCGCACAAGCTGGGCCAGGTATCGGGCTACGAGGACTACGCGCTGTTTCTGTGCAACTCGGGGGCCGAGGCCAACGAGAATGCGCTGAAGCTGGCCTCCTTCCATACCGGTAAAACCCGCGTGGTGGCATTCAAAGGCGCGTTTCACGGCCGTACCTCGGGCGCGGTGGCAGCTACCGACAACCCGAAAATTGTGGCTCCCTTCAACGCGGGTCACGCCGTGACTTTCGTGGAGTACGATCTGGAGGCAGTGCTGGCGGTGCTACACGGCGGCGACGTATGCGCCGTTATTATAGAGCCAATTCAGGGCGTGGGCGGTATCATCATGCCTTCCGACGAGTTCATGCGGCACTTGGCGCTGCTCTGCTGGGCCAACGATGTGCTGCTTATTGCCGATGAGGTGCAGAGCGGCTACGGCCGCAGCGGTAAGTTTTTCGCGCACCAGCACGCCGGCCTGCGGCCCGATATCATTTCGGTGGCCAAGGGCATGGGCAACGGCTTTCCCATCGGCGGCATCCTGATTTCGCCCAAGTTGCAAGCCTCCTACGGCCTGCTGGGCACCACCTTCGGCGGCAACCACCTGGCCTGCGCCGCCGCCCTGGCCGTGCTCGAAGTCATCGAAGACGAGCACCTGCTGGCTCACGCCACTGAGCTGGGCGACTACCTGCGCACGGAGCTGCTGGCCCACGCCGGGGCCGAAGAAATTCGCGGCCGCGGCCTGATGGTGGGTATTAAATACGACTTCCCCATCAAGGAAATCCGCGACAAGCTGCTATCGGAACACCACATTTTCGTGGGCAACGCCTCCGACCCCACGGTGCTGCGCCTGCTGCCGCCGCTGAATATCACGAGGGCCGAGGTCGACCGGTTTTTGCAGGCGCTGTACACACTTATTCCGGTGGAGGCAAGGAAGTGAGCGGCTTGTGGTCTAACTTGCGACCCCAATGAGTAGCACGATGAAGTTCCCGAGCCCGGCTCCCCTTCTAATTAGCTGCACGCTGCCATTGGCCTCGGTTGCGCAGCCACCAGCCGGTTCTTCCCATAAAAGAGCGGCCACCAACTATTCCTTTCAGCAGTTGTGCCCGCCCGACTTCCCGATGCCTGACATCTGGAAGCGGCAGTGCGCGGGGCAGATTGATTTACCTGATTTCGCTTCCGCTTGGCTCATCTCCTGCTTCGGCTGGAACAGACCCCTGATTTACGGTCCTGTTCCAGCCGAAAATGTATCAGCGCGGTTGCAAAGGCTGGCTAAGACGACGCCGCTCGTTCGCCGGACACCCGGCAGCGGAAGTTGCCGCCCCACCGCAGCTCCCTCCAATGACCAGTTTCCAATACGCGTCAAGGGCCTGACGGACCTACCTGCCGCCTCCGTCCCCCCGCAACGAAAATGGAAGCTGCGTACCTGACGACCGCAGAAAATCATCAACAGGGTAAACCTAATTTTCGCATAACAGAGTGGAAAACGCCAAATCGGTAAAACTCATCCTCGAAGACGGGACCTCCATCGAAGGCGAATCCTTCGGCGCCTTCACCTCCGCCGCCGGCGAGGTCGTGTTCAGCACGGCCATGACGGGCTACCCCGAAAACCTCACCGACCCGTCCTTTGCGGGCCAGATTCTGGTGCTCACCACCCCCATGGTGGGCAACTACGGCGTGCCCGGCGAGGAGCTATACGAGTCGATTTCGAGGATTTTCGAGTCCGACAAAATTCACATTGCCGGGCTGGTCGTCAATTATTACTCGGAGGAGCACAGCCACTGGAACGCCGCCAAAAGTCTCGGCGACTGGCTCAAGGAGTATAACATACCCGGCATCTGCGGCGTCGATACCCGCATGCTCACCAAGAAGCTGCGCGAAAAAGGCGCGATGCTGGGCAAAATCGTGGCCGAAACCGACGTGCCCTTCCACGACCCCAACCTCGACAACCTGGTGGCGCAGGTGAGCCAGCCCGGCGTGGAGCACTTCGGCAGCGGCCAGCACAAAATCGTGCTGGTGGACTGCGGCACTAAAACCAACATTATCCGCTGCTTCCTGGAGCGGGACGTGGAGCTAATTCGCGTGCCCTGGGACTACGATTTCACGACCCTCGACTACGACGGCCTGTTCCTGAGCAACGGCCCCGGCGACCCCAAAATGTGCGAGGCCACCATCCGGCACCTGCAAAAAGCTCTGGCCCAGGACAAGCCCATTTTCGGCATCTGCCTGGGCAGCCAGCTCATGGGCCTGGCGGCGGGCGGCGACACGTTCAAGCTCAAATATGGCCATCGTAGCCACAACCAGCCCGTGAAGCTCACCGGCACCCAGCGCTGCTACATCACCAGCCAGAACCACGGTTTCGCGGTGGACACCGAAACGCTGCCCGCCGAGTGGCAGATGCTGTTCGAGAACCTAAACGACGGCACCTGCGAAGGCATCAAGCACACATCCAAGCCGTTCTTCTCCACCCAGTTTCACCCCGAAGCCGCCGGCGGGCCGGAGGATACGGAGTTTCTGTTTGATGACTTTTTGAAAGCGGTGGTGGCGTATAAGGGTAACATCGGAATAAAATAGAACGAGCCAAAAAGAACGTCATGCTGAGCGGAGCGCAGCGAAGTCGAAGCATCTCTACCGCTTCGTTGAATTCGTTACTAACAGTTAATTAATAGCATCAATTCTTCACCAAATTCAGCATGAAATTATTAAGCTTGTCCGTTTTGATGCTATTGACTTTTCGCAAACATGTGGTAGAAAAGTATGAAGGCGGCAGCCCATATCATTCGCATCTTATTGTAACGCTATTCAGTGATTCCACTTTCACTTATTCCACTTGGTACCACAGTAGCCCTAAAACTACTCGAACCTACAAAGGCGTGTGGCACAAGTCACCAGGCAAATTGATGTTAGATTCTGAAAAGGGGCACGGAGTGTTTCATAACGAAACCTTCAATTTGAAAGGTGACACGCTGCGATTATATTCTCGAAAAGATTACATCGAAAACCCGCGCTTTTATAGAGAGTATTTCACATTGATTCGGAAGCCATAATTTTCAGCATGTACGTCTACATCCTGACCAATCAAACCCAAACCGTACTGTACATCGGCGTCACCAACGACCTCACGCGGCGACTTTACGAGCACAGCAGCGGCCGGGGCGACGCCGGGAAATTCACCGGGCGGTATCAGGCTGATTTGCTGGTGTACTTTGAAATAGCCCCCGATGCAACGCAGGCCATTGCGCGGGAAAAGCAATTGAAAGGCTGGAACCGCCGGAAGAAAGATGCGCTGATTAGCGCGTTTAATCCGACGTGGAAAGCCATTGATTTAGAGACTTGGGAAGCCTGAACCCTAACGAATTCAACGAAGCGGTAGAGATGCTTCGACTTCGCTGCGCTCCGCTCAGCATGACGTTCAATCTGCTCCGTCTGACGCTTAAAAAGAACAGTAACCTTAGAATGAACAAACCCAACAAAGTACTCATCCTCGGTTCCGGCGCGCTGAAAATCGGCGAGGCCGGGGAGTTCGATTATTCCGGCTCGCAGGCGCTGAAGGCGCTGAAGGAGGAAGGCATCCGCACCATCCTCATCAACCCCAACATTGCCACCGTGCAGACCTCCGACGGCATGGCCGACGACGTGTACTTCCTGCCCGTGACGCCCTACTTCGTGGAGCAGGTCATTAAAAAAGAGCGGCCCGATGGCATTCTGGTGGCTTTTGGCGGCCAAACGGCCCTGAACTGCGCCGTGGCCCTGTACCGCGCCGGCGTGTTCGAGCAGTACCACGTGCAGGTGCTGGGCACGCCCGTGCAGAGCATCATCGACACCGAGGACCGGGAGATTTTCAAGGTCAAGCTCGACCAGATTGGCGTGCGCTCGGCCCGCAGCGTGGCCTGCACCAGCCTGGCCGAAGCCCTGGCCGCCGGCGAAACCATCGGCTTCCCCATCATCGTGCGGGCCGCGTTTGCGCTGGGCGGGCTGGGCAGCGGCTTCGCCAACAACCTGGATGAGCTGCGGGCCCTGGCCCGGCAGGCTTTCACGACTTCGGACCAGATTCTGGTGGAAGAATCGCTGAAGGGCTGGAAGGAAGTGGAGTACGAAGTGGTGCGCGACCAGTTTGATAACTGCATCACGGTCTGCAACATGGAGAACTTCGACCCCATCGGCATCCACACCGGCGAGAGCATCGTGGTGGCCCCGTCGCAAACGCTGAGCAACCGCGAGTACCACAAGCTGCGCAGCATCGGCATTAAAACCATCCGGCACCTGGGCATCGTGGGCGAGTGCAACATTCAGTACGCGCTGGACCCCGCGTCGGAAGATTACCGCGTGATTGAGGTGAATGCGCGCCTCTCGCGCTCGTCGGCGCTGGCCTCGAAAGCGACGGGCTACCCGCTGGCCTTCGTGGCCGCCAAGCTGAGTTTGGGTTACTCGCTGGCTGAGCTCAAAAACAGCGTCACGCAGACCACCACGGCCTTTTTCGAGCCCGCCCTCGACTACGTGGTGGTGAAGCTGCCGCGCTGGGACCTGGGCAAGTTCGCGGGCGTGAACCGCCAGATTGGCTCGGCCATGAAGAGCGTAGGCGAGGTGATGGCCATCGGAAAATCGTTCGAGGAAGCCATCCAAAAGGGCCTGCGCATGCTCGATACCGGCAAGCGCGGCTTCGTTGCCAACCGCCCCGAGGACGCGCTGGATAACGCCGCCATCGACCAGCTGCTGAGCGAGCCGAACGAGGAGCGCATCTTCGCCATCAACAACGCCTTCGAGGCGGGCTACACGCTGGAGCAGGTGCACCAGCTCACGCGCATTGACCACTGGTTTTTGCAGCGCCTGTTCACCATTTTCGAGCTGGGCCAGCAGCTGGCCGCCGGCCGTGCTACGGGCCTGGATTCTTTGGAAACCAAGCTGTTGCGCGAGGCCAAAAAAGCCGGTTTCTCGGACCAGCAGATTGCTGTGCAGCTGCTAGGCGAGGGCGACGTAAAGGCCGACGAGCTGCGGGTGCGCGCCCGCCGCCAGGCGCTGGGCGTGCTGCCCGTGGTGAAGCAGATTGACACGCTGGCCGCCGAGTTTCCGGCCAAAACCAACTACCTCTACCTCACCTACCACGGCACCGAAAACGACCTGGACCGCGAAACGGCCAAGTCCATCGTGGTGCTGGGCTCGGGCGTGTACCGCATCGGCTCGTCGGTCGAGTTCGACTGGTGCGGCGTGCAGGCCGTGCAAACGGCCGCCGAGGAGGGCTACAAAACCATCCTCATCAACTACAACCCCGAGACCGTTTCGACCGACTACGATGTGAGCGACCGGCTCTACTTCGAGGAGCTGAGCTTCGAGCGGGTGCTGGACATTCTGGATTTCGAGCAGCCCGGCGGCGTGATTCTGAGCACCGGCGGCCAGATTCCCAACAACCTGGCCATGCGCCTCGAAGAAGCCCACGTGCCCATTCTGGGTACCACGGCCGCGCACATTGATGAGGCCGAGAACCGCCACAAGTTCAGCCGCATCATGGACGAGCTGGGCATTGCCCAGCCACGCTGGCAGGAGCTGACTTCGCTGGAGACCATGCACGAGTTTGTGCGGGAAGTGGGCTACCCGGTGCTCATCCGGCCGAGCTACGTGCTGTCGGGCGCGGCCATGAACGTGGTGTCCAACGCCTTCGAGCTGGAAGAATTCCTCAAAGCGGCTAAGGAAGTGAGTGCCGAGTACCCGGTGGTGGTGTCCGAATTTATGCAGGAAGCCAAGGAAATTGAGCTGGACGCGGTGGCCGACCGGGGCGAAATCGTGAGCTACGCCATTTCCGAGCACGTGGAGTTTGCCGGCGTGCACTCCGGCGACGCCACCATGTACTACCCGCCCCAGCGGGTGTACGTGGGCACCATCCGCAAGCTCAAAATCATTGCCGAAAAGGTGGCCCGGCGCTACGAAATCAGCGGCCCGTTCAACATTCAGTTCCTGGAAAAGAACGGGGCCATCAGCGTGATTGAGTGCAACCTACGCGCCTCGCGCAGCTACCCGTTCGTGTCGAAAATATCGGGCAACAACCTCATCAGAAAGGCCACCCAGGTGCTGCTGGGCAAGCATGTAGCGCGCGACGAAAGCGAGCGGGTGTACGATTTGCCCTTCGTGGGCGTGAAGGCCCCGCAGTTCTCCTTCACCCGCCTGCCCGGGGCCGACCCGGTGCTGCGCGTGGACATGGTGAGCACCGGCGAAGTGGGCTGCCTGGGCGACACGGCCGAGGAGGCGCTGCTGAAAGCCATGCTGAGCGTGGGCTACAAAATCCCGGCGAAAACGGTACTCATTTCCGGCGGCCCCCTGCAGTCGAAGGTGGCGCTGCTCTCGGCCAGCAAGCTGCTGGTGCAGCGCGGCTACCAGCTGTACGCCACCCAGGGCACCCACCGCTTCTTCGCCGAAAACAGCATCCCCAGCTCCCTGCTTTACTGGCCCGACGAGCTGCAGGAGCCCAACGTGCTGACGTATCTGAAGGAGAAGAAAATCGATCTGGTCATCAACATCCCGAAGAACCTGTCGAAAGGTGAGCTGGACAACGACTACAAAATCCGCCGCACGGCCGTGGATTCGGGCGTCGGGTTGCTGACGAATGCGCGGCTGGCCAAGGCATTCATCCGCGCCTTTTGCACGCTGGGAATGGAGGATTTGAAGATTAAAAGCTGGAACGAGTATAAGGCGATGTAGAGACGCATATTTGCGTCTCTTCTTTGAACATCATGCGCCACGAAGATTTGCCGGAGCACTGGAAGCGCAAGCTCCAAGAATATCTGATTGCTAAAGGAAGCACCGAGCCTAAAAAACTCGGTGCTTCTGACTTCCCGCTAGACACCGTAGTACATATTCAGTTTGAAGATGACTCAAAAGTCGAATTCCGCTACGCTTTAGTCATTGAAGTACCGGAGCTTCGGGAAGTAGCTGTTTTCACTGAGCATTGCGGGTACCATCTTTTTCCGCTTTATGATGGGTTAGAATTGACGATAGAGAAGCTATGAAGCTCAAAAACCTTAAGTCTGTAGGCCACAATACGGCACATTCATATTTAAGCACTCTTGGTCATGTCGGCGGGATGTATGCAAGCACATACCTGTACAGAATGGCTTTGAACAGCGGAGTGTTAGTTGTAAAGATTGATGTTCTGAATGCCTGTGCTCCGGCATTTCTGCGGGATGACAAGCTTATAAAATCACTACAGGAATTACGGATACAATTCATTGGGCTCTTGAGCAAAGAGAGCATTCCTGCTGAAGCAGTAAAAACCTACAAGCTTTTCATTGAGGTAATTGGCAACCGACCCGACGTAGTTGATATTCAGTGTAAACCAATCATAGTTGATTGGAATGACAAGGTGTGTAAATGTGCGCCTGTCCGAGAGAAGTATCCGGAGCCAGTTTAACCAGCCTCGTGATAACGATTTGGGAGACTAAACTTCACCACCTCACACCACCTAAATGAAAAACTTCACCTCCTTCGCCGATGCGGGCGACTATAAAGCCCTGTTGCAGCAAGCCTTGGAAATCAAGGCTAACCCGTTTGGCTACCAGGAAGTCGGGCGCAACAAAACGGTGGGCCTCATCTTCTTCAACCCCAGTTTGCGCACCCGGCTTAGCTCGGTGAAGGCGGCCTACAACCTCGGGGCCCAGGTGTGGGTGCTGAACGCCGGCACCGACTCCTGGACGCTGGAAACGGCCGACGGCGCCGTGATGGACGGCTCGACCCAGGAGCACATCAAGGAGGCCATTGCCGTCATGAGCCAGTACTGCGACGTGCTGGGCGTGCGCACCTTCCCCACGCTTACCGACCGGGAGGCCGACTATGGCGAAGTGTTCTTCAACAAGATTCTCAGCTACGCCACGGTGCCCGTCATCAGCCTGGAAAGTGCCACGCTGCACCCGCTGCAAAGCTTCACCGACTTACTGACGGTGGCCGAAACCAAGCGCACCGAGCGTGTGAAAGTGGTGCTCACCTGGGCCCCACACGTGCGGGCGCTGCCCCAGTGCGTGCCCAACTCGTTCTGCGACTGGTTCACCGACATCGACTGGGTGGACCTCGTTATCACCCACCCCGAAGGCTACGAGCTGGACCCTAAATTCACCCGCGGCGCCCGCATCGAGTACGACCAGCAAAAGGCCCTGGCCGGCGCCGACTTCGTGCAGGCCAAGAACTGGAGTAGCTACTACGATTACGGCCAGGTGCTCAGCACCGACCCCCACTGGATGCTGACGCCTGCCCACATGGCCCTCACCAACGACGCCCGGTTCCTGCACTGCCTGCCCGTGCGCCGCAACGTGGAGGTGTCGGACGCCGTGCTCGATTCGCCCAACTCGCTCATTATCCAGGAAGCCGGCAACCGCACGTTTGCCATGCAAACCGTGCTGCACGAGCTGTTGAAGTAGATGTTGGTTATCAGTTGCCAGTAAAAGAACGTCATGCTGAGCGCAGCCGGAGGCGGAGTCGAAGTATCTCTACTGCAATACTGACCCTGATGTTAGGTTGGCTTGGTAACAAAGCAGTAGAGATGCTTCTCCTCCGCCTCCGGCTGCGCTCAGCATGACGCTCTTTTACTGGCAACTGATAACTAACCTCACAACGCCAGTCCCAGCTGCTGGCCTACCGAATCCTCTTGGCTTTCCAGGTTCGAGAGCGTGAGGCCCAGCAGGCGCACGCCCAGCGGCACGGGAAGTTGGGCCAGCAGCAGCTCCCGGGCAAGGCGCTCGGCTTGGTCGCGGTGCTGGAGAGGGGCGAAGAGGGTACGGCTGCGCGTGATTTGCTGGAAGTCGGTGTACTTGATTTTGAGCGTGAGCGTGCGGCCACGCACGCCCAGGCGCTCGGCGTGGGCCCAGGTGGTTTCGAGGCAGGGCAGGAGGCGGGCCCAGAGGTCGTCGTAGGCGGTCAGGTCGTGCTCGAAGGTAGTTTCGGAGCCGATGGACTTGCGCACCCGGTCGGGGCGGACGGGGCGCGGGTCCTGGGCGCGGGCGATGAGGTAGTAGTGCCCACCAGCCTTGCCGAAGTGCTGGCGCAGAAATGCCTCGGACTGCAGCCGTAAATCGAGGCCTGAGAAAATGCCGAGCTGATTGAGCCGGGCCGCCGTGGCCGGGCCGATGCCGTGAAACTCGCCTACCCGTAGTTTTTCCACGAACGCCAACCCCTGCTCGGGCCGGATGACGAACTGGCCGTTGGGCTTGCGGTAATCGGAGGCCAGCTTGGCCAGAAACTTATTGTAGCTGATGCCGGCCGAGGCTGTGAGCTGGGTCTGCTGCAGAATATCGGCCCGGATTTGCCGGGCTACCTCGCTGGCCAGTGGCAGGCCCTTGAGGTTCTCGGTTACGTCGAGGTAGGCCTCATCCAGGGAAAGCGGCTCGATGAGGGGCGTGTACTCGGCGAAAATGGCCCGGATCTGCCGCGACACTTCCTTGTACACCTCGAAGCGCGGCTTCACAAATACTAGCTCGGGGCACTTGCGCAAAGCCGTAGCCGAGGGCATGGCCGAGCGCACCCCGAACCGGCGGGCCTCGTAGCTGGCCGCCGCCACCACGCCCCGGGCCCGCGAGCCACCCACCGCCACGGGCCGCCCGCGCAGCTCCGGGTGGTCGCGCTGCTCCACGGAGGCGTAGAACGCATCCATATCAAGGTGAATAATTTTGCGGTTTTCGGCGGCATATTCCACGGAGTAAAGGTACCGCTGAACGGCCGTAGCATAAACCAAAGGGCAGCGGAGCTAAGCTCCAGCTTCGCGCTCCAGCTGCGCTACAACTACATTACTCAACGAGGGGTTAGTCCTGTATCGATTCCAGCGGGGGCACAGCGGCCAGCTGCGAGGGGCGGGGCTTGCGGCTGACGAGGAACACGCCGATAAAAATCAGCAGGCCCTGCCAGGCGCGGTCCCAGGTGAGCTGGTCTTTGCCCAGGCTCACGGCAATAATAACGGCTAGGGCCGGCTGGAGGTAGATGTAGGCCCCCAGCAAAGCCGGCGAGGCATATTTGAGGGCCCAGTTGTTGAGCAGGTAAGCCACAATGGTCAGGCAGATGACCATGTAGGCAATGGCCGCCCAGATGCCGGGCGGGAAGCTGGCGTAGTCGGCGGCTTGCACCTGCTGCCAGCCGGCGGGCACCGCAATAAAGGCCCCCACCAGAAAAATGCGCGCCAGCACCGTGAACGGGTGGTACTTGCGCATGAGCGGCATCACGAGCACTAGATACACCCCAAAAGCCGCCGCGTTGAGCAGGATGTAGACGTTGCCCAGCAGCCCGTCCTGGCCACCGGCCGCCACGGGGCCCTTGCTCAGGATGATGCTGGCCGCGCCCAACCCCGCCACGCCTACGCCCAGCACCCGCTTCAGGGTCAGCTTTTCACCCAGCAGTAGCGCCGAGGCCAGCACCGTTACGACCGGGGCAATGGTCTGGATGAGGGAGGCGTTGATGGGCGAGGTCAGGTTGAGGCCCGAGAAGAACAGCAGCTGGTTCAGGCCGATGCCGAGTACGCCGCAGGCAATGGCCCGCAGGTTGTCGGCGCGGCCGGTGAGGCGGTCGTGGGGCGCAACGAGGCGGCTCATAACCCCAAAAAACAGCGTAGCCCCCACAATCCGCAGCAGCACCAGCCCAAACGGACCCATGTAGCGCGGCATCACATCCTTGGAAATGCTGTAGTTGGCCGCGTAAATCAGGGCCACCAGAAACAGGGCCGCGTGGACCTTAACGGAATTTTTCATTTCTTTTTGAGCTTCAGGCTGCAAGCTACAAGCTGCAAGCTGACCGCCGACCATCCTAACCAGCCTATTGCGCTCAGAGCCACAGGAACTGTTGGTCGCCAATGCTCCTCCCGGCTCCAAAGAGCCACTTGCATCTGCGGTTTGCAGCTAAAAAAAGACTCTCCCAGCCGAAGCTTGTAGCTTGCGGCGTAAAGCTTGCAGCTCAAAAAATGTCTACTGGTTCCCTCTTCGATTCTGACCCCATTCCCAACTCCGGCCCACCGGCCCGGCCCGGCGCCCACGCCCCGCTGGCCGAGCGTCTGCGCCCCCGCACCCTCGACGAATACGCCGGCCAGAAGCACCTCGTGGGCCCCGAGGGCGTGCTGCGGCGTTACCTGAGCGCCGGCCGACTGCCCTCCCTGATTCTGTGGGGGCCGCCGGGCGTGGGAAAAACCACGCTGGCCAATTTGCTCGCCCAGGAGCTGGGCAAGCCCTTCGCCTCGCTGAGCGCCGTGAATGCGGGCGTGAAAGACGTGCGCGAAGTCATTGAGAGGGCCCGCAAGCAGCGCGGCACGGTGCTCTTTATTGATGAAATCCACCGTTTCAGCAAAAGCCAGCAGGATGCGCTGCTGGGCGCGGTCGAGCAGGGCATCGTCACGCTGATTGGGGCCACCACCGAGAACCCATCGTTCGAGGTAATTCCGGCCGTGCTGAGCCGGGCCCAGGTGTACGTGCTGGAGCCGCTGGGCAAAGACGTGCTCACCAGCCTCGTAGACAAAGCCCTGGCCGAGGACGAGGTACTGAAGACGAAAAAGGTGCGCATGCAGGACTACGGTGCGTTACTGACCATTTCGGGCGGCGACGCGCGCAAGCTGCTCAACCTGCTCGACATCGTGGTGGAGGCCAGCCGGCCCGACCCGAAAACTGGCGAAATCATCATCACCGACGAAGGCGTGCAGCAGCTCGCCCAGCAGCACTTGGCCCGCTACGACAAAGGCGGCGAGATGCACTACGACGTCATTTCGGCCTTTATCAAGAGCATCCGCGGCTCCGACCCCAACGCGGCGCTCTACTACCTAGCCGTGATGCTTGAAGGCGGAGAAGACGCCAAGTTCATTGCCCGCCGCCTGCTCATTCTGGCCTCCGAAGACGTAGGCCTGGCCAACCCCAACGCCCTGATTCTGGCCCAGAGCTGTTTCCAGGCCGTCACAGTAATCGGCATGCCCGAATCGGATATCATTCTGGGGCAGACGGTGGTGTACTTGGCCACCTCGCCCAAGAGCAACGCCAGCTACAAGGCCATTCGGGCGGCGCGGGCGCTGGTGCGCCAGCAGGGCGTGCAGCCGGTACCCATTCCGCTGCGCAACGCCCCCACCCAGCTCATGAAGGAGCTTGGCTACGGCAGCCAGTACCAGTATTCGCACGACTACCCCGGCCACTTCGCCTACCAGGAGTTCCTGCCCGAAACCCTCAGCGGTACCACCTTCTACCAGCCCGCCGACAACCCCGCCGAAGCCAAAGCCCGCGAACGGCTGCGGGAGTTGTGGGGGAAAAAATATGGGATGTAGGGGCAAAAACAGAACGAAGCTCCCCTCCTCAGATGAGGAGGGGTTGGGTGTGGTTAATACTGTCAGAACATTTTTCAGCGCTGGCTCTAGTTGACGTTCTGGAGTGAGTCAACCACCCCCAGCCCCTCCTCATCTGAGGAGGGGAGCTTCGTTCTGGCACTTAACATCAGGACTGAAGTTTGGGCCACGTTCCCGTTGCCGCTCCAAAACCGCCCGTTGGTTGAATACCCGGCGGCGCGGCGGCAAACCGCTTACATTTGTTATCCTACCTCTCACCTGTAGTTACTCCCTTCCATGCGACAGTTCTTTAAATATGTACTGGCCACCATCACCGGCGTGCTGGTGCTGGGCCTTATTGCCACTGTGTTGCTAGTGGGGCTGCTAGTGGGGCTGGCCTCCTCCGATAAAACCGTGACCGTCGCCAAGGATTCGGTGCTGGAGCTCAAGCTCGACAAGCCCATCGGCGAGCGGGCCTTCAACAACCCGCTGCCGGGCTTTATCGGCGGGCAGGCCAGCAGCATCGGGCTCGATGAGCTGAAGGCCGCCATCCGCCGGGCCAAAACCGACGGCGACATCAAGGGCATTTTCCTGAACCTGGAGCTGGTGCAGGGCGGCATGGCCTCGCTGGAGGAAGTGCGCCACGAGCTGCTGGAGTTTAAAAAGGGCGGCAAGTTCGTGGTCAGCTACGCCGATGCCCAATCGGAGAAGAGCTACTACTTGGCCTCAGTGGCCGATAAGCTCTACCTCAACCCCCAGGGCACGCTCGAATTCAACGGCCTGAGCTCGGAGCCCACCTACTACAAAGGGCTGTTCGATAAGCTGGGCGTGCAGGTACAGATTTTCCGGGTCGGCTCGTTCAAGAGCGCCGTCGAGCCTTACTTCCGCACCAGCATGTCCGACTCGGCCCGGTTGCAGACTTCCTCGTTCCTCAATTCGCTCAACAACGCCATGCTGGCCGACGTGGCCGCCTCGCGTAAAATCGCGCCCGCCCGCCTCAAAGTCATTTCCGACTCGATGCTGGTGCACAACGCCGCCGACGCCAAGCGCCTGCAGTTGGTGACCGACCTGGGCTACTACGACCAGGCCACCGATTACATGAAGGGCAAGCTGGGCCTCGAAAAAGATGCCAAGCTAAGCCTGGTTGACCTGTCGAACTACGTCAATGGCGATGAGGATGACGATAATTCGAGCAGCAATAAAATCGCCGTCATCTACGCCGACGGCGACATCGTGACGGGCAAGGGCGGCAACGAAAGCATCGGGAGCACCCGCTTCGCCGAAGCCATCCGCAAGGCCCGCCTCGACGACAAAGTGAAGGCCGTGGTGCTGCGCGTGAACTCGCCCGGCGGCTCCTCGCTGGCCTCCGACATTATTTACCGCGAGGTGATGCTGACCAAGAAAGTGAAGCCCATCATCGCCAGCATGTCAGATGTGGCGGCTTCGGGCGGCTACTTCATTGCCATGGGCTGCGACACGATTGTGGCCCACCCGACCACCATCACGGGCTCGATTGGCGTATTTGGGGTATTGCCCAACATCGGCCCCTTCCTGAGCGACAAAATTGGTATTACGACTGACCGCGTGACCACCGGTAAGTTCTCTGACTTCCCTACCATTACGCGTGCCCTCACGCCCTTCGAGCAGCAGCAGTTCCAGCAGGAAATCAACCGCATCTACGCCGACTTCACTACCAAAGCCGCCGCCGGCCGTAATATGCCCGTCGAGCGGTTGCGCCGGTTCGCTTCGGGCCGCGTCTGGTCGGGCACCGAAGCGAAGGCCCGCGGCCTCGTGGATGTGCTTGGCTCATTCGATGATGCGTTGCGCATTGCCGCCCGCCGGGCCAAACTGAAGGAAGGTGATTACCGGATTCAGAAGCTGCCCTACCAGAAGTCGTTCGCCGAAAACCTGTTCAGCTCCTTCAACGAGGAAGCCCGGCTGCGGGCCGTGAAGGCGGAAATGGGTCCACTTTACCCCATGTTCGAGCAATACAAGAAGCTCTCGGAAATACGTGGCGCCCAGGCCCGTTTGCCGTTTGAATTGAACGTGCAGTAAAAAAAATAAATCAATTACAATAGAAAAGATCTGCGCAAAAGCAGGTCTTTTCTATTGTAATTGATTGAGCTATATATAGGTGATGGCGATTGTTTAGTAAGTGTATAAATTGGAGCAAAACTAATAATTTCGCGTGCTAGTGTTATCATAGAAAGATAATGTTGGCACGTAAGTTCTCCGTTGTACTCCAAATTATATGCTTGTAACCGCTTGTATCCAGACTTTAGGGAAGGCGTACTCCTTTGTAGCGGACGGAATTAGTAGAGTGGCTTAATATACTATTGCGTTCTGCACTAATGCTGTCTCCTTTACTATGAAAATAAATTATTTGCTCTAATCCGGTAAAATAGAATAATCCTTTCTGATGAAATTTTCGAAATTTAAATGCATTGTTTGCCGGTAAATCGGGAAACAATAGTGAGCCAGGCGCATATGCTAATGTATCTTTCCCCCAGACAATTTTGTTTCCACTGGTGGTGAGTATTACTAAGGTATCCGGGTAGGAATAATAAACAGCGTTAGGTTCCAGTCCATGTTTGAATACACCAACTTTTGTGGAACTGTATATTCCAGAAAATTTTACTGGTAGACGACTGAGTTTATAATTATCGATAATTATTGTCTTACGAATAGTATCGTTGCTGGCTGTTCCGTGGGCAACCAGGCGCACGGTGTACTTGCCAGCTTGGCCATAACGATGAGTCGGGTTCTCTGCTTCATCGGCGGGCGTAGTGTCACCGAAGTCCCAGGTGTAGCTGGTAGCATTCTGCGACTCGTTCTGAAATGTAATGGCCGCAGCTTGTTCCAATTCGGCAGGCAACCGGAAAGCGGCTTTAACCAAAGCTACAGGGGTAGGCACTTCGGGTTCGCTTTCGCAGGCCGAAAGCAACAGGACCGTAGCCGCTAATAATAACCTGTTTGTGTTCATAATGAAAAAATAGGGTGCTCCCAAATGTAGGCTATTAAACGAGTTTATAACAGGAAGGGGCTAGCTTGAAATAAGTTGGAGGCAAACGGCCCTTCTGGCAAATGATGTAATATTGCAAGCTCATTTTTCCTTGATTATGCAACAACTCCACGAAGCCACCGCCTATCTAAAACAAACCCTCCAGGACTTCCGACCCGAAGCGGGTATTATTCTCGGTACCGGGCTGGGGGCGCTGGTGAATGATGTAGAAGTGGCGCACCGCTTCAGCTACGCCGATATCCCACACTTCCCGGTTTCGACGGTGGAAAGCCACGCCGGTGAGCTGCTGGCCGGCACGCTGGCGGGCAAGAAGGTGCTCGTGATGCACGGTCGGTTCCACTTCTACGAGGGCTACTCGATGCAGCAGGTGGTATTTCCGGTGCGGGTGATGCGGCTGCTGGGCATCCAGAACCTGTTCGTGAGCAATGCCAGCGGTGGCCTCAACCCCGAATTTGAGTACTCGGACCTGATGCTGCTCGAAGACCACATCAATTTGCAGCCCACCAACCCGCTCATCGGCAAAAACCTCGACGAGCTGGGTCCGCGCTTCCCCGACATGATGGAGCCCTACGATGTGCGCCTGCTGGCCCTGGCCGAGGAAGCGGCCCTCGACCTGAACCTAGCGCAGTACCTGCGCCGGGGCGTGTACGCCAGCCTGCCCGGCCCCATGCTCGAAACGCCCGCCGAATACCGCTACCTGCGTACCATAGGGGCCGATGCCGTGGGCATGAGCACCGTGCCCGAGGTTATTGCCGCCGTGCACATGGGCCTGCCGGTACTGGCCATCTCGGTCATCACCGACCTTTGCGCCCCCGGCAAGCTCAAAAAGGTCAACATCGCCGACATCCTGCGTACCGCTGCTGTGGCCGAGCCCCGCCTCACGGCCCTGCTGAAGGCCGTGCTGGCCAAGCTGTAAGGCTGGCCAAGGCCTCTGAACCTAGAAGAAAAAAGCGGCTTGTCATCCTGCTACAGGATGGTAAGCCGCTTTTTTTCTTACCGCACCGTTTTGAACAGGTAGGCATCAGGTGAACCAGTTTTAGCAGGACGGTAAAGAAACAAGGTCTCATTGGTTGCGTCCTGCACGACAAACTCCTGTGGGTCCCCTTTGTGGTCAGTTAAGATGAGCATCCGGTTATCAGGGTTGTTGAGTTTCCAGGTGCCGGCCGTTTCCGAGTCGTCGCTGAGCAAGATGCGGCGGTAGCTGCCGTCGGGTGCGAAGCGTAGCGCGAAACGGTCTTTGATGGAATAGTCGCGGGTAATCTGGCCGGCGGCGGTGTACTCGCTCAGGTACCAAGTGCTGGCTTGGGTAAGGGCAGCAGCAGTAATGGCCGGCCGGGGGGGCGGCATGCAACCGCATAGGGGCTCTTTTTCGCAGCTGCCCAGCGTCAGGGTTAGCGCCGCCAGGGCGGATAGTAGCAGGTGTCTCATACGGATAACTGGTAAAGTGAAAACCGCAGACAGGAGTAGAAGAGGGCAGAAAAAGGTTGCAGCCCACGGCCACCCTACTTCAGCATTACCCGGCGGCGCTGGTAGCTCAGAAACGTGAATACGCCCAACCCGCCCTCCACGGTACTCTTAATGCCCGAAGGCTGGCCGAAGGGGTTGCCGTTGGCGTTTCGGGCATCCTGCACCGACTGTAAAAACAGGAAGTAGGGACGGTCGAGGTGGTAAAGCGTGACGAATAGCGTGTCGTTGGCCTTATAATCGTAACCCGTGCCCAGGCTGTACTCGGTGCCGTTGCTGAGGCGGTCCTCCACGGTGTAATCCACTTCGGGGTCGCGGTTTACGCGGCGGCGATGAATCTGGAAGCGGTAATAGTCGAGGGGCGTGGCGGGGTCGCGGAAGCGGCCCAGCACGTAGGCCCGGCGCTGGTCGTCGGGCTTGTCGTTGAATACCCATTCCACGGTGTCGAGCAGTACTTGCGCGGGCACCAGGGCCGAGCCGGTTACACGGCGGCCCTGGGTGTCGAGCAGTTCCAGGCCGAAGGTTTGGCCCGGCTGGGCCGCTAGGGTGCGGGTCCCGACGTGGGTGTAGGCCTTGCCGGTGCGCGTATCCACGCCGGGCGCGAATTTGAGGAGGGTGCGCTGACCGCTGGGTAGCGTCAGGGTGGCCGTAACGTCGGTGGGGACCTGGGGCGTTGGCTCGGCCAGGTAAGCCACCGATTCGGTCACGGTAATGCGGGGCACCTGGCCGTTTTCGAGGTAGGCCTCCACCACCAGCTGGGGCGGGTAGGCGGGCAGCACCACATCAATATCCTGCTGCAAGCCGCAGCCCGCCAGCAGGCCCACACCCGCCAGCCCAACCACTCGCCGAACCGAAGCTGGTAATGTGTTCAATAGTCGCGTCATCCCAAAAAACCGCATCATCCGCACTTAGAATTTGAAGTTGTAGGTCACCGATGGAATAACCGGGAACAGCGACACCTGCCGGGCCCGGTAGCCGGTTACCTGTTCGGTCTGCTCATCCTTCACCTGGTCGAAGTACACGAAGTAGGGGTTGCGGCGGTTGTAGGCGTTGTAAATGCTGAACGTAAGGTCGGACTCGGGAATCCAGCGGGTGGGCTTCATCTGCCAGACCACGCCCAGATCGAAGCGGTTGTAGGGGGCCAGGCGGTAGGTATTGCGCTGGGGATACACGGGCACGGCCGCCGCGTCGGCCCCGAACACGTCCTGGAAGCCAAAGCGGCCCAGCGGCAAGGTCGTGGCCTGGCCCGAGCTGAACACGAACGAGCCCGAGAGCTTCAGCCGGTCCGAGAGGTTGTGAATAACCACGGCCGTCAGGTTGTGGCGGCGGTCGTAACTGGGGTAGAAGGTGTCGCCGTTGTTCACGCCCGAAGTGCCGCGCTGGGGCGGGAAGCGCCGCTTGGTCCAGGCCAGGGTGTAGCCCAGCCAGCCGGTGGTGCGGCCCTGCTTTTTCTCCAGGTAAATTTCGTTGCCGTAGGCCCAGCCCTTGCCAAACAGGAACTCCGAATCGAGGTCGGGATTCACGAACAGCTGGGCGCCGTCCTTGAAATCGATCTGGCGCTGGGCCCACTTGTAGTACACCTCGTTGGTGATGAGGTAGCGCCCGTCGCCGAGCAGCCAGCTGAGGCCCGCGGCCACCTGCTGGCTGCGCTGGGGCTTCACCGACCCGCGCGAGGGGTACCAGATATCGGTCGGTAGCGAGGCTCCCGAGTTCGTGACCAGGTGCACGTACTGGTACATGAGCGCGTAGCTGCCCTTCAGCGAGAGAGTGGGCGTGAGCGAGTAGCGGGCCGCCGCCCGGGGCTCCAGCCCGCCGTACTGCTGCCCGCCCGACTGGAAGCCCGACACCCGCAGCCCGTACTCGAACTGCCACTTCTCGGTCGGCTTGTAAATGTCGGAGGCGTACACGGCCGCTTCCTGGCCGTAGTACGTGACGTCGGAGCCCAGGCTGAGGCGGCCGTCGTCGGAGCCGGCTTTGAGGCGGCCGGTGCCGAAGCGGTGGGCCGTGGCCGTTACGCCCAACCGGTAGGTATGCTGGTCGTTGGGCCGGTAGTCGAGGTCGGAGCGTAGGCTGACATCCTGAATGTCGGAGGCCAGGTTGAAGGAGAACTGGTCGAGGCGGTTGGTAATGTCGTACTTATAGCCGGTGTAGGAGGCCGTAGTATTCAGAAACAGCCGCGAGTTGTAGGTGTGGCTCCAGCGCAAAGCCGCCACCTTGTTACCCCAGTTGAAGTTGAAATCGAAGCCCTGTCCCGAGCCGAAGCTGAATGCGTCGTTGCCCAGGTAGCCGCTCAGAAACACCTCGTCTTTATCACCCAGCTTGTAATTGGCCTTGGCGTTGAAATCGTAGAAGTAGTAGTCGGGAATGGGATTGAAATCGGGGTCGTCCTGGTTGGCTTTGTTGATCTGGCGGGTGAAGACGTCGAAGTACGTACGACGGCCGGCCAGCAGAAACGCGCCCTTGCCCTTCTTGATTGGCCCTTCCACCGTCAGGCGCGACGAAATAAGGCCCAGGCCGCCGCTGGTGGTGAATTTGTCGGGGTTGCCCGGACGTAGCTTCACATCGACCACCGACGAGAGCCTGCCGCCATACTGGGCCGGAAACCCACCCTTGTACAGGTCAACTGACTGCACGGCATCGGGGTTGAAGACCGAGAACAGCCCGAACAGGTGGCTGGGATTGTAGACCAGCGCATCATCCACGAGCACCAGGTTCTGGTCGGCCGAGCCGCCGCGCACAAACAGGCCGCTGGTGCCTTCGCCGCCGCTCTGCACGCCAGGTTTGAGCTGCAGGGTTTTCAAAATATCGACCTCGCCAAACAGAGCCGGCAGCAGTTTGGCCTCCTTGGCCGTGAGGCGCTCCACGCTCATCTGGGTGGTCTGGAGCTTCTGCTGCAAGTTGCCGGTGCCCTCCACCACCACTTCGCCGAGCTGGTTGCCGGCTTCAGCCAGCTGGAACGTCTGGCGCTGGTTGCGGGTCAGGTTGATGTCGCGGGTCAGGGTTTGATAGCCGATAAACGACACCACCACTTGGTAGCGGCCCTCGGGCAGCATGAGCGAGTAGGCGCCCCGCTCGTCGGCGCTGGCCCCCAAACTCAGCGCTGGTACCGCCACTGTGGCCCCGGTAAGGGCTTCGCCGGCACCGCTGGCTTTCACCAAGCCGCTAAGCGCGTAGCGGGCCTGGGCGCGGGCGGCGGCCGGTAGCAGCAAAAAAGCCAGGAAAGTAAACCCGAAAAGAAACCGTAAAATCATCTAATTCAGCCGTGCAGGAGCGAGTAAAGGTAATGCCCCACGGCGCGGAAACGTGCGCGGGTAACGGCAAATGCCCGGCTTCCTGGCGGCGACCCGCTACCTGAGGACGCTCTGCACCGCCTGGCTGATTTGGGTAGCCGGCACTACGCCGGCCTGGCGCCAGACGGGCTTGCCCTGGTGAAACAGAATCAGGGTCGGGATGCTCTGTACTTTAAACTGCTGGGCCGCTGCCTGGTTTTTGTCGACGTCAATTTTAATGACTTTGAGCTTGCCCTGGTGCTGGCTGGCAACCTGTTCGAGAATCGGAGCCATCGTTTTGCAGGGGCCGCACCAGTCGGCATAAAAATCGACTAAAACCGGCATGCCGGGACTGCTGATGAGTTCGGAAAAGGATTTCTTAGGCATAGGATCGGAGCTATTGTACCGGAGCTACCTGCCGCCGGTAACTACGCTGTACGGATTGCCCGACCTAAAGGGAGGCTTTTTAAGACCGAAAAAGACCCAAAAAAGCCCGGTGCTGCAACACCGGGCTTCTGGGTAATGGGTGAGAAGGTGAGCAAAACGAGCGTCGGTCCGCTACTGTTTGCTCACCAAGGTAACATCATTTGTGACTTCAGAAAAACTGAAACGTCCGCCAACCACTTTTTTACCCCCTACCTGGCACTCCCAGGTGTAGGTGCCGGGCAAGGCCGCGCCGGACTCGCCGCTGGTGGCCTTAAAATAATCGGCGTCGCTGGCCGGCGACGGATATATTACGTCGATGCCGTTCTGGCCCTTCTCAATATCTCTCACCAGAATGTATTCTTTGCCGGTGCGTTGGTTGGTAACAACAAACCGGGCGCGGTAAGCTCCTAACTGGCCGAATTTATCCACCACGCCCAGCTTAACGTAGGCATCAGTGGATACGAGCCAGGTTTGAGCCTGAGCCCGTTGGGGCGCAAAAGCCACCAGCGCCAGCAGGAACGCCGCTACTTGCAGAAAGCGACGGAGGGAAAAAGTAGGAGTAGAAAGGGGCATAGCAGGAGGTTAAAAAGGTGAAGAAAACAGTGTTCAGAAATTGAAACCAAAAGATGTGCACTAGTATCCATTCAGCTGCAAATCGTTAGCAGGCACGCTGTTGGGATGAAACCAAATATAGCCGATATCCATTGGCCCACCATAAAATTTTGGTATTTATTTTATAGTAATAGTATTTATAGAGAAAGTAATGTTTTGTAGTCAGAAAAAACGCGCAGTCAATTGTATGATTGAAAATAACGACCGGCTATCCCGCCCCGATTCCCGAAATGCCCGAACCATCGTCTCCCCCATGTGAGCTATGCGGCCGGCTGGTGCAGCACACTTCCCGTCACCATTTGGTACCGCGCGAAGAAGGCGGCCGCCACGGCCCTACGGCTGAGCTTTGCCAGCCCTGTCACAGCACCATTCACCTGCTGCTCGACAACAAAATCCTGGCCCGTCGCTACAACACCCTCGAAGCCCTACGCGCCGCTCCTGAGTTGCAGAAATACCTGCACTGGATCGGGCGCAGCCGCGTGGAGCGCATCAGCAACCGGCGAGGCAGGAGGTGAGAAGTGAGAGGTGAGAGAGAACGTCATTCTGAGCGAAGCGGAGCGTAGTCGAAGAATGACGTTCTTTCTCACCTCTCACCTCTCACCTCTCACCTCTCACCTCTCACCGCCTTGTCCCGACACTTTGTTCCTTTCCGGCAACTGCGGCAGCAGCCCACCATTGTTGTTGATAGCACCGGGCTGGGCGCCGTGCTCACGCTGGCCCACTGGCGCGGGGCGGCCACGCCCGAAGCCCTGCGCGACGATACCAGTGCCGGATCGGTGCTGCGCGCCTTGCATGCGCCCGCCACGCCCGGACTGGCAGCGGCGGCCGTTACGGCCAACCACTTCGATGTGGATGGGTTTGTGGGCGTGTGGGCACTACTGAACCCCGAGTTGGCCCTGCGCCATGAAACGCTGCTGCGGCTGGTGGCCATACTGGGCGACTTCCGCGAAATCGACTGGCAGCACCCGCTGGCCGACCATGCCCTGCAACTGGTGTGCTGGCTGAACGCCGAGGAAAAGGCGCGGTTCTACGAGCCCTTCGGCGCCCCGGCCCGCCGCCAGCGCGAAGATGAAGCCTCGGCCGAGAAGTTCTCCTGGTTCCTGCCCCGCTTCGCGCAGGTGCTGGAGAACCCGGAAATTGGCCGCGCCGCCTGGGAGCCCGAGTATCAACGCGTGAGGCAGGCCGTCGTATCGTTGCAGAGCCTCGCTACCGCCGTGCGGCGCTACCCTGAAATTGGCCTGACGGTAGTGCAAACGCCCACGCCGCTGCCCTACTACGCCCTGTTCAGCCCCAGCATCGGTACCGACATGGTCCTGAGCCTGTACAGTGGCCAGCGCTACGAATTCGAGTACAAGTACACTACCTGGATCGACCTCGAAAGCCGCCCCACGCTGCCCCGTTTGCCTCTCACGGTCTTGGCCGACCGCCTCAACGCCCTCGAAACCACCGCCCGCCGCTGGACCCATGATGGAATCACCGACACCGGCCCGCTGCTGCGCCTGAGCGGCCGCACCCTCAACAAGCCCCAGCGCTACGCCGACCCCGACCAGCGCCCGATTTATACCTCCTCCATCGCGCCCAACGTGTTGGAGCGGGAGGTAGTAGCGTTTTTCGCGGCTAGTTACGCCGGCGTGGAAGCCCGAAAGTATTGGAGCTGGGCAGAGGTGAAGGCGGCCGGGCAATGAGAAGGGAGAAAAGGAACGTCATTCTGATTGGAGCGGAGCGCAGTCGAAAAATCTCTACCACTTCGTTGAAATGACGATGCAACGGAGCAGTAGAGATTCTTCTACTACGCCTCCGGCTTCGCTCAGAATGACGTTCCTTTTATCCCTTATCCCTTCTCCCTTCTCCCTTCTCTCACCCTACACTTCCCCGAACCCGAGCACCTGCAGCGTGCTCACGCCGCCGGAGCCTTTGCGGACGTTGATTTGGGTGCTGACGCGTTCTTTGAGGGCCTCGACGTGGGAGATGATGCCGATGGTTTTGCCGGTGCCTTGCAGCGTTTCGAGGGCCGAAAGGGCTACGTCGAGCGTGTCGGGGTCGAGGGTGCCGAAGCCTTCATCGATGAAGAGCGTGTCGATTTGGGTGCGGCGGCCGGCCAGCTCCGAAAGGCCCAGGGCCAGCGCCAAACTCACCAGAAAACTCTCCCCGCCCGAGAGCGAATTCATCGTCCGGATGGCCCCAGCCTGGTACTCATCCTGGATGAGCAGGTCGAGGTGTTGTTCGGCATGGCGCAGAATGCGGTAGCGGTCGGAGAAGCGGTGCAGGTGGCGGTTGGCCAAGTCTACGAGGCGGGCCAGGGTGAGGCCCTGGGCAAATTCGCTGAACTTTTTGCCATCGGCCGCACCAATGATATCGGCCAGGTGCCGCCACCGCTGCGCCTGCTGCTGCTGCCTTTCGAGGGCTTCGGCCAGCTCGGCGTGGCGCCGCTGGCCGGCGCGGTGGGTGCTTAGGCGCTCCTGGCGCTGGCCCAGCTGCTGGTTGAGCGTGGCCAACTGCTCGTTGGCAAAGCCCAATTGCTGGGCGGTGTGCTCGGGGGCGTCGGTGGTGAGGGCGCGGGCAGTCTGGGTGTCGAGCTGGGCGGTGGTTTCTGCAAGCACTTGGGCTGCCAGCGCGGTATCCTGCTCGTGGCTGCGGAGCTTGGTTTGCAGGGCGGTGGCTTCGGCTTCGGGCAGCAGTAGCGCCGGCAGGGCGGCGGGGTCGGGGGCGAGGCCGGCGGCTGCCAGGGCGGCTGTTAGCCTAGCGAGCAACTGACCGTGGACCTGCTGCTGGGCGGCGGCGTCCTGCTCGCGCTGGCGGAATTGCTCGGCGGCGACGGTCAGGGCCAGGTCGTGCTGGCGAAACTGCTCGTCGGCCTTTTCGCGGTGCTGGCCCGCCAACTTCACGGCCTGCTCCAGCTGCTGGCGGGCCTGGGCCACATCGGGTTCGGGCAGCAGGGCTTGGCGCTCAGCCTTTTGCTGCTCAATGGCGAGATGCTGGTCGACAAGGCCCTGCTTGTGTTCTTTAAGCCAGATTCTTATTTCCTGAATGCTTTTGGCGTACTGCTCGCTGCGGGCCGTGCCCACTTCGGCCTGCTGGCTGGCCTGCTGCTGCTCAGCCTGACGGGTTTTGTATTCGGCCTCCAGGGCCCGTAGCTGGGCCTGCATGGCGGCTCCGTTTTCGCCCGTAAATGTCAGCCCAAAATTGCTCAGCAAGCTTTCCAGCTGGCTTTTCACTGTCGGAAACTGCTCGCGCACATCCTGCAACAGCTGTTGGGCTTCCTGTAAGTCGTGCTGGGCCGTATCCTGGGCCTTAATGGCGGCCTGCTGCTCCGAGAGGGCCTGGGCCAGCTGCTTCTCGGCACCGGTGCGCAGCAGCTCAAGCTCCTTGAGCTGCTGCACCAGGGCCCGGCTTTCGGCCGGTACAGCCTCTTCGCGGGCGGGCGTAACGAGCTGCAGCGGTGCATCGGGGGCCACCCGGCTGGCGTCAGCGCCGGCGTTTTCGAGCAGATTGATAAAGGTACTGAGGCGGTTGACGCGGGTATTGAGGGCGTGGGCTTCCTGGGTCAGGTGCTCCACCTGGGCCTGCTCCCGGTCCAGCCCGGCATCGGTGAGGCCAAGCACGCCGGCCGCGTAAGGATGCTCCAGCGCGCCGCAAAGCGGGCAGGGCTCGTGAGGCTTCAACTCTCGCCGGGCCTCTTCGTGGCTCAGAATCAGCTGGTGAGCCTGCATGAGCTGGCGCTGGGTTTCGCGGCGGGCCTCTTTTTCGCTCAGCTCCCGGCGCAGGGTCTCAACGTGGTGCTGAAGCAGCCGCAGCCGCTCGTCGCGGGTGGTGGCCGCCACGCGCAGCTGCTGCTCATAGGCGTCGAGGTGCTGGCGGGCGAGGCGGGCGGCAGCGGCGGCTTGCTGCTCCTGCTGCTGAGCCTCGCGGCGGCGGGCATCCAGGGTCGCTACGCGGGTGCTCAGCTGGCCGTCTTCGCCGCGCAGGCGCTCGTGGTCCTGCACATAGCCCGTGAAGGCGGCGAAAACCTCTATCATCTCGGCCCGGCGGCCGTGCTGGCGCAGCCACTCGGCGGTAGCGGTGTGCTGTTCCCGGGCCTGCTGGGTGCGGGCCTGAATGGCTTCCAGCTCGGCCGTCAGGGCCTTGCATTCGGCCAGCTTCCGGTCGTACTCCTGGCGCTTGGCGCCCAACTCCCGGCCTTGTTGGGCTATGGCCTGGTCGAGCTGCTCGGCGGCCCGCAGAATCGGGTCCTGGGTGGTGCGGGTGGTGGTGGCAGTATCGTGCGCTTCGCGGGCCTGGGTGCGGGCGGTTTCGGCTGCGCTGGCGCGCTCCCGCAATTGGGGCAGCTGCTGGCGTAGGCGGTCGGTTTCGGTTTGTAGCCGGGCCAGCTGTTCGGCGGCCTGGCGCAGCAAGGCCAGGTCGGGGGCGAAGGGCTGGGCCTGCTGATGCCGGGCCAAACGCGCCCGTAGCGGCGCGAGGGTTTCGGCCTGGCCGGCGAGCTGCTGCTGGCGCTGCTCGGTGGTCTGCAGCTTCTGGTGCAGGTCGTGAAGCAAGCGGTGCCACTGCTGGGCCTCGCGCAGCTGCTCCTGCCCGGCCGTGGCCTCGCGCAGCTGGCGGCTCAGGGCCTCCACTTCGCCTTCCAGAAAGGCCACATCATCGGCCGATAATAAGGCCACGCCGGCCAGGCCCAGGCGCAGTTGCTCCACCTGCTGGGTTTCATGCTTAGCCCGCTCGAAGGCCGCCCGCGAGATGTCGGAGTACTTTTTGGTGTCGGTAATCTTTTCCAGCAGCTGGGCCCGCTCACCGGCCGGGGCCTTCAGAAACCGCGTAAAGTCGCCCTGGGCCAGCAGCACCGAGCGCAGAAACTGCTTGTACTCCAGCCCGCTCAGGGCGGCCACTTTGGCGGGAACCTTCGATTTGTAGGTTTCCAGAAACTCCCAGGTCACGGTGCCGTCCTCGGCCTGTTTTCGCTCGCTAAGCTCCATTCTGGAGTCCTGCAACGGGTTTTCGGCCTTGCGGCGGCCCCGGTGCTGGCCCCACTTGCTGCGGTACTGCTGGCCGTTCACCTCAAACTCTACCTCGGCCCAGCTCTCGCCCGTGCCGTGGCTCATCACGTGCTCGGGCCCCGTGGTTTCGTGGCGGGGCACCTGGCCATAGAGGGCCAGCGTGATGGCGTCGAGGATGGTGGTTTTGCCTGCCCCGGTGGCGCCCGTAATGGCAAACAAGCCCGCATCGGCCAGTGGGGCTCGGCTGAAATCCACGAAATGGTCGCCGCGCAGGGAGTTAAGGTTGAAGAAGCGGACGCGGAGGATTTTCATGCGGGGTGAGTAGGGCAGGAAGGAGGCGCTGCAAAGATAAGCCGTTCGGGCGGGCGCGGGGGCGTTTTCCCCAACACGCGGCGAATCCGCTTTTGCGGGTCGGGCAGCAGAAGCCCGGGAGCGAGGAAGTGTTTGCGAATTCCTTTCTTTGAGGTATGTCCAGCAACTCTCGCTCCCCAATCAGGAGCCGCTCCTTCGGCCGCGTTGGCGCCTTACTGGCAACGGTGGCCCTGGCTGGCAGCAGCGCCTGTACCACAGTAAAACTGCTGCCCCCGGTGCCGGCCGTTGCTAAAGCGCCCGCTTCGCCGGAACTCTACCGCACCATTGCCCGGCTGGATAGCGCCATGTTCGTGGCCTTCAACCAGCACGACGCGGACAAGCTGCAAACCTACTTCGCCGAAGACCTGGAGTTCTACCACGACAAAGGCGGCCTGTCCGATTTCCGGCAGACGATGGACGCCTTCCGCCGCCTGTTCGACCAGAACAAAACCACTGGCCTCAACCGCCAGCTCGTGCCCGGCACCCTGGAGGTCTTTCCCATCGACGGCTACGGCGCCGTGGAAACGTACGAGCACCGCTTCTGCCACGTGGAAAACGGGCGCGACGACTGCGGCACCTTCAAGAACATGATGGTGTGGCGGCTAAAAGACGGCCGCTGGCAGGTAACGCGGGTCGTGAGCTACGACCATTGAGGGATGTCGAAGCACCTATCCCCGCCGGTCATGTAACGGCAAAGCCTTCCGGAGTTGCGTCAAAAATCAGGGTCCCAAAAACGTCTATATCAGAAAAGCCCTCACCTGAAACAAATGAAATTACTGCTCTTCGCTGCCGCGTTGCTGCTCAATACCACTATCGCTGCTGCCCAACAAAAGCCGGATGAAGTCTGGACGAAGTTTGAGAAAAAGCAGCGCGGCGAACATGAATACAGCTACGGTTATAAGGACGCGGCCGGCCGCATTCGGGTTCCGGCCCGGTTGGGGGGCTTCACCAGCGCCCAGAAGTTTCGCCACATCATCGCCGTCAGCGAGTATAAGACTATGCAGCAATACTATCTGCTGAAAAATGGCCGGCAAGTGGGCCGCGATAGTGTGTACATGTTCGATTATACCTTCGACTGCGAGAGCGAAGGTAAAATCTTGTTTCGTGACCAGGTAAAGAACCGGGTCGGCTTTCTTGATAGCCAAGGACGGGCCATCATCCCGGCTGTTTATAACTACGCTACGCCCTTTCGCAATGGCTTGGCTCTGGCTCTGATTGGGGCCCGCCGCGAATGCTGGGGTGGGGAGGAAGATACCGTACAATGCGAACATCTGGGTTGGGTGGGCGGCCGAACCGTGCTGCTGAATGAGCGCAACCAAGTGCAGGCCGACAGTCTGCCCCGCCGCCAGCTAGATGACCTCAACTGGTATTCACTGCAAATCAATGCTCTGGCCGCCGATACGGCCATTACCCGCACCTTTCGGGCTGTGAATGGCGACCGGTACACGTTCGTGGATTACAAGAAGGAGTTTACCGGCTGGCTCGATCAGGTGTTTCTGCCCGCCGTGCGTTCCGGCGAGGCCAGCCAGGTGGTGCCGCTGTGCTACGCCGATTTGGCCGCGTCCGGGAAGCCATTTCGGGGTTGGGAGTATTTCAAGGGGGCAGCATTTGTGCAGAAGTTCTACCGGCCCTTGCTGCGACCAAAGCTGCAGGACCTGCGCGTTGATGCGAGAAACGTCGCGGTGTTTTCCGAAAGCCTCAACACGCTTACCTTCACCAGCCCGCGCTTTCAGGATTTTCTGACCGATTGCGGGGCGCATTTTGAGGCGAAATACCCGGCCTTTAGCGTCGTCATTACGGAAGTAGATGCCGTCGGCCAGAAGCAATACGACCATCAGACGCATTTGACCTTTATCCGTACCGCCGAGGGCTACCGCCTGTTTATGGTATCGGTTTAGTGTCGGCTGAATACCTGGCTGGGCTGTTGCTCGTTTTGGCTGGGCCTTCTTCTTCCCAAAAGAGGGAGAAGATGGGAGTGAGGTTCAGTTATATTGTCGGCATGAAGCACCTCCCGCTCCTCGCCGCGCTCCTCCTCACCGCCTTCCCCAGCTTCGCCCAAACCATCGGGCCTATCGAAAACCTGGTGCGGTACGCGCATCCGCTGGTGGGCACCCAGCGGATGGGGCACACGTTTCCGGGGGCCACGGTGCCGTTTGGCATGGTGCAGCTCTCACCCGATACCGACACCATCAGCTACGAGCAGAACGGCAAGTACAACCCGAAGGTGTACGAGTACTGCGCCGGCTACCAGTACGAGGATAAAACCATTGTCGGCTTTTCGCACACCCACTTCAGCGGCACCGGCCACTCCGATTTGGGCGACTTCCTCATCATGCCCACCACCGGGCCGTTGCAGCTCAACCCCGGCACCGCCGACCAGCCCGAAAAGGGCTACCGCTCCCGCTTCGCGCACCAGACCGAAGTGGCCGAGCCGGCCTACTACAAGGTGCAGCTCCAGGACCACGAGATCCGGGCCGAGCTGACCGCTACCACCCGCGTGGGCATGCACCGCTACACGTTTCCGCAGGCCGAGCAGGCCCACATCATCCTCGACCTCACGGCCGGCATCTACAACTACCCCGATAAAAACGTCTGGACCTTTGTGCGGGTGGAGAACGACTCGCTCGTGACCGGCTACCGCCAGACCAACGGCTGGGCCCGTACCCGCACGGAGTATTTCGCGCTGCAATTCTCGAAGCCCTTCAAGAGCTACGGGGCCCGCAACTACGCCAAAAAACAGGCCTACCGGGGCTTCTGGGGCCGCTTCGACCAAACCCAGAACTTTCCCGAGCAGGCCGGCGAGCAGTTGCGCATGTACTTCGACTTTTCGACCACGGCGGGCGAGCAGGTGACGCTGAAAATGGCGCTGTCGGGCGTGAGTACGGCCGGGGCGCTGGCCAACCTGCGGGCCGAGCTGCCGGGCTGGGATTTTGACGCCGTAAAGCGGGCCGGGCAGGCCCAGTGGCAGCAGGAGCTAAGCCGCATCGTGGTGGAGTCGCCTAACAAGGTGGACAAGGAGAACTTCTACACGGCGATGTACCACGCCTTTCTGAGCCCCACCGTGTACCAGGACGTAGACGGCCAGTACCGGGGCCTCGACCAGAACATCCACCAGAGCAAAACCACCAACTACACCACCTTCTCGCTCTGGGACACCTACCGGGCCCTGCACCCGCTGCTGAACCTGATTCAGCCCGCCCGCGACGCCGATATGGTGCAGTCGATGCTGGCCCACTACGAGCAGAGTAGCCTGCACATGCTGCCCGTTTGGAGCCACTACGCCAACGAAAACTGGTGCATGATTGGCTACCACGCCGTGCCCGTTATCACCGATGCCATCGTGAAGGGCAACGCGCCCTTCGACGCCCAAAAGGCCCTCGACGCCTGCGTAACCACCGCCCGCCACCAGTGGTACGACGGCCTGGGCGAGTACATGCGGCTGGGCTACGTTCCCGAGGATAAAAGTGGCTCCTCAGTCTCCAAAACCCTGGAATACGCCTTCGACGACTGGTGCATTGCCCAGGCCGCCCGCAAGCTGGGCCGCCCCGATATCGAGCAGGAGTTCAGCAAGCGCGCCCAGAACTGGCAGAACGTGTACGACGCTCGCATCGGCTTCATGCGCCCGCGCCTGTCCGATGGCAGTTTCCGGAAGGAGTTCGACCCGTTGAGCACCAATAACCAGGGCTTTATTGAGGGCAACGCCTGGAACTACAGCCTCTACGTGCCCCAGGACCCGGCCGGCCTCATTGCCCGCATGGGCGGCAATAAGCGGTTTGTGGCCCACCTCGATTCGCTGTTCACCATGCACCTGCCCGACAAGTTCTTCGCCGAAACCGAGGACATCACCCGCGACGGCATCATCGGCAACTACGTGCACGGCAACGAGCCCGCCCACCACGCCGCCTACCTCTACAACTGGACCGACCAGCCCTGGAAAACCCAGCAGCGGGTGCGCATGATTCTGCCCAAAATGTACCGCCCCACCCCCGACGGCCTCGGCGGCAACGACGACTGCGGCCAGATGAGCGCCTGGTACGTCTTCTCGGCCCTGGGCTTCTACCCCGTGGCGCCCGCCTCGGGCGAGTACGCCCTGGGCAGCCCCGCCATCCACGCCGCCACCCTGCGCCTCGAAAACGGCAAAACCTTCCGCATCCGGGCCAAAAACCAGAGTGCCAAAAACGTCTACGTCAAGGAAGCCCGCCTCAACGGTAAGCTACTAGCCCGCCCGTTTCTGAGCCATCAGGCTATATTGGATGGCGGGGAGTTGGTGTTCACGATGGCGGGGAAGCTGTGAGGGTGAGTATCATAGCACTGTGTTTATTTCTAACTCTATAGATTATCAGATAACCAATCAGAACAAAATTGATTTACTTTCTTCACTGATGCATTATTTATATCATTTAGAACCGGATGTAATTCTACCAGTGCTGAAACTTTCTTGTATACATCGTTTGCACTTACGGGCGAAGTATTTTTCCATTTGTTATAAGATTGTTTATAAAAGTACAAGCATTCGTTCATTTCGCCTTCCATTAGTAAACACTCAGCTAACCACATATATCCATAACCTTGATTAACCATATTACTAATGCTTGCAAGTGATTTTTTATAGCATACTATCGCATCTTTATATCTATCCAAAAATTGTAAGCAACGACCTATATTTCCATATCCTTCTGGCTGAAAATCACTAATATTAGTATTTATAATATCATCTAAATTTTTACCATCTAGAAAGAGTATAATTGCCTTATTAATATTATTTACATCCTTGGTGTCACGCAGAGACAAAGCGAGAGTATGCTTTAGCACAGAACTTTCTATCATTCCACTATGCTCCCTTAACCTGATAGCTTCATTAGCCAACTCTATTGCCTTTGAAAATTCAGATTGAAACCAGTAGAAATGAGACTCTTCCTCACAAAGGTTGATATAATGCTCTCCTTTATTATTAATGCTTTTTTGATACTTAACGAAAAAAGCTTTTGCTTCATCAAATTTACCAAAATGAGTTAAAGCTCTAATAAAATTTAATAACTCTCTATGAAAATAACTAAATTCTTCGTTAATGGCTGTATTCCAGTCTGCATTTATAAATAATAGGTTGGCGACTCTTATGTATTCTTCCTTATAACCAGAATTTGCTATTGGATCAGCTATTTCAGCGAGTGAAACTAAAGCGCTTTTGTAGTTGTCTTGATTTATCGACAGTTCAATTCTAGCTGTCCAATTCTCAAAAAAACTCAACGGTTGATCAGAGCTTATCTTCGATTTTAGAACTAATATAATACTGTCATAAAAATTAACAAATAGGGAAATGAATTTTGACCGCTCTTTCTGTCCAAAATTTTGTACAACGTATTCACGTACTAAAGGGTGTAATTCGTAAGTATCCAGTTCATTTCCACTAGATTTAGTCACTATCAAGTTGAGTTGCTTTAATGTCTTAAATGACTTAAGAAATTGATTGCCATTTAATTCATCTCCTAAAACCTTTCCTAAGGTATCTTGTGTTTCTGCCCTAACAATTTCTGCAAAGGCTTGCAGGAGTATTTTTTGTTTTTCATTAAGGCTATTCCATATTACACCTAATATTTTATCAGAAAGTATAGATGTGAAATCGTCCTCCTGAAAATCAGAATATCTTTTTATGCCGCTTATAAATTTTTCAACAACGTCTACTCCACGTCTTGCTTGTGCAGCTATTAAATTAAGCCATAATGGATGGCCTTTAGTAACTTCATATGATTTGAAAGCTATTATTTTTAATTGTTCGGCATTAATTGAAATAGAATATGCTTGAAATAATTTAAAAGTATCATCTTTTCCTAGTCCTTGCAACCTTAAATTTAGTAATTCGGGATGTACGTCATTAATAGTTGAGCGACATGTGAATATAAATTTACTGAAGTGGCTTCTATTAAGGGCTTCTTGATAAAGTTTTCCAACACCTCCAATTAATTGAAAACTTTCAAACTCCATGTATGAATCTATGTTATCAAATATAAAAACTATTTTTCTATTTTCTAATTTTTGAAAAAATATATCAATAAGCTCACCTATTGAAGCATTAGATATTTGATTTGCCTTTATTACTCCATTTGTAATTCTTTCTATGATAGATATTATTTTTGTATGTATACGGTTCTCTTTCTCTTTGCAATCTCTCCAATCCCAAAATTCCCAATTCGATTTTTGAGGTACAATATTTTTAGCGTAGTATGATGCTATGCCAGATTTTCCTTGTCCACCTATGCCTGAAATAAATATTACTTTATGAAGATCGTTGTCTATTGTTGCAATTTCTTTTTGACGTCCTGTCCAATGTAAATTATTGGGAGGGATATCACAATCACTCGAATAATTATGGATCAATGCTATTTTGCCATCATTTCTAGCTTTTTCTAAATCTATTCTCTCATTTTCTTTTTTTTTAAGTTTTTCTTCAATAGATTTAACTGAAAGCTTAATTCCCTCAGCTATACTAAAAAGTGCTTCGTCTTCATCAAGAAATGATTTAACTGGTTTTCCGTTTTTAGGTAATGCCTGAATCTTGCTGAAAGAAGTGTTTTTCCAATCACAAGTTCTAAGAATGACTGGTATTACAACTGTTTCTCCACTATCATGCTTCTCAACGGCTCTTTTTAACTCTACTTCGTTGCTATAATTTGAATTCAAAAAATCTATACTGACTAAAAGAAGTATTATATCAGCTCTTTCCAACTCCTCCTTTATTACCTTATCCCACTCTTCGCCAGCAGTAATCATCCTGTCGTTCCAAGTGCCAATTGCATCACTTCTTTTTAACGTAATTAGATGCTTAATTAACTTGTCTTTGTAATCTTCATCTTCGTGCGAGTAAGATATGAAAACGTTAAGCTTCTCCATAATTCGTTATTTTGTGGATTGAAGGAATTTCTATACCGCAATATAAATTGATTGCTGCACAAGATATGGATAAAAATTTTTATTTTAACCTTCATAGATTACAGACTCATTTCAAAGCTGGAATAACATTACTACTTAGTAGCACCCCCATGAAACCGCTCCTTGCCCTCGCCCTCCTGACCCTCACCACCGCCACCTACGCCCAAACCGGCCCCGTTAAGGTGGAGGTGCGACAGACCAACGGCCGCTACGAGCTGCGGCGCGGGGGGCAGCCGTATTTCATCAAGGGCGCGGGCGGGGGGCAATTTCCCGAGCGGGTGCGGGCCTACGGGGGCAACTCGCTGCGCACCTGGGGCACCAACGGGGCCGAGCAGGTGCTGGCCGACGCTCGCCAAAACGGCCTCTCCGTGATGCTGGGCCTCGACGTGGCCCGCGAGCGGCACGGCTTCGACTACAACGACCCCCAGGCCGTGGCCGCCCAGCTGGCCAAGGTGCGGGCCGAAGTGCTCAAGTATAAAAATGACCCCGCCGTGCTGTTCTGGGGTATCGGCAACGAGCTGAACCTGGAGTACACCAACCCCAAAGTCTGGGACGCGGTGGAGCAGATTGCCCGCATGATTCATGAAGTGGACCCCAACCACCCCACCAGTACCGTGCTGGCCGGCCTCAACCAGAAGGAGGTCGACTACATCAAGGCCCGGTGCCCGTCGGTGGATATTCTGAGCATCAATACCTACGCCGGGCTGGCGGCCATTCCGCAGCAGGTGCGGGCCAGCGGCTGGGCCGGCCCCTACGTGGTGGCCGAGTGGGGCCCCACCGGTCACTGGGAAAGCCCCGTCACGCCCTGGAAAGCCTCGGTGGAGGAAACCAGCAGCCAGAAAGCCGCCGTGTATCAGAGCCGCTACGAGGCCTCGGTGGCCAAGGACACCACCCAATGCCTGGGCACCTACGTGTTTCTGTGGGGCCAGAAGCAGGAGCGCACGCCCACCTGGTACGGCATTTTCACCGAGGATGGCAAGGAGTCGGAAGTGGTGGACGTGATGCAGTACCTGTGGAGCGGCCAGTGGCCCGCCAACCGCGCCCCGCACCTGGCCAGCTTCCGCCTCAACGGCCAGCAGGCCACCGATAACGTGCGCCTGCAACCCGGCAAAAAGTACCCCGCCACCGCCGCCGTAACCGACCCCGACAAAGACCCACTCACCTACCGCTGGGAGCTGCTACCCGAAAGCACCGACCTGAAAAACGGCGGCGACCGGGAAAGCCGCCCGGCAGCCGTGCCGGGCCTGTTACCAGCCAAAGCCAGCGCCCAAACCACCCTCACCGCGCCCACTAAACCGGGCGCCTACCGCCTGTTTATCTATGCCTATGATGGCCACGACAACGTGGCGACGGCTAATATCCCGTTTTTCGTGGGGGAGAAGTAGGATTGGGAAATTGAGCGGGGCGGCTGAAGGGGGGAACGTGTTGTGTGAAAGAACGTGTCATGCTGAACGGAGGGAGGCGCAAGCATCTCTACCGAAGCAAGTAAATCCAATGAGCAAGGGTTAGCACTGCGGTAGAGATGCTTCGACTGCGGCTGCGCCTTCACTCAGCATGACACGTTCTTTCCCTAATCCCTAATCCCTAATCCCTAATGCTTAACCGGCTCTGGCATGGTGCGCAGGAGCAGGAAACCCATCGTGCCTGAGATGGTGGAGGCGACGAGGATGGCTAGCTTGGCCACCGGCTCGCCGGCCGTGTGCTCGCCCAGGGCCAGCAGAGTAATGAAGAGCGACATCGTAAAGCCGATGCCGCCCAGCAGGCCCGCGCCCCACAGGTGCCGCCACGTCACGTTGGCCGGCAGCGAGGCCCACCCCAGCCGGATGCTCAGCCAGCTCAGCCCGCCAATACCCAGGGGCTTGCCCACCGTCAGGCCCAGAATGATGCCCAGGCCCAGGGGCGAGGCCAGCTGCCGGAACACGGCGGCGTCGATTTCGAGGCTGGTGTTGGCGAAAGCGAAGATGGGGATGATACCGAACGCCACCACCGAGTGCAGGCGTTGCTCCAGCTTCTGGGCCGGCGAGCTGATGGCGTCGGACAGGTACTCCAACTCCTCGCTGATGATGCGGGGATTGGCATCGGCCCCGTGCACTTCGTCCTGGAGCATGCTCAGGCGGCTGTTGAGCATGAGCAGCAGCTCGGGCTTGGCCTGCCCGATCCGGGACGGAATGGCCAGCGCCAGCAGCACCCCCGCCAACGTGGCATGGATTCCCGATTCGAGCATGAAATACCACATCAGGATGCCCAGGGGTAGGTAAAATATCAGCAGCCGGGCCCCGAGCAGGTTCAGGTTGAGCAGCAGCATCCAGGTGCCTAGCGCCAGGTAGAGGTAGGTCAGGTGCAGGTCGGTGGTGTAGAAGCCGGCAATCACGAGCACCGCGCCCAGGTCATCAACGATGGCCAGCGCCGTCAGGAATACCTTGAGGCCCAGCGGCACCCGGGGGCCCAGCAGCTGCAGCACGGCCAGCGCGAAGGCAATGTCGGTGGCCATCGGGATGCCCCAGCCGTTGGCGGCGGGTTGGCCCCGGTTGATGAAAAAGTAGATCATGGCCGGGACCACCATACCGCCCAGAGCCGCCGCAATGGGCAGCGTGGCCTGCCGCCGGTCCGAAAGTTCTCCTTCCAGCACTTCCCGCTTTATCTCCAGCCCTACAATAAGGAAGAAAATGCTCATCAGCCCGTCGTTGATCCAGTGCAACAGGCTCATTTCGAGGCCGAACCCGTTGAGGGCCAGATTGAGGTGCTTTTCCCAGAGCTCGGGAAAGAAGTGGGCCGGGCCCCAGTTCGAGTTGGCCAGCACTAGGGCCAGCACGGCACTCACCATCAGCATAATACCGCCGGCGGCTTCCCGGCGAAAGAATTCGGCAAACGGCCGCACCAGCGGACGAACGAGTAACGGAACAGCCATAAACGAAATCGGAGCAGGGTAGTAGTGGCAGCCAGCACTGCGCTGGCCGCTCACCAAGAACGCGCCCGCCGCCGGGGCCGCAGGCATGTTTAGGCCCCAAAGGTACGCTTACCGCCCGTAGCCGCCACAACGCCGCCCCGGGCGAAACGCATTTACCAGCCGGCTCCGGGCATTCTACAAGCCCTCCAGCAGCTCATCGAAGGTGCGCAGCAACTCGGCCCGGGCCTCGGCCGGCTCCGACGCCAGGCGCTGCTCGAATACCTCGCGGGGCGTGAAGTCGTGCAGGCTGCGGGTGAGGGCGGTTTCGGCCTCGGCATCGGGGGTGCCCAGGGGACGTACCAGCACCAGGCGCAAGTGGCGGCGGGCCAGCACCACCAGCTGCTGCCGGTCGAGGGCCTCAATCACCTTTAACAGGGCTTCAGCTACTTCGAGCTGGCTGCGCTCGGAATGCACCTGCACATCGGCCCAGGCGGGCAGCGCAAAGCCGGCGTTGTCGTAGCCCAAGAGGCCGGTGCTTACTTCCTCCAGCGTACCGTGGAACCGGACCAGCCGCCGCGCCCCCGGCACGGTTAGGCTCCGCAGTTCGGCCAGCTTGCCGGCCGCGAAATCAAGTACCAACACCTCCTTGGGGTGGTCTACTTCGGAAAACGACAGGGCAATGGGCGAGCCCGAATAGCGGATATGCTCGCGCCCGCCCACCCGCTGGGGCCGGTGCAAATGGCCCAGGGCCACATAGTCGAAAATGGCCGGGAAGTGGTCGGCGGTTACCTGGCCCAGGTTGCCCACATGAATGGTACGCTCGGAATCGGAGGGGGCGGCCCCGGCGGCGTAGAGGTGCCCGGTAGCCAGCACCGGCAACCCCAGGTCCTTGAGCTGCCAGACTTGCTCGACCTCGGCCACCCGCGCATAATGGTCGGCGAGACCCTGCTTGATGCGAGCCTCGCGCTCCTCGGCCGATTCGCCGGGCACCGAGAGACGCACGTCCCGGTCGCGCAGGAACGGCACGGCGCACACTACCAGGCCGGGCTGGCCGGCCGCGTCGTCGAGCACCAGCACTTGTTCCTCGAAGCATTCGGGCACGCAGCCCACCACGTGCACCCGCAAGTGGCGCAGCAGTCGGGCCGGGGCGTTCAGGGTGGCCGGCGAGTCGTGGTTGCCGCCCACCACTACCACATCGCGGCAGCCGGTGGCGCGCAGTTGCAGCAGAAAATCGTAGTACAGCTCCAGGGCCTGGTTGGAGGGCGAGCCAGTATCGAAAATGTCGCCGGCCACCACCAGCACTTCCACCTTTTCCTCCTGGATAGTAGCCACCAGCCAGGTCAGAAAGTGGCGGTGCTCCTCGGTGCGTTCGTGGCCCTGAATAAACCGCTGGCCCAGGTGCCAGTCGGCGGTGTGTAGTACGCGCATGACTACGAAGGTACTCTGCCTCGCAGAAACCCGGTGTATCGGCCCGCTTAATCAGACCATTGCCGCTGGCGTGCCGCCGCCCTAGCTGGCTCGTTCAGGGAACTAGTTCTGCCAGATGGTGCGCATAAATTCCGCTTTCGAAAACGATTCTCCGTTTATTTTGGTGCTGCCTGCAAAGCCACCCAAGCTCCCAATTCCCTCACATTTTTGATTATATACAAGCGAAAATCCGGCTTGGCAACTACCCTCATCAAAAACGTACACCAAATCGTTTTGAAACCGGTATTGCTTCACAGAAGCGCCTGTTGTCAGGCCAGTTGTTTTGCAGGTACTATTAACTGTAAACGCCTCCACCTCTTGCGTAATGCAACCAGGAATATCCTCTGTCACCTCATCCTTTTTGCAGGCATTCAGGCCGAGTGTACCCAGCATTATCAGAGTTAGGGTTCGTTTCATAGAGCCAGGGTAAAAGGTAGATTTCAACACCAATGAAGCATCGAAACCTAGATTGTCAGCAATGACGAAAAGGTTGCATTATACCCGCCAGCATTTCGGCCTGTTACTCCTGAAACGTGGTCACGGCCTCACTCAAATCGTACACCGTAGCACCCGGTAGCGCCGCCTGCACAATACTGCTGCCGGCCGCCGAGCGGTAGCCGCCGGCGCAATGCACCAGAATCGGCTTGTCGGTCGGGATTTCGGTAGCCCGCTCCCGCAGTTCGGGCAGCGGAATTGTAAGGGCGTTGGCGAAGATGGGTTCACGCGCCTCAGTGGCATTGCGGACATCGACGATGGTGAACTGCTCGGGGTGCTGGCGCAGGCGCTCCAGATCGGGCGCGGAGCTGGTGGCGGGCAGGTCCCGGGGGGTAAGTAGCGCCCCCGTAATGGTGGTTTCATAGCCGATTTTGGCGGCCTTCCGGATCACGGCATCCAGCGCAATCTGCGAATCGGCCAACAGGTAGTACGGCTCGTCGGCCCGACAATGGAGCCGAGCCAGGTTTCAAACTTGCCCCCATCCATCAGGTTGATGGCCCCGGGCAGGTGGCCGGCCCGGAACTCTTCGGCCGGGCGGGTGTCGAGCAGCAGTACGCCGGGCTCAATCGGGTCTTCCGAGCGCAGGCGTGGTACCATTCGCACGCCGTCCTCGAAGGGCTGGGCGCCTTGCTTGTTCAGCAGCACATCGTGCCCGAAATATTTAGGCATGAAGGGCTGGTCTTTAAGCAGCACTTGCACAAAATCTTCCTCCGACATTGGCTGGAGGGCGTAATTGTTCTTGATTTCCCGGCCGATGGTGCTATCGAGGTCGGTGCTGGTGGTTTTGCCGCAGAGCGACCCGGGCCCGTGGGCCGGATACACTTTCGTAGTAGCGGGCAGCGTCATCAGTTTCTGGCGGGTGCTGTGGTAAAGCTTGGCGGCCAACGACTCGCGGCTGTGCCCGCCTACCTGGTCGGACTCGCGCAAATCGGGCCGGCCCACGTCGCCCACAAACAGCGTGTCGCCGGTGAATACGGCCCGAGCCTGGCCCAGTTCGTCGAGCAGCAGCACGCTAATGGAATCGGGCGAGTGGCCGGGCGTGTTCAATGCGTGCAGTTCCACGCTGCCGATTCCAATGCGCTGGTTCTCGTCGAAGGCCTGGTGCGGGTAGCTGGCCTGGGTGAGCTTGCTGGCGTAAATAACCGCCCCGGTTTCCTCCGCAATTTCGAGGTGGGAACTCACAAAATCGGCGTGGGGGTGGGTTTCGATGATGGCCACAATGCGGGCCTCGTGTTCATCGGCGAAGTCGTAATACGGCTGCGGGTCGCGGGCCGGGTCAATGAGGGCAATCTGGCCTTCGCTGCGGATGGCGTAGCTGGCGTGGGCCAGGCCTTTATCGTAAAACTGCTGAATCTGTACCGAACCGGTACTACTGGGCAGAGGACTCATGGGGTGTTGGTTGGGGTGAAACCGGGCCCGGGGCGCCAGAAGGGACACCGGGGAGGCATAGGTTCAAATATACGCAAGCCCGCCGCTAACGGGCCGAAAAGTTGCCATCCCGCACCGGCGTTCAGCGCCCATTACGCGCCGTTCTGGAGCTAAAAAAAGCCCCGAACAAGCATGTTCGGGGCTTTTTACAGACTGCGGCCGGGCCGCTGGGGTGGGGCCGCTAGCTTTTGACCTTCATTTTCATTTTGCGGTTGCCCCGGTTTTCCATCCGGTTTTCCCGCTGCTGCTCATACTTGGCGTACTGGTCGGCCGTGAGGATGCCCTTGAGTTGGGTATCGTACTTGGTGCGCATGGTTTGCATATTCTGGCGCATGGCTGCCCGGTCGCCTTCGGTGGGCTGCTGGCCGTGCATAGCCTGCATCTCCGTGCGGCGGGCCTGCTCCATGGTTACGAGTTGGGTGCGCTGGTCGGCCGAGAGGCCGAGCTGCTTGGTGAGGCGGTCGGCCTGCTGCTCGGGCGTGGCTTGCTGCATCTGGCCGTTAGCGGGGCGCTGCATGGGAGTAGTCGTTTGGGCGCTGGCGCTGGCGGCAGTCAAGGCCGCGGCGGCCAGCAAAAGGAGCATCTTTTTCATCTGAGTGGAGTCTGTGTGGATAGTTTACGAAGCATAGACGACCGCCGTGGCCCAAGGTTTAATGGGTTGCCGCCCGGGCCCCGCGAGGCCAATTTTACCGGAGTAAACCAGATAATAGCCTATATTCGGGCCACCTGAACGGGTTTTGCCCCGTTTCACTCATCAATTCAACCTTTTCACTTTCCTAACTTTCTTTCTTTTATGGCAGACATTTTCGCCAGAAAATCGCTCGATAAGCTGATGAACGAGGCCGATGAGGGCGAAGGCGGCGGGCTAAAACGGACCCTGACGGCTACCAACCTCACGATGCTTGGCATTGGGGCAATTATTGGAGCCGGCATTTTCGTGCTCACCGGTACGGCCGCTGCCAACGCGGCGGGTCCGGCCATCGTCATCTCCTTTATTATCGCCGGCTTGGGTTGCTTGTTCGCGGGCTTGTGCTACGCCGAATTCGCCTCTATGATTCCGATTGCCGGCTCGGCTTACACCTACGGCTACGCCACGCTCGGCGAATTCGTCGCCTGGATCATCGGCTGGGACCTGATTCTCGAATACCTCTTCGGGGCGGCCACCGTGGCTGTGGGCTGGAGCGGCAACGTGGTCAGCATTCTGCAAAAATCGGGCATTGAGATGCCACTGGAGATTTCGCAGGCTCCCGTAAACTACGACGGCGCCAACTTCTCGCTTACCGGCGCTTATATTAATCTGCCAGCCGTACTGCTGATTTTCGTCATGACGACGCTGCTCGTTATTGGTATCCAAGAATCGGCCCGCTTCAACAACGTCATCGTGTTCATTAAGGTGGCCATCGTGCTGTTGGTTATCGGCTTCGGCTTCAAATACGTGAACACGGCCAACTGGGAGCCATTTGTTCCACAGGTAGAGATTCTGCCCGACGGTAGCTCCCGCTACGGCTGGCAGGGTATTGTGCGCGGCGCGGCCGTGGTATTCTTCTCCTACATCGGTTTTGATGCCGTGAGTACCGCCGCCCAGGAAGCCAAGAACCCCCAGCGCGACATGCCCATCGGTATGTTGCTCTCGCTCGGTATTTGTACGCTGCTCTACGTTCTGATGGCCTTGGTGCTTACTGGTCTCACATCGTACAAAAACCTGAACGTGCCCGATCCGGTGCTCGTGGCGCTGGCTGCTGCCGGCCCGGCCCTTAAGTGGTTGTACTTCTTCACCGGTATTGGTGCCATTGCCGGTCTCGCCTCGGTGGTGCTCGTGATGCTCATGGGGCAGCCCCGCATTTTCTTCGCCATGTCGCGCGACGGACTGCTGCCGGCCATCTTTGGTAAGGTGCACCCCAAGTTCCAGACGCCTTACGTGACCACCATCTTCACCGGCGTAGTGGCTGCCATCGTGGCCGGTATTCTGCCCGTGGGCCTGCTGGGCGAACTGGTGAGTATTGGTACGCTGCTGGCCTTCATTATCGTGTGCGGTGGCGTTATTGCCATGCGCCGCCGCGACCCCGATTTGGTTCGCCCGTTCCGTACGCCCTTCGTACCGCTGGTCCCCATCCTGGGCATCCTGATCTGCGGTTACATGATGTTCAACCTACCCTGGGATACCTGGTTGCGCCTCATCATCTGGATGGCCATCGGGGTAGCTATCTACTTCTTCTACGGTCGCCACAACAGTAAGCTTAACCGCGAGCGGCAAGCCGAAGGCATCGAGTAACAGCGCACATCATCCAGAGAAATCCAACCAAAAAGAGGCCCCGTAACGGTTGTTGCGGGGCTCTTTTTGGTATTTGTTTAGCGCTATTTTTTCGCTTCCGACACCTCGCTTTTCAGTTTGAGCACTTTATCGCCATTTTCCTGTACGATGAGATAGGCCGGATTCTCGGGGGTGCCGTTTCGGGTGATTTCGGAGCCCTTGAGGGTGCGGGTAATGCTGTCTTTGTGCGTTTCCTCAATTTTGCCGGTAGCAGTACCGGTGCCGTATTTCCAGGTTACCTGGGTTCCTTTGCGCATGATGTGAAGGGATTAAAAGCGGGATGAATAAAATGCCGGGTGCCAGTTGGCTTGTACTACAGTTTGGGCCGGCATGTTGCGCCTGTAGGCTCGGGAGACGCAAGCGTCACAATAGGGCGAAAACAAGATAATTTTGATACCTTTCTAGGGTCGCCTGCCCCGTGATGCGCCTGCCAGCAATGCGCTTCTGCCCAGGACCGTTCCATGTACCCGTATGTCTATACCCCTACCTACCACCGAATCTCCTATCCCGTTATTGCTGGTTGATGACCACCCGATGATTGTGGAGGGCATCCGGCAGATGCTGCGGCCCGAAACCGACTTGCACATTGTAGCCCAGGCCCACGACGGTCCCCAGGCCCTGGCCGTGCTGGCCAGCCAACCCAGCGTGCGCGTCGCCCTGCTCGACCTGAATATGCCCGGCATGAGCGGGGTAGAGCTGACCCGCGCCATCCGGGCCGATTGGCCCGACGTGCGGGTACTGGTGCTGAGCATGTTCCATGACCACGCCACTGTGGCCGAGGTGCTGGAAGCGGGGGGGGCGGGCTACGTGCTTAAAACTGCCAGCCGTGCCGAGCTTAGCACGGCCATCCGGCAGGTGGCCGGGGGTAACACCTATTTCAGCGCGGAAGTGGCCGATACCCTGCTTCAGAACCTGCAGATTCTGGCCGCCAGCCCGCAACCTGACCAGCGGCCTGCCCTCACCCGGCGCGAACAGGAAATCCTGCAGTTCATCGCCCGCGAGTATTCCAACCTGCAAATTGCCGAAGAGCTGTTTATCAGTGAGCGAACCGTGGAAACGCACCGCCGCAATCTGCTGGCCAAAACGGAGTCGAAATCGGTGGTGGGCTTGATTCAGTACGCCATTCGGCACAAGCTGATTTCGTAGGCGTGTAGCCTTCTAAAGCGAATTGAAGCCTGATGGGCGGGGTTCAACAATGACGTAGTAGTGCTATTTGGCTGACGAGGCTAACCCATGCCTGCCTGAACGGGCTGGCTACTATGGATAAGCAGGTAGCGCTGGGTAGGAAAGTTCCCGTCATTTAGTTGGCTGCGGGTAAGGTATGCAGGGGTGAGGGGGCTGAAAACGGGTTTCAGGGAACCGGGACCCGAGGCTGGCTACGTACCAGCCTGGGAGGCAGCCTCCGTACCAGTACGTATTTTTTAGAAATAAGGGAGGGAGAGTTAGATTTTAACAATAAAAAATATACCTTAGCATCATGCAATCAAATAATAATATCGTTATGTTTGATTGCGCAGCAACCAGCGTATTTCTGCAGGAATATGATTGGAGTTGCGCCAGGAGCCATTAGCAGTTTGCCTTCAACGCACTTCTTCTACCCTTCAAAGCACCAACCGTTATGCCTTCCAAAATTCTCTCCTTCATTTGCCACGTGCCGGGCATGGCTCCCGGAACTTATCCTGCCGTTCCAACCGCTGCTGCACCCAGAGTAGCGCCACGTAAAACCAGTGCTCAGCAAGCTGGAGGCCATTTCACGGCTATTTACGAGAACGAGCGGTTTGTGCGCTTCAAGTACATCAACAACAACTAACAGCAACAATCCCCTTGCTGCCCATTTTGGTAGCAACTGACTGGTGGCGCTAGTCGACCAGCAACCAGGGCAAGGCGCGGCTCTTCCGGCGGGGAGGGCGGCGCCTTGCCTGCTTTAGTGGAGTGCGGGCCGGGCTTTTGGGCTAACTTGCGGCTTCGTCCATCGATTTGCGTGCATGATTAATTTGTTGATTCGCGGGGCTGCCTCCTGGCTACTGCTTTTAGTGTTGCTACCGGTTGCCAGCCACGCCCAAGGGCCCGTGCTGCCCGACGAAACTTCCTGGTATGGGGTGATTTCCCGGAGCAGCGGCCGTTCACTCGACATTACCAACGCTTCGGCTGAGGCTGGAGCTACCGCCATTCAGTGGGAGTTCACCCACGCCGACAGCCAGCAGTGGCGCTTTATTCCGGCCGCGACGGGTAGCGAGTTCTTCCGCATTGTTGCCCGCCACACCGGGCAGTGCCTCACCCTAACCTCGCCCGACGAAAACGCGGCGCTCGTGCAACGCCCTTGGACCGGTAGCTTCTACCAGCAGTGGAAGCTGGTGCCCTCGGGCCCGCTGGGCAGTTTCATGCTCATTAGCCGGGGCAACGATAAATGCGTTTCGCTGGCGGCGGCCGACAAGTCTAACAGCACGCCCGTGGTGGGGCAGCGGCCCCAGAACCGCGCCAGCCAGCAGTGGAAGCTGTTCAAGCTCCACCTCAACCTCGACCCCTCCCAGCCCGGTTTCGGCGTGCCCGAGCCGTTGCTGAGCCTGAACACGCCGACCGGCAACGAGCAGCAGCCCGTAATGGCTCCCGATGGCAACACGCTCTATTTCACGCGCACGCGTTACAGCGGCAACATGGAGGGCATTACCGAATCGGGCGACATCTGGGTGAGCACCTCGGCCACCCAAGGGCGTACCTGGGCCCCGGCCACCCGCCTCGATGAGCTGAATACCAACCAGCACAACGGTGTGATGAGCGTGGTGGAAGATGGCAAAGCCCTTATTATTCGGGGGCAATACGAGCGCGACGGCACGTTCCGCGACCTGGGCCTGAGCAAGGTGCCGCGTAGCGTGTCGCTCAAAAAAAACCGCCCCCAGGTGGTGGAAGTCGCCAACTACTACTCAACCAGCACGTCCAGCAGCTTCTTTATGAGCCCCGATCAGCAGTTGCTGCTCCTGAGTCTGGAGCGCAGCGACTCGGAAGGCGGCAACGACCTGTACGTGAGCCGCCCCACGCCCAGCGGCCTCTGGACTCAGCCCCTGAATCTGGGCGCGGTCGTTAACTCGCCCGGTTTCGATTTCGCGCCCTGGCTGGCGGCCGATGGCAAAACGCTGTACTTCAGTTCCTACGGCCACGCGGGATACGGCAGCTCCGACATTTTCGTGAGTACCCGCCTCGACGACAGCTGGACCAACTGGACCGAGCCGCGCAACCTGGGCCTGCCCATCAACGGGCCGGGTTTCAACGCCTTTTTGAGTTTGTCGGCCGACGAAAAGCAGGCGTTCTATTCCTCCACGGCCTCGGCCAATACTCCCACCGACCTGTTCCGGACGGCTACCGGGGCTAGCCCGGCGCCGCCAGTAGTGCCTACCGAGCCGCCGGTGGCCGTAGTGCCCACGGCTACCACGCCCCGCACCCTGCTCACGGCCCGCACCATCGATGCCAAGTCGCGCAATCCGTTGGCTACTGAAGTAAAACTGAATCGTTTGGGCAACGACATTTTGTTCAACGCCACAGCCCGCACCGACGTGGCTACGGGCTCTTTCGTATCGAGTCTGCCCCCCGGCCGCTACCGTATCCAGGTCACCGCGCGGGCTACCTCACGGCCACCGATACCATCACGATGACGGGTTCGCGCAACCTTGTGCTGGAACTGGTGCCCGCCGCCGTGGGGTCGAGTCTGGAGCTGCCAACGCTCATTTTTGCCCAGGGCAAATACACGCTGCTGTCGGCCTCCTACACCGAACTCAACCGCCTGGCTCGCACCCTCGACGATAACCCGATGGTCAACATTCGCCTCGAAGGCCACACCGACAACCAGGGCAACGCCGGCCTGAACGTGAAGCTCTCGGAAGAGCGGGTAGCCGAAGTAAAGCGCTACCTCGTGAGCCGGGGCGTAGCCGAAAAGCGCATCAGCACCGTGGGCTACGGCGGAGCTAAGCCGCGGGCTTCCAACGCTCAGGAAGAGACCCGCAAGCTCAACCGCCGGGTCGAGTTTACGATTGTGAAATAGCGGTTTTCAACCTTCGGTATCAGGGCTGAATGGTTGACTGAAAAATGCTTGAATAGAAGGAGTAGGCGGAATTATCGGGCCAGCTGAGGTGTTTTCTGGGCGTTGAATTCTCTCATCTTTGGCCCGAAATCATGCTGCTTTTTCCTACTCGTTTTCTTTATCCCGTTAGTGCCGTGCAACTCCAGGAGCGACAAGGTTTGCTACCTGCCGAATTTCTGCCTACCATCGGAGAATTGCGGCCATTCCTGGAGCAGGAGCCGGCCTACGGCGACATTTGTACCACCACGGCTATATCGCCCCGGGGCCGCACGCTGCTGGTTTCCTACCGCAAAAGCTACGCCGCCGAGCAGGGCTTCATAGTCGAAATCCTCGATGTAGAAGTAGTAGCCCCGCTGGCCCGGGCCGCGTAATTGGCCGCGTTAACGAGCTGTTTCGGCAGCGAATTACTACCCGAAATCAATCAGGCCCATGCTCCGGACAGAGTATGGGCCTGATTGATTTCAGGTAGCTCCCATGCTACCTGATGAAGCGGTTGGGCACGTAAGTGGTGGCCCGAACCGCAGAGCTATTTGACGGGTGGAACCAATTCGTGAATCCAGTCGCGGATTAGGTCGAGGGCCGATGATGCGAAAGCGGGGGACGGTTTGCCATCGATGAGCGGCCACTCGGTAACGGGGCCTTGAAACAGGTGGTTGAGGCCATTGAGCTGGCGGGCGTTCACCTGTTTATTGGTTTTAAGGCCCTTCGTTAGTACGCTTAGGTTGGCATCCGCTTCTAGCAGCACGTCGTCGGAACCGTGGAGGAGTAGCACCGGGCACTGTACCGCATCGAGCTCCTTGAGGGGATAGAAGCGCAGGTAGGAGCGGGCCCAGGGCGTGCTGAGGCGAGCGGCGGTGGCGGCGTAGGCGGTATCGGCTTGATTGGGTACGTTTTGGCGCAATACCTTGGTCACTAAGGTGCGGGCTGTCTGGTCGTCGGGGTTCTGGCTCACGAGCTCTAGCATGGGGCGTTGCTGCTTGGCCAGCGCGTCGAGGCGTTTTTTGTCCTCGGCCCGCTGCCGCAGAAACTGCTGCTCCTGCTGAATCTGGATCTGGGCAGCGTTGGCTCCGCTGGCCCGCATTTTCTCCAGCTTGGCCTGCACCACCAGTTGTGCCGCGACCTGCTGGCGGGCCATGCGAGCCAGCAGCGTGTCGGACACCGATGTGGGCCAGCCAATGGCCGGCTGGGTGGCCAGGATATCGGAGCCGGGTAGGCCAGCCGCCGCCAGCGTAATCACGAAGGCCGGAGCCTTGGGGCGCGCCGCCGCCAGCAGCGCCACGTTGCCCCCCTCGCCGTGCCCGAGCAACCCCAGGTAACCAGGGTCGAGCAGGGACTGGGTACGCAAGAACTGCAACGCCGACTGCGCATCGCGGGTGCGGTCCTCGATGCCAGCCAACTCGCTGCGTCCGCCAGAACCGGCCACACCCCGGTCGTGGAAGCGTAGTACGGCTACGCCGCGCCGGGTCAGGTAGTCGGCCAGGTTACCCAAGGGCTTGTACGCGCCGTTCTGCCCGTCCTGGTCCTGCGCCCCCCAATCAGAAAGCAGCACTACAGCCGGAAACGGCCCGGTTCCGGCCGGAATAGTGAGCGTACCCTGCAGCGAAATGGCGTCACTATCATTATTAAATGTCACTTCCTGCACCCGGTAGGGCGGCGGAAAATGGAAGGCTTTAGCCGCGGCGGTGGGTGGCGGGGCTACATAGGTTAGGGTGAGGGCTGCCTGGTAGCCGGGCTGGCTCCAGGTGCCTTCGAGACGGGTACCATCTGGCGTACGTACTCCCTTGAACCGGCAGCCCACTTGCTCGGCCACGAACACCACCGTATCGCCGCGCTGCTCCACGGTGGTCGGGATACGGGTGATGCGCTGGGGCACCACGTTAAGCACCGCAAACCGGTTGCCGCTGGCCAGCTCCGTCACCTGCACCTGAATGGGCAGGCTGCCACCGGGCACCACCAACGGCCCCTTCCACTCCCCTTCGAGCGAGTATTTGCCCGGTCCCTGGGCCAGCACCAGTCCGGGCAGCAGCCACAGCAGCAGGCCCGCCACCATGCGAAACGGCTGCGAGGAAAAGGCAAAACGCATACGATCAGTCATAGGGAAGAAAAGAGGAGCAGGGTTGTAATCGGGTATGCGGCAAGTCAGGAAAATCAGGCCGATAACAAGCAACAACGGCTAGCCGTACCGGGAGGACTTTAGGGCAGTAGTACCTTATTAATAACGTGCACCGTGCCATTGGTGCACTGCACGTCGGGGATAACCATAGAAGCGGGCATAGTGTTGCCCTTGCCTTGTACCGTGAGGGTGCCGTTGAGAAACGGACCCAGCTGCAGGCTACCGCCGCCCGCCGTTTTAACGGCGCTGTTCTCGGGCATCTCCGGCGTAAACTGGCCGCCGGGCACTACGTGGTTGAGCAATACGGCCTGCACCGTGGTTTTGGGCAAGCGGCGGATGTCGGCCGGCACGTTCAGGGGCACGCCCAGCAAGGTGCCCAGCTCGCGAAAAGCCTGGTCGGTGGGGGCAAACACAGTGAGGGCAGGGCTACCGGGCGAAGCCGTGAAGTCCGGAGCCAGCTCGGCGTAAAGCACCGCTTCCACCAGAAAGCTAAGTTCGGGCGTAACGAAAACCTTGGCGTCTTTGAGCGCTATGGCCGACTGCACAATATCAACCCCGGTCGCCAGCAGCACCTTATCGATAGGGTGCACGGTGCCGTTGGCCGCTGGTACATCGGTGGCCAGCAGGCGCGAGCCGTTGATGTAGCGTACGCCCTGGCGCTCAATAACGCGGCGGGTAATGGCAGTTTTACTGGCGTCCTGCAAGACCGAAGCCGAGGTAGTGCCAGCCGTTAGGTTGGAGCCCAGCAGGTTGCCGCTGAACACATGATATAGGAGGGTGCTGGTGAGAAAAGACTGCTGCAGTCCGTTCAGGTCGGCGGCCGAGCGCAGCCCTAGTCGGGCGAAGGCCGCGTTGGTTGGAGCGAAAACGGTGTAGTTACCGCTTGGATCATTAGGATTTTTATTGGAAAGCGTGCCAGCTACCCCACCTCTTACCGCCGCATCTTCCAATATCTGGAAATCTGGATTATGCACGGCAATACTGGCAATTGAAGGAGCCGTATCCTGCTTGTCGGAGCAGCTGCCCAGCAAAAGCATAGCGGCCAATAGCAAGGCGTTTTGCGAGGTAAAGATGTTTTTCATGGAATCAAGCGGGTTTTTTTCGTTGTTTATTCAGCCTTTCAGCTACTTTTGCTGTCAGATGCGGGTATTAACGAAAACAAAAGTTCACCGGATTTAGCAGAATCCCAAACCGCTAATCGAATTGTTTTCGTAGGTAGAAATAATAAAAGATCCTCCGATGTTTCAATTTTAGAATCAAAACGGGAATTGTGTTATTTTGATCAAGCTTCTCATAGATAATTTTCAGCCTCACCTTTTTTTTCTTCGATGAACAACTCATACTTCTCGCCCATCGTGGCTCTTTTACTGTTGAGCGGACTAACTAGCCAGGCCCAGAGCCTGAGCAACGGCTTCATGTCGGGCCGTAAGCACGGCTCGGTTTCACTGTCCACTACCCAGGAGTGGTACAAGCAAGTGTACCTCGTGCCCGAGAAGGTGGACCGGGTGCCGATTTTCGAGCGTATCCAGATTCAGTCGGTGAACGTGTATGCCAACTATGGCCTCACCGACAAAATTGAGGCAGTGCTGAGCCTGCCTTACGTACGCTCCGAGGGCCACGCCAACGACCAAGTAACGTCCGATTTAGGCTACACCAACGTGCGCCAGGGCCTGCAGGACGTTACTGGGCTGCTCAAGTTCAAGGCCTACTCCACGGTTATCGGCAGTAGTATTCTTAACCTGATGGGGGCCGTGAGCCTGAGCACGCCGCTGAGCAACTATAAAACCGGCCAGGGCCTCGAATACATTATTGCCATCGGTAACCACTCCACCAAGGCGTCTACTTCGGGCATCGTGCATCTGCAAACCGCCTCGGGCGTGTTCGTAACCGGGCAGGCAGGCTACAGCCTGCGCTCGGGGGTGGTGCCCAACGCATTCCTGGCCGAAACCAAAGTAGGCTACGCCGGCCCTTCGGTGTACATCGATGGCTGGGCCACGCTTCAGAAATCGGCCTCCGGTACCGATATCCTGCAACCCGGCTTCGACGGTACGTTCCCGGCCACGAAGGTGAACTTCATCCGGGTGGGCGTGAGCGGGTTCCGGCCGTTGGCCCAGGGCTTCGGGCTGGTGGTGGGGGCCAGTACCTACGTGTCGGGCCGAAACGTAGGCAAATCGACGGGCCTGACCGGCGGACTGGCCTACAATTTTTAGGGCTTCGCACGGCAGCTCTATTGCTGCATCCACCTGCAAAACGGGGGCATTAGGAGCGCAACTCCTAATGCCCCCATTTTCCTATCCGCTACCTTCGTGGCCTACTTCCCACCTTCCACTCCTATTCTCCTTATATGAGCACTTCCGATTTCCGCCTCGAACACGATTTCCTCGGTGAGCGGTCTATTCCGGCCGCCGCCTACTACGGAATTCAGACACTGCGGGCCCGCGAGAATTTCGCCATCACGGGAATTCCGATCCGGTCGGAGCCGCTGTTCGTGCAGTCCTTTGCCTACGTAAAAAAGGCCGCCGCCCTGGCCAATGCCGAACTGGGCGTACTGCCGGCCAATATTGCTGAGGCCATTGCCCAAGCCTGCGACCGGGTGGCCGCTGGCGAGTTCGACGACCAGTTCCTGACCGATATGATCCAGGGCGGGGCCGGCACGTCGGTAAACATGAACGCCAACGAGGTAATTGCCAACGTGGCCCTCGAAATCATGGGCCACGCGAAGGGCGACTACCAGTTCTGCCACCCCAATAACCACGTCAACTGCTCGCAGAGTACCAACGACGCTTATCCCACGGCTTTCCGCATCGCGCTCAGCAAAAAGCTGGTAGGCTACAGCGAAGTGCTGGGCGAGTTGGCCGAAGCCTTCGGGGCGAAGGGCGACGAGTTTCGCGACGTACTCAAGATGGGCCGCACCCAACTCCAGGACGCCGTGCCGATGAGCATGGGCGACGAATTCCGGGCCTTCGCCAACAACCTGCGCGAAGAACTCTCCCGCATCGAAGACTCGCGTCGCCTCATCAGCGAAATCAATATGGGCGCCACCGCCATCGGGACCGGCGTGAACGCGCCCCAAGGCTACGCCGAGCTCGTGACGAAGCACCTCAGCACTATCAGCGGGCTGGAACTGGTGCTGGCTGGCGACCTGTTCGAGGCCACTTACGACACGGGCGCCTACGTGCAGCTCTCGGGCGTACTCAAGCGCACGGCCCTCAAGCTGTCTAAAATCTGCAACGATTTGCGCCTGCTCTCCTCGGGCCCGCGTTGCGGCATCAACGAAATCAACCTGCCCGCCATCCAGCCCGGCTCCAGCATCATGCCCGGCAAGGTGAACCCGGTAATCCCGGAAGTAGTGAACCAGACGGCTTTCTACGTAACCGGGGCCGACCTCACGGTAACCATGGCTGCCGAGGCCGGCCAGCTCCAGCTCAACGTGATGGAGCCAGTCATCAGCTTCGCCCTTTTCACCAGCATCAGTTACATGACCAACGCCTGCCGCACGCTGCGCGAGAAGTGCGTGGTCGGCATCACGGCCAACAAGGAGCACGCCCAGAATCTGGTATATGGCAGCGTGGGCATCGTTACCCAGCTCAACCCCGTGCTCGGTTACGAGGCCTCAGCCGACATTGCCAAAGAAGCCCTCAAAACCGGCAAGTCCGTGCACGCTATAGCCGTCACCGAGCGCGGCCTGCTTAGCCAAGCCAAGTGGGACGAAATCTTCACCTTCGAAAACCTGATCCGCCCGGACTTTATCCAGTAATATTACAAGTCGCGCAACACAGCCAACAGGGTCAGGGGCGAAATCCAGCGTCTCTGACCCTGTTGGCTTTATTCCTCATTACTACCCCCTTTCTAGTAGCACAATGGGGCTGCCGTGGTAGTCGGGGCGAGCGGTTTCACGGTAGCCAAAATGGGTAGCTAAGCGTTGAGAGGGGATGTTGTCAGGGTCGATAAGGCAGACGGTGCGTGGGCTCGCCAAGTGCGTGTCGGCCCAGGCCAGGGTGGCCGTCAGGGCCTCCGTTCCTACGCCTTGGCCATGCAGCCGCGGGGCCAGCACCCAACCCGCTTCCGGCACTCCGGCTATGGAAGGCGTCAGGCCCCGATGGAGTTCGGCAAAGCCCACCGCTCCGCTGAACCGGCCGGTAGCCCGCTCCTCCACGGCCCAGTAACCGTAGCCCAGCAGTGCCCAGTGGCCTTGGTGGGTGAGCAGCCGCCGCCACGTGTCCTCCTCGGAAATGGGCTTGCCACCCAGATAGCGATAAAATGCCGGGTCTTGGTGCAGCGCCGCGAACTCCGCTAGATCCTCCTGCCGAAACCCCCGCATCAGCAGGCGGTCCGTAGTTAGTTCGGGTACGAGGGCAGGGGGGGCGAAAGGCGTAGTCAGCATAGGGACAAGATGCAGAAAAGCCGCTTACTCAACGAAGAGTAAGCGGCTTTTGCCTTGTGTAGTACCCAGAGCCGGGATCGAACCGGCATATCTTTCGATATCGGTGTTTGAGACCGACGCGTCTACCTGTTCCGCCATCTGGGCATGTAAACCGTTCTTGCTGGTAGATCAGGAACGGGCTGCAAATTTAGCCAGAGATTCCCGAATGCGCAAGAGGTAGCGTTTTTTCAGGTAGTAGGTTCGCACCTGAGTCAGGGCGGCCGGTAGGGCGTCTGGGGGTAGCTTCTCGTAGCCCGCCAGCACCGGCTCGATGCCCGCTTCCAACGTATCATTCAGCTCATTAACCTCCGCTTCTACGCGCGTAGCTACGGCCGGATCGGGCTCGAATTCCAGCTCCATCAGCTGTTCATTGAGCTCCATAACCTCCATTAAAAAATCCGGAGGTAGCGCTTGTTTGCCTTCCTCCAGCAGACCATGGCGACCCAGAATGTAGGCCATGCGCTGGTCGGGGTGGCTGAGGATGCGGTAGGCATTGGTGTTGAGCGTGGCCATCTCCAGAATTTCGCGCTGCTTCTCGTCGCTGGCCGTGGCGTGGAAATCGGGATGATACTCGCGGCTCAAAGCGTAGTAGCGCTGTTTCAGAGCCGCCTCATCGGGGCGAAAGGATTCAGGGACGCCGTAAAATTGGAAGTAGTCGGGGGTAGAACTCATCAAAAAAGGGAAGAGCGGGAAGATGCGCGCCGGCGCGCTGGGTAAAAAACTGCGTCTCGGGTTCAACTGCCGGTTGGACCAATAAGTTACGCTGCCGCCCTAAGCGTCGGCGGTTGCGGGCAAGTTGGCGGGGTGTACCGAAAAGGCCAGGGGTGGAGCGGAAAACAACGCCTTGGTGGCCGGCCATACCTGCCCGAACAAGGCAGAGCGGCGGTAGGCATCCAGGTCGGCGGCCGATTCCCAGTGGCTGTGGGTACAGTAGACCCGCGGGTCGTCGGCATCCTGCCAGAGCTCCAGATGGCGGCAGCCCGGCATTTGCCGGATTTGCGCTTCCGATTCCTGAAAAATCTGTAGGAAAGCGGTTACATGTTCGGGGGCAAAGGTCAGGCGGACGATGCGAATCAGCATACAATAATTAGGCTGGCGAAGTGTTGGGAACGGTGGTCAAAAACATAACATGAGACACCTGACAGATTGACGTTAATTACTTAACATAATATATTCACTGAAATTAACAACCTTTTTCAACGCTGCTGGCTGTGTTTTTAGTTATCCTACGAACCGAATATCTACCTGCGAGTCGAAGTGTAAGCCCAGGAGTTCGGAGGCGTTGCCTTGGTTGATGCCGATGCACAGGCGGTCCTGGCTGTTGAATATGCACACGGCTTCGCCTGGGTCGGCGGCCTGGAAGTGGGGGGCAATAGTGCGCACGGTTTCGCGGGCGAAATGGATGGCGTAAGGCCGGTCGCGGCCCAGCACTTCGAGGGCCGAGCGGGAAATATCGGTGATAAGGTTGCCGTAATGGTCGATGTGCACAACGTGGCCGGTGATGCGGTTGTCCTGGAGGCGGAGCTGGCGGTTGAGCAGCTGGTAGGTATCGGTGGTGGGCGGGCCTAACTCGGCCAGCGGCCGACCCTGGGCCAGGTGCACGGCGGCGGGCACCAGCAGGTCGCGGGTGGGGGAGGAGGTGGGTTGCTGGCCGGCGCTCAGCGTTACGAGTTCCTCGGGTAGGCCGTCGCAGAGTAGCGGTAACAGGCCGTTGTCGGCGGCTACGAAGTAATGGCCCTGAAAACGGGCGGCCAGCCAGGCAGCGTGCGGGGCACCCAAATCGTTGACGCCCACCAAGTGCACCGTGCCAGCCGGGAAGTCGGCGTACACCGCGCCCAGCACGTGCGTAGCGTGAGCAATGTTGAACGGTTCGATGCCGTGGGTGAGGTCGATAACGGCCACCTCGGGGGCCAGCTGCAGGATCCGGGCCCGGACGGCTGCCACGTAATGGTCGCGGTAGCCAAAATCTGACAGAAACGTAATCAAACCCATGACCGGAAATTCGGAGTTATTCGTACTATTGTTTCGTTACCTGCGAAGGCGGCAAAAGTAGCCCTTTTGCCGCTAACCATGCGGGGCAACGATAAGCCGGGTTTCGCTGTTATTAACCCTAGTAAGCCTCACGCGCCGGGCAATCAGCCCGTTATTCTTCACTTTCTCTTTTAAAATTCCCCAGTTTGGTCGAAAAAGTCATCACGTTGGAAAATGTGTCCCTGATTGAGTTCCTGGGACCCGATAATCAGAACATCCGCCAGCTCGCGGCGGCTTTTCCGGGCAGCAAAGTAGTTTCCCGGGGCAACGAAATCAAGATTCAAGGCCAGCCAGCCGTCATCAGCCGCATCAACGAAATCCTCTCGGCCCTGATTGAGCACTACCACGAGTTTGGCACCATTACCAACAAAACGGTAAGCCAGTACCTGTCGTCGGTTGATGAGGAGGTAGAGGAGGCCCGCATGGCGGCGTCGCCCGACGTTATTTTGTTTGGGGCCAAGGGTGGCGTTATCAAGGCCCGCACTGCCAACCAGCAGCGGCTGGTAGATGCCGTCATGAAAAACGACCTGGTGTTTGCGCTCGGGCCGGCCGGTACCGGCAAAACCTATATATCGGTAGCGCTGGCGGTGCGGGCACTCAAGAACAAGGAGGTCAAGAAAATCATCATCTCGCGCCCCGTGGTGGAGGCGGGCGAAAGCCTGGGTTTTCTGCCCGGCGATATGAAGGATAAGATTGACCCTTACCTGCGCCCGATTTACGATGCGCTGGAAGACATGCTGCCGCCCGAGAAGTTCAAGTTCTATATAGAGAACAAGACCATCGAAATTGCGCCCCTTGCTTACATGCGCGGCCGCACGCTCAACCATGCCTTCGTGCTGCTCGATGAGGCCCAGAACACCACGCCCTCCCAGCTCAAGATGTTCCTGACCCGGATGGGGCCGAATGCCAAGGTGATGGTGAACGGCGACCGGAGCCAGATTGACCTGCCCACCCGCCAGAAATCGGGCCTCAACCAGGCCCTCGACATTCTGCGCGATGTGAATGGCATCGGTTTCGTGGAAATGACGGCCGAGGATGTGGTGCGCCACCGCTTGGTTAAGCAAATCGTGCAGGCCTACGACCAGTTCGATACTGAGGAGGAGCAGGAGCGGGCCAATCAGGCCAACCGCCCCGTGCGGCCCGCCCAACCCTTCCGCCGCCCCAATGGCTCCGGCGCCGACGCCCCCGACGCGGGCAAGCACCCCGATGCCCGCCCCGAGGACGACGGCACGAAGCTACCGGTCAACCACGAGCAGTAGAAAACGCTGCTCGGAAAGATGAATATTCCAAAACGCTGCCTGAGGGGCAGCCGTTTTTTATGCTTTGCACCGCCATTTGCTAACGGCTGAGCGCGTATTTTCGCAGCTCGCCCTAATTCCCCTACGCCGCATGCAAGTCCACCGCATCACTTCCGAAACCGACCTGGAGGCCGCCCTGGCCATTCGCCGCACCGTATTCGTGCTGGGCCAGAACGTGCCCGCCGATCTGGAGCACGACGCCCACGACCGCACCGATGCCACCCACTACCTGGCCCTGACAGCCGATGGCCAGCCCTGCGGCACCGCCCGCTGGCGGCTCACCGAAAACGGCGTGAAGCTGGAGCGCTTCGCCGTGCTGGCCGAGCACCGCAACCAGCAGGCCGGCGCGGCTTTGCTCTCGGCCGTGCTTGCCGATGTGCGGGCGGCCCAACCCGACGCTACCGTGTACCTAAACGCCCAACTGCCGGCCGTGCGCTTTTACGAGCGCCACGGTTTCGTGAAAGCCGGAGAAAAATTTGTGGAGGCCGACATTGAGCACTATAAGATGACGTGGCAGAAATAACGTGGGCAAGGGCCTCGTCTTAAATTTAGCCCCTTGCTGGTTTGCCGTTTGCGGGATTTTTTACACTTTGATGAGCAGTTAAGCTATCCTATAAATCCTCCGCCCCGATATGCAAATCAAATGGGCCCCGAATGCTTTCGTGCGCCTTGTGCTGCCGCTGATGGCCGGCATTCTTACTTATCTGTACTTCGGCCCGGAGCTGCCTGCCACCTGGCCATTGCTGGTGGTGCTAGTGGCTTTATTTGGGGGCGTGCAGTGGTGGGCTGCCCGGCAGCCCACCCCGGGTGCCACCGATGCGGCGGGGCTGCTGGCGGTGGCGGCCCTGTACGCGGCCGGCCTCACGTTCAGCCAGCGGGCCACCGAAAGCCGGGCCGATAACCACCTGTTTCGCTTCGGGCCAGAAATCGAGTTTTACCGGGCCGTAGTAGACGACTACACGGTGTTGCGGCCCGCCACTTACGCCACTACCGTGCGGGTATCGGCGGTGCGGGTAGGGGGGCAGTGGCGGTCGGCAGTGGGGGGCATCCGGGTATCCATTCCGCGCACCGATACGCTGCCTGCCCCGCAGTACGGCGACGTGTGGCTGGTGCGCGGGGCGCCGGCGCCGAGCAAGGCCCCGCTCAACCCCGGCGAGTTCGACTACCGCCGCTACTTGCAATACCACCAGGTATACCACCAGCAGTTCATCCATCCCGACCAGTACCAGCGCATAGCCATTGCCCCGCCGAACGTGTTGCGGGCCGTGGCCATGCGGGCCGCCCGTACCGTGGAGGGCGTATTCCGGCACTACGTGCATGCCAAGCGCGAATATGCCCTGGCCTCGGCGCTGGTGCTGGGCATCAAAGATGACGTGGACCAGCAAACCAAACAGGCCTACGCCAACACCGGCACCACCCACATCATGGCTGTGTCGGGTTTGCAGGTGGGGCTGCTGTTTGGGGCCGTGAGCTGGCTGCTGGGGTTGTTACCGGGCCGGCGGGGTCCGTTGTTACGCCTGGCCACGGCCCTTGTCGGGCTGGTCGTTATCTGGAGCTACGCCTTTCTCACGGGGCTGTCGGCGTCGGTGCTGCGGGCGGCGGTTATGTTTTCGTTTCTGATTGTGGCCCGGGCCACCGGCCGCCAGACGTCGATGTTCAACCTGCTGGCCGTGGCCGCCTTTGTGCTGCTCTGCTACGACCCCTACCTGCTCTGCGACGTGGGCTTTCAACTCTCGTTTCTGGCCGTGCTCAGCATTGTGTATCTCCAGCCGCGCATTGCTACCTGGCTGCACCCGAAGGCGTATTTCCTGGGTCGGCAGCGGCCCTGGCAGCCCAAGGGCGTGCAGAGAGTCTGGCACTGGCTGGGCATTAGCCTCGATTGGATATGGCAGGCCACAGCCCTGTCGTTGGCGGCCCAGGTAGCCACGTTTCCGTTGGGGCTGTTCTATTTCCACCAATTTCCGCTCAGCTTCCTGCTCTCCAACCTCGTGGCCGTGCCCATCTCCAGCCTCGCCGTGTACGTGGGCATCGTGGTGTTGCTTTTGAAGGGCCTGGGCACCTTGATTGGGCTGGTTTCCGCTACGGCCGCCCACTGGTTCGACTACCTGACGCAGGGCTTGGCCTGGCTATTCGAATCCATGATCTGGCTGTTCAACGAGTACATCTTCTTCATCGGGCGAGCAATGCCGGGTGCTTTGGTGTCGGGCATCCACATCACGGCTCCGCAGGCCTGGCTTATTTTCGGGGTGATTCTGGCCCTGCTAGCCTTCTTCGCCCTTAAAAGAATCTCCTGGCTGGCCCTGGCCTGCGTTTTCCTGGGCGTGTTCGGGGGCAGCCGGGTGTGGGCCGACCACCAGCTGGCTCCCGACGAGCAACTGCTCATTTACAGCATCCCGCGCCGCTCGGTGGTGGGTTTCTGGCAGGGTGCGGCGGCCGATATCGTCACGCTCGACTCGCTGCCGCTCAGCGAAACCGAGCGTACCTACCGCATCGTGCCGGGCAGCATACGTCGCAATGCCCGCCGCGTGAGCTACTGGCCCGGCTGGCGGGGCGGGCCGGTACCGGTAAGCATTGCCGAGCCGGGCCTGATCCTCACGAGTTGGCGGGGCCGGCGGGTGGCGTTCGTGCATGGTCGGCTTAGTGGCGCTACCCGGCCGCTGCCAGGGCTGGCGGCCGTGGTGCTGCGCCGAAATGCTCGTGTGAAACCAGCCGAGGTAGCCGAGGTTTTCGGCACCGCGCCCGCCATCGTTTTCGATTCGAGCTGCAAAAGCTGGTACGTGGCCCAGCAGGATTCGCTGTTTCGGGCCGCCGGCTTCCGTACTCACGACGTAACGCTGGCTGGAGCTTTCGTCGTGCAGCAGCGGCCCTAGAGCCTGTTATGCACTGGTAGCGTAATTTGGGGTATGGCACAGCAAAGAGCATACCCCAGCGACGTAACGGATGGCGAATGGATGTTTGTAGCGCC
>NZ_NIRR01000026.1 GCF_002204745.1 Hymenobacter amundsenii
ATGATCCGCCGGTTAGCGTAAGCATTCCAATATTCATGACTGGATTCTGATTGAATACGCCCGTTATAGGGCCAAAACATCCAGTTATGTAGGCTGAGCAGCAGCAGCGGCGCCCCGATGGTGAGGTTGTAGGTGGCAATCTGGTGGGCGACGGCGGCCAAGAATCTCGCGTGCTGATGTCTGGTTACTATGGCAACGTCAGCACGCGAGATTCTTCGCTCCGCTCAGAATGACGTTCCTTTGCCCAAATCCCCCAGTTTCTCAAGTTCCCCACCAACCCGCCTCCCATGTCCACCTGGTCCGTTGCCATCCGGCAGTTTGAAGGCTATTTGCAGCTCGAAAAATCGTTGTCGGCCAACTCGGTGGAAGCCTACGCCCGCGATGTGGATAAGTTGCGCCAGTACCTGGAGCTGGAAAAGCTGCCCGCCTCGCCCCAGCAGGTAACCACCCGCATCCTGCGCGACTTTTTGGCTTGGCTGGGCGGGTTGGGCCTGGAGGCCACCTCGCAGGCCCGCACGCTCTCGGGCATCAAAGCTTTCTACCGCTTCCTGATTATGGAAGATCTGCTCACGCTCGACCCCACCGACACGCTCGAAGCGCCCAAAACCGGCCGCAAGCTGCCCGATACGCTCAGCTACCCCGAAATTGAGCAGCTGCTGGGCGGCATCGACCTGAGCACGCCCGAGGGCACCCGCAACCGGGCCATTCTGGAAGTGCTGTACAGTTCGGGCCTGCGGGTGAGCGAGCTGACCGGCCTGCGCCTCTCCAACCTCTACGCCGACCAGGGTTTCGTGCGCGTGACGGGCAAGGGCAACAAGGAGCGGCTCGTGCCCATCGGCCGCGACGCGCTGAAGCACCTGGGCTTCTACCTGCAAGGCATCCGGGCCCACCTCGACATCAAGCCCGGCCACGAAGACACCGTGTTTCTCAACAAGCGCGGCGCGGGCCTCTCGCGGGTCATGATCTTTCACATCATTAAGGCCGCGGCCGAAAAAGCCGGCATCCGCAAAAGCATCAGCCCCCACACGTTTCGCCATAGCTTTGCCACGCACCTAATTGAAGGCGGGGCCGATTTGCGGGCCGTGCAGGAAATGCTGGGCCACGAAAGCATCACGACCACCGAAATCTACACCCATCTCGACCGCGACTATCTACGCCAGGTAATCACCGAGTTTCATCCGCGCAGCTAATTGCCGCGTGGCTATTTGATTTGTGGACTGGCGGGTGCCGGCAAAAAGGCGCAACCCAATAGCCATTCGTTGGCTTCGGCCAGCGAATCGAAAATCTGAATCTCAAACTGGGTGAACAGTTGGTGAGCAGGGCTGGCGATGAACGTAGTGGCCAGCGTGCCGGCCCGCACCACATGGGCCACGTAGCGCAGGCCGGCAGTAGCGGCAGCCGGGGCCCACTGCTGGGCCACCCACAGCAGCGAGTCGAACCAGGGCCCGCGCAGATGGGTGTTGTCGTTGAGCAGGCAGCGGCAAGCATGCTGCTGCACGGTTTCGAGGCTGGCCCGCGCCCCTTCCTGGGCCCGGGCACCGTCGATGTAGCCCAGCCAGCTCACCGACAGCTGCTGCCGGGCGGGGTAGTAGCGCAGCCGACAGAACTCGGCACCATCAGAATCAAGCAGCGGGCGTTCGGACATGAGAATAGCGTAATGGGCTTCGGCTTTAACGCGGAAACTGCCCGTCAGGATGTCGGCCCCCCCAGAGCTTCTGCTTTTATGCCACCTGCACCTACGGAACCCGCGCATTCACCGGCTCCATCGTTCCCGGCGTCACCGTTTCACCGCTTTTATGCCTAGATTTGGTTTCTGGCGTACATTCTGATGGCGAAAAATACCTACAAGCAACCTTCTGCTTCCGACAACGGGCGCACCAACGAGCCCCGCCCGGCCACGCCGCGTCCGGCCCGCAACCAGCCCCGGGCCACCCCCGAAGCCTCTCCGAAGGAGGGGCGTCGCAACGAGCCCAAAGCTCCGGCAGCGGCTAAAAAAGCCCGTAACCCCATCAAGATGCCCAGTTGGCAGCTGGGCAGCGTATTCGGGTTTCTGCGCGACCGGCGGTTCCAACTCTTTCTGGGTTTCTTCCTGCTCTTCGGCTCGATTTACCTCACCATCGCTTTCGTTTCGTTCCTATTCACGGGCCACGCCGATCAGAGCGTGACCGAAAGTGTGGGCCGCACCGACCTACGTGCCGCGGGCCAGGAAACGGGTAACTGGCTGGGGCTGGTGGGGGCGCTGCTGGCCGAATGGCTGATTCAGGATGGTTTCGGCATAGCCGCGTTTGCCCTGATTCCAGTGATTTTCTTTCTGGGCTACAAAGTCGTGTTTCGCCGGGCCGGCGTGTCCGTTACCTATGTGCTGGCGTTGTGCCTCTTCGCTACGCTCTGGTTGAGTGTGCTGCTGGGCTACGTGGTGCTCTCGCTGCAAAGCCCCGACATCGACCCCGCCCTGGCCCACAGCCTCGATTTCCTGTGCGGGGGCGTGGGCTACGAAACGGCCTTCTGGCTCGACAGCCTCATCGGCTGGGGCACGGTGCTGCTGCTGGCCTTCCTACTGATTTCGTTCGTGGTCTTCTTCTTCAACGTCACGAGCCTGAACCTGGGTGGGCTGGATGCTGAGACTGTGGACGAAACCCCAGCCCCCGGCAACCGCCCCGCCACCAACGAGCCCGCCCCCTGGGCCATCGATGAGCCCGGCACCGCCGCTAACGATAATCCCCTGGGCATTACTATGCGCGACACCCGCGGCCCCATTGCTGCCCCGGAACCTATCGAGCCCGAAGCAGCTCCGCTGCGCACTGGCGCCGTGGCCTCACCTGCCCTGGCAGCCGCTTCGGTCGCAACCTTGGCAGCCAGCACGGCGGCCACTGCTGCAATGGGAGGACTGGCTGCCGGGGCCGCCGCATTGCCCATGAGCGTGGGACCGGGGGCAGCGCCGGTGCCCGCTATTAAACCTGCCAGCGGCCCCAGTTTCTCCATTGAGGTGCCCGAGCAGGAGCCCGTGCGCCCGCCCGCGCCGCCGCTGGTTTCGAGCGTGCCCACGCCCTTGTCGCTGGCCGATTTGGCCGACGACGATGTGCCGCTGCCGGCTTCGTTGCCGGTTTCTGCTCCGCCAGCACTGGCCAAAACCGGGCTTTCGTTTGAAGTCGAAGATTCAACCACCAAACCCGAGGCCAAGCCCGAACTCGACCCTTCAGCCGGGCCCGATATGGCCGTTATTTCGGAGGAAGACGAGGACGCGGAAGTCATGCCGACCGGCGAGTACGACCCGACTCTGGATTTGCCCCGCTACCAGTACCCGACCCTGGAGCTGCTCAACGACTACGGCCAGGCCAAAGCCCAGGTAACCAAGGAGGAGCTCGAAGCCAACAAAGACCGCATTGTCGAAACGCTGGGCCACTACGGCATCAATATCGCCAGCATCAAGGCCACCATCGGCCCCACCGTCACGCTCTACGAAATTGTGCCCGACGCCGGGGTGCGCATCAGCAAAATCAAGAGCCTGGAAGACGATATTGCCCTAAGCCTCGCGGCGCTGGGTATTCGGATCATCGCGCCTATTCCGGGTAAGGGCACCATCGGCATCGAGGTGCCGAACGCTAAGAAGGAGATGGTGAGCATCCGCTCGGTGTTTAACACCGACAAGTTCATCACCTCCGAAATGGACCTGCCCATCGCCTTTGGGCGCACCATTACCAACGAGGTATTCGTGGTGGACTTGGCCAAGATGCCCCACCTGCTGATGGCTGGCGCCACGGGCCAGGGCAAGTCGGTGGGTTTGAACGTGATTCTGGCTTCGCTGATTTACAAGCGCCATCCCAGCCAGCTCAAGTTCGTGCTCGTCGACCCCAAAAAGGTGGAACTGAGTATTTTCAACAAGATTGAGCGCCACTTCCTGGCCAAGCTGCCCGACACTGAGGAGCCCATCATCACCGATACCAAGAAGGTGGTGAACACGCTTAACTCGCTGTGCATGGAGATGGACAAGCGCTACGACCTGCTCAAGGATGCCGGCTGCCGCAACCTGAAAGAGTACAACCGCAAGTTCGTGGAGCGCCGCCTGAACCCCAAAAAGGGCCACCGTTACATGCCCTTCATTGTGCTAGTGATTGACGAGCTGGCCGACCTGATGATGACGGCGGGCAAGGAGGTGGAAACGCCCATTGCGCGACTGGCCCAGCTGGCCCGCGCCATCGGTATCCACCTGATTGTGGCCACCCAACGCCCTTCAGTGAACGTGATTACCGGTATTATCAAGGCCAACTTCCCCTGCCGGATTTCCTTTAAGGTGACCAGTAAAATCGACTCGCGCACCATCCTCGATGCCGGTGGGGCCGACCAGCTCATCGGCCAGGGCGACATGCTGATTTCCCAGGGCTCCGACATCATCCGCGTGCAGTGCGCGTTTATTGATACGCCCGAAGTAGACCGCCTTTGCGACTTCGTGGGCGGGCAGCAAGGCTACCCCGATGCCTACCACCTGCCCGAAGTGGTGGGCGAGGACGGCGGCGGCAACGGTAACAGCGACGATTTCGACCCCGCCGACCGCGATAACATGTTCGAGGAAGCCGCCCGCGTGATTGTGACGCACCAGCAGGGCAGCACCTCGCTGCTCCAGCGCCGCCTCAAGCTCGGCTACAACCGCGCCGGCCGCCTGATCGACCAGTTGGAGCATGCCGGTATCGTGGGGCCATTTGAGGGCAGCAAGGCCCGGGAGGTATTAATTCCCGACGAATACAGTTTGGAACAGTTGTTGAATACACTGCCCAAGTAGAGAGGTGAGTACGGAGAGGCAGCCGAAGCGAAAAGCTTAAATGAAAAAGCTTCTTGTGTTGTTAAACTGAACAAAGTATCCCATCTCACGTCTCTGTACTCACTTCTTAGCTTACCCCTTTCCCTTTTGCAATGAAAAAGTACCTCGCTCTGCTCGCTTTGTCCGTTTCGGTTACCTCCGTGGCTTCGGCCCAGCAGGACCCCAAGGCGGGCAAGATTCTGGACCAGATGAGCGCGAAATACCAGGCCATGAAGGCCTTTAAAGCTACGTTCACCCAAACCCTCGAAAACGACGCGGCCAAGGTGAAGGAGAATTTGACCGGTGACATCACCGTGAGCGGCCAGAAGTTCCGGCTGAAAATGAGTGGCCAGGAGGTCATCAACAACGGCCAGACCATGTGGACCTACATGAAGTCGGAAAACGAAGTGAACGTGTCCGATTACGAGCCTGATGAGGAAGAAGTGTCTCCTTCCCAGATATATACACTCTACAAAAAAGGCTACAAGTACACCTATGCCGGTGAAGCCAAAGAAGGCGGCCAGACGGTGGATATCATTGAGTTGGCCCCTGAAGACCGCAGCAACCCCGTGTATAAGGTGCGCCTGAAAGTAGACCGCAACGATAAGACGGTAAAAAGCTGGCAGATGTATAAGAAGAACGGCAACCGCTACACTTACCGAATCAGCAAGTTCCAGCCCAACGCCCCAGTCGATGCCACCACCTTCAACTTCGACAAGTCGAAGTACAAAGGGGTAAAGGTGATTGACCTGCGCTAGTCGCGCTACTCAGCTAACCCAACCGGCCCGTCCTTGCTTTAGCAGGGGCGGGCCGGTTTTTTTAGAATGATTCGCCCGTGAGCAAGGCTAATTCTATAGCCGCTCTTGGATGACCAAATTTTGCTGCCCACTGAAAATACTCTTTCGCTTCTGTAGAGCGGCCCGGGATGTGCTGACCTAGCAGAGCCGCTTTTCCAAGTTGGTATAGCGCCCTCGCGCTTTCCTGTTGCGGACCTTGCTCTACAGCGCGTTCATACCAGGTAAGTGCTTGCTTCCAGTTTGGGGGAGATAAGAGCGTAAAATAATTTCCTAGCGCCACGGTAGCCATTACTTCGCCTGCCGTTTGAGCAGCTTCGAGCCACCGCTTGGCGGCGGGCATCCTTACAGGGCCCCCAATGCCACGCATATAGCAGCGTCCAAGGTCATATGTGGCAACGGTATGACCGGCAATGGCTGCTTTTTTATACCAATAGCGGGCCCTTACGTAGTTTTTCTCGGTTCCTGTGCCTTGCTCGTACATAGAGCCAAGTGGGTGCATGGCAACAACGTAACTCAGATTCGCAGCCTCTAGGAATAGCTGGAAAGCTTTGTAGTGACTTTTGTCAACCCCCAATCCATTATCATAAGCGACGGCCAGATTATAGATTGCTAAAGGGTGACGGGCCGCCGCCGCTTTTTGCAGCCAGAAAACAGCTTGGGTATAATCTTTAGCCACGCCCCAACCATCACCATATAGCAAACCCAAAAAGTTCATGGCACTAATATTACCTAACTCAGCTGCCTGATGAAGTAATATTGAAGCCCGCTTGATATATTTAGAAGAGTAGTTGCGCGTCCAGCGCGAGCGATAGAAGACAACCAGAGCCCGGCGGGTATTATCAGCCGCAATAGTATAATCGAATGGAAGTGGCAATTGATAAATGAGTTGAATGAAACCGATAGAATGAGCGTGTAAATTATGCAGGAAGATTTTCTCCACTATATCTGGCAGCATCAGTACTTCGATAAAACGGACCTGACTACCGACGATGGCCAGCTGATAACTGTACTGCGGCCCGGCCACCGCAACCCCGACGCGGGCCCCGATTTTCTCAATGCCCGCCTCCAAGTGGGGGAGGTGGAGTGGAGTGGGGCCGTGGAAATCCATCTGCGGGCCTCCGACTGGCACCGCCACCACCACCAGACCGACCCCAAGTACGACCAGGTAGTGCTGCACGTGGTGCACGCGGCCGATGCCGAAGTGCAACGCACCAATGGCTCCGTTATTCCGGTGCTGGAACTGGCAGCACGGCTGCCGGCTGGGGCGCTGGCGGCCTATGAGCAGTTACAGCGCCAGCCGCCCGAAGCGCTGCTGCCCTGCGCCGCGCTGCTGCCCCAGGTACCGGAACTAACGCGCACCATGATGCTGGGCCGGACGCTGCTGGAACGCATGGAACAGAAGGCCGACCGCGTAACCGAGCTGCACGAACGGCTGGGCCAGGACTGGGAAGCCACCGCCTGGCACGCGCTGGCGGCGGCTTTCGGCTTCCAGAAAAACAATGAGCCGCTGAGCCGCCTGGCCAAAGCACTGCCGCTGGCGCTGCTGCGCCGCTACCGCGCCGATGCCCGACAACTGGCCGCGCTGATGTTCGGGCAGGCTGGTTTCCTGGACGACGAGCCGCTGGACGATTTCAGCCGCGACCTGCGGACGGAATATGAGTTTCTGCGTCACAAGCATAACCTGCACGGTACGGCGCTGGCGGTTCACGAGTGGAATTTTCTGCGGTTACGGCCGGCCAATTTTCCCACCGTGCGCCTGGCCCAGCTCACGGCCCTGCTTCATGCCCGGCCCACGCTCTTCGACGCCCTGCTCACGGCCCATGACGTGCGGGCACTGGAGCAGTTTTTCCGGGCTCCGCTGCCCGAATACTGGCAAACCCATACCCGCCCCGGTCGCCCTGGTAAGGTGGCGCCCCTCGGACGCAGCAGCGTAGACCTGCTGATAACCAACACCGTGGTGCCGCTCCGGGTGGCGCATGCCCGTTCAGTGGGCCAGCCCGAGCAGGTCGAAGCCGCGCTGAGTCTGCTCGACCAGCTGCCGCCGGAGCATAATCGCCTCACCGACACCTACGAGGCCGCCGGGTTCCGCCACGCCTGCGCCGCCGACTCCCAAGCCCTGCTGGCGCTGGAGCGCGGCTATTGTGCGCCCCGCCGGTGCGTGCATTGTGGTATCGGCGCGAGCCTGCTCCGCCCACGCAGGCAGTAAGTGTCGGCTGTGGGGACACGCTGCTGTGGAGCGTATAGGTAACCGCTTCTGCTCCGCAGCTTGTAGCTTGCACTTCTCTTAAATCTGCATCGGCCTTGCTGCTCAAACTTCTCCTTGCCCTATTGCTTAATGCTGGCCTGCTGTGGCTGCTGTGGCGGTGGCTGCTCCGGGTGCGGCAACTGCCTGCGGTGGGCCGGTGGGTGCTCCCTACGCTGCTACTCAAGCTGCTGGCCACGGCGCTTTCGGTGTACACGTTGAGCGAAGATGGGAAGTACTTTCTGGTTTGGTCGCGGCGGCTAACGGAGCAGCTCTGGCAAGCCCCCACCGACTGGGCCCGGATGCTGCTGACCGATGAGTTTCACTGGAGCACCTGGAAGCTGGTATACCACGGGCTTTCGAATACGTTTTTCCTGATTAAGCTGCTCTCGGTGCTCAATCTGGCCAGTATGGGCAACGCTTGGCTGAACGCGCTGTACTTGTCGTTGCTGAGCTTTGTGGGCAGTTGGGAGTTGGTGCGGCAGGTGCGGCAGCGGTGGCCCGAATCGGTGCCGGGCGCGGCGGTGGTAGCCTTTCTGCTCTGGCCCACGGTGGTGTACTGGACTTCGGGCCTGACCAAGGAAAGCCTGTTGGTAGGCAGCGGGGCCCTGGTGCTGGCGTTGGTCCTGAGGCTGGCTTACGGTCCGGCTGGCCGACGGGGGGCACTGGTGGCAGGGCTACTGGCAGCGGCCGTGCTGCACTTCAAAATGCGCTATTTCTTTGCCGTGGTGCTGTTCGGGGTACTGGCCGGGCTCGGCCTGATCCGAGCTTTGCAGCAGCTTGGGTTGGTCCGCAGTCGGTTGGCGCAGCTGGTGGTGGTGGTGGCCCTGCTGGGCGGCGGGGCCTGGGCGGCTGGCCAGGTCAGTCCCGTGTTCCGAGCCAACCGCTTCACCTCGCAACTCCAACGCAACTACTCCAGCCTGCTGGCTAGCTCCCGCAACCGCCCGCATCTAAGCTACCCTAACCTGCAACCCACCACCGAAAGTGTGGTGGCCCACGCCCCGCTGGCGGCAGTGAATACGCTGGTCAGGCCCTGGTTTTGGGAGGGAGGGTCGGTGCTTTACGTGGTGGCCGGCCTCGAAAACTTGTTGCTGCTGGCGGTGTTTGGGGTAGCCTTGGTCGCGCTAGCCCGCGGCTGCTCCGGCCGGCTGCCTTTCGCGCTGGTGCTGGTGTTGCTGCTCTACTGCCTGATACTGGCCGCGCTGCTAGGCCTCACCACCCCCAACCTGGGTACCCTCAGCCGCTACCGCACCACGTTCCTGCCTTTCTTGCTGCTGCTACTGCTGCAGAACGGCTACGTTGCCCGCTGGCTGAAATGAGTTGTCGGTTGCCAATGGTAATACGTCGAACAGACTCACCACCGACAACTAACAACTGACAACCAGCAACTGGACACTGAAAACTGAACCCGTATCTTTGCCTTTCTGAATTGAACTCCTCATGGCCGTTTGCGGCCGTTTTTTGCTAGTATGGAAAATCCCGTAATCATTCTGGGCGCGCAAGCCGTTGGTACCGCCGCCCTCGATGCCTTTCAAAGCAACGACGTAGTTGTATACTGCCTGCTCGACGACGATACTGCCCTCCAGGAAACCGAGCTTAACGACGTACCCGTAATGGGTAACACTGACGATAAAGAGCTGCTCAAGCTGCTGGGCAAGAAGTGCGAGGTGTTCGTGGCCACCGAAGATACGGCCAGCCGCCGCAGCCTCACCAACATGTTGCGCGAGGAGTACGCAGTGGCTCCCGTCAACGCCATTCACCAGCGGGCCAGCGTATCGGCTCACGCCTGGCTGGGCCACGGCAACCTGATCGGGGCCAACGCCGTGGTGGCTGGCACCGCCAAACTCGGCGACGGCTGCATTCTGGGGGCCAATTCGGTAGTGGAAGTAAAAGCGGAAGTCGGCGACTACGCCCAACTTGGGGCCGGGGCCATCCTCAACGCCGGGGTGCAGGTGGGCGAGCTGGCCTTCATTGGGGCCGGGGCCATCGTGGTGGCCGGCGTCAAAATCGGCAGCAAAGCCCGCGTTGGGGCTGGTTCGGTCGTGGTGGCTGATGTGCCCGCTGGCCAAACCGTGTTCGGCAACCCAGCGCAAAAGGTTAATTAGCAATTAGCAGTTAAGAATAGGCAGGTGCTCGTCCGGTAAAGCCGTTAATTCTTAATTGCTAATTCTTAATTCTTAATTAAGAAAATGGATTACCTCGTTCTGCTTTACTACTGTTACACGCCGCTGGAAAACCCCGAGCAATTTCGGGAAGAACACCACCGGCTGTGCCTGCACCTGAACCTGCTGGGCCGCATCATCGTGGCGCCCGAAGGCCTCAACGGCACCGTGTCGGGCCGGCGGGCCGATTGTGCGGAGTATATGCGCCTCGTGAAAGCCGACCCGCGTTTTGCGGCGTTGGAGTTTAAAATCGAGGAGGCTGCGGCCCACACGTTTCAAAAGCTGCACGTGCGCGTGAAGGCCGAAATCGTGCATGTGGGCCTGCCCGCCATCAAGCCCTATGAGCGCACTGGCATCCACCTCTCGCCCGAACAGTTTCGCGACCTCAAAGACCAGCCCGATGTAGTCGTGCTCGACGTGCGCTCCGACTACGAGCATCGCCTCGGCCGCTTCAAAAATGCCGTAACGCTCGACATCGAAAACTTCCGCGAGTTCCCGGAGAAAGTAGCCGAGCTGGCCCAGTACAAAGACAAGAAAATCCTGACCTACTGCACCGGCGGTATCAAGTGTGAAAAGGCCAGCGCCTTTCTGCTTGATCAGGGCTTCGACAACGTGTACCAGCTCCACGGCGGCATCATTAAGTACGGACTCGAAGCTGGGGGCGAAGATTTTGAGGGCCAGTGCTACGTGTTCGACGGCCGCGTAGCCGTCGATGTGAATAGGGTTAACCCGTCGGTTATCAGTGAGTGCCACCACTGCCACACGCCCAGCAGCCGCATGGTGAACTGTGCCAATCCGCAGTGTAACGCTCATCTGCCGCTCTGCGAAACCTGCGCTGGCGAATTGGCCGGGGCCTGCTCGCCTACCTGCCAGCAGCACCCCGCCAAGCGCCCCTACGACGGTACCGGCACCTACCCCCGCCTCAGCAACCACTACCGCCCCGAACAAGGGCTGGTTTCGTACCGCGCGCCCGGCGCGTAGCGGTTGCTAAAGCCTGTTGTCCTTCGCTGGCTCAGACTGATAAGTGTGTTTTTATATCATCTCCTTCCCAACCTCTAAACTCCCACCCATGCCCATTGCCGAATCGGAACTCATCCTCAACAAGGATGGCAGCGTGTACCACCTCAACTTGCTGCCCGACCATATTTCTGATACCATTATCACCGTCGGCGACCCCGAGCGGGTGCCCAGCGTAAGCGAGCATTTCGATTCCATCGAAACCAAAATCCACAAGCGCGAATTCGTGACCCACGTGGGGTACTACAAAGGCAAGCGCATTGCCGCCATCAGCACCGGTATGGGCACCGACAACATCGACATTCTCATGAATGAGCTCGATGCCTTGGTAAACGTTGATTTTATGACCCGCGAAGTGCGGCCTCAGGCCGAGCACCTCAACCTGCGTATTGTGCGGGTGGGTACCAGCGGCTCGTTGCAGGCCGATGTGCCGGTGGGCTCGTTGCTGGCCTCCGAGCACGCCGTGGGCCTCGATTCGCTCATGCAGTTCTATCCGCTCGTTGAAACCGGGCTCGAAATTGAGGTGAGCCAGGGCATTCAGCAGGCGCTGCGGCTGCCCTACCGCCCATATTGCGTGCGTGGCTCCGACCTGCTACGCGAGCAGATCGGCTTCGATATGATTATGGGCAACACGCTCACCTGCCCCGGCTTTTACGGCCCCCAGGGACGGGTTTTGCGTCTCGATCTGCGTTTGCCCAACCTCATCGAGGCCTACCAGCAGTTTCGCCACCAGAGCGCCGAGGGTGAATTCCGCCTCACTAACTTTGAGATGGAAACGGCCGGCTATTATGCCCTGGGCCGGATGCTGGGCCACGAGGTGCTCTCGCTCAACGCCATTGTGGCCAACCGCGCCACTGGCGAATTCGCCACCAACGCCGACCAGATCGTGGGCGACCTCATCGCCAAAACCCTGGACCGCCTCTAGGATCACGGATTAGCCCGGATTTTAACGGATTGCACGGATTTCGTGGACTACTACAGGGCGAAGCTATGCTTCGCCCTTTTTTTGGTTTTGGTAGTGGCGGCAAAGTGCTTTAAGGATGTTCAGCTGATTCAGTCAGCTGCGGAAGTATAGCGGTTGCTAGCGTTACTATGTAGCTAGGGTTCAATCGTGGATAAGTGAGGTGTTGATGGTGGAATATTTATATAAGGGTCTTGAAAAGACAGGTCCCGCCTCACCATCGAACGACGAGGCGGTACTTGTTAAGATGAAATTCTGATGAAGATTTCGTGCGGCGACTTAGCAGAAGTCGAAACCCAGTACCGAGCGGAGCGGGAGGGAGGCGCCAGCCTTCAAGGTCAGGAAGTCGGCATCGGTGGCCCATACCGTGGTCTGCACCCGCTTAGCAGCTCCGTCGGCAGTCTGGAAGTAGATATCTACTTTGCCATGGTAGCCATTGCCGAGCGTAGTAGCCCGCTCAGCTGAGTAGCGCCGCACTTGGCGGTCGGCCAGTGAGGATAGCACGTCTTCGGTAGAGAAGCGGTATTCGCGCAAAGATTCTTTGGCGACTGTTTCGGTGTTTTGTGCAATCGAAAACATGGCGTAGGTATTTATTAGGACTGAGGTAAGGTAGTAGGTTGCTTATCAAAATGCAATTGGCCTGCTATCTATTTTCTGCTCGCTTGTCCGTCAAAAGGCGCAGCTCACCGAAAGCCTGTTATCCTGCCCCTCAGATCATCCCAAATCCGCCAGAAAAGCCATCGTGTCCACCCCGTCGGCATAGTCGGCGAGGCCAGGCTCCTGGGCTTTGCCGAAAGCAAAACTACCGGGGTATTGGCCTCCGGCCGACACAATGCATTGAGTTTGGGCCGCCACATCGGTGAGCTGGTCTACCAGGTCTACCTCGCTGGTGTAGGAGCCGTGGTGCAGCACCGAAATGGGCGACACGAGCTGGGCGCTTTCGGTGAGCAGCAAAAAGCCCGAATCGAGGTGTGGTACGCGGTTGACGAGCATAATGCTCTTGTTGTAGTCGTAGTTGTTCTGGTAGCGGTTGTGCTCCAGCACCCGGTGCCAGGGCTGCAAGGCATCGAGCAGCAGCGGAAAATCGTAGCCTGCGGGAGCGTACACCTTGCTCACGTTGCGGCAGCCCAAACCGTAGTAACGGAAAATATCCTCGCCGAGTAAGCCCAGCTCGTGAGGTGTTTCGCGGCCCGTGAGTACGGCCAGGCTGGTGCGGTTGCGCCGAATGATGTGGGGCCGTTTGCCGAAATAGTACTCGAAGTAGCGGGCCGTGTTGTCGGAGCCGGTGGCAATGAAGGCGTCGGCGGCGTTCAAGCGCTCGGCCAGCTGCAGCTGGTTGGCGAAGCGGGGTTCGAGGCGAACCAGCTCGTCGAGAATCCAGCGCATGAGCAGCGTATCGTCGGAGCTGAGCTTGGCCAGCAGGCGGTGGCCGCTCAGCAGAACGCACAGCGCATCGTGGAAGCCAACCAGCGGAATGTTGCCGGCCATTACCACGCCTACCTGCTGGGCATCGGCGGGCTCGGGGCGGTAGCGGGCGGCCCACTGGCGCAATGGCTGTTCGCGGAGCAGGTAGGCTACGCCTTCGAGGGCTGCCCGCACGTTGGGTGCGTCGAACCAGGGGTTGTTGTTGCGGGCGCGGGCCGTGAGTTCGGCCAGCTCATCGGTCTGGGCGGGGTCGAGCAGGAGGGCATTGAGGCGCTGGCCCAGGGCTACGAAGGCAGCGAGGCGGTCGGCGTGGGTCATCATCTGATAGAGCACTGAAAGAGCGAGAAGGAAAGGCGGCGGCCGAAAACAAAACGTCGGATGCGAAATTACATAACCGTGTACGGGTAATCCCTACTTTTACCCCACCGCATCCTGCCCCCGGCAGATTGCGTACCTTCACCAACCGATTTTCTTACCCCTAACGATTCCCGAGGCTATGGCCATCATGATAACCGACGAGTGCATCAACTGTGGTGCCTGCGAACCGGAATGCCCCAACACCGCTATTTACGAAGGTGGCGCCGCCTGGCGCTGGTCCGACGGCACCAGCCTGCAAGAAGTGCAGATTGACGGCGGCCAGACCGTTTCTGGTGTATCCCCCCAAACCCCGATTTCCGACGAGTACTATTATATCGTGTCGGACAAATGTACCGAGTGCGTGGGCTTCCACGAGGAGCCCCAGTGCGCCGCCGTCTGCCCCGTCGACTGCTGCGTAGACGACCCTGACTACCGCGAATCGCAGGAAAAGCTGACCGCCAAGAAGGAGTGGCTCCACCAGGAGGCTTAAGCGCCGCCTACCGTTTCGACCCTGAAAAAGCAATAGCCACCGATCGGGTGGCTATTGCTTTTTCAGGGTCGGCTGTATTTAATCTCCGCAATTGAAATATTTATCGTAGGCTGATTCGGGGATGAGGCGGAACTGGCTGAGGAACTTGATAGGCCAGCGCAGGCGGCGAATGAGGGCGTAGTTATTGGGGTAAGACCGGAACGTGGTGGGCGGAGTGGCCACGATCTGCTCAAACTCTTCGCGGCTTAGGCCCAAGCGTTTGATGCAGAGGTTAATGACTTTCTCATCTTCAATGGAGTTGATATGGCTGACTCGCTCCAAGGCCTCGGGGCGGGTCATCTGGCCCGAGCGCACTAAGGCCGAATAGTTGAACAGCCGCCGGTCGATGTTGAACTTGGTGCGGTTGAGGTAATAGATGACGCTTTGGTAAAGGTCGTCGAAGTAGTGGGCTCCGGGGTTAACCCAGGCCATTTCCCGCTCCAGCAGTTGGTCCACATCGGCCCGCACGTAATCGATGTGGTAGAGTAGCGTGACGGTTTTGATGCGGCGGATGAAGGCGTAGTAGAACATCTCCCGGATGTCGAGGTGGAAGCCCGGGTCGGCGGGTTTCCAGGGGCGCAACGGCACCGTGCCGAACTGTTTGTGCACGGCCTTCAGGTACTTGCCGTCGAGGTAGTTCCAGCTGAGCGGGGCAATGCCCTCGGTGCGGAACGATTGGCCGATGATGATGCGCTGAATACCCTCCTTGGCCGCCACACCGTAGAGGGCCGTGGCAATGCCCACGTCGGTGCCCTGCTCCATATCGGGCACCGATGCCTTCAAAAAGGCTATTTTAAGGTCCTTGGATTCGCGCCAGTCGGAGGTGATGGTGCGTAGTTCCACGCCCAGCTTGCGGCAGGCTTTGAGCATGTTCTCGCCCGCAATTGGGTTGCCAAAACCGTCGTTGAAATGCACGGCCAGCGGGCGCAGACCTAGCTTCACCACGCAGTACCAGAGCGTAAACGACGAGTCGCGGCCCCCGCTCACGCCCAGCACGCAGTCGTAGCGTTTGCCCCGACCGAGGCGCTTCATATCGGCCGCCATTTCCTGCACGTGCCGCTCGCCGGCCTCGCCCAGCGGACAGGCCCGGTCCATTTTATCGTGGAGGGCGCAGAAGTTGCATTCGCCGCGGGTGTCGAAGTTGATACCGGGCACGGTGGTATCCATGATGCAGCGGTGGCATTGCTGGTAAAGTTCGGGCATCTAGTCGAGGTCAGATAGGCAACGGGTAAAAGCGGGAAAGAGAGGCGCGGTATTGATGCGGGAGAACCAAGTAGTCGTTACCGGCCTGCCGGCAGTTCATCTAACCGGAAGCCCTTACGGGCTAGCATCTGCCCGATTTGGGTGCCCTGCTCGGCGCGCACCGGCCGGGGCAGATCGGCTACTACCAGATGGCCGGCAAACTCGTTGAACGCACCTTGGGCCCGGATGCCGCTGGCATCGACGGCCAGCGAGCAGCCAATGCTCTTCTTGCCCTCGTAGGGTCCGCCCACGATGTAGCCCACCGACGTGGTACCCACCACGCTTATGTTATAGAGCTGGGCCAGGATGGAGTAGGGCTTGATCCACTTCTCGCTGTAGGGGTCGTGCTCCTCCGTAATCGAGAAATCCACGGTCCAGGACGAGGGCGAGAGGATGAACTCGGCGCCCATGCGAGCCAGCGTGTGGCCGATGGCTAAGCCATCGAGGAAGTTATCGGCGCAGATATTAACGCCGATTTTGCCCAGCGGCGTATCTACCACGTTCAGGGTCTGGCCCACGGCGTAGTAGGGGAGTTCGACTTCGAGGAGGTTGATTTTGTGGTACTTGCAGATGATGTCGCCGGCGGGGTTGATGAGGATGGCGGCGTTGTAATTGCGGCCGTCGGGGGCGCGTTCGGTCAGGCCGGCACACACGTAGAGGCCGTGCTGGCGGGCGGCCTGGCATAGACGGTCGGCGTAGGGGCCGGGAATGGGATGGGCTTCGAGCAGGGCGCTGGGGTGGGTCCAGGCGAAGTCGAGGGTTTCGGGCAGCAGCACCACGTCGCATTGCTGGGTGGCGGCGTCGGCTATCATGCGCTCGGCCCGGTCGAGGTTGCGCTCAGGCTCTCCGCCTTCCACCAGCAGCTGGCCCATGCCCACCCGGATACTGCCGGCAAATGCGCCGGCCAGCGCCGCCGCGGGCCGCACTGGTGGGTTGGTAGCCGGAGTAGGGGCCGCCGGTGAGGGCGCGGCGGATTTGCGGAAGGGGAAAAGGGCCATAAGCAGGCAGCAGCTATGGGAAAACAGGCAGGTTAGATGGCCGTTAATCTTACCGAAGTGTAGTAAGGCAATACGAAAAGTTCTGTTCCAGCTTCAAAAATAACTAATGGCCGGCTGGGAACTGGCCAGACCGATCATAAAATCTGAAGAAAACCGGTGATGCTGTTTCCCGTGCCCGTGCCCATTTCGGGCCCCGGCCCGAAATACCTACTTTTGTGCCCGTATCCGCCCCCGAATCCCTCCCCGATGTCCATCGCCAAAACCTATACCCCCGCCGACGTAGAAGCCAAATGGTACCAGCGCTGGCAGGAGCAGGGCTTTTTCAAAGCCAAGGCCAACCCCCGCAAGCAGCCCTACTCAGTCGTGATTCCACCGCCCAACGTGACGGGCGTGCTGCACATGGGCCACATGCTCAACAATACCATCCAGGACGTGCTGGTGCGCCGGGCCCGGATGCAGGGCAAGGAAGCCTGCTGGGTGCCCGGCACCGACCACGCTTCCATCGCCACCGAAGCCAAGGTAGTGGCGCTCCTGAAAGAGCAGGGCATCGAGAAGAAGGACCTGACCCGGGAGCAGTTTCTGGAGCACGCATTTGCCTGGAAGGAAAAGTATGGCGGCATCATTCTCGAGCAGCTCAAGCAGCTCGGCGCCTCCTGCGACTGGGACCGGACCCGCTTCACGATGGAGCCCGCCCTGACCGACGCCGTACTGCGCGTATTCGTGGATTTGCACCAAAAAGGCCTCATCTACCGCGGCGTGCGCATGGTGAATTGGGACCCGCTCGGCCAAACCGCTTTGTCCGACGAGGAGGTAATCCCGAAGGATGTGATGGCCAAGATGTATTATTTGAAGTACGAGCTTTCAGCTGATAGCTTAGAGCTGTTAGCTAATAGCTCTCCGTCGGACGAAGCTAACAGCCAACAGCTATCAGCTATCAGCTTGGTTATAGCTACTTCCCGGCCGGAAACCATCATGGCCGACGTGGCGGTGGCGGTGAACCCCAACGACCCGCGCTACACGCACTTGCACGGGGCCAAGCTGCAGATTCCGCTGCTGGGCCGCGAGATTCCAGTGATTCTGGACGAGTACGTGAGCATCGACTTTGGCACGGGTGCGTTGAAGGTGACGCCGGCCCACGATTTGAACGACTACGAACTGGGCGTGAAGCACAAGCTGCCCGTTATCGACATTCTGAATAACGACGGCACGCTCAACGAAAAAGCGCAGCTCTACGTGGGCCAGGACCGGTTTGCGGCCCGCCGCAACATCGTGAAGGACCTCGACGACGCCGGCTATTTGGTAAAAATAGAGGAGTACGCCAGCATCGTGCAGACCTCGGAGCGCACCAAGGCCGTGATTGAGCCGCGGCTGAGTTTGCAGTGGTTTATGAAAATGGAGCACCTGGCCAAGCCCGCGCTGGCGGTGGTCGAAAACGACACCGTGCAGCTGCACCCGGCCAAGTTCAAGAACACCTACCGGGTCTGGATGGAGAACGTGCGCGACTGGTGCATCTCGCGCCAGCTCTGGTGGGGCCAGCAGATTCCGGCCTACTACCTGCCCGACGGCACCTACGTGGTGGCCCTCACGCCCGACGAGGCGCTGGCCCAGGCCCGCACCCAGACCGGCAACGAGGCGCTGCAACTCACCGATTTGCGCCAGGATGAGGACGTGCTCGACACCTGGTTTTCATCGTGGCTGTGGCCGATTTCGGTGTTCGATGGTTTCCAGGACCCCGACAACGCAGACATCAACTATTTCTACCCCACCAACGACCTCGTAACCGGTCCCGATATCCTGTTTTTCTGGGTGGCCCGCATGATTATGGCCGGGCTCGAATTTCGCAAGGAAGTGCCCTTCCGCCACGTGTACCTAACGGGCATCGTGCGCGACGGCCAGGGCCGCAAAATGAGCAAACAGCTCGGTAACTCGCCCGACCCGCTCGACCTGATTGCCCAGTTTGGGGCCGACGGCGTACGAACCGGCATGCTGTTCTCAGCCCCAGCCGGCAACGATTTGCTGTATGATGAGAAGCTGGTGGAGCAGGGTCGCAACTTCGCCAACAAGCTCTGGAACGCCTTTCGCCTTAGCCAGGGCTGGGAAGTAGACGCTGCCTTGCCCTTCCCCAACGAGAAGGCCGTGGAGTGGTTCGGGGCCCGTTTGCAGGCTGCCATTGCCGAGATGGACGAGCACTTCGAGAAGTTCCGCATCTCGGATGCGCTGATGACGGTGTACAAGCTGGTCTGGGACGACTACTGCTCGGTGTACCTGGAGATGGTAAAGCCCGCCTACCAGGCCCCCATCGACCCCGAAACCCTGCGTCACACCACCGGCTTCCTCGAAACACTGCTGCGCCTGCTGCACCCGTTCATGCCCTTCATCACGGAGGAAATATGGCACGAGCTGAAGGAGCGCGGCCCCAAGGAGTACGCCTGCGTGGCCGCCTGGCCCAAGCCCAAGCCCGTGGCCGATGCGTCCGCGCTGCTCGCCCGCATGGCCCAGGCCCTGGAGGTCGTGGGTGGCGTGCGCACCATCCGCAACCAGAAGGGCCTGGGCCCCAACAAGCCCCTCACGTTGGCCGCCAAAACCGCCGACTCCACGCTGCAGGCCCTGCTAACGGACTACGACGGTATCATCCGCAAGCTGGCGTCGCTCACCGCTATTTCGGTGGTGGCGGCCGCCCCGGCGGCGGCCGTGGGTTTCGTGGCCGGTGGGGCCGAGTTCTTTGTGCCCCTCGAAGGCCAGATTGACCTCGGGGCCGAAAAGGAGCGCCTGACCAAGGAAATCGACTACGCCCGCGGCTTCCGCGATTCGGTGAACAAAAAGCTCAGCAACGAGAAGTTCGTGGCCAACGCCAAACCCGAGTTGGTGGAGCGCGAGCGGCAGAAGCTAGCCGACGCCGAAGCCCAAATTGCCGCTCTGGAGCAGCAGCTAGCGGGCTTGTAGTTGAAGACCGGCTCCTCAGTTGGTGCTTGATAGGTTCGAGCACCGGGAAACAGGCTGGGAAGCTCTCTTCTCCTGACTGAAGTCTGGCCCGCTGTGGTCACCGCAGTCCACCGATTCAGGTAGTTTGCGGTGACCACAGTAGGCCAGATTTTATAGGGAAAATGGGCTGGAAAGTGGCCGCCTGCGGCGCCGCTGCTCAGTACTGACTCAGTAGGCCGCTACGCCGCAACAGCATGCCAGCACGTCTACTTGGCGGCCGGGTACCAGTTGCGCAGCCGGACGTCAATCTTTTTATTGGCCGCATTTACGGTTTGCTTGAAGCTGGCCACGTCGCTCGGGCCGTCCTGGCCGCGGTAGTGGTAGGGGTACACGATGCCGGGCTTAAAGGCCAGCACGCCCTGCGCGGCCTGCTGCACATCCATGGTGTAGGGCAGGTTCATGCATACAAAGGCCACATCGATGTTCTGGAGCGCCCGCATTTCAGCAATGTCCTCGGTGTCGCCGGAGAGGTAAATGTGCTTGTCGCCCAGGTGCAGGATGTAGCCGTTGCCGCGGCCTTTGGGGTGGCGGGAATCGGCCGTTTCGGGCAGGTTGTACATCGGGATGGCCGCTACTTTCAGGCCCAGCGTGTCGAGCTGCCGGCCGTTGCCCAGTACGCGGACCTGCGCCTGGTAGCGGGCCGGCAGCTTGTCGGCCACCGCCTGGGGCACCACAAATAGGGCCTTATCCAGGGGAAGACCCGCCAGTGTCTGCTCGTCGAGGTGGTCGCCGTGGATGTCGGTGATCAGGACCATATCGGGCGCAGCCAGCCCGGCGTACGCCGGCACCCCACCGTAGGGGTCGACGTAAATGGTTTTGCCGTTCCAGCTTAACACCACGCTGCCGTGGGTGATGGGCTGCACCGTCAGCGGGCCTTGCTTGGTGGCAATCTGGTCGGGAGCCGCGCGCAGGGCCGGGCCTGGGGTACTTGGAGTAGCTGTGGCGGTGGTTTGGGTTGGTGGCTGCACGGTGCAGGCCGCCAGGGTGGCCACGAGGAGCGGGGTGAGCAGGAGGGTGGATTTCATCGGGGTGAGTGGGTTGTTTTAAGAGCGGAGGCTGACCGCCACGGCGCGGGCAGGGTGCCCGACCGGAGTGTAAACGCCTAGCTGCGTCGGTTCGTTGGCTGAAGCTGCGCAAATAGTGGTTCCAGCAAGCATACCTGTATTTCAGGCAAAATCTACGGGCTCACAGTCGGTTACTACCTCAATACCGAGTTGTTGTGCCAAATGCAGCAGCAGTGCGTGGCCCCCTTCGCGGCGGCTACCACTAGTAGGGCCTGCGAGCCCAACGAGAGTCGGGTTTGCTAATTGCGCTGGCGGCCCTGCCGGTGCGCCTGATGCCCTTACCGGCCCAACACCTGCTGCACCGGACGATTTGCGCTAGCTATTGCCCCAGGGGCGCAGTTTCTGCCGTCGTCTTCTCGACAAGACGAATAGGTGCAGTGGCCGGGATTTCGCGAATACCGACGGAAAATCGGGTGTAATAGCGGTTCTTTGGGGCCCAGATGCTTTCTGGCTCTTTCCTTTAAAAATGCCCATGCTCCAACCTACGCCACCCGTTGCCGCCGGCCGGCCCAAGCTGCTCGTTTCGCCCTTCGGCACCCGCACCGATGATTATTACTGGCTCCAGGAGCGCGACAACCTCGAGGTGTTAGCTTATCTGGAAGCTGAAAACGCCTATTTCGAGGCCCAAATGGCTCCGGTGCAGGACTTGCAGGCCGCGCTGGTGCGCGAAATCCGGGGCCGGATGCAGGAGCAGGACGAGTCGGTGCCCTACCTCGATAACGGGTACTACTACTATGTGCGCTACGAAACCGGGGCCGAATACCCAATTTACTGCCGTAAGCTGGGCAGCCTGGAGGCCCCCGAACAGGTGCTGCTCGACGCCAACGCGCTGGCTGTGGGCCACGATTATTACCACCTCGGCGGCCTCGAAGTCAGCAACGACAACCAGGTGCTGGCCTACGCCGACGACACAGTAAGCCGCCGCCTCTACACGCTGCGCTTCCGCAACCTGACCACCGGCCAAGAGTATCCCGAAGCCATTGCCAACACCAGCGGCAACGCCGTGTGGGCCACCGATAACCAGACCGTTTTCTACACCAAAAAGGACGAAAACACGCTGCTCGACTACCAGGTGTACCGCCACATGCTGGGCTCTGATCCGGCCACCGACGTGCTGGTGTATGAGGAAACCGACAACACGTTCTACACCGCCGTGACGCGCTCCAAGTCGCGGGAGTATATCCTCATTCAGCTAACCAGCACGATGGCGGCCGAAACCTGGTTTCTGCCCGCCGCCGCCCCTACGCAGCCCCTGCAACTGGTGCAGGCCCGCGAGGACGACCACCTCTACGAAGTGGAGCACTTCGGCCCCGACTTCTACATCCTATCCAACGACGGCGCGCCCAATTTTCGGCTGCTGAAAACGCCCGTGACGGCTCCGGGCAAGGAAAACTGGCAGGAGGTAATCGGGCACCGCGACGACGTATTTCTGGAAAACATGGAGCTGCTGCGCGACTACCTGGTGCTGGGCGAGCGGCACGAGGGGCTACTGAAGCTGCGCGTGCGGCCCTGGCACAACCCAACCCAGGAGCACTACCTGCCGTTTGGCGAGCCCACCTACACGGCCGCCATCGGTATCAACCCCGAGTTCGATACCACCGTGCTGCGCTACGTGTATTCCTCGCTCACGACGCCCACGTCCACCTTCGACTACGACCTGGCCACCCGCCACAGCACCTTGCGCAAGGAGCAGCCGGTGCTGGGCGGCTTCCGCAAGCAAGACTACGCGACGGAGCGCCTCTATGCCCCGGCCGCCGACGGCACCCGCATTCCGCTATCGGTGGTGTACAAAAAGGGCTTTAAGCTCGATGGCTCGGCCCCGCTGCTGCAGTACGCCTACGGCTCCTACGGTCTTTCTATGGATGCCACCTTCAGCGCCGCCCGCCTGAGTTTGCTGGATCGGGGCTTCGTCTACGTTATCTGCCACATCCGGGGTGGGCAGGAGCTGGGCCGGCAGTGGTACGAAAACGGCAAGAAGCTGCGCAAGAAGAACACCTTCACCGATTTTACCGACTGCTCGAAATACCTGATTACCCAGCAGTACACGGCGGCCGACCGCCTGTTTGCCATGGGTGGCTCGGCCGGCGGGCTGCTGATGGGGGCCATCATCAACCTGCACCCCGAGCTGTACCGGGGTGTAGTGGCGGCCGTGCCCTTCGTGGACGTGGTGACGACCATGCTCGACGACACCATTCCGCTCACGACCGGCGAGTACGACGAGTGGGGCAACCCCAACCAGCAGGAGTTTTACGACTACATGCTTTCGTACTCGCCCTACGACAACGTGCAAGCCCAGGCCTACCCCAACATGCTCGTCACGACCGGTCTGCACGACTCGCAGGTGCAGTATTTCGAGCCCGCTAAGTGGGTGGCCAAGCTGCGGGCCCTGAAGACGGACAGCAACCTGCTGTTGCTCCACACCGACCTAGCCGCCGGCCACGGCGGGGCCTCGGGCCGCTTCAAATCCATCCACGACGTGGCCCGGCAGTTTGCCTTTATGCTGCTGCTACTCGGCGTACGGGAGTAGGGGTGTAGCACGGACTTCAGTCCGTGGCCCAACGATTAGAACTGCCGATAGGCCTTACGCAAAAGGGGATGTAGCGCGAACCGCAGGACGGTGAAGCGGGCGCTTGGCTTCGCCGTCCTGCGGTTCGCGCTACATCCCGAAGGCTATTAGGCGGGCTGCGGGCTGAAGTCCGTACCAGAATCCTTCATCCTGCCCACAAATATTCCGGGGCCTTCGTGCCACCCAGGGGAAAAAGTTGCGTCTGTAGCGCACATCCGCTGGCTTTCTCTGGGGGAGCCGGCCAACAGTGGGCGGGTATTTGCCGGGGAGGATTGGGGCGTTTTTTGGTTACTGAGAATGAAGAAGCAAGTACTCCTGCTGCTGCTGGCAGCCCCCACCACCCTGGCTCTGGCCCAAACGCCGAGCGGCAGTGGTCGGCCCACCGGAGCCCCCAATGGCGCTGGCCGACCCGCCGGCCTATCGGCTCCGCAGCCCCAGTCGGGCACCGGCCGCGTAACGGGCACCGTGGTAGATGCCGCCACCAAGCAGCCCGTGCCCTACGCCACAGTGGTGCTGCTGAGCCCCGCCACCGGCAAACCCGTGGATGGCACCTCGGCCGACGACAGCGGGAAATTCTCGATTCCGCGGGTGGCCGCCGGCACCTACACGCTGCAGGTGAGCTTTATCGGCTACAAGAACGTGGACAAGCCCGGCCTCGTGATTACCGACGATGGCAACACCATCAACCTGGGCAGCGTTAGTGTGGAGAGTACGGCCCAGGCCCTGAAGGAAGTGGTAGTGGAAGGCCAGCGCGCCCTGATTGAGGAGAAGGTGGACCGCACGGTGTACAATGCCGAAAAGGACGAAACCACCCGTGGCGGCGACGCCACCGACGTGCTCCGGCGCGTGCCCATGCTCTCGGTCGACCTTGACGGCAACGTGAGCCTGCGCGGCTCCAGCAACATCCGGGTACTCATCAACAACCGCCCATCCACCATCTCGGCCAACAGCATTGCCGACGCGCTCAAGCAGATTCCGGCCGACCAGATCAAGAGCGTGGAAGTGATTACCTCGCCCTCGGCCAAGTACGATGCCGAAGGTTCGGGCGGCATCATTAACATCGTGACCAAGCAAAACAACCTGCACGGCTTCACGCTCGATACCCGTTTAAGTGGCGGGCTGCGCAGCGCCAACCTGGGCCTGAACGCGGCGTACCGCACCGGCAAAATGGGCTTTTCGCTCAGCGGTGGGGGCCGGGCCCAGTACAACACGCCCGGGCGCTTCGAGAACGAGCAGCTCAGCTACCGCCTGCTCAACAACGACCCCACCAACCGCGAAGCCATCAGCCGCTCGTCGCAACAGGCCGATACGCGTCAGAACAACGTATTTGGGCGCTACTCGCTGGGCTGGGACTACGACATCAACAAGTACAACTTCCTGGCCGCCTCGGTCCAGATTGGCCAGCGCAACGGCACCAGCTACCAGGACGACCTGCGTTCGGCAACCACCTTTTTCGGCGACCCCGCCACCGGCACGGCCGATACATTTACCAGCAGCAGCCGCGACGTGAAGGTGCTCGATAACTCGACCACCCTCGATGCCACGCTGAGCTACACGCGCACCTTCCAGAAGCCGCGCCAGGAGTTCAGCGTGCTGGGCCAGTACAGCCGCAACGTGCGCACCAACAACTTCACCAACGCCATCCGCGAGGGGCAGGGCTCGGGCGATTTCCTGCGCAACATCAACGACAGCTACAACGAGGAGTACACGCTGCAGGCCGATTACATCACGCCCATCAAGGAAAACCAAATTCTGGAGTTTGGCGCCAAGGACATCGTGCGGCGCGTGAACAGCGACTATACCACGCTGCTCAATGGCCAGCCCCAGGAAGGCCGGGGCCTGTCCAACATCTTCACCTACGACCAGAATGTGGCCGCTGCCTACGCCGCCTACACGCTCACGCTGCTCAAGAACTACACCCTCAAGCCCGGCCTCCGCTACGAGTACACCTCCATCAACGCCGATTTTAAAAACGAGCAGCGGGTAGACCCCATTCCCTCGTACGCGGTGCTGGTACCCAGCGTGAACCTCTCGCGCAAGCTCACCAACGGCAACCTGGTAAAAGCGGCCTACAACCGCCGAATTCAGCGGCCCTCGCTACAGTTCCTCAACCCCAACCGCCAGGCCTCCAACCCGCTCCTCGTTACTGTCGGCAACCCGACGCTAAAGCCCGAGTACACCAACAACTACGAGCTGGCCTACAATACCTTTGTTAAGCAGACGTCGCTCAACTTCTCGGCCTTCGTGCGCAACACTACCGGCTCCATTCAGTCGGTGCGTACTACCAGCCTCGACACCATTATAACCCGTTTCCGCAATATCGGCACCGAAAACGCCTACGGTGGCAGCCTGAGCGCCAACGTCAACATCAACAAGAAATTCACCCTCAGCGGCGGCACCGATGTATTCTATGCCGTGCTCGACAACAACTCCTCCGACCCCGCCTTCGCGGCCCGCAACACGGGCGTGGTGATGAGTGGCCGTCTAATTGCCAGCTACACGTTCGAAAATGGCTGGGGCTTCCAGAGCTTCGCCTTCTACCGTGGCCGGCAGGTGCAGCTGCAGGGCTACCAGGGCGGTTTCGGCATTTATAGCCTGAGTTTGAAGAAGGATTTCGCCGAGAAGCGGGGTTCGTTCGGCCTCGGCGCCGACAACTTCTTCACCCCCGAGTTCAAAATCCGCAGCCGTATCGAGTCGCCGTTGCTCGATCAGAACAGCGTGAACGTGCTGCGTCGGGCCGGTTTCCGCGTCAACCTCAGCTACCGCCTCGGCAAGCTCACGACCGAGCAGCGGCCCACTCGCCGCCGCCGTGCCATCAGCAACGACGACTTGAAGGAAGGCGGCAGCAGCACTCCCGACGCCGGCGGCCAGCAGTAAAGAGAGAATGGGCTAATCCAGAACGTTGTCATGCTGAGCGCAGCGGAGCGGAGTCGAAGCATCTCTACCGCAATGGTACATCCAACGTCAGGACTAGCGTTGCAGCTAAGATGCTTCGACTCCGCTCAGCATGACATGCTTTTTCTGCCTGCCTTATCTGTCCCGTAGACTGTCGGGCACCGGCCCCCGCGTAATTTGGCTGAGTTTGTTTTGAAGCTGGAACGTGACCTGCTCGCAGTCGGTAAAGCGTTGCTCGGCGCGTTGCAGGGCGGTTTCGGTGTTGCGCAAGCGCTGGTAGAGGAACAGGATAAGGCCGAGCGCAACCAGCAACGCAACCAGGGAAACAACTTTGTTCATGAGTAGGAAGAAAACGAGTGGCGGGAACCAGGAACCAGTCGGTTGGCTGAGACCCCATAAAGCAACAAACAAATCATAAGTACGGCTTCCCGTGCACAGCAAGGCCCCGCCGTAACCACGGCGGGGCCTTGCTGCATATACACTTTGAGCCTCAAGTGCTAAATGCTTGTACTTGGGTCAAACTGCTCTAAGTAGTCAGCCACGCGGCGCACGAACATGCCGCCGAGCGAGCCATCGACCACGCGGTGGTCGTAGCTGTGGCTCAGGAACATGAAGTGGCGCACGCCGATCAGGTCGCCCTGGGGCGTTTCAATTACGGCAGGCTTCTTCTTGATGGCGCCCACGGCCATGATGGCTACCTGAGGCTGCATGATGATGGGCGTGCCCATCACGTTGCCAAACGAGCCAACGTTGGATACGGTGTAGGTGCCGCCTTCCAGGTCTTCGGGCTTGAGCTTGTTGGTGCGGGCGCGGTTGGCCAGATCGTTCAACTTCTTGCTCAGGCCATTCAGGTTGAGCTGGTCGGCGTTGTGAATCACCGGTACAATGAGGTTGCCCGAGGGCAGGGCCACGGCCACGCCAATGTTAATGTCGCGCTTCTTGATGATGTAGTCGCCATCAATGGAAACGTTGATGAGCGGGTAGTCCTGAATGGCGCGGGCAATGGCTTGGATGAAGATGGGCGTGAAGGTCAGGTTCTCGCCTTCACGCTTCTTGTAGGCATCCTTGTGCTTGTTGCGCCAGTTCACGATGTCGGTCACGTCGGCCTCCACGAAGCTTGTCACGTGGGGCGAAATGCGCTTCGAGTCCACCATGCGCTGGGCAATCATCTTGCGCATGCGGTCCATCTCAATCAGCTCCTGCCCACCACTGATGGAAGGCACCGCCTTGGTAGCGGCAGCAGCAGTCTGGGGCTTGGCAGCGGCCGGAGCCGGAGTTGGTGCGGCGGCTGGCGTAGCGGCCGGAGCGGCAGCAACTGGGGCCGCGGCCTGCGGCGTGAGAGGCTGCTTGCCGCCGGCCACGTAGTCGAGAATGTCCTTTTTGGTGACGCGGCCCTCGTTGCCGGTGCCGGGTAGGTATTCGAGGTCGCTCATGCTGATGCCTTCCTCGCGGGCGATGCTCATGACCAGCGGCGAGTAGAAGCGGCCGGTCTGGGGCTCGGCTGAGCCAGCCGGCGCGGCGGCCGGTACGTGGGGCACCTGGGCGGCTTCGGCGGCGTGGTTGGCGCTGCCATTGGCCGAGGCGGCCGGCGTAGCGGGGGCACTCGCCGGAGCCGATGCGCCGGCGTTGGCAGCATTGGTTTCAATCACGGCGATGGGGGCGCCCACAGCCACTACCTGGCCTTCTTCCACCAGAATTTCCTGCAGCACGCCGGCGTGCAGGGCGGGTACTTCGGTGTCTACTTTGTCGGTGGCCACTTCCAGCACCGATTCGTCCTGCTCGATGGCGTCGCCTACTTGCTTAAGCCATTTGAGAACGGTGCCTTCCATGATGGATTCGCCCATCTTGGGCATCGTCATTTCCATTCGTGCCATGCGGTCGGGATATTAATAGAGGTGGGTGGGGTGGGGTTGGTGGTGCAAAGGTAACCAGAACTGGCAATGCAGGGAAGTGGTGTGTACGTGACCTAGTGAATGAGTAGCTGGTAGGAGGCGGTCATGCTGAGCGAAGGCGCAGCCGTAGCCGAAGTATCTATACCGCTTCGTTGCTACCAGTGGGGTTACTATTGCGACAGAGATACTTCGGCTACGGCTGCGCCTTCGCTCAGCACGACAGGGACTTTATTCACCCATTCACCAACTCGCTCATTCGCCGGCTGGTAAATTCAGGCGCAACAGGTTCAGGGCGGTGGTGGTGGTGAACTCCAGGTTCAGCTGGCGGCCCCGGTCGAAACTGATTTGCTTCGTGACGGTGCGGTGGGCGTCGGCGTAGGCCACGCAGATGGTGCCCACGGGCTTGGTCGGCGTGCCGCCGTCGGGGCCGGCAATGCCGCTGGTTGCCAGGGCCACGTCCACGCCCAGGCGGCGGCGCAGGCCCTCGGCCATTTCGGCTACTACGGCCTCACTCACGGCTCCATGAGCAGCCAGCGTTTCGGCCTTTACGCCTAATTCCTGCATTTTTATCTCGTTGGAGTAGGCCACGATGCTGCCCTGGTAGTAGCGCGAGGCCCCGGGGATGCTGGTGAGGCGGTGGGCCAGCAGGCCCCCGGTGCAGCTCTCGGCCGTGCCTACCGTCAGGTCCCGCGCCAGCAGCAGTTGGCCCACGGCTTCCTCCAGCTTGATTTCGCCTTCGGCAAAAATATGGGTGCCAAGCAGGCGGCGCAATTCGGGCAGCAGGGCTTCCATGCGGGCCCGCAGGTGGGGCTGGCCGTCGTCGTGGCCCGTCAGGCGTAGGCGCACGCCCCCCAACGAGGGCAAATAAGCGAGTTTGATATTCGGGGGCAGCGCCGTTTCCCAGTCCTCAATCTGCTGGGCCAGAAACGATTCGCCCAGGCCCACCGTCTGCACCACCAAGTGCTCGATGGCAGGCGTCTGGAAGTGAGCCCGCAGGCGGGGCAGTACCTCATGGGTCATCAGGTACTTCATTTCGTGGGGCACGCCGGGCATGCTCACGAACACCACGCTACCGTCTTCGAACCACATGCCGGGCGCGGTACCCACGGCGTTGTGCAGTACCTGGCAGTTGGCCGGCACCATTGCCTGCTGGCGGTTTACTTCCAGCATGGGCCGGTTGTAGCGGGCAAAAATGCTTTCCACGTGGCGCAGTACGTTTTCGTCGAGCACCAGCCCGGCCCCGAAATAGCGGGCCAGCACGTGCTTGGTAAGGTCGTCCTTGGTGGGGCCCAGGCCGCCGGTCATCAGCACCACCCGGGCCCGCTGCCGGGCCTGGTCGAGGGTAGCCACGATTTCGTCGGCCCGGTCCGATACGCTTGTAATCTGGCGCACCCGCAGCCCCAGCTTGCCCAACTCCTGGCCCATAAAGGCGGAGTTGGTATCGATGACCTGCCCGTAAAGCAGCTCATCGCCAATAGTCATGATTTCAACGTCGGGAATAGCGGACATGGGGGGAGAGGTTAGGAGGAGCGCCGGATTTGACGCAATATTGGGGCGTCGCCCGCTAACAACGCCATAATGGCCCCCGGGTTTTGCTCTTTTTCTCTTCTATGACTCCCCTCCGTACCCTCATTCTGGCCGGCGCCCTCACCCTGGCCACCGCCCCGCTAGCCCTGGCCCAGACTAAAACCCCAGTTAAAAAAACTACTGCCACCACTAAAAAGACCACCGCCACCAAACCGGCAACCCCGGCTAAACCCGCCACCAAACCCGCTGCTTCTGCCCCCGTCATTCCCATTAAACTGTCCCTGAGCAGCGAGGAAGCCGCCGGTGGTCTGCGCGAAGCCCTCAGCCAGGGCGTAGCGCGGGCCGTGGCCCTGGCCGGGCAGACGGACGGCTTCAATGCCAACGCCGACATCCGCATCCCGTTTCCGCCCGAAGCCGAGCTGGTCGCTGCCACGCTACGCAGACTGCGGGCTGGGGCGCTGGTCGATAATTTTGAGGTGGCCCTGAACCGTGCCGCCGAAACCGCCGCCACCCAGGCCAAACCCATCTTCCTGGGCGCCGTGCAAAACCTGACCCTGCAAGATGCCCTCACGTTGGTCACCAGCAAGGAAAACGATGCCGCTACTACGCTGCTCTACGAAAAAACGGCTTCCGAACTGCGCACGGCCTTCCAACCCACCGTGCAGCAGTCGTTGGAGCAAACCGGCGCCACCCGGCTTTACGCCGAAATGGTGGCCCGCTACAACAAAATTCCCCTCGTAACTCCGCTTACGCCCCAATTGGTACCCTACGCCACCGAGAAAACCGTAGACGGCCTCTTCGCCCTTATTGCCGCCGAAGAAGGCCGCATCCGGGCCAACCCCGCTGCCCAGGGCAGCGCGCTACTGAAGCGGGTATTCGGGAAATAACGAAGGGTTAAAAGCGAAAACGGCCGTTAAGTGATGCCCTGATGGGACGCTCAACGGCCGTTTCTAATGGTTGATTTTCTGTTCTGGTCCGGTTTATGCAAAACCGGGAATAGAACCGTTTACACCTGCTCCTATGAATTTCCGCTCTATCCTCGCGTTGCCCTTGCTCGTAGTGGGCCTGCAACTGCCTGCCGCCGCCCAATTTCGTTTTCCCAAGCTGGGCGAAATCTTCAAAACCCTGCCCGCCCCTACCACCACCCGGACCGGCAGTACCGGTAGCACTGGTAGTATTACCCAGGACGAGGCCGCCCGCGGCCTTAAAGAGGCCCTCACCATGGGCATCAGCAAGGGTGCCGACCAAGCCGCCAAGACCGACGGCTTCTACCTCAATCGTCTTATCCGCATTCCGTTTCCGCCCGACGCCCAGCGCGTAGCTACCACGCTCCGCACCATCGGCCTGGGCAGTCAGGTCGATAAATTCGAACTCACGCTGAACCGCGGAGCTGAAGACGCGGCCAAGAGCGCCAAGCCTATCTTCCTGACCGCCATCAAAAGCCTCACCTTCAAAGACGTCTGGGGAATTCTGACGGGCGAGAAGGACGCCGCCACCAATTACCTCAAGCGCACCACTACCGCGCAGCTTACCACTGCCTTCCAGCCCATCATGGAGCGCAGCCTCGGTCAGGTAGGGGCTACTAAGTACTACACCGACCTGACGAGCCGCTACAACCGCATCCCGCTGGTTACGCCCGTCCAGACCGACCTCAACCAGTACGCCACCGGCAAGGCCATCGACGGCCTGTTCACGCTCGTGGCCCAGGAGGAGGCCAACATCCGCGAAAACCCCGTGGCCCGCACCACCGAAATCCTGCGGCGCGTATTTGGTCGGGGTTAGGGGGGAATGGGTGACTCGGTGAATCTGCTCATCCATCTGCCATCCGGCCTATACAAAGCGAAGGACCTTACTGCGCCAGAACGAGCCGTTGTTACGGCCATGTTCGCGCAGTAAGGTCCTTCGCTTTATATAGGCTGAGAGAACTACTTCACTCATTCACGGCTAGTCGTAGTCGGAGTTGCGGCCGCTGTTACGCGACGAGCCCGAGGAGCCGTACTCGTCGCTTTCGTCGTCGGAGAAGTCGTTGTCGTCCAGTTCGTCGAGGGAGGTGAACTTGCTACCGCTTTCGGGGTCGTTGCCGGCTTCGGCCTCGTCGTACTCGTCCTCGCTCATGTTGGCCAGGTCGAGGGCTTCATCGTGGCTGGAGCCGGTGTCGCGCCACATCAGGTAGTCGGAGTATTTGGCAGTGAGCCGTTCCTCGGCCGAACCATGGGTTTTACTGCCGCCGGTTTTGGCATAGTCGTCCAACAGGTCGTCGTCTTTAAAAAGGTCGTCGTCGGCGAAGTCGTCGTGTTGTGTCATGGCCTTGTCAGGGGCGATAAGAGGTGAAAATTGGCAGAGTAGTAAAGGCGCCCCCCAGCCGCAAAGATACGAACGGAAGGCTGGACCAGGTTACGTTGCGGGGCGTATGCCGTTGAACGCAACGCCGCCGGCCCTGGTAATACTCGCTCCTGAAATCGGCCTGTCGCTCGGCGGCCAGGCAGGCTTCTGGCTTTATTACGGCCGCAAGGTAGAGTTGGAGCAGAGCAGGCATGGCTAACGGATTGTGCTAAAACATACACCTCCCCTCTGCAAAAACAGGCGCTAACGGGCCGCTTGGGCTCCGAAATCGGTAATCAGGAGTTGCGTAGCGCAAAAGTCATACTCCTCGGGCACATTGCTCGACACCAGCACCGTGCGCCCGGCCAGCGTGGCCGCCACGTGCTCCCGGTACCAGGCCACGCCCGCCCGGTCGAGGTTGGTAGTGGGCTCGTCGAGTAGCAGCAGTGGCGCGTCGGCGTAGAGGGCCAGGGCCAGCTTGAGGCGCTGTTTCATGCCGCTCGAAAAGTCTCGAATCAGCTTGTTGCGCGACTTCTCGAGGTACATGAGCCCAATCAGCTCGTCGGCCGTGAGGCCCGGCCGCAGGGGCTTGAAGCGGGTGTGAAACTGGATGAGCTCGGTCAGGCTCAGCTCCTCAATTAGCTCCAGGTAGGGTGCGGCGTAGGCCAGCCGCTGCGGCACATCCTCTACGACCACGATTTGGCCGTTTTCCTGATACTCCACCGTGCCCTGCGTAGGTAGTACCTGCCCCGACAGCGTATTAAGCAGCGTGCTTTTCCCCGAGCCGTTAGGCCCTAGAATGGCAGTAGCCGAACCCGCCACGAACGTATGCGTCAGCTCCCGGAATATCCACTCCCGCGCAAACCGCTTGCTGAGCCCGGTAGCCGTGATTTGCATTGGTAGGGTGGGTCTGGGGAACTGGGGAGCTAGAAGGAAAAAAGAACGTCATGCTGAGCATGTGGCGAATTGAGCCAGGGTGCGCAGCCGCAGTCGAAGCATTTCTACCACTTCATTGCAACGGCCAATCAGCCCTTAGGATTACCATTGCGGTAGAGATGCTTCGACTGCGCCTCCGGCTACGCTCAGCATGACGTTACTTGAGCTAACAGCCAAAAAACCTATTCGCCGCCGCCGTTAGGCATGCGGCCGTAGCCTTTTATCACGCCGCGGCCCGAGTTGCGGATGAAGTTGACCACTTCATCGCGCTCGGGGGAGGGAGCCAGTTCCAACTCAATCTGCTCTAGGGCGGCAGCGTTGTTGAGGCCGCTCATGAACAGCAGGCGGTAGAGCTGCTGAATCTCGGATATCTTCTGATCTGAAAAGCCCCGGCGGCGAAGCCCGATGCTGTTGATGCCGGCGTAGCTCAACGGCTCGCGCCCAGCCTTCACGAAGGGCGGCACGTCTTTCCGAATCAGCGAGCCGCCGGAAATCATGGCGTGCTGGCCTACGCGCACGAACTGGTGGATGGCCGATGAGCCGCCAATAATGGCGTAGTCGCCTACTTCCACGTGCCCGGCCACCTGCACGGTGTTGGCCAGAATGCAGTTGTCGCCGATAATGCAGTCGTGGGCAATGTGCACGTAGGCCATCAGCAGGCAGTTGCTGCCAATCACGGTTTTGAGCCGGTCCACGGTGCCGCGGTTCACCGTCACGCACTCCCGAATTACGGTGTTGTCGCCGATTTGGACCGTCGTTCTTTCGCCCGCGAATTTTAAATCCTGGGGTTGAGCCGCAATAACGGCCCCCGGAAAAATCTTGCAGTTTTTGCCAATCCGAGCCCCAGACATAATCGTGACGTTGGGGCCAATCCAGGTGCCTTCCCCGATTTCAACATCCTTGTCGATGGTCGTGAACGGCTCCACTACCACGTTCTGGGCAATATGGGCCTCGGGGTGAATATAGGCGAGCGGCTGGGTCATTCTTCTTTCAATTAAGAACTAAGAATTAAGAATTAAGAACTAATACGAACAGGCCAAAGGGACAAATTCTTAATTCTTGATTCCTGATTCTTAATTATTGTTTCTTAACAATACTGGCCGACATTTCGGCTTCCATCACTACTTTCCCGCTCACGTAGGCTTTCCCGCTCATCTTGGCGATGCCCCGCTTGATGGGGGCAGTCAGCTCGCACTTGAAAATGATGGTGTCGCCGGGCTTCACCATGCGGCGAAAGCGGCAGTTTTCAATGCCCAGGAAGTAGGTCCAGTAGTTTTCGGGGTCGGGTACGGTATTGAGCACCAGAATGCCGCCGGTTTGGGCCATTGCCTCAATCTGAAGCACGCCGGGCATCACGGGGTTGCCTGGGAAGTGGCCGGCGAAGAACTGCTCGTTGAAGGTCACGTTCTTGACGCCCGTGACGGTGGTGGCGTCCAAGTGAATGATCTTGTCGATCAGCAGGAAAGGGTAGCGGTGGGGCAGGGTGGCGGCAATCTGGTTGATGTCCATCACCGGCTCGCGGCTCGGGTCGTAGGTTGGGATGGGGCTGGTGTGGGCCTCCATCATCTTTTTCTTGATGCGCTTGGCGAAGGCCACGTTGGCCGCGTGCCCGGGCCGGGCGGCCAGAATCTGGCCTTTCAGCGGGCGGCCAACCAGGGCCAGGTCGCCTACCAAATCGAGTAATTTGTGGCGGGCGGGCTCGTTCTTGTAGCGCAGGTCTACGTTGTTGAGAATGCCTTCCTTCTTGACGGCCACTTTGGGCTTGCCCAGCATGGTGGCCAGCTCGTCCAGTTCCTCGTCGCTCACCACGCGGTCAACCACCACAATGGCATTGCTCAAATCGCCACCCTTAATGAGGTTGGATTTGTAGAGCGCCTCCAGCTCGTGCAGAAAGCAGAACGTGCGCGAGGAGCCGATTTCGGCGGCAAACTGGGAAATGTCTGTCAGCGAGGCGTGCTGAGAGCCCAGCACCGGCGAATTGTAGTCTACCATCACCGTGAGGCGGTAGGAGTTGAGTGGCAGGGCCGCTATTTCCACCGAGCGGGCGTTATCCACGTATCGGATTTCGGCCGGTATCTCGTAGTAGTTGCGCAGCGCGTTCTGCTCTTCGAGGCCCACTTCCTGCAGGGGCTTGATGAACTCGTAGCTAGAGCCGTCCATGATGGGTGGTTCGGGGCCGTCGAGCTGGATGAGCACATTATCAATCTGCAGGCCCACGAGGGCGGCCAGCGTATGCTCCACGGTGTTCACGCGGGCCCCGTTCTGCTCGATGGTCGTGCCCCGCGAGAGGTCCACTACGTTGTCCACGTCGGCATCCACAATGGGCTGGCCGGGCAAATCGACGCGCTGAAACTTGTAACCGTGGTTGATGGGGGCCGGGCAGAACGTCATCGTGGCCTGCACGCCGGTATGAAGACCGATGCCACTCACGGTGACGGGGGCCTTGATGGTATGTTGCTTGTCGTTCATTGAGTTAAGCTGCAAGCTTCAAGCCGCAAGCTGCAAGCGAAGAATAGGGTGATGAAAAGGAGCCCAAGACTTGCTGCTTGTAGCTTGCGGCTTGAAGCTTTTCTAAACGCAAAGCTAGGGCTTTTCCGGCGGGCGGGCATTCTGTTCCAGTAGGCGCAGGCGGCGCTCCAGGTCGGGCAAGTGGCGGAAAATAGCGTTGGCGCGCAAACTGTCGCGCAGGCCAAAGGCCGGCGAGCCCTGGAGCAGCACGCCCTCCTGCTTAATAGACTTACCCACTCCCGACTGGGCCGTAACGGTGGTGCGGTTGGCCAGCGTGAGGTGGCCGGCCATGCCCACCTGCCCCGCCAGCACACAGAAATCACCGATTTTGGTGGAGCCCGACACGCCTGTTTGTGAGGCAATTACCGTGTGACGGCCGACTTCCACGTTGTGGGCCAGCTGCACGAGGTTATCGATTTTGGCCCCCTCACGAATAATGGTCGAGCCCATCGTGGCGCAGTCGATGGTGGCGTTGGCCCCGATGCTCACGTTGTCTTCGAGCACCACATTGCCGATTTGCGGAATCGTGCGGTAGGAGCCGTCGGGCTGGGGGGCAAACCCGAAGCCATCGGAGCCGATAACGGCCCCGGCGTGCACCGTGCAGCGCTGGCCAATTACGGTTTCGGCGTATATTTTGGCTCCGGGATACAGAATGGTGCCGTCGCCGATTTTCACCCGGTCGCCGATGAACACGTGCGGGAAAATCACCACGTCGGCCCCGATTTCGCAGTTCTCGCCGATGTAGGAGAAGGCCCCGCGGTAATGGTTTTCGCCGATGCTGGCGCTGGCGGCCATATAGGCCGGCTCCTCCACGCCGCGCTTGCCGGTGCGGCTGGCCTGTTGATAAAATTCGAGCAGGGCCGTGAAGCTAGTGTAGGGGTCGTCGACGCGGATCAGGGCGGCCGTCACGGGCTTTTTCAGTTCCAGCGTCCGGCTCACAATCACCACTGTGGCCTCAGTAGTGTAGAGGTGGGGTTCGTATTTGGGATTGGAAAGAAACGAGAGCGAGCCCGCCCGCGCTTCCTCAATCTTGGCCAGCCGGTTGACTTGCTGGCTACTATCGCCCTCCACGGTGCCCTGCAGCACTTCGGCTATCTGACCTACGGTAAATTCCATGGGGGCAAAAGTAGGAAGCAGTTATTAGTTGTCAGTTGTCAGGGGGGAGTTGTCAGGAAGAACATTATTCAGTAGAATGTCATTCAGGCAGAAGAACGTCATTCAGAGCGCAGCGAAGAATGATGTTCTCCGCAACAACTACCCCCGCCAACTCCCCAACCACCTTACAATATCTCTTTGGGGTAGCAGATATAGTGCTTCTCCACGCGCTGGCCCAAGGCCTTGATGTTGGGCAGGTCGGAGGCTTCGGCTACGTTGACGACCTGGCCGCGCTTAGTGAGTACGTCGATGGTGTCGCGGCCCTCGGCGTCGTAGGCGTTGTTGCTGATGCGGCCGGCAATCATGAGTTGGGCTGCGTCGGTGGGCGAGAGGTTGAAACGGGCCGCAATCAGCTCGATGATGCCGAGCTGGAATTCCTCCTCGAACGGCTCGGCCTGGAGCGTGATTTTGAATAAATGCCGGTCGAGCATGCTCTGGGCCAGGTAGCGCAATACCGTGTCGGGATGGTCGGCCCACAGCTTTACGGCGCCCCATACGTCGGTGTCGTCGAGGCGGGTGAAGCGGCGCAGGATGGTATCGTCGGCCTCGAACTGTGCCTGCGTGACGTTGCGCGAGAGGAAGAAGTGCAGGTTGGGCGACGCGGGAACCTCAGTGCCGGACCGCACCAGGTCGCGGGCCCGCTGCATGATGCGGATGACCATCTGCTCGGCGCTGGTCACGGTTTTGTGCAGGTACACCTGCCAGTACATCAGCCGCCGGCTCACCAGGAAATTCTCGATGCTGTACACGGCCTTTTCCTCCAGTACCAGCCGCTCATCTACTACGGTCAGCATTTTAATCAGGCGGTCGGCACCGGGGCGGCCTTCCTGCACGCCGGTATAAAACGAGTCGCGGTTGAGGTAGTCGAGCCGGTCCATATCAAGCTGGCTGCTGACGAGCTGATGGAAAAATGGCCGCGCGTAAGTGCCCTGGAAAATGGTAATGGCCAGGTCCAGCGCCCCATCGAACTCCGCGTTGAGCTTGCGCATGAGGTGCAGGCTCACGGCCTCGTGGTGCACATCGTCGAAAATGCTGCGCTCCAGGGCGTGGGAGAGGGGGCCGTGGCCAATGTCGTGGAGCAGAATGGCCGCCATGGCCGCCTCGCCCTCCTCGGCCGAAATCTTCACGCCCTTGTCCTTGAGCGTGCGCAACGCCAGCGACATGAGGTGCATGGCCCCCAGGGCGTGGTGGAAACGCGTGTGCAGCGCCCCCGGGTACACGAACATCGTCAGGCCCAGCTGCTGAATCCGGCGCAGCCGCTGGAAATACGTGTGCTCAATCAGGTCGAAAAGCAGTTCGGTCGGGATGGTAACGAAGCCGTAAACCGGGTCGTTGAAGATTTTCTTTTTGTTCATGTGGGGTCCGGGGGAAGGGGCCTGGCAGGGCTTTGGGGGCAGCTAAACAAGCCTCGGCCGACAAGCGCCTGCCCGCAAAGCCAACTTTTTTAGGGTACTTTGCGGTTGTATTAGCGCAGAATATCTGCTTTCTATAATTTTCCGACAACCAAAAGCCAGGGATTGGGAGTAAAGCTACTTACGAAACTTCAGTTGCAACCCACCGTCGCCGGGGCGTCTCTTTGACAAACCTGGTACCGGGTAGCAACGCCCGAAGCTCGTTCAACGGACCGTAGGCGGACGCCTGCGGCTACTGACGCTACTCTCAACCCCCTGTATGCAACAATACAACATCCTCTGGGCCGATGATGAAATCGACCTGCTCAAGCCCCACATCCTCTTCCTCAAAGACAAGGGCTACGACGTAACCGGCGTGAATTCGGGCGCCGATGCGGTAGAAGAAATCCAGGAGAAGAACTACGACATCGTGTTCCTCGACGAGAACATGCCCGGCCTGACGGGCCTCGAAACCCTCACTGAAATCAAGGCTCTGCGCCCCACCGTGCCGGTTATCATGATAACCAAGAGCGAAGAGGAGCACATCATGGAATCAGCCATCGGGGCCAAAATTGCCGACTACCTCATCAAGCCCGTCAACCCAAGCCAGATTCTGCTGGCCGTGAAAAAGGTGCTCGACAACAAGCGCCTCGTCAGCGAGGCCACCAACTCCGGCTACCAGCGCGACTTCCGCCAGCTCGGCATGCAGCTCGGCGACCGGCTCAGCCCGAGCGAGTGGGCCGACGTGTACAAGAAGCTGGTGTACTGGGAGCTCGAAATCAATGAAACCGAGGGCAAGAGTATGGCCGAGGTGTTCAACATGCAGAAGGATGAGGCCAATACCTACTTCGGCCGCTTCATTCAGGAAAACTACGAAGACTGGCTGCATGGCGACGAGGACGCCCCGCTCATGTCGCACCAGCTGTTCCAGAAGCGCGTGTTCCCGCTGCTCAAGGAAACCGGCGACACGTCCGTCTACTTCATGCTCATCGACAACCTACGCTACGACCAGTGGAAGGTGCTCGAACCCATCATCGCGGAGTTGTTCACTGTCGATTCGGAGGAAACCTACTACAGCATTCTGCCTACCACCACGGCCTACGCCCGCAATGCCATCTTCTCGGGCATGATGCCGAGCGAAATCCAGAAGAAATACCCCAACCTCTGGGTTTGGGATGACGACGACGAGGGCAAGAACCTGCACGAGGCCGAGTTCATGGAAATCATGTTCCAGAAGGCCAACCAGAAGCATAAGTTCAGCTACCACAAGGTAACCAACCTGCAGGCCGGCAAGGACTTGCTGGGTAAAATGGCCAACCTGCACAACAACTACAAGTGCAACGTCATCGTCTACAATTTCGTGGACATGCTCAGCCACGCCCGCACCGATATGGCCATGATCCGGGAGCTGGCGGCCGACGAATCGGCCTACCGGAGTCTCACCAAATCGTGGTTCCTGCACTCGCCACTCTATGAGATGTTCCAGCAGATTGCCGAGCGCAAGGGCAAGCTCATCATCACCACCGACCACGGCACGATTCGCGTGAAGCGGCCCTACAAAATCGTGGGCGACCGGAACACGAACACCAACCTGCGCTACAAGCACGGCAAAAACCTGGGCTTCGACGATACCAAGGACGTGTACACCGTGCGCAAGCCGGAAAACATCTTCCTGCCCCGCGAAAACGTGAGCACCGCCTACGTATTCACGGTCGGCGACTTCTTCTTCGCCTACCCCAACAACTACAACTACTACGTGAACTACTACAAGGACACGTTCCAGCACGGCGGCATCTCCCTGGAGGAGTGCATCATCCCGTACGTGACCTTGAGCGCGAAAGGGTAGGGTGTTAGTCTAGCTATTTCTAGTTATAGCGGTTTCGTGAACCGTATATCCATTTTGCAGCGACGCATATTTGCGTCGCTACATCGAACAATGACGTTGCGATGATGCGGACGACAAGACTCAAAGGGTATACTGTTCACGAAACATCTATAGTAATCAATCTGATGACCGGGAAATGCTGAAATTACTACCCTTCTTTGGCTTCGTATGTGTTTTTGCCTATTTCAGTTTGTATCCTCTCAGAAGCAATCATGAAAGCGGAGAGCTTAACAGATTATACGCACAATCATTCGATGGGGAAGTTGTGATGATTTCTCAGGCGCGCGGATTTAAAGTGCGACTTAAGAATTCTCCCGATGAATATAACTTAAGTGGAACAGCTAGCAATAATCACTACCTAGCCGATAGCCTTTATTGGGGCGATTGGATATCTAAAAAAACGAATTCAGATACAATTATCCTCAAATCTAAGAGGAGTAGCGCGGTATCTGAATGGAAGATTTGGAGACAATAGATATGTGTCAGGATTAATAAAGAGGGCCGCCATTTCTGGCGGCCCTCTTTGGCGTTCTAAGCCCATTGCCAATGACCTTGGTGCTTATGATGATAGGGAAAGTGAACTTCAGTCTCATCAGCGCCTTGTCGAATCTCATGCAAGGCCACCCGGGTAAGCGCCCGATCATGAACCCACATTTCATGAATGAAAGAGCGTGAGGGCTGATGAAAGTTATTCCAGAAGCTACTGTGCGCCCGGATACGGCCACGTTGGCGGGGCGTCCAAGCCCAGCGTTTTTTAGGTTGTTTCATGCGAGTCGTAGGTTGGTACCTACAGCTCGTGGTTAGTGGTGAGGTGGCGTTTCATAGATGAAAGAACTTTTTAGTGGTCGGTCGGGGTCGGTTTAGTGGTCATTAGAATGACGCCGTTGCGGGCCGCATTACCATATAGCTTCATGCTTTGCGGTGCTCTTATAGTGCGTATTGAATTAGTGTCAATCTGATCTGGGTTAATACTGTTCAGTTGCAGGCTGTCTGCAACCCGACCATCAATAATAAAAAGTGGTCGTTGGCTGGGCTTGGAAGGGCCACAGTAAAGGCGGATGACAGTAGTGGTACTATCAGAATTTCGGGGGGCTGAGATGCTTACTTTGCCGATAGGAGAATTCTGGGCGCTGGCGGCGAAACCAAGTAACAACAGGGGTAGCAACAGATAGCGACTCATAAGAATTGGGGTTAGCGTGATTGTTTCTCCCGCAACTCCCGCAACTCGCCGAGGCCGAGGTCGGTGCGTGCGGCTTTATCGTGGTTGGTGAGGAGTAGGGCAACATACGGCTTTTCGGGGGAAAGCGGACAGTCGTAAGGGTGTGCCGGAGGCGGGTTGGTTTTGAGGCGAGGAAAGGATAACTTACTATGCTTCAAAACGCTAACGCCCTGCAGCTATGAATCCAAACACCACTGCCATTGTCCTGATTGAGTTTCAAAACGACTTCACCAGCCCCGGCGGCTCTCTGCACGAAGCGGTGCGCCCCGTGATGGAACAGACCAATATGCTGCCCACACCATAGAGCTGGTGCAACGAGCCCGCCGCTACGGGGCAACCATCGTGCATTTGCCCATCAGCTTCACCGACAACTACCAGGAGCTGAGCCGCCACCCCTACGGCATCTTGAAGGGCGTAGTCGACAGCAAGTCGTTTCGGCAAGGCTCCTGGGGCGTGGAAATTGTGGAAGCCCTGCACCCCGAACCCTAGGATATCATCATCGAAGGCATGCGGGGCCTCGATGGGTTCGTGAGCACCAACCTCGATTTCGTGCTTCGCCAGCGCGGCATTACCCACTTAGTTCTGGCTGGTTTTCTAACCAATTGCTGCGTCGAATCGACCATGCGCACGGCCTACGAGCTGGGTTACCAAGTGACCACGCTCACCGACTGCACCGCGGCCATGAGCGAGGAAGAACAGCAGCTGGCCTGCGAGAAGAATTTTCCCATGTTCTCGCACCCTACTACCCACACCGAGCTGCTCAGCCACTTAGCCGCCCCCGAAGACGAAGAAGTATTCCAGGAAGGGCGGGGGTATAACCGGTGATGCAATGAGGTGGCCAAGTGGGGCAGTGAGGCGATGGGGACTCGCTCCTTTGAGGCGTAGCGCAGGCCCCACCACTTAACGCAACGCCTCCAAAGCCGCCCGCAGCCGGGGCAGCGCCGCCTCAATGGCTTCGAGCGAGGCCCCGCCCACTGACATCCGGAACCAGGGAGCCGTGCCATCGGTGCCGAAGGCGCTAAAGGGCACTAGCGCCAGCCGGGCCTCGCTGATGAGGTAGGAGGTGAGCTGTTGGGTGGTATCGAGCCGTTGCCCGGCGGGCGTGGTGCGGCCCAGCACGTCGAGCTTGGCCGTGAGGTAAATGGCGCCCATTGGCACCATCGAATCGACGGGTAAGCCGGCGGCTTTCAGATGCTGCAAACCCGCGTGCAGGGTATCAAGGCTTCGCTTGATGTTGTGTTTGAACGTGTTCAGAAATGCATCTACGGCCGCAGCCTGGGGCAGGTATTGGCCCACAGCCACCTGCTCGGCTTTTGGGGCCCAGGCACCCACATGGCCCAAAATGGCCTTCATCTTGTCGATTACCAGGGTTGGCCCGAAGGCGTAACCTACCCGCACGCCAGTGGCCGCCAGGCACTTCGAGATGCCATCAATGTAAATCGTGTAGTCGCGCAGGCCGGGGCGCAGGCTCACCGGGTCGTAGTGCTGGGTTTCGCCGAAGGTGAGGAGCCAGTAAATCTGGTCGTAGAGCAGGTAGAGTGGCTTTTCGGCGGGGCCGCGGCGCAGGTTTTCGGCCAGCACCAGGTCGCAGATGGCTTCCAGGTCGGCGCGGCTGAAGACGGTGCCGGTCGGATTGAGCGGGGAGCATAGGGCCAACATCGTGGCTCCGGCCAAGTGGGGTGCCAGCTCCTGGGCGGTGGGCATGAAGTTGTTTTCGGGACGCGTGAGTACCGTTACGGCTTCGGCCCCCACCAGGTGGCAGTAGTGGTTGTTGTTCCAGCTCGGCACCGGAAACACCACCCGGTCGCCGGCGTCGAGCAGGGCCCGGTAGGCGGCGTAGATCAGGGGGCGCGAACCGCCGGCGACTAGAAAATCGGCCGGCGAATAGCGTAGGCTCAGGCGGTTTTGGGTGAAGGCGGCAGCGGCTTCGCGCAGCGCGGCCATGCCGTTGGCGGGTGGGTAGTTGGTCTGGCCCTGCTGGTAAGCCAACACAATTTCAGCCTCCAACTCGGCCGGAATTGGGAAAATACTCGGGTCGAAGTCGCCAATGGTGAGGTTGCAGATCTGCTCCCCCTTGCGAATCATATCGTTTACCTCATTGCCAATTTTAATGATTTCGGAGCCAATCAGGCCCTCGGCCATTCGCGAAACTTGCATGGTAGTACTGCTGGTTTGGGTCGGCCAAATGTAGGCAATAAGCAGGGAGATGGTGTAGGGTAACGTGGGGATAGGGAGTTGCTATCCGGTAATTCTCTTGGCGCAACTGGTGCAGCCAGGGCTTTGCATCAACCAACTTATCAGTTCTGCTTGGCCTATTCAAAAGCTACGCCTACGGTTGGCGGCCCGCCCTAATATGTATTGCCCGAGTCTGATCCCCAGCCTTAGCCTGGGGCCCGTTCCGCCGGCCCGGGAGCCGGGGGGCAGCAGTAAAACTGCCGCGTAATTAACGGTAGCTGGTCTGGCCGCGCCGGGCTTCGTAAACTTGCGCCTCATTCCGCTTCGCCATGGCCACCTCTTTACTTACCCTCACTATCCCCGATTTGGCGGCGTTGCCCGCCGCCGCCGCCCAGGTGCGGGCTGCCCTCGCGGGCCATACTATCATCTGCTTCGAAGGCGAGATGGGAGCCGGTAAAACTACGTTCATCAAGGCGTTGGGCCGCGAGCTGGGTATAAGCGAGGAAATCAGCAGTCCCACGTTCGCGCTGGTGAATGAGTACCGCACGGCCGCCGACCAGCCCGTGTACCACTTCGATTTTTACCGCCTCGACGACCCCGCCGAAGCCGAAGGCATCGGGGCTTCGGAGTACTTTGATTCTGGCTATCTTTGCCTGATTGAGTGGCCTGGCCGCGTCGAGCCCCTATTGCCCGATCATCGCCTCACCCTCACGCTCACCGTCACCGGCCCCTCTTCGAGGGAATTGAAAATTGAGATTTAGAAAGTAGCGCTTGTCCTTCTCCGCCGTCATCCTGAAAGTGGCAACTCCTGGTTTTTAATCCTCAATTCTTGGTTTTTAATTGAAAAAAGATGCCCCAAGCAGTACCCTCCGGCTTCGAGTCGCTGGCCGCCAGCCGCGCCTACTTCACCCAGGAATCGATGCTGGCCGTGGAAACGCGCAAGCGCAAGCTGTTTATTGGGCTGCCCCGAGAGACTTCCCTGCAGGAAAACCGCATCTGCCTTACGCCCGAGGCCGTGAAGCACTTAGTAGAAGGCGGCCACGAGGTGCTGCTCGAAAGTGGAGCCGGCGAGCCCAGCCGCTACTCCGACCACGAGTATTCGGAGGCCGGTGCCACCATTGCCTACTCGCAGAAAGAGGTGTTCGAGGCCGATATTATTCTGAAAGTGGCCCCCGCCACCTACGAAGAAATGGAATATCTGCGGGCGGGCCAGACGCTGATTTCGGCCCTGCAATTTGGTACGCTCACGGCTGATTACATTACGGCCCTGCTGCGCAAGAAAATCAACGCCATCAGCTTCGAACTCATCAAGGACCCGAGTGGGGCGCGGCCGGTGGTACGGGCTATGTCGGAAATTGCGGGTTCGACGGTGATGCTGGTAGCGGCCGAATACTTAGCTGCCCGCGGTGGCGACGAGGGCAAGGGTATTATCCTGGGCGGTATTACGGGGGTGCCGCCTTCGCAGGTGGTCATACTGGGGGCTGGCACGGTGGCCGAGTATTCGGCGCGGGCCGCCATCGGGCTGGGGGCCGAAGTGAAGGTGTTTGATAACCATCTGTACAAGCTACGCCGCCTTAAGCAGAACCTGGGCCAGCCCCAGCTTTATACCAGCACCCTCGACACGTTTGCCCTTAATCAGCAGTTGCGCCGCGCCGATGTGGTTATCGGGGCCCTCAACCCCGAGGAAGGGCGCATCCCGTTCATGGTGTCGGAGGAGGCGGTTTCGCAGATGTCACCCGGCTCGGTGCTCATCGATGTGAGTATCGACCAGGGCGGCTGTTTTGCTACAAGTGAGGTGACCAGCCACGCTAAGCCCGTTTTCCGCAAGTACGACGTCATTCACTACTGCGTGCCCAACATCGCCTCGCGGGTGCCGCGCACGGCTACCAATGCCCTCAGCAACATCTTCACGCCCATTCTGCAGGAAATCAGCCAGCATGGTGGTGTGAATGAGGTGCTGTTCACCAACGAGCATTTCCGCTCCGGCGTGTATGCCTACAAAGGCTCCCTGACCAACGCCAGCATCGCTCGCCGCTTCAACATGCGCTACAAGGAGTTGGCTTTGATGATTGCCGTGCGCAACTAAGAGCACGGATACCGCAGATGGAGGTAGGCTGGTGCAACATAGTAGCGCAACGGAATCTTAGGCTAAATCACTCCCTATTCTGCCATGTATAAGCCGACTGTCTTCGTTGCCTGCTGCTGGCCGTCATCGGCAAGCCCTCAGCCTGGGGCCAGAAGATGCCACTTGCTACCCATCGGTAGCCGTCAGGAGCGGGGGGAGGCGGTAATGCGGAAATAGGGGGCCAGAGGAGGCGACCAACATGGCGTAACAGCAGTTATTTGGATATTGCGTAAGTCAACCTTGCCCTAGCACGGGGGTCCGCTAGCTACTCTTATGGATATTATTCGCCCGTTATGCACTGCTTGCTTGGTCCTGATTACTGCCTGTCAGCCCACCTCTAATTCGCATGCCCTCCGCCTCCAGTTGCTCGCTGATACGCAGCAGCGCACAAATGACAACATGCTGAAGCAGGGGGAGAATATGCTACTAGGTATAAAGGCTGCGGTAGAAAGGGACCGTAATCAGCCAAAAGACATCGTTGTTCTAGAGCAGGCCGAGAAAATTCTGAAGCAGACGAAGGTTCTGACAAGCAACTTGCGCAACGCCCGGGCAGAGTTGGGGAAACAGTTATCAGCTACGGGGCAGGGGCTGAGTGACCACGTCCCTGTCGCCAATGTCCTCTTGTCTTCTGCTACTGCTACTTCCGCCGATAGCCTGTACCAGCAGTCAATTCGCTTCGGCCGTTTTATCCGCCCGCTTATTGCACCACCAGCGGAAAAGCAACGGCTGTCAGGCCCAAATGCTGCTTCGACACCGTTCGGGCAGCTGTTCACCACTGCCGAAACCTATCGAAAGTTCTATTTCGAGGATGCAACAGCAGTGGAAGCGCTAGCCGTATTAACCCAGCAGGAAGCGGAGGTTTTGCAGCTAAGCAATTCGGCGTTGGGTGACCAGGCGCGGCTACTAGGACGAGGCTACGACGGATTCTATAAGATTTATGCTTACGCCGTAGCGGAGTCGAACACCGTTCGGGTTGGAGAGAAGTACAAAGCTAATTTATTGCTGTTAAGAAGCAGCGGTGCCACGGAGAAGCTCAAGATGGGGGCAAATGGCGTGGCCGTTCCGGTGAGCGAAGATGGCCGGGGGCGGGTGGAATTTAGGGTTGCCCGGCAATTGCCACCCGGTCAGGACTCTATGCGCGCTTTTTGGGAGGGTACCATCAGCCTATATGTTTACGGCCACGACAGTACTTTCCGGCTGCGGGTGCCTTATACGATTCGTAAATAGAGGCTCTGCTGCTAATTATAGTATCGGCTGAATCAGGAGTAGTAAGTCGTGTGCTTCCGCCCACCAAGGCTACCCGCTTACCAGCCGGGCAAACTGCCCGTAGTCGCGGATGTAGTCGGCCTCATCATATTCTATGGAAGCCAGGCACATGAGCACCGCGCCGGGGCCGAAGCGGATTTCGCGCCAGCACAGCGGCGGCACGTACAGGCCCTGCGTGGGCTGGTCGAGGCGGAAAGTATGGCGCTGGCGGTCGGGTGTTTCCACCAGTAGCTCGATGGTGCCATGTACAGCCACAATCAGCTGTTCCAGCGCGTGGTGGGCGTGGTTGCCGGCTACTTTGGTGGTGGGCACGTCGGCAGTCCAATACACCCGCTTGACTGGGAACGGCAGCTGGCCGCCCTCCGCGATAATGAGGTGGCCCAGCGCGTCGGAGCCGGTGGCGGGAAAGTCGAGCAGGTGGGGGAGCGGCATGGGTTACGGCGGGGTGTTGGGGCGGGCGTGGCGTAGGCCGGGTAGCGTGCGAGAAGCAGCTGAAACAGTGAATCGGGTACGGCCTTATTCTGCCGCCAGCAGGAGCGTTTTCCAGGCGTCGAGCAGGCGGCCCTCTTCCAGCAGCTTCTTGCCCAGAATCATCAGCTCCTCGCGCTGGCGGGTGGGCGAACCGTGGTGCTGGCTCAGGGTGTAGCTCACCAGCGGCTCGTGGCGGAAGGCGGCTACCTGCTCGGTTGTGGGAATGGACTGGGCTTCGATGTTGGCCAGCCGGCCCAGGTTGTTGCCAGTCAGCAGGTCGGAGGTACGCAGGAACTCCGGGAGCTGGTCGATGCCGATGCCAAGGTTGCGGTTGGGCTTGGGCACCTCGAACAGGCTGCTGCCCGAGGCCCGGCAGTACCAGTCGCCGCCGAGGCGGGCAATGGCGTCGAGCTTGAACGGGTCGATGCCGGAGCCGCTGGGCAGCACGATGTCTTCGCGGAAATGGGCCATCACGACCCGGCAGATAATCAGGTTGCCGGCCCCGTTGTTCTGGCCCAGCTCAATTACCTGCTCCACCACGCACTCGAAGGCGGCCGGGGCCTCGGCCACCCGGGGCGGCTTCACCTTCTGGCTGGGCAGCTGAGTGAAACCGGCCTTCACGAACTCGTTCACGCCTTTTTCATACTCAGTGCTCGACAGCGACATCTGCTCGACCATGGCGTAGTCGCAGATGTGGATGACGACTTCGGGCACCTCGCGCACATTTTGCAGGGTGTGCTTCTGGGAGTTGTCGCGGACCCGGTTGGCGGGCGAAAACACCAGAATGGGCGGGTTGGAGCCGAAGCAGTTGAAGAAGCTGTAGGGGCTCAGGTTCACGCTGCCATCGGCCGCAATGGTGCTGGCGAAGGCCACGGGGCGCGGGGCAATGGCGCCCACCATAAAAGGGTGCAGCTCGGCGGGCGTAAGCTGGGCGGGGTCGATGGTGCGGAAGGACATGGGGCGAAGGTCGGACTTATCGGCGTAATTTCCCGCCGGGCCGCCGGGGCGTCTGCTCCGAAACCCTAATTGTCAATTACTGCCTTACGCTACTACCACTTATGCTCCGCCTACTATTGTTGCTGCTGCTCGCCGGTCCGGCCGTCGCCCAAGTTCCGGCCGATACAGCCCGGTTGCGCCGCCACTTGGTGGCCCTCACCACCACGCCCGAGCCGCGCAATTACCGCCACCAGGCCAGCCTGAACCAGGCCGCCGACTACATTAAGGCGGAACTGGCCGCCGCCGGGGGGCAACCCACCGAGCAGCCCTACACGGTGCAGGGCCAGACTTACCACAACGTGCTGGCCCACTTCGGCCCCGAAACCGGCCCCCGCTTGGTGGTGGGGGCACACTATGATGTGTGCGGGGAGCAGCCGGGGGCCGACGACAACGGCACCGGCGTGGCTGCACTACTGGAGCTGGCCCGGCTCCTGGGGCAGCAAGCCAACCTACCTTACCGGATAGATCTGGTGGCCTACACGCTGGAGGAACCGCCATTTTTTCGCACCAAAAACATGGGCAGCTACGTGCACGCCCAGGCCCTGCGCGCGGCCGGCGTGCCGGTGCGCGGCATGGTGGCCCTGGAAATGCTGGGCTATTACGACGACCGTAAGGACAGCCAGGACTACCCTTTCGGACCGTTGAAATGGGTGTATGGCAGCCGAGGTAACTACGTGACGGTGGCTCAGAAATTCGGGAACGGCCACTTCGGTCGGCAGTTTGCGCGGCGTTACAAAATGGCCGCCGCGCTGCCCGTGAAGCGCTTCAAGGCCCCCGCCTGGCTGCCCGGCATCGACTTCTCCGACCACCTCAATTACTGGCAGTTCGGCTACTCGGCGGTATTGCTCACCGATACGGCCTTCTACCGCAACAAAAGCTACCACGAGCCCACCGACACCCTGGCCCGCCTGGATATGCGCCGCCTAGGGCTGGCCGTGGACGCGCTGCTGGCCGTAGTGCTACAGGGTTGAGCTTGTAATATCGGCCGGCTGACCCACCCACACCCAGCTGGTCTGCACGAGGAGGTAGCGGTTGCCATCTTCCGCGGTGTGAAAATAATGAGGTCGGGTGAAGGCCCACGCCGGCCAGCCAGTTGGGTAATCGAGGGCATCCAGCCAAGTTTCCCAGGGGTGAGTAGTCCAGGTCAACGTATCGGCGCCGGGCAGCTGGCAGTACTCCGGGGGTAGGGGAGGACCGGCAGGATCAGGCCCCCCAAACGTACCGCCGTATCGCGCCCGCCTCTCGCCGATGCCGGCCACTGCCTGAGAGTTGTGCGCAAAATCAGCTCCCTCCACCAGCCAGATGGCCAGGTAAAAGGGCTCCGGTTGGGCCCGCAATTGCTGCTGCCAGTCGAAGAAAGTAACCAGCAGATGCCCGGCTGCTAATTGCCGTACCCGTTGCGGGGGCTGGCGGTGGTGCCAGTGCCATAGCCCGAGGCCCAGCTTCTCGTAGTCGTAGCCATACCGTTGCAACATTCCCTCCGACAGGGGCGCAGCCGTAAGGCTTTGTTGCATAAGGCGTTTCAGATGGCGGGTGCCACCTCGGAGCTTCTGGCGGGTGAGGTAGCGCATAGCTGACAAAAGTTAAGATAAGCAGTAATGCAGGATAGTTGCTAAACTACTATATCTTTACTAAATAGCTATAGCTTGCAATAAGCCCTTACTTACCCGTTCTCATGTCCCAGCTCCGATGCCCCAAGTGCGAATCGATGGAAGCCACCAAAAGTGGTATTGTGGGGGGGCGGCAGCGTTATAAGTGCCGAAATTGCGGTTACCACTACTCGGTGGCCAAGGCGGGCAAGGAAACCAATCCGTACTACGTCATTAAGGCATTACAACTCTACATTGAAGGCGTGAGCTACCGCGAGATTGAGCGGTTGCTAGGCGTGAGCCACGTGAGCGTGATGAACTGGGTGAAGAAGTACGGCGTGAAGGCCCCACGGCAGCCCGACTACCACCCGACCTATAAAATACTCAACCAGAAGGAGCTGGCCGAGTTTTTCCAGCATCCGGAAAACCTGAAGGGCTCGGGCATGATGATTACCGAACTGGGCGATAAGTATATGCTCATCAAGTGGGAACGGTTTCGGCAGGGGTAGAGCTATAAGGGTTTAGCGGAACTATAGCTTACATGTGAGTTCCGGGCGGGGATTTTTCTATTTGGGTAAGCCGAAGCGCGGCGGCAGCTGCCGTTGTCATTGGAGCTGACCCATTCCCACCCCTTTATTTCTCCCTTCACATCATGATAAACGTCCGTTACCCACTAGTAATGAGTGCGTTGTTGGCTGCTGCCACGGCTTCGGCCCAGGTGCAGTCGCCCCCCGCCGGCAACCCGCCCGCTCCGGCTCCCGCGCCCCAGGCCGCGCCGCCCGCTTCGGAGGCTCCGACCGCTTCGGTACCCTACGGAGCCGGCCTCAAGGTCAACCTCTCGCCCGATGGTTCGAAGTACTTCCGCATCATCAACTGGCACCAGGTCTGGACCCGCTACAACAAGAACAACACCGGCTCGCAGCGCGTCGCCGGCGACCCCGAAAGCAGCACGTTCGATGTGGGCCTGCGCCGCTCCCGGGTCCTGATTTATGCCCAACTCAACCCGCGCTTTCTCATCATCACCCACTTCGGCATCAACAACCAGAATGCTGTGAGTGGGGGCGTGGGCATCGGCGACCCCGGCAAAAAGCCCCAACTGTTCATCCACGAGGCAATGGTGGAGTACAAGGTGTTCAAGTACATGAACATTGGGGCGGGTCTGCACTACCAGAACGGTGTTTCGCGCATGACCCGCGCCAGTACGCTCAACTTCCTGGCCTACGACGCGCCGATTACCAACTGGCCCACCATCGAGAAAATCGACCAGTTCGCCCGCTGGATGGGCATCTATGCCAAAGGCCGGGTGGGCAAGTTCGACTACGCCGTGTCGGTGAACGACCCGTTTGCCACCAACCAGGCCCTAACGCCGGCTGCCCAGCCCCTGAACGTAGCCGACTACAACCCGCGCAACAGCCACAAGGTGTACCAGGGCTACTTCGCCTACGAGTTCCTCGACCAGGAAGCCAACCTGCTGCCCTACCAGACCGGCTCTTACCTGGGCACCAAGCGGGTGTTCAATCTGGGCGCGGGCTTCATGTTCAACAAAGACGCCATGATGTCGCGGACCGGGGCCGTGCCCGTGCCCACCCCGGCCGACCCGTTTACCAGCGTGCCCAACAAGCTCCAGAACCTGGGCATTCTGTCGGCCGACTTGTTCTACGATACGCCTATCAACAAGGACGCCGGCACGGCCCTGACGGCCTATGCGGTGTACTACAACTACAGTTTCGGCACGAACTACGTCCGCAACATTGGCATTCTGAACCCGAGCACTGCCGGCGGTTCGAGCGCCATTCCGGGGGCGGGCACGCTGCGCGGCAATGCTTACCCTGTTGTCGGCACAGGCTCCTCAACCTACCTGCAGGCCGGCTATCTGCTGCCTACAAACACCCTTGGCGAGAAGGCCCGCCTGCAGCCCTACGCCGCCTGGATGCACGGCAACTACGACGGGCTGAAAGCCATCGGGTCTAAAGACGTGAACGTGTACGACCTCGGGGCCAACCTGCTGCTCGACGGCCACAACGCCAAGTTCACGCTCAACTACCGCGCCCGGCCCGACTACTCCAACCCCCAGGATGTCAACTACCGCCCCGAAATCACCCTCCAGACTATGATTTTCTTGTAGGAGCGGCGAGAACGAACGTGCTATTGTGCTGATATATCCCGCGCGACAAGCGGCGACCAAGGACCTGCCAGGAGGGTAATCTTTACATAGAATACCCTCCTGGCAGGTCCTTCACTCATTTACTAATTTCCGTACGCACTGCCCTTTACCATTTCTCTCACCACCAAATTTCCTTACTCTATGGAACCAGATGTACAACGCCCCGGCCCCGTAACGGCTGCTTCGGCAGAGCACGACAACAACCAGGTATCGACCGGTAAAATCTGGCAGGTCATTACCTCGTCCTCGGTCGGGACGGTGATTGAGTGGTACGACTTCTACATCTTCGGGTCGTTGGCCACGATTATTTCCACGCTCTACTTTCCTAAAACGAACCCGCTGGCAGCGCTGCTGGCTACGCTGGCGGCTTTCGCAGTGGGCTTCGTGGTGCGGCCTTTCGGGGCGGTGGTGTTCGGGCGGATCGGGGATATGGTGGGGCGCAAGTACACATTTCTGCTCACGCTGCTGCTGATGGGCGGCTCTACGTTTGCCATCGGGCTGGTGCCCACGTTTGCCACTATTGGCGTAATGGCCCCGGTGCTGCTGTTTCTGCTGCGCGTGGTGCAGGGCCTGGCCCTGGGCGGCGAGTACGGTGGAGCCGCCACCTACGTGGCCGAGCACTCGCCCGATAACCAACGGGGCTACTATACCAGCTTCATCCAGACCACGGCTACCATTGGCCTATTCGTGAGCATTGCGGTGCTCATTGGTACCCGTTTGGCCGTGGGCGATGAGGCGTTCAAAATCTGGGGCTGGCGGATTCCGTTCCTGCTCTCGGGCGTGCTCGTTATTGCTTCCTACTACATCCGCCGCCGGCTTGATGAGTCGCCGCTGTTTGCCAAGGCCAAGGCCGAAGGCACCACCAGCAAGTCGCCGCTACGCGACTCGTTCGTGGAGCCCGAAAACCGCAAGCTGGTGCTGCTGGCGCTGTTCGGAGCTACGATGGGGCAGGGCGTAGTGTGGTACACGGGCCAGTTTTACGCCTACTTCTTTCTACAAACCGTGCTCAAAATTGAGCAGATTCCGGCCAGCATTATCCTGTGCGTGGCCCTGCTGCTGGCCACGCCGTTTTTCATCTACTTCGGCAGCCTCTCCGACCGCATCGGCCGCAAGCGCATCATCATGACGGGCCTGCTGTGCGGGGCCGTGTTCACCATCCCGATTTTCTACGGCCTGAAGGCTTTCTCGGGCCCGATAGTGGAGAAAACCGCTGCTACTGTGGATGCCGCCGGCGTGGCCGTGCCCGCCGTGATGGTCGCCAACGAGCCCAATATGCTGGCCCTGATTGCCCTTATTTTCTGCCTGGTGCTGTTCGTAACGATGGCCTACGGCCCGATTGCCGCCTACCTCGTGGAGCTGTTCCCAACCAAAGTTCGCTATACCTCCCTGTCGGTGCCTTACCACATCGGCAACGGTATTTTCGGCGGCTTGGTGCCCCTGATTTCGACGGCGATGGTGGCTTGGGCTGCCGCCCAGCCCAGCGGCTTCCTGCAGGAGCACAGCATCTACTTCGGCCTCGTGTACCCGGTAGTCGTTGCCCTCATTACGTTCGTTATCGGCTCGCTTTACATGAAAGACATCCGCAACGTGCGCATCATGGATTAGCGCGCACCGCCCGGCTGCTTGCCAAAAAAGTCCGCCGGGCCATTGGTTCGGCGGATTTTGCTTGCTTTGACGGATGAGCCACAATCCCTGCTCCGCTTGGCGCACCAGGAACTACCCCTCAAACCCCACGCCATGCCCGCCATTATGCCCCCGGAACAGCCCGAACAGCGGCGCGGGCAGCGGCTGCTGTTTCTGGCGGTGCTGTTTGCAGTGCTGCTCAACTTCCCGCTGCTCGGCACCTTCAGCCACGATGCCCGTCTGGCCGGTATCCCCGTCCTGTACCTCTATGTGCTCGTGGTTTGGGTTGCGTTGGTAGCCCTGACGGGCTGGTTGGTGAAGGTGAAATAAGGAGGTAATGACATAGGACATTCCTCGTTTTTTCTGGGGACTTATCGGTCTCCCTGAATAATTCAATGCCATCTAGGCCACTATAACAGCACCTCATTACCTCACTGCATGTCTCCGCTGCTCGTCATTGGCTTTTCCTTTGGCTACCTCCTGCTACTGTTCGGGGTGGCCTACGCGGCCGAGCGGCGGGGGGCGGCGCGGCGCAGCCTCGTGAGCAACCCCTACGTGTACGCCCTGAGCATGGCCGTGTACTGCACGGCCTGGACCTACTACGGCTCGGTGGGGCGGGCCGCGCACTTCGGGTTGGAGTTCGTGGGCATCTACCTTGGGCCCACGCTCATGGCCCCACTGGCCTGGCTGGTGCTGCGCAAAATCATCCGCATCTGCCGGGCTCAGCGGCTCACGTCTATTGCCGATTTTATCTCGGCCCGCTACGGCAAGAGCGCGGGACTGGGGGCGCTGGCTACGGTGGTGTGCGTGCTGGGCGTGGTGCCCTACATCGCGCTCCAAATCAAGGCCATTGCGGCTTCGTTTGATATCCTGACCCGTGTGCCCGGCACGCTGGGGCTGCCGGTTGAGGATGCGGCGGCCGTGAGTTCGGCATTCTACACCACCGTGGTGCTGGCCTTTTTTACCATCATTTTCGGGGTGCGCTCGGTGGAGGCTACCGAGCGCCACGAGGGCATGGTGCTGGCTGTGGCCATGGAAAGCCTGCTCAAGCTAGTGGCCTTTCTGGTGGCCGGGCTGTTCGTCACCTACGGGCTGTTCCAGGGTTTCGCCGACGTGTTCGAGCGGGCCGCCGCGGTACCCGACCTGCGACGGCTCTTTACGCTCGAAGGGGTTGGTACCGCGCCGGGGCAGTGGTTTACGCTGCTGCTGCTGAGCATGTCGGCCGTGCTGCTGCTGCCCCGGCAGTTTCAGGTGGCCGTGGTCGAGAACGTGAACGAGGACCATTTGCGCAAGGCCATGTGGCTGTTTCCGCTCTACCTCATCGTCATCAATATTTTCGTGCTGCCGCTGGCCTTCGGGGGGCGGCTGCTCGACCCGGCCGGCCGTCTCGATGCCGATATGTACGTGCTGGCGCTACCCTTGCAAGCCGGGCGGCCCTGGCTGGCGCTGTTCATCTATCTGGGTGGGCTGTCGGCGGCCAGCAGCATGATTATCGTTGAAACCATTGCCCTGAGCGTGATGATGAGCCACCACCTGCTCATGCCGCTGCTCGTGCGCGTGCCCACGGCCCGGGCCGAAGGGCCGCGCTGGTTTGCCCGGCTTGGGCAGCTGGCCCTGCACAGCCGGCGGCTGGCTGTGGTGCTCGTGCTGCTGCTGGCCTTCGCCTACTACGCCGCCGTAGGCCACCTGCTGCCGCTCGTGAACACCGGCCTGATTTCGTTTGCCGCCGTGGCCCAGTTCGTGCCGGTGGTGCTGGGTGGGCTTTACTGGCAGGGTGGCACCCGCGGCGGGGCGGCGGCGGGCCTGCTGGCGGGCTTCCTGATCTGGTTTTACACGCTGGTACTGCCCACGATGGTGGGGCCGGGGCTGGTGCCCGAAACGGTGCTCACGAACGGACCCTGGGGCCTGAGCTGGCTGCGGCCGGGGGCGCTGCTGGGCCTGGAAGGGCTCGATGCGCTGTCGCATGGGTTGTTCTGGAGCTGGCTGCTCAATATCGGGCTCTACGTGGGTGTGTCGCTGCGGCGGGCCCCCTCGGCCCTGGAACAGCGGCAGGCGCAGCTATTCGTGCATGCCTTCCGCCAGCCCGCCGGTTTCGAGGCTAGTCCGGCGGGGTGGCAGGCCGCCGCCGAGCTACCCGATGTGCGGGCGCTTTTGGTAGGCTCCTGGGGAAGAAACGCACCGCGCAGGCATTGCATGCCTTCCACGAGCACTTCCCCGAAGCCCATGCCCCGGCCCCCAGCGCAGCCCTCGGAATGATGGCTTCGACGGATGTCCTAACGGCTCCCTCGTCCACTTCTTCCCCCAGCCAACCGTTGCCCCCCGCCGCCGACCCGCGCCTGCTGGCTTACGCCGAAAAACTACTGGCCGGGGCCGTGGGCCCGGCCTCGGCCCGACTGCTGCTGCGCTCCTCGGTGGGGGTCGAGGATATCAGCTTCGACAACGTAGTGGGTATTCTCAGGGAAAGCCAGCAGCTGCTAGAAGCCAACCGCCAGCTCCAGAAGCAGCAGCGCCAGTTGCAGCGCCTCACCGGGCAGCTCCAGCAGGCCTACGACCAGCTTCAGGAACTCGACCAGCAAAAGGATGAATTCCTGTATACCGTCACCCACGAGCTGCGCACGCCGCTTACCAGCATCCGGGCCCTTGCCGAAATCCTTTCCGATAACCCCGACCTCGAAGAGGATGAGCGCCACCGCTTCCTGCTCACCATCACGAAGGAGTCGGAGCGCCTGGGCCGCCTGATTGCGCTGGTCCTCGACCTCGAAAAGTACGAGTCGGGCACCGTGCGCCTTGCCAAAACAGACCTCGACCTGGCCGATATCATCACCGACGCCCTCGAAGCCATCGGCCCCCAGCTGCGAGCCAAACATATCCAAGTCGACCTCGCGGTGCCGCCCGGCCTGCCGGCGCTGCCCGGCGACCGGGACCGGCTCATGCAGGTGCTCGTGAACCTGCTCTCCAACGCCGCCAAATCGTGCCGGGCCGATGGCTCGGGGCGCGTGGGCGTGGGCGTGGCCGCTACGCCCACCGGCCTGGGTCTATGGGTACAGGACAACGGCCGGGGTATTGCGCCGGAGTTTCATCAGCTTATTTTCGACAAGTTCTACCAGGCCCAGCACCAGACTACCCGTAAGCCCGAAGGCTCGGGCCTGGGCCTGGCCATCACCAAAAAAATAGTGGAACTGCACGCCGGCCGCATCTGGGTCGAAAGCCAACCCAACCAGGGTGCGCGGTTCTCGTTGGAAATTCCGCTCCGCTCATCCTGACTATTACGAGCATCGAGCGGTGCCGAAGAACTACTATAAAAGGCAACTTCAAAAAACACCTTCTTATTGAGGTTCGCGCAAGTGGACGCTGGACGACAGAAGATTTTACGCTACTTCCTATGCCTCATACGCCGCACATTCTCCTGGTCGATGACGAGCCCAACATTGTGATGTCGCTCGATTTTTTGATGCGTAAGGCGGGCTACCAGGTGAGCATTGCCCGCAACGGCACCGAGGCCCTGGAGGCCGTTAGCCAGACACCCTTTGAAGTGGTCATTCTCGATATTATGATGCCCGATGTGGATGGCTACCAGGTGTGCCGCCAGCTGCGCCAGCGCCCCGACCGGGCCGGTACCCGCGTTATTTTCCTGAGCGCCAAAAGCAAGGAAGAGGACGTGGCGGAGGGCTACGCCGCCGGGGCCGACCTCTACCTGACCAAACCCTTCAGCACCCGCCAACTTATGGCGCAGGTGAAGCTGCTGCTGCCCGCCACGTCCTAACCCCGCCCGCCCATGCCAACGCCCAGCTATACCGCCGATTACGCCGCCAGCCGCCACGACCCGGCCGAATTCTGGGCCGGCCAGGCCCGCCAACTGGCTTGGCACCGCGAGCCGCCGCGCCCGGTACTGCGCCAGGAGCCCGGCACCGGCTTCGACCGTTGGTTTGGGGGTGGGCAGCTGAATACGAGCTGGCTCTGCCTCGACTACCACGTGCAGAACGGCCGCGCCGACCAGGTGGCTCTGATTTACGACTCGCCCGTAACCCAAACGGTCCGCCGCTACACTTACCGCGAGCTGCTGAACCTGACCAGCCGCTTCGCCGGGGGGCTGCGCCAGCTGGGCGTGGCTGAGGGCGACCGGGTGCTCCTCTACATGCCCAATATGCCCGAGGCGGTGGTGGCTATGCTGGCCTGCGCCCGGCTTGGAGCCGTGCACTCGGTGGTGTTCGGGGGCTTCGCGCCGGCCGAGCTGGCCGTTCGCATCGATGATGCCCGGCCCCGGGTGCTCATCTGCGCCTCGGCCGGCATGGAGTTCGACCGCGTAATTCCCTACCTGCCCCTCGTGACGGATGCCCTGGCCCGCGCCACCCACCAGCCGGACTACGTAGTGGTCAACCAGCGCGACTTCTGCGTGGCCGCGCTGGACGCGGAACCCAGCCCAACAGCCGAGCAGCCGGCCGGCCCGATCAAACTTGCCCGCCTTGTAGACTACCACGAGCTGCTGGCGGCGGAGCCCGTCGAGGCTGTGGCGCTCGACGCGGCGGCCCCGCTCTATATTCTGTACACCAGCGGGACCACCGGCCGACCCAAAGGCGTGCTGCGCGACCACGGCGGCCACGCGGTGGCCCTCAAGTACAGCATGAGCGCCGTGTACGGCCTGAACCCCGGCGACACCATGTTCACGGGCTCTGATATCGGGTGGGCCGTGGGCCACAGCTATATCGTGTACGGGCCGCTGTTGCACGGCTGTACCACGGTGCTCTTCGAAGGCAAGCCCGTGCGTACGCCCGATGCCGGCACGTTCTGGCGCGTGGCCGCCGACCACGGCGCGAACGTGCTGTTCACGGCCCCCACCGCCATCCGGGCCATTCGTAAGGAAGATCCCGAAGGCCACTTGGCCCGCCGCTACGACCTGAGCCAGTTGCGCCACCTGTTTCTGGCCGGCGAGCGGTGCGACCCCGCTACCTATGCCTGGGCCGGCGAGCTGCTGGGCGTGCCCGTTATCGACCATTGGTGGCAAACCGAATCGGGCTGGCCCATGCTGGCTACACTGGTGGGCTACCTCGACATGCCGCCGCCCCGCGCCGGCTCGGCTGGCCACCCCGTGCCGGGCTATGACCTGCAGGTACTGAATGAAGCCGGCCAGCCCTTACCGGCTGGTACCACCGGCCTGGTTACGGTGCGCCGCCCGCTACCGCCCGGCTGCCTGCCCACGCTCTGGCACGACGACGCCCGCTTCCAGGAGTCGTACTTCGACGCTTTTCCCGGCTACTACCTTTCCGGCGACGGCGGCTACCGCGACGCCGAGGGCTACTGCTACATTATGGGTCGGGTTGATGATGTGATTAACGTGGCCGGCCACCGCCTAAGCACCGGCGAGCTGGAAGAAATTCTGGCCGCCCACCCGGCCGTGGCCGAGTGCGCCGTGCTGGGCCTCCTGGATGAGCTGCGGGGCCAGGTGCCCGTGGGCCTGGTGGTACTCAAAGATGGGCAGGAACTCAGCGAAAACGACCTTGAACAGGCCCTGGTACAACTGATTCGCCAGCGGATTGGGGCGGTGGCCTGCTTCCGGCAGGCGGCCGTGGTAGCGCGGCTGCCCAAAACCCGCTCGGGCAAAATCCTGCGCAAAACCCTGCGCCAACTCGCCGACGGCGAAAAATTCCCCGTACCTTCTACCATCGATGACCCCGCCATCCTCGACGAAATCCGGCAAGTGCTGGCCCGGCGCGGAATAGGGCCGGGGGCCGAAACGAACCTACCGCCTCCACTGTCATCCTAGCTTGCGAAAGACCTGGTAAGAAGCTGTTCTCTGGAGTTACCCGCTTGCCACATCCTCCGTACTCGCTTGCTGCACGACACGCCCAGGATGACGGCTGTCTTTCACTCACTCACTCACTCACTCACTTATTCGCTCATTCACCGAGTCACCAATCCACTCATTCAACCCCGTTATGCCCACTGCCACTTCTCCCCAACACGCCCGCATCCGTACCCTCGAAGGCTACCACGAGGCTTACCACCTCAGCATTCATCATCCCAACGAGTTCTGGGCCGCTGTTGCCGAGCCGTTTACCTGGCGCCGTAAGTGGGACACGGTGATGGAATCGGATATGGCAGCCGGCGAAACCACCTGGTTTGCGGGAGCACGGCTCAACATTACCGAGAACTGCCTCGACCGCCACCTGCCTGCCCGGGGTAACAAGTTGGCGCTCATCTACGAGCCCAACGACACCAAGGAGCGCCACCTGCGCCTGACCTACCGCGAGCTGCACCAGCGCGTGTGCCAATTTGCCAACGTGCTGCTCAACAACGGCGTGGAAAAAGGCGACGTGGTGTGCCTTTACATGCCCATGATTCCGGAGCTGTCGATTGCCGTGCTGGCCTGCGCCCGCATCGGGGCGGTGCACTCGGTGATATTCGCCGGCTTCTCGGCCACGGCCATTGCCGACCGCGTGAACGACGCCCAGGCCACGCTGGTCATTACCTCCGACGGCCTCAACCGCGGCGCCAAGCAGATTCCGGTGAAGCGCGTGGTCGATGAGGCCCTCGAAACCTGCCCCTCGGTACGCAAGGTGGTGGTAGTGGAGCACTTGGGCTGGCCGGTACAGATGGAGGAGGAGCGCGACGTCTGGTACCACGAGGAGGCCGCCGATGTGGCCAAAACCTGCCCGGCCGAAGAGATGAAGGCCGAAGACCCACTGTTCATTCTCTACACTTCGGGCAGCACCGGCAAGCCCAAGGGCGTGGTGCACACCACCGCCGGCTATATGGTCTGGGCCGATTATACGTTCCGCAACGTGTTTCAGGTGGAAGAAAACGACGTGTTCTGGTGCACCGCCGACATTGGCTGGGTAACCGGCCACACCTACCTGCTCTACGGGGCGCTGCTGGCTGGCTCCACTACCCTCATGTTCGAGGGCATCCCCACGTACCCCGACGCCGGCCGGTTCTGGGAGGTGATTGACAAGCACTCGGTCAGCATCTTCTACACCGCGCCTACTGCCATCCGGGCCCTCATGGCCGAGCCTCTCGACAACGTGCTCAGCTACTCGCTCGACTCGCTACGCGTGATTGGTTCGGTGGGCGAGCCTATCAACGAAGAAGCCTGGCACTGGTACAACGAGCACGTGGGCAAGGGCCGCTGCCCCCTCGTGGATACCTGGTGGCAGACGGAGACCGGCGGCATCATGATTTCGGCCCTGGCCGGTATCACGCCCTCGGTGCCCGCCCGCGCCGGTCTGCCGTTGCCCGGCGTGTGGCCCGTACTGCTCCGCCAGGACGGCACCGAAATCGAAGGCAACAACGAGGAGGGCTACCTGGCCATCAAACAGGCTTGGCCCGGTATAATCCGTACCACCTGGGGCGACCATAACCGCGCCGTGCAAACCTACTTCGCGCCCTATCCCGGCTACTACTTCACCGGCGACGGTGCCCGCCGCGACGAAAACGGCCTTTACCGCATCATCGGTCGGGTTGATGACGTGATAAACGTGAGCGGCCACCGCTTCGGCACGGCCGAAATCGAAAACGCCATCAACCAGAACCCTAACGTGGTAGAGTCGGCTGTAGTGGCCTACCCCCACGAGGTGAAGGGGCAGGGGATCTACGCGTATATTATCTGCCGCGAGGGAGCCTGTAAGGGCGAGGCCGATAAGCCCCGCGTGGAGGCTAGCATTATCGAAACCGTGGTAGCTGAAATCGGCAAAATCGCCCGCCCCGACAAGATTCAGCTGGTAACTGGGCTGCCCAAAACGCGCTCCGGGAAAATCATGCGCCGCATCCTGCGCAAAGTAGCCGAGGGCGAAACCAGCAACCTCGGCGACGTTTCCACCTTACTCGACCCGGCCGTGGTAGACGAGATTATCCAGGGGGCCAAGTAAGGAGCCAGAAGGTCGGGAATTGAGCCGAATGTTCGTCGGTTGAGCCACGATCAAGACAGCTGTCAATCCAATAAAAAAGCCCCTCTGCCAGTGTGGCGGAGGGGCTTTTTTACTGGTTAAGAAACTTTAGAAGCGGCTTAGGTAGTCACGGTCGGCAGGCTTGTTCTTGCTCTTCTTCTTTTTGTTGTTACCCGAAGAAAGCCATACCACCAAGCCCGCCGTAACGGCCCCGATAGTGGCCATTTTGGTCACGAAAGCGGTGCGGTTGTACTTCCACTCCATATCGTAGCCTTTCTCGGCCCAGATGTTAGGCAGCTTGCCATGGGCCAGGTCCAGTACAATGTTTTCTACTACATCTACGCGGTCGGCCAGTACGAGCGGCAACCAGCGCTTATACTGGTTCTCCGGGTACTTGTAGGCTTGGCGACGGATCATGCCGCTCAGGCCGACGGGCGGCTCGGGCGTACCAAATACGGCCGACACATTCTTGCGTTCCACCGATTTCAGTACCTCCTCATCAACGGGCTGCAGGTTGTCGGGGCGGCTTTTGCTGTTGGGGTCCTCCTCGGCGTTCATGCGCTTGCGCATGGGGTAAGTGGGGTCGTTATTGGGGTCGGCATCAATGCCCCAGCCCTTTATTTGCTTGGGGTCGATGGGGGTATTTATGGCGGTATCTTTCATGGGAAGGGGCAGTTACTGGTTGGCGGTTGGGGGCATGAGCACGGTTTTGATGCAGTTGTCGAGCTTGTTGGAGAACATGCGGTAGCCGTCGGCCACTTCTTCCAGCGGCAGGCGGTGCGTAATCAGCCCCTTGGGGTCCAGTACGCCGTTTTGTACGTGCTCAATCAGGCGCGGCAGCAGGCGCTTCACCGAGGTCTGGTTGCCCCGGATGGTCAGGCCCTTGTTCATGGCGTTGCCGATGGGAATCAGGTTATCGGTTGGGCCATACACGCCCACAATCGACACCACGCCACCTTTTTTCACGGCATTGATGGCCCAGTGCAGGGCCGTGGCCGAGCCAGCCTGTAGCAGCAGCTTGCGGCCGGTAATGGTTTGCAGTGTGTTGCCTTCGGCTTCGGCACCCACGGCGTCAATGACGCAGTCGGCTCCCATATAATCAGTGATTTTCTTGATGAACATCACTGGGTCGCCGATTTCCTCGAAGTTGTAGGCCTCGCAATACGCGTAGTTGCGGGCGAAATCGAGGCGGTATTCCTGCTTATCGATGATGATAACCCGGCCCGCCCCAAACAGCCAGGCGCAACGGGCGGCCGTAATGCCAATGGGGCCGGCTCCGAATACTACCACCGTATCGCCCTCTTGGATGCCGGCCATTTCGGCGCCCTGGTAACCAGTCGGAATTACGTCCGTGAGCATCACGGCATCGTCTAGGTCCATATCGGCCGGAATGATAACCGGGCCCACATTTGCGTAGGGTACGCGGGCGTACTCAGCCTGCCCGCCATTGAAACCACCGGCCGAGTGCGAGTAGCCATAAATGCCGCCAATTGCACCGGATTCAGTGTTAGATTCCTGGCAGTTGCCGTACATTTCCTGCTTGCAGAAATGGCACACGCCGCAGGCAACATTGAACGGGACAATCACCCGGTCGCCCACTTTTACTTTAGTCACTTCGGACCCAATATCTACTATTTCGCCCACGAACTCGTGGCCAAACGTGGAGCCCACGCGGGTGTCGGGGATGTTGCCGTTGTACAGGTGCAGGTCGGAGCCGCAGATACAGGCGCGTAGCACGCGCACAATGGCATCCTGAGGATGCTTGATTTCCGGCATGGGTTTCTGCACGGCACGGACCCGCTTGGGGCCCCGGTATTCCATTGCTAGCATAAGAATTTTAGGGAAAGGTTACGGAAGGAAATAAAAAAGGGCGTGTGCCAGGAATACGAGTGGCGGAAACAGGTATTTCACCGAGCCTAGCTCTGGTACTTACTAGACTCCCAACGGCAAGGTTGCTACGGTTGCGTTTGAAAATAGCGGTAATTAGCGTCTGATAGAGGGTATAAGCAATAACTGCGCCGGGTTGCCCGCTACAATGTAGCGGCAACCCCGGCGCCGTTAGGTTGGCTGTAGCGCTAAATTCTAG
>NZ_NIRR01000027.1 GCF_002204745.1 Hymenobacter amundsenii
GCGTCAGACCAGCCAGGTGCTCGGCCAGGTAAGTGCCGGTGTAATTGACGTGGCTGCTGAGCAGAAATTGGCCGTAAAGCTGCACCGTGACTTTCATGCCTTTTTACTTCAATTTAACCCTTTTGCGTAAGTCCTAGACAAATTAGCTACGCGGTCCTTCCAATACGTTGTCGTACCGCCACACCACCACCACTCATTCACGGTTACCAGCCTTCGCGGCGTCGCAGTTCTGTGAGGTGGGCTAGGTGGTGGCGGCTGTGCCAGGAGTAAAGTACCAGGGTTTGGTCGAGGGTGAATGTTTTGCCGGTGCCCGGGTGGAAGAATGTGCGCTGCCACTGCGCGTCACTCAAGTTGCGCAGCAGTTGTACCCACCGGATATGCAGGGCCTCCAGCAGCGCCAACGATACGGCCGGGGGCGTGGTAGCATCGGGCAACTCGGCCCAGGCGGCTTCATCGTAGGGTTTGATAGTGGGGTTGTCCTCGGTGAGGGCAAATTTGAAGCGCGCGTAAGCGTTCAGGTGCGAGTCGGGCAAATGGTGCACGAGTTGGCGCACGGTCCAGCCTCCAGGACGGTAGGGCGTATCGAGTTGGGCAGCCGAAAGTCCGGTTATGGCCGCCCGCACCTGATCGGGCAAGGTGGCTAAGTGGGCCATGTAGGCCGTGCGGCTTCCCCGGTCGAGGGGCTCGTCGGGCAGTACGGGCTGCCCAATGGGGTAGCGCAGATCGGGTGTAGTAGATTCGGGCATGGAATAGAATTTAAGCCAAAATGGAGGCGGGCAGCAAGGTACGTCGCAAACCAAAACCCCGGCCGGGCACAGGGCCCAGCCGGGGTTTTGGTTTGGTGAAGAAAGCTAGCAGCTAAAATCTCATCAGAGTTCTAACCGTCGCGCTTGTTGAGTTCATCGCGAATTTTGGCGGCTTTCTCATAATCTTCGCGTTCCAGTGCCTGGGCCAGCATTTTGGTCAGTTCATCGAGCGAAACCTGGCCGCTGGGGTCGCGGGGCTCCGGCGTGGGCCGGGGCTGATCGGAGTCGGTATCGTCATCATCATCCTCGTCGTCGTCCGCATCGTCCGCGTTTTCATCAAGGTCGGAAAGAATGATTCCGGCCTCGCTCAGCACGCTTTCAACCGTGAAGATGGACACCCCGAACCGCAGGCCGATGGCAATGGCATCCGACGGGCGCGCATCGAGCTCGAAGGTGCTGGCCCCATCGGAGCACACAATTTTGGAGTAGAACACGCCTTCTTTGAGGTCGGAAATTACCACTTCCAGTACCACTACGTGCACCTGCTCAGCAAACGAGCGGAACAGGTCGTGGGTTAGGGGCCGGTTCGGGCTGATTTTTTCAATCTGGATGGCAATACTCTGCGCCTCGAACATGCCGATGATAATGGGCAGGCGGCGGTTGCCGGTCTTCTCGCCCAAAATAAGCGCGAAGGAACCCGACTGCGACTGGCTGGACGAAAGGCCCAGAATTTCGAGCGGTATTTTTTTCACAAGCGGATTCTTGGAGAATGTACTAATGTGTTAAATGCGAAAATGGGTTGATGCGCTGAATAGCAGAAGATAATTCGATTTCCGCGTTCGGCGCATCAACCCATTTACTACATTAGTTTAATTCCTTTACGGCCTGGGTCAGCTTGGGCAGCACGTCGAACACGTCGCCCACGATGCCGTAATCAGCAGCCTTGAAGAAGGGAGCCTCAGGGTCTTTGTTGATGACCACGATGACCTTGCTGGAGTTCACGCCGGCCAAGTGCTGGATGGCACCCGAAATGCCGCAGGCGATGTACAGGTTCGGCGACACCGTGATACCGGTCTGGCCTACGTGCTCGTGGTGAGGGCGCCAATCGACGTCGGACACTGGCTTGGAGCAGGCCGTAGCCGCGCCCAGCGCCTTGGCCAAGTCTTCGATGAGGTTCCAGTTCTCGGGGCCTTTCATGCCGCGGCCACCCGAAACAACGAGGTCGGCCTCGGGCAGCAGTACGCCGCCGGCCTGGTCCTGCATCACTACTTCCTTGGGCGCGTCGGCGAAATCGGCGTCCGTAAGTTGGGCCGAGAACGACTCCACTTGGGCCGTCTTGCCTTCCTCATGCAACGCCTCAATGGAGTTTTTCTTAACGGCAATGATCTTCCGGTCACCCTCCAGCATCACGTCGGCAAAGGCTTTACCCGAGAACACACCGCGCTTCACCACGAACGAGCCGCCCTCCGTCTGGGGTAGGGCTACTACGTTGGTAGCGAGGCTCGCTTCTAGGCGAATCGAGAGGCGCGAGCCCACGGCCGCACCAATGTTGGAGTTGGCCAGCACGATGAGCTTGGAATCTTCTTTCTGCGCGGCGGTGGCAATCAGCTTGGTGTAGGCACCGTTCACGAACTCCTTCAGGCGGGGCTCCGAATCGTAGAGCACCTTCGTGATGCCCTGCTCGCCGAGCTTGGCCAAGTTGGCTTCGGTGGCCTCGCCCACGGCTACGGCCGTAGCCGTGGTACCCAGCATCTGGGCCACCTGGCTACCGTAAGAAGCCACTTCCAGCGAGGACTTCTTTACCTCGCCGCCGTCACATTCAACAACTACTAATACAGACATTTTTTCAGATATGAGATGTGAGAAATGAGATGTGAGACCTTTGGCAGAAACGAAGTAAATACAGACCCGGCAGTATGGGGTCTCACTTCTCGCCTCTCGGTACTCACTTCTGCATTAAATTACCTTGGCCTCGTTACGAAGCAGCTTAATCAGTTCACCGGCATTTTCGGCCGGAATGAGCTTAACGCCCTGCTTGGCAGGTGGTAGCGCGAAGGTTTCCACCTCAGTGCGGGGAGCATCGGTGGTGGGCTCCACTACTTTCAAGGGCTTGGTGCGGGCCGTCATGATGCCGCGCATGTTGGGGATGCGGGGCTCGCACATCGGCTGCTGGCAGGAAGCCACGAAAGGCGTATTCACCTCCACGATTTCCTTACCGCCTTCGATTTCACGCTCCAATGTGGCCGTGTTGCCGCTCATGTCGAGCTTCATGGCCGGGGCTACGGTCGGGATACTGAGCAACTCGCCCACCATGCCGTGCACCTGAAAACCGTTGTAGTCGATGCTTTCCTTGCCCATTAGAATAACGTCGTAGCCACCTTCTTTGGCTACGCTGGCAATCTGCTTAGCCACGAAAAACGCGTCTTTAGGATGGGCGTTGATGCGGATAGCATCGTCGGCACCAATGGCCAGGGCCTTGCGGATATTGGGCTCGGTATCGGCTTCGCCGACGTTGAGCACCGTAACGGTGCCGGCGCCCTGGGCCTCTTTGAGCTCAATGGCGCGGGTGAGGGCGTACTCATCCCAAGGGTTAATAACGAACTGCACCCCGGCCTTATTAAACTCCTTATTATCGGGCGTGAAGGTGATTTTGGTGGTCGTGTCGGGTACGTTGCTGATGCAAACGAGAAACTTCATCTACCGCTGCTTATATGGAAGAAACTAAAGAAAGTGTCAAATTTGGGCGAAGATACTCAAAACTCCTGCCCTATGGAAACCGCGCCCAGCCGTTTACAACAACTCCTGGCCTTCTACGAAGACGACCCTACTGACGCGTTTACCATTTACGCGCTGGCCACCGAATACCGCGAAACAGAACCCGAAACAGCCATGCGCTACTACCGGATACTGCTTGACCAACACCCGGATTATGTGGGTACGTACTATCATGCCGGCAAGATGCTCCAGCACCTTCAAAAGCCAGATGAAGCCGAAAAAGTTTATCAAAAAGGCCTCCGCGTAGCCCGTAAAGACGGCCAAATGCACGCCGCCAGCGAAATCCAGCAAGCCCTAAATCAACTGTTGGGCTTGGATTACGAGGACGATTGATTGGTATTTAATTGATTGGTGATTTAAGTAAGCATATCGCGCCGAGTACAGCCGCTACGGCGACGACGCTGAGTTGTAGCCAGAGCAGCAACTAGAGCCGGTACTGGTGGGCTAGGGTGGCAGAATTATGAAAGAAGGGGTAAGTTGCCCGGCAGTTTGCCAAACGTCCTGTCCCTTCTTCTTTGGAAGACGCTGGTTACTACTTTACCGCTACGCCCCCGGCTTCCAGCACTTTCTGAAAGAACAGCAGATGATACGGCAGCGCGTTCTGCCAGTATTCCCAGGTGTGGGCGCCGGGCCGCTCGGTGTAGTCGTGGGGCGTGTGGTTGTAGACGAGGCGGCGGTGGACTTCGCGGTTGATGTCGATGAGGAAATCGTCCACGCCGCAGTCAATAATAAGGGGCAACCTGTTGCCGTAGAGCGCATCGGTCATGTTGACCACTGAGTTCGTGCTGTACACATTGGGCGCGGGGCCTTCCGGGCCGAGGATGGGGTTGAACCGGCTCTGGCGCTGCTGGGCTTCCTGGGGGTTGAGCTTACGGTTGGTGATGCTCAGGTCTAGCGCCCCGCTCATGCTGCCGGCTGCCGCAAACAGCTCCGGGTGCCGCCCCGAGAGGTACAGCGCCCCGTGCCCGCCCATCGAAAGGCCCGTAATGACACGGCCTTCCTTGCGGGCCACGGTGCGGTAGGTCTGGTCTATTTTGCCGATGACGTCCTGTGTGATGTAGGTTTCGAACTGGCTGACCTTGTTCACCGGCGAGTCGAGGTAGAAGCTGAACGTTTCGCCCTCGGGCGTTACAATCAGCAGGTTGTACTGGTCGGCGAGGCGGTGGAGCAGGGTTTTGTCGGGCGTTTTGCTGGTCCAGTCGGCGAAGTGGCCGTAGGCGCCGTGCAGCAGGTAGAGCACCGGGTAGCGGGCCTTTTTGTTTTTGGCGTAGGAGGCCGGCACCACCACGGCCGCCCGGTAAGTGCGCTGCATAGCGGCGCTCGGAATGTCGAGCGTATCGACGCGGGCGGCCTGGGCCAGCGGGGCGGCCGACAGGCTCAGTAGCAGTAGCACCAGAAGGCGGAGAGTTTTCATACTTTCAGGAACGGTTTGTCTTTTGCCGGAAAGTACGGATTCCTTCCTAACCCCTCCTGCCCATGCCTACGCCTACGCCCGCTTCCGCCTGGCCCGCTTTGCCCCTGGCCGACTGGGCCGACACCTTCGCCACCCTGCACATGTGGACCCAGGTGGTGGGCAAAATCCGGCTGGCCTGCACGCCCCTCATCAACCAGTTCTGGAACGTGCCGCTCTACGTCTCGGCCCGGGGCCTGACTACCTCGGCCATGCCCCACGGGCACCGCAGCTTCGAAATCGAGTTTGACTTTGTTGACCACCAACTGCATATAAGGTGCTCCGATGGGGCCAGCCGCCAGTTAGTGTTGCGGCCGCGCTCCGTGGCCGCGTTTTACCGAGAAGTGTTGGGCCTACTCTCGGAACTGGGCATCGAGGTGAAAATCTGGCCGGTGCCGGTGGAAGTGGAGCACCCCATTCCGTTTGCCCAGGACGAGCAGCACGCCAGCTACGACCCGAAGGCCGCCCACCGGTTCTGGCGCGCCCTCACCTTAATGACGCCGGTGCTGGAGCAGTTCCGGGCTGGTTTCGTAGGCAAGTGCAGCCCGGTGCACTTCTTCTGGGGCTCGTTCGATCTGGCCGTTACGCGCTTTTCGGGCCGCCCCGCCCCCGTAAAGCCCGAGGCGGACTTTATCACGCAGGAAGCCTACTCCCAGGAAGTCATCAGCCACGGATTCTGGCCGGGTGGCAACGGGCAGGAGGCGGCCTTTTACGCCTACTGCGTACCGGCCCCCGCGGGCTTTGCCGAAGCCACAGTGCAGCCGGAGGAAGCATTTTATAGCACCGAACTGAGCGAATTCCTGCTGCCTTACGAAGCCGTTCGGACTGCCCCCGACCCGGCCGCCGCCCTGCGTGCATTCCTGACCAGCACCTACGAAGCCGGAGCTACTCTCGCCGGCTGGGACCGGGAGGCCCTGGAACGGTAACTTGGCGGGGCAACCCTGGCGGCGGTTCGTGCATCCTTACCCCACACCGACAGCGTTGCTTTCCCGAAAAGTTTGCAACTAGCACCCTGAATTTCCCCTCCTCCTTTATTCCTTATGACCAACGCCCTGTTACTCGGCCTCGGCCTGCTGGGGGCCGCGCCGGCCTTCGCCCAGAACGCGCCCACCCGCCCCGATTCGGTAGCCACCCTCCCCTACCGCGCCTCCCGCACCAAAACCAACGACTTGGTGCATACCAAGCTCGATGTACGTTTCGATTACGCTAAGCGCCAACTATTGGGCAAGGAGTGGATTACGCTTCAGCCCCACGGCTACCCCACCGACTCGCTGCGCCTCGATGCCAAAGGCATGGACATCAAATCGGTGACGATGCTGGACAAGGACGTGGCGAAAACCCTCACGTTTGGCTACGACGGTGAGCAGCTCAATATTAAACTCGACAAAACCTATGCCCCGGGCCAGGCCTACACGGTTTACCTGGAGTACGTGGCCAAGCCCGACGAGCTGAAGGTCAAGGGCAGCGCCGCCATCACTGATGCCAAGGGTCTGTATTTCATCAACCCCGACAGCAGTGTGGCCGGCAAGCCCCGCCAGATCTGGACCCAGGGCGAGACGGAGGCTTCATCGGCTTGGTTCCCAACCATCGACTCGCCCAACCAGAAAACGACCCAGGAAATTGCCATGACCGTGCCCGCGCGCTACGTGACGCTGAGCAACGGCCGCCTGGATACGCAGAAAAACAACGCCGACGGCACCCGCACCGACACCTGGAAGATGGAGCTGCCTCACTCGCCTTACCTGTTTATGATGGCGGTGGGCGACTTCAAAATCACGAAGGAAACCTGGCGCGGCAAGGAGGTTAACTATTACCTCGAACCCAAGTACGCGCCCTTCGCCAAGCAGATCTTCGGCAATACGCCCGAAATGCTGGAGTTCTTTTCCACTAAGCTCGGGGTGGAATATCCGTGGAATAAATACTCGCAGATTGTGGTGCGCGACTACGTGAGCGGGGCCATGGAAAACACCTCGGCCACGCTGCACGGCGAGTTTCTGCAGAAGGACGCCCGTGAGGCGCTGGACGCCGAGTACGACCGGGGCGAGTCGGTAATTGCCCACGAGCTGTTTCACCAATGGTTTGGCGACTACGTGACGGCCGAAAGCTGGAGCAACCTGACGGTGAACGAGTCGTTTGCCGACTTCTCGGAGGCGCTCTGGGCTGAGCACAAGTACGGCCAGGAGGCCGGCGACGCCCACGCTTACCAGAACATGCGCAACTACCTGCGCAGCCCCCGCGACGCCCAGAAAAACCTGGTGCGCTTCCACTACGCCGACAAGGAGGACATGTTTGATTTGGTCAGCTACCAGAAGGGCGGCCAGATCCTGAACATGCTGCGTAATTACCTCGGCGAGGAAGTCTTCTTCAAGGGTCTGCAGAAATACCTCACCGACAACAAGTTCAACAACGGCGAAGCCCACCAGCTGCGCCTGGCCATGGAAGCCGTGTCGGGCCAGGATTTGAACTGGTTCTTCAACCAGTGGTACTTCGGCGCGGGCCACCCCGTCGTGACTATCGACTACAACTACGACCAGCTCAACAAGCAGCAGCTCGTGACCATCAAGCAGACCCAGCCCGGCCAGGTATTCGAGCTACCGATGGCCATCGACGTGTACCAGAATGGTAAGCCCGTCCGCCACCGCGTAACCATGACCCAGGCCACCCAGACGTTCCGGCTGCCCGCTGCCAGCAAGCCTGAGCTGGTGAACGTGGACGCCGATAAGGTGCTGCTCTGGCAGAAAAAGGACAACAAGCCCTTCTCAGAATTCGCCTACCAGTACCGGACCGCCCCGCGTTACGTGGACCGACGTGAGGCCGTGGCCGCCGCCGCCCAGCTGCCCACCGATGCCGCCGCCCGCCAGTTGCTGCTCACGGCCCTGAGCGACAAGAGCGAACTGATGCGCCGCGCAGCCCTCTCGTCGCTCAAGCTCGATGACAAATCGGTGGCTAAGTCGGCTTCCTTGGTTATCCGCAAGCAGTTGGCCCAGGAGAAGAACAATAACAATCGGGCGGCCCTGCTCCAGGCCTTGGCCGTCATCAACGACAAAAAGGATGAAAAGACGTTTGTAAAAGCGCTTAACAGCCAGTCGTACGCGGTGCAGGGCGCCGCCCTCGAAGGATTGGCTGCTGTGCAGCCAAAGCAGGCTTTGGCCCGGGCCAAAGCCCTGGAACCTGGGGCCAAGGGCGACATATCGGCCGCCATTGCCAACGTGTATGCCACGGCCGGCGACGCCAGCACCTGGCCCTACGTGCGCGACCAGTTCGACGCCGCCGGTCCCCAGGGCAAGTTCCAGATGCTGGAGAGCTTGGTGGGTTTAATGGCCCGCCTCGACGACGCTACAGTGTTGCGCGAAGGCGTGGACCGGCTCCAGAAAACGGCCATCCAGTACAAGCAGTACGGTGCGGCTCAGCCTATCCTCGGGATGCTCGAAAAGGTAAAACAGAGCAAGCCTGCCGACCAGCAAGCCACGGTGCAGGCCGCTGAAGACGCCATTAAGGCCGCTCTGTAAACTGTTAGCTGTTAGCTGTTAGCTGTTAGCTGTTAGCTGTTAGCTGTTAGCTGAAGAACGTCATTGCGAGTGCAGCGAAGAATCTCGCGTGCTAATCGTTGGAGTAATCCTTAACGACAGCACGCGAGATTCTTCGCTGCACTCGCAATGACGTTCTTTCGTTGGCCACTGTTCCCCCTACCAGTACCGAAACTGAACTTTTCCGGGATACCGAACGTCGTGGCAGCCATGCGTACGACCACTCTGCTGACTGCCGGGGCGCTGCTACTCGCTGCTGCCCCCACCCGCACCCTGGCCCAATCTGCCGCCGCCGATGCCGCTAATTCCAACGGCGAGTCGCCCTTCGTGCGCCTCATCCGCCCCGACCGGCCCGGGCAAACCATCACCACCAACATGCTATACCCTGGCCAGTTTCAGCTCGAAACTGGCCTGACGAGCTTCGATGCGGGTAGCAGCGTGGGCTACGCGGGCCGCACGGCCTGGGGCAATACGCTGCGGATAGGCTTTTTCAACCACATTGAATTGCGCGCTACCCAGCAGTACCTGCTGAGTCCGGTGAGCCGGCCGGTGCTCGGGTCCGAGGGCCGGCCGACGGCATTTGCCGGGCCGGCCGGCTTCGCGCCTCTGAACGTAGGCGCCAAGTTTCTGGCCTCCACCGTCCAGAATGCCCGCTCGCAAGTAGTGGTGCTGCTGGATATGAACTTGGGCAACGGCGACGCCAGTTTTGGCGCTAAGCAGTTGGAACCCGGTGGCCGGGTGCTAGTGTCGCAGCAGCTGGGCCAGCGGTTCGGGCTCGAAGGCAACTTCGGTTTCCGCCAGCAGGGCTTCAAGGCCGAAGGCACCAAGCAGGGCCGCTACCTCACCACGCTGGCCCTCAATGGCCCGTTGGGCCCCGGCACCCACCTCGGTTTTCTGGCCGAGACTTACGCCACCTGGCAGCGCCAGCAGGGCTGGCTCCCGGGCCTCACCTCCGGCCTCTACTACCGCCCCCTGCCTGGCCTGCGCTTCGATGTAACCGCCGGCCACGGTCTTACGCCCGCTGCGGGCGGCTTCAACGTCGGGGCCGGCATCAGCGCCCGGCTAGGAAAATAGTGGCTTCGGGTGAATGAGTGCCGATTTGGTTGTGGATTGGAGCCGCAACGGTTTTCAATCCAGCAGTCAAGCTCCAAATAATCACGAAGGCCCTGATGTATGCACGTCAGGGCCTTTTGAATGAGCGAAAGTTGAGAAGAGATTAACCGAGCTTCCTTGCGGTTACGCTGTCCTCCTGACGACGACGACGACGGCACCACTGCACGGAGCTACTGCTTTACGGTTTCGGGCGCAATGCGGGCGGGGGTTTGCTTGCCGCTGATGATGGGGGCGGCCGCCCGGCCGATGGCCGTGATAACGGCCGTCATGTTGGGCAGGTCGAGGCTCTCCACTTCATCATCGACGGAATGGTAGCGTTTGTCGGTCGGAATCTGGTCGGTGCTGATGGTGTGGGCCGGCACGCCCAGGCGGGCCAGCGTAGCATTGTCGGAGCGGTAGAACAGGTTCTGCCCGGGATACGGGTCGGGCTCGAAGCGGAAGATGGAGCCCTTGGCATTCTGCTGAAGCATGGCCCCGAAATCCGATTTATCGAAGCCCGTAATGAAGGCGGTGTTTGGGCCAAACTTCGCCTGCTTGCCAATCATTTCAATGTTGAACATCGCCACTACTTCCTGCGGGTTGAGCTGACGCGAGAAGTGCCGGGCCCCGAAGCCCCCGATTTCCTCGGCCGCGAAGGCCACGAACACCAGCGGCCGGGCGTTGTCGTGCTGCTTCTGGAAATACTCGGCCAGCGCCACCACGGCCGTCGTGCCACTGGCATCGTCGTCGGCTCCGTTGGCGATGGAGTCGCCGGCCACGGCGGGCAGGATCCCGATATGGTCGTAATGGCCGCTGAACACGACCTGCTCCTTGGCCCGGGCCTCCTCCAGGCCCGGTAGCATCCCCACCACGTTGCGCAGCTCCACGGTCCGGATGGTGGTGGTAGCGGCCACCTGAAATTTAAGCGGCACGGCCGGGGCGCGACCCAACACCAGCAGCGTGGTGAAGGGCGCCGGCTTATCGGCGCGCAGGCCGCCTCGCTTTACCACGCCGGCCACCCGCTTGAACATAGCCGCCTGGGCCGAATCGACGAACACAATGGTGTTGGCCTGGGGGTCGAGCAACGGCCGGATTTCCCGCATCAGGTTGTCTTTAGGCCCAATGGAAACCACCCGGGCAGCAGGCTCATCGAACTGCGTCCAGTTGAGGTGGGGCTGCCCCGAGATAAGCACGAACCGCTCGGGCTTGAGTGGGGCACCATTGAGAGCAACGAATGCGGCAGCCGTACGGGCTTCGTAGGCCGGAAAAGACTGGGTGAAATCGACCAGCCCGGGCAGGGGCTGCAGACCAATGCGCCGGAATTCAGCGGCCAGGAAATCGGCCGCTTTCACGCTGCCGGGTTGCCCCGAAGCCCGGCCCTGCATATCGTCGGCGGCCAGCGTGCGCACAATCCGCTCGACGGTGGCAGTGGCCACGCCGGGTTCGGTGGGCTGCTTGATAAGCTTTTTCTGCGCAAAGGCCGAACTAGCTGCCAGCAAGAGGAAGAGAACGAAGGAGGGAATTTTTCGCATAGCGCAAAATAACCCTTTTGTGCTGGATTTAGTGCAACTTTTCCAGCCAGTTTCGTTTAAGACGCACACCTATTTTTCCGCCTCCGGTAGCATTTCCCTCATGCGTCGTTTTTTCCCCTTGTTCCTGCTGCTGGCGGCCTGCCAAGCCTCCGCGCCCGCCGAGAATTCAGTGGGCGCGGTAGTCATCGCCGCGCCAGATACTATAGCCCCCCAACCTGACCTGCTAGGGCCGCAGTGGCAGCTGTTCCAGCTCGGCTGGCAACCCATTACCTTGTCGGGCCGTCAGCCGGTGTATCTGCAACTGAGCGCCACCGAAAGCCAGGTTACTGGCCACGCTGGCTGCAACCGTTTTCGGGGCACCTTCGAGCAGGCCGCCGCCGATAGCCTCCGCTTCGGCCCGCTGCTAACCACCCGCATGAGCTGCCCCGAACAACCAGCTGAAGGCAGATTCCTGGCCGCCTTGGAAGCCACCCGCTCCTACCAGGTAGTTGCCGATACGCTCCGACTCTACGGGGCTACAGGCAGCATTCCGCTGGCCGAACTACTGCGGCGCCAGTAGAAGCTTAGGTTGCTGTTACGGGCACGAATTATCGGGGTTCTACCGGGCGTCCACGGTATCCAGCACTGCCCCCCACTCTACGTCGGTTCGCGCCCGCGCAACGGCGGGTGCCGCCTTAAGGGCAGCGGCCAGTTCGGGGGCGGCGGCCTCCAGCATTTTTAGCGTCAGCTTCAAGGGCACCAGCTTCTGGTCGGGACGCAACAGGAAGTACTGGTCTTTGTCCTCAATTTCGTCGTAACGCTGATCAGTATTGTAGGCTTGCTGGAAATTGGCTTTGGTGATGGACTTGGCGTAGCGTTTGAGCAGCGTGTAGCGCCCCTCATGCAGCACTTCCACGTACTCGGCCCGTTGCTGGTAAATCGGCGCCTCGGCAAACCGACGGAAACGGCGGGTGCGCGCCGCAGCGAGGGACGTTGCGGGCTGGTCGAGGTCGAAGCTCACCACTAATTGGTCGCTGAGTTGCAGCGAGTCGTTGGGCCGGTTGAGCGGTTTCATCAGTAGGTGCCGGTTCAGTACATCGTACTTGAGCGGCATGGGTGCCAGCACAACGTTGTTGCGCAGGTGAAGGCGGGCCATCAGCCAGCGGTCATCGGCGTAGGGCGAGCCTTTCAATCCTTCGGTGTTGCCAGTAGGAACTACCGTCGGCAAACCCTGCACCAGTGCGTTCAGGTTGGCCTGGGCGGCCGCGCCCGAAAACCCGGGCGGCGCCTGCTGGGCCTGCGCGGCTCTAACTCCCAGAATGGCAACGAGTAGCAGTTGCTTACGCATAACAATCAAGTTAATGTATTGAAATTCGAAAGTACTGGTTTTCAGTTAACTCCCTGCCAATCAATCTACCTTCATGCAACATCCGGCCATCGGCCTGCTGGTGCAGGTTAATGGCCGGATGTTGCACGAAGGTGCTAGGCTGAACTTGTTCGGCGCTGCCTACGCACCAGCTGTGTCTACTTGCCGCGGGCGCAGTCGGCGAAATCCTTGAGATTGTTCTTGCCGATGTTCTGCCCTCCCCCGATGCCGGCGACGCGCACCATGTTGGGTTTCGACATGGCCAGCATCGTTCCGTCTTTGGCATCCATGGCCACCTGCACCATAATGCTTTCGGTGGCTGGCAGCAGCCGGATGCAGGCGTAGCGCGCGTCGCCGCTGCTTACAGCCTCCTCAATTTTACTACGCGGCACCACCTCGTACGGGAAAGGGTACGACTGCTTGATATCGGCGGCGGTCAGCTTGCCTTTGATGTCCTCCTCGTCAATGAGCAGGATTTTCTTGCGCAGCAGCTTGCCGTTCTGCGCTATTTCGGCCCGGATATTGGACCCGGCCCGCCCCTTGGAACGGGCATCGAGGTACTGCTGCAGATTGTGAATGCTGAAAATAAGGTCGCTGGTGTAGATCGGACCCGGGGCCAGCAGCATCTGAGCTACCCGGTCTTTGTCGCCCTTGCCCACCAGGTACACCGCCATAGCCGATACCTTTTCCGCGTTATGATAATATCTAGCCTGCGCTCCAGTAGTAGGCGTGCCGGCTACGTGGTTGCGCGGCCCGGTCAGGTACACCTCCTGGTGCTGGAGTACGCCACGGGCAGCACCCTTGGCTTTGCGCAAGGCCTCCAACTCCGACTCCGGGCGAAATTCTACGCTCGGCGAGAACTTCCATAGCTTGGTGGCCAATTCCTGAATCTGGGTGTTGTAATCGGCGATGTAGCTTTTGTAGTCAGCCAGTTCCTCCGGCTTCTTAGCCAGCTTTTTTAGGGTGCCGGGGTCTTCGTCGCGTAGCAATACCACGAGCGGCTGGCTTTTCACCTGAGCTACTTGCTTAGGGTTGCCTAGCCCCAGTTGGGCCCACGCACCATTCAGGCTCAATAGCAGCGCCAGGGCCAGAAAGAATAGTTTTTTGGTCATAAAAAAGAGATTGATATGAAGCTGCAACCTACGTCTTCGCGACAGCATATTTTCAGCCCTTTATATATATGTACTATAAATTATTTGAGATACTATTGCTCCATTTATTCTCACCCGACTGGATAGCGAGTATGTATTTCAGCCAAGCGAAAAAGCGGAAGCCCGCGCCTGTAAGGCCCAGCCTTCCGCTTTAGTTTCGCAGCACCTGCTACCGCTAGCCGAGCGTGAGCACTAAGTCGTCGGCGTTTACCAGCGTGCCCTCGGCCAGGTTTACGGTGCCGATGGTCGTGTCGTCGGGGGCAGTGATGGTGGTTTCCATCTTCATGGCTTCGATGATGAACAGGGGCGTGTTTTTGCGCACCTGCTCGCCGCTTTTCACCAGCACCCGGCTCAACAAACCCTGCAGCGGCGCACCCAGCTGGCGGGGGTTAGCCTTATCGGCCTTGGTGTTCATAATCCGCTTCACCTCCACCGAATTGTCACGGATTTTGAGGTTGCGGGTCTGACCGTTGAGGGAGAAAAATAACGTCCGATTGCCGTCCTTATCGACTGGCCCGATGCTTTGCAGGCCCACGATGATGCTCTTGCCGCGGGCAATTTCGATGAGCGTTTCCTCGCCCGACTTCAGCCCGTAGTAGAACACCGGCGTCGATACCACCGACACGTCGCCGTAATCCTGGCGGAAAGCCCAGTACTGCTCGAACACTTTGGGGTAGAGCAGCCACGAAAGCACGTCGGTAAACTTACCTTCGGTTTCAAACTTCTCCTGGAAATTGCGCTGCTCCTGCTCGAAATCAATCGGGGCCAAGTGCTCGTTGGGCCGGTCGGTAAAGGGTACTTCATCTTTAAGGATGATACGCTGCACGTCTTTGGGCCAGCCGCCTTCGGGCTGCCCGATTTCGCCCCGGAACAACTGGCGCACCGACTCGGGGAAGCTCAGCGACTCGCCCTTTTCGAGCACGTCGCGGGTCGTGAGGTCGTTGGATACCAGATACAGCGCCATGTCGCCGACCACCTTCGAGGAGGGCGTCACCTTCACGATGTCGCCGAAGAGCTGGTTGACGTCGGCGAAGGTCGTTTTCACGGTTTCGAACTTATCGAGCAAACCCAGCGCGGCCGCCTGGGGGCGCAGGTTGGAGTACTGCCCACCCGGAATCTCGTGCTGGAACACCTCCGAAGTGCCCGCTTTCAGGCCCGACTCAAACGGGTAATAGTACTCGCGCACGGCCTCCCAGTAGGTCGAGAATTCGTTGAGCGACTTCTGGTCGTACTCGCGGTGGCGGGGCTGGCCGCGCAGCATTTCCACCACCGAGTTGAAGTTGGGCTGCGAGGTGAGGCCCGAGAGCGAGCCAAGGGCCACGTCGATTACATCAACGCCCGCTTCTACCGCTTTAAGATAAGTAGCGGGTTGCAGGCTGCTCGTGTCGTGGGTGTGCAGGTGAATGGGCAGGCTGATGGTGTCGCGCAGGGCCGTAATGAGCTCCTGGGCGGCGTAGGGCTTGAGCAGGCCAGCCATGTCCTTGATGCAGAGGATGTGCGCCCCGGCGTCCTCAATCTGGCGGGCCAGGCGCAGGTAATACTCCAGGTTGTATTTCTGGTGGCGGCTTACGTCGAGCAAATCGCCGGTGTAGCAGATGCTGGCTTCGGCGAGGCGGTCGGTCTTGGTGCGCACGAAGTTGATGCAGGCCTCCATGCCCGGCATCCAGTTCAGCGAATCGAAAATGCGGAACACGTCGATGCCCGTTTCGGCCGCCTGCTGCACAAACCGCTCGGTCAGGTTGTCGGGGTAGGCTTTGTAGCCCACGCCGTTGGCCCCCCGAATCAGCATCTGGAGCAGAATATTGGGCACGGCGGCGCGCAGCTTGGCCAGCCGCTCCCAGGGGTCTTCGTGCAGGAAGCGTAAGGCTACATCGAACGTGGCACCGCCCCAGCATTCGAGCGAGAAGGTTTGGGGGTGCTGGTGCGCGTAGCGGTTAGCCACTTTCAGCATGTCGGTGGTACGCATGCGGGTAGCCAGCAAACTCTGGTGGGCGTCGCGCAGCGTGGTATCGGTGTAGTGGATCTGGGGGTCGGCCCGCAGCCACTTGGCGAAGCCCTCGGGGCCCAGCTCCATCAGTTTCTGCTTGGTGCCGGCCGGGGGCGGGTTGGTGGGGTCGTAGTCGGGCAGCAGAGGCTTGCGCAGCTCCTTTTTAGGGTCCACGTTGCCGGCCACGTCGGGGTGGCCGTTCACAATCACGTCGCCCAGAAACCGCAGCATCCGGGTGGCCCGGTCGCGGCGCTGCTCGAAACGGAACAGCTCGGGGTGGTCTTTGATGAAGTCAACTGTGGCCTCGCCGGCCATGAAAACGGGGTGGGCAATGATGTTCTGCAGAAACTGGATGTTGGTGCTCACCCCGCGCACCCGGAACTCGTCCAGGGTCCGGGCCATTTTCTGGGCCGCATCGGCCAAGGAGGAAGAGTGGGCCGACACCTTCACGAGCAGCGAGTCGAAAAACGGCGACACCCGCACGCCGCTGTACACCGAACCCTGGTCGAGGCGGATACCGAAACCACCCGCCGAGCGGTAGGCCGTAATGGTGCCGTAATCAGGTTTAAAGTCGAGCTCAGGGTTTTCGGTGGTGATACGGCACTGGATGGCGTATCCGTTTTTCATGGGCGTCACGTCGGGCCCCAGGTTGATTTCGGGGTCGGTGAGCCGGTAGCCGGCTGCCACGTGGAGCTGGGTTTTAATCAGGTCGATGCCCGTAATCATCTCCGTGACGGTGTGCTCGACCTGGATGCGCGGGTTCACCTCGATGAAGTAGATGCGGTCGAGCTCGGGGTTCACTAGAAACTCGACCGTGCCCACGTTATTATACTCCACCGACCGGCCCAGCTTAAGCGCGTACTCGTAGAGCCGCTCGCGCATATCGGCCGTCAGGTGCAGGGAGGGCGCTACTTCCACCACTTTCTGGTAGCGGCGCTGCACCGAGCAGTCGCGCTCGTAGAGGTGGGTGAGGCCGCCGTAGTTGTCGGCTACCAGCTGCACCTCGATGTGCTTGGGGTTCTCCACGAACTTCTCCAGAAACACCGTATCGTCGCCAAACGCCTTCAGCGCCTCGTTGCGGGCCTCGAAGAAGCCGCGCTCCAGCTGCTCATCGTCGCGGATGACGCGCATGCCACGCCCGCCGCCGCCGCTGGCCGCCTTGAGCATCACGGGGTAGCCGATGCGGTGGGCCTCGGTCAGAGCCACGTCGAGGTCGGTCAGATCGGCTTCGCTGCTCTCGATGATGGGCACGCCGCAGGCCACGGCCACGCGCTTGGCGGCTACCTTGTCGCCGAGCGCCTCCATCACTTCAGGTCGGGGCCCCACGAAAATAATGCCTTCCTCACGGCAGCGTCGGGCCAGGGTGGCATTTTCACTCAGGAAGCCATAGCCCGGATGAATGGCGTCGACGTCGTTTTCCTTGGCCGTACGAATCAGGCCCTCAATGTCGAGGTAGGGTTTGAGCGGGTCGTCGTCGCGGCCCACCTGGTAGGCTTCGTCGGCCTTGTAACGGTGCAGCGAGTACCGGTCTTCGTAGGTATAGATGGCCACGGTGCGGATGCCCAGCTCGGTGGCAGCGCGGAGCACGCGGATGGCAATTTCGCCGCGGTTAGCGACCAGCAGTCTGCGAATATTCATCGGGAAACGGGAGAAGGAGGGAAAGGTGCTGCAAGCTACGGAACGGCTGGCAAAGGGTTAGCGAATTTTTGCTAGAGCGCCTATTTTCGCCGCGAGAATCGATTAGGTCTGAGCAAGCTATCAGTTTTCCTGATTGATAAATTATAGGCTCAAGATATCACAGCAGCCAACATGTCGGGGCCGATTTGAAAAACCTTACCTGCGCGGGCAGGTTCTCCAGAAACGCCTATCACTCCCCCCTACTTTACCCCCACGCATGGAATTTGCCGACAAAAACATCCTCCTCATCGGAGCCTCCTCGGGTATCGGTCTGGCTACGGCCCAGCTGATGAGCAAGCTCAACGCCCACCTCTATACGGCCTCGCGCACCCACTCGCCCGAGCTGGCCGAGCTTAACACCAAATTTATCGAACTCGACGTGACCCAGCCCCTGGGCACAGCCCTCGACGGCCTGCCCGAGGTGCTGCACGGCGTGGTCTACTGCCCTGGCTCCATCAAGCTGCGCCCCTTCGAGCGGATTCCGGTAGCCGATTTCCAGGCCGATTTCCAGCTCAATGTGCTGGGGGCGGTGCAGGTGCTGCAGGCCTGCATGAAACGGCTCAAAAAAGCCAATGGCGCTTCGGTAGTGCTTTTCAGCACGGTGGCCGCCGATACGGGCATGTCCTTCCACGCCAGCATCGCCACGGCCAAGGCCGCCGTAGAGGGCCTCACCCGTGCGCTGGCCGCCGAGTACGCCGGCAGCAATATCCGCGTCAACTGCGTGGCCCCTTCCCTTACTGATACGCCCCTGGCCGCCGCGTTGCTCAACAGCCCCGAAAAGCAGGAGGCCGGCGCCAAGCGTCACCCCTTGCAGCGCATCGGTCAGCCCCAGGATCTGGCCTACATGACGTCTTTTTTGCTCTCCGACCACAGCTCCTTCATCACCGGCCAGGTTATGCCCGTCGATGGCGGCATGGGCCGGCTGAAGTAAGCGTTTGGCAGCTATTTGTCGAACTTCTGCGGTTGAACCACGTGCTTAGCTGAGCGCCGGGGATAGTAACCCCATTCTTCCCAACATCCGGCGCTCATCCAAGCCCTCACGACTCTCCTATGAAAATCGTTCTGTTCTGGCACCGGCGCGACCTGCGGACCCACGACAACGCGGGCCTGGCAGCGGCCCTGCAAAGCGGCCATCCGGTGGTGCCGCTGTTCATCTACGACCGTGAAATTCTAGATCTGCTGCCCACTCGCCACGATGCGCGCGTCACGTTCATCTACGACCAAGTGGAGCGGCTGGGCGCTGCAACCACAGCGGCCGGCGGTAGCTTTCTGGCCTTTTACGGCCGGCCACTAGATGTTTTCGAGCAGCTGCTGACTCAGCACGAGGTGGCTGCCATCTACACCAACGAGGACTACGAACCCTACGCCGCCGAGCGCGACGGAGCGATGGCAGCGCTGGCCCAACGGCACGGAGCCGGATTTCACGCACTCAAAGACCAGGTGATATTTGCCAAAAGCGAGCTGCTAGGCAAGTCGGGCAAGCCGGCGCGCACCTTCGGCTCCTACCGCAAGGCTTGGCTGGAGAAGGTGCAGGACGCGGACTTGCAGGCGCATCCGTCGGCCGAACTGTTTACGGCCGCAAACCTGGCTTTTCTGCCCGACACCCCGGCCCGGCCCACGCTGGCCGAGATGGGTTTCGAGCGGCACGAACAGTTCGTGCCCGCCGCCGAGCTGCCCGCCGAAAGTTTGGTGCGCGACTACCACAATACGCGCAACCGGCCGGGCCTTGTCAACAGCAGCACCCGCCGCTCGGTACACCTGCGCTTCGGCACGCTGAGCGTGCGCGAACTCATGCGCCAGGCCCAGGAGCTCAATCCCAAGCTGCTGGCCGAGCTCATCTGGCGCGACTACTTCATGATGCTGCTCTGGCACTACCCCGGCACGGCCACCGAGAGCTTCGACCCGCGCCTGCGCCAAGTGCCCTACCGCAATAATGAGGACGAATTTGCGGCCTGGTGCGCGGGCCAAACTGGTTATCCGCTCGTTGATGCCGGTATGCGCGAGCTTAACGCCACCGGCTACCTGCCCAACCGCGCCCGCATCGCCACGGCCGGCTTCCTGGTGAAGCACCTACTAATAGACTGGCGCTGGGGCGACCGGTATTTCGCCGATACCCTGCTCGACTACGACATGAGCCAGAACGTAGGCAACTGGCAGTGGATGGCCGGCACCGGCGTAGTAGCCGCTCCCTGGTTCCGGGTCTACAGCCCGCAAAGTCAGCTCGAAACCTACGACCCCGACCTAACCTACGTGAAGCAGTGGGTGCCCGAATACGGCACCGCCGCCTACCCCGCCCCCATCGTCGACCACAAATTCGCCCGGCAGCGGGCCATCGATACGCTACGCGCCGCCTACCGGGCGGAGGTTTAGCACGAAACACTGCACGAAACCCCGTTGTTATAGCCCTATGAAGCAGCCCACTACCGCCGCGCCCGAAGCGGCCACCCCCAAAATTCGCATCAAGCAGGCTTATTTCGATTACGTGCTCAAGAAGGGGCACCCACCGATGTCGGTCTATAAGCTCACCCAGAAGCTGGGCCTGCCCGAGCAGGAGTTCTACCGGGTATATGCCAACTTCGACGCCATCGACCGCGAAATATGGGCGGATTTCGGCCGCGAGGCCCGCGAAACGGCTGCCCGCGAGCCTGTCTGGGAGCAATATGGGGCCCGCGAGAAGCTGCTGGGCTTCTATTACACGCTTATCGAAATCCTGAAGCGAAACCGCAGCTACGCCCTACAAAGCCTACGCCACTCCTTTGAGCGCCGCCCCATGCCCGGCCTCACGCCCCGCGTACTCGACGATTTCCGCCAGGATTTTGAGGAGTTCGTAGGGGAGATTCTGCGCGAGGGCCGCCGCACCGAGGAAGTAGCCGACCGCCGCCTCATCCAGGATGGTTACCCGCGTTTCTTCTGGCAGCAACTGTTGTTCGTGCTCGGCTTCTTTGCCAAAGACGACACCATCGACTTCGAACGCACCGATGCCGCCATCGAAAAGGCCGTCACGCTCAGCTTCGACCTCGTGGGCCGCAACACGCTGGACTCGGCCGTAGATTTCGTAAGGTTTCTGCTGCACAGCCGGCGGCGGTAGATTATCATTTGCCAGTTTCTAGTTACTAGAGCTTTTTCTACACTTTTGATGGAATTTGGGGTGTGGTAATCCATCGCAATTACCCCAACGATGTAAAGGAGGAAGAGTGGGCTTTTGCCGCCTAGTATCTGACGCTGATGAGCGAATCGGCTCCTTAATAAGCGTATCCGTTGCTCACTTTATTCAACACCTTGCGCTACCTGGCCCACACTGGCTGCCCCTAGCGGTACCTCTTCCATGGTCTGCGCCCTTGATCCACGATCTACCAACAGTGGACACGCGGGTGCGATGCGCAGTTTTTTGAGGCTATTGTGCATGAATTGAACGAGTTGCAGCCCATGTTATTGGGTAGAGCCCCGACGCCAACCACCATTATGCTCGATGGGCCTATGCTGCAAAACACCCCCAAAAGTGGGCAGCGGACAGGCTATAACGGAGCCAGAAAGCACAAGGACAGCAAGGCATACATTGCCGTCGATATGCTGGGCCATCTGCTGAGCGTATTGTTCACCCCAGCCAACGAGCAGGAGCGGGCCCAGGTCGGGGACGGTGCCGACATGTGCAGGAAATAATGGACCAAAGTGTGCTGGGCTTTGGCGATAAAGACTACACGGACGAGGCAACCGAATATGCCGCTGCGATTCATGCGATTCATGATACTGGTCTACAGGTAATTAATAAGCCAGAGGGGCAAACCGGGTTTGTGTTCCTGCTCCAACGCTATGTAGTGGAACGTAGTTTTGCTTAGCTCAGTCGTTCTCGCCGCCTGGGCCGCAATTACGAATACCTGAGTAACACCTTGTAGCAGCTCCACTTTCTCTACTTTGACTGTATTAGGCTCATCAAGCATGCGACAAGTAAATAACGGGCTCTAGACCAACTTAGACTGAGGTGGCCCGACAGAAGCAACGAAGAAGTACTGGGAATTAAAGTCCCATAAAATCGGCAACGTGGCAACAGATGACAAAGTATTTGGCGGTTCGTTTGCTTACTGAATCGGGCTTTGCATATAGGTGTATAATTTTGAAGGCATTGCACAACAGGAAGATCTGCCAACAGAATATTCTACAAAGCCAGCCGGAGTACTATCGACTTAGGAGCTAATTGGTATATTTTACTGTTGGATTGAATATTTTTATAAATAGTTGCGTTATGTCGGGGCCTAGTTATCGGTTTCCGACGAATTAGCCCTGTATTATGAACGAGTTGCGGCCGGTTGCTTATACCTGTTTTAGCCGTTGCAGCTTTCCTTTTTAGCACCTGCTTTCATGTCTGTTCCACTGCCTCTTCATCGCCATTGGCTTTGTCTCGAATGCCACCGCGAATTTAATTTGCCCACCACCAACGTACTACCCGACGTGTTGCGCTGCCCTCACTGCCAGGGCCTGACGGTGTACCGCAGCCTCAACACGGCCCGAGCGCTATCCGAAGGCTGGCCCATGCAGGCCGTGTTGGCGCTGATTTCGGCCGGCACTGGTCTGTTGCGCCCCGAACAGCCCCCGTACGCTATGGAACCGTCCCAAATCCGGTGCCTGACTGCGGCAGCATAAGGGTCTGCCGTATCCCTGATTCCCCTTAATGGGTGCTCCCCGTAGCATAGGTCGATTAAAAATCAGAAAAGCCACCTCAATTGAGGTGGCTTTTCTGATTTTCAATCGACCTATAAAATTCGTCCAATCCGAGCTAATCCGGGATCTAGCGAAGCGGGCCTTTCATGCCCATCATTTTGGCCATCTGGGCCATGCCGCCCTTGGTGCTGCTCATTTTGTTCATGGTGCGCATCACTTTGCGCATATCCTCGAACTGCTTCATGAGGGCATTTACCTGCTGGATATCGGTGCCGGAGCCCAGGGCCAAACGGCGACGGCGTGAGCCGTTGAGCAACTCGGGCTGGGCCCGCTCTTTGGGCGTCATGCTCTTGATGATGGCCTCAATAGGCTTGAAGGCGTTGTCGTCGATTTCTACATCCTTCATGGCCTTACCCATGCCCGGAATCATGCCCACCAAGTCCTTTAGGTTGCCCATCTTCTTGATCTGCTCCAACTGGGAGAGGAAGTCGTCGAAGTTGAACTGGTTTTTGCGGATCTTCTGGTTGATGCGCTTGGCTTCCTCCTCGTCGAACTGCATCTGCGCCCGCTCCACCAGCGAAATCACGTCGCCCATGCCCAGGATGCGCTGGGCCATGCGGTCGGGGTAGAACAGGTCGAGGGCTTCCATCTTCTCGCCCGTCGAGATGAACTTGATGGGCTTTTCTACCACGGCCCGGATGCTCAGAGCAGCACCACCGCGCGAGTCTCCGTCGAGCTTGGTAAGCACTACGCCGTCGAAGTTGAGGCGGTCGTTGAAGGTTTTGGCCGTGTTCACGGCGTCCTGGCCCGTCATCGAGTCCACCACGAACAGGGTTTCGCTCGGGTTCACGGCCCGCTTCACCTGCTCGATTTCGGCCATCATCTGCTCATCGACGGCCAGGCGGCCGGCGGTGTCGATGATGACAACCTTCTTGTTATTTTTGCGGGCAAACTCGATGGCATTGCGCGAAATGTCCACCGGGTTCTTGTTCTCGGGCTCCGAGTACACGTCCACGCCCACCTGCTCGGCCAGCACTTTCAGCTGGTCGATGGCGGCAGGGCGGTACACGTCGCAGGCCACGAGCAGCACGTTGCGGCCCTGCTTTTTAAGGTGGGCGGCCAGCTTGCCAGCGAAGGTAGTTTTACCCGAGCCCTGCAGGCCCGAGAGCAGAATCACGGCCGGATCACCCTTCACCTGGATGTCCTGCTTTTCGCCGCCCATGAGCTGGGTAAGCTCATCATAGACGATTTTGGTCATCAGCTGACCCGGCGACACGGCCACGAGCACGTCGCGGCCCATGGCCTCATCCTTAATTTTATCGGTGACTTCCTTGGCCACCTTGTAGTTCACGTCGGCGTCCACGAGGGCCCGGCGAATTTCCTTCACCGTGGCGGCGACGTTGATTTCGGTGATGCTGCCCTGGCCTTTGAGGGTTTTAAAGGCTTTGTCGAGCTTGGTGGAGAGATTATCGAACATGAATCGCTGATTTGCGCTGGTTGAATCGCTGATTTACGTTGATTAACCGTGATTTCGCTGATTATGACGGTCTGACGTCTGCAATCAGCGAAATCACGGTTAATCAACGTAAATCAGCGATTCAAAAGTAACCAGAAAAGCCCGAAAGGCCGCCAGCGCGTACCTTCGCTGCGCTGTTATTTCCCTGTTCCGTGCCCGAATCTACCGCCCGTCCGCTCCGCCTGCTCGTTATCACCTATTACTGGCCGCCTTCGGGGGGCGCAGGCGTGCAACGCAGCCTCAAATTCGTGAAGCACCTGCCCGAGTTCGGAATCGAGCCCACCGTGCTTACCGTGGATGCGGCGCAGGCGGCGTATCCGGTGCTCGACGAGAGCCTGGCGGCCGATATACCGGCCGGCGTGCGCGTCATCCGCACCGGCACCTTCGAGCCCTTCGACAGCTACAAGCGCCTTACGGGCCGCCAGCAGGTGCCCTACGGCGGGTTCGTGGGCGAAAGCAAGACGAGCCGGGTGCAGCAACTGTTCAAGTTCGTGCGCGGCAACCTGTTCATTCCCGATGCGCGGCGGGGTTGGAACCGCTATGTGCTAGAGGCCGTGGCCAAATTGGTGGCCGCCGGCGAGCAGTTCGACGCCGTGCTCACCAGCTCGCCCCCCCACTCCACCCAGCTCATCGGCCTGGAGCTCAAAAAACGCTACAGCCTGCGCTGGCTGGCCGATTTGCGCGACCCCTGGACCGATATTTATTACTACCAGGACCTCAACCACACGCCCCCGGCCCGCTGGCTCGATGCCCGCTACGAGCGGCAGGTGCTGGAACAGGCCGACGTGGTGCTGGTAACCAGCCCCCACACCAAGCGGATTTTCGCGGGGAAATCGACTAAAATTGACCCAGCCAAAATCGAAGTACTGCCTAACGGCTACGATGAAGCCGACTTTCGGGAGCCTAGCCAGCCGCCCCAGGATGCGCTGGTGGTCACGCATACCGGCACCATTTCGGAAACCTACCGCATCGACCAGTTTCTGGGCGCGGCCGCCGAATGCGCCCGCCGCCACCCCGACGTGCCGCTGCGGCTGCGCTTCGTGGGCAAGGTTTCCGACGGCATCCGCCAGCAGGTGGCCGCGGCCGGACTAGCCGAGCGCACCGAGTTCGTACCCTTCGTGCCCCACGCCGAATCGGTGGGTTACCTGCTGCGCAGCACGGCTTTGCTACTGGCCCTGCCCGACGTGGCCAACAACCGGGGTATTCTGCCGGGCAAGGTATTCGAGTATCTGGCCGCCAACAAACCCATTCTGTGCGTGGGCCCCGTGGGCTCGGATGCCGACCTGCTGTTGCGCGAAACCGGCGCCGGCCGCACACTACCCCCCGATGCCACCGCCGACCTGCTCGACGCCTTCGAGGGCCTGGTAGCCCGCTGGCGCATCAACCCCAACCTCGACCTACCCGGCCCCCGCCCGACCCGCTACTCCCGCCGCGCCTTAACGGAACGGCTGGCGGGGCTAGTTGCGGTGAATCAGTGATTCGGTGAATGAGCGAATGGCAGTGGAAAACACGGTCGTGCTGAGCGCAGCGGAGCGGAGTTGAAGCATCTCTACCACTTCGTTGCCAAACTAACCAGTTGACAGGATTAACGCTGCGGTAGAGATGCTTCGAATCCGCTCAGCATGACACCGTTTTGTTCACTCCCTCACCGCTCCAGTAGCCCGCGCAACTTGGCCGGCACCAACCCCCAGGCGCGGGCCTTCAAATCCGTCCACGACGAATGAGCAAGCTGCTGCCCCTGCCACTCGCCGATGGCCTGGGCCAGGCGCTGGGCCAGGGTGCGGTAGTGCTGGCGGTGGTAGTGGCGCAGGTTATTACTGACGTCGGCGGGCGTTTGCACAAAGTCGCGCACATCGAGCAGGAAGCAGTTTTCGGCCGATGCCACGAACTCGGCCAAGGCGTGGTTCATGGTTTCGTGGCGCTGCCGGGCCCCGGTTTCGCCCGAACCGGGCACTTCTATTTCGGCCCCGTTGAGCAGGAAAATGGGCACGGTGGCCGGCACCTGGGCCCGCAGCCAGCGCAGGTTCTGCTTAAATTCAGCGGGCGAAATCTGGCCTTCGTGCTCGAAATCCTCCGCGAAGCGGCGCAGGAAGACTTCATCCAGCCCCTGAAACCGGCGCTGGGCGTAGCGGGCAGCCTGGGCGGCGGGCGGTTGGGCCGTGAGGTCTTGGTAGGCGCCGAAGGGCACACGGCGGCCGGTAGCCCGCTCGCGGTAGAGGTTCTGGGTGAAATCCATCAGGGGGCTGTACACCAGCACGTCGTAATCGGGCCGCCAAAGATGCGTTTCGAAGGCTTCGCGGCCTAAAAAGGGCAGTCGGGCAGCCAGACGCTGCTGCTCTGCGGCGGGCCACTCGCGGGTGGCCCGCAACAGGGCCGTATGCTCCAGGTGGACCGGAATCTGGTGCTCGTTGTTGAAGTTAAACTCCTCGGCTACGCGCAGGTCGAAGGCCTGCAGAAAGGGCGTGAGTTGGCCCAGGTCGCAGCCGCCTTTCAGCAGCACCCGGAGTTGGCTAGTTGCCGATACGACTTCGGGCTCTGGGGCGGCGGAAGCTGCCTGCAGGGTAATCCAGTCGGGTTTCTCCGCTTGATTTAATGCTGTGGCCACGTCGCCCTGCACTTCCAGCTCCGGAAAACCAAGGTGCGCGTAGGTGAACTGCTCGATGCCCAGGTGCAGGATGCGGCAGGAAAACACGAACTGTTCCAGGCGGTTTTCGGCCGAGTTCAGGCAGTAGATTCCTACCAGCCCGTAGTCGCCGAACCGGTCCTGGACCCGCACGGTACCCCAGCGGCGGGCCGGGTCGTGTAGGCTGGCGTCCAACTCGGGTAGCGTAGTGCGGCGCTTGGTGAAATTGAGCTGGTTGGAGCGGTTGATGAGTTCTTCGAGCCGGCCCGCGTCGGGCAGTACGGCCGCCAGCCCTTCGCGCAGCTCAATGCGCACCTGGGCATCGCGCAGGAAGGCCAGGTTGTCGTTGTACGCGGTGCGGGCCTGCTGCTGGCGCTCCAGCAAGCGGTACTGTTCGAGACGCGCAAACGTAAGGTCGGGCTTGCCAGCAGCCTGCAGCAGCGGGGCCAGGTAGGGCAGGTCGGCGGGGTCGGCCACCTGCAGCTCAGGGTTGTAGAACTGCGCCTCGGCCCGGTTGATGGGGTTATCGTCGAGGAACAGGGCGTTAGGGGCCCGCAGCTGCATCTGTTCCAGCAGCTCCCTGATAACCGGCCCTTTCGGCTGCCAGCTGATGCGCGCAAACACGAACAGCTCCCAGATGCCCAGTTCCCGCAGCTTCGCCTCAGCGGGGGCAAAATCGTTCTTGCTGACGATGGTATGCACGATACCGCGGGCGGCCGTGTCGCGCACCAGTTGCAGGTTTTCGGCCAGCGCCTCCACTGCGCCTTCCGAGAGCGTACCCCGCCAAAACGTGTCGTCGAGGTCCCAGATGACGAGCTTGATGGGGTGGGGAAAAGCGCTGGTGGACATGGCAAAGGGTAAATCAGCTGTCATCCTGCACAGCGCGAAGGACCTGTGCAGAGGCTATAGCCTTTGATTGACTTCTGCAAAGGTCCTTCGCGCTGTGCAGGATGACAGGTTTGGGCGTGGCACAAAACTACGCAACCTGCCGCCGGAATGCCTACTTTTGCCCTCCCCCGCCCTTCCCGACGGCTCCTGTCACCTTTTCTCCTTCTCACCCGCAATGGCTCTCGACCTCAATCATAAATCCATTCTGGTAACCGGCGGTACCGGCTCATTCGGCAAGCAATTCGTCGAAACCGTGTTCAAGCTCTACCCGCAGGTCAAGCGCCTGGTGGTGTACTCGCGCGATGAGCTCAAGCAGTACGAGATGTCGCAGATATTCCCGCACAGCGAGTTCCCAGCCATCCGTTATTTCATCGGTGATGTGCGCGACGCCGACCGGCTCAAGCGGGCCTGCGAGGGCATCGACATTATTGTGCATGCCGCTGCCCTTAAACAGGTGCCCGCCGCCGAGTACAATCCGATGGAATGCATCAAAACCAACATTTTCGGGGCCGAAAACGTGATTAACGCCGCCCTCGACTGCGGTATAACCGATGTCGTAGCGCTGAGCACCGACAAGGCCGCCGCCCCCATCAACCTCTACGGTGCCACCAAGCTCTGCTCCGATAAGCTGTTTGTGGCTGCCAACAATATGAAGGGCTCGCGCGATTTGCGCTTTTCGGTGGTGCGCTACGGAAACGTAATTGGCTCGCGGGGCTCGGTAGTACCGTTTTTCCTGCAACGCCGCGAGTCGGGCGTACTGCCCATTACCCATCCCGACATGACGCGCTTTCATATCTCGCTCGATGAGGGCGTGGATTTGGTGCTTTATGCGCTGGAGCACAGCTGGGGCGGCGAGATATTCGTGCCCAAAATTCCGAGCTACAAAATCACGGAAGTAGCCGAGGCCATCGGCCCCGACTGCCAGCAGGAAATCGTGGGCATCCGCCCTGGCGAGAAGTTGCACGAGGAGATGATTACCGAAACCGACGCCCTCAGCACCGTCGAGTTGGACAAATATTACGTTATCCTGCCCTTCACCCCGCGCTGGGACGTGGATGAGTTCATCCGTCACTTCCACGGCCGCCGCGTGGAGGCCGGCTTCCACTACGATTCCAGCAACAACACCGACTGGCTCACGGCCGAGCAGATACGCGAGGAAATCCGCCAGCACGTCGACGCAGGGTTTGTAGTGTAGGGGCTCGCCCCCGCTCGCCGCGAAAACAATGCGTTGCGGGCCTCTAGCTACCGGGCGAGGGGTCCGTTTAATGGCGGGCGGGGGCAAGCCCCGCCACTACAGTGCACCCCGCCACTTGAGTTAGCCAAACAACTACTCCGCCGCCATACTTTTGGGTTTATGAACGCCTCTGATTTCCAGCCCACCCGCCCCATCGCCTACGGTCGTCAGCACATCACCGAGGCCGACGAGCTGGCCGTGCTCACGGCCCTGCGCTCCGATTATCTCACGCAGGGGCCACTGGTGGCGGAGTTTGAAGAGAAATTCGCGGCTTACGTAGGGGCCGACTACGCCGTGGCCGTGAGCAACGGCACGGCGGCGCTGCACCTGTGCGCGCTGGCGCTGGGCGTGCAACCCGGCCAGCGCGTCATCACCACTCCCATCACCTTTGCCGCCTCGGCCAATTGCGTGCGCTACTGCGGCGGCGAGGTCCACTTCGTCGACATCGACCCTGCCACGGCCCTGATTGACCTCGCGGCCGTGCGCCGGCTGCTCGAAAGCCACTCCAAAGGTTATTTCCACGGCCTGATTCCGGTGGATTTCGCGGGCCTGCCCGTGAACCTGGAGCAGGCGCGGCAGCTCTGCGACGAGTTTGGTCTGTGGCTGCTCGAAGACAGCTGCCACGCACCCGGCGGCTCGTTTATCGACCAGCAAGGACAGTCGCAGAACTGCGGCAACGGGCAGTTTGCCGATCTGGCTATTTTCAGCTTTCACCCCGTCAAGCACATTGCAACCGGCGAGGGCGGCATGATCACCACTAACCGCCGCGACCTGTACGAGCACCTGCTGCGCCTGCGCACCCACGGCATTACCAAAGACCCCACCCAACTCAGTCGCCCCGACGAAGGCGGCTGGTACATGGAAATGCAGGAACTGGGCTACAACTACCGCCTGCCCGATATGCTTTGCGCCCTGGGCATCAGCCAACTCACCCGTGCCGATGCGGGCTTGGCCCGCCGCCGTATGCTGGCCGCCCACTACGACGCGGCCTTTGCCGAAATGCCCGCCGTGCAGCCCTTGGCCGGTGCGTTGGGCCACGCCTACCATTTGTATGTGATTCAGGTAGAAGACCGCCGGGGCCTGTACGAGGCGTTGCGCGAGAAGCAGATTTTTACGCAGGTACACTACATTCCGGTGCATCGTATGCCTTATTACCAGGGCCTGGGCTGGCTGGAGGGTGACTTTCCGCTGGCTGAAGCCTACTACGACCACTGCCTGAGCATCCCGCTGTTTCCGAGCCTGACCGATGAGGAGCAGCAGTATGTGATTGATTGCATCCAGGAGTTCGTTTTGCCGAACGAGGTGCTGTGAAAAAGGTCGGCATCATTTCCCAGGCCCGCATGACCAGCACCCGCCTGCCCGGCAAAGTGCTACGGCCGGTTGGCGGCCGGCCATTGCTCGACTATCACGTAGCCCGGCTGCAAGCCAGCGGACTTCCCCTATACCTGGCCACCACCACTAACGCCACCGACGACCCACTGGCCGCCTTCGGTGCGGCCCACCAACTGCCCGTCTGGCGCGGCCCCGAAGACGATGTACTAGCCCGCTACCACCAGTGCGCCGCCGCCCACGCCCTCGACGTTATCGTGCGCGTCACCTCCGACTGCCCGCTGCTTGATGGTTCGCTGCTGGCAGCGGCCGTAGCGCAGTACCTGGCCGCCGACAACCCGCGCCTGTACCTTTCCAACGTGCTGGAGCGCACCTACCCACGCGGCTTCGACTTTGAAATATTCTCGCGGGAGCTGCTCAACGAAGCCTTTCAGCACGCCACTACCGCCTCCGACCGGGAGCACGTGACGCCTTACATCCACCAGAACCGCTCGGGCCAGGTACAGTTTGCCCACGTAACCCGCCCCACCGACCGCAGCGCCTACCGCCTCACGGTAGATACCGCCGAGGACTTCGAGCTGATTCGGCGGCTGCTGGAGGAGTATCAGGCCGATACACTGGGAGCCGAGGAGCTGATTACGCTACTTGAGGAACGTCCGGAACTAGCGGCGCTTAACGCGCATATCGAGCAGAAGAAGCTGTAGAGTTAAATTACGTTTATCATCTGTTCCAGAAGTCTTATAATACACTGTCGCATGCGTCAACAGAAGCGCGTAACACGCCATCTTTTTTATTTCACTAAGCTGAAGGCTTGGGATACCATTACGATTACAGCATACCTATTTTTATCGCTACTACTTTGGCAATATTCTAAAATAAGTGAATACAGTGAAGCAGGAGATGCTATTTTCTGTTACGGAATTTTCACCCAACTATTCCTTTATTTCATGAATTATAAATCACTTCGCAATGCCTCCGTGTATTTTTTCTGGGTTTTGGTAGGCTTTATACACTTCGTAGTGTATTTCTACTTAAAGGACAATCCAGCACTACAGATAGCCAACAAACATCCTGTAACTATATTAAGAAATACTATTTTTCTTTTGCTATTATTTCAAATTTTGCGTTTTATCAGCCTAAAATTCCAAGCAATGGAATTGGTAGCCGTGGGCCGAGGGCCGATTGACGCATTTGATGGAAGGAAAATAACTATAATAGATTCAATATCTACTATTTTTTATTCGGCATCTACGATAATATTATCACTCATTGATTAGCGAAAGTCCCATGCGCCTCCTCCTCCGAGCCGATGGAAACGCCCGCATTGGCCTGGGCCACGTGATGCGCCTGCTGGCGCTGGCCGAAATCCTGCGGCCCGATTTCGCGGAGCAGGTTTTCCTTATTCGCGAACCCGATGATGCCTTAGCGAAACAGTTGGCGGTGGCGGGCGTGGCGGTGCTGGCCCTGCCCATTCGCACCCTGCCCGAAGAAGCCGCCGACCTCGCCGCCCGCGTGCTCCGGCCCACCGACGTGCTGGTGCTCGACGGCTACGATTTCCGCTACGATTACCAGAACACCATGCGCGGGGCCGTGCACCGCCTCATCTGCCTTGACGATTTGCACGCCTTCCCGCTGGCCGCCGACCTGGTGCTCAACCCCGCTGGCGGCCCCACGGCGGCCGATTACGAGCTACGCCAGCCCGGGGCCCGTCTGCTTAGCGGCCCCGCCTACGCCCCGCTGCGGGCCGCGTTCCGCGAGGCTGATCCGGGCGAAGATGCCGCGGCGGCCCCCGACCCGTTTACCGTGTTCGTGTGCCTGGGCGGTGCCGACCCTACCCACCAGACCCGGCGCGTGGCCACCGAGCTGCTAGCCCTACCGATGGTGGCGCAGGTGCATGCGGTAGTCGGCAGCGCCTACCAGGGCTGGGAGGCGCTGCACGCCTGGGCCGCCGGCCAGCCCAACCTCTCGCTGCACCGCCACCTGGGCGCTGCGGAGCTGGCCGCGCTTATGCGCCGCTGCGGCGCGGCCGTGTGTTCGGCCAGCACTATCAGCTACGAGTACTGTGCGGCCGGCGGCGGCCTGCTGCTGCTGCTGCCCACCGCCGAAAACCAGCACGACCTCGACCACTACCTGCGCGCCGCCGGCCTGGCCCGGCCCTTCACCGCGGCCCCCAACATCCTCACCTCGCCCGAAGTCGGCCGGTTGGCCGCGCAGTTGCGGGCCGCCCAGCGCCGGGTGTTCGACGGGCAGGCCCCAATGCGCCTGCGCCAAGAGCTGCGGGCCCTGCTGCTGCCCCCGCCGCCTTTTGCCCTGCGCCCTGCCACGGCCACCGACTCGGCCCAACTGCTGGCCTGGACCAACGAGCCGGCCGTGCGACGGTTTTCTTTCAATGCTGAGCCCGTGGCCGAAGCCGACCATGAGCGGTGGTTTGCGGCCCGACTAGCCGACGACCACGCCCTGCTGCTGCTGGCCCAGGATGCCGCCACGGGCCGTTCAGCCGGCCTCATTAGGTTTGCGGTGGAAGCCGAAACTGCCACGCTTAGTTACCTGCTTGACCCCGATTTCCGAGGCCGGGGTTTGGCACCGCTGTTGTTGCTGGCCGGCACCCGGCGGCTGTTGGCGCAATTTGCGCAGGTGCGCCGGGTGCTGGGCCACGTGCAGGCTGCCAACGCCGCCTCGGTGCACGCCTTCGAGCGGGCGGGTTTTCAGCGGCAAACTATGGTGAGTCCGGCTAATTCACTTATGTTTACCTGGCTGGGACCGGGGTGATTTCACCTACTATTTTTAGGACGACTATTGTATATGACCGCTATTACGTCGCCGCGCGATAATTCGCAGCGGGCCTCTCAGAGCCGCCTCTTATTCCAGCTTACCATCGCCCTTAGCGCCGTTGGGCTGGTAGCCGACGTATTGTTTATGGATCTGCCGGCCGATTATCCGCTGGAGAATCCATCCGGATTCGGGCAGACGCTGCTGCTGGCGCAAAGCGGGCTGGCTTTTTTACAGATTCCGGTACGGGTGCTGACGATTGTGTTTTTCCTGCAATGGTTCCGGCGGGCTTACTTTAACCTGCGCCTGCTGGGCCAACGGCCCGACCATTCGGACAGCTGGGCAGTTATCTGCTGGTTTATTCCAATTCTGAGCCTGTTCCGACCCTACTCCATCATGAAAGAAATCTGGTACGGTACTGGGGCTACCACCGGGGCAGGTACCGATTCGCGGACCGTGTTGCGCTGGTGGTGGCTGGCCTACATTGTTCATTATGGATTGGGGCAGATGGCCGGAAAAGCCCAAATGAAGGCCGAAACGATGGCGCAGCTCCAGAGTGCCTCCTCGCTGAGCATCATTTCCAGTTTAGCTGATATGGCCTCAGCGGCCCTTTCCATCCTGGTTATCGGGCATGTGCACCGGGCCGAGCAGCGGCTTCAATTGCGGAGCCAGATTGCCGGATTGGGTGGTCCGGCTCCTGAGCCTGAGTCGCTGCTACCTACCGAGGAGGAAAGCTACGGCTAGAGCCCGGGCTAGCAACGGACTGCGTATTTTTGCTCCATGACGATTTCCTTTGGCTCCCGCCTCGTAGGCCCCGACCAGCCCCCGTTCATCATTGCCGAGCTCAGCGGCAACCACAACCAGGACCTCAGCCGGGGCTTGGCCATTGTGGATGCCGTGGCCGCCGCCGGGGCCCACGCCATCAAGCTCCAGACCTACACCGCCGATACCATGACCCTGCCCGGGGCCTACCGCATCGACGACCCCACCTCGCTCTGGTACGGCCGCGAGCTGCACGAGCTCTACCAGCAGGCCCACACGCCCTGGGAGTGGCACAAGCCGCTGTTCGATAGAGCCCGGGAGCACGGCATGGTGGCCTTCAGCTCGCCGTTTGATGAAACGGCCGTCGATTTTCTGGAAACTCTCGAAGTGCCGGCCTACAAAATCGCCTCCTTCGAGAACACCGACTGGCCGCTGCTCCGGAAAGTGGCCGCCACCGGCAAGCCCGTTATTATGAGCACTGGGGCCAGCACCCTGGCCGAAGTAGCCGAGGCCATGGACGTGCTGCGTGAAGCCGGCTGCCGCGAGCTGGTGCTGCTCAAGTGTACCAGCACCTACCCCGCCACGCCCCAGAACACCAACCTCCGTACCCTGCCCCACTTCCAGCAGCTCTTCCCCGATGCGCTGGTGGGCCTCTCCGACCATACCATGGGCGTGGGCGCCTCGGTGGCCGCCGTGGCCCTCGGCGCCTGCGTCATCGAGAAGCACGTCACCCTACGCCGCGCCGATGGCGGCGTGGATTCGGCCTTTTCGCTGGAGCCCGAGGAAGTGGCCCTGCTGGTCACCGAAACCGAGCGGGCCTGGCAGGCCCTGGGTCAGGTACAGTATGGCGTGCAACGGGCCGAAGAAAAAAGCCGCCTCTACAAACGCTCGCTATACGTGGCCCAAAACGTGCAGGCCGGCGAAGTTTTTACCCGCGAAAACCTGCGCGTAGTGCGCCCCGGCGACGGCCTGCCGCCCCGCTACTTCGACCAGATTCTAGGCAAACCCAGCCGCCAGGCCCTCTCAGCCGGCACTCCTCTCACTTGGGAAGCCTTGTAATGATTATGGCGAATGTGTGAACCGTATTTCGCAATATGAACCATAGAACGACTGTGGCGCAAAGCTCCAGCTTCGCGTATCGTTGAACATACTCGTCTGGCAGTCAGCAACGACACGCGAAGCTGGAGCTTCGCGCTACGGCCGTTCTGCCGTTCGTGCTACAAGCTTTTGTCACATTCCACCCGTTCAATAGATGTCCCATTCCCCACCCCCACCCAAATCGTCAGGCTCCCCCCTCTCCGGCGGAGAGGGGGGCCGGGGGGGTGAGGTGGACCGCCTGTGCGATATTCTGCAACTGCGCTTCACCGACCTGTTTGCCTCGCTGCCCCCCCACACCCTGGAGCCGATTTCGCCAGCCAGCCCCTGGAAACGGCTGCTGAAAGTGCTGGGCTACGCTGGGCTGCGGCTGGTGGGCAACATGTTCCAAAAAGTGCGCAACCCGGAGCAGCTGGGCGGCAAGGTGTGGCTCTACGTGGTGAGCCAGAACAACTACGACTCCCTACACTTTCTGCGCGAAGCCCTGCCGGATGCCGTAATGGTGGCTGGCCAAAACAAGCAAATCGGGCGCTATAACGGGCAAGTGAACCGGCTGTCGTTACGGCGCAAGCTGCTCTACTACGGCCAGCTGCCAGGCGTGTACCAGTCGTTGCGGCGCACGGAGGGCCAGCGGGCCTGGCGGTTTTTCGATCTGATTTTCAACGCCGTCGGCTACTACGAAGTGTACCGGCGGGCGTTGCGCCATTACCGACCCCGGGCCGTGGTGTTTGCCAACGACCACAACGACGACGCCCGCGCTCTGCTGCTGGCCTGCCAGGCCGAGGGCGTGCCCACCGCCTACGTGCAGCATGCCAGCGTGAGCACCAACTTCCCGCCGCTGGGTTTCGATCTGAGCCTGCTGGAAGGCCAGGACGCGCTGGACAAGTACCGCCAATGCGGCCCCATAGCCGGCCGGGTGGAATTGGTGGGCATGCCCAAGGCCGATGCCTTTCTGGTCCGCCGCAACCGCGCGCCCGCCGTGCGTCGGGTGGCGGTGGCCTGCAACACCCTCGACGACACGGCCGCCATCACGTCCGCCCTCGACTACCTACTGGCTCAGTTCCCCGACCTCACCTTCACCCTCCGCCCCCACCCTGGCGACACCCGCGACTTCTCGTTTCTGGACACCAGACACCCGGCGCTGCAGTTTTCCGATGCCCGCCAGCAAAACGTATTCGAGTTTTTGAGTGAGCACGATGCGCTGATTGCCGCCGACACTAGCACCCACCTCGAAGCCACGCTGCTCAATCTGGCCAGCGTATATTTCCGCTTCGGCACCCACGGCCTGACCAAGGACTACTACGGCTACGTGGCCCACGGCCTGATAGAGCGGGCCAATTCGCTGCCGGCCTTAGGTGAGTGGCTGCGGCAGGTGCAGTTGGCCAAGCCGGCCGATTTATACCAGCGGGCCGCCTACTACAACGCCACCCTGGGCACCCCCGACGAAGGCTACAGCCAGCAGCGGGCGGCGCGGGTACTGCAGGAGTGGCTGGCCGAAGTTCGGGCATAACCTGGCGCAGCGGTTCGCCGAGCTGTTCTGATTTACTTTGTGGCATGATTCCCCTGCTCCCCGCCATTGCGCCCGTTACCGCCGAAGTCCGGTTAGCTTACGTGCTGCGGCATTTCCGGGCGGCGTATGCGCAGATGACAGCGGTCAGTATCGGCTATGCCGGGACCCAGCCGCAGGTGGAAGTTGTGGCCGTGGAGCACGCGTTTTTCGCTGCCACCAACCCCTACCCTCCCGAACCGAACTGGCGGGAGTGGGGTGGGCAGCGGCTGCCGTTTTTCTTTGATGGCAGCTTGGCGTTGCCCCTGCTGGAACTATTGCCGGAAGGTAGAGCACGCATCAACGCCGATATAGTTTCGGCCGCATTCTACTTGCTAAGTGGCTGGCAGGAGTTCTTCTCGGAGGAGCGCGACCAGCATGGGCGATTTCCGTATGCGGCCAGCGTGCAGGCCCGCTACGGTTTCGTGGCGGTGCCGGTCGTCAACTACTACTTCGACATCCTGAAAACGGCCGTCGAGCACGTAACCGGCCAGGTGTTGCGCCCGCCTCGCTGGGCCGGCGGGGCCAGTTGGGCCGCCTGCATCACCCACGACATCGACAACCTGCGCAGCGCCTGGAAAGAGCCTGCCAAAGCAGCTCTGCGGCGCGGCGACCTGCTTGGTCTCGGGCAGCAGCTGTGGCAGCATTTCACTCAAGCCGGTGCCTGGGACAATTTGGAGCTGGTGCAGCAGACCGTGGCCGGCTACGGTGCTAAAAGCACGTTCTTCTTCCTGCCCGAGCACCGCAAAGCACCCAACGGCACTCCGAATGCCGATTACCAGATGCAATCTATCGGCCCCCGCATCAAAGAACTGGAAGCGGCCGGGGCTGAAATCTGCCTGCACGCCAGCATCGGCACGGCCACTAGCCTCGACCAATTGACCCAGGAGGCGATGGTAGCACTGGGCACCCCCACAAACGTTCCTGGCATCCGCTTTCACTACCTGCAATGGGAACCACGGATTACCCCCGAACTATTGGATGATTTGGCTTTTGAATACGATTCGACGCTGGGATTCGCCGAGCACTACGGCTTCCGCAACTCCTACTGCCTGCCGTTTCAGCCTTTTAATTTCCGGACTAGCAAGGCCTACGACTTCCTCGAAATCCCGCTCAACGTGATGGACGCTACCCTACACCATCCCCGGTACCTGCAACTGGCCCCCGACGAAATTCTGCCGGTCCTCACGCCGATGTTCCAGGAAATCGAGCGGTTCGGGGGCGTTTGCACGGTGCTTTGGCACAACGAAAACTTCGATGCGGCCAACCAGCGCAACGGCCCCGCGCAGTTCTGCGCCATCGTGGAGTACCTTCGCGGCCGAAACGTGGCCTTCGTCAACGGCGAAGAAATCTGGCAGCAGACGTATAATCCGCCGTCATCCTGAGCAGCGCGAAGTATGGTATTCGTTTCGTTGCACTCAACAGGATTAGCCTAGCGGTAGAGATGCTTCGGCTGCGCTCAGCATGACGGCCTGTTTCGCCCCAACCTACTCATTCACTCATTCACTCATTCACAGCTTGGGTATCGTTCAGCGGCAGGGGCTGCGCAACACTGTCATTTCTTACCTGGGGCTGGCGCTGGGCTTCGTGAGTACCACGCTGGTGCTGCCGCGGTTTTTTGCGCCTGGGCAGCTGGGTCTGACGGGCACGCTGGCCTCGTTGGCGACGCTGTTTGCGCAAGTCGCGGCGTTTGGGTTTGCCAGCGTCGGCATCCGGTTTTTTCCCTACTTCCGCAACCGCGAAAACGGCCACCACGGCTTTTTGCCCTTCCTGCTAGGCATACCGCTGCTGGGCTTCGCGGTGATGACGGTGCTATACCTGGCGGGGCGGCCGCTGGTGCTGGGGTTCTACAATGCGCCCGACGCGGCCCTGCTGGACACGTATTACGTCTGGGGCGCGGTTTTCGCGCTCTTCACGCTGCTCTACTCCCTGCTCGATGCCTACCTGAAAGCGCTTTACCACACCGCTTTTTCGTCGTTTTTGCAGGACATTCTACTGCGGCTGCTTATTCTGGGTGGGGCCTTGCTGTTTGCCCAGGGGCTGCTCTCGTTCCACGGCTACGTGCTCTGGTATATCGGCGTGAATGGGGTGCTGGTACTGGTGCTGGCGGGCTATTTGCTGCATATCGGGGAGCTGCACTGGCGGCCCCAGCGGGCGGTACTCGCCGTGCGGCCGGTGCGCGAACTGTTCAGTATGGGCGCGTTCACGCTATTGGGCTCACTGGCCGGCTCCATCATCATGTATATTGATACCATCATGGTGGGCTCGCAGGTGAATCTGGCGGCGGCTGGCATTTATGGCATTGCCTTCAACATCAGCACGGCGCTGGCCATTCCGGCCCGCTCGCTCAACAAAATTGCCTTCCCGCTGCTGGCCGACTACTGGAAAGAGCAGAACCTGACGGGCATGGCCGATTTCTACCGGCGCACCACCCGCCTCAACGCCCTTATCGGTTGCTTTCTGGCCCTGGGCATCGGCCTCAACCTCGACTTCATCTACTCCCTCATGCGGGCCGAATACGCCCAGGGCACGCTGGTGGTGCTGCTGCTGCTGGGCAGCCGACTCTTCGATGGCATCACGGGCCTCAACGGCCTCATCCTGATTACCTCGCCCCGCTACCGCTTCGATCTGGTGTTCAATGTGTCGCTGGCCCTGCTTATCGTGGGGCTAAACCTGCTGCTGATTCCGCGCCTGGGCATGGTGGGAGCGGCCGTGGCGGCGGTGGCCGCGCAGGTCAGCATCAACCTGGCCCGAACCTGGTTCGTGTGGCGCAGCTTCCAGATGCAGCCCTTTACTTGGCGGATTCCGCTGATTCTGGCCATCACGGCGGCGGCGGGCGCGGCGGGGTATCTGGTACCGGCCGTGGGCTCGCCCATGCTCACGATGCTGGTGCGCTCCACGGTCATCACGGCCGTGTACGGAGGGCTGGTGCTGGCCACTGGCACCGCCCCGGAAGCCGGCGCACTGCTGGCCACTCTGCGTAAACGATTGGGCTGGTAGCCTCATCCACTTACCTCTCAAACGCAAACTGCCGGCTCTTTTAGGGTCAACAGTTTGCGTTGTGAACAGGATTTACGACTGCTCGATGTAGCGCGAACCCCACGGCTCCTTCTATGTAAGTCCTGGTGAACTACGCTACCTGCTTTTGCGCCTCAGCGCGGGCCTGCTGGCCCAGCTTGCTGTGCCGGCGGCCGTAGCCAAAGTAAATAGCCAGCCCGATAGCCAGCCAAACGGCCAGCCGCAGCCAGGTTTCCCAGGGCAGCGACACCATCATGGCCACGCAGGTGAGAATGCCCAGAATCGGTACCACCGGTACCCAGGGCGTGCGGAAAGCCCGGGGCGCGTTGGGCTCGCGCTTGCGCATGATGAGCACGCCCGCGCACACCATCACGAAGGCCAGCAGCGTGCCAATGCTTGTCATTTCGCCCACCACCGCAATGGGCACGAAACCGGCGAATAAGGCAATGAACAGGCCCAGCAATAAGTTGGACTGCATCGGGGTGCGAAACCGCGCATGAATGCGGGCAAACACTGGGGGCAGCAGCCCATCCTTGGCCATGCTGAAAAACACCCGGCTCTGGCCCAGCAAATCGACCAAAATCACGGAGGTATAGCCGATAATGATGGCCAGAATAACGGCCCCCGACAGCCAGGCATAAGGCGTTTTTTCGATGGCAATGGCCACCGGGGCGGCGCTGTCCTTGAATTCGGTGTAGTTGGCCAGGCCCGTCATCACGTAGCCGAACAGCACGAACAGCACGGTGCAAACCGCCAGCGAACCGAGGATACCAATGGGCAGGTTGCGCTGCGGATTCTTGGTTTCCTGGGCCATAGTGGCCACGATGTCGAAGCCGATAAACACAAAAAACACTACGCCCGCCCCGCGCAGCACCCCGCTCCAGCCGAACTCGCCGAACGTGCCGGTGTTAGCCGGAATATAGGGGTGGTAGTTGGCGGGGTCGATGTACTGCCAGCCCAGGGCGATGAACACCAGCACCACGGCCACTTTCAGCGTAACCACCAGCGCATTGAACCACGCCGAGCCAGCCGTGCCCCGGATGATGATGAGCGTAATGGCCAGCACGATGAGCATGGCCGGCACATTCACCAGCCCGCGCACCTCAGCCCCACTGGCCAGCGTGGCCGTTTCAAACGGCGACATCACCAGCTGGGGCGGCAGATGCAGGCCATACTTGCCCAGAAATTTAAGCAGGTACTGCGACCAGCTGATGGCCACCGTAGCCGCGCCTACCGAGTATTCAAGAATCAAATCCCAACCGATAATCCAAGCAAACAGCTCGCCCATGGTGGCATAGGCGTAGGTGTAGGCCGAGCCCGAAACAGGCACCAGGGAGGCAAACTCAGCATAGCACAAAGCAGAAAACGCGCAGCCTACGGCCGCTACAATAAACGAGAGCGTAATGGCCGGCCCGGCGTTGTTGGCGGCGGCAATGCCGGTGAGCGAGAACAGCCCGGCCCCGATGATTACACCGACGCCAATGGTGATGAGGTTGAAACCATTAAGGCTTCGTTTGAGGGTGTTGCTACCTGTTTCGGCCGCTTCCTGCCGGAGCAGCTCCAATGATTTTTTGAGCATAAAACAAGGAAGAATGGGCCCCGCTTGCTGCGAAGCCCATTCGGGTAAGAGTAAACCGGGCCGGTAGCGGCCCACGGGGATATTAAATCAGTCCAGCACTCAAGCCAGCACCCGGATAACCGATTCCGAGAAGCGCTCCATTTCTTCGAGCTGCGGACTGGCCTGCAACAGGAAAAAATCGACCCCCACCCGCTCGAACTCGCCGATGCGGTCCTGGAGCTGGGCGGGCGTGCCGGTGAGGCCCGTGCGCAGGCCCCGGTTGGAAACGGAGTAGTCCTGCAACGACACCTGCTGCTCGAGCTGGGTGCCGGCCAGCCACTGCTGGTAGTTACCGAAGCCCGCGGCCGTGGCTTTCACGTCCGTGATGCGGGCCAGCTCCCGGCTTACGGCCTGCTCGGTTTCGCGCACGATGGTGTAGCCGGCCACCCCAAATTTCATCGGCGGCAACCCCTTCTGCTCGCGGCGGCGGCGCATATCGGCAATGCGGGCCCCTATTTGGGTGGGTGAGTCGCCGTGCATTACGTAGCCGTCGCACTGGCTCGTAATCAGGTCTTTGGCCGCCTCCGACTCGCCCCCAGCATACAGAAACGGGGCCTTGGCGGGCTTGGGCTGCAGCACGTTGTCAGTGAGCTGGTAGTACTTACCCTCGTAGCTGAAGTGGTCGTGCTCCCACACGTTTTTCACCACGTCGAGCCACTCCCGGGTGCGGGCGTAGCGGTCGTCGTGCTGCTCGAAGTGCAGGCCGTACTTGGTGGCCTCGTCGCGCCACCAGCTCGACACCACGTTCAGCGAAAGGCGGCCGGGCGCAATCAGGTCGATGTTGGCGGCCTGCTTGGCCAGCAGCGCCGGCTGGTGAAACGTGGGCCGCACGGCTACCATAATTTCGAGCTGCTCGGTGACGGCAGCCAGCGCGGCGGCCGTACTCCAAGCCTCCAGCGCGGGTGCCTCAGGGCCCTTGATATCGTTGAGGTAGAGCTCGGCAATGAGGGTAAGGTCGTAGCCCAGCGCCTCGCTGCGGCGGGCCAGCTCCTTCACGTAGGTCCAGTCGGTAGGCATCTGCTCGTCGGCGACGTTGCGCAGCCAGCCCCCGAAAACGGGCATCCAATAGCCAAATTTCATAGTTGCAGGGTGTTTGAGAAGCCCTGGGGCTTCGGGTTTTTCGGAAAAGAAGGAATCAAACCGCCACCTCGGCTTGCGGTACGGCTGTCGGCGCGCCGGCCGGGGCCGGCAACTGGCCTTCGAGGTAGTCCACGAAGCGGGCATAAGCGTCGAAACCGACCACGTTCACGGCATCGGCCACGAAGTTGGACAGGGCGTTGATGTCGTAGAACAGCACCTGCCCGGTGCGCTCGTCAATCAGGTACTCCACGCCGCCCACGTCGATGCTGGCGGCGGCCACGATGCGTTCCACCGCTTCTATTACCTCGGCCGGGGGCGTGAAAGCCTCCACCTGAATACCCTTTTTAGGCGCTTCGGTCAGGCAAAACTCGGCCGACTGCTCCTCCGGAATCTGGCAGATTTCGGCCGGGCACAGGTTGAAGCTTTCGCCGGTGGTATACACTTTCATGGCGTAGAGGAACTTGCCATCGAGCGTCTCGACCCGGTGAATGTGGCCCCCGCGGGGCGTCACGTACTCCTGCACCAGCGCCGTTTGATCGAGGCCCAGGTCCAGCTGATTGGCCTCCACGGCGGCTTGCAGGCCCGCCAGCGTATCGAAGCGGATGATGCCCGCGCCGCTGCCCCCGATGTTCACCTTAACCACCACCGGAAAGCGCAGTTCGCGGGCGGCCTCCACGGCCCGGCTGGCATGGTTTATCACCCGCGCAGCCGGATAGCCCAGCCCCAATGCCTCGAACAAGGAAAGCTGCCTGGCCTTGTTGGTTTCGATGGCTGTAGCCGCCGAGCCGTTGATGATGCGCGTGCCGATGCGCTCGAGGTGCGTAGCGTAGCCGGCCGTATGGAAAATACCCTGGCCGTGGCCGCGCAGGTAGGCCGAAGAGCTCATTCGGTTCACCACCAGACTGTAGGGGCTTTCCTGCTCGGCTGGGTTGAAGAGGTGGTGGGCAGCGTCGATTTTCTCGTAGGCCAGCCCGCGCCGGTCGAGCTCGGCAAAAAGGGGCTTGAACCAGTCGGGGTGCTCGAAATAGATGCCAATAGGCTTGGTGGCAGCAGTCATATCCAAGAAAAAAAGAGAGTGAAAAAGCGGAAGAAAAACCACCGAGCGTAACCAGTCCCCTTCCCTCAAGTCTGCAGCCGGGCACCAGCGGGCCGGCCGGGCGCGGCGGAACCACCAACGAACCCGGCCCGCGCTGCAGCACCGGACGAACCTAACGGTCCGGCCAGACCTAAGCAGGCCCACGGATAATTGAGTCAGAAAACAGGAGGGGGAAACCGGCGGAGCAGTGGGCAATGAGCCCACGCTTACTCAGCGGCTAGGCGGGCTCGACGGCCCGCAACGGGTACTTATGCCCGGCTACAACAGCAACAACAGCCCCGACAGCATAAGCCGGCCCGGTGCCGGAACACGACGGGCGCGGCAGTAAGGGCGGTAGCGGAAAGCAGGGCGTTGTTGGAGGCGTCCACGGTAACTTGTTTTTATATGGTCAGGACTTGGCACCGTGCCCGCGGTTGCGGATGGTTGCCGGCGCTTCATTGAGCCTGTCTCTCAGCGCCTCTTTATAAAAACAATCCTTCGGGGAAGAAAGAATTGATGCGACAAAGGTAAAACCGGATTGCTGCCCCGGCAACTCTTCCCCTGCCCGCGCCGCCTTTTTCAGCCGGCACTAGCCGCGCGCAACCACCGCTGGCAAACGCAAATAAACAAGTTAATGTATTGATTTTCAATTAATTATTTAGATGACATATTTTTCAACGGATAGTTTAATACGAAAATTTAAATCTTTTAAGCTGGCTAATTCAGCCGTTGGCACACAAAACTGGCACCGGAGTTGCAAATACCCTTCTCAGAAGCCCGCATGCTAGTCTGGACGGCAAACGCGCTTCTTTCCTTCGAACATAAACTTTCCCATAAATCACCATGAAAAAGTTCCTCTTCATCCTCGCTGCTTTCTCGTTCTCCGCCGCTGCCGCTTCGGCCCAAACGGCCCCTGCCAAAGTCGCCCACGGCCAGCATCACAAAGGTGAGCACAAAGGCGACCACGCCAACCTTACTCCCGAGCAGCGCGCCGACCGCTCGGCCCAACACATGAGCCGGAAGCTCAGCCTTTCCGCCGCCCAGACCCAGCAGGTTCGCCAGCTCCACCTGAGCCGGGCCCAGGCTATGCAGGCCCACAAAAATCAGGCCGGCACCGCTGTTGCCAAAGCCGATAAGAAGCAGCATCATGTGGCCATGAAGGCCGAAAAAGAGCGTTACAACGCGCAACTGAAGCAGATTCTGAGCAACGACCAGTACGCTAAGTACACCCAACTGCAGGCCGAAAAAATGGCCAAGCGCAAAACCCACCAGGGCCAGGGTCGTCAGGAGGGAAAACAGGGCAAGAGTTAAGGCCTTCCCCTTCCGCTAAAAACTAAAAGAGTCCCGGCACCATGGCCGGGACTCTTTTTTTATGCCCGCTGGGGCCCAGTTACCACAAATACCCGCTCGTTAGGCTGGGTCTGGCTTGGGGTTCAGGGACGGCGACTCGCTGAACCAGCGGAGGCGGTAGCACATGATGGCCGTTTCGCCGAGCTGCGCCAGCAGCCGGTAGTTGGCCACCGCCCCTACGGCCGCGCCCACCACGGGCAGCAGCTGGGCCATTTTAGCCAGGTCGATATAGTCACGGTACTCCTGCTGGAATGTGCGCCAGTCGAAGGCATCGGCCGTAGTAGGGGCTTCGGCAACGGGCCAGGCAGCCAGCTGGCGGTAGGTTTCGCGGCGGGTATGCTGGCTGCTGAAGGCCAGCTGGAAGATGTACAGCAGGTAAAGCCGCTCCGAAAAGGTGCGCACATCGTGGCCGTAGAGGGCGGCAATATCGAAGAGTAGCTTAAGCTTGATGCCCAGCAGCAGCGGAAAATCGGCCAGGCTCAGCAAGAAGCCCCCGGCCCCCGTGGCGCCGCCCTCCACGGCCGCCGTGTTGCGGTAGGCCCGAATGCGCGCCCGAACCCGCGCCTCGCGCTCAGCCAAGGTGCCCTCCTGCACCGGCTGGCGGGTGGTATGCGTGGAGCCGAACAACACGCCCTGCACCATTTTCTGGATGGCCACCGTGAGGGCGCGGTGCAGCTTTTCGGGCAGCAAAGCGTTCAGGCGGGCCTGCACGAGCCGCGTGAAGCGGTTGAGCAGGCTCGGCTTGCGCTGCATCCGTTGCTGCCAGGTACGGAGGTCGGTTAGGGCTTGCTGGTCAGTCATAACTAAACATACGGCCCAATGAGGTGTTGCGCTGCCCTGACTTACGGCTTGGCCTTAATGTAGAGGACTTCCCGTACCATAAACACGGTATCGGGGCCGGGGTGGTGGGCGTTGAAATCCACGGCCATTTGGTACACCCATTCGTGTGCCTTCACTTCGCCGGAACGGAGGGCTCCAACCTGCGGGGTAAACCGCACAACACCCGTATCGCCCATCAACACTGCCGTATCGAACCGGGCTTGTTGCAGGTTCGGGTTGTAGGTAATGAGGAATTGCGGGCGCTTGGTTTTGGCGGCCATAATGCCGGCCTGCCGCGCTTGGTTAAGGTACACACGGGTGACGAACTCCTGCCCCGCAGTGATGGTGTCGCGCCCCCGGGAGCTTACCGCGTTGCTCAGCTTCGCGGCTTTCGATTCTGCAGGCAACGCCACTCCTCCGGTAGAATTCTGCTCCGCATCCGTCGAACAGCCGGCCAGGGCCAGCGCGCTCAGAAGCACGATAACGATATATTTCATGACTTTCGGGTTACTTATTTTAAGCTGTAAATCCGTTCTATTATCTCCACCACTTTCAGCCCCTCCAGCGCATTGGTGGTGGCGAAACCACGCTTTTGAATGGTGGCCACTACGTTATCGATGACGTGGACGTGGTTGGCGGCCGAGCCTTGGTAGGCCCCGTACTGGTTGGCGGGGTTGGTGGGTGGCAGCGTGGGCAGCGTGTAGTCCTGGAGGTGGCAATAGTCTACCTTATCCATGTACTGGCCGCCGAGGCGGATGCTGCCTCGCTCGGCCACTACTGTGAGGGAGCTTTCCAGGTTCCGGTCCCAGACGGCGGTGCTGTACTGGAGCGTGCCACTGCCACCGCGCAGCAAATCGAAGGTGACCAGGCCGCTGTCCTCGAACTCGGTGAGGTGGGCGTGGGTGAAGTCGCGGAAGCGGGCCGAGATGTTGGTGATGTCGCCGAACACCCAGTAGAGCAAATCCACGAAGTGGCTGAACTGGGTGAAGAGCGTGCCTCCGTCGTTGGCGCGGGTACCGTGCCAGCTGCCGGGCGTGTAGTACCGCTCGTCGCGGTTCCAGAAGCAGTTAAGCTGCACCAAAAACACTTGGCCCAGGCGGCCTTCGTCCACCACCTGCTTGAGCCAGGCGGCGGGCGGCGAGTAGCGGTTCTGCATCACTCCGAACACGAAGCGGCCGGTTTGCAGCGCCGTGTGCACAATGTCCTCGGCGTCGGATTTGCGCAGGGCCAGTGGCTTTTCGACTACCACATGCAGGCCTGCCCGTAGGCCCCGAATGGCCTGCTGGGCGTGCTGGCCGTTGGGCGTAGCCACCGTCAGCACGTCGGCGGCGGGGCCGTGGGCGAGGTAGTCGTCGAGGGAACTGAAGAACGGTACGCCGGGAAATTCGGCACCCAGCCCGGCAGCCAGCTCCGGCTGGCTATCGATGAGGGCCACCAACTCCGCGCCGGGGTGGCGGGCTACTAATGCCGCGTGACGGCGGCCGATATGGCCCACGCCGCAGATAACGAAACGAACTGCCGCAAGCGAATCAGCCACTGAAACCAGAATAAATAAAGCAGAAAAAGAAAAGCCCCGCAAGCTGCGAAAAAACGGGCGTTTCCTCAGCTTCTCCGGTTTTCTCACCCGCCCAATGCCCTGAAAACGTTTTGGCGGGCCAACTTTGTACCCCATCCCCTACCACACCATGCCTCAAACTCAGATTGCCGGCCTGCAAATTGACCTCGTCCGTAAGCGCATGCGCAGCCTGCGCCTGACGGTGTACGCCGGGGGCCGTATCCGCGTATCGGTACCGCTACAAACACCCACAGCGGCCATCGAAGAGTTCGTGCAGGCCCGCCGGGGCTGGATTGAAAAGCATCAGCAGCGCTTCGCTGCCCGTGAACCGGCCCCGCAACCGCGCTATGAATCGGGTGAAACGGTGCCGTACCTGGGCCAGGCGTACGAATTACTGGTGAGCCCGACAATGGGGCGGGCCAGCGTGGTTTTGCTGCCTGAAAACGGCCAGCTGCACCTACGCGTACCCGAGGGCAGCACCGCCGCCCAGCGGGAAGCCGTGCTCACGGCCTGGTACCGGCAGCAGCTCAAGCAGATGTTGCCCACACTTTTTACCCGCTGGGAGCTGGTAGTAGGCCGTACGGCGGTGGCCTGGGGCGTGAAGCAGATGCGCACCCGCTGGGGCACCTGCAACATCGGGGCCCGCCGCGTCTGGCTGAACCTGGAGCTCGTCAAGCGCCCCTTGCCCTGCCTCGAATACGTGCTGGTCCATGAGCTGACCCACCTGCACGAACGCCTCCACAATGCCCGGTTCTGGGGCCTGATGGATCAGTTCATGCCCGACTGGCGGCTCCATAAAGCGGAGCTCAACCGCGTACTACTAGCTCCCACCGCGTCGCCTGACGCAGATTAATAGGGTGAGAAGTGAGAAGTGAGAAGTGAGAAGTGAGAGACGGTACGCGAAACGGTTCTTAACAGAACGTCATGCTGAGCAATGGCGGAGCCACAGCCGAAGAATCTCGCGTGCTGACGTTGGATAACACATCAGCGAAGCGGTAGAGATTCTTCGATTGCGGCTCCGCACCCTGGCTCAATCCGCCACATGCTCAGCATGACGTTCCTTCTCCAACCTGCACTTGCAAAAGTTACAGCAACCGCTTCAGCTCGTTGAAATTGGTATTGCTGACCGTTTTGCCGGTGCAGCCTAACTGCTGGGCACTACGCTGGATGTTCTGGACGCGGGAGCCAGGGTTGGGGTGGGTGCTCATGAACTCGGGCGCACCGGCCCCACCTTCTTTTTCGGCCTTAATGAAGAAGCCGGCAGCTCCGTCGCATGCGTAATACCGGGTGCCGTTGAGGTAAATAGTGGAGTACTTGTCGGCCTCGGTTTCGTAGGCGCGGCTGAACTTGAGCTGACCCAGGCCGGCGGCAATCTGCACGAGTTGGCCGTTGGCGCGGTTACCTAGCAGCAGCCCCAGCAGCATACTGGTACCATATTGCTTCTGCATGGTTTGGGTGCTGTGGCGGCGGTCGGCGTGGGCAATTTCGTGGCCCAGCACCCCGGCCAGCTCGTTCTCGTTGTCGAGATACTTGATCAGGCCCGAAAACACGTAAATATGGCCCCCGGGCGTGGCAAAGGCATTCTGCGTCTTGTCGTCCTTGATAATCTGCACATCCCAAGGGAACTGGGTGCGGTACTTGAGCTGGCCGTTATCGAGTACGCGCTTCACCACGCCATCGAGCAGTTGGTAGGCGCGGGCATTACCGGAACGGCTCAGCAGCTGGCCCTTGGCCCGGTAAAGCGAATCGGTCTGCCGGGCCACCTGGGCGCCCAGTTCGATATCCTGTTGGACGGAAAAAATATTAAAGCCCTGGGCCGGCTTGGTTACAGCGGCACTGGTAAGGGCCACTACCCCAGCCAGGGGCAGTACGAGGGTCAGCAAAGAACGGCGCATAGTCTTGAGCAGAGAAGGGAGTCGGAAATCAGAGTTATCGGGGCGAAAAGAAAAAACCGGGCCAACCTACGCCAGTCCTGCCCGCACCACGGCCGCTGCGTACGCTACCTGCTCGGGGGTCAGGGTCGGATGGATGGGCAGCGAGAGCACCGTGCGCCCCAGTTGCTCGGCCACTGGAAACTGGCCCGCCTGGTAGCCCAAATATGCGTAGGCAGGTTGCAGGTGGTTGGGTAGGGGGTAGTACACGGCGCTCGGCACGCCGTGGGCAGCCAAAAAAGCCTGGAGCGCGTCGCGGCGACCCGGCTCAGTTAGCGTAATGGTGTACTGGTGAAACACATGGGTACTGCGCGGGTCGCGGGCCGGGATGCGCAGGCCGGGCAGGCCACCGAGCAACTCGTCGTAGTGGGCAGCCACGCGCTGGCGGGCGACCGTCCAGGCGGGCAGGTGGGGCAGCTTCACGCGCAACAGGGCCGCTTGCAGGGTATCGAGGCGGGAATTGAGGCCGATGTGCTGATGGTGGTACTTGCGGGTCTGGCCGTGGTTGGCGAGCTGGCGCAGGTAAGCGGCCCGGTTTTCGTCGCGGGTAAACAATGCCCCCCCGTCGCCGAAGCCGCCCAGGTTTTTGCTCGGGAAGAACGACGTGGTGCCCACCTCCCCCACCGTCCCAGCCACCCAGGTGGGGCCGGTTTCGGGCTGAAACGTGGCCCCGATGGCCTGGGCATTGTCTTCAATCAGAGCCACGCCATGCTGGTCGGCCAGTTGGCGCAACGCCTGCAAATCGGCGCACTGCCCAAATAAATGCACGGCCACTATGGCCCCGGTCTGGGGCGTTAAAGCGGCGGCCACGGCCTGCGGGTCGAGATTGAACGTACCGGCCAGCACGTCGGCGGGCACGGGGCGCAGGCCCAACACGGCGGCAGCTTCCAGCGTGGCCACGTAGGTAAAGGCCGGCACAATCACCTCGGCCCCGGCCGGCAGCCGCAGGCTCATCAGGGCCAACTGCAGGGCATCGGTGCCGTTGGCGCAGGGCACCACGTGGCAGTCGCCCAGGTACTGGCTCAGCTCCCGGGAAAAGGCCTCCACGGCCGGCCCCTGAATAAAGGCGGCCTGATGCAGGCAAGTGGCGGCGGCCGTTTCCAGAGCCGCCCGAATGGGTGCATGTTGGGCCGGTAAATCGAGCAGGTGGATGGGTGCGGGCGGCGCGGCAGGCAAGCGAAGAGACGACACGGCAGGGGTAATAAAACGGAGCGGACATGGCAAAGGTAACCGGCCCGGGGCCGAGGCTAGTCTGCTGGTGCTAGCGCCGCCGCGTAACCAGCGGCGCGCTGCTTGCGTTAACCCCAGAAGGCTTCGGCCTTGGCTCTCTCCCAGCCATTTTCCCTTTCCTAATTTAAAATCTACTTACCATGTTACGTAAAACACTCACCATAAATGCCCTGTCGGCCGCCCTTCTGCTTAGCGGGGCTGCTTTCACTACCAGCTGCACCAACGCGCAGCAAAACGAAATGTCGTCGGAAAGCGACCAGGCTTACAACGATTTCCAGACGTTCGTATCGGACACCGAAGCGCGTGCCGATGCCGTAGCCAGCGAAACTGAAGAGGACTACAACCGCGAAACGGCTCAGCTCAAATCCGACTTCGACGCCAAAGTAGCCTCGGTAGATAAGTACGCCGACAAGTACGACGACAGCCGTCGCCAGGAAATCGAGCAACTCCGCAACCGCTACACCACCGCTTACGATAAGCGCGAAATGGCGTGGACCAACCGCTCCGGCAGTACGTCGGCCGGTTCGATGACGATGGGTAAGTATTATAAGCCCACTTCGCCTGCCAGCCGCGTAACGGCCGCCAACGCCCGCCAGACCTACGAGTCGTTTATTAATGAGGTCAAGCAAAACCAGGATAAGTACGATATCAACGACTGGAACAATATCAATGCTGAGTGGCGTGCTCTGGACGAGGCATATGACAAAATCAAAGGTGATATTCCCGTTAACGACTTAGCTGAGATCCAGAAGGAGAAGCTGAAGTATGCCGCCTTCAAATCCTATGACAAAACTGGTATTCGCGGCGGGCAGGCAGTTGATGCCGTAACTGGCAAAGCCGAAGACGTGGCCGATGACACCCAGGATGAGCGTTCGGCCGTAGGTAACGCGGTCAGCAATACCGCTTCCGACGTGAAAGAAGTCGGTAAAGATGTGGGCCAGGGTGCCGCTAAAGTTGGCAAGAAAGTAGGCGGAGCCGTAAAAGGGGCCTACAAGGAAGTGAAGTCGGAAGTAAAGAACACCGACAACGACTAACTTTTAGTTTTTCAGTCTAAGTGCGAAAGCGCCGGTTCTTCTTCGGAAGGGCCGGCGCTTTTGCGTGGTCTCTCAGCGCAGCTCACTCAGTAGCCAGTACAGCTTCAGGGCATCGAATTGGCGCAGACTAGGGTGGCCCGAGAGTAGGTTGCGGCGTACCTGTTCGCGGCGTAGTCCAAAGGCCGTGCGCACCGCCTCGCTCAAGCCCCACCGCTGGAGGCGCAGCCCCGCCTGGAGCAGGCGAGTATCGGCCCCGAGGCCCTCGGCGCGGTAGAGCTGCACGAGGTTACGCACGGCGTCGTGGGTTTTCTGCAAGAAGATGGGAGCCTCCTCCAGTCCGTCGTGCAGTACCGGGTTGTCGAGGTGGAGCACTTGCACCTCAGCCTGGCGCAGCAACCAGCCGAATTTAGTGTCCTCGTGCCCGTAGCGGGTCAGGCTTTCATCGAGGCCCAGGTCGCGGAATATGCTGGTCCGGATGAGCAGGTTGTTGAGCGTGAGCTGGCCGTGGGGGCAGCGCTGGCGCACGGCAGCCGGGCGGGCCTCGCGGTGGCAGCCGTAGAGCCAGCGCAGCCGCAGGGCTACTTCGGACGGCGGCAGCGTTTCGTAGCTGGTACCGCCCGCCAGCACCGAAGCCCGGTAGCACGCGGCCCGGTAGCGCGCCAAGAATTGTTGGTCGGGCAGGCGGCTATCGTTGTCGAGCAGCAGGAGCCAAGCGTAACGGGCACCGGCGGCCAGCTGGTTACGGATGGCCGACCGACCCACGTTACAGTCCAGCTCGCGGTAAACCACCCCAGGCAGCTGGGCCAGTTCGCGGTTGAGCACCCGAAAAGCCTCATCCGAGCCATCATCGAGACATTGAATCTCTACCGGGCCGCGCCAGTCGGTGGCCTGCGCCCGCAACGCGTACACCAGCGGGCGCACGTCGTAGTTGAACACCGGAATCAGCACGGAAAGCCCTGACATAGATTGCGAAAGCAGCTAACGGGTGGGAGGCGGAAACGGCGCGGCGGCGGAGGTTGGCACGACACGGCACTACCTACGAGGAGCCCGGCTTGCGCAGATTGGTTGCCAGGAGTCGCACATTTTCTTCCGGACTTAGCTTAACTCAAACGGGCTCACGGCCGAGTCGATCAGGTGGCCCTGCTCGCACTTGAGTACCCGGCGCGGGTACTGCTGAATGATTTGGTAGTTGTGGGTGGCCATGAGCACGGCCGTACCGGCGTTATTGATTTCTACGAACAGCTGCATAATACTGTCGGCTACGTCGGGGTCGAGGTTGCCGGTGGGCTCGTCGGCTAGTAGCAGCAAGGGCTCGTTAAGCAAAGCGCGGGCAATAACCACGCGCTGCTGCTCGCCGCCCGAAAGCTGGTGGGGCATTTTGCCGGCCACGCTGGCCAGCCCCACGCGCATGAGCACCTCCGAAATTCGCTGCTGCTTGCGGGCCTTACCCGTCCACCCAGTGGCGTTAAGCACGAACAGCATGTTATCGGCCACCGAACGGTCAAAGAGCAGCTGAAAATCCTGGAAGATAATGCCCAGCTTACGCCGCAGGTAAGGCACCTTACTACTGCTGCCACTGCGCGGCAGCGCAAAACCCACCACCGAACCCGTGCCAGCCGGCAGGGGTAAATCGGCGTACAGGGTTTTAAGCAGCGAGCTTTTGCCCGAACCCGTGCGGCCCACCAGGTAAGCAAATTCGCCCTTTTCGAGCGCAAACGTCACCTTTTGCAGCACCGTGTTCACGTCCTGCATAATGTAGGCGTCGTGCAGCTCAATTACGGTCATGGGGTTACGGACTTGGGTTGTGAATGGCAGAAGAACCGGGGCCGCCAGTACCTGGCAGCACGCCTGATGCGCTAAACCTCCAGTTTCTGGAGCTTACCGAATTCGAGGCCACTGATGACACCGGCCAGCTCGGTTTCCTTGCCGGCCAAGCCGTAGCGGTGCAAATCCTTCAGCGGGCGGTCGGCCCGGAAGTAGGCAATGAGCACAAACTCCTCGTCCCGCAACTGAATGTAATCGGGAATTTTGGCTTTGCCCTTTACTTTGATGATGTACATGGCGCTGATGCGGCAAATGTGAAAATGCGAAAAATGCGAAAACGACTATTCAGCCCGTTAGTCGCACTTTTCACATTTCATACATTAAGAATTAGCCATTCACTTTCTTGTGGTCGGCCAGGAAAGTGGCCAACCCTTTGTCGGTGAGGGGGTGGTTGAGCAGGCCGGTGATGACGTTGAGCGGGCAGGTTACCACGTCGGCGCCCAGCTCGGCGCACTGGAGCAGGTGCGGCACGTGGCGTACCGAGGCGGCCAGCACTTGGGTAGCGTAGCCATAATTGCTGAAAATATCCACGATTTGCTGCACCAGCTGCAGGCCGTCGTGCCCGATATCATCTAACCGGCCCACAAAAGGCGACACGTAAGTAGCGCCGGCCTTGGCGGCCAGCAGGGCCTGCCCGGCCGAGAAAATCAGCGTGCAGTTAGTTTTGATACCCTTATCGGAGAAGTAGCGGATGGCCTTCACGCCGTCGCGGATCATGGGCACTTTCACCACGATGTTGGGGTGCAGCTCGGCTAGGGCCTCACCTTCGCGGATGATGTTCTCGTAGTCGGTGGCAATAACTTCGGCCGATACGTCGCCGTCCACCATTTCGCAGATTTGCTTGTAGTGGGCCATCACGGCATCGGTGCCTTTGATACCCTCTTTCGCCATCAGCGAAGGGTTGGTGGTTACGCCATCGAGCACACCGAGCTCCACGGCTTCCTGAATCTCCTTCAGGTTGGCAGTATCAATGAAAAACTTCACAGGATCACGAATTAGCAGGGATTAGCACGGATTTCACAGGTTTCGCAGACGCTTGTCCACGGGCCCGCTACGCGTCCGGGGCTGGCAATGGCCGGCCCCGCAAAGTACGCAAAAACAAAAAGGCGGCCCAAATAGGCCGCCTTTTCTGTTTTACTGAAATTATATCGTCAGGTCAACTACGGTTGGATTGGTCCGGCTACAAAATCCGTGCAATCCATTAAAATCCGCGTTAATCCGTGATGCAAAAAAAAGCGAGCCAAAATCGCACCGCTCAACCACCTACCCTTGCTACCTTCCGGTCCTGGGGGAATTCAGCAGGAGCTGGTCGTTCTGACTCGCCGGGAACAAAGGTAAGCAGCAATTCAGCGGATTCCGTGCAAGCGTTGGCATTTTTCTTTCCGCAAGCGGTATCAGCAAGTAAATCAGGTGCTTCTTTTTTCAGGACATCCGATTAGCCGCCGTGGGCGTGGGGCTGGATTGCTGGAAGTGGGCAATGGCAGGGCTCCTAACAGAGACAGGGCGAGTAGCGGAAGCGAAGAATGCATCGGAGCAGGCGAAGAAAGACGGCAATAATAACCTACAGCAGGCACTACAAAGGTGCGGCACCAGAGCGGGGTATGGAAGGCGCCATAGACCACCTTTGTGACTGGCATTCGCAGCTCATAAGCATTGAATTATATTGCTAAAACTATTTTTTAGGAACTGGAACAGCCCTTTACCGCACGTTGCTGCGCTGCTTTAGCCCGTCGGGCGTGACTTAGCTTAGGAGAGGCAGAACTGATGGGGGAAGACTATCGGAGCCAACCTGCTGGCGCGAGAAAAAATAGGCCGCGTGCGGCAGGTCTGAACTCTGTGCGCTAATTTTGCTTATGCCTGAACAAATTCTGATTCTCGACTTCGGTTCGCAGTACACGCAGCTTATTGCCCGGCGCATCCGGGAGCTGAATATCTACTGCGAGATTCACCCGTTCACGCACGCCCCGGACCTCACGGAGGACATCCGGGGCGTGGTGCTTTCGGGCTCTCCCTGCTCGGTGCGCGACGCTGGCTCGCCCAACCCCGACCTGAGCCGTTACCTGGGCCAGGTACCGGTACTGGGCGTTTGCTACGGCGCCCAGCTGCTGGCCCACCAGCAGGGCGGCGAGGTGCTGCCGGCCACCATCCGCGAGTACGGTCGGGCCCGCCTCACCCATCTCAACCAGCACCACCCACTGCTGCAGGGTCTGGAGCCTGGCTCCCAGGTCTGGATGTCACACGGCGACACCATCAAGGAGCTGCCGGCGGGTTTCCTGGCTATTGCCGGCACGCCCGACGTGCAGGTGGCCGCCTATGAAATCGAAGGCCAGGCCACCTACGGCATCCAGTTTCACCCCGAAGTCACGCACTCCACCGACGGCAAGCAGCTCATGCGCAACTTCGCGGTGGGCATATGCGGCTGCGCTCAGGACTGGACGCCCGAACACTTCGTGGATGGAATGGTGGCCACGCTACAAGCCACCATCGGCGAGCAGGACCAAGTGATTCTGGGCCTCTCGGGCGGCGTCGATTCGAGCGTGGCGGCGCTGTTGCTGCACCGGGCCATCGGGCCGCGGCTGCACGGCATCTTCGTGAACAACGGGCTGCTACGCCTGAACGAGTTCGAGGAAGTGCTCCACTCCTACCGCGACCTAGGCCTGAACGTGCGCGGCGTAGACGCCAGCGCCGAATTCTACCAAGCCCTCGAAGGCCTCACCGACCCCGAGCAGAAGCGCAAAGCCATCGGGCGCACCTTCATTGAGGTATTCGACCGCGAAGCTCAGCGCGTAGATGGGGCCCGCTGGCTGGCCCAGGGCACCATTTACCCCGACGTAATTGAGTCGGTATCGGTAAACGGGCCGGCCGTGACCATCAAGAGCCACCACAACGTGGGCGGGCTGCCCGAGAAGATGAACCTGAAAATCGTGGAGCCGCTCCGGGCCTTGTTCAAGGATGAGGTACGCGAAGTGGGCGCGGCGCTGGGACTGCCCACCAATATTCTGCACCGCCACCCCTTCCCCGGCCCCGGCCTGGGCATCCGCATTCTGGGCGACATCACGCCCCACAAAGTAGACTTGCTCCAACGGGCCGACGCCATCTTCATCAACGGCCTCAAAGAGCACGGCCTCTACGACGAAGTATGGCAAGCCGGTGTGATGCTGCTGCCAATCCAGAGCGTGGGCGTGATGGGCGACGAGCGCACCTACGAGCAGGTAGTAGCCCTGCGCGCTGTAACTAGCGTTGATGGCATGACGGCCGACTGGTCGCACCTGCCCTACGATTTCCTGGCCACGGTCAGCAACCGCATCATCAACCAGGTTCGCGGCATCAACCGCGTCGTCTACGACATCAGCTCTAAACCGCCCGCAACGATTGAGTGGGAATAGCAAGGTGAGCTAGCGAATTGGTAAAGTGGGGAGTTGCTGTTTTGGGGCCTTGCTGCGCTGTACGCGCCATTGGGTTCCGAAACAGCAACTTCCCATTATATCTTTAAGCCAAACAAAAAACCCGCTCCGGCCAAAGCCAGAGCGGGTTTTTTATTGAAGTGCGCGCGGGGAGATTCGAACTCCCACACCCGAAGGCACCACCCCCTCAAGATGGCGTGTCTACCAGTTTCACCACGTGCGCAGATGACGGCTAGCACTCCTTTTTAAAGCGAAAGCCAGTGCTTTCGGACTCGCTGAGGCGGCGAATCGATGACAAAAGTAGGGGGTCGAAAGTCAGGGTGCAAGTATACCACGTGTTTTTCGGCGATATTATAAGTCAAACGACGGTTTCTTGCTCATTGTCAGCCTCAAAAATTTCACTGCCCGTTCATTTGGGTACGCGTTATTTGGCACATCAACCCCTAAACGGCCCTACTCCCACCCTCACTTACTAAATAGCCATGACGACTCCTACTCATTTGCCTATAGCCCCGAAGCCTTCCAGCCTGTTTGCCCGCATCGCCGGGAAGGTCACCATTTGGTCGGGCTCGACGGCCGCTTTTTGCCTGGCGCTGGGCATCGTGCTGGTGTGGAGCCTGACTGGTCCGGTGTTTCACTACTCCCAAACCTGGCAGTTGATCATCAACACGGGCACTACTATCGTCACGTTTCTAATGGTTTTCCTGATTCAGCGGGCCCAGAATAAGGACTCGCTTGTGCTGCATCTCAAGCTCAACGAACTGCTGGCGGCTCAGCAAGGGGCCAGCAACCGCCTCATCAACGCCCAGGACTTCACGGAGGAAGAAATTGATATGCTCCACAATTACTTCTGCCTGCTGGCTGCCAAGGCCAAGCAAGACCACAACCTGGGCCGCACGCATTCGGTGGAGGAAGCCGAGGAAAACCACCAGCGGAAACGCAGAATCAATCGGCAGCCAAGCACTTTTGGCCATTGGAAGCAATAAAAAAAGCTTCCTCCCGTGGCGGGAAGAAGCTTCTTCTGTGGAGTTGGCCCAGCCTATTCGGCCCGCACCAAAGGCGTGTCAACGACGTGCTCCGACACAAACCACACCTGCAGTTCGTTGGTGCGCATCACGTCGCTTACTACCACGTCGTTGGTACCGTCGTCGCCGGCATCGTCGGCGGCTTTAGCGTACTCGTGGCAGTTTTTAAGGATGATCTGGTGGGCTTCGAGCAGGCGCGAAACCTGTACCGGCGCTTCCTCCCGGTCGCGGGGCGGACGCGGAATGGTGGTCAGCTCGGCCACGTCGGGAGCCATGGCAATGGCTACACCACCCAGAATCTGAATCCGCTCGGCAATAGTATCGACCAGCGTGCTTTGCTCCTCGTAATGCTTATCGTAGAGCAGGTGCAGTTGGTAAAAAGTAGGGCCTACTACCTGCCAATGGTGCTTTTTATAGAGGTCGCGCAGGGTCATGGTATCGGCCAGCAGCTGGTTGAGCTGGTTTACGCTCTGCTGACGGGTTTTTTCGTCGAGGCCGATGGGCAGGCGCTGCGATACGGTACCGTACTTCTGAAGCGCCTTGGGGGCGTTGAACTGCTGGTTCATTACCGGCTGCACGCTGGGCGAGTGGCCATTGGCCGAGTTTTTAGCGGAGTCTTTAGCGTCGGATTTGGCAGTGGATTTAGCCATGATAATAAAGGGGGAAAATAGACAGAAAAGAAAAGGCGGCGGAAAGCTGCCCGGTAGCACTAGCATACGTAGAGAAGGTGCGTAGGTTAGCTTACTCTGCCCTACCCAAGTATTTCTCCCCTCCGACTTATGCACCACGCCCACCCGCATCCTGAGCACCATCTTACCAGTTCGGCTATGCTTCAGGATATCGTTATTGGCCTCTCCGACGGCCTGACGGTGCCTTTCGCCCTGGCCGCCGGGCTGAGTGGGGCCGTGCAGTCGTCGGGCCTCGTGATTACGGCCGGGTTGGCCGAAATTGTGGCTGGCTCCATTGCCATGGGCCTGGGCGGCTACCTGGCTGGCCGAACCGAAGTAGAGCACTACGACGCCGAACTCAAGCGCGAGTACCAGGAGGTGCAGGATGTGCCCCACGTAGAGCGGGCCGAGGTAGATGAGCTGCTGACCGAAATGGGTCTCTCAGAAAGCACCCGCCACCAAGCCGTGCGCGAACTCACCGCCGACCCCGATCAGTGGGTGCGCTTCATGATGAAATATGAGCTGGGCCTTGAAAAGCCCGACCCCAGCCAAGCCCCCAAAAGCGCGTTTACCATCAGTACGGCCTACGCCGTGGGGGGCCTTATTCCGCTCAGCGCCTACTTTGTTACGGACACCCCTGCCGAGGGCTTGCTGTGGTCGGCCGTAATAACGCTGGTCTGCCTGCTGATTTTTGGCTACCTGAAAAGCCGCATGACCGGCCAGCCCCCGGTTATGGGGGCCCTCAAAATGGCGGGCGTGGGGGCACTGGCTGCCGGCGCGGCATTTCTGGTAGCCCGTCTCATCACGCAGGAGTAGCTTTGAACGGGAAAGCACCTGGCGAACCGTCAGCAGCCCCTTATCAGTTTTTTACGCTCCAGCCACTTCACTTTCTACCTTAGCCTCACCCCCGCCTATGCCATTTCCTTTCTTCGGCGACAGTAAATCTACCATTGCCCAGCTCCTGAGCACCCTACCCCAACAGGGCCGGGTAGAATGGATTGGCCTGCGCCCGGCCCGTCGTGAACCGATGCAGGTGGTAGCCGAAGCCGAGGCCGAAGCCGACCGCCACCTGCGCGGCGACCATGCCCGACCCCGGCCCGGCGGCAAGCGCCAATTAACCCTTATGCAGCACGAGCACTTAGGAGCGGTAGGTGGCTTTTTGGGCCAGGCCGGAGAACTGATAGACCCTGCCCGGCTGCGCCGCAACCTAGTGGTGAGCGGCCTGAATTTGCTGGCCCTCAAAAACCGGCAGGTACGCATCGGGGAGGACGTTATTATTGAAATCACCGGTGAGTGCCACCCCTGTTCGCGCATGGAGGAAGAACTCGGGGCCGGCGGCTACAATGCCATGCGTGGCCACGGTGGTCTTACGGCCCGCATCGTGCAAGGTGGCCCCATCCGCGTCGGCGACTTAGTACAAGCAATTGCACCCAAAGAAGCAAATCAGGACTAAGAGCATGTTTGGGAATTAGTGGGCTGTAGCTCGGCGTAAAGTCATGGTCAAGTTGGCGACCAGCAGCCACGCGGCATGGCTGGCCGTTGTGCGC
>NZ_NIRR01000028.1 GCF_002204745.1 Hymenobacter amundsenii
ACCGGCAAAATGACGGATATGAGCGGCGGCATAGAAAATCAGGAAAAGGAAGAAACGCTGGCCCCCAACGAAATACGTTTCGATAGGCCGCTAAAAATGACACTCAATGTTAACCTCGGGGAGAGCAGCAGCACAGTGACTAACCGCCAACTGAAACTGAAATAGTCCCTCGTATTGAGGTAAAAACCAACTTCGCGCTGCAACACATTCGCATAACGGTAACGCTGCCGCTTGGCCTTCACCCACCAGGCATCGCGCTGCCGCATGGCCATGAACTCCCCAAAGGAAATTTGCGCCTCTCCTGCCGACCCCACTCGCCGCCGGCTGATGCAATGCACGGTGTAGTCGATCATGTCGTACATCTTGCTCGGGTCGCTCGTCGTGATGGAGGCCGTGTGAATGCGGTAGCGCATAAGCACTTGCTCCAGAATGACCAGCGAGTAGCCTTGTTCTAGCAAGCGGTTGAAGAACTCCATGTCGTCGCAGGGCCAGAAGCGGTTGTGCAGGCCCCCGCTGCGCCCGTACACGCCCCGGCTGAGCATGAGCCCCGTAAAAGCCACCAGCACCGTCTCGCCTCGCGCCAGCGCCTGCCGCCCTTCCGCCGCCGTGCGCAGGCCCCCGTAGCGCTGCACCCCCATATACCGGCCCTGCTCGTCGATGTAGTGGCAGTGGCAGCTGCTGGCGTCCACCTCCGCGTGGGCCTGGTGGTAGGCCAGCTGCGTGCCCAGCCGCTCGGGCAGCATCACATCATCGGCATCCAGAAACGCGCACCACTCCCCCCGCGCCTGCTCCACCAACTGGTTCGTCGCGGCGCACCGCCCCGCATTAGGCCCATAGCTGGCCCGGATGCGCGCGTCGCGGCCCGCATAATTGCGGATGATGGCCGCCGACCCATCGCTCGACCCGTCGTCGTGCAACAGCAGTTCGAAATCGGTGAAGTGCTGGCTCAGCACGCTCTCGATGGTTTCGGCCACAAACTTCTCCTGGTTGTAAACCGGCAAAATGACGGATATGAGCGGCGGATACGGGTTGAACATAGGATGGACCAACAGACAAAATAGATGGAAACTACTGGCAACAAGCCAATTGCCAGCAAGGATCTGAGGGCAACGGAAGGCCGGAAGTAAGAAAGCGAGCTTCTTTTGCTTCACCAATCTGGATCAGCTAAATTGTGGTGCATGACAATTTATACCTGCTATAATACTAAATATAATTATTTAAATCACAAAATAATGATTGCGGGTACGCTAGAGAGTAGTTGCCAGGACCAGGCTTAATCTACCTGCTGACACTCTTTATAGAGCCTCTCCCTCAATGAATAAAGTGAGCAGCGGGTGACGGCCGTTGCTTTGGGCAGCGGCTGTTTTTTATGGTTTATCTTGGCTCACATGGAATCTTTGCTGACGGCATGCCGCGCTATTCATCCGCTGTCACCAGAGCTGGAGGCCGAGTTGCGCCGTTTGGTGCGGCCGGAAATAGTGCCGGCCCACACGAACCTACTGGCACCGGGTAGCGTGGCGCAACGGCTATATTTCCTGGAAACCGGGCTGCTACGGAGTTACTATTTGAAAGAAGGCCGGGAGGTGACGTCGTGGTTTATGCCGGAGGGGAATTTCGTGGTATCCATCCTTAGCTTTTTCTCCCGCCAACCGTCCCACGAATACTTGAATGCCTTGGAAGACTGCCGACTATGGTCGTTGAGCCATGCGCAGGTGCAGGCGCTCTACCAGCAGTTTCCGGTGTTCAACTTCATCGGCCGGGTGCTTACTGAGCGCTACTACGTGCTCAGCGAGCAGCGCGCCCTGCACCTGCGGATGCTACCGGCCGCCGAGCGCTACGAGCGGCTCCTCCAAGATTTTTCAGATATACTGCAACGTGTGCCGCTCAAGCTGCTGGCCTCCCACCTGGGCCTCACTGCCGAAACCCTAAGCCGCCTGCGCGCCCGCCGTTCTTGACATATATCAAGCATTTCGGCCGCCAGCGCCCGCACCTTTGGAGCATGGTTTTACCTTTAACCCTGCTCCGATGAAGTCGTTATTTTTGCTGCCGCTGTTGGACTGCGGCGTCGCCTTGCCCAAATTCGGTGCCCCGCCGATGCTGGTAATTATTTTGGCGGCCTTTGTATTTTGCTTCGTGCTGGAGCGCGTGGTGCCCGGCTGGAAGCTGCCGCAGGTGGCCACCTGGCCGCTGCGGGTGCTGCTTATTAATGGGGCGCAGCTGCTGGTAGTCGTAGTGGCGGGCCTGAGTTGGGAAAAGTGGTTTTCGGCGTATTCGCTGCTGCACGTGTCGCGGCACCTGGGGCCGGTGGCGGGCGGGGCGCTGGCCTACGTGGTGGCCACGTTCATTTTCTACTGGTGGCACCGCTGGCGCCATACCCAGGACTTCCTGTGGCTGCACTTCCACCAGATTCATCACAGCCCCCGCCGCCTCGAAGTCATCACGTCCTTCTACAAGCACCCGCTCGAAATGACTGTCAATTCGCTGTTGGGCGGGTTGCTGGTGTACACTGTGCTGGGGCTGAGCCCGGCGGCCGGGGCCGTGTACACGCTCTGCACGGCGCTGGGTGAGTTTTTCTACCACACCAACGTGCGCACGCCCCGCTGGGTGGGCTATGTATTCCAACGGCCCGAAATGCACCGCGTCCATCACCAGTACCAGCAGCACAGCCACAACTACGGCGACCTGGTTGTCTGGGACTACCTGTTCGGCACCTACCGCAACCCCGCCACTTTCGAGGCCACCTGCGGCTTTGACCCCGAAATGGAAGAGCGCCTCACCGACATGCTCCTATTTAAGGACGTGCATGCGGAGGAGAAGTGAGAAAGGGTACGGCTGGTGTGGCCATCCAGCTCACTTCTCACCTCTTATTTCTCACTTCTTTTCTAAAACCGCGCGATGATGCGCAGGTTGACCAAGCGGCGGCTCAGAAAGTTGGGGATGCTGTAGGTCAAGCCGTTCAGGTCCTGGATGTAGTTGTAGCCGGCCAGGTTGTCGGCCCCGAGCACGTTGAGCACTTCCAGGCTCATCCACAGCGTCTGGAGCTGCACGGTGCGGCCGCTGGCGGTGCGTTCGGCGGCCGAGCGTAAACTCAGCACTTTAGTGAAGCCCAGATCGGCCCGTTTGTAGGAGCGCGTGAGCTTGCTGGTGCCGCGCAAATCGGGCAGGCCGGGCGGGCTGAAGGGCAAGCCGGTGCCGAATATCAAGTTCACGTAGCCCTTCACCGACGGGTCGCCGGGCAGGTTGTCCTGCAGGAAAACGCCCAGGTTCAGGCGCTGGTCGGAAGGACGGCGGATGTAGCCCTTCGGCTCGCGGCCGATGAGCTGTCCGGTCGTTTGGTCGAAGACGTTGAGCGAGTCGCCGGTCAGGTTTTCGCGGGTCGTGAGCAGGCCCAGGCTAAACCACGATTCGGTGCCAGGGATAAACTCGCCGCTCACCCTCGCGTCGAGGCCGGCGGCGTAGGCCTTGGCGTTGTTGTTGGCCAGGTAGCGCAGGCGCACGTTGTCGATGTCGTAGGGCACCACATCGGTCAGGTACTTATAATAGGCCTCGCCAGTAAACCGGAACGGCCGGCCCCAGCTCGTAAAGCGCAGCTCGTTGCCCACAATGAAGTGCAACGCGCGCTGGGCCTGCAAATCGAGGTTGAGCACGCCCTCCTGCACCTGCGGGTTGCCTGCCACGGCCGCCTGGTAGCGCAGCTCCCGGTAAAACGGCGGCTGGTGGTAGACACCCACCGCCGCCTTCCAGCTCAGCCGCGGGTTGCCACGGGCCCGAAACGCATACTGCACTCTTGGGCTGAACGTGGTCTGCCCGTTCACCGTCCAGTAGCTCAGGCGGGCCCCGTAGGTGAGCGTGCGCAGCGAGTCGAAGCGGAGCGTGTGCTGCACGTAGCCCTGGGTGCGGGTGCTGCTCAGATCCAGGTCCGACACCAGCCGGGTGCGGCGGGCTTCGGGTACGTAGTCGGCCGAATCGACGAAGCTGTACTCGTTGAGCGCGTCCTGGATCTGCTCCCGGCCCGCCTTCAGGCCCCATCGCACGGTGCTGCGGTAGCCCGGCGTCCAGGTGCCGCGGGTTTCGAGCGTGGCAATGCGGGCTTCGAGCGAGTTACGCGAGTGCTTGAAGAGCGTACCCACGCCCCGGCGGTTGATATCGGTACCGAAGTCGGGCGAGTCCTGGTCGCGGTTAATCTGGGCGATGCTGTAGCCCGCTTCCACGTCGCGGTATTCAAACTCGCGCGAGTACAGCAGCCCGCCCAGCAGCTCCAGCCGCAGGTTGGGCCGCACCAGATGGCTCAGGCTCAGTCCGCCCTGGTAGGTGTCGTACTGCATCCGCTCCCGCCCTTCATAGGCAATGTAAAGGCGCGAGAGTTGGTTGGTGCCGGTGCTGAACGAGCTTTGGCCGCTTTCGGGGTTGAAGCGAAAATCGTTGTGGGCGAAGGTATTGAACACGCCCACCGACGTGCGTTCCTCGTTGCCTTGGGGCCCGAGATGAAAGGTAATCAGGCTCTGGCCGTCGTAGAACGTGGGATTATAGCCACCCTGGGCCTGCTGGAGCGAGTTGAACACGTAGGTGGCGTTCTTGTAGCGCACCCCGGCCAGGTAACTGACGCGGCGGTTGGGTGAGGCCGCCTCCACGTGGGCTGTGCCGCCCACCAGACTGGCCGTGGCCGAGGCCCCGAACGTGCTGGGCCGCTTGTACTCAATGTTGAGCACCGACGAGAGTTTGTCGCCGTACTTAGGCTGCCAGCCGCCCGTCGAAAACTCTATCGTGTTCACCAGATCGGGGTTCACGAAGCTCAGGCCTTCCTGCTGGGCCGTAGTCACCAGAAACGGCCGGTACACCTCGAAGCCGTTCACGTAGATCAGGTTTTCCTCATAGTTGCCGCCCCGCACCGAGTAGGTACTGGTCAGCTCGTTGGTGCTGGCCACGCCGGGCAGCGTTTTGAGGATGGCCGAGAAGTCGCCGAAGGGCGAGGGAATTTCCTTGGCCGTGCGCGGTTCCAGCTGCATGATGCTGACCTGCTCGCGGGTGTCGGCGGCGTCGGTGCGGCCCCGCACGGTCACGTTGTTGAGGGCCCGGCCGCTGGCATCGTCCTGGAGCGTTACGGCCAGCGGGCGAATTGGCTGGTTGAGGTTGAGCGGGAGCCGTTCGGGGCGAAAGCCGAGGCGGCGCAACACCAGCACGGGCGCGGCGGCGCCGGCAGCGGGCCGCGTTACGGGCAACGAAAAGCGGCCCTGCTCGTCAGTGCTCGTGCCGCCGGGCTGGCCTTCCACGCCCACGGTTACCTGCTCAAGGGGCTGGCCGGCGGCATCGCGCACGGTGCCCGCCACGGTTACCCGCGTGGTTTGGGCCAGTACCGGACCGGAAGCCAGCAGCAGGAGCGCCGCGGTGGCCGGGGCCGGCCCAGTCAGTAAACGCAGCCACAAGCGGGCCGAAACGCGGAGAGGTAGCAGCATCCGCGCAGGGTTAGTTGTTGGGTTCGAGTGCTTCCGGGGCCAGCTCGGCGCGCATCCGGGCCAGCGTGCCCACCGGGTCGCCGTTCTTGAACACGAACGAGCCTGCTACCAGCACATCGGCCCCGGCCGCCACCAAAGCGGGCGCGTTGTCGAGCGTGACGCCCCCGTCCACCTCAATCAGGGCCTGGGAGCCGCTATCCACGAGCAGTTCCTTGAGCTGGGCCACCTTGCGCAAGGTATTCGGAATGAAGCTCTGCCCCCCAAAACCCGGGTTTACCGACATCACCAGCACCACGTCGAGGTCGGCGGCCACGTCTTCGAGCATGCTCACCGGCGTGTGGGGGTTGAGGGCCACCCCGGCCCGGCAGCCAAGCTGCTTGATCTGCTGAATAACACGGTGCAAATGGGTGCAGGCCTCGTAATGTACCGTCAGGATGCTGGCACCCGCGTCGCGGAAGGCACTCAGGTAGTGCTGGGGCTCCGCTATCATCAGATGCACGTCGATGGGCTGCTTGGCGTAGCGGTGCACGGCTTCGAGTACCGGAATGCCGAACGAGATGTTGGGCACGAACCGGCCGTCCATGACGTCGAAGTGCAGCCAGTCGGCGGCGGAGCTGGCCAGCCGCTCAGTTTCGGCTTGCAGGTTGCCGAAGTCGGCGGCGAGAAGTGAGGGAGCCAGCAGCGGGGCTTTGCGGTGCGTCGGGTTCATAGCGCGAAAGTACGCGTTAGCAATGGCTTGATGGCAACCGGCACCCGGGAAGTTACCCGGCTCGGCCCTACCCCTGCCCAACGCCCGGCCGGCCGGCTTGGTATGCCGAACCGGGCGCCAGTTACAAAAGGCGGAAAAAAAACACGCCGCTGCCCGGAGTCAGATGTCTCGGGCAGCGGCGCGAAGGAGCAAAACAGCACGTCATGCTGAGCGGAGCCGAAGCATCTCTACCGCTTTGCTGGAACAGTGATTAGCATTGCGGTAGAGATGCTTCGGCTCCGCTCAGCATGACAATGTTACCTGCCAATTGAGCTAAGCCGGCTTCTCGTAGGCCCGCCAGTCGAGCTTGCCGTCTTCGGTTTTGCGCAGGAATACGGTCTGGTCGTCGTCCTGGCGCTTGCCGAAAGTCACATCACCGCGACAGTCGAGGCACTTGAGGCTGGTATATTTGAACTTGCCCTGGGCCTCGCGGGCGGTCAGGTCGAGGTTGTCGGAGCCACAGAGGCCACACTTGGCCACGTCGGGGAAGCTGAGCCGATCATACTCGGCCACTGTTTCGTGGAAAGTAGCGCCCTGGACCGTGAAGTGAAACTGGCGGCGCCCCAGGCGCTTGGAAACCATCATCTGTAGCATAGGAGAAGAAAAAGAAGGGTGAGCTGTATAGTAAACGGTTGCGCCTTATTGCCCGGCTAACCAGGCCTCGGCTGACAACATACGGCAGCCGGAAAGCAATGCCAAATTACTAACAATACTCGCATCATCAAAACTAATTTCATTAGCTATCATAGTTGCTGTTGTGCCCGTCCGCGTAGCCCTTTCGCCCTGCCGGGCGAAACATCCGGTTGCGCTTGTAGTTGTCGGCACTCAACTACTCCCCTTTTACTGCTGCTTATGGATACCACCACCCACTCCGTTGTACTGCCCGTTGCCGACGGCACCGAACTGCACGCCTACGTGGCCCGGCCCCAGGGGTCGCCGCCGCGCCCGGCATTATTTTGTTTCAGGAAGCCTTTGGCGTCAATGCCTACATCCGCAGCGTAGCCGACCGGCTGGCCGCTGCTGGCTACGTGGTAGTAGCGCCCGAACTGTTCCACCGCACCGCCGAGCCGGGCCAGGAATTCTCCTACGACGACTTTCCCAGCGTGATGGCCCACTACCAGGCCGTGACTCCCGAAACTATGACCCACGACGCCCAGGCGGCCTACGACTGGCTCCAGGGCCAGCCCAACGTGCGCCCGGACCGGATCGGGTCCCTGGGCTTCTGCCTCGGCGGGCAGGTCTCGTTCGTGGCCAACGCGGTGCTGCCGCTCTCGGCGGGCGTATCGTACTACGGCGGAGGGCTGCACACGCGCACGGCTATGGCCCCCGACCTGCATGCCCCGCACCTGTTTTTCTGGGGCGGGCTCGATGAGCACATCAGCCCGGAGCACCGGCAGCAGGTAACGGCCGCCCTCGACGCGGCCGGCCAACCCTACATCAACACGGTTATTTCCGATGCCGACCACGGCTTCCACTGCGACGCCCGCGGCAGCTACAACCCAGCCGCCGCGGCCGAGGCCTGGGCGCTGACCCTAGCCTTCCTGCAGGACAAGCTGGGTCGGTAATTACCGTCGGCAGCAAGGCCCGGGCATTAATTTTTGCCCCACCATCACCCGCCGAGGAATGACCTACCAGATTTAGGGCGAGGTCTTTACCGGGCAGCTCCCGTCAAACCCAACGAGCGACCGTTCCTATCGGGGGCGGCCGCTCGTTGGGTTTGACGGGAGCCGGTTACAGCTTCACGAAGCGTACCAAGCGCTGCTCGCGGCCGTTGCTGACGAGGCAGGTAAATACGCCCGGGCGCAGATCCGCCGCATCCAGCCGCACGGTACCGGCCGCCGTGGCCGCTATCCGCTGTTGAGCCACCAGGGCCCCGCGGGCGTTAAACATGCGCACTTCCAGCGGCGCGGCGCGGAAACCCGCGTCTAGCTGCAAATACAGGTTGTCGGCGCCCTGAATTGGGTTAGGGTACACGAAAAAATCGGGGCGGCTCAGCGGCGCACGGGTGGCCAGCGGAGCCCCGGGGTTAGCCAGGTTGTAGGCCCGGGCGAAGTTGGGTATCCCATAACCCAGGTCGTTGTTAGGGTTGGTGCTCAGCGAGCCGGAGCGTTCCAGCAAACTGATAACCTGCTGGGCCGTGAGGCGGGGGTTGGCCTGCCAGAAGCCCGCCACCAGCCCCGCCACCACCGGGCACGAGTAGGAAGTGCCATTGCCCCGAGTAATGGCCCCACCGGCCGTAACGATGGCCGTGGCCACGCCCATGGCCGACACGTTGGGCTTGAGCCGGCCATCGGCCGTGGGGCCGCGGGAGCTGAAGCCGGCCACAAAGGCCAGAGAATCGGCCGCGCCCACCGTCATGATGGAGTCGGCATCGGCCGGAGCCACGATGTAGCGCCAGTTGCTGTTGCCCTCGTTGCCGGCCGAGTTCACTACTACCATGCCCACCCGGGCGGCCACCGTGGCAGCACGGGTCGAAATAGCCGTGCGCCCGTTCATATCGGCGTAGGAATAGCTGGCCGAGGGCGCGTCGAAGGTATTGTAGCCCAGCGAGGAGCTGATAATGTCCACCCCGGCCGAGTCGGCGTACTCGGCCGCCACCAGCCAGTTGGCTTCCTCTACCGGGTGTTCGGAGGGTTGATCTTCGGTGATGAAGAGGCGAAATGCGGCCTTGGGGGCCGTGCCCTGGTAGCGGTCCGGCTCGTCGCCCCCGATAATGCCCAGACAGTTGGTGCCGTGGCTGTCGCGCTGGAACACATCGGTGCTCTTCTCGACCACGTTGAACGTGTTGAGCAACCGGCCATCCTGGCGCAGTGAGGCAAACACGGAAGCCGTATTCACGCCCGGGAAGCCGGCGTCGAAGACGGCAATCTGCATGCCTTCGCCCCGGAAACCGGCGTCGTGCATTTGCACCGCGCCCACCTGCTGGGCCTGGGCGTAGGCTTTGCCGTACTGGCTGCGGGTGCCGGCCACTTGGTCGGCGGCGGCGGGCAACTCCGTTTTGGGTTGGGTGGCAGTGCCAAGCTGGGCGCGGTTGAGCGTCTGGGCCGAGCGCACGAAGGGCAGCGCCTGCACTTTAAGCAGCGTGGCCGAGTCGCAGGCTACGATGGCGGCATTGAACCACCGCGAGCTGTACCAGTACTGCACCCCGGCCACGGCCTTCACCTGCTGCACGTAGGCCGGGCTAACCGGCAAGTCGCGGGGCAACACGGCAATCTGCTGGCGCTGCCGCCGCTGCAAGGCCCGCCCCGACAGGAAGGCATCGGGCTGCGCAACGCTGAACGGCGTGCCGGCCTTATCCTTGAAATAAACCAAGTGCTTGCGCACAGTGGCCGTCGTAGCCGATGGATGGCCGGGGCCCGCACCGGCGGCAGCCGGCAGAGCTAGCAGCGCACTAAGTCCGGCGGTAAGAAAACAGCGAAAAGCAGTCATTGGTGAGAAGGCAAAATTGGGAGAGCGGAAGATACGCACAGAAGCCGACAGAACGGATGAGGCAGCGCCGGAGCGCCAAGAGGGCCGGCAGCGTACGCTACCAGCCCTCTTGGCGCTCCTGATACAGGGTTCTATTTCCCGCTTTCAATCAGCACCTCGCTACGCGATTGGCCGATACGCCGGAAAAAGGGCAGCCGGCAGCCGGCAGCGCCCGAGCAGTCGTTGTCGAAGCGGCGGCTGACGCGGTACACCGGACCCACACCGGCCGCGAAGGTGGTGCGCTGGGTGGCAATATAGGCCGCGTTCACCGAGTTGAGGCTGTTGTTGAAGTCGTTGGCCGTCGTGACGGTATTCTCGTAGCGGTAGGTTTTGCCGTCGCGCACGATGCTGAAGGGTTGATCTACCTGCTGGTAAAAGCGCGTTACGGCCCGCACCGAGTCCAGACCGTTGAAGGCGTTGAAGCTCCAGCTCTTACCCTCTTTGGCCGGCTGCACCAGCACGACGGTGCGGCGGTTGTTGAATTGCTCGGTCACGCTGAGCGGGGCTACCGTCACGGTGAGCACCGAATCGACCCGCCAGGCGTCGGCGGCCTTGGCCCGACGCGACCGAACTACCTGGTACACCTGTTGGCCGGTGGCGTCGGTGGTGGGTTCGCCCGCCACCTGCTCGCGAAACTGGAAGCGGCTGGCCGTGGGCACGTCGTTGCGCCAGGTGGTGTCGGCCACATCGTAGATGCGGTAACTATTCGCCGCCAGCGGGTAATAGTCGGGCAGCGGGGCCGGTGTTTCGGTGGTGTTCTGGCAACCGGCCAGGCCGGCCAGTAGCAACCCCGTAGCGCATATAGCGCGCGTGGTGCGGGCTAGGCCAGCGCAGGAGTATCGTATGTTCATCATAGCAGGTAAAACGAATAATCAGCTTAACGCTTAAAGAAGAAAAGTAGCCGTTGCCGGACCCAACGCCCCGCAACGGCTGCTTACCTACGCAGACAGCTCGGCCAGCGGTTCGGGGATTTCCCCGATGGTGTGGCGCTCAATCCAGCCGCCCCCGATTACGTCCTGCCCGTCGTAGAACACGGCGGCCTGGCCGGGCGTTACGGCGTGCACGGCTTCCTCGAAGTACACGTATATTTTATCGCCCAACTGCTCCAGGAAAGCCGGGGAGCCGTCGTGGTTGTAGCGGATTTTGGTGGTACTCGGCACCAAACCGCGTCCTTCCAAAGAGGCGAATTTGCCCATATTCAGCTTGCCCACCACCGTGCGGGTGCTGGCCAGGTCGTCGAAATTGCCCAGCGTTACGCGGTTGGTTTCCGGGTCGATGGCCGTTACGTAGGCCGGGAAGCCCAAGGCCACGCCCAGGCCCTTACGCTGCCCTATCGTGTAAAACGGATACCCCTCGTGCTTGCCGATGACCGTGCCATCGCGTAGCACGAACTCGCCGCCGGCCACGCGCGCCTCCAGGCCCGGCACCCGCCGCCGCAGGAAACCGCGGTAATCGTTGTCGGGGATGAAGCAGATTTCGTAGCTCTCGGGTTTGTTCACCAGCTCGGTGAAGCCCCGCTCGCGAGCGAAGTCGTAGATGGCCGTTTTGCGCAACTCGCCCAATGGGAACAGCGTGCGGGCCAGGCTCTCCTGGCTCACGCCCCAGAGCGCGTAGCTCTGGTCCTTGTTGTCATCGATGCCCTTGCTGATAATGTAACGGCCGTCTTCGTGGCGCACCTGGGCGTAGTGGCCGGTGGCGATGAACTCGCAGCCCAGCTGGTCGGCCCGGCGCAGCAGGGCATCCCACTTGATGTGGGTGTTGCAGAGCACGCAGGGGTTGGGCGTGCGCCCGGCCAGGTATTCCTCGGTGAAATTGCTGATGACAAAGTCGCCGAATTCTTCGCGAATATCGATGATATAATGCGGGAAGCCCAGGTCCACGGCAATCTGGCGGGCGTCGTTGATGCTATCGAGCGAGCAGCAGCCGGTTTCTTTTTTAGAGCCACCCGCCGAAGCGTAATCCCAGGTTTTCATGGTCATGCCGACCACCTCATACCCTTGCTCGTGCAGCATCACGGCTGCCACCGAGCTGTCGATGCCGCCGCTCATGGCTACCAGCACCCGTCCTTTCGTTGTGTTCATATGTGTTGCAATTGCGCCCGGAGCGTGAAAGGTTCCGGCCGAAGCGGCAAAGATACGCTTTCGGTGAATGAGTGACTCGGTAAATGAGGGAACCGGATACCGGCAAGTTTAGGATGAGCGTATCTTTGCCGCTTATCCGGTTCCCTCATTCACCGAGTCACTCATTCACAAATGGCCTTACTTGTTCCCGTGATGGTGCGCGGCATCAATAACCTTTCCGACGCCCGCTACTGCGCCGGCATGGGCGCCGATTCGCTCACGTTCCGCCTAGATCCGGCTTTTGCCGACCACCTGACGCCCGCCGTGGTTAAAGAACTTAGCGGCTGGGTGTCGGGTGTGCAGCTGGTAGGCGAGTTCGACACGCTGCCCGTGGCCGACATCAACGCCCTCGTGTTGGAATGCGGCCTGCATGCCGTGTTGTTGCACCGCGCCCGCCCAGCTCAGGAGCTGGCTCAACTTACGGTCCCAGCCTTTTATCTCTTCGCCTGGGTGCTTGATATGCTACCCGAAGACGTCACCCGCCGCTTCGAGGATCTGGCCCCGCACTACCTGGGCTTCGTGCTGGCTTCTCCGCCCACTCCCCTGCCCAAGCCCGCCGAAATCAACCGTCTTACGGAACAGGCTCGTGCTTATCCGTTATGGCTGGGCGCAGGTTTTGCCCCAACCGCCCTGCGCGCCTACGTCGAGCAACTTCGCCCCGCCGGCATTGTGCTGGAAGGCGGCGACGAAATCAAGCCCGGCCTGCGCGACTTCGACGAAATGGAAGCCGTATTCGAGCAGCTGGAGGAATAGGTGAACTAATCAGAACGTCATGCTGAGCTTGCCGAAGCATCTCGTTCTGATTAATTCCGGGTGCTTTCCAAACGGCTTCATTATCAGCTCAGCTGGAACTGCAGATACTTGATGGGCACGCCTAATTCGCGGTATTTTCGCTCGAAGGTAGTCTGGATGTCTTCGGCGTGGGGCAGCAGCTCGGGCGTGGCGTAGAGGTCTTTAGTGTGGGCCAGCACGGTGGCACCGGGGCGCTGCTGCACCGTTTCGAGGGAGTAATCGAACAGGTCCTCGTTGTCGGTTTTGAGGTGGAGCCGGCCGCCGGGGCGCAGCACCTGCTGGTAGAGGTCGAGGAAGCGCGGGTACGTGAGGCGGCGCTTGATGTCTCGGTCGCGGGGGCGCGGGTCGGGGAAGGTAATCCAGATTTCGTGCAACTCGCCAGGGCCGAAATGCTCGGCCAGCTCGTGGGCCTTGGTGCGGAGCCAGCCCACGTTGGTCAGGCCCATTTCCAGGGCCCGGCTGCTACCCTTCCAGATTCGGTCGCCCTTGATGTCGAGGCCCAGAAAGTTGCGGTCGGGGTAACGCTGGGCCAGGCCCACGGTGTACTCGCCCTTGCCGCAGCCCACTTCGAGCGTTATGGGGTGCTGGTTTTCGAAAAAATCGACGTGCCAGCGGCCGCGTAATTGCTGGTAGGTATCCTTGCCGGGCTCCACGATAGAGGCCTGCTCGGCGTTGGCGGCAAAGCGCCGTTGTTTACTTCTGCTCACTTGTCGGCTATTGGTCGGTGGTTATTAGTTTTTGGTTGCCGCTGAACGTGCCCGCTCAGTTTGCTTTGGTTGCGTTTGTGGGGCTGGCTTCACGGGCTAAAAGCCATAACCCAGCCACCCAAAACCAGTGCCTACAGCTCTTCAATTTCGGCCACCACGAAGGTACTACCCCCGATGAACACGACATCCTCAGGGCCGGCGGCGGCGCGGGCGGCGGCCACGGCGGCTGGCACCGGGCCGTAGGGTTGGCCGCGCAGGCCCAAGGCGGTGGCCTGCCGGGCCAGCTCGGCGGCAGGCAATGCCCGCGGAATGGTGGCCTGGCAGAAATAGTAAGTGGCATCCTGGGGTAGCAGGGCCAGCATCTTGCTCACGTCTTTGTCTTGCACCACGCCCAGCACGAAGTGCAGCTGCTGCTTCGGCAAACGGGCCAGTTGGTCCACGATAAACCGGATGCCCGCCTCGTTGTGGCCCGTGTCGCAAATCATCAGCGGCCGGCGGCCCAGAATGCTCCAGCGGCCCCGCAGGCCGGTCAGGCGCGTAACCTCGCGTAAGCCTGCGCGCAAGTGGGCTTCCGTAAGCACGAAGCCCTGGCGGCGCAACTCGGCCACCGTGGCCAGCACGCCAGGCAGGTTCAGGCGCTGGTAGTCGCCCACCAAGCCCAACTCCACCTCATCGAGCAGCACCGCGCCATCGTGCCAGAGGCGCAATAGTTGGCTGGCCTCGTCGGGGGCCGGCTCGCGCAGCAGCTCGGCGCGGTAGTGCTCGTCGGCGAAGAGCAGCGGGGCTCCCTCCTGCCGGGCCTTCTGGGTGAACACGGCCGTTACTTCGGGTTGGGTCTGGCTGATGATGGCCGGGGTTCCAGGCTTGATGATGCCGGCTTTTTCGGCGGCAATCAGCGGCAACGTTTCGCCGAGCAGCGCCTGGTGGTCGAGGCTGATGTTGGTGATGAGCGAAACGAGCGGCTGCAGGATATTGGTGGAGTCGAGCCGCCCCCCAAGGCCCACTTCCACCACGGCCACATCCACTTGCTGCTGGGCGAAATAGTCGAAAGCCAGGGCCACGCACATCTCGAAAAACGAGGCCTCTACTTCCGCGAACAACCCGCGCCACTGCGCCACCCACTCCACCAGAAACGCCGGCTCCAGCGGCTGCCCGTTCAGGCGAATCCGTTCGGTGAATTCCTTGAGGTGGGGCGAGGTATAAAGGCCGACCCGGTAGCCGGCCGCCTGCAGCACCGCCGCCACTAGGTGGCTGGAGCTGCCCTTGCCGTTGGTGCCGGCCACGTGCACGCTCCGAAACTGCCGCTCGGGGTGGCCGGTAGCGGCAGCCAGCGCCTCGGTGCGCTGCAGGCCCGGCTTGTAGCCCGCCGCCCCCACCCGCTGGAACATGGGCAGCTGGGCGTACAGGAAGTCGAGGGTTTGCTGGTAGGTCATTTTATTTGAGCTGTTAGCTGAGAGCTACTAGCTGTTAGCTAACAGCTCAAACAGCGCAAGTAGCCGCTTAGGGCCAGAGTAAAGCAGAACGAAAGCCAACAGCTAGTGGCTCTCAACTAACAGCTCAGAACCCTACCGTACCGTGAAGCGGAACGTGTAGAAGCCGGTGGCGCCCCCCTCGGCCGCGCTGGTGCGCCGGAACTCCACCTTCTCCAGCGCATCTCTACAAACCCGGTCCTGGGCCGGCGACACATTACCCGACACCTTGGTGATGGCCTCAATGTCGCCATCGGGGCTGATGCGGATCTTATACTTCACAAAGCCCGAGCTATTGTCGACGAGTGCGGGACGCGGCGTGTTAACGGCCGCCCAGCCGCTCATTTCGAGGCCACCGCTGCCGGGGCTGCTGCCGCTGCCCCCGCTGCCGGGCTCGCCCGAGTAAGCTTTGCCGTCGTAGGTGCCGCGGGGGTCGCCCTTGTCGCCGACGGCACCCTTGTCGTCGCCATTGTTGTTACCGGTGGGCGCGTTGCTGGTGCCGTTCACACCGTTGCCGCCGCCGTCGGCGCGGTTGGCGCGGGGCGTGAACACGGCCCGCTGGTCTACCTTGGGGCGCACGGGCTCGGGTTTTACTTCCTCCCGGGGCGGAGCAGTTTTGGGCGTGGGCGGTACCGAAACCGGGCTTTCCTCGGCCTCGCTGGTTACTAGGCGCTGCTCGGTGGGCGGCGTAGGCGTGGCCTGGGCGGTGGGCTGAGGCGGCGTGGGGTCGGGCCGGGCAGCGGGCGGACGGCTGTCCTCGCGGTTCTTGGATTCGTTGGCCGGGGCCTGGCTCTGGATGTCGCCCGAACCCACTTCATCTACCCCGTAGTTGAGCTCTACGCCGTCGCCGCCCAACGTTTCCAGTGGTGGGTCGGGACCCTTGAAAACAGCGAAAAAGAACAGCACGGCCAGGGCCACGTGAAAAATCACGGTTCCAAGCAAGGCCTCGCGCCGGTGTTCTTCGCGGTATTCCATGGTTGGTTTTTAGTTTATGGTAAAGGGTTTTTGGCTTTTGGCTTTTGTTTTCCTGGCTTGACTGACTGTTTTTTCACAACGACCAACAACAAAAAACCAATCACCAAAAACCAATCTATTTTCCCTGTTGGGCCTGGGTGGCCATTACCATTTTGATTTTGAGCCGGTTGCCAATTTCGAGGATATCGACCAGCTTCTGCACATTCAGCGAGGCATCGACGCGCAACACTGCTGTGGGGCTTTCCAGGCCCTGGATGCGGCGGGCCAGCTCGGGCTCCAGCTCGGTGGGCGTAATGGGGGTGCGGTCAAGGAAGTAGGTACCGGCCGCGTCTACCGAAATGGTGATGGGCTGCTTCATGGCCTGCTTACCCGAGCGGGCATTGGGCAGCATGAGCTTAATCACGTTCGGGTTCACCATCGTCGACACAATCAGGAAGAACAGCATCAGAAAGAACATGATGTCGTTCATCGAGCTGGTCTCGACGTGGGAAGATATTTTACGGCGCCGGCTGAGATTCATGCGGTGAATGAGTGAATGAGTGACTCGGTGAATGAGGGGTTGACTAGCTCGGTAAATGAATAGAAAGAGGAACGTCATTCACTCATTCACCGAGTCACTCATTCACTAATTATCCTGCAGGATATCCATGAACTCGACGGCCGAGTGCTCCATGCGGAAGACCATGCGCTCGACCATGATGCTGAGCCAATGGTAGCCTATGTGGGCGATGATGCCGATGATGAGGCCGGCAGCCGAGGTTACCATTTTGGTGTACAGACCACCCGAAATCTGGGCAATACCGAAGTCGCCGGTCGAGCTGATGGCGTAGAAAATCTTAATTACCCCGATGATGGTACCCACGAAGCCGAGCATGGGCGCGATACCGGCCACAATGCCGAGCACGTTGATGTTCTTTTCGAGGCGGGCGATTTCGATTTTACCGACGTTTTCCACGCTGGTTTCGATTTCGTTCAGCGGCAGACCCACCCGGCGGATGCCCTTCTCAATCATGCGGGCCAGGGGCGTTGGGTTCTGAGCGCAGAGCATTTTGGCACCCTGCAAATCGCCCTTTACCATGAGGTTGCCGATGCCGGGCATGAACGATTCGGGCACCGCCCCCGCCTTGCGGATGGTGAGGTAGCGCTCAATCATGATGTAGACCGTCAGGAACAGCAGCAGAAACAGCGGCACCATAATCCAGCCCCCGGCAAAAATCAAGTCAATCAGAGAGAGGCCCGAGGCCTGCGCTACGGCTTGGTTGGCGGCCGTTACGGCCGAGTCGGCAGCGGCAGGCGAGCCAGCCGGAGTCGCCGTAGGGTCGCCGACCTGGAGTTGCAAAAACAAAGACAGAAGGGTCATGCAGGGGTTCGTAGTGCTTCGTTGGTGGTGCTTGTTTTTGTACCTGGTTGCTAGGGCGGGCTACGGGCGTTTTCCGGGTTTGAGAAAAAACGTCATGCTAAGGAAGAAAGCGTGCTGTCGGATGGGAGAAAAGGCCGAAAGCCTATTCATCTACTCCGGCAGCTACCTTATTTAGCTAGCATTACAATTCTTTCGGGGCCCGGAATGGCTTACGACGCACTAGCAACTACGCCTTAAACTTAATACTGCTTGATCCACAAATCGCCCATGCGCTTGCGCAGGATGTTAGCCTGGCGGTCGGCTGAGGTGCGGTCGGGGAAGTCGGCGGCCGACAGCATGAACTGGCGGCTGCCGGGCGCAGGCAGAATTACGCGGGCCGGATGGCCCAAGCGTAGCAACGCCTGCCGGCCCTTCTCGGCGTTAACCAAGCTGGTGTAGGAACCGGCAATCACGTAGTAACGGCCCGTGCGACTGTTAATGGTCGCCGCCGAGGCCACGGAGGTTGCATTGGTAGCGGCCGCTTTTTCCCAGCCCGGGGGCTTGGGCTTGGCAGCGGGTTTAGCAGCGGGCTTGCGCGTACCCTGGTCGGCGGTGGCAACTGCCTTGATGGCGGGCTTGATGGCGGCGGCCGGTACTACGGTAGCTACCACGGGTTTCAGCGCGGGCACTACCACAGTTTTCGCGGCGGGCTGCAAAGCTACGGGCGCGGCGGCCGCTGGGGTGGTAGTTTCCGGTAAAGCAGCCGTTGGGGCCGCAGCGGGTGCTGCTGTGTCCCAATCGGTTTCCGTTACAGCGGCCGGAACTTCAGCCGGCGACTGGGTGCGGGTGGTGGCGGCGCTACTTAGGCTGGCTTGCTGGCGCGGGGCGGAGGCCGAGGCCACGTTCAGCTGCGGCAGGCGCAGGGCGTTGGGCAGGTAGCCCTGCATGTCGGCAAACATATAATCGGCCGACAATACCAGGCCCACGATGGTAGCAATGCCCAGCGTGCGCCAGGTCCAGGCGGCCCGGCTGGTGCGGCCGCGCAATTGCGGGCCGGGCGCGGGCCGCTCACGGGCCAGCATTGCATCAGTTGCCCGCACGGGGCGCGATACCAATTCGGGCAGCCCGAAGCTTGCCCCGAGCAGGTTCTCGGAGCCGGTGTACTCGAACTCCAGGCCGCGGCCGGGCGCCTGCCGGAAGGTGCCCACGCCGTTTAAGTCTGTACGGCGGCCAGCTTCCAGCTCCTGGTTCATGCGCTGCACGGCCTCCAGCACCATTTGCCGGGCCTGGCTCGTGCTCAGGTTTAGCTTCGCGCTCAGCGCGTCTACCAGCAGGCCGTCGTTGCGGGTCAGGCTCTGGTTGAAGGCCACGCGCTTGGCCGGCGGGGCCAGCGTGTGGCGCACCGGGTGGATGCGGGCCGGCGCATAATCAGCAATCAGTCCTCCGAAATCGGGGATAATCACGCAATCGTGGTCCTGCAGTAGGGTCCGGATATGGTCGGCGAGCATAGGCGAAGGGAGGCGGAAGTAGCGGTAAGAACGGTAGCAGAAGCGGAAATGTACGAAAAACGGCTGTTATCCGGCATCGGTAAAGGCGCTGGGCAGTTGGCCTTGCTCCTCCAATGGGCGTCCATCAGCTTCTTCATCATCACGCAGCAAGGCTATTGCCCCACTGCTTTTCTACCGCTCATTCACCGTTCTACTGATCAAAAATTAAAACTGATACGTGACCCCGGCCAGCACGTTAATACCTTTCACCGGGTAGTTGAGGAAGCGGGCGTTATCGCGGCCCAGCAGGTTGTTGCCCATCGCGAAGATGGACAGGTTGTCCATCAGGCGGTAGTCGCCGCGCAGGTTTAGGTCGATAACCGTGTCGGTGGGGCGCACGAGCTGGCGGCCCGTGCGGTCGGGCGAGCCGGGGAAACGGGGCGCGTAGCCGGCGCCGTAGCTGGAACTGTAGGTGTAGAGCTCGGCCCCGACCAGCAGCTTCTCGTAGAAATTATACGAGCCGAAGAGCGTTGATTGGAAAGACGGCCGGTGGAAGGCTTCGGCCAGCGTTTTCACGTTGTAGCCGTTGTAATCGGCCTTTAGGCCCAGGCGCAGCTTCTCGGCGGCGTTGTAGAGCACCTCGCCGTGGACGTTCACGAGCTGGGTCGACTTCTGATCATAGACCAGTTCGAACTTGGTGGAGTCGCGGCGCGAGTTGTTGTAGAAGTACAGGTTACGGTCGTTGGAAAGCGTCACGCGGGCGTTTACCGACAGGGCGCGGGCGGGCGTGGCGTTGAAGCCGAAGTACACCGTGGGCCCGCGGCGGGTGTCGGCGACGCGCACGTTGGGGGCCAGCCAGGGGTTTTCGGTGGTCAGGTCGTACATCGTGACGCGCTGAATGGCTCCGCCCAGGCCGGCGTATGCCACCAGCTTGTCTTCGGTAACGGTGTAGGCGGCCCGTACGGCGGGGTAAATGTTGAACTGCCGGGCGTTGTTGATGGTGTCGCCAGTGTAGCCCAATGTGGCCCCTACCGAGAGGGCCAAGCGGTTCAGGGTCGTTTCGAAGGCCGGCGTCACCTGCACGAAGGGCCGGCGGTCGGTTACCGAATCCTTATGGGAAATAAACGACACGTCGCCATCGACGCGCACGCGGTTGGTTTCGCCGAGGCGGTAGTTGGAGCGCAGCGTGGCGTACACGTTGCTCTCGCTGGCCGCAAACGCATCGGACCAGTAGTTGTAGCCCAGGCCCAGATCGTACTGGAAAGCGGCGTCGCGGGCCCGGTTGCGGGCGTACACCTTCAGGCCAGCTCGCTTGAACACCTGCTTGAGGCTGTCGGCCTTGGGCAGATCGGGCACGTTGCGGTCGTAGCCGTAAAAATTGTACCGCTCCCGGCCCAGATCCACCTTGGCTCCTAGCACCAGCGGGCCGTTGTAGGTTTCGCCGCTCAGGCCCAAGCTAGTTTGGCTCTGGCGCGAATTGTCCTTGTCCACGGGTCCGCGGCTGGAGGAGAGGTGCTTGAAATCGAGGCCGTAGCTGCCGCGCTCCGAGCGGGTGCTGTGCAGATAGGCGCGCCCGTAGGCCGTGCCGTAGTTGCCGATGCCGGCCTTGAGGTAGTTGCCGGTGAGTTCGGGCAACTCCTCCTGCCGGATGGTGAGCACCCGCACAGCCGGGTTGAGCTTGTCGGCGGGCAGCCGGAAGTCGGGGTAGGTGTAGCTCAGGGGTGCGGGCGTTTTGGCCGGGGCCTCAATTTTCACCTTCTCGAAGTTGCGCGTGGCAGTGGGCAGCTCGTTCACCCGCTCCTTCACAATCTCGATTTCGGCGTCCTCAATCTTGCCGCGGGTCGGCGTCGTCTGGGCCCAGGCGGCAGTGGCCGGGGCGGCGGTCAGCAGGACGGCGGCGGCCAGGAGTTTGTTTGTCATTGGGTATGGGGCTGGGGGGCTCAGGAGCCTGAATTTTCGTTCTACCGATAGTTCAGATCAGCTACGCCTCTCCCCTATTTAATGCTGATTATTAGATTAATGTGTCGGCCGAATTCAACCGTTACTGAAGAAGTGGCCAACGGAACTGAGGACTGCTTCGCCGGCCGGTAGCCGCCCTGGTTGGGGCCGGCGGTCCGGAGCGAAGCAGCCCGTCGTCCTACTCTTCCCGCGGGACCGTGCTGGGGCTGGCCGTGGAATCGGTGGCCGGCACCAGCGAGCTGCGGATCGGGGTTTTGGACTTGGTGGTTTTAGCGGGCGTCTTGCCAGCCGGGGCAGGCGTGACGGGCGTTGCGGTGGTGCCGTCGGCGGGCAATGTAGCGAGGCGCTGCTTGGCCCCGGCCACGATTTCGGGCACCGGGAATTTGTTGTCGATGATGGAATTGAGCGTGGCCCGGGCCTGGAATATTTCGTTCTGCTCCTTGTAGGTATCGGCAATCAGCAAAAAGGCCCGGCCCAGCCAGAGGTCGTAGCCAGCGAAATCGGCGTTGCTCTTATAGGCGGCATCGAGGGCTTCGGGATACTTTTTCTGCTGGAACAGCGTCTGGGCCAGCAGGTACTGGGCTTCGGCCCCGCTCTCGTCCTTGGCCTTGGTGGCGGCGGCAGTGAGCTCGGTAACGGCCAGGTCGAGGTTGCCGGCCTTCTGGCTGGCCTTGCCCAGATACAGCAGGGCCAGGTTGGTGGCGTTTAGCGCGGCCCCGCCCTGGGCGAGCAGCTCCTCGGCTACTCGGCGGGTAGTGCCCAGGTCGCCGGCCTCGTAGGAGCTTTTCAGCAGCCCGATACCAGCGTTGGCCACCTCGCGCTTGTTTTGCGACACTTCCCGCAGGCGGGCGTAGTACTTGGCGGCTTCGGGGTAGTTCTTGTTTTCAAACTCCAAGTCGGCCACCCGGCCGATGGCCCGGTTCACGAACTCGCTTTTGTTTTCCTCGGCCACCGCTTTCAGGCGGGTAAGTGCCTCGGCCTTGCGGCCTTCGCGCAGGTAGGAATCAGCCAGGAAGTAGCGGCCATCAGCAGCCAGTACGGTGCTGGGGTACTGCTTGAGGTAGGTTTCGAGACGCGGAATAGCCTGAGCATACTTCTCGGCCAAATACAGCGACTTGGCCGCCTCAAACTCCACGCTCTCGGCAGCCTTGCTGTCGGGGTTCTGCTGGCGGAACTGAGCCAGGTACTGGTCGAACTCCTCGGTTTTACCCTGGGCGCTCAAGCTTTCCTGCAGACTGTAAATAGCGCTCTGAGCCGACTTGGTACGCGGAAACTGGCTCAGCACCCGTTTGAAGTCGTCGGCCGCCTTGTCGTGCTGACTCAGGTTCTGGTAGGCCACGCCCCGCTTCTGCAGGGCCAGGGGTACAAGCGGCGAGTTGGGCCGGTTGGCGATAAGCCGCGAAAACCCATCGACGGCAGCTTGGAACGAACCCGCCTCGTAGTCGAGCTGGGCCTGCTGATACACCGCGTCGTCGGCGTAGCGGGAGGTGGGGCTGGTTTTGAGCAGGGTGCTCAGGGTGGCGGCGGCCTCGTCGCGGCGGCCCATGAGGCCCAGCACCACGCTTTTCTGGTAGTAGGCGTAATCCTTGTCGCCGGCGTTGGCCCGAATCACCTTCTCGTACTGCTCCAGGGCCTGGGGATACTGCTTGGCCAGGTAAGCCAAGTCGCCCAGGCGTAGGGTCACGTCGTAATAGTTGGCGTCGGCGGGCTTGGCGTCGGAGTCGCTCAGCCAGGCCTGGAACTGCTGGCGGGCGCGGTCGTAGTCCTTGGTGTTGTAGTAGGCGTAGCCCAACCCGTAGCGGGCCTGCTGGTCGTAGTCGGTTTCCGAGGCGCCCCGGCGGCGGCTGGTGCGGGCGGCGGCGGTGTAGGCCGTTATAGCGGGCGGGTACTGCTGGCCGAAAGAGTAAATATCGCCCTTCAGCACCTGGGCGGCGGCCCGCAGCGCATCGTCTTCGGGGTATTTGAGGCTCTTGTCGAGCAGCGGCAGCGCGTCCTGGTAGCGGTTGTCGTTGTAGAGCGTGGCGGCTTGCAGGTAGGCTACGCGCTGGTAGGTGGCGTTGAGTTTGGCACTGCGGTCGTCGAGCTTGTCGAGGTAGTTGAGCGCCTGGGCGTAGTCGGAGGAGTTGAGAAAACTCTCGCTTAGTAAGTCATCAACGGCCGGCTGGTTTTTGGAGCGCGGAAACCGTTTCTGGAAGTCGCGCAACGCGGCAATGGTTTCGGGGCCGTTGCCGAGTTCGTAGTTCACCTGCGCATACTTGAGCGTGGCGTTTTCGGTGATGACCTTATCGAAGGTGAGCTGGCGGGCAGCCCCGAACGAGTTTAGGGCTAGCTGCTTCTGATTGGTTTTCAGGTAGCTCAGGCCCAAATGGTAAGCTGCATTCTGGCCCAGCGAGTCGCGGCGGGCGGCCACGCTCTTGAAGCTACCGATGGCGCCCTTGTAGTCGCCCTGCCGGAAGTTGGCGTAGCCCACCTTGTACTGCACCTCGGGCTCAATCTTCTTGCGGCCGGCGGCGTACTTATCGAAGTAGCCGGCCGCCTCCTTAAAATCTTCCTTCTGGTAATAGGCATCGCCCACCAGCAGCTGAATTTCGTCGGCGCTCTGGGGTGGCGGCGTCTGTTGCAGCACGGGCGTGGCATAGGCAATCAACCCGTCGTAGTCGCCCTCCTTGTAGTAAATCTGGCTCATCACGGCCGGCACTACGGGCTTGTAGGCGTCGTTCTGCTCGGCCACGGCCAAGTCCTTGCGGGCCCCGGCAAAGTCGCCGGCCCGGTAGGCCAGGTAGCCGGCATAGTAGGAGCTGGCGTAGCGGTACTGGTGGTTGCTGGCCTTGTTGCGGTCGAACTGCAGGCGAGCCTTGTCGAACTCCTTCTGGGCGAAGTAGCTGTAGCCAAGCTTGAACTCCGATTCGGCCCGCTGGTCCTCGCTCAGGTTGTCGGGCCCCACCTTCTGGAGGTAGTCGATGGCCCGGGCGTAGTCCTTCTTGTTGAAGTAGAACTTGCCCAGCTCGAAGTAAGCCTGGGTAGCCTTGGGATGAGTCGGGTGGTCGGTGGCAAAGCCCAGGATGCGGTCTTCGGCATCGGGGTGGAACAGGTAGAGGCCAGCCACGGCGTCGTAGTACTCGGCGTCGGCGAGGCGGCCGGGGGCCAGCACACCGGTGCGGCGCTCGGTCAGGCTTTGGAACTGGCGGAACGCCTGCTGGGCGGCCCCGTACTGGCCTTTATCAAACAGCTCCAGGCCTTCCTGGAAAAAGCGTTCATCATTGGTAAACACCTGCGTTTGCTGGGCCAGGGCGGCCAGCGGGGCGGCGGCGCTCAGGGTGGCGGCCAGCGCCAGACGGGGGAATAGGTTCATCTAAGAGTCGTTGCGCGGAGGAGCCCCAAGCGCCGCCAGCGGCGTTGGGAGGAATCCAAAAGTAGCGAAAAGTTCGGGCGGGGTTACCCCGGAATGAGCTTTAGGTGCGTTTTTAACGCTAGCGGGACGGGTTTGGTGTGTGCCAACAGTAAGTCAGCTGTGCTTCGCCTCCATCGTACGAACCTCCGCTGCTTCTTTCAACTAAATTTCACCAACATGATGTAGTTGACTGCACATAATTATGTGGCAGTCTGAATTAGTAGTTTATTAAGTACATGTCCATAGGGTTGACTCGTCTACTAAATAACTACTGGATATGGTGAAGCAACAACATAATATTCATATTTATTCCTTTTATTCGGCCTTTTTACGCAAAATATTTATATATAGGATTTATCTATAAATATTTTATCAAGTCTCTATCAGTGAGACTATTTTAAGTAGTTTTACTCCCTGCTTTTTTCTCGTGAATTAGCATTTTAAACAAACAAGCTTGCTTACTACCCTTCTTAACTTCACCAGTATGCTTAAACTTTTTACTTACGCTTCACTAAGTATGCTGCTATTGGTAGCGGCTTCCGGTTACGGCCAATCAGGGCCAATTTTTCCGCAGCCCATTGGCTACGGCGTTGGCGCTCTTTACCCCGAAACGCCCCGTGCCGTCGTCACCGCCGACTTCAACCGCGACGGCCGCCTCGATGTAGCCACGGCTAACCTAGTGGGCAACAGCGTGGGCGTACTGCTCAACGGATCAGTCAACACTTTTGGCACCCCGCGCACTTACCCGGTAGCAGCAACTCCTAACGCCATCGTAACGGCCGATTTTGACGGAGACTCCTACCCCGACTTGGCTACCACATCCTACGGAGGCGGGGCCCTATCGGTGCTGCTCAATGACCGTAGGGGCGGTTTTGAGGCCGCTGATCGGTACCCGCTTGCAGCGCCGGGCTATGAATTAGCCGTAGGCGAACTAACTGGCGACGCCGACCCCGACCTGGCGGTGCTACGACTCACTAATTCTGGCAGTGAGCTAGTTATTTTCAGTGGTCAAGGCGACGGCACCTTCGTACAAAAGCTGCCCCCTATCGCGCTACCGGGTGGGGAGGCCCTAGTGGTAGCGGACATGAATGCCGATGGCCGGCTTGATGTGGTAGTGTCGAATGCGACGACGGGCTCGTTTGAAGTTTTGCGCAACACTGGCGCTGGCAGTTTGGTCTCGGTGGGCCGCTATGCTGGGGCGCAACGGGGCATCGAGTTGGTGGTGGCGGACTTCAATGGCGACGGCCGACCCGATGTAGCCCAGGCCGACTTTGAGGGTGGGTCAATCCAAGTAATGCTGGCTACCGCCGCGGGCTTCGCACCTCCCATCGCCTACGCGGCTGGCCAGGGACCAACAGGGCTAGCCAGCGCTGACCTAAACGCGGACGGGGTGTTGGACTTGATCTGCTCAAACAGCAAAAGCTATGATGTGACCGTCTTAATAGGGAGTGGTACGGGGACCTTCCGCGCAGCCGGTACGTTTGCCGCCGGCGTGGAGCCCTACGACCTAGTGGTGGCCGATTTCACCGGCGACGGCCGCCCCGATGTAGTAACAGCCAACTTCGTACAAAGCCGCAATACAGCGCTTACAGTACTTCAAGGTACAGGCACTGGCTCCCTGCAAACGGCTTTTTCTATGACGCTTGCCATCAACCTGGGGCCCCTAAAACTAGTGCAGGCGGACCTCAATAACGATGGTCGGCCCGATGTAGTAACCGTTAACCGCAGTTCCGGGCCTACTCCTGGCACTGTGTCGGTGCTGCTGCGCCAAGCGGATGGCCAATTATTCGCCGCCACTACATATGCGGTGGGCATGGAAGCCGAAGATTTGGTGCTCCTCGATGTGAATGGGGATGGTCAGCTCGATGTGGTTACGGCCAACCGCAGAGATGCTTCCTTGTCGGTATTACTCAATCAAGCGGGCACCCTCACGCCTGCGCCTAGTATTGCGCTGGCCGGTACTCCCAATGGCATCGTAGCGGCCGACTTCAACGCTGATGGCCGACCAGATCTGGCAGTATCGGGCGCGGCTAACAATTCAGTGGCCTTACTCCTAAACTTAGGCAATGGACAGTTTGCAAGCCCGGTAATTCTGCCTACAGGGGCCTACTCCTCAGCCCTTACGGCAGCCGATGTAGATGGCGACGGGCGCCCCGATCTGGCAGTCGCCCACCTCATGGCTGGCACGGTGGCCGTATTGCGCAACCAAGGCGGCAACGCCCAATTTGCCCCCCCAGTTATTGTGACAGGAGTCGGGTTTCCAAATGCAATTTACGCCGCCGACCTTACCAATGATAATCGCCCTGAACTCCTAATTGCCGGTGGGGCGATAGGTGTGCTACGCAACAACGGCGCAGGGGTGTACCAATTCGAAACCCAGGACGTAATCAGGGCCACGAGCCTAGCTGTAGCCGACTTAAATGGTGATGGCCGCCCGGAAGTTGTCGCACTGGATGATCAGAGCCAGCTAATAACAATCGTCGGCAACGACAATGGTCACCTCACCCTTGGGCCAGGCTACTTTGTAGCGGGCTCGCCCCGTAGCGTGGCGGTGGCTAATGTAAATGCCGATGGCCGCCTCGACCTAACGGTGGCCAACTACACAGCGGGAGCAGTAGCAACTTTTCTGCAAAATAACCCCACGGTCACAGCCACCCCCACTGCTGCCACTACTGTTACGAGTCGCTTACGGGTATACCCAAACCCGGCTACAACCAGTATTTTCCTGCAACTGCCTGGCACTACGCCAACCGCTGCCCGTCGGGCTCAGCTTTTCGACGCAACTGGCCGCGAAGTGTTGGCGGTTAGCATAACGGATGGGCCTGGTTTGCGAGAACTGCCTGTGGCTCAGTTACCACGAGGATGGTACGTTTTACGAGTAAGCAGCCCGCATGCATCGCCCCTTATAAGCCACGTATTACTTCAGTAGCCACCCCGCTCTTCTTTAACTTTTAGGTTTGCTTGAGTTGGAGGATTTATTTGGGGTCTTTTTAAACGCAACTAGCGGTTAACAGTGAGGCTACTAGACGCCAATGCCCCCTTCCTGAAGCCCCGGCTGTTGATGCAGCCGGGGCTTCGTCTTTTTAAGGACGATACCAGTTGGGTGACTTACCGTGCAATGCGCCGAAGGTAAGCAGAGAAGCCAGGCACAATCTTCGCGGCAAACTCTGCCGCCCGTCTATTCAACCCTTTGCCGTTTACAGACACAGCAACCCACCGAGCGGCAAAGCCCAGGGGCACACGGGGCAGCACCCGGAAGCGGCCTACCGGGATTCCGCGCCCACCAATCCAGCTTCGGCCTGCTTCTGGGGCAGGGCGCGCAGGGCTTCGGCCAGCAGCTGGTAGGAATACACCCGGGCCTCGTGGCTGAAGATGTTGGACACGGCCATGAGCTCGTTCACCTGGGTCTGGTCCACGAACTCCTGCAGGTCGCGCTGAATGGTGGCTTTACTGCCGATAAAGGCGTAGGCCAGCATCTGCCCTACGGCGTGCTGCTGGGCGGGTTCCCACAGCCCGTGCATGGACTCCACGGGGGGCTGCAACGGCGCGGGCCGGCCCTTGATAACGCCGAGCATGAACTGCTGTAGCGACGTGGAAAGCCACTGAGCCTCGGCGTCGGTGGTGGCGGCTACCACGTTCACGCAGGCAATAACGTAGGGCGCCGCCAGGTGGGCCGAGGGGCGGAAGTGCTGGCGGTAGATTTCCAGGGCCGGGAGGAGCTGACCCGGGGCGAAGTGGCTGGCAAAGGCATAGGGCAGGCCCAGGGCGGCGGCTAGGTAGGCGCTGTCGGTGCTGGAGCCTAGGATGTAGAGCGGGATGTCCAGCCCTTCGCCCGGAATGGCGCGCACGGCGTTGGTACGGTTGGTGGTCGAGAAGTAAGCCTGCAGTTGCTGAATGTCACGCGGGAAATCCTGGGGCCCTCCGAAGCGGCTGCCCCGGATGGCCTGGGCCGTTACCTGGTCGGAGCCCGGGGCCCGACCCAGGCCCAGATCGATGCGGCCCGGATACAGCGTGGCCAGGGTGCCGAACTGCTCGGCCACCACCAGCGGGGCGTGGTTGGGCAGCATCACGCCCCCGGAGCCGATGCGCAGCGTGGTGGTGCCGCCCGCCAGGTGGCCGATAAGCACTACCGGGGCCGAACTGGCCACGCTGGCCATGTTGTGGTGCTCCGAGAGCCAGTAGCGGGTGTAGCCCAGCCGCTCCACGTTTTGGGCCAGATCGAGGCTGCGGCGGAAGGTATCGGCCGGGGTGCTGCCAGCATTAATGGGGGCCAGATCGAGCACGGAAAAGGCCAGCGAAGAAGAAACAGAAGACATGGAGTAGGAAGAAGGAGCAGTTCAGGCGGCCCGGTTGCCGGGGTCACATAAACGCGTGGGGCCAGCAGGCGACGTTCGACCAGCGGCAGGCAGGCATAACCGCTGGCAAGCCAAATTGATTACGTAGCCCCACAGGAAAGTCGGCAGTGCCGCCGCTAACCCAAGGAGATTTGCTGGGTGACTACCCTGTTTCCGGCCCGCTGCACCAGCATGAAGCCACTACCCGCGCCAATAGCGCCCATACCTTTCGACCAGTACCTCGCCCTATTGCGCCTCCAGCTCCGCGAGGCCGAGCTCCACCCAAACCCGGAAGTTCCGAACCGCGTCCGGCAGCGGCGCCCAACGCACGTTTACCCGAATAGCCACCATTCCGGCATCAGTTGCGGGTTGTGGCCGCGGCGCGCCATGTCATCGAAGAGGCGCGTACCCGCGCCCTGGACCGCAGCCTGCCATGATGCCCCCAAGAATAGTAGATGCCCGAGGAATTTAACCGGGCATTCCTGGAGTTCCTGGGGCGGCCGTAACACTCGTTTTACTCCACCCGCACCAGCGTCACTTCGTCGCGGGTAAAATCGAACTGCTTTTTGTCCACCGCGCCCCGGCACATCACCACGCTCGGCGGAGCCAGCTTGCCTTTCTGATCGGCCTCCGTTTCGGCCTCCCCGGTTACGTCCACGGTGGCCACTGCCTCGCCGTTGCGGCGCAGCTCCCAGGCTCCGGGCAGCATCTTCTCCGTGGGGTAGCCCACCAGAAACGTTTCCTGAGGCGATAGGGCGATGATATCGAGAACATGCATGGGGAAAGGCAAAAAGGAAAGGCAGCAGTGGAAAGAACCCAGCCGGCTCCGCTAGGCCGCGTCGTCGGTTTTAATGCGCGCATCAAACCGAAATTCTTCCCGGCGCACAATGCGGATACGCTTAAAATCGGGGTGGCGGCTGTGCAGGATGTAATTAAACTCCTGGGGCACAATGGATGAGGGAACGCGCAGTACGGCCGAACCCCGGCGCCGATACCAGGCGTCGCCCAGCGGCTGGCAAACGGCGTACCGGCTGGCCCCCTCCCAGTCGGGCGGCAGCTGGGCAGGCACAATTTCCTCCATCAGCAAGTCGTCGGGAATCTCGATGACCAGCACCCGAAACGGGTCGGTGAGGCCTTCGCCGCTGCGGTGCACTACGTTTTCGAGGCAGGCCAGTGCCCGGCTGGCGGCCGTGTAAATCACGAACTGGTCGCGGTAATTCCAGCGGGCCCGGTAGCCTGAGGCAAACAAATCATCGGCGTACTTGGCCAGACAGATGCGGTAAACCAGCATAGGCGCTTCCGGCTCAGGACAGGTCGCCGTAGGCGATGCGGGCAAGCTCTTCGGCCACCAGATCAATCCCGCCGCTGGTTTCGAGCAGACGCAGGGGCACCTCTTGGTTGAGGCCGTGGGCGGGCTTGGCCAGCCAGCGCAGAAAAGCCGCCGCCTCGCCGAACACCTCTAGCCCCCGCTGATAGAGGCTGATGATTTTAAGCGTTTTCTCGCTACGGGCCGCGCTGAGCGGCTTGTTTTCCTGCGAGTAGGTGCGCAGCGTTTTGGTCGACAATTCGTAGATGGCCTCCAGCTCGGGGGCCTGCAACTGGTAGGCCTCGGCCACCTCGAAGGCGGTGGCAGCCGGCACGCCCTTGCGGGCAGCCATCACCAGGGCATAGGCATCCTGCCCGGTCACGCCCCAGGCCGCCCACCTTTTGCGCAGGGCGGCCGGCATGGGCACCGTTATTTTGGGTTGTTGGGCAGCAGCAGACATCCGGACAGCGGTTTAATGAAACGAAGTTAGGGAAATTTTTCTCTCTAAAGCGGAAATTTTTCCCGCAGTTCAAACGCCAGCCCACTACTCCCTGCCCACGCCCGCTAGGCACTCAATCATACGACACAAAAAAGCGGCTACCCATTGCCGGGCAGCCGCTTTTCACAGAGCATGCTGCCTTATACGCTGATGCTGTCGATACCTTTCTGGAGCGCAATTTCTTCCTGGCCGGGAATCGAGGTACCCTCCACGCGCAAAATCGTTACATCGGTCATGCCCAGGAAGCCGAGGACGGCTTTCAGGTAGGGAGCCACGAAATCGTAGGCGGCGTAGGGGCCTTCGGAGTACACTCCGCCGCTGGCCATGGCTACGTACACCTTCTTGCCCGTTACCAGGCCTTCGGGGCCTTTTTCGGTGTACTTGAACGTGATGCCAGCCCGGGCAATGTGGTCGATCCAGGCTTTGAGGGTAGAGGGGATGCCGAAGTTGTAGAGCGGGGCGCCAATCACGATAACATCAGCGGCCTGCAGGTCAGCAATGGCGTCGTCGGAGTGGCGGGCAGCCTCCTGCTGCTTGGGCGTGCGGGCGGGCGCTGGCGTGAACAGGGACTTCAGCTTGGCCTCCTCCAGGTGCGGGAAGGGGTTGGTGGCCAGGTCGCGCACCGTTACGGTGCTGTCGGGGTTGGCGGCCTGAAGTTTCTCTACGATGGCGTCGCCGAGCTTGATGCTGTACGACGCGCCGCCGCGGGGGCTGGAAATGACGTTTAGAATGTGCATAATGAAAGAGGGGAAATGGGTTATGGCAAAGAATCCGGTAGCCACCGAACGTGCATCATAGCCGCCCTGGGGAAGCGCTGAATAACTAATCGATGTAACTACATCAAATGTAGCAACATTGTTTCTGATAACCCAACGCTGGCCCTCTTTTTTCACTTTTACCCCATAGCGCTCAATCCATATGGCAAGCCGTACGCCAGCAAGCCGTTGGGCGGGGGCAGCAGCGCTTGTCGTGCGCTCCGCCCCCGCCCAACGGCTTGCTGGCTTGGTCATTCATTTCTCCTGGGTTTCCGTTTCCCAGCTTGGCACTTTTTACCGCGGCGGGCACAGCTACGCCCCCTTACCCCGTTACGGCGTGCAGCGGCACCGGGTGCAGAATCAGCCAGATCAGTTCGCGCAGGATTTCGCCGTCGCCCATCGAGCCCGAGTCGATGCCCTTGCTTTGGGCGTCGGCGCGGCGGATGAGGTGCACGATGTCGCGGCAGCGGCCGAAGTCAAACACTTTGAGGCCCGTCTGGTAGTCGCGGCGCTGGAAGGCGCTACGCAGGCCCAGCTTCAGCCAGTCGGCCTCGCTGGGGTTGGGGTTCTGGTGCAACGCCAGCAGCCGCGAGAAGTAGTTGAAGAGCAGCGTGAGGTTGGGGATGAGCGGGTTGTTTTTGGGGTTGGCCTCGAAGTAGAGCAGAATGCGGTTGGCCTTAAGCACGTCGCGCCGAATCAAGGCCGTCTGCAGCTCGAAGATGTTGTACTCCTTGCTGATGCCCACCATCCGCTGCACCAGGTCCTCATCGATGGAGTGGCCGGGCAGCAGGTTGAGCAGCATCTTATCCACCTCATTGGTGAGCCGGCTCAGCTCGCCGCCAATGTATTCGGCCAGCATATTGGTAGCCTGGGGCGTAATTTGCTGACCCTTGGAGCGCACGTAGGCCGTGAGCCAGCCGGCTACCTGGTTGTCGTAAAGCTTCTTGCTGGTGAGCAGCACGGTGCCGGCGGGCGCGGGCGTCTTTTTATCACCGACCAGCAGTTTGCCGAGCTTGCGGCGGGCATCGAGGGTTTTGTGCTTGTAGCAGAATACGAGCACGGTGCTTTGCAGCGGCCGCAGCAGGTAAGCTTCCAGAAACGGCCAGACCTTGTCGTTTTCCAGATCGGCCACGGCCTGGGCTTCCTTAACAATGACGACGGAGCGCTCGGCCATCATTGGAAACCGCTTGGCCTGGCCCAGGATGCCGGCCACGTCGGTGTCCTTACCGTAGAGCACGACCTGGTTGAAACCTTTTTCCTGCTCCTGGAGCACGTTTTTCTCCAGCAACCCGGCAATCAGGTCGATGTAGTAGGGCTCTTCCCCTTGCAGAAAATACACGGGCGCGAACTGTCGCTGCTTGAGTTGGGCCAGGATTTCGTCGGGAGAGAGAGTCAATTCGGAATTACGAAGTATGAAGTAAGAAGTAAGAATTGACCGGCCTTGGTGGTGAAACCTGGCCGGTAACTCTTCCCGCTCAAAGGTACGGGCTGCCGCTTACCTTTGCCGAACCGCTTGGGAAGAATTGAACCGGGCACTGCGGGTTGCCACCCTTACTCCGCAGAGCGGGCAAACCGCAGTGCCCGGTTCAATTCTTAATTCTTACTTCTTAATTCTTAATTGACCTTGAACCTAATCGACGAACTGCGCTGGCGCGGGATGTTTCACGACATGATGCCCGGCACCGAAGAGCATTTGCTGAAAAGTGCGCCCATCACCGGCTACATCGGCTTCGACCCCACTGCGCCTTCCCTGCACATCGGCAACCTGGCCACCATTATGTTGCTGGTGCACCTGCAGCGGGCCGGTCACCGGCCTTTGGCCCTGGTGGGCGGCGCTACCGGCATGATCGGCGACCCCTCGGGAAAATCGGCCGAGCGCAACTTGCTCGATGAGGACGCGCTGCGCCGCAACCAAGCCGGCATTCAGGCCCAGCTGGAAAAATTCCTGGTCTTCGACGATTCGCCCACCGGAGCGCAGGTGGTCAATAACTACGACTGGTTCAAGAACTTCGGCTTCCTGGGCTTCCTGCGCGAAGTAGGCAAGCACCTGACGGTGAACTATATGATGGCCAAGGATTCGGTGAAGCGCCGGATCGGCGGCTCCGAAGATTCCGGGGCCGACGGCATCAGCTACACTGAGTTCAGCTACCAGTTGCTCCAAGGCTACGACTTCGTGCACTTGTTCCGCACCTACGGCTGCACCCTGCAAATGGGCGCCTCCGACCAGTGGGGCAACATCACGACCGGCACCGAACTCATCCGCCGCATGGGCAGTGAATTGGATGAAGCGGCCCAACAACCAACAACCAGCAACCAACAACCAGCCAAAGCCTACGCCCTCACTGGCCAGCTCATCACCAAGGCCGACGGCACCAAGTACGGCAAGAGTGAAACCGGCACCGTTTGGCTCGACGGCGCCCTGACCAGCCCCTACCAATTCTACCAGTTCTTCCTTAACGCCGCCGACGCCGACGTGCCCCGCCTCATCCGGGTGTTCACGCTGCTAAGCCAGGCCGAAATTGAAGCCCTGGAAGCTGAGCATGCCCTGGCTCCCCACCGGCGCACTCTCCAGCAGGCCCTGGCCCAGGACGTGACTACCCGCGTGCACGGCCCGCAGGCCTATGAGGCGGCGCAGGCGGCCTCCCAGGTTTTGTTCGGCGGCGGCGAGCTGACCTCCCTCGACGAAGCCACCCTGCTCGACGTATTTGCCGGCGTGCCCCAGGTAGAGGTACCGCGTGCGGAACTGGCCGAGCACACCGTCATCAGCCTGCTGAGCGAGGCTACCGGCGGGGTCATCTTTCCTTCGAAGGGCGAAGCCAAGAAGATGATTCAGGCCGGGGGCGTGAGCCTGAACCGCGAAAAAGCCACCCTCGACCAGCAGGCTACTGATGTGGCCCTGTTGCTAGACAAGTATGTGGTGGCCCAGAAGGGCAAGAAGAACTACTTCCTGCTGAAGCTGGTGTAGGCACTCCGGCCCCGGCCCCGATGCCCGAACGCAAAGAGACCCTGCCGGTAGCCGGCAGGGTCTCTTTATTTAGGATTGGAATGGACCGCTAAAAGCGGCCCGACCAACTACTTTTTCTTGGCAGGAGCAGCTTTTTTAGCGGCCGGAGCAGCTTTAGCCGGAGCAGCTGGAGCGGCTTCGTTCTTCTGGTTCTGCACCTCGGTGCGGATGGTCTGGGCCATGTTCTTTAGCTCCTGCATGCCTTTGCGCACGCGGGTACCAGCGGCCGAGTTCTGCTTGTCATAGAACTTCTCGAAGTCACCTTCCAGCGACATCACGAGGTCCTTCAATTGGCTAAAATTGCTCATTAGGGAGGGGGTAAAGGGTGTGGAAAAGATTTTATCTGGCACCAATATACAGGGATTTCAAATACAAGCAATTAATCAATTATTTTTATCAATCCCCCTTTCCAGCATAATGAGCCCGTTTTTACTCCCCTTTGCCTGCTTACCAAGCTAACACCCGTTGCGCCCGGCATCAAATAATCCTAAAACACAAAGCCAGCCCCCGGGTCGAGAGCTGGCTTTTGTACTTCTGCGGGGCCAATCTAGCCTAGCAGCACCGCAGGCACTTCAGCTTTGGCATAAAGGCCCTTAGCCAGCTTATCCTGCACAATTACGAAGGCCTTAATGGTCTGGGCCACGTCGTCGAGCGTATGCACGGCCGTCGGGATGAGGCGCAGCATAATCACGTCTTTGGGCACCACCGGATATACCACGATAGAGCAGAAAATACCGTGATTCTCGCGTAAATCGAAGGTTACTTGGGCCGCGTCGGTTAGCTGACCGCTCAGCAGCACTGGCGTTACGCAGGAGGTGGTGGTACCGATATTGAAGCCTTTTTCGCGCAGGCCACTTTGCAGGGCCCGCACCACGGTCCAAAGGTTTTCCTTCAGCTCGGGCTGGTTGCGCAGCAGCTCCAGTCGCTTCAAAGCGCCCACCACAAGCGGCATGGGCAGGCTTTTGGCGAAAATCTGGCTGCGCATGTTGTAACGCAAATATTCAATTACGTTCTCGGGGCCCGCCACGAACGCGCCGATGCTGGCCATGCTCTTGGCGAAGGTCGAAAAATAAAGGTCGATACCATCCTGCACGCCTTGTTCTTCGCCCGTTCCGGCCCCCGTAGCGCCCATTGTGCCGAATCCGTGGGCATCATCAACGAACAACCGGAACTGGAATTTCTCCTTCAGCTTGAGCACCCCTTGCAGGTCGCCCTGGTTGCCCGACATGCCGAAGACGCCCTCGGTTATCACGAGAATGCCGCCGCCGGTTTCGTTGATGATGCGCTGGGCCCGCTCCAGTTGCTTTTCGAGGCCCGCCATGTCGTTGTGCACGTACACGAAGCGCTTGCCCGCGTGCAAGCGTACACCATCGATGATGCAGGCGTGCGACTCGGCATCATACACGATAACATCGTGGCGGCCCACCATAGCATCAATAATCGATACCACGCCCTGGTAGCCGAAGTTGAGCAGCATGCAGTCGGGCTTCATCACGAACTCGGCCAGCTCGCTTTCCAGCTGCTCGTGCAGGTTGGAGTTGCCGCTCATCATGCGGGCGCCCATGGGCAGGGCCATGCCGAATTCGGCGGCCGCGTCGGCGTCAGCCTTCCGCACTTCGGGGTGGTTGGCCAGGCCCAGGTAATTGTTCAGGCTCCAGGTGAGCACCTCTTTACCGCGGAAAATCATGCGGGGCTTGATTTCGCCTTCCAGCTTAGGGAAAGCGAAGTAACCATGCGCATAATGCGCGTGGGTGCCCAGCGGGCCGCGGTTGGCGGCAATCTTTTCAAATAGATCCACGAGGGGACGGGTTGAATGTGAAACAGAAACAGCAGTTGTAGCTTGAGCTCATAACCACTGCTTAATGTACAAAGTTATGGCAATCCGCAAAGGTAATTCTTGCCCGCCCGGTATCCAACCACCCACGAATTGGCGCCGGCCGTTTTTTGATGCCGTCGGAATGGCGTTTCTTTGGGCGAAAGAAACGCTAAAAAGCCCCACAAAAAACGTGTCATGCTGAGCGCAGCGAAGCATCTCTACCGCTTCGTTGCAATCATAATTGATTAGTTAGCGGTAGTCATGCTTCGACTCCGCTCCGCTCAGCATGACGTTCGGATTTCATCCTACCCTGCCTCCATCCCACCCATGACAAAAATCAAGAAGCTGCTCGTTGCCAACCGTGGCGAAATTGCCCTGCGCGTGCTGCGTTCGGCCAAGGAAATGGGCATTGCCACCGTGGCCATTTTCTCGGAAGCCGACCGCAATGCTTTGCACGTGCGCTACGCCGACGAGGCCGTGTGCGTGGGCCCACCCGCCAGCAAAGACAGCTACCTGCGGGGCGACAAAATCCTGGAAGTCTGCCGCCAGCTGGGCGTCGATGCCATTCACCCGGGCTACGGTTTTCTGAGTGAAAACGCCGAATTCGCCCGCCAGGTCACGGAGGCCGGGCTGATTTTCGTGGGTCCCTCGCCCGAGGCCATGAACATCATGGGCGACAAGCTCTCGGCCAAGCAAGCCGTACAGGCTTACAATATCCCGTTGGTGCCTGGCACCGCCGAGGCCATTTCCGACGTGCAGGAAGCCCGGCGCATTGCCGCCGAGGTGGGGTTCCCTATTCTGATTAAGGCCTCGGCCGGCGGCGGTGGCAAGGGCATGCGCATCGTGAACTCCGACGCCGAGTTTGAGGAGCAGATGCAACTGGCCATCAACGAGGCCGTGTCGGCCTTCGGCAACGGGGCCGTGTTCATCGAGAAGTTCGTGACTGGGCCGCGCCACATCGAAATTCAGGTTTTGGGCGACGAGCACGGCAACATCGTGCACCTTTTTGAGCGCGAATGCAGCATTCAGCGCCGACACCAGAAGGTGATTGAGGAAGCGCCTTCCTCAGTACTCACACCCGAGCTGCGGGCCGAAATGGGCCGTTGCGCCGTTGACGTGGCCCGGGCCTGCAACTACGCCGGAGCCGGCACCGTGGAGTTTCTGCTCGACGATAAGCATAACTTCTACTTCCTGGAAATGAACACCCGCCTGCAGGTGGAGCACCCCGTGACGGAGCAAATCACGGGCCTCGACCTGGTAAAGGAGCAGATTCGGGTGGCCGAGGGCCAGCCCCTGCCCTTCCGCCAGGAAGACCTGACGATAACCGGCCACTCGCTGGAGCTGCGCGTGTACGCCGAAGACCCGCAGAACAACTTCCTGCCCGACATCGGGACGCTGACCACCTACGTGCGCCCCCAGGGCCCCGGTGTGCGCGTGGACGACGGCTTCGAGCAGGGCATGGACATCCCGATTTACTACGACCCCATGATTGCCAAACTCGTAGTGCACGGTGCGACCCGCGACGAGGCCATTGCCCGCATGCTGCGCGCCATCGCCGAGTACCAGATTACCGGCATCGAAACCACGCTGGCCTTCGGGACCTATGTGCTCAACCACCCCGCCTTCGTGAGCGGCAATTTCGACACCAATTTCATCCGCGACCATTTCCCGGCCGACGCCCTGAAGCCCGCTGCCCCCGACCAGGCCACCGCCGAGGTAGCCGCCGTGCTGGCCGCCATGCTCCTGACGGAGAAAAAGCCGGGTGCTACGGCCGCCGCTTCCGAAACGCCCGCTGCCACCGGCTCAGCCTGGAAGCGGAACCGGTTGGGGGTATAAAGTAGAGAGCAGGATACGGTTGAAGTATTATAAAATAACGGAGCCCGGTTTTGATTGACCGGGTTCCTTTTTTCTATATATTTTGGCTTACTAAACGAGTAAACCTACGAGGAATAAAAAGCTCTTTCGTTAATTTATAATCCAGATAGTATGACTAATGCAGCTAGAGTAGACGTGGTATTTTTAGCACTGCGTGAAGCTATTATTGGACTCGTCGCCGGATTAGGTGGAGCACTTGTTGCAGCTCTCATAATAGGCAATATTGAGCCGTTGGTGGATCTCTATGCTTCTATTCTATACTCTTTAATCACTGGCTTAATATGTATGATTGGAGGTATTTTTGCTGTTGGATACCGGTATTTGCGGGAGCATAAACGAGAAATAGCCTTTGTTAAGCAGGTGGTACAGGCACTGATGGGTATTACGTTGGGGGGCATCACTTTCTTCTGTACTCTTTGGCTAATTAAAAATTTGTATCCATCCAATGCACTGGTAAATACGATGGTTGTCGTTCTACCACTGTTAGGCTTACTTATTGGATTTAACCATCGAATACGATATAGCTCATAAGCATACCAATAGATTTACCCAACTGTGAGCGTTTGGCTTTAGACTACACGGTATACAATAATTTTTTCACTTTTTCTTACGCTCTTACCATTCCCGCAACCACATCCACCTCTCCCAAAGCAACTGCCACTTTCGGAGCCAGCTAACGGCGCAGGGCCCAGTTGTTCGGCCTCGTTCAACGCCTCTCGGGTGCGGGCTTAGGCCGCCCCATGGGCGCATTGGTAGTGGTAGCACGGGCACGCCTTTGGCTATCGTTTTAGGGTTGAGTTCTCCAGTTTGGTTGAGCTTTCCTAATTGGCCTAGACGGCGCGATGGATAACCGAAGTCGGGCGGGTGCTGCCATGGATTATTTGTTCCATAAAGTGGCTCGTAAGTCAGAAGAGGATATGCCATGCCCTCCCACAACTATGCACCTACCCTTAACCTGCGGCCCGTCCGTGCCGTAGTAAAAGGTAGCAGGTGGCCGTTTACATCCCGGTCGGCCCGCTGATATTTATGAGCGATAATGCAAAAAAAGATAACCAGAAGAAGGACAACCAGGCCAACGAGCCCAACAAAATAGCCGTGCCGAAAGAAGGTGATCCGCTTTTCACGCTGCACCATGCTCAGGCAGAAGCCGAGGTGGCCGCAAAAAATGAGGATGCCAGTTCCGTTACCAATGAGTACATGACGGAGGAGCAGCAGCAGAACGTTGACGAAGCCATGGTACCGCGCGATAGTCAAGGCTTCATCCGGGGCGTAAATGAGCCCGGTATTATCGGCTCCAATGCCGGTGACCACAATTAAGTACCTTATACCGGCCGTGTAAGCGGCAGGTAATTGACGATGCCAGCGCGGCCTGCGCGGTAGCCTAACTGCTACTGGGCAGGCCGCACTGTTTTTTTGGGGGGGGCGTCGTGCATTAAAAGACTCCGGCGGCGCATCAGGGCCGCATAAAACAAACCGTCTGTTGATGCACCTGCCCAGCGGTTACCGTGGCTGCCGCTGGCCTGCTGGCCTTGCCCTCAAGCCTACTTTGAGAAACCAAAAACAGCTAGGAGGACGCTTTCTATTAACTGCCCCTGGACCATACATCGGCTTACCTAGACTGGGGGGCTTACTTCTGCTCTGAGTAGTACTGTAAAGGCATCTACTTTCTCTGCGCAATGCCCCCAGCAAGAGTCAGCTGTCCGGGAAGTACGGGTGCTCCATGCTTTTCGATGCTATCCAGATACCTTGGGAATGCCTAAAGCAGCAGACTTGCTGCTCGCATGGGCGACACTACTGGCGGCATCCAAGAACAACCACCCACCATCTATGAGCAACACCTTTATCCGCAACGGATTCATCGCCGCTGGGCTCGTGAATATTCTGGCCGTACTGCTATTGTCGCGGGCCTTTACCAATGCCGTTATCCCCGAAACTGACCCGGTGGTGATGTCCAATTTTGGCTTGCTGATGATTGTTGTCTGGGGGCTGGTTTTTCTGGCGGTTGCCCCCAGCTACCAGCACGTGAAATGGGTAGTGGGCGCGTTCGTAGTCGAGAAACTGGTGTATGCGGTGGTCTGGTTTCGTTGGATTACGACCCACGACGTAGCAGCCGTGTATGACCAGGATTTATTCGCCGGAGTCTTCTATTCAGTTTATGGCCTCAACGACTTCCTTTTTTTTCTCTTCTTTGCAGCAGTATTCTACCAGCTTCATCGGAGAGGTCCAAAGCCGCTCAACAGTGGGCTAAACCAATAGCTGGGTCCTCACCATCAGGCCCAAGCACCACAGTACGTTTGGGCATCGGCCAACTGTAGAACCCAAACGCGCCGTAGTGCTTAGGCCTGCAACCTGATGGTTGGCGGCCCTGTGCAGCTACCTCCATTCCCGAACCTGCTCTAACATGCCAGCCACGCCGGTGCCCTTTTCTCTTCGCTCGCTGCCCGCTGAGGAGCTACTCGGCGACCTGCTCGGCGTTTCGCTGACCGGCGTCATCTATTACACGCCCATTTACAACCCGACCGATTCGGGCGAGATTATCGATTTCACCTTTACTTACCTGAATCCGGCGGCGCAGCGCATGATGCGCATGCCGGAGGAGCCGACGCTAACGCACAACCAGCAGTGGCCCCATAGCAGGGCCCACGGCACCTTCGCCTTCCATGTGGAGGCATTTGTCAGTGGCCAGCCTCGGGAGCACAACGTCAACCACCAAACCGATGGCCACGACAACTACTACCGCCTGGCTGCCCGCCGCTCGGGCGAGGGGTTGCTGGTAAGTTTCACCGACACGGCCGACCAGCCCCGCTCGCCCGTGGAGCAGGCCCTGCGCGAAAGCCAGGCTCGCGAAAAAGCCGCCCGCGCCGATGCTGAAGAACAGCGTGCCGCCCTAGGGCGAGCCTTCGAGCAGGCGCCAGTGCCCATTGCTATTCTGCGGGGGCCCGATTTTGTGGTGGAGCTGGCCAATCCGTTGCTCGCGGCCGTCTGGGGGCGGCCGGTGGCTCCGGCTTTGGGCCGGCCGCTGTTTGAGGCCTTACCCGACATGGCGGGCCAGGGGCTGGAAGAACTGCTGGCAACGACCTTGCGAACCGGTAAGCCCCTGGCCTTCCAGGAACGGCCCACACAGCTGGCGCGTGGTACCGACAGCCAGCCCACACTTGGGTACTATAGCTTCACTTACCAGCCGCTGCACGACGCCCAGGGCCAGGTCACTGGCATCATCACCGTGGGCATTGAAGTAACTGAGCAGGTGCAGGCCCGCCAGCAGATAGAGCAGATAAATCTGGAGCTGGAAGCCCGGGTGCGGGAGCGCACGGCCGAGCTGCAGGAAAGCGAAGCCCGCTTCCGCATCATGGCCGACGCCGCGCCCAACCAGGTGTGGGCGGTCAATCCGGATTCGACTATCCGCTACGCCAACCAGGCCTTTCTCGATTTTGTGGGCGTAAGTTTGGAGCAATATGTGGCCACGGGCTGGGCGGCTTTTTTGCCGGCCGAGGAGCTTGCGCATGCCCAAGCTACGCTGGAAACGGCTATTCGAACCCGTACGATATACTTGCTGGAGCACCGCATGCGGCGCCACGACGGCCAGTACCGCTGGCTACAGGCCCAGGGTGCCCCCAGCTATTATCCCAACGGCGACTTGTATGGCTACGTGGGTTCTGCCATCGATATTACCGAACTCAAGCAGACCAACGAACGCCTGACCCGTACCAACCAGGACCTGGACAACTTCGTGTACGCGGCCTCGCACGATCTGAAGCAGCCCGTCAACAACCTGGTGGGCCTGTTTGACGAGCTGCGCCGCAGCATTACGTTTATCGACCCCACCGAGGAAGATCTGCTCGTGCCTCTGGTGCAGGATACGCTCCAGCATTTGGGTTGCACCATCGACGACCTCGCCGCCCTGGGGCAAGCCCAGCAAGCCGGCGAAGCAGCGGCGGAAGAAGTTTCGCTGGCCGATTTGACGGAGGAAGTCGTGAACGCGCTGGAGCCCCAGGTGCGGGCGGCGCGGGCCCGCATTACGGTCGATTTTGCGGTGCGGCCAACCGTGGCCTTTGCCCGGATGAACCTGCGCACCATTCTGCTCAACCTGCTCAGCAACGCCCTCAAGTATGCCGACCCTGAGCGGCCGGCGCGCATCCATCTCTCGCTGTGGCTCGACCATGGCCAGCCCGTGCTCGTAGTCGAAGACAACGGCCTGGGATTCGATGCCGCCCGCTACGGGCCGGAGTTGTTTCAGCTCTTTCGCCGTTTTCACGACCATACCGCCGGCTCGGGCGTGGGGCTATACCTAGTGAACCGCATCGTACAGGCTTCAGGGGGCAGTATTGAAGTTGACAGCGCGGAGGGCGAAGGGGCCACGTTCCGCGTCCGGCTGGGGCGGGCCTGAGCGGGCGAACCAGTGTAGCGCTGCTCATATCATGCTGTCACTTGGTAGCCGCGCCAATCTGGGCGGGGCTGCCGCGTACGGTGGTGGTGGTGGTGTGGTCAGCTACCGCTTACAGCGACTGTAGCTGCTGCCCCGTCGGGTAAAGGCGGCGGATAGAACCGCTGCTATCGGCCGCTACCTTGTGGGCCGATGCCGCTCAAAGCAGCCAAAGCACCGCTGCTAGCCTTGATGCAGTATAGCAGGTTGTTACGCGGGCTTTTATCCTGGTGGCCGAAATTTTATAACGTGATGCTCATGAGCAATAACGGCATAAGAAAGGCCGGCCGGCCGGTTATTAGGCGTAGGCAGGCACCGGAATAGTTAACTAGTTGCAGGTTGCGGGGTTACTATAAAGCTGAACCGTTTCGCAACGGCATGCCGGCAACCATTCTTCCAGGCTTGCCATGTCATGCAGCCCCTCGATGGAGACTATACAATGCCCGGCAGACTAATTAACCCATGGCGGTGCTATTGCGCAACGCTTCCGACGGCTCACTGGAGCCGCTAACCTGAATGGAAATCACCACGAATAACACGAGCGAGATGCACCACATAAGCAACGACAAAACCAATACCGAAACGTTTAAAATGGAGGGCAAATGTCCCTTCGGCGGCGACCGGATCGGCGGCGTGGAAGGCGACTCGCCCACCCTTTCCGACTGGTACCCCAACCGGCTGCGGGTGGAGCTATTGCACCACAACGCCGCGGGCGCCAATCCGCTCGGCGAAGATTTCGACTACGCCGAGGCGTTCAACGCCATCGACCTGGAGGCACTCAAGCAGGAAATCAAGGGCTTTTTGACCTCTTCGGTCGACTGGTGGCCCTCCGACTACGGCAATTACGGCCCGCAGATGGTTCGCATGGCCTGGCACTCGGCCGGTACCTACCGCATTGCCGATGGCCGGGGCGGCGCCGGGGAGGCGCTGCAGCGCTTCGCGCCCATCAACAGCTGGTGGGATAACGGCAACACCGACAAGTCGCGCCGCCTCATCTGGCCCATCAAGCAAAAGTACGGCAGCGCCCTCTCCTGGGCCGATTTGATCGTGCTGACCGGCAACTGTGCACTCGAAATCATGGGCTTCCCCACCTACGGATTCGCCGGCGGCCGCCACGATGCCTGGGAGGCCGACAACGCTACCTACTGGGGCCCGGAGGTATGGGACGCCAAAAAAGAGAACACGCCCGATGCCATGGTGACGCGCGACAAGCGCTGGCGCGGCCAGAACGGCGACGCCGACTACGACCTGGAAAACCCGCTGGCAGCTTCCTTTCAATCCCTGATTTATGTGAATCCCGAAGGCCCCTATGGGAAAGGCGACGCCATGGGCTCGGCCCGGGATATTCGGGTTACATTCACCCGCATGGCCATGAACGATGAAGAGACCGTGGCCCTGATTGCCGGTGGCCACGCCTTTGGCAAGAGCCACGGCATGGTGCCGGCGGCCGAAATCGGGATGCCCCCCGAAATTGCGCCGATGGAGGCCATGGGCATGGGCTGGCACAACCCCAAGGGCTCGGGCAACGCCGAAAACACGATGACCAACGGCATTGAGGGTAGCTGGACGCCGAACCCAACGCAGTGGGACAACGACTACCTCATCAACCTGTTCAAATTTGAATGGGAGCAGACCAAGAGTCCGGCCGGCGCGTTGCAGTGGACTCCAGTGGACAAGAACGCCCCCAAAACGCCCGACGCCCACATCGAAGGCCAAATGAACGACCTGATGATGATGACGACCGACATCGCCCTGAAGGTGGACCCCGAATACCGGGCGGTGTGCGAGAAATTCCTCAACGACTTCGATGCCTTTACCCAGGCCTTTTCCAAGGCCTGGTACAAGCTAACCCACCGCGACATGGGCCCGCTGGAACGTTACCTCGGCCCCGAAAAGGTGAATCAGAACGACTTGCTCTGGCAGGACCCGATTCCCGTGGCCGACTATACGCTGGTGGACGCGGCCGATATCACGGCGCTGAAAGAGTCGATTATGGCAGCGGGTATCTCCGTTTCAGACTTGGTGTACACCGCCTTCTCCGCCGCCGTTACGCACCGCAACAGCGACAAGCGCGGGGGTGCCAATGGTGGGCGCCTCGCGCTGGCCCCGCAGAAAGACTGGGCAATTAACCGCCGCACGGTGCCGGTTATCGCGGCGCTGCGCTCGGTAATGGACAAATTTAACGGCGAGCAAAAGGGTGACAAGAAGGTGTCGCTGGCTGATTTGATCGTACTTGGCGGTTGCGCCGCGCTCGAAAAAGCGGCCGCCGATGCGGGCTTTACCACCGCTGTGCCCTTCACGCCGGGCCGCCGCGATACCACCCAGGAGCTAACCGACATCGAGATGTTCACTTGGCTCAAGCCGGTAGCCGATGGCTTCCGCAACTACCTCGACCCGAAGTTTGAGGCCATTGCGCAGGACGTAGCCCCGGAGGAGCTCTTCCTCGACAAGGCCCAGCTGCTCACGCTCACCTCGCCCGAGTGGGTGGCCCTGGTGGGTGGCCTGCGGGCCATGAACGCCAACCACGACGGCTGCCAGCACGGCATCTTCACCGACCGGGTGGGCGTGCTCACGAACGACTTCTTCACCGTGCTAACGAGCACAGACTTTGATTGGACAAAGACCGACGGTAAGGGCATGGCCTTCTCGCTCGACGACCGCAAGACGGGCAAGCAACGCTTTACGGCAACGCGCGCCGACCTCGTGTTCGGCTCCAACAGCCAACTACGCGCCGTGGCGGAAGTGTACGCCGGCAACGATGGCCAGAAGCGCTTCGTGAAGCAGTTCGTGAAGGCCTGGGATAAGGTGATGATGCTCGACCGCTACGACGTGAAAGTATGAAGTTGTAAATGCGCTGTTTGAAGCAGCCTTGTTGACTCAAACAGCGCACTATTGGTCCTTCTCTCCCCCTCACTTAAAACCCCGAAGGCCGACCCGCCTTCGGGGTTTTATTTTTTCTTGCCACGGTGGCCTAGTACCACTGCTCGGCTGGGCGTGCCAGCCAAACCAATCAAAGAAACGCCCGACTACCCGGCCTGGCAGCCGGGCGTTTCGAACGGGTGATTGGTGGGCGGCGCTTAGCTTCACTCCTGCATTATGCTTCGCAGCGTAGACAATAGCGGGACTTGGCCACCGAAACGCTGGTGGCCCCGAATCAACAATTCCTATTCAGCTATAGGCAAATAAACCAGGTGCCTACGCCGGCCCGCACCACCATGATCTTCCTCATGCCGGCGGGTAATGCTGGTCATGGCGGCGGCCCTGGGCGAAGTGGTTATTTGCGGGTAGCCGGTTCGTGCTGAACCCGGCTCCGGCCCCTGCAGCCGGCTACGCGCCACTTCTACCCCCATGTCTCTATCCGATAGCCCGATTCTGGCCGAAACCGGCGCGATGACGCGCTTCGCCGGGCGGTTTCTGCGCGAGGGGTTGCGCCCGCGCTACGAGCTGCCAGAGTTCCTGCGCCAATGCTACGTTATTGGCTACCAGTCGCTGCCGCTGGTGGGCATCACGGGCTTTATTATGGGCTTGGTGCTCACGCTGCAAAGCCACCCCACCATGGCCCAGTTTGGGGCCGAATCCTGGATTCCGACAATGGTGAGCCTGACCATCATCCGGGAAATGGGGCCTATCATCACGGCGCTGATTTTCGCCGGCAAAATCGGTTCCAGCATCGGGGCCGAGCTGGGCTCGATGCGCGTGACGGAACAGATTGACGCCATGGAAGTATCGGGCACCAACCCGTTCAAGTACCTCGTCGTGACGCGGGTGCTGGCCACCACGCTCATGCTGCCGCTGCTCACCATTCTGGCCGATGCGCTGGCTCTGTACGCCTCTTATCTGGGCATCAATACCAAGGGCGTGACCACGCTGGCCCTGTTTACCAACAACGTGCTGAGCGGGCTCACCTTCGGCGACGTGCTGCCGGCCGTGCTCAAAACCTTCTTTTTTGGGTTTGCCATTGGCCTGATTGGCTGCTACAAGGGCTACCACGCCAACAAGGGCACCGAGGGTGTGGGCCAGGCCGCCAACACGGCGGTGGTGGTTTCGTCGCTGGTCATCTTCCTGCTCGACCTGCTGGCCGTGCAGATCACCGGCCTGCTGGGCCTTATCTGACGCGCGGCCATGCTCCCCGACTCCCGCACCCAACCCGACGCCGACGCCGCCCCTGGTTCCGGCCCCGCCGCCGAGGCAGTGGTGCGGCTGGAGCACGTAGCCAAATCGTTTGGCAACAACCACGTGCTGCGAGACTTTTCGCTGCTGGTGCAGCCGGGCCAGAACGTGGTGGTGCTGGGCAAATCGGGCTCCGGCAAGTCGGTGCTGGTAAAGTGCATTATTGGGCTGCTACGGCCCGATGCCGGCCGCATTACGGTGCTGGGGCATGATGTGGCCTCCCTCCCCCACGATGCGCTCGACCAGCTACGGGCCCGCCTGGGCTTCCTGTTCCAAAGCAACGCGCTGTACGATTCGATGACCGTGCGCGAGAACCTGCTCTTTCCGCTGCGCCGCCAATGGATGGCCCACGGCCGCTCCGAGGAAGAGACGCTGGTGCAACAGGCCCTCGACGATGTGGGCCTGGGCGACACGGCCGACAAGATGCCGGCCGAGCTCTCGGGCGGCATGCGCAAGCGCATTGCCCTGGCCCGCACCCTCATCCTGCGCCCCGAAATCATTCTCTACGACGAGCCTACCACTGGCCTCGACCCGGTGACGGGCCGCGAAATCGACCACCTCATCCGGGACGTGCAGCAGAAGTATAACACCGCCGCCCTCATCATCTCCCACGACATGGACTGCGTGCGCCTGACCGCCGACCGGGTGGCGCTGCTGGCGGAAGGCCGCTGCTACGCCGAGGGCACCTACGAGCAGCTGCAGCAGCATCCCGACCCGCGCGTGAACGAGTTTTTCATTTGACTGGCGGAACCAGCGGCTGCTTGCCGGTGGCTCCGCCCCTGTTTCTCTCCGTTTTTCCTCTGCGTTATGCCCGCCGACTCCACCCGTAATAATGTACGCCTCGGCCTGTTTGTGATGGCGGGGCTAGGCTGCGTGCTGTTCGTGCTGTTTCTGCTGGGCCGCCAGCAGAACCTGTTCAGCCACAGCATGATGGTGCGGGCCGATTTCCGCACCGTGGCCGGGCTGCTCACGGGCAACAACGTGCGGCTGGGCGGCATCACGGTGGGCACCGTCAAGAAAATCAGCATCCTCAACGACACCACCGTGCGGGTGGAAATGAACCTGAACAGCGACGTGCGGGCTTTTGTGCGCAAAAATGCCGTGGCCGCCATCGGCACCGATGGGCTGGTGGGCAACACCATCATCAACCTGAACGCCCGGCCCGGCCCGGCCGCGCCCGTACAGCCCGGCGACATCCTGCAAACCGCCACGCCTCCGGGCCTGGACGCTATGCTCGGCACGCTCGAAAAATCCAACAAAAACCTGGTTGGCATTACCAAAGGGCTGCGCGAAATCACCGACAAAATCAATGGCAGCGAGGCGCTTTGGAAGCTCCTTAGCAACGAGGAACTAGCCGCCAACGTGAGCCAAAGCGCCCGGGGCGCCGCCCTGACCTCGGCCCGGCTGGCCACGGCTGCCCAAGACGTGCAGCAACTCACCCACGACGCGAAGCAGCTCGCCCGCGGCATCCAGCAGGGCCGCGGCCCTCTCGGCTACCTGCTCACCGACCAGGACTTTGCCGGCCAGGTAGACCACGCTGCCCGGCAGCTGGCTGGCACCTCCGATACGCTGGCCGCCACGCTCACCGACCTGCAACGGCAGGTGCAGTCCGGCGCGGGGCCGCTGAACACGCTGCTGGCCGATACCGCGGCTGCCCGCCAGGTGCGCCTCAGCCTGCGCAATGTGCAACAAAGCACGGCCAGCCTGCGCCAAAGCATGGAGGCGCTCCAACACAATTTCCTGCTGCGGGGCTATTTCCGGCGCCAGGAGAAAAAGAAGCGCAAGGCCCAGCAGAAGCAGGCTGAAAGGCAAGAAGAACGGCAGCAAGCACAAGCCGCCCAACAGGAAACCCCCACGCCCCCCAAGCCGCCCGCCGATTAGCAAGGCCAGGTTGCGCAGCAAGAAGTTCGGGCTGGTCAGTCGGTAGCGGGCAGAATCAGGACGGGTACGGTGCTGTGCAGCAGCACGCGGGCCGTTACGCTGCGGTGAAACAGCTTCCCCAGAAAGCTGCGCGGGCGGGCGATGAGCACCACGAGGTCGTAGTCGGCGGGCTGGGCCACTTGCAGGATGCCTTCGGCGGGGTCCGCAGCCACTTTGCTGATGGAAAGCACGGGCGTCGGCAGCTCTACCTCCAGGCCGGTGCGGACCACCGACTCCAGGGCAGCGGCCAAGGCGGCGGCATCGGAGTCGGGGGCCACGTGCAACACGGTCAGCGCGGCGTGCAGAGCTGCCAGTACCTGCCGGGCCGGGCCAGCGTAGGGCCCCAGGCCGAAGGGCTCACCATCGGCGGCCAATAGCACCCGCCGGGGGCTGCTACTGCTGCTACTACTATTCACGTTGTGGGGAACCACCAGCAGGGGGCGCGGGCTGGTGCGCAGAATGTCGAGGGCGGTGGTGTTTACCAGCTCGTCGGGCGTGCCCGAGTAGTCGGGGCGGCCCAGCACAATCAGCACCGGGTGGTGGCGGCCGGCAGCATCGGCCACCGCGTCGGATACCCGGCCGTGGCCCACTTCGGCTACTACGGGCACGGCCAGGTTGCCGGCCAGCTGGTTCATCACTAAATCAATGGCTTCCTGGCTGAGGTTGGAGAGGCCGCCGGTAAACCGCTCGGGGTCGAGCAGAGCGTCGCGGCGCACGTGCAGCAGCACCAGGCGGGCGCCAAGGGGCTGGGCCAGGTTGGTGGCGTAGTCGAGGGCACGGTCGGCGGCCCTGAAAAAGTCGGTGAGTACAAGCAGAGTAGACATCATAGCAAAGCCGAAATGGTGACAGCAAGAACCACACGCGCCCCGGCTTGGCCCATGCGCAAGCTCAGGTGGCCGCCTGATTTTTATCATAGGCCGGGTGGCCTTTTTGCCGTAACCTTGCTCCTGCTAGTGGGCCAGCCGGGCTTGCGCCTAGCGGCCCTGCCCAACCACCGCTACTGCCCCCCTAGGGACTGGTAGCGTTACGCCCTTATTCATGGATATCACCGTTTTCAGTGCTTACGGATTCGAGCGTCCTTACCTCACGCAGGCGGCCGCAACGGGCCACCACGCGCTGCATTTCGTGGCCCTTCCCCTAACCCTGGCCACGGCCGGAGAGGCTGCGGGCAGCTCCGCCGTGGCCATTTTTGTCAACGATGATGCTTCCGCGCCAGTGCTGGCGCGCCTGTGGGAAGTGGGCGTGCGCTACCTGTTGGTGCGCGCCGCCGGCCACGACCAGGTAGACTTGGCGGCCGCCCGCCAGTTGGGCCTGCGCGTAGCCAATGTGCCACACTATTCGCCCTACGCCATTGCCGAGCACGCGCTGGCCCTCATGCTGGCCCTCAACCGCCGGCTGCGGCAGGCCAGAGCACAAATGATCCGCGGGGATTTCCGGTTGGACAACGTGGTGGGCTTCGACCTGCACGGCAAAACCGTGGGCATCGTTGGCTGCGGCACCATCGGCGCTACGCTGGCGGGCCTGCTGCACGGTTTCGGCTGCCGGCTGCTGGGCCACGATATCCAGACCGACCCGGCGCTGACCTGGCGCTACGGGCTGGAATACGTGCCCCTGGATACGCTCTGCGCCCAGTCCGACGTTATTTCGTTGCATGCCCCGCTCACGCCCGCCACCCGCCAACTCATCAACAGGGCGCAGCTGGCGAAAATGAAGCCGGGCGCGATGCTCATCAACACCAGCCGCGGGGCGCTGCTCGATACGCAGGCGGCGCTGGCTGCTATAGAGGCGGGCCAGCTCGGCTATCTGGGCCTGGATGTGTACGAGCACGAGAAGGGCCTGTTTTTCAACGACCACTCCCAGCAGCCGCCCCAGGATGCCCTGCTGACCCGGTTGCTGGCCTGCCCCAATGTGCTGGTCACCGGCCACCAGGGCTTCCTCACCCACGAGGCCCTGACCAATATAGCCTCCACCGCCCTGGCGACCCTGGGCTATTGGCTCGACGGCCAGACGCCGCCCAACGAGCTGCTGCCCGCCCCCACTCCTGCTGCAGTTCCGGCGGGCTAAATCAATCGTAGCTACTAACCTGCCTAGGCCTGCCGGTTGCTGGACTTGGGCAAGGACAATACGCTACGCAAAGTAGAAACACTTTTTAATGTCTTTGATTTTTAGTAAATTATCATAGATATTCCATATCAATTATACGAAACAATGCATCCGCAACCGGTCATTTCACCATGAAACGCCATGAATTCTCCTGCGAATTTCGAGTGGTGGCACCGCAGGGCACTTGGCCCCTGGTGGCTGCAATACGTTCTTGGTTTTTGGCTTGTTGGGCTCACTTCCTTTGCGCCGCCGACCAAAAAGTCTTTTCGAACCAAGAACATCATTATTGTAGTCATCGATGGGCCCCGCTATTCCGAAACGTGGGGTAGTCCGAGCTTGATTCCTAACATGGCTACCACGCTCAAGTCCAAGGGAGTGTTCTTTTCGAGCTTTTACAACAACGCCTACACGTACACCAACTCCGGCCATGTAGCCCTGACTACGGGCATCAACCAGCCCATCGATAATTTCGGCCAGGAGTTGCCACAGCAACCCTCGCTGTTTCAGCGGTGGCGCAAAGCCACGGGCCAGCCTGCTACCGCCGCCTGGATTGTTGCCAGCAAAGACAAACTGCACATCCTGGCCAACACCCTGAACCCGGAATGGCACGACCAATACCAGCCCTCGACGGACTGCGGCGTGAACGGCCCCGGCACAGGCTACCGCGCCGACTCGCTGACCTTGGAGGCTGCCAAGCGCATCCTGACCCAGCATCAACCCCACCTGATGCTCATCAACTTCATGGAGCCCGACGGCTTCGCCCATGCCGCCAACTGGCCCTTCTACCTCCGCGGCATCGCGCGCGACGACCGCTACGTGCGGCAGCTCTACGATTTTTTAAGCAAGAACAAAGCCTACCGAAAAAACACCACGCTCTTCATCACCAATGACCACGGCCGCCACCTCGACGGCATCAGCACGGGGTACGTCGACCACGGCGACGACTGCGAGGGGTGCCGGCATGTGAGCCTGCTGGCCCTGGGGCCTGATTTTAAAAAAGGCCGTACCGTTACCGATACGCACACGCTGGTAGACGTGCCGGCCACGGCCGCTTTTTTGCTGGGGCTGCCCTTCGACCAGGCCCAGGGCAAGGTAATGACCACCTTATTCAAGCGCTGATAATCAACTGCAGTAACAACAAGCAGTAATTCCTGCGAACGGGCTTTCCGTTTCCCGCACCGGTGCGGGGCGCTTCGCCAGACCGGCCACTCCTAAACGGCGGCGCCGAGCCGCCCTACTGCGGTGATGCACTACCTTGCCATGGTACTGGCCAACTTGGGCCTGCTGCTCTTCCAGCCCCCGACGGCGCTGACCGGGCAGCCGGAGCCGGTATTTAGCCGCACCGGCGGCAATAGTTTTTTCGCGCAGGAAGGCATTGTTGAACTCACTCTTTCGCTACCGCTCAACGACGTCCTCACCGACCGCGGCGCTTCGCCCCAACCCCACCCCGCCGTTCTGACTTATCGGGATGCCGCCGCGGCCACCCAGCACCTGGCCGTGCAGGTACAGGTGCGGGGCAACCGGCGCAAAGACCCCACCGTGTGCGGGTTTCCGCCACTGCTGATACTGTTTCCGCCCGACAGCAGGCAAAGCTCCCTTTTCGGCGAAGTGACAACGCTCAAACTCGTAACCCATTGCCTTGACGATACGCATACGCTGCGCGAGTACTTCGTGTATAAGCTTTACAACCAACTAACTGACTTTAGCTACCGGGTTAGGCTATGCCGGGTCCAGTACCGCGATACGCGGGCTAAGGGCCGGGCAACTATGCGCTACGCCTTTTTCCTGGAAAACACCGAGGCCGTAGCGCTACGCAACCAGGCCACGACTATTTCAAAGAAGCTTTTTATTGGCATGGAAAGCATGGATGCCAAGGCAACGGCCACGATGGCTATTTTTCAGTATATGATTGGCAACACTGATTGGTCGGTTCCTTACCGGCACAACATCCGCGTAATGGCCCCGAACCCGTTAACTTCCTTGTTGCCGGTTCCTTACGATTTCGATTATAGCGGTCTGGTAATGGCTCCGTATGCCGTGCCCCCCGAACAACTGGGCATCAGATCGGTGCGGGACCGGCTGTATCGGGGCCTCGACTTCCCGCCGGCGACTTACACCGAAGTTCGGGACCTGTTCAATGCCCGCCGGCCGGCGTTTTATAACGTGTACTTGTCGTGTCTTTACCTCGATCCGGACGAAAAAAGCTTTGCCACCCGCTACCTAGACGAATTTTATAAAACGCTGAACGACCCCAAAGATTTTGAGCACCGCATTACGCGCGTGGGAAGTAAAAACGCCAAAAGGCGTATGCAAATCACAGGGCTTGATTAAGCGCCTCATCCACTGCCCATAACTACGCGCCTCTGGCCTGATGCGGTGCCAGGCGCGCAAAGTAATACGCTCGGGATTTGCCCCTAGCCAACGCCTGGCCCGGCTTGGCCAACACCTGGCAAATGCGCAAATTCTGCCAGCACGAGCCGCCTCTTCCGGCACGTATTGGGCTATTTTAGGCTTGCTTTCGGCTCTGCCGCCGCACGTTCCAACGCGCAACGCTTACCAATGCGCACAGCGGAGCTTTTCGGGTTGCACCACCCGGATGTTGCCCGGGGTCAGCTCTATCAGGCCACTCTGGTTGAACTCACTCAGGGTACGGATCAGCGACTCGGGGGCCGTGCCCACCATGGCCGCCATGTCCTCGCGGGAGAGTTGGATGGTGGCTTCCGGATCGTTGGCCGTGGGCTCATATAGGCGCAGCAGGGTTTCGGCCACGCGGCGGCGCAGCGAGCTGTAGGCCATCACCAGCAGCTGCTGCTCCCGCTCGCTCACACGGCCCGCCAGCAGCCGGATGAACTGCTCGCCCACGGCGGCGTTGCGCAGTAGCAGCTGCGAAAAATCGTCCGGCGCGATATAAACCAGCTCCGAATCGTCGACGCCACGGCCGAGTCGGTGTGCAGCGTCTGGCCCAGCAGGGCCAGGTAGCCGAAGAACTCGCCGGGGCCGTAGAAACCGGTAATCAGCTCCTTGCCGGCCTCCGTGGTTTTCACGGTTTTCACGCGGCCGCTCTGCACGAAATACACCCGCGCGGGCTCATCGCCTTCCAGGTAAATATCCTGCTTGCGGCGCACCGGATGGGCCTTGCGCTCCACCGTCAGGCCATCCAGACTGCCCACGGCGCGGGCATCATCCAGAAACGCGTGCAGGCCGCCCGCTTGCAGGTCGTAGTCGGGTTGCAGGTGCTGGAACCGGTCGAGGCGGCCGCTGACGGCGCTGAGCAGCTCGTTCTCGCTGAACGGCTTGGTCAGGTAGTCGTCGGCGCCCAGCTCCATACCCCGGCGCTGATCGGCGCGCTCGGTTTTGGCCGTCAGGAAAATGAACGGGACGCCCGCTAGCTGCGGGTTCTGGTTGAAGATGTGCAGCACCCCGAAGCCGTCGAGCACCGGCATCATGATGTCGCAGATAACCAGGTCGGGGCGGTCGGCCAGGGCGTTTTCCACCCCCGTTTTACCGTTAACGGCCGTACGCACGGTGTAGCCGGTGAGCGTGAGCAGCTCGGCCGTGTTCTCGCGGATGAAGGCATCGTCCTCAATGAGCAGAATCGTTTTCATAGGGAATGGTGACAGTGACGGTGGTGCCCTGACCCAAAGTGCTGCGCAAGGCAATGGTGCCCCCCATCAGCTCCAGGTACTTGGCAATAATGTAGAGGCCCAGCCCGGTGCCGGGCACGGTACTAACGCTGCGGGCCCGGAAAAACCGCTCGAACAAATGCGTCTGGTCTTCCTCGGAAATGCCCACGCCCTGGTCTTCCACGCTCAGCACCAGCTGCTGGCCGGGGCAGTTGGCCCGGACCGTGACCACCGCGTTGTCGCCCGAATACTTGAGGGCGTTGGAGAGCAGGTTGACCACGATTTTGCGCAGCAGCGACGCATCGAGGTGCACCGGGGCGGGGCACTCCAGCCGCCGCACAATGGTTTGGCCGGGCTTGCGCAGGCTCTCCACGTCGGCCAGGGTTTCGGTGAGTAGCGCGGCCAGATCGAAAGTGGTGGCCTGCGCCGCCATGACGCCTTCCTCGATGCGGCCGACGGAGAGAAACTCCTCCAGGATGGCGTTCAGGTGGTTGACGGAGGTTTCGATGCGCCCCAGGTGGCGCAGGCGCTGGGCCTGCTGGTCGGTGCCGGGGTACTTGCCGATGAGGGCGGCCGAGGTGAGCACGGCCGTGAGCGGGGTCCGGAACTCGTGCGAGGCCATGCTCACGAAGCGCGACTTGAGCTCGCCCAACTCGCGCTCGGCGGCCAGGGCCTGGGCCAGTTCGGCCTGGCGCTGCTCCAGCTGCTCCATGGTC
>NZ_NIRR01000029.1 GCF_002204745.1 Hymenobacter amundsenii
TACGCGGCCTCACGCCACATGAATTTGTGTGTGCCCAGTGGCAGAAAAACCCCGTTAACTTTACCCATGACCCGACCCACCTCACGCTGGGACTATACACCTAGTTAGGACCACAAGTTGCGGGCGCCCTCTGCAGGTAGCCAAAAAAAAATGCTCCATCAGGGGTCCGCGTCAGGCTTATCAGCGTGTAGCTATCGGGGGCAGAAGCACTGCCGGGGCCCTAATTGCCGCTGACAGGCTGATCGGCAGGGGGGATGAGTGCCATTTTTCACGTAGATAAAGTAACTCCTGATTTCCGGTTCCGACCCCGCCGGCCGACCGGAGCAGGAGCCAGGGGGTGCCATTTTTCACGTAGTTGCTCAAAACAGATAATACCTTTAGCGCCACGTGTTTTCTCGCGCCTTTCCCGGGGTCCGGGACCCGTCTAACTGTCCCTGAATGCCCCTGAGCGCACTTTGTACCCACTTACGGGCTGCCTTTAACCAATCTTAAATTTCAAAAAAAGCAGAGCCTCTTCTGTTTTCTTAAAGCTCTTCTTTTACTGTTCTATATTCAGGGCCTCATAACTCACTGAATGTCATAATATTAAGTCGATTATCTACGTGAAAAACGGCACTCTGCTGCGTGAGAAACGGCACTCCTACGTGAAGAATGGCACTTTCCACACTCCCAAGCCCCCTAAGCAGCACCTGAGGGGCCTTCAGTTCCAATGAAGCGCTACAATGCCCCCAATAGTAATTACGTGAAAAATGGCACTCCTCAAAAAGATCGGCTCCTCACGGGAGCAACGGATGCCGGGTCTGGGGTGAATCACGTAACTTGGGGACTGTTCCGGGTTAACTGCCGCCCGGGGCCGTATCTGCTATGGTTACTCCATCCGTGCCTGCCCCCCTATACCCCCGGGCTTACCAGGCCAATGCCCTGGTAAGGGCTCCACTCAAGCTCACCCACGTGGAAGCGCGCATTTTCGCGCTGGCCCTGGGCTGCATCCACCAGGGCCAGACTGAGCTGCTCGGTATCATCATGCAACTGGTGGCCGGAGCTGCACGCGCGGCAGGTACGCTTCGTGGCCCTGAACCCTGTCATCGAGACGGCCACCCCCGTGGGGCGACTGGTATTGGGCATCTTCGCCGCGCTGGCTGAGTACGACCGGGAAAGCATGCCCGTACGGCCCCCAGCCAGGGCCGTACGCATAGGCCACAGCGGGCAGATCGTCGGGGTACAGCAGTGCGGGCTGGGCGTCGCGGGTGTGCCGGGGGCCATGCTGGTGTAGGCGTACCAGCCTAGAGAAACAATTCGCTCAACTGCCCTCACGTGAGTTTCTGTTCTTACTCTTGCGCTACCCCTATTGGCACCAGCACGTGCGGAGGTGGCGCGTTAGCCTGGTACCAGGCTCCGGTTTATCCGGCTCACCAGCGCCGGCCCTTCATAAATGAACCCGGTGTAAAGCTGAATCAGCGAAGCCCCCGCGTCCAGCTTCTCCCGTGCATCGGCCGCCGAGTGAATGCCACCGGCGCCGATAATCGGCAGCCCTCCGTCCGATTTTCGGTGCAGGTAGCGGATGACTTCGGTGGCCCGCGCCCGCAGCGGCTTGCCGCTCAGGCCGCCCGCGCCCAGGCTGGCTACGTAACCAGGCTCGGTGCTCAGGTTATCGCGACTGATAGTGGTATTCGTGGCGACGAGGCCGCTCAGGTTGGTTTCGCGGGCGATGAGCAGAATGTCGTCGAGCTGCGAATCCGTGAGGTCGGGCGCGATTTTGAGCAGCAGCGGACGCGGCACGGCGCGGGCCAGGTTTCGGGCCTGCACCTGCTGCAATAGCTCAATGAGGGGTTTTTTCTCCTGTAACTGGCGCAGGTTGGGCGTGTTGGGCGAGCTCACGTTCACCACAAAGTAGTCGACCACCTCGGCCAGAGCTTCAAAGCCGGCCACGTAATCGGCGGCGGCGTGCTCGTTGGGTGTGTCCTTGTTCTTGCCGATGTTACCGCCGATGATAAGCTGCCGGTCACGCCGCCGGGCCAGCCGGGCCGCTACCACAGCTGCCCCGTCGTTGTTGAAGCCCATGCGGTTCACCAGCGCCTCGTCCTGGGGCAGCCGAAACAGGCGTGGCGTGGGGTTGCCGGGCTGCGGTCGGGGCGTCACGGTCCCAATCTCCACGAAACCAAAGCCCAGCGTGGCCAGTTCATCGGTCAGGGCTGCGTTCTTGTCAAAACCCGCCGCCAGGCCCACGGGGTTAGGGAATTTCAGCCCGAAAACCTCCCGCTCCAGGCTGGAATCCTGGAAATTATACAGCGTCCGCAACAGCGCTTTGGTACCCGGCATCCGCGCAGCTCGGCGCAGATTATCGAAAACGAGGTGGTGGGCGCGCTCAGCGTCGAGGTCGAAAAGTAGGGGTTTGATGAGGGATTTATACACGGGCATTTGGGCCAAACGGTTGGTCGGGTTCAGCGAATAAGTTTTCGAGGTACAGGTATTCAGAATGCCTGAATTTTAACAGGCTCTTAGTGCAAATCTTAGTTCGATATATCGCCACGCGGACTACTAAGTCCGCGCTACATCGCCTTATACTCGTTCCAGCTTTTAATCTTCAAATCCTCCATGCCCAGCGTGCAAAAGGCGCGGATGAATGCCTTGGCCAGCCGCGCATTCGTCAGCAACCCGACGCCCGAATCCACGGCCGTGCGGCGGATTTTGTAGTCGTTATCCAGCTCGCCTTTTGACAGGTTTTTGGGGATGTTGATGACCAGGTCGATTTTCTTCTCCTTCAGATACGTCAGCACGTTGGGCTCCTGCAGCTCGTCGGGCCAGTAGAGCAACGAGCTGGGGAGGCTGTTTTCGGCGAAGAAGCGGTGGGTGCCCTGGGTGGCGTAGAGCTGGTAGCCGCGCTGCACCAGCAGCTTGCTGGCCGAGAGCAGCGCCACCTTCGACTGCAGGGGGCCGCCGGAAATGAGCACCGTTTTCGCCGGGATTTTGTAGCCCACGCTCAGCATGGCTTTCAGCAGCGCTTCCTCGGCCGTGTCGCCCAGGCAGCCCACTTCGCCCGTGCTCACCATGTCCACGCGCAGCACCGGGTCGGCGCCGGGCAGGCGGGTGAAGGAGAACTGCGGGGCCTTCACGCCCACGAAGGGCAGATCGTAGACCCGCTCGCTTTCGTCGCGGGCCACTTGCTTGCCCAGCAGCACCTGCGTGGCCTTTTTGATGAGGTTGTTGCCCGAGATTTTCGACACGAAGGGGTAGCTGCGCGAGGCGCGCAGGTTGCACTCAATCACGCTGATGGCGCCGTCTTTTTCCAGGAACTGAATGTTGAACGGGCCGCTGATTTCGTAGCGCTTGGCCACTTTTTCGGCAATGATTTTGAGCTTGCGGATGGTGCCCACGTACACCTTTTGGGGCGGGTAGTACATAGTAGCATCGCCGGAGTGTACGCCGGCAAACTCGACGTGCTCGGAAATGGCGTAGCTCACGATTTCGCCCTGGTCGGCCACCGCGTCGAGCTCAATTTCCTTGGCTTCCTGCATGAACTCGGACACCACCACCGGGTATTCGGCGCTCACTTCCTTGGCGGCTTTCAGAAATTCTTCCAGCTCGAAGGCGTTGGAAACCACGTTCATGGCCGCACCCGACAGCACGTAGCTCGGCCGGATGAGCACCGGGTAGCCTACTTCCCGCACAAATTCGTTCATAGCCTCCAGCGAAGTCAGCTCCTTCCAGCGCGGCTGGGCAATGCCCAACTCGTCCATGATGCGCGAGAACTTGTGGCGGTTCTCGGCCTCATCAATGTGCGCGGCCGTGGTGCCCAGAATGGGCGCGTGGGCTTCTTCGAGGCGCATGGCTAAGTTGTTGGGAATCTGGCCACCGGTGCTCAGAATCACGCCGCTGGGCTGTTCGAAATCCAGAATGTCCAGCACCCGTTCGAAGCTTAGCTCCTCGAAGTAGAGCCGGTCGCTCACGTCGTAGTCGGTCGAAACGGTTTCGGGGTTGTAGTTGATGAGGATGGTTTTGTAGCCTTCCTCGGCCGCCGTCTGCACGGCCTGCACGCCGCACCAGTCGAACTCGACCGAGCTGCCGATGCGGTACACGCCCGAGCCCAGCACCACGATGGATTTGGCGGTTTCGCGCTCCAGGTCGTTTTCGGTGCCGTGGTAGGTGGTGTAGAGGTAGTTGGTTTTGGCCGGAAATTCGGCGGCCAGCGTGTCAATCTGCTTCACCACGGGCAGCACGCCCAGGGCCTTGCGGCGGGCGCGCACGCGCAGCTCGTCGGCTTTCACGTCGCCCTCGCCCAGCAGCTGCACGGCAATCTGCTGGTCCGAGAAGCCGGCTTTCTTGACCTCGCGCAACAGCTTGGTTTCCAAAGAATCCAGGCCCGTGGGGCGGCCGGCGGCCAGCTGCTGGCCCAGCTCGAAAATGGTGAACAGGCGCTGCAAAAACCAGTGGTCAATCTTCGTCAATTGATGCACCTGCTCCAGCGTGTAGCCAGCCTCGAAGGCGTTGTTGATGGCGAAGATGCGCTCCTCGTTCGGCTCGCTCAGGAGCTTGTCAATCGTGTCGCGTTCGATGGTTTCGGGACGGTTGGCCACGAAGCCGCGCTTGCCGGTATCGAGCATGCGCAGGCCCTTCTGAATGGCTTCCTCGAACGATTTTCCGATGGCCATCACCTCGCCCACGCTCTTCATGGCCGAGCCAATCTGGCGGTTCACGCCCGAAAATTTGCCCAGGTCCCAGCGCGGCAGCTTCACCACCACGTAGTCGAGGGCCGGCTCGAAAAAGGCCGAGGTGGTCTGCGTGACGCTGTTTTTCAGCTCGGCCAGCGAGTAGCCCAGGCTCAGCTTGGCGGCCACGAAGGCCAGCGGGTAGCCCGTCGCCTTCGAGGCCAGCGCCGACGAGCGCGACAGGCGCGCATTCACCTCAATCACGCGGTAATCTTCCGACGCGGGGTCCAGCGCGTACTGAATGTTGCACTCGCCCACGATGCCCAGGTGGCGGATGGTTTGGATGCCGATGCTGCGCAGCTTATGGTACTCGCGGTTGCTCAGCGTCTGCGACGGGGCCACCACGATGCTCTCGCCGGTGTGAATGCCAATGGGGTCGAAGTTCTCCATGTTGCAGACCGTGATGCAGTTATCAAATTGGTCACGCACCACTTCGTACTCCACTTCCTTCCAGCCCTTCAGCGATTCTTCCACCAGAATCTGGTCCGAAGTCGTGAAGGCCTGCCGGGCCAGGGCCGTCAACTCGTCCAGGTTGTTGGCGAAGCCGCTGCCCAGCCCGCCCAGCGCAAACGCGGCCCGCACGATGATGGGGAAGCCAATGGTTTCGCCGGCGGCCAGGGCCTCGGCCATACTGGTGCAGGCCACGCTGCGGGCCGAGCGCACGCCAATCTGGTCGAGCTTGACCTTGAAAATCTCCCGGTCCTCGGTGTCGATGATGCTCTGCACGGGCGTGCCCAGCACCTGCACGTGGTACTGCTCGAACACGCCGGCGCGGTACAGGGCCACGGCGCAGTTCAGGGCCGTTTGGCCGCCAAAAGCCACCAGAATGCCATCGGGCCGCTCTTTTTTAATGACCTGCTCCACGAAGTAGGGCGTCACGGGCAGGAAGTACACGTCGTCGGCCATGCCGTCGGAGGTCTGCACGGTGGCAATGTTGGGGTTGATGAGGATGGTGCGGATGCCTTCCTCCTTCAGCGCCTTCAGCGCCTGCGAACCGGAATAATCGAACTCCCCGGCCTCGCCAATTTTCAGCGCGCCGGAACCGAGGAGGAGTACTTTGTTGGGTTTGTTCATTCTAAGGGTACTGTTCTTTTTAAACGGCTTGACCGTCATGTTGAGCGGAGCGCAGCGGAGTCGAAACATCTCTACCGCTTCGTTGAGGTCACATACTATTAAACTACTTGAATAAGCCTTTCCATTTGTCGAGTAAAGTGGCTGAAAACTTTGCCGAATTTATGTTCCTGTTCTCAAAAGCGTCAAATTCAGGCTCATAACTTTCAGCTATTATTCTACCAGAATCATAGCGCCTGCCCTCTTTGTCAATCAGGTAAGGGAAACAGTATATTCCCTTCCTGAAAATATTGGGGTTAAGAAACTGGAAGTCAATGTGAGCTTCTGCTATAAATCCCTTCTCGAAACCAATAGCCAATAGTTCCTTGTCGATGATTTCCTTTAATGACCGAGCATTATGAATCAATGGGCTTGTGTTCAGTTCCACTGGCTCAAAAGTGGCAGTCAAAATATTTAAGGAGGCCTTATCTAGATTCAGCTTTCGCGCCGCGTTCAATAACCAATCGGCCATATACCCGCAACTGTAGTATCTCTCAGTTCCAAAGAAACTTTGAGTGATATTATGGGGTAGGCTATTTAAATTTCTTCGTTTCGGCATAAGGGTTAAATCCGTTTAAACGAAGCGGTAGAGATGCTTCGACTTCGCTGCGCTCCGCTCAGCATGACGTTCTTTTTGGCTCGTTCTATTTTATTCCGGCGTTACTCTTATACGCCACCACCGCTTTCAAAAAGTCATCAAACAGAAACTCCGTATCCTGTGGCCCGCCGGCGGCTTCGGGGTGAAACTGCGTGGAGAAAAACGGCTTGGACGTGTGCTTGATGCCTTCGCAGGTGCCGTCGTTCAGGTTCTCGAACAGCATCTGCCACTCGGCGGGCAGCGTTTCGGTGTCCACTGCGAAGCCGTGGTTCTGGCTGGTGATGTAGCAGCGCTGGGTGCCGGTGCGCTTCACGGGCTGGTTGTGGCTGCGGTGGCCGTATTTCAGCTTGAACGTGTCGCCGCCCGCCGCCAGGCCCATGAGCTGGCTGCCCAGGCAGATGCCGAAAATGGGCTTGTCCTGGGCGAGGGCCTTTTGCAGGTGTTGGATGGTGGCTTCGCACATTTTGGGGTCGCCGGGGCCGTTGCTCAGGAACAGGCCGTCGTAGTCGAGGGTGGTGAAATCGTAATCCCAGGGCACGCGAATCAGCGCCACGTCGCGCTCTAGAAAGCAGCGGATGATGTTGGTTTTGGTGCCGCAGTCCACGAGCACGATTTTGTGCTGGCCGTGGCCGTAGTGCTCCACGCCGGGCTGGCTCACCTGGGCCACCAGATTGTCAAGGTTGGGGTCGTGGAAGGGCACGTCGGTGTCGGCCACGATTTTGCCAAGCATGGCGCCTTTCTCGCGCAGTTTCTTGGTGAGCATGCGGGTATCGACGTTGAAAATACCGGGGATATTGTACTCTTTCAGCCAGTCGCCGAGGCTTTTAGCGGCGTTCCAATGGCTGTGCTCCTCGGAGTAATAGTTGACCACCAGCCCGGCAATGTGAATCTTGTCGGACTCGAATATCCGGGAAATTGACTCGTACAGGTCCTCGCCGGGTACGCCGTAGTTGCCCACCATGGGGGTGGTAAGCACCAGAATCTGGCCGGCGAAGGACGGGTCGGTGAGGTTTTCAGGGTAGCCCGTCATGGCCGTGCTGAACACAACCTCGCCCGCGGCGGAGGTGAACGCGCCGAAGGATTCGCCTTCTATCGTGGTGCCGTCTTCGAGGAGGAGTTTTACTGTTTGGGACATGATAGTTGAACGCAGGGAAATGTCATGCTGAGCTTGTCGAAGCATCTCTACCGCTTCGTTGGATGGCTCAGCCGAAGCGGTAGAGATGCTTCGACAAGCTCAGCATAACCGCTCGTTTAATGTAAATTTTTGCTAACACAAACGACAGCTAAATATCATCCAGACCCGGCAGGCCGAGCAAACCAGCGGCGCGCCGCGCCACGGTTTTTACACTGGCGACATCCGGGCCGGTGATGGTCAGGTGGCCCATCTTGCGCCCGGCGCGCGCTTCTGCTTTGCCGTACAGATGCAGGTGCGTCCCCGGCAAGCTCAGTACAGCGTGCCAGTCCGGCTCCCGCCGTTGCCCGTGGCCGTCAAACCACACCTCACCCAACAGGTTGAGCATGATGGCCGGGGAATGCTGGCGCGGCGACAGTAAGGGCAGGCCCGCCAGGGTATGCACCTGCAGGTCAAATTGCGATACGTCGCAGGCGTCCAGGGTGTAGTGGCCGCTGTTATGCGGGCGCGGGGCCATCTCGTTGACTACCAGGTCGCCGTACTCATTTTCGCCTTCCACCACAAAAAACTCGACGCACAGCACGCCCACATAGCCCAGATGCTGTGCCAGGGAAACGGCCGCGTCGCGGGCCCTGGTTGCCAGGGCGGGCGGCATATTGCCTTCGTAAGCGTGGGTCACGGCCAAAATGCCATCGACATGCACGTTGCGCTGCGCGGCGAAGCTGACAACCTGCCCATCCCAGCCGCGCGCCACCAGCACCGAACACTCGGCCGTGAGCGGCAGCATCTTTTCCAGTACGCAGGCCACACTGCCCAGCTCGGCCCAGGCGGCGGCCAGCTCGGCGGCGGTCTTCACCCGGACCTGACCCTTGCCGTCGTAGCCCATGCGCGCGGTTTTGAGGATGCCGGGCAGCAAATCAGCCCGGTCGTTCTGCACGGCCTGGAGCTGAGCCGGCGTTTCTAGCACCGCGTAGGGCGCGCAAGCCACCCCCGACAGGTCGGCGCCGGCCGTGAAATGGGCTTTTTCCTCGATGCGGTCCTGGGCAATGCCAACCACGGCCGCGCCCGGGGCCACGGGGCGGGTCAGGGCCAACGTTTGCAGGGCCTGGGCGGGCACGTTTTCAAACTCGGTGGTGATGGCCTGGCACAGGTGGGCCAGTTGCGCCAGCCCGGCCGGGTCGTCGTAGTCGGTCTGGATATGGTGGTGGCTCACCAGTCCGGCCGGACTTTGCGCGTCGGGCTCCAGCACGGCGGTGAAGTACCCCAGGCGCTGGGCGGCATGCACAAACATGCGGCCCAGCTGGCCGCCGCCCAGCACCCCCAGGGTTGCCCGCTGGCCAGCGGCATCCGTACTGCCCGGAAAAACTGGGGTCATGGCGAGGCGAGGCGTTTGGTCGCTCATACGGGCAGCGTCATGGCGCGGGCGGCTTCGGTTTGTGCGGCGCGAAACGCGTGCAGCTTGGTCGCCAGGTCCGGGTCGTGCAGAGCCAGCATACTGACGGCGAATAGCGCGGCATTGGCCGCCCCGGCATCGCCAATGGCAAACGTGGCGACGGGCACGCCTTTAGGCATTTGCACGATGCTGTGCAGCGAATCCACGCCCTGCAAATGCCGGCTGGCCACTGGCACCCCCAGCACGGGCACCGTGGTTTTAGCGGCCAGCATGCCCGGCAGGTGGGCGGCCCCACCCGCGCCGGCAATGATGGCCTGCAAGCCGCGCGGACCGGCTTGTTCGGCGTAGGCAAACAAGTCGTCGGGCATGCGGTGGGCCGATACCACGCGCGCTTCGTAAGCCACGCCGAAGTGAATGAGCATCTGCACGGCATGCTGCATGGTGTCCCAGTCGCTGCTGGAGCCCATGACCACGCCGACCAGGGGCTTGCCTGGGGCGGCGCTGTTGGGAGAGTCGGAGGTGGCAGGTGTGTTCATTGAAATTTCTTGGTCGTCATGCTGAGCTTGTCGAAGCATCTCTACCGCTTCGCCAGGCGGTGCATACGAAGCGGTAGAGATGCTTCGACAAGCTCAGCATGACGTTCTGTTTGTTTTTTGAAAAAGCGCTACCTCTTAGCGCTCCAGTAGGATTTCCATGCCTAAAATCACCAGGTCCACCCGGCCTTTCAACGTCTGGTCGAGGAAGGGCGTGTTCTGGGATTTGGATTTCATGAAGTCCCGCGTGAAGGTCGTTTCCGCTTCGGTATCGAACAGGAGGCACTCGGCCGGTTGGCCGACTTCGATGGCGGCTACCGGCAGGCCCATCAGGCGTCGGGGCTCCGCCGAATAGCGCTTCACCACCAGGTCCCAACCGAATTTTCCGGGCTCGACGAAATGGTGATACAGCGATACCAGGGCCGTATCCAGGCCGGTGATGCCATTGGGCGCGCTGATGAAATCCTGGGCTTTTTCGAACGGCGTGTGCGGCGCGTGGTCCGTGGCAATGATGTCGAATACGCCTTCAATAAGACCTGCCAGCAGGGCGTCACAATCCGCCTGCGTCCGCAGCGGCGGGTTCATTTTATAGTTCGTGTCGTAGTCCCCGATGTGCTCGTCGGTGAACATCAGGTGGTGCGGCATCACTTCCGCCGTCACCTTCACATCGCCGCGCGATTTCCACCAGCGGATGGTTTCCATGCCCATCTTGCTGGACACGTGTTGGATGTGCACGTGCGCGCCCGCCGCGTGGGCCAGACGGATGTCGCGGTCAATAATGATTTCCTCCGCGCAAGCCGGCGAACCCTTGATGCCGAGCCGGTAGCTCATCACCCCTTCGTTCACGGCGCGTGGCCCGGCCAGCTCCGGCACCTCGCAGTGGCTGGCGAAAAACATCCCAAACTCGGTGGCATACTGCATGGCCCGGAAAAGGACGGCCGGGTCGGCCGTGGTATCGCCATCGTCGGTGAGCATGGTCACCCCGAGCTCGCGCATGCCCTCAATTTCGGCCAGCTCCTTGCCCTCCCGGTTCTTGGTAACGCAGCCGGAAGTGTATACCGGAATGCGCGACCGGTCCCGCGCATTATCGAGCACGGTGGCCACCGCCGTGGCCGAGTCGAGGGCCGGGCGGGTATTGGGCATCATCACCACGCCGGTAACGCCGCCATTGATGGCCGCTTCGCTGCCCGTGGTGATGGTTTCCTTGTTCTCAAACCCCGGAGCGCGGAAATGGACGTGGGCATCAAACATGCCGGGCATCAGCACCCGGCCGCGCGCGTCGATGACCCGGGCACCCTCGGGAACGGCCAGGCCGCTGCCAATTTCCTGAATTTTTCCTTCGACAATGAGGACGTCACTTTCGACAAGTACGGGGGAGTTTTCGGAGGCGATACGGGCGTTTTGAAGCAGCAGCATGAAGGGATGATTTCGGTGAACCGGCGAGGGGTATGGAAGAGATAAAGTCAAAAAGCGGCGTCAGCCATTGTGGGCGGCGCTCAGGGCGTAAGCACCGTGGAGCTGACTTTAGGCCGCGCGACGTATGATTCCTGCCGCGGGAAATCCCCGCCCGGCTTGAGCCAGTCGAGCACGGCCATGCGCACCGAGATGCCGTTTTCGACCTGGTTGGTAATAAGGCTACGCTCGTAGTCCATCACGGCGTCGCATAGCTCCACCCCCCTGTTCACGGGGCCGGGGTGCATGACGTAGAGGCCCAGGTCGCTGATTTCCGCCAGCCGGGCCGTGGTGATGCCGTACACCCGGTGGTATTCGCGGAGGCTGGGGAAAAACTGCACGTCCTGGCGCTCCATCTGCACGCGCAGCAGGTACACCACATCGGGGGCCCAGGCCATGGCTGCCTCGTAGTCGGTGAAGCGGCGGATGGTGGCCGGGCCGTACTTTGGCACCAGCGAGCCCGGCCCCAGGTAAGCTACCTCGATGCCCAGCTTTTGCAGCAACGTGCTGGTGGAGCGCGCCACGCGGGAGTGGAGAATATCGCCGATGATGAGGACCTTTTTGCCGCGGGGGTCAGGAAATTTTTCCTTGATGGTAAAAGCGTCCAGCAGGGCCTGGGTGGGGTGCTCGTGGGCTCCGTCGCCGGCATTGATGACCGACGCCGTGGTTTGGCGGGCAATCATGCCGGGCAAGCCGGGGTGGCTATGGCGAATGACGATGTAGTCGGTTCGCATGGCCTGGAGCGTCTCAATCGTCTCGCGCACCGACTCGCCCTTGGAGATGGAGGAGTGGGCAACATCGAAATTCGTGACCTCCGCCGAGAGTCGTTTGGCCGCGACCTCGAAGGAAGAGTGCGTCCGGGTGCTGGCCTCATAAAAGAGCATGAGCACGGACTTGCCTTCCAAGGCGGGAATTCGCTTCACCGAATGGGTGAACAGCTTTTTAAAGGACTTGGATTGGTCGAGGAGGAACTCGATTTCCTCCGGGTGCAGGGATGCAATGTCGATCAGGTCTTTACGTGCCATACCAGGTTGGGGAAATGAAGTACGCAGTCAGTAGTTACGAGCCGGAGGGGTTCACCCTGTTTGTTTAGTAGCTTTCGTATTTCACTGAGCGATAGGAAACAGGGCTTGGAGTTGAGGTGGCGAGTGCCGGGGTGGGCCGGGACGATGGCCGCCGCAGTCGCAGAACAGCAACCGTCGAACTAACCGGGCATAAAAAAACCGTTTCGGAATCCGAAACGGTGGCGGGGCAATACCCAGAAAAAACAACGGAAATACCAGCGGCAGAATCGGGAAAACCGACGGAACCAAAGACCTTCCGGTCCACTCGCGGCTCCCAGTCGCGCTGGGTTCCACGCTTCATCAACTGGTTTTTTGGTTGAAGCATGCTGCAAAGCTACGGTATTGTTACGCCCGACAATTCGTCAGCTAGGTTAATTTTTTCGGGCTGCTTTTCTCATCTCTGTATTTTTCAAGCTAACGAGCTAACTAACGCATCTTTTGTTGTTCTTTTCGCCACCAAAAAAATCATGGCTCGCGCAACCAGTTGCTTGGCAAGCACATCCATCTTAACTTTAGCTCTTTATTCCGCTGCTTAAGCTGGCGGACCACCATTCTGCGGTGGCAAGCAGCCCATGAACCACTCGGTATTTCATGGGCTGATTCATTTCCGGCCGGCACAAAGTAGCATCAGAGTGGTGGCCTTGGTTATAAGTTTGGTTCAAAGATTAACCGAGCCGATTATCAAGCGCTGATTAATTCACGCGCTCTTCTGCGCGACGGTAGAGCCATTACGGCACAGCTTCCAGGCCCCCACCATTCATCCCTAGCTTGGCCTAGAATAAAGGGGCCAGAAAGTAGGGCCAGACGCGTATCTTCGTGGCCCCACCTTCCTGACCCATTTGCCATGAACTTCGGCTATGCTCGTGTTTCGGCCAAAGACCAGCATCTCGATACCCAAATCGCCCAACTTCAGGCCGCCGGCATTGATCGGGTGTTTCAGAAAAAGATCAGCGGTGCTACTACCCAACGGCCCGTGCTCACCGAACTGCTGGCCACTTTGCGCACCGGCGATACACTCACCGTGGCGCGCCTGAATCGGTTGGGCCGCAACAGCGCCCACATCATGCAGCTGGTGGCCGAGCTGCACGCGCGCCAGATGCGCTTCGTGGCCCTAGACCTGGGCATCGACACGGCTACCCCCGCCGGCCGGCTCGTGCTGGGCATCTTCGCTGCGTTGGCCGAGTACGACCGGGAGAGCATCCGCGAGCGGGCGACGGCAGGTATTGCTTTGGCAAAAGCGCAAGGCCGGCACCTGGGCCGCCGACCGGGCGTGGATGAAAGTAAGCTGGCTAAAGTCCAGACCTGTCTGGCCGCCGGCATGTCGGTGCACATGACCGTGGCCGCCACGGGCGTGAGCGAGTCCAGCGTCAAGCGTTACCGCCCCAGATAGGGCTGCAAGGTCCGGCCGCGGAATGAGGCGAGACAATTCCGCTTGTCGCGTTTCGCACTAAATACCACCCCATTCTGTCCAGCATAACTGGACCACCTCAAAGCGCCCCAAGAAGACCTATTCACCGGGTCAGTAGAAAGTTTGTAGCGGGTGGATGAGCCACCATGTGCCAGAGAAAGGTATCTTTGGGCAGAACCTAACTTCTTTTTGTATGACGACCAAGACCACCAAGGCCGAGACCACCCCGCCTGCTACGCCTAAGCAGACTGACCTCACCAATGAGACCATCCACCGCCGCGTAAAGCAGGCCCAGGAGCGTCGCCGCCGTAAGCTCAAGCACGTGAACCCCTAGTTCCCGCTGGCTTTCGCCGCAAAAAAAGCTCTGTTCCCCTGCGGCTTGTCCTTACCCAAAACTCCGAAGAGCGCCGGCTGGTAGGCCGGCGCTCTTTTTGGTGTCATTCCTGCCGTAATTGCGCCGCCATCTGTACGCTTTCAACGAGCAAGCGCAAGCTCATCAGGCCCAGCCAGAGAGTTTGCCAGCCGGGCGGCCCATCACCCTTACGGCTCAGGTGACCGCCGAGCGCGGCTAGCGCCCGCCAGACCGCGTGCACGCTGGTCAGGGGCCGTCGGTGCTGGTGACGCAGCACCCGTAACTCGGTCGCCGTCAGGCCGGCCGCCTCGGCGGGCAAGTCCGGCTCCAGGCGGCTTTTCTCGCGCAAATCCACCAGGGCCAGGGCCACTACGCTGAGCAGGGCCAGGGCCGCGAACAGGCGGGCGGCGGTTTGCAGTTGCAGCTTTTCGGCTCCCAGCTCCGTTTTCAGGGCCTTATGAAAGTCCTCGATCAGCCAGCGGCTGGTGTACTGGCGCACGCGGCGTAGCGCCTGGGCCAAGTCGCTCACCGGCTGGTCGCTGAGCAGCAGCCATTCCAGTCCCGGACCCGTCGCATCCAGGCCCCGTTCTTCCCAGACCCGCACCGCGCTGGCCGGCACCGGCTCGCCCTTGCCCGTGGCCCCGGCCGGCCGCTGCGGGGCCCGCAACGCGACGAGCGGACTGAAACTCACCTGCAAGACCACTTCCCGCGCCGGCTGGCGCGGCCGCCCCCGCAACGTCAGGCGCAACTGCCCGGCACGGGGCTGAGCACGGGCCACGGCAAACAGGCGACCGGCGGGCGTCTTGTCCGGCCCGGCCATCAGGGCCCGGTCCTGGGCCGCACGACCACGAAGCCCAGACCCTGGGCCTGGCACTGCTGCAAATGCTCGTAGATGTCGGCCCCGCGGTCGGCCACCACCACCCAGCGCGTACCGGCCGGCGCCCCCCCCCCCACGGCCCGCAGACTCTGGTCCCATAATGCCGACTCGCGCACGCGGCCCTGCCGGGGCTGGGAGCCGCCGTGCGGGCTTTTTCGGCCTCGGGCACGGGCTGACGCACGTGAAACTGCTGGTCGAGCAGGCCCAGCAGCGGTAGCGCGGGCCGTTTGGCAGCCGGATAGGGGTCCTCAGCAGGCCAGGCGGCGGCCACCAGCGAGTGTAGCAGCACGCCCTGGCTGTAGGCCTTCCCTTGCCCGACAGGCCCCAGGCCCGCCCGGCGCTCGGCTGCCTCCAGCCAACTCAACTCAGTCGTATCCTCGACGAGCAGAAATGTGCCCGGTGCCTGCAACTGCTGGCCGACCAAGGCCCGGTGTGGCTGTTGCACGGCGTCAGGCGTGGTCTGCACGTGGCCCCAGCAGCTAATAGGCTGCTTTGCTGGCATAGGCTTGTCCCTGGCTCAGGTGCGGAATGCTCGCCCCCGGCTGCCGGGCACAGTCGGCCGCCAGCGTGACCACCCGTCGTGTGCGGCAAACGTCGCCCAGGTGGACGTGCCCAAAATGCGTCTGCGCCCACTGCTGCGCCATGCCAAAACCGGTGGATATACTCATCCCCGCAAGCTACCCACCGTCCACAAAAAAAGCGCTGACCCACCGGACAGTGCTTTTTAAGTTTTGGGTGTCCCGTCCGGGAATAGGTTGACAGCTTTTCCAAAAGGTGTCTCGTCCTAAGAAATGTTGACAGTTTTTTCCGCTTAAAACGGTCGTTTGCTGAGACGCCCCCCCCAATACGAATTCGGGTCGACCCTAACACAATCGGACAACGCTCCTTACCGTTGTTTTCCGTTTCTACTATTGTGCGACCCCCAGTTTCAGCGTAATTAAGGCTGTGCCTGCTGCCTAGCTTGTCTGTGCGTTCAACGGCTTTCTACGGGTTAACTATTATATGCAACTTGACACCCCGAACTATCTGTTATCCACTCCCACAGCCAGAATGAAAACCCCTGCGGCTATCAGCCTAAGCATAAAGCCTTTCCCAGGTTGGTACTGCTTCCTGATCCTTATGCTACTAGGTGGCTGCCATTCCGCGCCGCCGCCCCCGCGCTATACCATCGGCTTTTCACAGTGCACCACCGCCGACGCCTGGCGGCAGGCCATGCTGGCGGGCATGCACAAAGAACTGAGCTTCTACCCCAACGTACGCTTCCGCCTGAAGGATGCCCACGACGACAGCCGCCGCCAGCAGCAGCAGATTCAGGAATTTCTGCGCGAGGGCATCGATTTACTCATCGTGTCGGCCAACGAGGCCGAGCCGATTACGCCCATCGTGGAGGAGGTGTTCAATCGCGGCATCCCGGTCGTGATTCTGGACCGGCGCACCACATCCCGGCTCTACACAGCCTACGTGGGCGGCAACAACCAGGAAGTAGGCCAGACGGCCGGGCGCTACGTGGGTAACCTGCTACGCGGACGCGGTCAGGTGCTGGAGGTGCTCGGTGCGCCCGGTGCTTCCCCGGCCCTCGACCGGCACCAGGGCTTTGCCCAGGGCCTGGCCGCCTACCCGGGCGTACGCCTCACGGCCCAGGTGCACGGCGACTGGAAGCGGCCCTCGGTGATGGACAACCTGCCGGCCGTGCTGCGTGAACACCCGGAAATCGACCTCATTTTTGCCCACAACGACCGCATGGCCCTCGGCGCCTACCAGGTCTGCAAGCGCCTGGGCCTCGACCAGCGCATTCGGGTGGTGGGCGTGGACGGGCTGCCCGGCAACCAGGGCGGCATCCAGTTCGTGCAGGACGGAGTGCTGACGGCCACGCTGCTCTACCCGCCTGGCGGCGAAGAGGCCATCCGGACGGCCATGAAGATTCTGCGCCACCAGTCCTACGACAAGGAAAATACGCTCGGCACGATGGTCATCGACTCGACCAACGTGTTGACCATGAAGCTCCAGACCGAGAAGCTCACCAGCCAGCAGCAGGACATCCAGCGCCAGCAGGAGCTGCTGCAGCGGCAGCGGGCCACCTACGCCAGCCAGCAGACGGTACTTTACTCGCTGGCCGCGGCGCTGCTCGGGGTGGCCGTGCTGGGGCTGCTGGCCTTCCGCGCCTTCCGGGCCAACCGCCGCAGCAACCACCGATTGGGCGAGCAGAATCGCGAAATCATCTCGCAGCGCAACCAATTGCAGGAATTTTCCGAGCGCGCCAAAGTCGAAACCGAGGCCAAGCTGCGCTTCTTCACCAACTTCTCGCACGAGCTGCGCACTCCGCTCACCCTGATTCTGGGGCCGGTGGAGGAAATGCTGACGGCCGGCCCCGACCTGCCCGCCGCCCACCGCCACGACCTGAGTCTGGTGCGCCGCAACGCCCAGCGCCTGTTGCAGCTGGTGAACCAGCTCATGGATTTCCGCAAGATTGACGTGGGCAAGATGCCGGTGCGGGCCACCGAGGGCAACCTGGTAGCCTTCGTGCGCGAAATCATGGACGTGTTCGAGAAGCCCGCCCGCCAGCGCGGCATCACGCTCCGGTTCCTGCCCGCCGAGCCCGTCATCCGGCTCTGGTTCGACGTCAACATCCTCGATAAGGTCTTCTTCAACCTGCTCTCCAACGCGCTCAAGTTCACGCCCGAGCACGGCCAGATTACTGTCAGCCTCCAGCTGGAGCCGGGCGGGCAGGCCGTGCGGGTGAGCGTGGAGGACACCGGCCGGGGCATTTCCGACGAGGACCGGGCCCACATTTTCGAGTGGTTTTACCAGGGCCAGCAGGCCGGGGCCCGGGGCTCGGGCATGGGCCTGGCGCTGGCCCTGGGCCTTACTCGCCTGCACTTGGGCCAACTCAGCTTCAGCAGCCGGCCCGGCCAGGGCAGCACCTTTGTCGTGACACTGCCGCTGGAGCTGCCGGCGGCCCTGCGGCAGCTGGAGCCCACGGCCGCCGCCTACCCGGCCCTGGCCGTGGAGGAGGGTTTCATGCCGCCCGCCCCGACGGATCCAGCGGCTGGGGCCGGCGCGGCCGAAGCGCTGGTGCTCGTGATTGAGGATAACCCCGACGTGAATGCCTTTATCAACCAGAAGCTGCGGCCCCATTTCCAGGTGAGCACGGCCTTCGACGGGGCCACCGGCCTGCGCCTGGCCGCCGAGAGTATTCCAGACCTGATTGTGTGCGACGTGATGCTGCCCGAACTCAGCGGGCTGGAAGTGGTGGCCCAGCTCAAGGGCGACTGGCGCACCTCCCATATTCCGGTGGTGCTGCTCACGGCCCGCGACGCGCCCGAGCAGCAGGTGGAAGGCGTGCAGGCCGGGGCCGACCTCTACCTGACCAAGCCCTTCAACCCCACCTTCCTGCTCGAAAGCCTGCGCACGCTGCTGGCCAATCGCGACAAACTGCGCGAGCATTTCCGCCGGGAGCTGAGCCTGGACACGGCCACCGTGGCCCCCCAGCGCGTGGACCAGAAGTTCCTGGCTGACCTGACGGCTATCGTGGAAGCCAACCTCACCCGCTCCGACCTCACGGTGGAGGATGTGGCCCGTAGTCTGGGCATTTCGCGGGTGCAGCTTTACCGCAAAGTGAAGGCCATCCTGGGCACCGGCGTCACCGACTTTATCCAGGGCATCCGCCTGACCAAGGCCCGCCAGCTGCTGCTCAACGAAGACCAGACCATTGCCGAAGTGGCCTACCAGCTGGGCTTCTCCTCACCCTCCTACTTCTCCACCAGCTTCAAGGCCCGCTACCAGGTGTCGCCCTCCGAGTTCCGGGCCCTGCACACCACGCCCAGCCCCTGAATCAATTTTTGAAATCAGGTAACATGAGTGAAAGCCCCCGGCCAAACGCTGGGGGTTTTTTATTTTTAATATGTTGATTTATAAGCTTTTGATGGTTTTGAAAAAGATGAGTCAGAATCGAAAGTCTTTGAGTGAATCCGGTAAGCCGCCGGCGGGGTTTGTCCGCACCTTTGACTCACTGCCCCGCCTTGTTCCGGCCCCCGGACCGGCGGCGGGCCCACTCCGGCGCCAGTTTCCCAGGCCGTTCCGGAGCAGTACCGAAGCTGTTTTTTTCCTTCCCAATTCCCCCCCATGAAACACGTACTACCCCTGTTGCGGCCGGCCGTCGGACTGGCCCTGCTCTCGGCCCTGCCACTGCTGCCGCTCCCGGCCCTGGCCGCCGCTACCGCCGCCACCCTGCCTACCCGGCGCCTTGCCGATGCTCCCGTAACGGGCCGCGTAACCGATGAGAAAGGGGCCGGTATGCCCGGCGTAACGGTGGTGGTGAAAGGCACCAGTAATGGCACCTCGACCGGCCCCGACGGGGAGTTCACGCTTACGGTGCCCGACAACGCGACGCTGCTGTTTTCCTTCATCGGCTACAAGTCGCAGGAGGTGGCCGTGGGCGGGCGCAGTACCGTCAGCCTGGCCATGGCCCCCGACGCGGCGGCCCTCGACGAGGTGGTGGTGACCGGCTACCAGAGCCAGAAAAAAACCGACCTGACCGGCGCCGTATCGGTGGTGAAGGTGGACCAGATTCGGGACATGGCCTCCAACGACGTGACGCGCAACCTGCAGGGCCGCGTGCCGGGCGTGAACATCACCACCGACGGAGCCCCGGGCAGCGCAGCCACCGTGCGCATCCGCGGCATCGGCACGCTCGGCAACAACGACCCGCTCTACGTTATCGACGGCATCCCGACCAAAGAGGGCATCAACCAGATCAACCAGAACGACATTGAGAGCATTCAGGTGCTCAAGGATGCCTCGGCGGCCAGCATCTACGGCTCGCGGGCCGGCAACGGGGTGATTATCATCACCACCAAAAAGGCCAAGAAGGGCGCCACCCGGGTTGATTTCTCGACCTTCTTCAGCGTGCAGCAGCCTGGCCCCAACATCAAGCTGCTCAATACCCAGCAGTACGGCCAGGTGTACGGCCAGGCAGCCCTCAACGACGGCAACGTGCCCAGCTTGCCCTACTACAACTTCCAGACGAGCGTCGGCGCCGACGGCCGGCGGGTGCTCACGGGCGTAACGGTGCCCGAGTTCATCGACGCCGATAAAACCCAGCGCGCCGCCGATACCGACTGGTTCAAGGAAACCCAGCAGAACGCCCTCATCCAGAGCTACAACCTGAACGTGAGCAGCGGCGGCGAGCGGGGCGGGGCCCTATTTTCGCTCAACTACTACGACAACAGCGGCACGCTCAAGTACACCGGCTTCGACCGCTACACGGCCCGCCTCAACACCGACTACAACTTCCTCAACAACAAAATCAAGATCGGGGAAAACCTGACCATCGTGAAGTCGCAGCGGGCCGAATATGACCTGAACCTGGTACGCGACCGGACCACCCAGCTGCCCTCCATCGTGCCGGTGCGGACCGTGGACGGCGTGGGTTGGGGCGGGCCGGTGGCCGGCATGAGCGACCGGGACAACCCCCTGCGCCTACTCAAGGACAACGAGCAGAACCGCTCCAACACCGGCCGGGCCTTCGGCAACGTGTTTGCCGACGCCGAGATTCTGCCCGGCCTGCACCTGCGCTCCAGCTTCGGTATTGATTACAGCCTCTTCAAGTTCCGCCAGATTTACAAGACCTACAAGGCGGGCTTCCTCTCCGAGCAGAACAACCGGGTGACCGAGAACCAGCGTTTCTGGGGCAACTGGGTGTGGCAGAACACGGCCAACTACGACGTAACCCTGGCCGAGCGCCACCAGCTGGGCGTGGTGGCCGGCACCGAGCGCATCAGCTACTACGACGAGAGCACCTACGCCTCGCGCACCAACTTCGCCAGCGAAGACCCCAACTACACCTACCTCGACGCGGGCGCAGCCAACAAGGACAACGGCGGCTCGGGCACGGCCTACCGCCTGGCTTCCTACTTCGCCAAAGTCAACTACTCCTTCGCCGATAAGTACCTGCTCTCGGCCACACTGCGCCGCGACGGCTCGTCGCGCTTCGGCCAGGACAACCGCTTCGGCATCTTCCCGGCCTTGTCGGCGGGCTGGCGTCTGAGCGAGGAAGCCTTCGTGAAGAACTACGCCGGCTTCTTCTCCGACCTGAAGCTACGCGCCGGCTGGGGCCAGACCGGCAACCAGGACATTGCCAACTTCGCCTCCCGGGGCCTCTATCAGAGCCTGCTGGGCACCCTCGACCCCAACTTCGAGTACGACCGCGGCACCGCCTACGACATCTACGGCAACGACACCGGCCTGCCCTCCGGCTACCGGCGCGTGCAGCGGCCCAACTCCGGCCTGAAGTGGGAAACTACTACCCAGACCAACCTGGGCCTCGATTTCGGGCTCTGGCAGAATAAGCTCTCGGGCTCGGTGGACTACTTCGTGAAGAAGAGCGAGGACATTCTCGTGAACCTGCCCTACCTGGCGGCCGTGGGCGAGGGCGGCGACCAGTTCGTGAACGGAGCCAGCATCGAGAACCGGGGCTGGGAATTCCTGCTCAACTACCAGAACGAGCTGGCGGGCGGCCTCACCTACAACATCACGGGCAACCTGGCCACCTACCGCAACGAGCTGACCTACCTGCCCGACGAGGTGATTAACGCCTACGGCGGCAACGGCCAGGACGTCACGCGCCTGGGCCACTCCATCAACGCCGTGTACGGCTATGTGGCCGACGGCCTGTTCCAGAACGAGGGCGAGGTGACCGGCCACGCCACCCAGATAGGCGCCGCCCCCGGCCGCATTCGCTACAAGGACCTCAACGGCGACGGCAAAGTGGACAACTTCGACCAGACCTGGATTACCGAGGGCGTGCCCAATTTCAACTACGGCCTCAACCTGGGCGCGGGCTACAAGGGCTTCGATGTGCAGCTGTTCTTCCAGGGCGTGCAGGGCCTCGACGCCTACAACAACGCCAAATTCCGCACCGATTTCGCGTCGCTGGCCTCGGGCGAGAACTGGGGCGCGCGGCTGCTCGATGCCTGGACGCCGACCAACACCGGCTCCACCATTCCAGCCGCCACGCTCATCAACACCAACAACGAAGGGCGGGCCTCGACCTACTTCATCGAAAACGCTTCCTACCTGAAGCTGCGCAACCTGCAGGTCGGCTACTCGTTGCCGGCGGCCTTTAGCAGCCGCATCAAGCTGCAAAACGTGCGCCTCTACGTGCAGGCCCAGAACCTGTTCACCGTCAAGAGCAAGGACTACACCGGTCCCGACCCTGAGGTAACCAACTACCAGTACCCGATTCCGCGCATTTTCACCACCGGTCTGAACCTGTCGTTCTAGGGCCCCGGCGCCCCGAACTCCCTGGCTTCCTCCCTTCCCGACCGACCACGCTCCAAGCTTCCAATTCCCATGAAATACCTTAAGTCTACTCTGCTGGCCCTCTCGCTGCTGACGCTGGCCACCAGCTGCAACGACGATAAATTCCTGGACGTGCAGCCCACCGGCGCCCTCAGCGACGACCAGCTCAATTCGCCCGCCAACATCGAAAAGCAGGTTATTGCCGCCTATTCGCAGCTCGGCAACGACGTGTACCGCGCCCCTTACACCAGCATGTGGCCCTACGGCAACGTGCGCGGCGGCGACGCTTACAAGGGTGGCAACGGCACGGCCGACGTGGATGCCTTCTACTTCTACGAAACCTTCAGCTTCAACCGCGTCGATGTGGGCAACACCGACGAGCTGTGGTTCCTGATTTACGTGGGCATTTCGCGCTGCAACGATGCGCTGCGCCGCCTTGATGCGGTGAGCGAGGCGGCCATGCCCACCAAAGTGGCGCGCCAGGGGGAAATGCGCTTTCTGCGCGGCCACTTTTACTTCCTGCTCAAGGAGCTCTTCAAGCAGGTGCCCTACATTGACGAAACGGTGCCCACCGACCAGTACGGCACCATCTCGAACGTGGCCCTGACCAATGACGCGCTCTGGGGCAAAATTGCCGACGACTTCCGGTTTGCGGCCACCAACCTGCCCGCCACCCAGTCCGAAGTCGGGCGGGCCAGCAAGGCGGCGGCCCAGGCCTACCTGGCCAAAACCCTGCTCTACCAGGCCTACACTCAGACCGAAAGCCACGCTGTTACGGGCCTCGACGCGGCCAAACTGCAGGAAGTCGTGAGCCTCTGCGACCAGGTGATTCCCAAGTACTCCCTGCATCCCGACTACGCCACCAACTTCCTCACGGCCGGCGACAACGGGGTGGAGTCGGTGTTTGCCATCCAGTTTTCGCGCAACGACGGGACGCCCAAGGGCCGCACCCAGCGCGGCAACGTGCTCAACTACCCCATGAACCCGGACTACGGCTGCTGCGGCTTCCACCAGCCCAGCCAGAACCTGGTGAATGCCTACAAAACCGACGCCCAGGGCCTGCCGCTGTTCACCACCTTCAATAACTCCGACCTAAGCACGCCCGCCGACTTCCAGGCCAACACCGTCGACCCGCGCCTCGACCACACCGTGGCCATTCCGTCGCACCCCTACAAGTACCTGCCCACCTTCGTGTTCGAGAACTCCTGGCTGCGCGACCCCAACACCTACGGCGTGTTCATGTCGATGAAGGAGACGGTACTGCCCACCGACCCCAGCTTCCAGAAAACGCCGCCCTTCATGAGCACGTCGAAGAACTGGGCCGTTATCCGGCTGGCCGACGTGCTGCTCTGGAAGGCCGAAGCCCTGATTGAGCTCAACCGGCCGGCCGAAGCGCTGCCTCTCATCAACCAGATCCGGCAGCGGGCCCAGAACAGCACTGCCCGCCTGAAAAACGCGGCCGGCGGCAGCACCTCCAACTACAAAATCGGCCTCTACTCTTCGGCCGGCTGGAACCAGCAGTACGCCCGCCAGGCCCTGCGCTTCGAGCGCCGCCTGGAGTTTGCCATGGAAGGCTACCGGTTCTTCGACCTGGTGCGCTGGGGCATTGCCGCCGACTACCTCAACACCTACTTCAGCGTGGAGAAAACCAAGCGCCAGTACCTGCAAACGGCCCGCTTTACGGCCGGCCGCGACGAGTACCTGCCCATCCCGCTCAACCAGATCAACTTCAGCAAGGGCCTTTATAAGCAGAACCCGGGCTGGTAGTCCGGCGGCGCTTTCCTTTCGCAGTATTTGCTCATCCACTAGAAGCTAAGGGCCGCCGGCCTATAGCTAACCGCACATATGAAAAACAACAAAGTATTCTTCTGGTCGCTGGTGGTGGCGCTGGGCGGCTTCCTGTTCGGCTTCGATACGGCCGTTATTTCGGGGGCCGAGAAGGCCATTCAGCAGCTCTGGGGCCTGAGCGCTGTGGAGCACGGCTTCACCATTGCCATTGCCCTGATCGGCACCGTGTTCGGAGCCATTTTCGGGGGCGTGCCTTCCGATAAGCTGGGCCGCCGCCAGACTCTCATCTGGATTGCGGTGCTCTACTTCGTGTCGGCGCTGGGCGCGGCGCTCACCTCCAACTGGGTACTGTTTATGCTTTTCCGCTTTTTGGGCGGGCTGGGCGTGGGCGCCTCGTCGGTGACGGCGCCGCTCTACATCTCGGAAGTATCGCCGCGCGAGTCGCGGGGGCGCATGGTGAGCATGTTCCAGTTCAACATCGTGTTCGGGATTCTGGTCGCCTACCTCTCCAACTACCTGCTCACGGGCACCGGCGAGCAGGACTGGCGCTGGATGCTGGGCGTGCAGGTGGTGCCGGCCCTGGCGTTCTTCCTGCTGCTGTTCCGGGTGCCGGAAAGCCCGCGCTGGCTCATCGGGCAGGGGCGCGTCGAGCAGGGGCGGCAGGTGCTGCGCCTCATCAACCCCGCCACTGCCGACCAGGACGTGACCTCCATCCTGACCACCAACGCCACGACGCTGCCGGCGGGGGCAGCTCCCTGTTTGCGCGCCAGTACCGCACGCCCGTGATGCTGGCCGTGCTCTTCGCCTTCTTCAACCAGGTATCGGGCATCAACGCCATCATCTACTTCGCCCCGCGCATCTTCGAAATGACGGGCCTGGGCAAGAGCTCGGCTTTGCTGTCCTCGGCCGGGCTGGGGTTGGTCAACTTCACTTTCACGCTGCTGGCCCGCGAGTTCATCGATAAGATGGGCCGCCGCCAGCTTATGCTCATCGGTTCCTGGGGCCTGATTGCCACGCTGGGCCTGGTGGCCTGGGCCTTCTACACCGAAAACTTCCAGGCCTTCGGGGGCATGCTGGTGCCGGGGCTGCTGTTCATCTACATTGCCTTTTTCGCCTTCTCGCAGGGCGCGGTTATCTGGGTGTTCATCTCCGAAATCTTCCCCAACGCGGTGCGGGCCAAGGGGCAGGCGCTGGGTTCGAGCACGCACTGGGTAATGGCCGCCATCATTGCTTTCACCTTCCCGTATTTTGCCGAGCAGCTGGGTGGCGGCCACACCTTCGCCTTCTTCTGCTCGATGATGGTGTTACAGTTGGTATTCGTGTGGCGCCTGATGCCCGAAACCAAAGGCAGCTCCCTGGAGCAGCTCGAACAAACGCTGGTTATTCACTAGAAAAGGGAAACGGCACGGGGCATGCCGAGCGCAGCCCGAGCATCGCTACCGCTGCGATGCCAGCGTGCTGTTTCACCGGTTCAGCTCCTTCGCTATCTTATTCCCGCCCCCAAGCCGTTGAATTCCATGCCTTCCAATTCTGAAAATCCGAAAATTGTTTGCTTTGGCGAAGTGCTCTGGGACGTGTTGCCCAACGGCCGGCAGCCCGGCGGCGCGCCCTTCAACGTGGCCGTGCACCTGCACCAGCTCGGCGTATCGGTGGACCTGATTAGCCGCGTCGGCGACGACGAACTGGGCACCGAACTGCTGGACTTTATCGACTCTAAGGCGCTGCGCACCGATTTCGTGCAGCGCGGTAAAACCCACCTTACGGGCGTGGTCAAGGCCAACGTGGACGACGCCAACGAGGTGAGCTACAAAATCGTGCAGCCTGTGGCCTGGGACTACATCCAATACGATGCCGCGTTGGGCCGGCTGGTGGAAGCAGCCGACATGTTCGTATTCGGCAGCCTGGCTGCCCGCCAGGCCGGCACCCGCGAAACCCTCTACCGCCTGCTGGAACACGCCCGTTTGAAGGTGTTCGATGTGAACATGCGCCCTCCGCACTACACCCGCCAGGGCGTAACATATCTACTCGACAAAGCCGACCTCGTGAAAATGAACCACCACGAGCTGGCTGAAATCATGGCTTGGTTCGGGGCCGAAACCGACCGACCCGCGGCTATGCAGTGGCTGGCCGACCGCTTCGGCCTGCAGGGCGTATGCGTTACCTGCGGGGCCGATGGCGCCCTGCTCTGGACCAACGGCCAGCTCTACCGCGCCCCCGGCGTACCCGTAACGGTGCGCGACACCATTGGCAGCGGCGACTCGTTTCTGGCGGCCCTGCTCCGGGGCTGGCTGGCCGGCCAGGAGCCCGGCGAGTGCCTGCGCTTCGCCTGCGCCACCGGGGCGTTGGTCGCTACGCACCAGGGCGCCACACCCGCCATCGGCGAAGCCGACGTGCACCAGCTGCTGGCCGCCCAACCCGCGTAAGGCTGGGGCCCACGTCAAACAGCTCGTTCTCCCTTTGCTTACTTAGTCTCCTTCCCACCTGTGATGAAATCTGCCTTCCTGCTGGCGCTGGGCGCCCTTGCCCTTGCCGCCTGCAACCCCGATACCTCCCGGACCACTGCCACTACTGGCAACCCTGTCGCTACCGATTCTGCTACCGCCGCCGCGCCAGCCGCTACTGCGGTGCCGCCCGCCACGCCCCAGTACCGCCCGGCCTACCACTTCGCGCCGGCCGCCCACTGGATGAACGACCCCAACGGCATGGTGTATCTCAACGGCACCTACCACCTGTACTTCCAGTACTATCCCGATGGCATGGTGTGGGGCCCGATGCACTGGGGCCACGCCACCAGCCGCGACCTGGTGCGCTGGCAGGAGCAGCCCATTGCCCTCTATCCCGATTCGCTGGGCTGGATTTTCTCGGGCAGCGCCGTAATTGATGCCAACAACACGGCCGGCTTCGGCAAGAATGCCATGGTGGCCATCTTCACCCACCACAACGACCCCGAGGAGAAGAAGCACACCAACAAGCACCAATACCAAAGCCTGGCCTACAGCCTCGACGAGGGCAAAACGTGGACGAAATACGCCGGCAACCCCGTGCTGCCCAACCCCGGCATCCAGGACTTCCGCGACCCGAAAGTGAGCTGGCACGAGGCCAGCCGGCAGTGGGTGATGACGCTGGCCACCAAGGACCGAATTACGTTCTATGGCTCACCCAACCTGAAAAACTGGACCAAGCTCAGCGAGTTTGGGGAGAAGGTGGGGGCCCACGGTGGCGTGTGGGAGTGCCCCGACTTATTCCCGCTCCAGCTCAAGGGCCAGACCTACTGGGTGCTCATCGTCAACCTGAACCCGGGCGCCCCCAACGGTGGTTCGGGCACCCAGTACTTCGTAGGCCAGTTCGACGGCAAAACCTTCACGCCCCGCAGCACCGACACTAAATGGGCCGATTACGGCCCCGACGACTACGCTGGCGTGACCTGGAACAACACGCCCGGCCGCCGCATTTTCCTGGGCTGGATGAGCAACTGGACCTACGCCAACCAGGTACCCACCTCGCCCTGGCGCAACGCCCTGACCATCCCGCGCGAACTGGGCCTGCGCCAAGTGGGCACCGATATCCGCCTGACCTCGGAGCCGGTTAAGGAACTGCAACAACTGGCGGCCGCTCCCACCGTGCTGCGCAACGTAGCCGGGCAGCAGACGCCCACCGACCTGACGAGTCGCTTGCAAATGAGCAGCGACAAGCACCGCCTGACGCTGAGCACCGAGCAGCTGACCGACTTTGAGTTGGTGCTTAGCAACGCCGCCGGCGAGGAGTTGGTGCTGGGCTATAACGCCGGCGCCCGGGCCTATTTCATCGACCGTAGCAAGGCGGGTCAGACGGATTTCAACAAGGAATTTGCCAGCCGCAGCACGGCCCCACGCCTCACCTCGGCTCCCGGCACCGCCCTGACCCTTTACTTCGACGCGGCCTCCGTGGAGCTGTTTGCCGATGAAGGCCTGACGGTCATGACGGCCATCTTCTTCCCTACCCAGCCCCTGACGAGGGTGCATCTGCGCTCCAAACCCGGCATTACTTTCCAAGAAATCAGCAGCGCCGACCTGGTAGTGAAGCCAGTCAAGTGATGCTCCTTTCGGTGAAGTCTAATTCTCTGTCTGGCATTGCGTGCAAGCTGGCCCCTGCAAGGCAGCGCGCGTTTAAACAATCAATCCGAAATTCATCATCCCCGAAATGACTGGCAAGTATGCGTTTTGTGAACCCGGAACCACTTGCCTCCACCAAGAGAAGCAAGCAGGACTTTAGGGGCAGTAAGGAAGCACAATAATTCACGCACCCATTTGAGTTTTGTCCCTTGACGTAATGTAGCTTATACCCACACCCCTAACAGGGAATTGACGAGGGAAACCACAGCTGAAACGCACTGCCGGCTCCCTCTACGGAATGGACCTGAATGCTGCCCTGGTGCAGTTGCATAATTTGCTTGGCCAAGCTTAGCCCAATCCCGGAGCCGTTGGTACGAGTGGTAAAAAAAGAAATAAAAATGCTGTCCAGCACATCGGCGGGAATACCGGTTCCGTTGTCTTTCACCTCCACCACCACCCGCTCCTGTTCATCGGACCAGGCCCGCAGGCTAATGCGCGGGTTGGGGTTTTGGGTGAGCGCCTGTGACGCATTGAGGACCAGATTGATAAGCACCTGCTCCAGCAGATGGCCGTCGGCGTGCAGGGTAAGGTGGGCGGGCCGGACGCTAAGGGTGACTTCGATGCCTTGTGCGGCCAGCTGCTCCGCCTGAGATGGTCCAGCTATGCCGGACACAATTGGGACGTGGTTTGAAGTTGCGTTTCGAAGTGGTTGGGTGAGCGGTAACCGAGCAAAGAATGCCGTCGTTCGGCGATGTGGTGGCTGATTTCGAGCTTGGCCTCGGCTAGACCGGGAAAGCTGCCGCCATCGAGCAGTTCGGCCTTTAAGCGGCTCCAAAACGATTCGGCGTGGGCGTTGTCGTAGCAATTGCCCCGCCGGTTCATGCCCTGTACGGCCCCGTGCCGGGCGAGTAAGTCCTTAAAGCGGGTGGCCGTGTACTGGCTGCCCTGGTCGGAATGGACGATGAGCCCCGCCCGGGGCTGGCGCACGGCCAAGGCCCGGCGCAGGGCCTCGCTGACCAAATCTTCGGGCATGGTCTCGCGCACGTCCCAGCCCACGATTTTGCGCGAGCAGCGGTCCAGCCAGACGGTCAGGTAGAGCCAGCCGCCGCCCTGGCGCGGCAAATAGGTGAAGCCCCGGCCCACCCAGACCCGGTTCGGGGCGGTGGGGGCCGGTTGGTCGAGCAAGCGGTTGGGCGCGGCGCGCACGGCCGGGTTAGAATCGGTGGTGCGCGCCGCCGCGAACGAGCGGGGCTGTTGCGCGCGCAGGCCGTGCGCTTTGAGCACGCGGCGGATGCGCCAGCGACCCACCCCGAGTAGCCGTTGGCTTGCACTTCGGCGCGCAGTCGACGCGTGCCATAGCGTTGGCTGTGGTACGTAACGGCTTCGCGCACGGCTACTTGCCAGGCCGGTTCGGCCGTTGGCACCTGTTGGCGGCGCTGCCAGCCGTAGTACGCGGCCGGGGCCACGCGCAGCACCTGGCAGAGCTGGCGCACGGGTACCTGAGCGGCCCGCTGCGCGATGTAGCGGTACGTGCTCACGAGGCCCCGAACTGGCCGAAGATGACCAAGGCTTTTTTTAACCTATCAAGCTCCTGCGTGAGCCGTTTATTGGCCGCACGCAGGGCCCGCACCTCCGGGTCGCCGGCCACTTCCACACTACCCACTTCGGCCACGAGTTGGGCCTGCTGCCAGCGGTAGAGCAGCTTGGGGCTGATGCCCAGTTGCCGGGCCGCTGCCTGGGTGCTACGGCTCTCCGATGCCAGGCGTAGGGCTTCGGCCTTGAAGGCCTCGTCGTATTTACGCTGTTTGTCGGGCGACGCCCCGCTCTTTTTTGCTGTCATAACAGAAGAACTATACGTCCTTCTTCTGTCCGTCTTGATTATACCACCTCAGCCACCCAAAACTGGGCCACTGCTAAAGCGAAGGCGTAAGCTATCGTCTCGCGTGTTTCCCAAGGCACGAATTTCCGGCGTAGGTACGTGCGCACCCGAGTGTAGGTGTCTTCCAGGGCCATTTGCGTGGCAAAGGGGGCTTCGACCTGCACGCCCGCGCGCAACGGAACGGCGTACACGGCGGGCTCCGTAAGGAAGCGCCCAACCGCAACCATATGGATTTCGCCCCAAGTCATGTAAGCCGGCGGGAGCAGGAACTGGTCCGCCCGGCAGCACGCGTCAAAGGCCGCCGCGGTGGAAAAAACCAGCGCCGGGGACGTGTCGCGCAAGCCGTTTTCCAAAAGGACGATTTCGCCATTGACCAACGGGTACCCGGTGGCGCATTTGCTGGGAATGGCCCGCGTCCCCCGAAGTCGGTGAATGGAACCACCGTGTTGTTCCGGATACGCGAGGGCTTCTGGCATCGGCAAGGTCCGGCATTCGGCAGAAGGAACAGGAATAGAACGGTTGGTAGACATAAGTAAAAGCATGATGCACCGGCCCGACAGCTGGTTTTAGTCACACTTAGCAGGGTAACCCTTTCCGCCTGTGACTTCCACTGGGTTTAAGAAAACGGTAGTTCTGGTAGGTAGTGAGTGATTCGGTGTTACAGCCCGCAAAGGCTGGTGAAAAGTATGGGGAAAGCTTAAGCTTATTTTATCCTCCGCTGCTATGTAATGGCCTCCTATAGCCCCTGTAACCGGGCCGTTATTGCCGCCAGGGACTGCTGCAGTGCGGCGGCAGCCGGCAACGGGCCGTACACTAATTACCGGAAAGCGCCCTGGTAGGTGGGTGCTAAATGCTGCCAAGTTTGGCCTGCGTCGGCAAACAGGCGCGCCTGCGCCAGCGGGCGCGCAGCCCATTCGCCCTGAAATTCCTGATTGCGGGCATCGTCAGCGCGCACTTCGACCAGCAGCGCCTCGAACACCAGCCCGGCCAGAAACTCCCGCAATGGCGGCGGCTGAAGCAGTCGGTGCAGGTCGTAGGCGTGGTGGAGTTTGACCTGCAGCTCACCTAGCGGGTCGTGTGCGTAGCCCGCACGCACCAGGGCCAATATCTTCTCCACCAGGGTTCGCTCTAAGGCCAGGACGAGTATCTCAGACGGGGCCAGCCCGTGCTGCTCCACCAGGGCCAGCTCACCGCGCTGGGTCAGAAACTGGCCGGCGTAGGACTGCACCGGCCGCCACTGGCTGGGGTGGGGGCGGGCGAAAGCGTTGATTTCGAGCAGCACCGCGCCGGGCCGCATCTGGCTGCCGGGGTGGGCACGGCAGTAGCCGGGAACTGGTGCAGGGTCTTGCGAAAGTGGCTCCCGCGCACGGTCACGTCCGCTTCCACCACGGCCGTCAGCCCCTGGGTAATGTGCCGGGCCCCCGCATCCATGAGCTTCTTGACCTGCCCGCCACTCCAGCCCTGGGTGCCGGCGATGGCCAGGTCCACGTCTTCGGAAAACCGTTCGACCAGCCCGTAGGCCTTGGACAGGGCCGTACCGCCCTTGAATACCAACTGCTCGCGGTAGGGCGAATCGGCCAGCGCCCGCAAGAAGTAGCTTACCCAATAGTCCTTCTCCACAAAGGATTCGGGTAAGCCCAACCCTTGAGCGGTGGCCAGCAGGATCTGCCCGAACTCCGGGCTCTGGTGCAAAGTCATTGGATGTTCCACGCGGCGCGATTGGGCAGGGCCCCGGCACTCAGGCCCAGGCGGTAGGTAGTTAAAGGATTGAGGGTGGCGCGTAATGTGGCCGCGCCTTTGATATCGGTTAGCCTTTCCAGCAATGCGCCCAGTACGGCGCGGGCCCGGGGCGGGGCCTGTGCCGCGGCCAGCTCCGTCAGACGACGCCGGGCGGCCGGGGAAAGGCGGATGATTTCACGCTGCACCCGGGCCAGTACCTCATCGGGGCTGGTGTCGGGAATGCGGCGCAGGTCCCGCAGCACTTCCAGCCACTGCAGCAGAGGCACGTCGCTGGCCCTCTCCGGGGCCGGGCGCACCACGAACCCCACGTGCCGGGGTGGGGTACGTCGCGGCCGGGGGGTGGTCACGGTCGTTTCGGCCGGTACCTGGGTAGTCAGGCCCAACTGGTGGTAGAGGCTCACGCCCGCCCGGTAGGCCAGCGGCTCGCCGCCGGCGGCCGTGAGCGTGCGCAATACGGCTCCCTCGGAAGGCTGCAGCGGACCAAAGCGACTGTTCTGGGGGCGGTAGTACTGGCCTTTGGCAAAGCGGACCAGCAGGCCTTGCCGGCTCAGCCGGCTCAGCGCCGCGGCCACCGCCCCGAACTGAGCGGGCTCCGTCACCAGATCGGCATAGGTCAGCAGCTCGCCCGGCGCAAAGGCCTCGACTTGCCGGCGAACACACTGCATGATGGATTCGGGCATGGCAAACAGAAATACGCAGAAGGCAAATATACGAATTATGTCAAGTTTTTACATGTAAAAACTTGACATAATTTAAGCTTAGTCCGTTCCCGCCGAGGCTCGGTTGCTAGCCTGCACCTCCGCCAAAACTACGGCCATAATGTCCTGCGCGGGCTCGTTAAGCAAATCCGCGACCCGCAGCAGCTCACCAATCGTGAGGGAAGAGGGGTTGGCCTCACGCTGCTTGATGGTGCGGTAGCTCATGCCCAGATGTTGCATCATCTCGCGCTCGGTAAAGCGGTATCGGCCGTGGCGCAGCAGGTCCGTAAAACGCCGGGGCGAAGCGGCAGTTGGGGGCAGTGGGGGAGGGGAAGCGGGCATATAGGGGAAGAAAGTAGAAAGTAAGGCGGCCGGCAGGCAGGGGCAGGGGCGAGGGGCAGCGATACCCCACTGCCCCCGGCCCCACCGGTAACGTGAGCGTAGGTCACCGGCGGGCGCAAGGCGTTAGCAGTCGTCGCAAGGGTGGGGGCGCGGATTCTGCCGCGCCTCCTCGGCCAGCGCCTGGTTTTCCCAGGCTGCCACGCGCTGCATAATATTGGTCAGCCAGCGGCCCAGGCGCGCGGGGTCGGCTTCGGCCAGAATCCGGCCGGTGGCCGTGCGGCGCTGCTCATCACTGAAAGCGGGGTGCTCCAGCAGCCGGGTCAGCTCGCTGCGCTGGGCGGCAATGACCAGCGACGTCAGCGAAGGCCCCGTTTGCTGGCTCAGCACCTGCGTCCCCAGCGCCGGATCAGCTGCCGGATCCGCCGCCAGCGCCCCGTTATCGGCCGGGCCCGCCGGGGCGGTGGGGTGGGAGGGAGGCGGCTGCGGCGCGGGTTGCGGCTGTGGCTGCGCCCCATCGGGAGCTGGGGGACTCACAATCAGCTCGGCGGCCCGCTGGGCCCGGATGGCAGCCTGCACCACCAGTTTTTTGTCCCCGCGCAGCTGCTCCAGCCAGAACTGCAGGTAAGCGGCCGTATTTTCGAGCGTGGCGCCCAGCTCCCGGGCCTGCCGGAAGGTGAGAAAGAATGGTGTGCCTTATCAAGCCTATTTCACCTCCAAATTTGCCCCTAACACTTGACTTTTAACACAGTTCATGTGCCTTATCGTACCCTCTCCGAAAGACTGGGGCTGTTTAAATCACCGTTAATGGGCCTTCGGGCCATTAACGGCTGGTCTGGTGAAGTGGGCCATGGAAAAAGCCCGGCTGCCGTAAAACCGTATGTTTGCCAGCTTCGCTGATGCGACTGTTCTTCTCTATTGCCCGCCCCCATGCCCGACGGTACCCTGCTGCTCATTGACGACGAACCCAGCCTGCGCCACATTCTCTCGCGGGTGCTGGGCCTGGAGGGCTATACGGTCCTGCCCGCCCCCGATGCCCGCCATGGCCTGGAACTGCTGCAGCAGCACGCGGGGGAGGTGCTCGTGGTGCTCTGCGACGTGAAGCTGCCCGACGCCCACGGCGTGGAGCTGCTCGCTCGCCTCAAGGCCCTGGCGCCGCTGGCCGAAGTCATCCTGCTCACCGCCTATGGCACCGTGGCCGACGGCGTGCGGGCCATGAAGCTCGGGGCCTTCGACTACCTGACCAAGGGCGACTCCGATGATCAGCTGCTGGTGGTGGTGGAGCGGGCCATGGAAAAAGCCCGGCTGCAGCGCCGGGTGGCCGACCTGGAGCAGCAGATGGGGGCCCAGCACGACTTTGCTTCGATGATTGGTACCTCGGCCGCCCTGAGCCAGGCCAGGGACCTGGCCCAACGCGTGGCTCCCACGGAAGCGGCCGTGCTGCTGGAGGGGCCCACCGGCAGCGGCAAGGAGCTGTTTGCCCACGCCATCCACCACGCCAGCCCCCGCCGCGCCAAGCCCTTGGTGGCCGTCAACTGCTCGGCCTTCCCCAGGGACCTGCTCGAATCCGAGCTCTTTGGCTACAAGAAGGGCGCCTTCACCGGCGCGCTGGCCGACAAAAAAGGGCTGTTTGAAGAGGCCAGTGGGGGCACGCTGTTCCTGGATGAAATCGGGGAGCTCGACATCAACCTGCAGGCCAAGCTGCTGCGCGTACTCGAGGGCCAGGAGTTCACCAAGCTCGGCGACACTAAACCCACCAAAGTAAACGTGCGCGTGGTGGCGGCCACCAACCGCAACCTGCGCCAGGAAGCCGACCAGGGCCTGTTTCGGGCGGACCTCTACTACCGCCTCTCGGTGTTTGTGGTGCCGGTACCGCCGCTCAGCGCCCGCCGCGACGACATTGAGCCCCTGGCCCAACATTTTCTGCAAGTCTACGCCGCCAAGCTCGGCAAGCGCCTGCACGGCCTCGACCCGGCCTTTCTGCAGCAGCTGAGCCGGTACGAGTGGCGCGGCAACGTGCGGGAGCTCAAAAATGTGCTGGAGCGCGCCGTCATTCTCGCCGATGAGCAGTGGCTGACCACCGACCTGCTGCCCCCGGAGTTCCAGACCCGGGCCGACGCTTTCGAGGCCGAAGACGCGCGCTCGCTACGCGCCCTGGAAAAGCGCCAGATCCGGCTGGTGCTGAGCGAAACGGGCGGCAATAAAACCGAAGCCGCCCGGCAGCTGGGCATTGGTCTGAAGACCCTGTACCGCAAAATCGGGGAATACGGCCTGTAAACGCCGGCGCGCCCACCCGGTCGACCCGATCATTCTGACAAAAAACCGTGTCAGAATGATCGGGTCGGCCCCGAGAATTTCCCGCCTGAAAATGGGTGGAATAAATTAATGCCGTGCCTGTAAGCGCCTTAGGCGGCCGGCGCGGGCGTCTTGTAAAACGTGGCGGGGCATTGGCTGGTCCCTGCGCCGTTAGACGGGCTATGAACATCAAAACCAAGATTACCCTGGGCTTTCTGGCCGTGCTGGCGCTGCTGCTGGCACTGGGCGGGTACGCCCATTACACCGTGCAGCGCCTGGACCGCAGCTCCCGGACCATTCTGCAGGATAATTTTTACTCCGTAGAAGTGGGCCAGCAGATGCTGCAAACCCTGGCTGGGGCCGAACTGCACGTACCCGGTGCCCGCGCGCAGAGCCTGGCGCGCTTTGGTGACCAACTCCAACGAGAAGCGCGCAACATTACCGAGCCCGGCGAGCAGCTCCTGGTCGATAGCCTGACCCGGGAGCTGGCTGCCGCGGCGGCTTTGCCCGCTGACTCACCCGGCTGGGCACCGGCCCTGGCCCGGATGCGCGACCTTACCCAGCGGGTGGTGGCGCTCAACCTGCGCGCCGTGACCCGACGAAACGAGTTGGCCAACCGCACCGCTAAAGTTGCGAGCCGCAACCTGCTGGCCTTCGTGGCCCTGAGTCTGCTGGTGGCCCTGAGCCTGGCCATTGGCGTGCCGGAAGCGGCTGTGGGCGGGCTGCGCAAGCTCTCGGCCAGCATCGAGCACGCGGCCCAGGGTGACTTTGCCACCTCCATTGCCATTGAGAGCCGCGATGAGTTTGCCCAGGTGGGGCTCGCCTTTAATCGGCTGCTGCGGCACCTCAACGAGTTTCGTAACACGAACCTGGGCGAAGTGCTCACCGAGCGCAACCGGGTGGCCAGCATTGTGCAGACGCTGGACGAAGCCTTGTTCCTGTTCGACGAGGCCCGCGTCGTGCTGGTGGCCAATCCGCCCGCCTGCGCCCTGTTGGGGCTGCCCCAGGCCCAGGTAGTGGGCCAGGCCGCCGACCAGCTGGCCCACGCCAACCCCGTCATGGCCTCCCTGCTGCCCTTAGTCACGGCCCCGGGCCCGGCCGGGCCGCAGCCCTTTACGGTCGACCAGGCCGGCGAGGAAAGCCACTACCGCCTGCTGGTGCACAACGAAACGTGGTTCAACCCCGTGCGCAGCCAGATGGAATTTCTGGGCACCATCGTGGCCCTGCACAACATCTCCGACTTCAAGCGGCTCGACCAGGCGAAATCCCAGTACCTGGCCACCGTGTCGCACGAGCTGAAAACCCCGCTCTCCACCATTCACTTCCACCTCAAGCTGCTGCTCGACCAGCGCGTGGGGCCGCTCAACGCCGAGCAGCAGCAGATGGTGGGCACGCTGCAGCAGGAAAACCAGCGCCTGCTCAAGCTCACCCGCAACCTGCTCGACGTGGCCCGCCACGAGTCGGGCGCCATCCCGCTGCAGGCTCGGCCCACGACGGTGGCCGACCTGGTCGCGGCGGCCACCGGGCCGCTACGGCTGCAGCTGGCCCCCAAAGCCCTGGCCCTGACCGTGGACCTGCCCGCCGGCCTGCCCCTGGTGCTGGCCGACCTGGAGAAAACGGCCTGGGTACTGCTCAACCTGCTGGCCAATGCGGTGCGGTACTCACCCGAAGGCGGGCGCATCGTGGTAAGTGCCGCCTGCCAGGGCGACTACGTGCAGCTGAGCGTGCAGGATGTTGGACCGGGCATTGCCCCCGAGCACCAGGAGCGCATCTTTCAGCGCTTTGCCCAGGTGCCCGACGCCGGCGGCGCCCACCGCGAAGGCAATGGCCTGGGCCTGAGTATTTCCCACGAATTTATCACCACCCAGGGCGGAGAGTTGGGTGTCCGCAGTGCACCCGGCGCGGGCAGCACGTTCTTTTTTACCCTGCCCCGGGCCCACGAGCCCAGCTATTCTCCCGAATCTTTCTCTTCCCTTTAGCATGACAGCCGAATCCAACGCGAATCCCGCCAACGCCGCCAGCCACCACACCAGTCGCATCACCACGGCCGGCCTGCTCGTGGCCCTGGGCATTATCTACGGCGACATCGGCACCTCGCCGCTCTACGTGATGAAGGCCATTGTCCCCGGCCTGATCGACGCTAACCTGGTCTACGGGGGCATTTCGTGCGTCTTCTGGACGCTCACGCTGCAAACCACGCTCAAGTACGTGCTGCTCACGCTCAACGCCGACAACAACGGGGAAGGCGGCATCTTCTCCCTGTTCGCCCTGGTGCGGCGGCGCGGGGCCTGGCTCTCGGCCGTGGCCATCATTGGCGGGGCGGCCCTGATGGCCGACGGCGTGATAACGCCGCCCATCTCGGTCTCGTCGGCTATTGAGGGCCTGCAGGCCGTCTATCCCACCTTGCCGACCGTGCCCATCGTCATTGGCATTATCGTCGCCCTGTTTCTGCTGCAAAGTTTTGGTACCCAGATTGTGGGCAAAGCATTTGGCCCCATTATGCTGGTGTGGTTCTCCATGCTGGCCGGGCTCGGGGTGAGCGGCATTCTGCAGCACCCCGAAGTGCTCCAGGCGCTCAACCCCTACTACGCCTACAACCTGCTGGTGAACACGCCGGGCGGGTTCTGGCTGCTGGGGGCCGTGTTCCTGTGCACCACCGGGGCCGAGGCGCTGTACTCCGACCTGGGCCACTGCGGCAAGGGCAACATCCGCATCAGCTGGATTTTTGTGAAGACCTGCCTGCTGCTCAACTATTTCGGGCAGGGCGCCTGGATGGTGGCCCACCAGGGTGAGCAACTGGCCGGCCGCAACCCCTTCTATGCCCTGATGCCGTCGTGGTTCCTGCTCATCGGCATCGGCATTGCAACCCTGGCGGCCATCATCGCCTCGCAGGCGCTCATCACCGGCTCGTTTACGCTGGTGGCCGAGGCCATTCGCCTCAACATGTGGCCCAAGGTGAAGCTCAACTACCCCACCGACGTGAAGGGGCAGCTGTTCGTGCCCAGCATGAACCGCCTGCTGCTGCTAGGCTGCATTGGCATCGTGCTCTACTTCCGCAAGTCCGAAAACATGGAGGCGGCGTACGGCCTGGCCATTACCGTGACCATGATGATGACGACGCTGCTGCTGAGCATGTGGCTGCGGGCCCGGAAAGTGCCCCTACTGCTGGTGGTTTTGTTTCTACTGGTCTACGGGGTAATTGAAGGCTCCTTCCTGGTGGCCAACCTCATCAAGTTTCCGCACGGCGGCTGGGTATCGGTGGCTATCGGCCTGGTGCTGATGGGGGTGATGTACGTGTGGCTGCGGGCCTACCACATCAAGCGCCGCCTCACCGAGTTCGTGCCCATCGACCCGTACCTGGAAGGCATTCAGCAGCTGAGCGCCGACGAGTCCATCCCCAAGTACGCCACCCACCTGGTGTTCATGTCGTCGGCGGAGCGGGGCACGGAAATCGAGCAGAAAATCATCTACTCCATCTTCCAGAAGCGCCCCAAGCGGGCCGATATCTACTGGTTCGTGCACGTGGACACCACCGACCAGCCCTACACGCTGGAGTACTCGGTGAAGGAGCTGGCCCCGGACGACGCCTACCGCATCAACTTCCGGCTGGGCTTCCGGGTCGAGCAGAAAATCAACCTCTACTTCCGCAAGGTGATTGAGCAGATGGTGCGCAACAAAGAGGTGGACATCACCTCGCGCTACGAGTCGCTGAGCAAGCAGCACGTGACGGGCGACTTCCGCTTCGTGGTGATGGAAAAGTACCTCTCGGTCGAAAACGACTTTCCTTTCGTCGAGAAGCTGGTCATGCAGGCCTACTTCTACATCAAACAGTTTATTGCCTCCGAAGACAAGTACTTCGGCCTCGACACCAGCTCGGTGAAAGTGGAGAAGGTACCCTTGGTGCTCTCCCCGGTGCAGGACGTCACGCTCACCCGCATCGGCGCCCCGCTTGCCCCAATCGAAACCCGGTAAAGGTGAGGTTATAAGCGGGGTGGCCCCGGCTCGCTTGCTACGCGTCACTCGCTGTTACTTCTTCCTTCTTGCCGATGCGCGTCCGGAGCTCTTTCCGTACCCTGGGCTGGCTTGCGCTGGCCTGGATGATAAGCCTCGCGGCCCTGCTGACCGTGGTAGCGCGCACCCTGTCCGTGCCGCAGTTGCTGCTGGGGGCCGGGGTACCCACGGTGCTGCTGGCCGGGCTCGTCGGCTACTATTTCGGGCAGGTATCCACCCGCGAGGGCCTGCTACGGGTGCGCTACCCGCTCCGGTTTCCGGGCAAAACGTACCTGCTGCTGCACTCGGAGGTGACGGCGCTTTCTGTGCGGCGGGGCCTGACCACGACCCTGGTATTCCACCTGGGCCGGGAAATGGCCGTTTCCTTGTCCGTCGCCGCGCTGGATCCGGCAGCCATTGCCGCCGTGACGGCCTGGGTTGGGCAGCAGGGCCCGGGCTAGCCTCTGCCCCTTAGCAAGTGTGCTGCTGCACGGACAGGCCGATGGTCATTTCCGGGGGGGGGGGCGTAAACTGCCCTGTTGCGTTCGACAAATGAAGACGTATGAGTGGTGGATATAGACTACGACTGCTTCCGCTGCGACTTTGGGACTGAAATTTTAACCAGGGCCGAACAAGCCGCCTAAAACAAGTGCAGTGGAGCAATAAAGGGGCACCTAGCCCCGGCCAGCCATGTGCGGTTTAGGGTAGAAGGCCGGGTGCTCGCAGCCGGGAACAGTTGCTTTCCGTAGTGCCACTGCCTTACCGTTGACCCCTACGGCAACCGGACGAGTAGTATCGCCATTGCTTTTTAATAGGACTTACGCATTTGAGTCCCGCAGTAGGGGAGGGGGATACGTCTACCCCTTGTGCCATAAGAAGCCCTACCTCTTTAACTGCACCTCAGCCACCAGGGCAGTGCTACCACCCCGGTCGTCGTCCGACACGAGCAGTAATTCCAACTGGTCCGGCCCTTGGGTGCGGCGCACGGCTAATCCCTCCACTTTACCGAGGTAGGCGCGGCCATCACCCCACGTAAGTCGGGCAAACGAAGCGGTTTGTGCCGCCAGGTCGAGTAGTCCCACGAAGGAACCCAGGGTGGCCCCGTCGGCTAGCGCATCCGTCGTCGCCTCCACCGAGGCCGTGATCAGCAGTCGTCCGTCGACAAAAGTGGCCCCGGAGAAGCCCGCTGCATACCCTCCTAGCGTCGGCAACGCAAAACGCAGAACCCGCCCCGGTGGGGGTACCGGCAGGCGCGGCTCAAACAAATGCGCCAGCGTAGCGGCCAACGGCAGCTCGAACACCAAGGCTGGCCCCGCGCCCACGGGACGCTGCAATAGCAGCAGTTCCGTGGGCGTGGTAGCGGCGGCTTCGAGGTTGAGGGTGGTGCCGATGGGCAGATGCGTCCGCAATCGGGCGTAGAGCCCCGCCAGGTCAAGGCGTTGTACGAAGCGGGGGCGGCCCCCTTCAGGCGAGGCCCCGGGTGATACTAAGCCCACGAAGTAGCCGGTTTCGCGGTTGGCTTGCGCCCCCGAGCCACAAAGCAGCAGGCCGGCTTGACCGCCTGGAGCCACGACGGCGGCCATGCATTCGAGGTCCGGCTTGCGCGCTTTCGGAATCCGGCCCGTTCCGAACTCGGTGCTGACGAAGAGTTCCACCTGATCTACTGGTGCCAAAGTAGCCGCGTCGAGCAAATACAGGTAAGGCGCATCGTCGCTAAGCAGGTAAGCCGCAGGGCCGACAATCTCCACCCCCGAGGCCGAGGGCAAGTCGAGCAGCGTCGTTTCGGAAAGAATGGTTGCTATCATGATGCCTAGAAGGAGGGATAGAATAAAGAGGGAAAAATGGCGACTCGGCTAGTTAAGCGGATGCATTTCGGGCCGGCTGCCACTGTAGCTTGGCTGGGTTATTTTCTCAGGCAGAGTAATTTGTCGCAATTCAGAGACACGTCGACGGTAATGGTCCGCAGCCAGCCCAGCGCGCGGCGGTGCAGGATGCGTTGACGGTCGGCATCGTACATGGACTGCTGCACCACACCCTTGGGCTTGCCCAGCACGATGCTCTGCTTGCGGCACGCCCGTAGCCTTTGCTTGGTGCGCTCAGGCACGTAGTAGCGCGCCAACTCGGCCAGCAGGGCGAAAATGGTCAATAGGATTTTGTGAGTCATGGCGCAGTGGTTCGGCGGGTCCAGGTCCTACTTGATCAGAATCAGCCAGCAGCGCTTCTGACCATGCAGTTCCTCAATCAGGCATAGCACCTTGCGCAGGGAGCGGCCCAGCCGTGGGAGTTAGGAGACAATGATTGTATCGCCGGCGTCAACCTTGGTCAGCAGTCCGGGCGGGCGGCACTGCGCGGCAGTCCGGCGGGAGGACATCTATACTTGCATCCACTCGTCCAGGGTCCAGCGGTGCTCGACCAGGCAGCGGGAGATGAGACACTTTTAGATTTCGGCCGATTGCGTGCTGATGGAGACGTGGATTTAGCCAAAAATCAGGGTGAAAAGCGGGCGCTTAGTGGTAATTAGTGGTAAGGTGAATGGGCCTGGTAAAGTTATCGGTTTTTGATGCCTTTACACGGACGTTGCCACTAGCACGAAGCTCGGGATAACAGTGGTTTCAATAAACAAACGGCTTGTCATCTGCGGGCCCAGCCGCTCGAACCTTATACCAGTTGCCATTGGTTGAAGCGTTGGTCGAGCAGGGCATGAAAGTGCTCCTGGATCTGGCTGGCTGGCGTTCCTGCCCGCGTGTTGAGCGCCTCGCCCACGGAGCTACGGGTGCTGGTACCGCGGGGCACCCGTACGGGTGCGTGGATGGTTGCCGGAGTAGGAGGGCGCGGCAGCTCGGTTGGTATTACCGGCCCAGACAGCTACGAACGTATTGCCAAACCCAGCCCGCGGCCCGGTAACCGTCCGGTGGACCCAGGCAGACTTCACGGTGGATTCGTTGGAGCTCATCGATGCGGTGGGCCGCCGCGTGCTGCACCGATCCGCAAGACCGGCTGAACAAGATGAGCTAACGCTGGATGTAAGCGGAGTGCGCGCCGGCTTATACCTGATCATTCTGCATACGAGCCAAGGAAAGGTATATAAACGCCTTTCGCTTCTCTGATATAGGTGCACGAGGATAAACGTAGCAAAGGAGTTCCGGTAAAAACAAGCCAGCGGCGCGACTGGGCACATGACATCAGTCAGGCCACTGCCTGATTGGCATCATGGGTTACCAGCGGGTTCCCCATAACCTTTGCACCACAACCACTGTCGGGCTTCCCTGGCCTAAACCATTTCCGACCTGCATCGCCCGGGCTTCGGCCCTAGCAAATCCGCCGACTCGTTTTAAGCACTTGGTTTTCAATACAATCCGGCGCTACAAATCTGACTAGCAGCCGCTGATTCAGCGTCGTTAACGGAACCTGCTTTTGGCCTGGAGGCCTGCGCAGTGCGCCGGGCCTGTTGGTTGAGGTCGGTCGGTGTTTCCACTTTTCAGCATTTCATTTTATGGCTACTCCCGCCCTGCTTCCTGCCGTTCACGCTTATCTGGTGGGTGGGGGAATTGCCTCCTTTGCCGCCGCCGTCTTTCTGATCCGGGATGGCGGGGTATCGGGCCGCAACATCCATATTTTCGAGCAAGCGGCGCTGGTTGGGGGCAGCCTCGACGCGGCCGGCCGGGCCGAGCAGGGCTACGTGCTGCGCGGCGGCCGGATGATGAATGCCACCTATTTCTGCACCTACGACCTACTGGCCTCCATCCCCTCGCTGGAGCACCCTGGCCAGTCGGCCTACGACGACATCGTGGCCTTCGACCAGCGGATGACGACCTCAGCCCGGGCGCGGCTGGTGAATGGCCGGGGCGAGGTGATGGACGTAACCTCGCTGGGCCTGAGCGCGGCCGGGCAGCTGGCCCTGCACGAGCTGATGGCGGCCCTCGAACCAGACCTGGGTGCCCGCCGCGTGGACGACTGGTTTGCGCCGGACTTTTTCACCACCACTTTCTGGCTGCTGTGGTCGACCATGTTCTCGTTTCAGCGCTGGCACAGCCTGGCCGAGTTCCGGCGCTATTTACTGCGGTTTCTGCACGAGCTGCCCAACCTGGGTACCCTGGCCGGAGCCGAGCGCACTCCTTATAATCAGTTCGATTCGGTGGTGCTGCCCATCATGACCTGGCTGCGCGAGCAGGGCGTGGCCTTCCGGCTGGGCTGCCAGGTAACGGACCTGGATTTTGCGCCCGGCGCAGACGGGAAAACGGTGGTAGCCATGCAGTACCAGCAGGGACAGCAGCAGCAATTGCAGGCCGTGCAGCCGCACGATATCGTGCTGATGACCAACGGCTCGATGGCCGCCAACTCGGTGCTGGGCTCCATGACCACCGCCCCCACGCCGCGGCCCGATGCCGACGACCGCGCCTGGGCCCTGTGGAAAACACTAGCGCGGAAGTACCCCGATTTTGGCCGGCCGGAGGTCTTCGCCAACCGGCCCGCCGAGGCCACCTGGGAGTCGTTCACCGTGACGAGTAAGGGGTCGCAGTTCTTCGATTTGATGGCCAAATTCAGCGGTAACCAGGCCGGGACCGGGGCGCTAGTTTCGCTCGTCGATTCGAGCTGGCTGCTGTCGGTGGCGCTGCCCCACCAGCCGCACTTCCTCAACCAGCCCGCCGACGTGACCGTGTTCTGGGGCAATGCCCTGTTTCCGGACCGCGTGGGCGACTTCGTGCCGAAAAAAATGCGCGACTGCACGGGCGCGGAAATCCTGACCGAGCTGCTGCACCACCTGCACTTCGGCGCCGAGCTGCCGGCCCTGCTGGCGGCGGCCAACTGCATTCCATGCCTGCTACCGGCCATCAGCAGCCCGCTACTGACCCGCGCCCCCGGCGACCGGCCGGCCGTGGTGCCGGCCGGCTCCACCAACTTCGGCTTCCTCGGCCAGTTCACCGAAATCCCGGACGACGTGGCATTCACCATCGAATACTCCGTGCGCTCGGCCCAGCTGGCGGTGTACACGCTGCTCCAGCTCGACCGCCAGCCCCCCGCCGTGTACCAGGGCCAGCACGACGCGCAGGTGCTGGCTAACGCCCAACGGGCCATCCGGCAGCCGGGCCGGAGTGCCAGCAGCCAACTCGCCGCCTGCCCCCGGTAAAACGGGTTTTCGGCGCGAAACAGATCATTACAACTACTAGCACAGCAACAGATTACGACCGGTTGTACGCTGTTTTAGGACTTGAGGCTGGCACTGGCTCCACCGACTAATTTACCACAGAAGCTGCCTTATGGACTATCACGTTGCACTCGTGACCGATGTCGCCGCCGCGCTGGCTACCTCGCCGGCTGGCCTCGACGCGGGCACGGCCCGGCAGCGCCTGGCCGAGCACGGCCCCAATCAACTGGCCGATACCCAGCAGAAAACCATCTGGCTGCTGCTGCTCCACCAGCTGGCCGACGTGATGATTCTGGTGCTGCTGGCCGCCGCCGGGGTGTCGGTGCTCATTGGCGAGGCCAAGTCGGCCGGCGTTATTCTGGCCATTGTGGTGATGAACGCCATTATTGGGTTCGTGCAGGAATACCGGGCCGACAAGGCCATGGAGGCCCTGCAAAAGATGGCCGCCAGCCACGCCCAGGTGCTCCGGGGCGGCCAGCCGCAGGCCGTGCTCACGGCCGAGCTGGTGCCCGGCGACGTGGTGCTGCTCGAAGCCGGCAACGTGATTCCGGCCGACGTGCGCTTCCTGGAAGCCCACGCCCTGAAAGTGGACGAGTCGTCGCTGACCGGCGAATCCGGCAACGTGGAGAAAACGGTGGAGCCCCTGCCGCCCGCCGAGTACCCCCTCGGCGACCGGCTGAACCTGGGCTACAAGGGCACCTCCGTGACCAACGGCCGGGCCACGGCATACGTGGTGGCCACCGGCATGGGCACCGAGCTGGGCAAGATTGCCGCCCTCATCCAGACGGCCGAAGTGGTGACGCCCCTGCAAAAGCGGCTGGGCACGCTGGGCAAGCGCCTGTCGGTGGCGGCGCTGGTGGTCGGCAGCCTGTTTTTTTGGGTCGGCTGGCTGCGGGGCGAACCCTGGGAGGACTTGCTGCTGGTATCTATTTCGCTGGCCATTGCGGCGTTGCCCGAGGCGTTACCGGCGCTGGTTACCGTGTCGCTGGCGCTGGGGGCGGGCCGGCTCATGCAAAGCCACGCCCTCATCCGCAAACTGCCGGCCGTGGAAACGCTGGGCTCGGTAACGTACATCTGCACCGACAAAACCGGCACGCTCACCCTCAACCAGATGACCGTGGATGGCCTCTACGAAGTGCCCGCCGTGGCGCTGCCCGGGCTGGGAGGTCGCAACGCCCTGCTCACGGCCCTGGCCCTGAATACCGACGCCACCTGCGACCCCGAAAACCAGTGGCTGGGCGACTCCACCGAAGTAGCGCTGGCCCGGTACGCCGCCGACAAAGACTACGCCCGCGCCGCGCTGGAGGAGCCGTTTCCGCGCCTGGCCGAGTTGCCCTTTGACTCGGAGCGCAAGTGCATGAGTACGCTGCACCAAACCCCGGACGGCGTGCTGGTGCTCACCAAAGGCGCCGCCGGTTCCCTGTATAAGCAGCTCACCAGCAGCCACCAGGCCGACCTCGCCGACCTCACGCGGCGCGTGGATGCCCAGGCCGCGCGCGGCTACCGGGTGCTGGCCTACGGCGCCAAACTGCTGCCCGAAATGCCCGCCGACCTCACCCCGGCCGCCGTGGAAACTGACCTGTTATTTCTCGGCTTCGCCAGCCTGATGGACCCGCCCCGCGAGGAGGCCCGCCAGGCCGTGGCCGAGTGCAAAACGGCCGGCATTATTCCCGTCATGATTACCGGCGACCATAAGCTCACGGCCCAGGCCATTGCCGAGAAGCTGGGTATTATTTCCTCCGAAGAAGAGTTGGTGCTCACCGGCCCCGAGCTGGCGGCCCTGGACGAGCCCGGCTTCGCGGCCGTGGTGGAAAAAGTGCGGGTGTACGCCCGCGTCGACCCGGCCCAGAAGCTGCGCATCATCAGCGCCCTGCAGGCCCGCCACCAGTTCGTGGCCATGACCGGCGACGGCGTGAACGACGCGCCGGCCCTCAAAAACGCCGATATCGGCATTGCCATGGGTATCGGCGGCACGGAGGTGGCCAAAGAGGCGGCCGCTATGATTCTGCTCGACGACAACTTTGCCACCATCGTGCAGGCCGTGCGGCACGGGCGGCGCATCTACGACAACATTCTCAAGTTCATCCGCTACATTTTGGCCGGCAGCGCGGGAGAAATTATTGCCCTGTTTTGCGCGCCGTTTTTCGGCTTGCCCGTGCCGCTGCTGGCCATCCATATTCTCTGGATCAACCTGATAACCGACGGCCTGCCCGGCCTGGCCCTGGCCTACGAGCCGGCAGAAGAGAACAATATGCAGCGCCCGCCCATCGACCCGCGCCAGACCATTTTCGCCGATGGGCTGGGCTGGTTTATTCTGGGTATCGGGGTGCTGGTAGGCGGCCTCACCATTGCCATGCAGGCCTGGTCTATTCACCGGGGCCTGCCGCACTGGCAGACGATGGCCTTTAGCGTGCTCTGCTTCAGCCAGCTGGGTATGGCGCTGGCCATTCGCTCGCGCCGCGAGTCGATTTTTAGCCTCGGCCTGCTCTCCAACAAACCCATGCTGGGGGCGGTGGTGCTCACCGTGGGCCTGCACCTGCTCATCCTCTACGTGCCCGTCTGCAACGAGCTGTTCAGCACCCAGCCGCTCACCCTGGCCGAGCTGGGCATCACCGTGGCCGTGGCCAGCGTGGTGTTCTGGGTAGTGGAAATCCAGAAGCTCATCGTGCGGCGGCGCGGCGCGGCCGTGGTAACGCAGCCGTCAAGCACATCCGTGTAGCGCACTCGTGCTACCTGAGTGCGTCCTGTTTAGCTAAGCTCCGCGCGTTGCGCCAATGGGCTAACAGCTACTTTTTCTTCTCCTGCCTACATGCCCGTTATCCGACTCTTTCACTCCCTGGTGTGGCCTTTCGTGCGGTTCTTCCGCCTTGAGGTGGCGAGCGGCCTGTTGCTGCTGGCCAGTGCGGCGCTGGCCTTGGTGCTGGCCAATACCAGCTGGGGGCCGGCCCACTACTTCCCGGCCATCTGGCACGAACACCTGCGCATCACCGTGCACAACCTAGTGCTCGACCACTCCCTGCTCGACTGGATAAATGATGGGCTGATGACCCTGTTTTTTCTGATGGTCGGCCTGGAAATTAAGCGGGAGGTGCTGGGGGGCAGACTATCGTCGCTGCATCAGGCGGCCCTGCCGCTGGCCGGGGCCCTGGGCGGGATGCTGGTGCCGGCGCTGCTCTTCGCGGTTTTTAACTACAACACGCCCACGGCCAGCGGCTGGGGCATCCCGATGGCCACCGATATTGCCTTTGCGTTGGCCGTGCTGCAATTGCTGGGGCCGCGCGTGCCGTTGGGCCTCAAGGTGTTCCTCACGGCCTTGGCCGTAGTCGACGACATGGGGGCCATGGTCGTTATTGCCGGTTTCTACACCAAAACCCTGTACCTGAACTACCTGTACCTAGCTGTCGGCACCTGGGCCTTGCTGCTGGTTTTCAATTACCTACGCATCAGTACCCTGTGGGCCTACCTGCCGCTGGGCGTGCTGCTCACGTTCTTCATGATCGAATCGGGCATCCATACCACGCTGGCCGGCGTGCTGCTGGCAGCCGCCATTCCGTTCCGGGCCGACCGCCCGCGCCCCGATATGCTGCACCGGCTGCACCAGCAGCTAAGCCGGCTGCGCACCGAAACGCAGGGCGAGGACGCCAAGCCGCACGGTATCAGCACGCAAATGGAGAACCTGGGCCGCCGCAGCAGCTCCCCGGCCCAACGCCTGGAGAGCCAACTGTTCACGGTGGTGGCCTTCGTAGTTATTCCCCTGTTTGCCTTCGCCAACAGCAGCTTGGTAATTGCGCCGGCGGCCGTGCGGGGGCTGCTTTCGCCGCTGGGCCTGGGTATTCTGGTAGGGCTAGTGGTGGGCAAGCCCCTGGGCGTGGGAGCCCTGTGCTGGCTCACGGTGCGCCTGGGCTGGGCCTCGTTGCCGCCCGCCCGGCGTCAGCTGGCGGCAAGTGTGGGGCGTGGGCATGCTGGCCGGCATCGGGTTCACCATGTCCATCTTCGTCACGCTGCTGGCCCTGGGTGCCCACTCGCCCGATACCGACACGGCTAAGCTGGCGGTGCTGGTGGCATCGGTAGTTGCCAGCGGGCTGGGCTACGCTGCGGAGCACGCTGGCCGCGCCGTCGAAGGAGTAGCATAAAGCCCGCCGCCGGGCTGCTGGGCCCTTTTATTAAGGGCGGCGGCGAGGTAGTTTCCGGCCGTCGCCCGTCAGCGTAATAGTGCGGCTGAAGTTGGTTTCGCAGGTGGCCATTTCGTAGGTCAGGCCCCCGGTGTGGGTATTTACGACTTCGTACGCCTGGCAAATGGTGCGGGTGGGATAATATGTGGCCAGGGTGTGCTGCACTGGTAATGGCAGCGTACCCAGGGCTATGTCGTGGCCGGTGGCCTGCACTTCGCCGTTCATATCAAACCTCACCAACCGGGGGGCAGTGCCTTGCATGTAGCTGGCCTGATACCAGCCCTGGACGCGTTTCCACTTCACATTTCGGGCTTGAGGATGCAACTGCTGCAGCGCCACGAAGGCCAGCGGCGGTACCTGGTCATCGGGAATGGCCTGGGCATGCGCAATCGGCCCCCACAAGAGGGCCGCCAAAAGCAAGATGAGGGTTTTCATGGCAGCTCGTTCTGGTACAGGTGGGCAGACTCGCCCACCACAAAAACCTCGTTGCACAGTATCAAAGGCAAAAATGAAGCTGGCCAAATGGCCCGGCAGCAGCAACCGGCAACCGGCAATAGGGTGCAAATGCCCGCTACGGTTTGCTAACCGCCAGAGTCAGCAAAAACACCGCCCCCTTCGCCGCAACGACGCTGTGCGGGATACCCGCGTGCAGGGTCAGCAGCTGCGTGGGGGACAGCTCCGACCACTTGGGGCCCGGCGCGACGGTTGAGGGGTGGGTGGTTGTGTTACGGCGTCTTCGGCTGCAGGGCCTTCACCATGTCGGCCCCCATTGCCTCGCTCGAAATCCCGTAGCCGTTCACCAATGTGCCTTTTACGCCATGCCGGGCCGAGGAAATAGCGTACACTACGGCCTCGTCGCCGGGGTCCGACATGCCTTCGAAGCGGTAGTGCCGGTCGACCTGAAACTCATCGGGTGAAAGCTGGAGCGCGTTGCCGTGGCAGATCAGGCAGTTGTCCTGCAAATTGAAGTCAACGGTGTAGCCTTCCTTTTTCAAGGCATTCAATACTTCGGAAACGGTGGTCATCGTATTCATGGCAGGAAGAAAATAGAGGAATAAAGAAACAGGGGCCGGTTGGTGGGCGGTTTTACTTACAGGATGGCAAAGCCGCCGCCGGCGCGGGCCATAGCTATTTTGGCCTGGAACAGGTTGCCCATCTTCCGGGCTCGGAGTTTTATTTCAGTGGCGCGGGAGCCGGTAAACAGCTCGTCCACGATCTGCCCAAACAGGGCCAGCCAACGGGTGGGCACCAGGGGCTGGGAAAAGCTTTTGGGTGAGCAAAGCCAAAATTACCAGCCCTTACCCGTCCCGCAGATGACAAAGCTCATCTCTGGGGGATGAGCTTTGTCATCTGCGGGACGGAGGGCCCTGGGGGCAGCAGACACGACCAAGCTTAGGGTGCCGGACTTGACACCAAACGTACGTTCATCGTGCACGGCGAGCCTGCGCCCGCCGAGGCCCTGGCCTAAACCCTGCGCGAAGCCCATGGCTGGCTCAACGTAGAATTGCCCGACTACCTGGACCGGAAAGTGCTGTTTGAAGGCATTTAACCCCCTTTGCCACGGCCGCCGGCCGAAGATGAGGTGGTGCTCCACCTGGAATGAGCCTGCCCCCGGGTTGCCGCTGGCCCAAGTGGGTCCGGTGCGCACCGGGGGGCGTTTCATGGTGAGCAGGCGTCTGCCAGGGGCCTAGAGGGCGTTCAGCATCTTCACGATTTTGCGTTTGGACTTGCCGAGCTTGGCTTGCAGACGGCTCACCAGCTCGTGGCCCTTGCCCTCCACGTAGGTCAGGTCCTCGTCGGTGAGGTGAGTATAGGCTTGTTGCAGCTTGTCTTTGAGCTGATTCCAGTCGCCTTGCAGCCGCAGTCGTTGGTCAGTCCGGTAGTGGCGGAACTGGCGGCGGCGCTCCATGCTTTTATTGGAATACAGCAGGATACCGACGACTGCCCCTACGCCGGCACCGGCCAGAGAGGTGAGCAGTACTTTACCGGTAGTGTTTTTGGGTGTCTCACACGTCATCGTAAGAAGGCTAAAAAAGTGGATGATAACGCCGCCGGCCAACTTTGGCGCGGGGCGTTTGAAGTTCAACAAAGGTGCTATGCCGTCCGCCCCGCGGCACTGATTTTCAGCAGACCGAACGATGATGTTCGTCAAGTCAGGTGTAGGGTTGGTTGCGGCTTTGGCTGCGGGAGGGGTAGGGGCGGAGCGGTAGTGGCGGGCGGGTGCTCGGCCGGGACAGTGGTGGATACCACCAGCAGTGGGTAGCTGCCGGCCCGCAGAATCTTCAGGCAGAAGGTGAGCAGGTCGGCGGCGGCCGGGCAGTCCTCATCAGCCTGGCTAAGCACGAACAGGGCCGGCTGGTAGCGGCGGGCCAGATGCTGGGCCACGGGGGCCAGCAGGTCGGTGGCTACTTCCACCGTGGCCGTGGTTTGCAGCCCTTCGGCCTTGTTGGTAGAGAATGGCGGCCGTATCGGTCTGGCGGGCCAGCTCCTGGTGGTGGTAGCCTTGTTGGGCCACCAAATCGGTGGAGTTGAACAGCGGGGCGCGGTTGATGTGCAGCAGCACCAGGCCGCCGTCCAGGACCTGCGTCAGGATATCGGCATATTCAATGGCGCGGCGAGCGGGCGGGCGGGCGGATAGAACCCCACGAAAACGATGAGGGAAAGGGCCAGGTGCAGAAAGATGGGGGGAGACGCTTTGAAGTAAATAAGTTGGCGCGTGTAAGCAGTCAAAAAAAGGCAGTCATGCTCCGGCCTCGCTTCGCATGACTGTTCTTTCAATCCTGGCCGATTTCCTGGGTGGCCAGCAGCAGCACCGGCACCTGTGTATGCCGCAGCACCTCATCAATTACACTGTTGCCGAACAGCTTGGCTACCCAGCCGTGGCCGGGGTCGAGCAGGATCAGCACTTCGGCCGAGAGTTCCTGCACGGCTTGCTGCAGGCCGGCGGCAGCGCCTTCGGCCACCACCCGGTGGAGGCTGCTGCCGGCCAGCGCGGGCGTCAGGCCACATGCCCGGGCGGCCGTGAGGCCGTGCCGGCCAGCATTGGGTTCATAAGCTTGGGCGATGGTAATGGGCATCACGGCGGCATCCAGGGCCGCGAGCAGCGGGCGCAGGGCCAGGGCTTCGGGCGTGAGGGTGAAAAACTGGTCGCGCACGGCCAGGGCCAGGCAACGGGGTGGGCGCAGAGCAGCCGTGGGCAGGTGCTGGGGCACCAGCAGCAGCGGGTAGCCCGTTTCGTGAGCCAACGGCAGGGCCCGATTGCTGAGCCATTCGTCCAGCGGACCGTTGGTGGCCGTGAGGCCGGCAACGACCAGCAGCGGCCGATGCCGCGCCAGGGCTTCCTTCACGGCCTCATCCCAGCGGCTGACTATGGTGGAGGCGGTGGCGGGCACGGGCATGGCGGCGGCTATTTCTTCCAGTGCGTGGTGCTCCCGTCGCATGTCGCGGGCATTGATGGCATGTGTAACCCTGCCTACCCGCGCCGTAGTGGGCGGCGTGGGGTACACGTGCAGCAGGTGAACCTCAGCCCCCAGCGGGGCGGCCAGCACGGCTGCGTAGGCCCGGGCGCGCTCGGCAGCGGGCGAAAAGTCGGATAGGACAAGCAGGGTGGGCTTCATAGCAGAAGGAATTGGAACAGAAACACAAAACCGGACGTCGCAGCGCCTAGTGGCTGAGTGCGGCCCGGATGATCAGGCACTCGGTGAGGTTGCTTTGGTCGATGACGCCGCGCAGCCGATGATTTTCCAGCACCGGGTAAAAGGCGTTGGGCTGGCACAGGGCGCGGGTGTACACCATGGCCAGGCTATCACCGATTTCCACCATATCGAATTCGTGGCTCATGACCTCCGTCACGGCCGTGGTCAGGCGGTTGTCGCGCAGGGCGGCCATGAGCAGCGGCCGGGTCAGCACCCCCACGGCCTTGCCCTAGTCGGAGCCGGCCAGCAGGGTATCGGCGGCGTCCCGCACGCTGTCGGTGGGGGCGAGGTAATTGGTTATCATGCCGTGGCCCACGGTGTAGTCGCGCAGCAGCTCGCGGTGCTGCACCTGCACGTTTTCAATGTGCGCCCCGAAGTACACAAAGATGCCGATAAGCAGAGCCGAAAGCAGGAAAGTGGGCAGTAGCATACAAGTGGGACTAAGGGGGCTAAAAGAGCCCGGAGTGAGAAAAACGGCCAGCGCCCGCCGCCACGTTGCTTGTCAGCTCATGCGGGGCAGGTAGTCGGGCTGATCCGGGGCCTCGGCGGGTAGCAGCAGCACGGGTACGGGGCAGCCGCGTAGCACCTGCGCCGTA
>NZ_NIRR01000002.1 GCF_002204745.1 Hymenobacter amundsenii
ACTGCCTTCACCGGTGGGAGAGTCGGTCGCCGCCAACCTTATCTACAAGTCGCCCCGCGGCGTCCAGCGTCCCCACTTGGGGAGCCGGATGCGCGGGGCAACTTGCGTTGATGCCCGCCCCAGTGCCAGGGGAAAAGTGCCAGGGGAACCAGGAGACTAGCCGGGCCTGGGCCCGTCGCGGACCCGCGGTCTGCCGGTGGCCTCACGGCCGGGTCGCTGTTTGGCTTACGCAAGCCCGCAGCCAGTCAGGGCCAACCTGGCCCGCATAAAAGCGCCCCTCCCATAGCTGGAAGGGGCGCTTTGGCTTTGTTCCAATGAGCAGCTATTGTAGGCTAGTGCTCCCCAAATCAGTTACCTGATCATTTGTGACGGTGATGCCGGTGCGGGTGATGCGCTTATAACTAGCTTGGTTGGTGGGCGCAGTTGTGGAAGGGAAGAACTCGACCCGGTAGGTGCCGGAGGGCAACGCGCCCAACTGATAAGCTCCGGCCACATCGGCACTCGTGCTGAAGGTATCTGCCGGGGTGATGGATGAACGGATGGCCAACACTTGAGGAAGGGCTGCGGCCGGCGTTACGGTGCCGCGCAAGCCTCCTTTAATGTCTTGGGCCAGCACCCGAATAACGGGCTTGAGTAGGTAGCGCTCCTTTTTATCGTTGCCGGGCTTCCAGTTGCCCCGCTCCACAACAGACTTAGCTACATCGAAGTCGAGCAGCAACTGGTAGGTGCCGGGTAGCTGATGCAGGCTTTGCTTGCTTAGCTTGAGCTTAACACCTGAACTCTGGCCGCTGGGCGTTTTTAAATCATAGCGCTGTCCATCGCGGCCCACCACGTAGTTGTCGGGCCCTAGCAGCAAGCGAATTTCCTTCAGCTTGCCTGGATCGAAATCGGTGCTCACGAGTAAAGCCGAACGCCCATTCACATAGTCGAGCACGTTGATGGGCTGGGCTTGGAATGGCAGCAACCGCCATCCATCAGGGTCGCCTTCTTCTTTCTGATGAATTTCAATCTGCCGCACATCGAGTACTACGGACTGAAAGTCGCCGGGAGCGTCCTGCAGACGGATTTCCAAGTTATTGGTCGGTAGGTTGTCGTCGGAGTTACCGCTGCTGCACGCGGCCAACGCGAGCGGCGCAACTAACAGGGCGTAGGAGAGTGGGCGTTGAAAGCGCTTCATGCGGCTGAGAGGTAAAGTGAAAAAAAGACTGGTTGTTCTGCACTTACGCGCGAACAACCAGTCTAGTGGCGCAAATAACCGGCCATAAATTGTATTTATGACGGATGATGAAAATTAATCACTCGTCTTGGTTGTATCGGCGGGGGCTTTGGGAGCCGGCTTGACGGGCGCTTTAGGCTTGCCAAACAGATTATTGAGCCCTTTGGTAGCCTGCTCCCGGATTTTGGCCTGGGCTTCGAGCTTCTTCTTTTCTATTTCCTGCTGAGCCCGCGCTTCCAGTTCTTCACGCTTCAACCCCGCTTCCTTCTTCAGGCTATCTTGTGAAAGCAACGCCTTGGCAGCCAACCCGGCTTTCGAGTCGTTGAGCTTACTTTGCACGATGCTCGTGACAAGGCTTTTGGCTACGTCTTTGGCTTGTGACTGCACGCTGCCACTCGTGAGCTTCACCTGGGGGTTGCTGATGGTGCCGCCGATGCTCAGGCCCAGCGTCACGCGTTCGGTGCCCTTGATGTCCTGCACGCCGGTGAGGCGGGTTAGTTGGCTGTTGAGGGCATTGCCGACCTGGCCCGTGGGCACATTTAGGGCCGCCACATATTCGAGGCCACCACTGTCGATGTTATTGGAGCCACCCACCGTCATCTTGATCTGGCCTACAGTCAGATCGAAGGGCTGGACTACGAAATTGCCGTTGATGATTTCGGCGGCGACGTCCTTGTTGGTAACCACAAAATTTTTCAAGTCTTGCAGCTGCGTGAGGGAGCTGATTTTGGTCAGTACCGGCGAACTGGTTACGGCGGCCCTTACAATGTCAAATATCCCCTTGCCCGTGAGCGTGCTATACTTAGGCATCATGTCGTGCCCCATTTCGCCACTCACATTGAAGTTGGTAGAAAAAATTCCTTCTAGGTTGGCTGCCAGCGGCACCAGCGTTTTAATGGAGTTGAAGGCTGCAAAGGCGTTCTGGAAATTCAGGTTCTTAATATTAAGTCCGAAATCGAATTTTGGGTGAGCTAGGTTCTGGCTGCTATACGAGCCGTTGGTGGCGAAGCTGCCGCCCAACGTATTGAACGTAAGGCCTTGGAGGGTGGCAATTTCGTTTCGTACTAGTACCGTACCCTTCACATTGCTGAGCTTGAGGTTGTCGTAGATAACCTGCCCGACATTGGTGTTCATGGTCAGGTCAAATTCCTTCGGAATCTGAAGGACGCCATCGGCTTGGGTGGCGGCGGTGGGCGTTTTGGTGGCAGCCGTTGCCCCGGTGGTGGGCTTGGCGCTTACCTCGTCCACCATCCACTCATTCACATTAAAACGGTTTGAGTTCACCGTCAGGTTGCCGCGCAGGGGCTGGCCCGGCACGAATAGGTAGGCCATGTAGTTGCTGATGGTGCCCGCCGCCGCAATATCCGAGGAACCCACGAAGCCCTTCATGTCACGCAGCACAATCTGGTCGTTGTTGAAGGTGGCCGTGGCCGTGGTTACTTTCATGCCTTGGGGCAAATCGGGACTCTTGTAAGTAATATTGTTTGCTTTCACAGTGCCCGACGCTACTACCGACTGGTAACGACCAGCTTCTATATCGGCCATGTTGCCTTTGGCGGCCACGTTGCCGTTGAGGCGGCCGGTAACCGTCATGCCCTCCAGGGGAAAAATCTTGGTGAGTTTGGTCAGGTCGATGATGCCCTTTACATCAGCATCAAATGCCAGCTTATCCACTCCTTGGGTGGCCACGCGGCCCTCCAGCGGTTCGCCGTCTAGTAGCATCCGGAACTGTGGGATGTTCACGCGGGTATCGTTGATCTGGCCCGTGGGATTCGTGACAGTGCCGTTGAGCGTCAGGTTCTCGATGGGCGCGGGGAACTGCTTGCTCTTCACGTAGCCATTAGTCAGGTTCATTTTCGCCTGAATGACGGGCATGCGGGTGGCCGAGTACACGCCCTTGGCCGTGGCATCCACGAACAGCTTGCCGCGCAACAACAAATCCTGCACGGGGTAAACTTTCAGCATTTCGGCTAAGTCCACGTTGGCCTTCACGCGGCCATCCACCTTCATCGGCTCCAATCCGTCGATGGTCACGTTGCCGTCAATAGGGTTCTTGCCTAGGTCGAGGTGAAACTGCTTCACGTTTACCTTTATATTATTGGTGAAGCCCGAAGGGTTATCCACTACCATGTCTACGTTGATGTTGCGGGCCTGGTCGGGGAGGGAGGGGTACTTGAAGCTGCCGTCCTTGATTTGCAGGTTCACACCGTAGCCGGGCATTTGCAGGGCGTTCTGCACCCCCTTGTAGTAGCCCTCAAAGGCCACCTTGCCATCGGCCTTGATGTCCTTAAACTGTGCGTTGTACGCACCGGGTACCAGGCTTAGGATGTTCTTGAAATCGGTTTCGAGGGCTTTAAAGGTCAGATCGTAGGTGATGTCGGTGGCGTTGGGCAGGCCGATGGTGCCCTGGAAGGTGGCCGGAAAATCGTTGAGCTTCACCTTGTTCTCCTTGAAGGTGAAGAGCATCTTTTCCAGGTTCATGGCTACCGTCACGTCGGCGTCGAGCTTCTTATTGCTCACGTATTGTACGCCGTCGTAGCTCAGCGAGGCACTTTCAGCCGTCGTCTGGCTCACCATATCGAAGATGTTCTGCTCGAAATCGCCCGAGCCAATATGGTTGATGCCCTGGAGCTCCATGCCGAACGGGATGCTACGGTCGTCGTAGCGCAGGCGGCCATCGTTTATTTTCCAGCCCTTAATGGCCAAGCTCACGGCCGTAGTGTCTTGGCCTTTGGTAGCAGCGGCCGAGTCGGATACGAATATGTCCCAGTTGGCCCGTCCGCTTTTAAGCACTTTAATGCTGATGTCGGGCTCTTCTAGCACCACGCTATTGATCTTCATCTGGTCGCCGCTGATAACGCTCATCAGATTCAAGCCCACCCGCATTTCGGGCAGGTAGGCCAGCGTGTCGCGCGAGAACGAATCCTGGCCGATGATACGGAGCTGGTTGATGCGCAGGGCCAGGTCAGGGAAGGTGCTGAGTAGCGTTACGTCGACGTTGGCCGGGTCGTACTGCACGTCGGCCCGTACGCGCTGGGCCAACTGCTGATCGAACGCCGCTTTAATTTTATCTTTGAACAGTAGCGGGGCCAACGCCAGGGCGGCCAGCACCACTACCAGGAAAATCCCGAGTCCGACAAAAAAATTACGCATAATAAAGAGAAAGAAAGAGAGTAAAATCTGGTTGCTTGGCTGAACATCAAAACGCTCAGGGAGCCAACCAGCAAGGGTAAAAGTAGTCAGAAACCCCACCGTACGCCGGGAGCAGGACGTTGGTCAAGGCCAACGAGGATGCCTGCCGGGCAGTCCGAAGTAGTCTGGTGCCGAACCTAAGCGGGGCAATGAATAAAGAAAACAGCATTTTTAAGTTTCTACGGGCCGGGCCAGCGTACCAAACGCCTGCGCCGGGTCGTTAGTACCCTAGGTATGCGACGCACATGGTTCCGTAATACGATTACTACCGGCCGGCTAGCTTTCTGCCCGGGCCGATGGGCGGCTGCGGCCGCCTTGTGCTTGGTAGCCAAGGCTCCGGCTGTCGCCCAGGATCTGTATTTCGCCCAACCTTACGCCAACCGGATGCAGCTCAACCCCGCCTACGCCGGCCAACTCGACGATTACAGTATCACGCTCAGCTACCGCAATCAGTTCCCTACCCTTGCTGGCACGTTCCAAACTACTCAACTGGCAGCCGATTACCGCTTTCGCGACCAGCACAGCACCGTGGGCCTGCTCATCAGCCAGGATAGGTCGGGGGCCGTGGGCTATACCCGCCTCGAAGCGGGCGGCGTGTATGCTTACCATGTGCGGCTGGGGCAGGCACTGGGCCTGAGTGGGGGCGCATCGCTGAGCTACGGCCGCCAGCGGGTTAGCTACGGCAACCTCGTGTTCGGCGACCAGCTCTCCGACGATGGGCAGGTGCGCGACCTCAGCCAGGAAGCCACTGACTATCTTCCCGTAAACTACCTAACTGCCGGGGGGGGGGGCGCTACTTTACGGCCCACAATTCTGGTTTGGGGCTTCTGCCCACCATCTCAACCAGCCCAACTTGGGCTTTATCACCCAAACCCAGCTACCGTTGCGCCTGAACCTGCACGGGGGATACAAGGTGTATTTTGCGCGCACAAACAATGTGCGCGAACAACGCGAAACTAGCTTGGCCCCGACGGCCAGCTACACCCGCCAGGGCGGGTCGCAACGGGCGGAGGCTGGATTGTACTTTACCACGACTCCGCTGACGCTCGGGGCCGTATATCGGGGTGTGCCGCTACCTGGTGCGCCCCAGCCCCAGCAGGTCCTCACGGCGCTGGCTGGCCTGAGCGTGGGCAGTTTTCGGCTCGGTTATAGCTACGATATCAGCCTTAGTCAGTTCAGTGCCGATTTAGGTGGGGCCCACGAACTTTCCTTGACCCTGCGGGAGTTTGATTCGTTGGAGGCTGCCTGGCGCCGATTGAAACGGCGGAATTACCCGAAGATTCCTTGTCCCTCGTTTTAATTTTTTGTATTATTGCAGCTGACTTGCCTTGTCTAAACGCTTTTCTAACAGGTAGTTTCAACTTGATCATGAATTTTTCCAAGTACCTGCGCTTTGCTGTAGTAGGAGCCTGCACGCTGGCTGCCTGTAAGAGCGGCCCCCCCACGGCTACTAAGCCGGGTAAGTACAGCTCCACCACAGGTATTGAGTACAATACCGAGGAGGGCATGAAGGTGTCTGACTATCAGGGTATCCCCGACGGTCCGGGACTGGTATTCATCGAAGGTGGCCGCACCGTGTTGGGCTCTGCCGAGGAGGACGTAGCCATGACCCACGACAACCTGGAACGGACCGTGACGCTGGCCTCCTTCTATATGGATGAAGCCGAGGTGGCCAACATCCACTGGCTCGAATATCTGCACTATGTGCGCAAGGATTCGGCCGAGGAGTTTTATATGTCGGCGCTGCCCGATACCACCGTATGGGCCCGGGAGCTGTCGTTTAACGACCCCTACGTGGATTACTACCTGCGTTACCCCGGTTTCCGCTACTTCCCAGTGGTGGGCGTGAGCTGGTTGCAAGCCAACGATTTCTGCACCTGGCGCACCGCGAAGGTAAACGAAGGGCTGGCCGGTGAGGCCGACAACGGCGGTAGCACCAAGAAAAAAGGTCTGTTCAGCCGGAAGAACAAAGGCGGCGATGCGGCCGAAGGAACTTCCGACAATGGCGGCAACAAAATTTCCATCGAGAACGGTAACACCCTGCCTAACTACCGCCTGCCCACCGAGGCTGAGTGGGAGTACGCAGCCCAAGCCCTGATCGGAACCCAGGAAACTGGCAACGAAAACCAGGAAAACAAGCGCATTTATCCTTGGGATGGCCGGCAGGTACGGAATCCTTACGGTAAGAAGCAGGGCCAGTTCTTGGCTAACTTCAAGCGTGGCCGCGGTGACTATGCCGGTATTGCCGGCTCGCTCAACGACGGGGCCATGATTACGGAGTACATCTACTCGTACCCACCTAACGATTACGGCCTCTACAACATGGCCGGCAACGTGAACGAGTGGGTGCAGGATATCTACCGTCCACTTTCCTACGAAGACGTGGAGGATTTGAACCCCTTCCGCCGCAACGGCTACCTCGATCCATCGGAGAAGTACGACAAGAAAGGTTACCAGTCGCTGATTGACGACCACGTACGCGTCTACAAAGGCGGTTCGTGGCGCGATGTGGCCTACTGGCTCTCGCCCGGTACGCGCCGCTTCATGGCCGAAGACTCGGCCACGGCAACCATCGGTTTCCGTTGCGCCATGATCAACGCCGGTTCTAACCGTTAATCAGATCACGGATTAGCGCGGATTTTAACGGATTTCACGGTTTTGTAGTCGATCAAAAACGTAAAAGCACCTCAATCGAGGTGGCTTTTACGTTTGCTGCCGGCGAAGGAAGGCCAGCAGGGCCAATTACAAAATCCGTGAAATCCGTTAAACCCGCGCTAATTCGTGATCAGGCGACGGCGATGGTGGCGATGCTGACATGACGGGCTCCTGCGGCGAGTAGCACGGCGGCGCAGGCTTCCAACGTAGCTCCGGTAGTGAGTACGTCATCGACGACCAGCACATGTTGGCCGGCGAAAAGGTCGGGGCGGGCGGCCTCGAACACGGTGGCGACGTTTTGCCAGCGTTGGAAGCGCGTCTTGCGGGTTTGCGAATTGGTGTGGGCGGTGCGGCGCAGAGCGTCGGGGTACCACGGGCAGGTTAGGCCGGTGGCCAGACCCTCGGCGAAGCTATCGGCTTGGTTGTAGCCGCGGCTGGCCAGCTTGCGCGGGTGCAGCGGCACGGGCACTACCAGATCGAAGGTGGCGGCGTAGCCGGTTTCGAGTAGCTCCTGCCCGTACCAGCGGCCCAGTACCCGGCCTACCTCCTGCTGGTTGCCATACTTGAGCTGGTGAAGCAAATGCTGTACCCGGCCGTGCTTCTGGAAAGTGAGGTAACCCAGGGCGTGGGCGATAGGCAGCTTGCCCCAGAACCGGCGGGCCAAGGGGTTAGCGGCGGGGGCGAGGCGGTGGTAGTCGGTGTAGGGCAACTGCGCCCGGCAGTCGGTGCAGACGTGGTCTTCGCCCCGGGCCAGTGGCTCCTGGCAAGCCAGGCATACCCGCGGAAACAGCAGGCCCACGAAATCGGAAAACATAGCGGGTAAGGGCATAGCGGAACAGGAAACAGGTATTGGGAAGCAGTGGCCGTGGACGCTGGTGAACTTCTCCCTAATTTTAGGTTTTAAACCCGAATTTCAGCTGCGCCCCGCCCGTAATTTATGCCGGGTGGCCGGAAGCAGTTCCTCTTCTCTTTACTTGCCTACTCATGAGCCTCGTAACCGAATTTAACGATTACCGCCAGCGGATGAATGAGAAAATCCTGGCGGCCGATAACAAGGTCATCAAGCGGTTTTTCAATCTCGACACCAACACCTACCAGGAGGGCGCCCTGGATGTGAAAACCAAGGAACTGCTGGGCCTGTCGTGCTCGATGGTACTGCGCTGCGACGACTGCATCAAGTACCACCTGGGCAAGTGCTACGAGGAGAACGTGAGCGAGGCGGAAATCTACGAGGTGTTCGCCATTGCCAACCTGATCGGGGGCAGCATCGTGATTCCGCACTTCCGCCGGGCCGTGGAGTACTGGGAGGCCCTCAAAGAGGAATCGGTGACCCCGCCCTCTGTACACCCCCACGAGGCATAACCATGCTCGACCCCCAGGAAACCGAGGCCCAGTTCGAGCACCGTTGGTGGGAGCTGATGAACGAGATGCGGACCCGCTTCGGCAAGAAACCCGACCTCAACGCCCTGCTGTTGCTGATTGGCGTGCAGGAGTTAGGCCAGGGCGCGGGCCCGTTCACCAAAGAGCAGAAGCAGGACTTGATGCACATTGCCACCTGCCGGCTGTTCAGCATTTCGGGCTATTACGAGCTGGAGCGCGTGGATGAGGAGGGCTGGCCCCATTACCAGTTGTCGCAGGCACTGCCCTTCTCCAACCTCAAGGAGCAGGAGCGGATGCTTAAGTGGCACGTGCTAGAGTACTTCGACGAGCAGAACGCGGAGGAGTAGCGCCTGACGTTTACATCATGCAACGCAAAACGAAGTTGCTCAGCCGCCAGGACCGGAGCGCAAGGCAGATGCTTGGCGCTCCGGTCCTGGCGGCTATTTATTTTGACAATTACCGAACATGAATATCATCTCCTACAACCTTAATGGCCTGCGTTCGGCCCTTAGTAAAGGATTGGCCGATTGGGTGGCTGAGGCCCGACCCGACGTGCTTTGCGTGCAGGAAATAAAGGCCGGCCGCGAGGCGCTCGACGTTACCCCGCTTACCGATCTGGGGTACCACGCCTACCTGCATCCGGCCCAGAAGCCCGGCTACAGCGGCGTGGCCATCTTCTCGAAGGAGAAGCCGCGAGCCGTGACTGAAGGCTGCGGGCAGGACCTCTACGATACCGAGGGTCGGGTGCTGCGGCTTGATTTCGAACACTGCTCGGTGCTGAACACCTACATGCCTTCGGGTACAAGCGGGACCGAACGGCAAGCGTTCAAGGTGGAGTGGCTGCACTTTTTCCGGCGCTACGTGCGGGAATTACAAGCCGCCGGAGTACCGCCGCTGGTTATTGCCGGCGACTTCAATTGCTGCCAGACGGAACTCGACCTGCACAACCCCAAGGCCAACCAGAAGAGCCCCGGCTTCACGCCCGAGGAGCGGCAGTGGTTCCGCGATTTTCTGGCCGACGGCTTCACCGACTCGTTCCGCCACCACCACGCCGATGCCCCCCACCGCTATTCCTGGTGGACTTACCGGGCCGGGGCCCGCGCCCGCAACGTGGGCTGGCGCCTCGACCACCTGTTAGTAGACAACTGCCTCACGCCCCACATCCGCCACGCCGACCTGCTTCACGACATCGTGCATTCCGACCACTGCCCGGCGCAGTTGGAGTTGGGGTTTTAGTTGTCAGTTGACACTAACAACCAGCAACCAATCTACCCGCTCACCAATATCATATCGGCCACTTCGCGGCCGGAGGCCAGGGCGGCGTTCAGGGACGGGTAAGCGGCGTAGTCGCCGCAGCGGTAAAGCGTGTTGGTGAGCTTGAGCGATTGGCGGGCGGGTTGGCCAGCGGGGTACTCGGGCAGGGCGTAGGGCAGGGCATAGGTGCGTAGATGTCGCCAGTTAGCCGCCTCGGGACCAAACCAGGCAGCGAGTTCCTGCCGGAGCCGGGCGGTGAGGTCGGCTTCCGACAGGCCATGCTCGCCGTGGGTGCTCACCGATACCAACCGCTGGCCGGTGGGGGCGTAGTCCGGGGCCACATCCGACGGGAAAGCTACATTGTGGGCCAAACTGGTCGGCGCGGCATTGAGGCGCAGCAGCTTATCGGGCCGGCCGGGTACAGTGGGGGCGGCGAAGTAAGTGCAGGTAGTGCGCCGCCAGCTTAGGGCCGTGGGTGCTTCGGCGGCGGGTAGCAGGCGGGCGGCGGCCTCTCCATCAACGGCCACTACCACGGCGGCGGCCTCAATAGTTTCGCCGTTTTGCAGCCGGACAGTAGTGCCCTCAATGGCTGCTACCGGCGTGTGCAGGCGCACGGCCCCGGCCGGCAGGCGGGTGGCAAGCTGCTCGGGAATCTGCTGCATACCGAGGGCCGGCACTACAGCCTCTCCCTCCACAAACTGCTGGAACACGAACTCGAAGAAGTTGGCTGCCGTGCTCAAGCTACGGTCGAGGAACACGCCGCCGAAGAAAGGCCGGAAGAAGTTGTCGATCATTCGCTCGCTCCAGCCGTAGTGGCGCAGGAATTCGAGGGTGCTCTGTTCGTTGGTGGAGTTGCGGCTCAGCAGCTGCCCGCTGGTATAACGCCGCACATGCTGCACGAGGCTCAGAATGCGCAACTTGTCGGGCAGCGTACCGATGCGCGAGGTAAGGGCCGAAAAGGCTGCCGTGGGCTGTTGCAGCGGATTCTGTAAGGTTGTTTGCTTGCCATCGGGCAGCCGGATAACGGCCCCCGAGCGGAAAGCCTGCAAATCGAGGGCACCGTAATCGATGAGGCGCTCCACTTCGGGGTAGCGGGTGAGCAGAACCTGAAATCCCCGGTCGAGCAGAAAACCGTCGTCGGTGTGGTCGGTGCGAACCCGGCCGCCCACGGCGTCGGCAGCTTCGAGCACCAGCACGGGCCGGCCGGCGCGGTGCAGGTAATTGGCGCACGAGAGGCCAGCCATACCGGCGCCGATAATAAGTACGGGCAGTTGCGGGGTAGAATCGGCAGTTGTCATATCAACTCCAAACTGAAAACTAGTGGGAAGGTTGTTTTTGAGAAGCTAACAACCAACGCCATGATGAATAACTCGCTTCCGACTTCTAACTCCTGACTTCTCAAAATAAGGGCTTGCGCTTTTTCATCACCTTGCGGGTTTTCATCGTCCAGAACTCAGCTATGCCGTTACGTTCCAGACGCGCGCGCCACACGCCCATCGGTTGGCCGAGTTGGTAGCCGGTGGCTTGGTCGCGGGGGTATTTCTGTTTGATAAGCGCGTAATCGGCCGCCGCAATATCCTGCCCGACTACGCCGTGGCAGCGCAGGCACAACTGGTCGGAAAGCACCAAGGGGCGCTGGTAGGTGAAAACCTCCTGGCTGGGGCGGGCTACGAGGCGGGTCGTATCGGCCGGGTTTAATGCGTAGGCCGACAGCGTGGCTTGGTTGCTGGGGTTGCGGGGGCGGTTGCTGGCCCGGCTCAACGTGGCCTTGAGCACCCGGGCGAGCGAATCGGTGCGGGGGAGTTGCTCGGGATGGCAGAAAGGCAATGCCGCTGCCACGCCACCTTCGGCCAGCTTTTGGGCCATCACTTGGCGCAGTTCCCGTTCGGCGGTGCGCGTGAGCGAGTCGCCGGCCCAAGCGGTGGCCCGCAGCAAATCGGCGGGCATGATGCGCTTCACCTCCCAGTTGGCCGCTTCCACGGCCAGTTCCTTGGTGTTGCTCAGGTGCTCTACCTGGTCGGAGTTGCAGGCGGTCAGCAGGGGCAGCAGCAAGAGCAGCAGCAGGGCGCGGGGTGGCAGGAGGCGGCGCATGGGCAGGGCAGTTAACGGAATGCTTAAAGATACGACCTATCGGCTCTGGCCAACTGGCCTGGCGCGAATTATTGGGGCGGTACGGCCACCGCTACCGGGTCGGAAGTCCTTGTTTTCAGACGGCTTGGGTTTCCGTATCTTTGTAGCCTTACTACAATTTCTGCAGGCAAAATGCTAGATAAACTGGAGGCCATCCAACGGCGCTACGAGGACGTGAGCGAGGAGCTGACCCAGCCCGAAGCCATGAGCGATATGAAACGCTTCAAGGCCCTCAACAAAGAATACAAGGACCTGGGCAAAATCATGGTCGAGTATAAGGCCTACCAGAACGTGCTGGCCAACATCGCCAGCTCCAAGCAGGTCATTTCTACCGAAAAGGACGAGGACTTCCGCCAGATGGCCAAGGACGAGCTCGAAGAGCTCTACCCCGAGGAGGAACGCCTGGAAGCCGTTATCAAGGAACTGTTGATTCCGAAGGACCCCAACGATAGCAAGGACGTTATCATGGAAATCCGGGCCGGAGCCGGGGGCGACGAGGCGGCCATTTTTGCCGGCGACCTGCAGCGCATGTACATGCGCTACGCCGAAAAGCACAACCTCAAAATGGACCTGATTGACGCCACCGAGGGCACTTCGGGCGGCTACAAGGAAATTATCCTGGCCCTCAAGGGCGAGGACGTGTATGGCAAGCTCAAGTTTGAAAGCGGTGTGCACCGCGTGCAGCGGGTGCCGGCCACCGAAACCCAAGGCCGCATCCACACCTCCGTGGCTTCGATTGTGGTGATGCCCGAGGCCGAAGAGCTCGACGTGCAGATTGACATGAACGACGTGCGCAAGGACCTGTTCATGTCGAGCGGCCCCGGCGGCCAGTCGGTGAACACGACCTACTCGGCCGTGCGCCTCACCCACTTGCCCACCGGCCTCGTGGCCCAGTGCCAGGACCAGAAGTCGCAGCTCAAGAACTTCGACAAGGCCTTGGGCGTGCTTCGCTCGCGGATTTACGAAATCGAGCTGGCCAAGAAGAACGAAGCCGAAGGTGCCCAGCGCAAAAGCATGATTGGCAGCGGCGACCGGTCGGACAAAATCCGCACCTACAACTACCCCCAGGGCCGCGTTACCGACCACCGCATCGGTTTCACGGTGCACAACCTAGCCAACGTCATGGACGGCAACATCGACGACTTCGTGGAGCAGCTGCGCTTGGCCGAAAGCGCCGCGCGGTTGCAGGAAGGTGTAGGGTAATTTTTCTGGCCTGCTGAGCGTTCGAACAATACGAGAACGTGATGCTGAGCGCAGCCAGAGGCGGAGTCGAAGCATCTCTACCGCAGTAGTAACTCTATCGACTGCTACGAAGTGGTAGAGATGCTTCGACTCCGCCTGCGGCTGCGCTCAGCATCACGTTCTGTTATTAGTCGTTAAAACCAACCAATGCGCTACCTCTTCCCGCTGCTGCTTGTTCTTTCGGCCTTGGCCACGGTATTGCTGCCGGGGTGCGAGCCGAAGGAAGACTTGCTGACAACTGACAGCAGCGCCAAGCTGGAGTTCTCGCTCGATACGGTGAAGTTCGATACGGTTTTCGTGTCGGTGGGTACCGTGAGCAAGCGGCTGTGGGTGTACAACCGCAACTCCCGGGCCGTGAAGGTGTCGGAAATTAGCCTGCAGAGCCAGCCCGGCGTGACGTATAGCCTGCTGGTAAACGGCGACAAGGCCCTGACCGTGCGCGACGTTGCCATCCGGGGTAAAGACAGCCTGTTGGTGCTGGTGAGTGCCACTGTTGACCCCACGGCCGGCGACGCCAAGCCGTTTCTGGTGGTCAACGATCTGCGGTTCCGCACCAACGGCAACGACCAGGCCGTGAAAGTGCTCAGCTACGGCCAGAACGCCTATTTCCACGACAACGAAGTCATCACGAAGAACACCACCTGGAAAGCCGATAAGCCCCACGTAGTGTATAACTCGGTGCTGGTCGATTCGCTAGCGACGCTTACCATTGAGGCCGGGGCCCGGATTTACTCGCACGCCGGCTCGTTTCTGGTGGTGCGAGGGCGGCTGCTGTGCAACCCCACCTACCGGCCCACCGGCCCCATCAAGCCCGACGACCCCAACATCGTGCGCTTTCAGGGCGACCGACGCGAAAAGCAATACGCCGATACGCCCGGGCAGTGGGGCGGGCTGGAGTTCGATGCCAGCAGCCAGGACAACGTGCTGCGCTTCACCGAGATTAAGAATAGTGCTTTCGGACTGCTCATCTATAACCCTTTCAACCGCCAACCCCATCCCCGGGTCCAGGTCGAAAATGCGGTGCTGAGCAATATCTCGACTCTCAACGGCGGCTACAATTTAGAAGGGGCGGCGCTGCTGGGTATTTCGGGCGACTTTGTGGTGCGCAATACGCTCATCACCAACTGCGAGCAGTACGCCGTGTTTGGGGTGCAGGGCAGCCAATACCAGCTCGACTATTGTACCTTGGCCAACTACCTGCAGAACAATCGCCAGACACCCTCGGTGCTGCTGGCCCCGGCTATTGAAATCAACGGCAAGCAGCGCCCCCCCGCAGCCCCGCGCCTGACGGTGCGCAACTCCATTCTGTGGGGTACCATCCGCGACGGCGACGAGCTGGAATTCGTGGATGGCGAGCAGTATGCAGGCAACATCAGCATCCGCAATAGCATCCTCAAAACTAAGAAGTACGATAATGCGGGCGTGCTGGGCCAGCAGAAAAACGGCAACATCATCAACCCCGATGAGTTCGAGCGGCCATTGTTTAAGAGCAGCCCTGTGCGTTTCCGGGGTACCAAGCTCAACTTCCAGCTCGATACTCTTTCGCCAGCCAGCAACAAGGGCCTGCCCCTGCCGGGCATCACCACCGACCTGCTCAACCTTTCCCGCGACCCTAATACGCCTGATATCGGCGCCTACGAGCGGGTGAATCCATGATGTAGAAGTGAGTATTGATAGGTGAGAAGTGAGACTGTGTTTCATGTCCTTTCTGTTGCCATAACGTAGTCTCACTTCTTACGTCTCACCATCCCACTTCTAAAAGCATGCACTTCTTCCAGAAACGGCTGCGGCTGCCGGCGGTTAGCCGGGGCTTTCATCTGATTACCGATCTGCTGGTGGCCGAATTGCCCGAACTGGAGCAGCTGGAAGTGGGCACGGCGCACTTTTTCATCCAGCATACCTCCGCCAGCCTCAGTCTCAACGAAAACGCCGACCCCACCGTGCGCCACGATTTCGAGGCGTTCTTTCGGCGGCTGGTACCCGAAAACGGCCCTTACTTCCAGCACAACCAGGAGGGCCCCGACGATATGCCGGCCCACCTAAAAGCCAGCCTGCTGGGCCACGCCGTGAGCATCCCTATCAGCCGGGGTGAATTGGCTCTAGGTACCTGGCAGGGTATTTACCTGGGTGAGCATCGAACCCACGGCGGGCGGCGCTGGGTGGTAGCCACGTTGATGGGCCGCTGAATTTGATAATCAGTGCGCGGAAAAACGACTGTCATCCTGACGAAGGACGTGGAAAAAAGCTGTTCCCATTTGAGGGCTTCTCTCCAGGTCCTTCCTTCGTCAGGATGACAATCGTTTTTGCGACTTACTATTAGCCAAAAGCTAAAGACCAACCACGCCCCGTACCGCGTACTGTACCGAATCGAACAGAATCAGCTTCTGCACGCCCCGGACGCGATAGGTCGTGAGCTGGCCGTTCTGGCAATTCAGCTCCAGCCGTTTGGCCGAGTACACCAGCGGGTTGTCCTGGGCCACGGTGGCCCGCAACTGCTGCACTTGGTTGCCCTGGCTGATGACGGTGAGCTGCTCGACCGGGTGGCTGACGCCGGGCCGGCGGCGGTAGGTGCGGCGCATACCGCCACCGGGCGTGGCAGCCGAATCGACGAGGTACTGGCCGCGCAATGCGGGCTTATCGATATCGGCCTGCTGAAAAATCTGGAGCTCCTTGGTCCAGTCGGGGTTGGCGACGCGGGTGGTTTCCTGCTGGCCATCGAGTAGGAGCACTTGCTTTTCCACGGCTGGCTGGGTGCGGCTGAGCTGGGCGCTCAACTCCCGCAGAAACCCGGTTAAGTTGAAGTAGCTCGTTTGGCGCAGGGCTGGGTTGGGGGCTGGCTCGGTGGGTCCGCAAGCAGCCAGCAGGCCCAGCGCCGCCGTTAAATACCGCGCGGCCTTACGCATTCGGAACTAGCTGGGGCTGAGGTTGCAGCAGGCTCTGGCCGGTCATGGCGGCGGGTTGGGGCAGGCCCATGAGCTTCAATACGGTGGGGGCAATATCGCCCAGCTTGCCGTCGGTGAGCGTGCCCACGTAGTCGTTGCTGGCCAGAATGCAGGGTACCAGGTTGGTGGTGTGGGCCGTGTTGGGCGTGCCGTCGGGGTTCACCATCATGTCGGCATTACCGTGGTCGGCGATGATGATGCACGCGTAATCGGCGGCCAGGGCTGCTTCTACCACGCCCTGGGTGCAGGCGTCTGCGGCTTCGGCCGCCTTCACGGCGGCGGCGAAGATGCCGGTGTGGCCCACCATGTCGGTGTTGGCAAAGTTGAGAATCACAAAATCGGCCGACTTCGCCAGCAACTCCGGCACCAGCGCGTCGCGCAGCTCGTAGGCACTCATCTCGGGCTGCAGATCGTAGGTGGCCACTTTGGGCGAGTTGCGCATAATACGCGATTCGCCTTCAAACTCCACCTCGCGCCCCCCCGAAAAGAAGAATGTGACGTGGGGATACTTCTCGGTTTCGGCAATCCGAAGCTGCTTTTTATGGTTTTCGGCCAGCACCTGCCCCAGGGTATGTTCGAGGTTGTCTTTCTCGAAGATGGGCACGACGCCGGTAAACGTGGCGTCGTAGTTGGTCAGGGTGAGGTAGTGCAGGTTGAGGCGCCGCATCTGGAAGGCGTGAAAATCCTGCTGGGTGAGGGCCTGCGTGATTTCCCGGCCCCGGTCGGTGCGGAAGTTGAAGCAGATAACCACGTCGCCCTCGGCAATGGTGGCCAGCGGCGTACCATCGTCGCCGACTTTCACGATGGGCTTCATGAACTCATCAGTAACGCCCTCCTTATAGGAGTCGAGCATGCTCTGGATCAGGTTCTGGGAAGGCGTGCCCACGCCATTCACCAGCAGGTCGTAGGCTACCTTCACCCGCTCCCAACGGTTGTCGCGGTCCATGGCGTAGTAGCGTCCCACGATGGAGGCGATTTTGCCGCTGGCTCCGCGCTGTAAATGCTGCTCCAGATCATTCACGTAGCTCACGCCCCCCTTGGGGTCGGTGTCGCGGCCGTCGGTGAAGGCATGGATGAACACATTGTGCACGTCCTGGTCGTGGGCGATAGTGCACAGGGCCTTGAGGTGCTCGATGTGGGAGTGTACGCCGCCATCGGAGAGCAGCCCCATCAGGTGCACGGGCTTGTTGTTGAGGCGGGCGTATTCGAGGGCCTGCACCAGCGCGGGCACCGTGCCCAGCTTCCGCTCCCGGATGGCCTTATTCACGCGCACCAGATCCTGGTACACCACCCGGCCGGCCCCAATGTTCATGTGGCCCACTTCGGAGTTGCCCATCTGGCCTTCGGGCAGGCCTACGGCTTCGCCAGAGGCTTGCAGCTTGCTGTGTGGGAAGCGCTGAAAAAGCGAATCGACGAAGGGCGTATTTGCCTGGTCGATGGCCGATACCTCTTTATTCTGAGCCAGGCCCCACCCATCCAGAATAACCAACAATACCTGTTTGTTCATGGCTGCAAAGATAAGCCTTGGGGGGCGAAACGTCGGCCTTTTCCCTAACTTGGCTGTCAGGAAACCCGGCCGAACCGGCAGCGGACTAACCACTCAGTAGCTTGGCACCATTTTAGTGCGTTTCCCAACGAACTTATCACCTCTTTATGAAACGCACCTTCTTTTTAACCTTCGTGCTGTTGTGTGGCCTGCTGCTGTCAGTGGGAGCCCTAGCGCAGGGGGAAGCCTTTGGTCCCGTGCGCAGTGCCATCCGCAATAGCAGCTCCCGTGAGCTGGCCCAGTTCTTCGCTCCCAATGTGGAGTTGAGCTTCGACGGCGACAAGCAGAGCTACAGCGCCACCCAGGCCGAGTTCGTGATGAAGGACTTCTTCGCCAAGCATTCCCCCGCCTCGTTCGACTTCATCCACTACGGCGGCAGCAACGACGGTACGCCCTACGCCGTGGGCAAATACACTGGCAAAGACGGCGCCTACCGCATGTTTGTGAAAATGAAGCAGGCCGACGGTGGACCTAAAATCGCGACCATTGACTTCACCAAGGAATAGACACCGGCTTCGTTGCCACCTCCTGTAACTAGTACCGCGCCCTCCGGCGCGGTACTTTTTTTGTGCCCCTGGGCCCCGGAGGCGTACTTGTAAGCGAAAGGCACCGCTAACCGGCCCGTTTTTGCTATTTTTGCGCCGTGCAAACGCCTCCCTACCTCACCCCCGAAGCCCTGTCCACCTTCATTCGTACGGCCCTGGCCGAGGATGTTGGCGACGGCGACCATTCGGCCCTGTCGGCTATTCCGGCCGAGGCCCGCAACCGTGCCCACCTGCTTATTAAGGATGAGGGCGTGCTGGCTGGAGTGGAGATGGCCCGCCATATTTTTGAGTTCGTGGATGCCGACCTGCAGCTTAACCCCGGCCTCGAAGACGGAGCCCGGGTGCAGTACGGCGACATTGCCTTCACAGTAGAGGGCCGAGCACGCAGCATTCTCACGGCCGAGCGGCTGGTGCTCAACTGCATGCAGCGCATGAGCGGCATTGCCACTCGCACCGCCCATTTGGCCAGCCTGTTGGCCGGCACCAAGGCCCGCCTGCTCGATACCCGCAAAACGACCCCTAACTTTCGGCTGCCCGAAAAGTGGGCCGTGCTCATCGGAGGGGGCGTTAATCATCGCTACGGGCTCTTCGACATGATTATTCTCAAGGATAACCACGTCGATTATGCCGGGGGCATCCGGGAGGCCATCGAGGCTTCGCGGGCCTACCTGGAGCGCACGGGCCGCCAGCTGCCCATCGAGGTAGAGACCCGCACGTTGGCCGAGGTGCAGCAGGTGCTCGACACCGGCGGCGTCGACCGGATTATGCTCGACAACATGGCGCCCGCCCAGCTTAGCGAGGCCGTGGCGTTGGTGGCAGGCCGCTTCCAGCTCGAAGCCAGCGGCGGCATCACCGAGGAAACCATTGCCGAAGTAGCCGCCACCGGCGTCGACTATATCTCGGTCGGGGCCCTCACCCACTCCATCCAAAGCCTGGATATGAGTTTGAAAGCATTTTAATAAAGGGTTAAGTAGTAGGTCTTAGGACGTAGATAACATTACTTCCCCGTTGGTATTTAACCTACTAAGAGTGCTGTTTCTGAGTTCTAAGCCCTAAAATCCTAATTCCTAAGCCCTAACTACCAATGCAACAACCCAACCAACGCGGGGGCTACCGCCAGCAGCAGCAGGGCGCTTCGCCGATGGCCATCCGTACCAAAAAGCACAAGCTCGATACCAACGTTTACACCCGCTTGGCTTTGGGCCGGGTATGGCGCCGCGAGTGGTGGTACGCCCTGATTCCGTTTGCGGTGGGCTTGCTGCCGGCCATCATCTGGCATTCGTGGTGGTGGCTGGCGCTGGCCTTCGGCCTGACGCTGCTCTACGTGCTCTTCCGCTCGGCCCAGATAACGGGCGTTACGCAGGTGGAGCAAACCAAGCCACTGTTCGAGAAAATGGCTTACGAGTTCGACAACAAGCAGATTGTGCTTCGGCGCAACGAAAAAGAAGGCATGCGCCTGACCTGGGACATGATTGGCGACGTGAAGCGCGAAGCCAACGGTTACCTGCTGGCCCTGAAAACGCCCGAGCTGCCCGCCGACCTCACCGGGTTCAAGCGCTGGATGGCCCGTACCTTCGATACGCCCATTTTCGTGCAGGTGCCCGACCGCATCTTCAACTCGGCCAACGACCAGAAGCTGTTCGATGCTATGCTGCGGCGCAAAAGTCTGTTGCCCGGCGGCGCGGCCACCGCATAAAACCTTTTGGCCCCGCGGCCGATTTCAACTTCCCGCTTCTTCCCGATTCATCGTTTTTTCTTTTCTTCCATGAGCAAGCAATTTGCCCTCTCTGCCCTGGCCCTTGTTACGCTGGCCCTGAACGCGTGCAGCATCGAACCGTCGGACTGGCGGCCCGATAAAAAAGTATCCCTCGATCTGGTAGCCCCCGGCACCCGCTCCGACGAGAATTTCGGTCCCGAAACGCAGGGTACTGCCGACCTGGTCGACCATGGCAAAACGGAGTCAGTTAACCCCCACATGCCCAACCAGGCCAAGGGCGGTGCCATTGAGGAGCCCGTCGGCTCCGGTGTTACGCTCGGCGAAACCAACCAGAGCAAGCACGTAACGGCCGAAGAATCCCGCACCGCCAACGCCCCCGATGCCGCCCAGACCAACAGCCGCGAGGCCATCCGGAGCGTACGTAAACCCTCGGACACCACGGCCACTAAGGCCCTGAACGGCCCGATGCAGTAACCCTGCGGTCGGGGCCGGTGCGGTGAGTCCTGCGGGGCGGCCGCGCCGGCTCTTTTTGCCCGGGCGCAGGCACTGGGGCTTCTCCTTTGGAAGGTTGCTGGCCTGCTGCTCATTTGTTCTCCGAAAAGGCAGAAGGGCGTACCTACGCCCTTCTGCCTTTTCCAGCCCGTGTTTATGTCCGCCGTTGCCTCCGAATGGTTCAGTACCTGGTTTGATTCCCCCTATTATCACCGCCTGTACCAGCACCGCGACCACGCCGAGGCGCGGGCGTTCTTGGGGCGACTTCTAACCCACCTGCATCCCAAACCCGGGGCCCGGCTCCTGGATCTGGCCTGCGGCAAGGGGCGGCACTCGCGCTACCTCAGCGAACAGCACTACGACGTGACGGGGGTCGATTTGTCGGCCCAGAGTATTGCCTACGCCCGGCAGTTCGCCCACGAGCACCTGCACTTTCACGTGCACGATATGCGCGATGCCATGCCCTATGGTCCCTTCGATTTGGTGCTGAACCTATTCACGAGCTTTGGCTACTTCGCCGAGGAAGCCGAAAATGTGGTGGCGTTGCGCAATGCCGCCGCCGCGTTGCGTCCTGGCGGGAAGCTGGTGGTAGATTTCCTGAACACCGACCGGGCCATTCGGGAACTGGTGGCCCACGAAACTCAGACCGTGGACGGAATCGAGTTCCGCCTGTACCGCCATTTTCAGCACGATTTCATCGTAAAGGAAATTCGGTTTGAGGACGAGCAGGGACAGGAGCAGTGCTTCGAGGAGCGGGTGCGAGCCCTTACCCAAGAGCGGTTCGAGGAGTACTTCGCGTTGGCGGGCCTGCGCCTGGCCGAAACCCTGGGCGACTATCACTTGGGGCCCTTCGACCCCGCCACCAGCCCCCGCATGATTTTCGTGCTTAAAAAGTAAGGTGGGTGGGTACCGGCGTGCTTAGGCTTGCTGGTCCATCGTCCGGCCAGGGTGGCGGAACTGCCAACTGTTGCCGTATCAGCCCATTCGACCGCTTACCAAACAATCAATCACCAGCACAGCAACTAGTATGTGGTTTGCCGTTTTTGCGCTGTTTCTGACGGTGCTCGGGGCCGGGTGGCTGACTCGCTTCGTGCCCACGGCCCGCACCACCTGGATGAAGCCGCTGCTGGCCTTCAGTGGGGCTTACTTGTTCACGCTCACCGTAACCCACTTGCTGCCCGAGGCGCTTCAGATGCTGCCCGGCCACCAGGTGGGCTATTTCGTGTTGGGGGGATTTTTTGGGCAGATGATACTGGAGGTATTCTCGCAGGGCGTTGAGCACGGGCATGTGCACCACCACACCGAGCACGCCGGCCGGGTGCCCTTCATGCTGCTGTTTTCGTTGGTGCTGCATTCCTTTCTGGAGGGCAGCATCCTGATCAAAAACCCGGAGGCTGGCGATGTAAGCCAGAATTTCTACGCTATTCTCACGGGCGTGGCCCTGCACCATATCCCGGCCGCCTTCGCCCTGATGGCGATGCTGCTGCTCCGCCTGGGCTCGTTCCGCCGGGCAGTGCCCTACTTGCTGCTATTTGCGCTGGCTGGGCCGGCGGGCATCGTGCTCAGCAACTTCGTGGGATTGGAGCAGGTGCTCAGCGGGAGCTTCTACGCTGGGCTGTTGGGCCTGGTGGCCGGTAATTTCTTGCACGTTTCTACCACCATTCTCTTCGAAACCAGCCCCGATCACCGCCTCAACGTGCGAAAGTTGCTGGCCACGCTGGCCGGCCTGCTGCTGGCCTTGGCCGTCGATTTGGTATAGCAGGGCAGGGGCAACAAAAGCTGCCTGCCAACCGGGGGTAGTTAACTGCCTGCTACTCTTGCCGGAACCCCAGGCCTGTGCGGAGGCGTATCGTTACCAAGCAACTATCCCAGCGAGGTGGCATGCAGTTAGTGCCGGTAGTAACGAGGGTGCAAAAGCCTCAGTGGGGAAACTCAAACTGTTTCGCGGTTTGAGTTGCCCCACTGAGGCTTTGCTGTGTGGTGCCCCCCTTTCTGCCAGCTATGCTACTACTCCGGTGCTCAGTTGGGCAGGGTTCTTAACTACAGGTATACTAGGCCTTAAAGGCTGAAAAAGCTGCCAAGTGCGCAAGCCGCGGGTTAGCAGCAATCCGTAAAGCAGATGCTTCTCGCCCCGCGGTAAGGAAGGGAAGCCAGTGAAATACCACCACAAAAAAAGCCGCCCACTCGATTGAGTGGGCGGCTTTCTGTTTGCGCAGTACGCTGGAATTACTTCCGGCGCGGAGCGGGCCGGCGAACCGGGGCTTTCTTCACCGGTGCCTTGGGCGTTACGGCAGGAGCAGCTGGAATCTCAGGTGCTTCACCATACTTCTCAATGGCGGGGTTCTGGTCGCCGGGCAGGAACACATCGAACTCGACGCGGCGGTTGAGGGCGCGGCCGGCATCGGTGCTGTTGCTGGCAATCGGCTTCGACTCGCCGTAACCGTGCGATACGATACGGTCGGCTGGAACGCCTTTGCTCAGCATGTAAGCCCGGGCCGAAGCAGCGCGCTCATCCGACAGACGCAGGTTGTAGTTGTCGTCGCCCTTGCTGTCGGCGTGGGCCGAAATGCTCAAGTTGTAGTCGGGGTAGTCATTCATGATCTTCGACAGCGCGTCGAGGGTCGAGTACGAAGAAGGCTTAAGGGCCGCCTTGTCGAACTCAAACTGAATGAACTTCGTGGCTTCTTCGAGGCGCTTCTTCTCCTCTACCTTCATCTCGGGGCAACCTTTGTTCGAGGCTGGGCCCGGACGGGCGGGGCAACGGTCCTGGTAATCCGGAACACCATCGCCGTCACCGTCGAGGGGGCAGCCGGTAGCATCTACCTGCACACCGCTTGGCGTGTTAGGGCACTTGTCGTTCTGGTCGATTACGCCGTCGTTATCGGCATCGGGGCAGCCTTGGAGGGCCGCTTTGCCGGGGGTGTCGGGGCACTTGTCTTCGCTGTCGCGGACGCCGTCACCGTCGCGGTCGGGGCAGCCTTCGAGGGCGGCCACACCGGCTTCGGTCGGGCACTTATCCTGGTAATCCGGAACGCCGTCTTTGTCGCCATCGAGGGGGCAACCATTCAGGTCTACGGCTACGCCGGCGGGAGTGCCGGGGCACTTATCCTTCTTGTCAGCTACACCGTCGCCATCCTCATCGGCCATTTTGCCGAGGTTGAAGCTCATGCCCAACTTGTGCTGGAGGTAGCGGTCGTTGATGTTACCCTTCTCGGCGATACCGTCCACCTGGTCGGTGAGCGGGTAGTGCTGACCCGTCTGGATGAAGACGCCGAAGGCCTCCGAGAAGTTGAATTTAATACCGGCCGCAGCCTGGATATCAAACGCGTACACGTCCGAATTGCTGACGAGGCGGTCGTTGATGTCGTAGAGGTCGGGGCTGGCGAAGAATACGCCGGGCTGTACCACCAGGTAAGGCGCAATGAACGCATCCTCTTTCAGGGCCCAACCGTTGTTGAGCTTCAGCTTGATTGGGATGCCCACGTTTACCACGTTGGCATCGAAGCGACGAGTGGCGTACCGCGTGTTCTTCGGGTAGTCGGCCGAGAACTTCATGTCGCCGTAGCTCAGGTCGAGGCCCACATCGAGGCCCTTAGCTACGTAGCGGCTCACGGTTACACCGATGCCGTATTCCACCTTGTCGTGCTTGAACCACTCCGACCCCAGGTCGCCGTGGTACTGCAGCCAGTTGTAGTACACGCTGATGTTCGTCTTGCGGTCCGACGTTTGGGCGTGGGCGAGTTGGGGGGCCAAGGTACAGGCCGTAATACCCAACGCCAACACCTTTGAAAGGGAAATGCGTGGAAGCATATAATAGGGGAAATGTGGCAGGGAGAAACCGTTCTGCGAATGCAGGGTGGACTTCTATACTTTTAATAATAGAAAATGTTGCCCTTTCAGCATTATGATATGACGAATTCAGGAACTTTTTCAGCAGACAAGAAACCCATGGCTCAGATTTAACGGTTCAGCTTGCCGGGTAGCGCATTAATCAGCGTCAGGCAAACCTAATCGAGGTCCTGAAGCGGGGTAGAGCCGCCCAGAAAATTTTCGAGTTGCCGCACCCGGGCCCGCTGTCGGCGCACTTCCAACTGGAGTAATTCGAGCTGCTCGCGTAAGGCCAGCACCACATCGAGGCTATCCTTGCTCAGGCCCAGATCTTGGTGCAGACGGGCTAGCCGGGCCACATGGTCGGGCTGCTCGCGCAGGGCGTTGGGCAAATCGGGGGCGGGCCGGAGCAAGCCCAACTGCACGAATTCGCGCACATCGGCCTCGCTCAAACCATAGCGAATTACACATTCGTGGAAAGTGATAGTAACGATGGGCGCTTCCATGGCGAAGTAGGGGATAAAGGATTAAAAAGACAGCGCGGCCCCAACCTACCGGCGCAAATCGGCCAGTTGTCGGATCAGGACTTTCTCGGGCTCCGTTAGGTGCTGGGGCAGCGTGAGCGAAAGGCGCAGGTACAGGTCGCCGAATTGGCCGGCCTGCCGATATACCGGGAAACCCTTGCCGCGCAGCCGCAAACGAGTGCCGTTCGGGGTTTCGGGCTTGATGGTGATTTTGACGGTGCCCGACAGCGTTTCAACCGTTTGCTCGCCGCCCAGCAGCGCCGTATAGATGTCTACTGGCACGTCCATGGTCAGGTCGTTACCGGTGCGGGCGTAGCGGGCATCGGGCCGGATGCGCAGTGTGATGTAGAGTGAGCCGGCCGGGCCGCCCTGGTGACCGGGGCCACCCTGGTCGCGCAGCCGAATCACCTGCCCGTCTTCTACACCGGGCTGAATGGTAAGGCGCAGGTTCTTGCCATTGACGGTGAGCGTGCGCGGCCCACCCTGGTAGGCATCTTCGAGCGAGAGTTCTAACTCGGCCTGATAGTCCTGGCCAGCCCGGGGCCGGCCGCCGCCCCCTCCGCCGCCCATGCCGCCGAACATCGAGCTGAAGAAGTCGGAGAAGTCGGCCCCGCCGAAAGGGTCCTGCTGACCGCCTGCCCCGCCACCACCTTGGGCATACTGCGACCAGTCGAAGCCGCCGCCCGGACTTCCGCCTTGGCCCCTGCGGGGGCCGCCGGCCTGCTGGTAGCGCTGGTAGTCGGCCCCCAGCTGGTCGTACTTGCGGCGCTTCTCCTCGTCGCTGAGCACCTCGTTGGCCTCGTTTATCTCCTTGAATTTCTGCTCCGCTGCGTCGTTGCCCGGGTTCACGTCGGGGTGGTGCTGGCGGGCCAGTTTGCGATAGGCTTTCTTGATCTGGTCTTTGGTCGCCGTTTTTTCGACGCCCAGGGCTTTGTAATAGTCTTTATAATCCACGGGAGCAGGGGGCAGAAAGCGGGAGAAAAGCCGGCCCGGATTTTGGTGCGTACCGGGGCGCCATCATTTTGAAACGGAACTGGCCAAGGCGAGGTTGCTGCCTTGCTGCTGGTGAAGTAGTCCGGCCGGCCTGAGTTTGTCTTTATTTCCCACCTTTTTGCTTATTCCTATGAACCAGTACGCTAAGCTCGGCCTAGTCCTGCTGATGGCCGGTGTGGCCTTCCAGGCCCAGGCCCAGACCAAAGCCCTGCCCGCCCGCCGTGGTGCAGTCGCACCAAAAGCCCGGATAGCCACCGCACCGGGCGCCACCATGAAAGACGGCTTTCTGATGAAAGACGGCAAAGTAATGGCTACCCGTAATGCCCAAACCAGCGCCGTGGGCCGGGAGGAAGCCCTCGTCAACGGTACCAAAGTGCAGCCCGACGGCACCGTTATGATGGCCGATGGCACCACTGTCCGGCTCGCTGAGGGCGACTACATGTCGCTGACCGGCCGCCTGACCACCCGGGCCTGGCAGGCCGAGCAGGATAGTCTGCAACAGCTGAAGATGATGAAGGCCAAGGGCAAAAAGAAGAAATAATGGCTCCTGAAATTGTCATCAAAAGTCCGCCAGGTTATCTGGCGGAGGCTTTTGCATGAGCCCGATACGTTACCGGAGCGGGTGGCTACCGGGCCGTGTAATCCTGGAAAATAAGGGCGACTTCGGCCTCATCGGCGGCTTCCACGATTTCGGTGATGACGAACTGAACTTCGGCCTCGTTCCAGCCCTGGTCTTCGGCGGCCTCGATAAAGGCGCTGAGCTGGACGAATCGGTCGGCGGTGGCCGGCGAAGACCACTGTACTTTCTTACGGATGCGCATCGGAAGAGAAAAGATGGGGAGAAGCGGGAGATAATAGGGGAAACGGCGGTTACCGCGGGGCTTTGCCAATAACCTTCAGCTCGACCGGCGCCACGCCGGCGTCGATGATGTCGATTTTACGGGCCGCTTTCTTCGATAAATCGATGATGCGGCCCTTCACGTGCGGCCCCCGATCGGTAACCACCACGTCCACCGAGCGGCGGTTACGGGGGTTCGTTACGCGCACCTTCGTGCCGAAAGGCAGCGTGTTGTGGGCCGCCGTGAGTTGGCCCGGCCGGTATACGCTGCCGCTGGCCGTGCGGCGGCCCGCGAACTTATCGGCGTAGAAGGAGGCCTTGCCCGATTCGGTGAAGGCCGCGCTAGTGGCGCAGCTCCCGAGCAGCCCAACCATAAGCAGACCAGTTATGGCACGAGCGGCATATCTGGAGAAAGAGGACATAGGCAGCAGGCAAAAAAAGCGAATGAAGAAATCAACTAACTGATAATCAAGGTAAAATTATAAATTCTTAACGCTTGGCTGATTTAGCTGGGGCTGGGGCCGGAATCCGTAGGGCCAGCAACCGCGCCAGGCTACCCTGGAATACATTGAAATCGACGGTGCCCCGGATGCCGGGCACGTAAGCTTCGTCGGAGTGCTGCCAGATCAGCCAGCGGCTGGCCGGCAGGCGGGGCTGGCTAACGTCGTAGTGGGCCAGCCAGAGCGGATAATCGTCGAAGTGGCCGGCCAAATGGCGCTGATAGAAACCGTAGTTGGAGTAAAGAATCGGCCGCACGCCGTAGTGGCGCTCTACCAGCCGCAGCCAGATGGCGACTCCCTGCCGCATGCGGGCTACGTCGTGGAACTGGGCGTGCTCCACATCGAGGACCGGAGGCAGGTCGCCGGCGGTTAGTGGCACGGTACGCGTGAACAGGTTGGCTTGGCGGGCGGCATCGTAGTTGGGCTGGAAGTAGTGGTAGGCGCCGCGGGAAATGCCGGCCGCCTTGGCTCCGCGCCAGTTGCGCTGGAAGCGGGAGTCGCGCAACGTAATACCTTCGCTGGCCTTGATAAAGGCAAACTGGACTTGGTGGTTGGCCACCAGCGGCCAGTTGATGCGGCCTTGGTAGGCCGATACATCGATGCCGTGGACTGAGTAGCCCGCCAGCATGGTTGTTTTTTCGTGGCCCGTGAGGTAGCGTTGGCCGAAGGTGGCGTAGGCGCGCCGGGCGTAGCGGTGGACTTGGGCCTGATGGCGGCTATAGAACCAGCCGCCACTCAGCAGCAGCCCCGCCAGCACCAGCCACACCCAGCGCCGGGAGCGGGGCCGCGGCGAGCGGGAACGGGGGCGCAAACGGGAAGCAACGGGCATACAACCAACGGCAGGGTAGGCAAAGGTAACGCCACGGCCGGGGCCGATGGTGCCCCACTATCGGAAAATGGCCCCGCCAGTGGGCAAACCGCCGGCTTTTTTGCAATTTTACCCCTCTGCCCGCCCCCGCCATGCCCGATAAAATACCCCCGTTTACTGCCGCCGCCGACGCCCGCGACGAAGCCGGCTACCTCATCCGCGAGCTGCACGGCGTGAAGCTAGCCCAGATTCTGGAGTACCTGGTGGCGGCCTACGGGTGGCCCGGGCTCGATGAGCGCATCCGCATCAACTGCTTTTCCATTGATCCGAGCATCAAATCCAGCCTCGTTTTCCTGCGCCGCACCCCGTGGGCCCGGGCCAAAGTTGAGGCACTTTATATCGAAACCCGCACCGCCGAAGTGCTGGGCAAACGGTGAATGCGTGACTCGGTGAATGCGTGAGTGAGTTGCTCTGGTCCTTTGCTACCTTCACTCATTCACCGAGTCGCGCATTTACACATTCACCAGAACATGGCCGAAATCAAGCAAAAGAGCGGGCCAATGGCCTTGTTGATAGGCGCAGGGCTGTTTCTGGTTTTCGAAACGGTGGCGTACTACCTGTTGCGTTTCGCTACCTCGGGCCTCGGCATGGCCGACCAGATGCAGCCCGAAAATACCATTGTAAGCAACTGGGTGAAAACGGTGGTGTTCCTGCTACTGCACCTAACGCTGGTGGTAGTGGCCGTGCTGGTACTCAGCAATCAACTGCCCCGCCGCTACCGGGGGCAGCTTATGGGCTGGTTTTACCTGGCCCTGCTGATGGGGTTCGGCCTCCTGATTCCGTTATTTTCCTGAGCCCATGAGCTTCGCCCGGAAATTCGGGCAGTAAAAAAGCCACTGCGAGGGGCAGTGGCCAGGTGAGACATGTACCGGTCGGTCCCGGCAGTATAGGAAGGCAGCACGGCTTAGCGCTGCTTGATGTCGATTTCTCGCGATTCGGAGTTGGCCGCGTACGGGATGCGGACGAGCAGCTCAGCGCCCTCAAATACGGCGTCGATGCGGTTGACATCAAGGCCGGCGGGCAACTTCAATATCCGGCTGAAGAGTGGGGCCGCCAGCTTATCGTCGGGCGAGTGCCGGAATTCGGCGTACACGGTTAGCTCGTTTTCATTGAGCAACACGTGGAAATTTTCGGGCTCCACCGAAGGTAAGGCCACGCGGACAATGACGCCTTTCTCCCGCTTGTCGATCCGCAACTGCGCCTGCGCCATACCACCACCCAACGTATTGAGTAGATCGAGCTGGGGAGCGATGTTGCGGATAAATTCTTTGCTGATCAGGTTCATGTAATGGGTCCTTTCTGATTGATGTACCTACCCTATTTCAAAAGCCGTACCAAGGCTCGCAATTAGTGCTACGTAGCCGTCTAGTGCCACAACGTCTGCTTTTTCGGTTGCTTTGCGCGGGTATCCGGTCATTGTGGCGGCTTGGAGCTCAGGGGCTGCTCCCCCGGGTTGCCGTCCCGGCTGAAAACGGGTTTGCCCCGTACACGACCGTAGTTTTCCATCTTACGCTTTGCCCCATGGTTCCCCAGTCCTTTCCTACTGTCCGCACTGCCCGCTACATCAGCCTCGGCGAACCGGGAGCCGATATTCAGCACGTGTGGTTCTGCCTGCACGGCGAAGGCCAGCCACTAGCCGATTTCGCGGCCCAGCTGGTCAACTTCGATACGCCCGAGCGGCTGTTGGTTTTGCCCGAGGGCCTTTCGCGCTATGCCCTGCCCACCAGTGCCGGGGAGCCGAGCACGGCTACCCCCACCACGGCCGCCACCTGGTTCGCGCCCGACTCACTGTTGCCCGACCTGGCCGACCTGACCACCTACCTCGATGATCTGGCGGCCGATGTGCTGGCCCGCTGCCCCGAGGGCGTGCCCGTTACGGTATTCGGCTACGGCCACGGCGCGGCGGCGGCCTGCCGCTGGCTGGCTGGCGGCCGTACCCGCTACGACCGGCTGCTACTCTACGCGCCCATCTTTCCGGCCACCATCGACCGGCGGGCGACGCTAGTGGGCCTGCCCGAGCGGCCCATTACCCTGATTTCGACCACCACCGAAGCCTTTACATCCGAAGCCGCCGGGGCCGGTCTGCTCCAAGACCTGCGCGACGCCGGCCTGAGTGCCCAGCAGCGTTATGTATCGGAGGGCCCGCTCACACTGGCCGCGTTGGGTACGGTAGGGAAGTAGGATCGGAGCCAATGAGTTGAACGTGCCGCGTGTAGGGAACGCGCATCAGGTGGCGATGAGAAATCTTGCGTGAATCGCCGCCTCATTCGTTCAGCAATTCACGCAAGATTCTTCGCTTCACGCTGAATGACATTTCTCTCACTAACCACTATAACTATGGCTGATTTCGACCTTACCCAACTACCCACCCGTTCGCCGGCTGACTGCCACAAAGAGGCGACTGTTCGGCAAACCAAAAAAATCCGGCAGGAGCTAATTGAGCTGCAAGACCGCCTCTACGCCGAAAACCGCCGCAGCGTGCTCATCATTTTGCAGGGCATGGATGCCAGCGGCAAAGACGGCCTGATTCGGCGCGTGTTCAGCGGCATTAACCCCCAGGGCGTGCGGGTGCATTCGTTTAAAGAGCCTACCGAGGGCGAGTTGGCCCACGACTTTCTCTGGCGCATCCACCAGCAAACGCCCGCCCGGGGCATGATACAGGTGTTCAACCGCTCCCAGTACGAAGACGTGCTGATCACGCGGGTAGAGCACCTGATTGACGACGCCGAGGCCCAACGCCGGTTCGAGGCCATCAACAACTTCGAGCAGCTGCTCCAGGAGGCCGGTACCACGGTACTCAAATTCTATCTGCACGTGTCGGAAAAAGAGCAGCGCGAGCGGCTGGAAGAACGCGTAACAGACCCCGCTAAGCAGTGGAAATACGAGGCCGGCGACGAGCGGAAGGCCAACCAGTGGCCCGCTTACCGCGACGTGTACGAAGACGTATTCCGCCATTGCAGCCCCGAAAGTTGCCCCTGGCACATCGTGCCCGCCGACCAGAACTGGTACAAAGCCCACGTAGTAGCCAAAACCCTGCGCGATGCGCTGGTAGCCATGGACCTCCAGTACCCGGCTAGCAAAGTGAAGAGGTGGGAGGATAGGTAAGCAGGAACGTCATTCAAAGCAAAGCGAAGAATGACGTTCCTCCCAACTCTCAATCCTTCACGCTTCCTTCTTTGGGCTTTTATCGTCCTCCGTGATATCGCGGCCAAACAGGTGGCGGCCTTCGGTGTCGGGCGCGTCGCTGATTTGGCGGAAGCCGTTGCGTTCGAGGGCGCGGCGGGCGGGCTCATTGGTAGGGGCCGTGCGGGCAGTGAGGTAGCGCACCAGCTCGGTATCGGCGGCGTGGCGAATCAGGCCGTCCACCAACTCGGTGCCCAGGCCCCGGCCCTGCCAGTCGGTGGCGACGGCAAAGCCGATTTCAGCCGTATCGTCGACGGGCGGACCGTGGAAGCTACCCGCCCCGACCAGCGTGTTAGCAGGCGCTTCGGTTCCGGCCCGCAGCAAGGCGTACCAGCCGTACCAGCCCGCGGCGGTGCGGCCGCCGGCCGTGAGCTGTTCCAGGAAATGCTGCTGCACCTCGGCATCGTACTCGGCCGGGGGCCAGTGCGCGGGCAGCTGCGCCCCAAGTAGCACCGGGAAATACTGGGGCTTTGCGGTTTCGGCAATCAGTAGTGCCCGGCTGGCGGCTACCAGCGTGAGGCGCGATGTATAAGCAATAAGTGGAATCATGCGAAAAAGATACGCAATGGCAGGAATTACGATTGTCTGGCGGCTACCCTAAAGGCTGCGGCCCCCAACGCAAGCGCAACGCTTAGGCCCGCCGCGCCACCGGGGTGCTCAGGTGCTGGTCTACGCAGTCGAGCATGTCTTGCACCGTGCGCATGGCCTCCATTTCGGCGTCGGATATCTCGATATGAAAGCGGAGTTCCAAGTTGATGGCCAACTCCACAAGGTCGATGGAATCGATACCGATGTCTTGCTGCAAACGGGTGGTAGGGGTGATGACGAGGGCTGGGTTGCGGCGCTTGCGGTGAAGCATACGCTCCACTTGATAGCGGATGAGGTGTTCCATGAGCAGAAAAGTGGAAGAAAAAGAAGATGCGGCCAGGCGTTAGTCAACGCGGGTCAGCAGTTGCGTAGTATCAGGTTGCGGGAAATCAGCCAACCTGACAACGGCCGAGGTGGGCGTAAGCCGGTCGCCGAGCCGAACCAGGGTGCGGGTAATGAGGCCGTCGGTCGGGGCCACAACGTAGCCGAAGCTGAACATGGGCACGAGCCGGGCCAATTGCTGGCGGGTAGCATCGAGCTGCTGCCGGGCCTCGGCTAACGTGGCTGGGGCAGAAGCGGGCCGTTGGGCCAGGAGCGCTGCGTAGGCCAGTTGCTGCTGGTTCAGGCGGCTGGTGAGTTGCTGCTGCGGCACACTGGCCGTTTTAATGAGAATTTTGGCCAGCAGCTGGCCCTGGCGCACGTGCTGGCCCTCGTGGGCATACAGCTCGTGCAGCCGGCCGGTTTGCCGGGCCGTTACGGATTGCCCGGCCACCACGGGCGCGGGCGCAGTGGCCGCCGGGACAGCTAACTGAGCCTCGGCCGGAGTAACTGGTGGAGTGGGCCGCAACGTGAGCAAACTGCCGAAAGCAGCCACTACAACGAACCCGACACTAAGTAGATTTTTTTTTCATTGGGAGAAGGCCGGCTGAACCGGCCGCGGGCACCGCCCGGAAATAAGTGCCGCAATGGGCCAGCAAGGGCCGACGGCCGAAGGAAAAACCGACAGTAACTGTGATGGTTACATTTCGGGGGAAATAAAAGACTTAGCCTGTGGCACCCGCAGCAGTGCCTGGGCAGCCGGCCTCAGCCAGTCGGTGGCTAAGGGCCTCCGTTACCTGGGCCACCGAAACGGCCGCCAGGGCCGCGTGCATGGCCTCGATGGCCGGCCCGAACAAATCTTCGAGCGTTTCCTGCATCACCCGGCCTATGTCGCAGCGGGCATTGGGGTTGGTGCTGCCCACCTGAAACAGATCGGGCTCCGTTTCGCGCACCGCCCGGTATACATCGAGCAGCGAAATGGCCGGGGCCGGTCGGGCCAGCAGCGTACCGCCGCCCGAGCCGCGCTGGCTCTGCACCAGCCCGGCTTCGCGGAGCGTGCCTACCAACCGGCGCACTACTACCGGATGCGTACCCGCGCTGCCAGCCAGCACCTCCGACGATACCGGCTGCCCCTGGTTGTGCGCCAGGTAGGCCAGAATGTGGGTTGCAACGGCAAAGCGGGTGTTCATGGCGGAATAGGTAACAGAATTGGTTACAAATATACGAGCTATAAAGATTGCGCACAACCTTTTTGTTTACAGTAGTTGGAAAAGAGCGGTAAAACTGGCTCAGGGGCTGGTCCGGCCCAAAAAACAACGTCCGGGCACCTGGCAGCAGCCAGTCTACCCCTGCCAAGTGCCAAATTTACCGGCCCGGTAGTCGGCATAGGCCTGCCGGATTTCGGCTTCGGAATTCATCACGAAGGGCCCGGCGGCCACAATGGGCTCATTGAATGGAGCGGCGTGGCCCAGAAGCAGTACCGCATCGTCGGTTAGCGCTTCGGCCTGAAATTCGTCGCCGTCGGCGTTGAACTCCACGAGCCGGCGCATTTCGGTTTCCTGACCGTTGAGGCGGAAGCGGCCCCGGATGACGTAGCAGAAAATGGTGCGCTCGGCCGGAATCGTGAGGTTCAGGCGGCCACCCTGGCGGAAATTAATGGTGGCCAGGCTCATATCCGTGAGCGGCTGCACGGCCCCGGCGGTGCCGGCCCACTCGCCCGACACGGCATGAATAATTACGCGGCCTTCATCGAGGGCAACAGCCGGAATATCGGATTCCTGCACGCCGATATAGTTGGGCTCCGTCATTTTGAGGCTGGCGGGCAGGTTCACCCAGAGCTGCAGGATTTCGAGCGGCCCACCGGTTTGCTTGAACTCATCGGAAGAAATTTCGGAGTGAATCAGGCCCCGGCCAGCCGTCATCCATTGAATACCACCCGCAGCAATTACGCTCTGGTGCCCGCCCGAATCCTGGTGCATAATGTCGCCTTCCAGAATGAACGTGACGGTTTCGAAGCCTCGGTGGGGGTGGGGGCCGAAGGGCAGGCCCCGGTTGTGAGCCGGGTACGTTTGGGGGCCGTGGTGGTTGAGAAACAGGAAGGGGTCGAGGTGCTCGACCGAGTTGGTGGGCAGGGCCCGGTAGGTCGTCAGATCGGCAATGGGCGCATTCTGGGCGCGGTGCTGGGATTTGATGGTGCGCATATTGGGTAGTTGTCGGTTTTGGGTGGTCCGCTGTTAGTCGGGTTAACGGGGTAACTAAAACATTGGCCGCCGCTTTTGTTATGAACCCTTCCGGTTCGATACCGTCATGTACGACAGCGGTCAACTGACTACTCAAAACCGATAACTGAACACTCAACACGAATGACCCATCTTTTTCAGCCCTTTACCCAGCGCGGCATCACGCTCAAAAACCGCATCGCTATTTCGCCCATGTGCCAATACAGCAGCCACGACGGCTTCAGCACCGACTGGCACCTGGTACACTTGGGCTCCCGGGCCGTGGGCGGGGCCGGGCTGGTGCTGCTCGAAGCGGCCGCCGTGTCGCCGGAAGGCCGCATCACCCCCGACGACCTGGGCATCTGGCAGGACGAGCACGTAGCTGGCCTGCGCCGCATCACCGATTTCATGCGTGGCCAGGGCTGCGTGGCCGGTATCCAGCTGGCCCACGCCGGCCGCAAAGCCAGCCACGCCAGTACCTGGAAAGGCAGCCAGGCCCTGACGCCGGCAGCGGGTGGCTGGCTCACCGTGGCGCCCAGCGCCCTGCCCTTCACCCCCGACGAGCCGACGCCCCAGGCCCTCGACGAAGCGGGTATCCGGCAGGTAATCGAGGATTTCCGGCAGGCCACCCGCCGGTCGGTGGCGGCCGGGTTCGAAGTGATAGAACTGCACGCGGCCCACGGCTACCTGCTCCACGAATTTATGTCGCCTCTGAGCAATGAGCGCACCGACCAGTACGGGGGCTCGTTCGAAAACCGCGTCCGGCTGCTGCTGGAAGTGGTGGCGGCCACCCGCGCCGAAATGCCCGAGCAGCTGCCGCTGTGGGTGCGCATCTCGGCCACCGACTGGACCGAAGGCGGTTGGACCGGCGACGACTCGGTGCGCCTGGCCGCACTATTAAAGGCGGCCGGCGTGGATCTGCTCGATTGCTCGACCGGCGGGAACGTGGCCAAAGCCGATATTCCGGTGGCCCCCGGCTACCAGGTGCGCTTTGCCGAGCAGGTGCGCCGTGAAACCGGCTTGCCCACCGGCGCCGTGGGCCTCATCACCGAAGCCCAGCAGGCCGAAGATATCCTGGCCGCCGGCCAGGCCGATGTGGTGCTGCTGGCCCGCGAATCGCTCCGCGACCCCTACTTCGCCCTCCACGCTGCCCAGGAGTTGGGTGTTGAGATGGAGTGGCCCAAGCAGTATGCGCGGGCGAAGCGGTAGAAAGAGGTAGGAGCGGGGCTTGCCGCTGCCCGCCGTTCGCATAGGGTCAACGGTTGTATTTGGGCGGAGGGCCCAGGCGAGCCCCGCCTTTACCCCGTGCAGTAACAACGGCCGTTGCCCGACGTGCAACCTTTCCATCGCGGAGTGCGACGTTACAGCAAGACCGTACGCTGTATCTTTCTGAATGAAAAACCTTTCCGCTCCTCACCGGGCCGGGGCGGCAGCGCTGCTGCTGACCCTGGCCGGCTGCGCCACCTCGCAGCCCGTAGCCACTACCCAACCCGCCGCCGCCCCGGCCGCTCCCCAGGAGCTGGGCCCGGGCCGCAGCATCAATTTGGCCGACGTCGACCGGTCGGTGTCGCCTTGCGAGGACTTCTTCCAGTTTTCGGGCGGCAACTGGCTGCGCAACAACCCCGTGCCCGGCTATGCCTCCAGCTGGGGCCCGCGCAACCTGCTGAACGACCGTACCCAGGCCACATTGCGCGGCCTGCTCGAAGATGCGGCTGCCGACCCCAGCGCCACGCCCGGCAGCAACCGCCAGAAAGTAGGCGACTACTACGCCTCCGGCATGGACTCGCTGGGGCTGGAGCAGGCCGGCCTCAAATACCTCAAGCCCGAGCTGGCCCGCATCCAGGGCCTGAAAAACCTGGCCGACGTACAGGCCGAAATAGCCCGCCAGCAGACGCTGGGCACCGGGGCCTTCTTCCGGGCCGGCGTTACGCCCGACCGCAAGAACAGCGCCCAGTACGCCGTGAGCATGAGCCAGGGTGGCCTGAGCATGCCCGACCGGGATTACTACCTGAAAGATGATGCCCGCTCGCTGGCCGTGCGCACGGCCTACGTGCAGTACCTAACCAACACGTTTAAGCTGCTGGGCGAGAGCGAAACCGCCGCTAGCGCCAAGGCCAAGGCCGTGCTGCGCCTGGAAACCCGGCTGGCTGCGGCCAGCAAGGACCGCGTTTCGCTGCGCGACCCCTACGCCAGCTACAACAAGATGACAGTGGCCGCGGCCGATAAGCAATTCCCGAACATGGGCCTGCCCGCGCTGCTTAAACGCAATGGCCTGGGCGCGGCCCAGGAGGTGATTGTGGGTCAGCCGGAGTTCTTCAAGGAACTCAGCAATGTGCTCAAACAGACGCCGCTGGCCGACCTCAAAACGTACCTCAGCTGGCAGCTGGTGTCGTCGGTGCCCACGGCGTTGCCCAAGGCGTTCAGCGACGAGGCGTTCCGGTTCGCGCAGGTGCAGAGCGGGGCCAAGCAGCAACCCGCCCGCTGGAAACGCATGCTGAGCGCCACCGACGGCACGCTGGGCGAGGCTTTCGGGCAACTCTACGTCGACAAGGCCTTTCCGCCGGCCGCCAAGCAGAAGGCCCTGACGATGCTGGCCAACATCCGCGAGTCGATGGCCGAGCACATCCAGACCAACACCTGGATGAGCGAGCCCACCAAGCAGGAAGCCCTTAAAAAGCTGGCCGCGTTGCGGGTGAAAATCGGGTATCCCGACCAGTGGAAGGACTACTCGGCCCTCAGCATCAGCCGCGAATCGTACCTGAAAAACGTGCTGGCCGCCCGGCAGTGGAACTACCAGCAGAACATCAAGAAGTACGGCGGGCCGATTGACCGCACCGAGTGGAGCATGACCCCGCCCACCATCAACGCCTATTACAGCCCGCCGATGAACGAAATCGTGTTCCCGGCCGGCTACCTCCAGCCGCCCTTCTTTGACCCAGAAGCCGACGACGCGGTGAACTACGGGGCCATCGGCGGGGTAATGGGCCACGAAATGACCCATGGCTTCGACGACTCCGGCCGGCAGTACGATTCTCAGGGCAACCTGCGCGACTGGTGGACGCCGGCCGACGCGGCCGAGTTCACGAAGCGCGCCGGCGTGGTGGGCACTCAGTACTCGGCCTTCTCGCCCCTCGATTCGGTGAACGTGAACGGCAAGCTGACAATGGGCGAGAACCTGGCCGATTTCGCCGGCCTCACTATCGTGTACGCCGCCCTGCAAAAGCAGCTCGACCAGAAATACGGCAAAGGTAACCGCCCGCTCATTGATGGTTTCACGCCTGAGCAGCGGTTTTTCCTGAGCTGGGCCCAGCTGCGGCGCACCAATATCCGGCCCGAGGCCCTGCGCCAGCAAATCCTCACCGACCCCCACTCGCCCGGCCAGTACCGCACCATCGGCCCGCTCATGAACATGCCCGAGTTCTACCAGGCCTTCGGCTGTCAGCCCGGCCAGAAAATGGTTAGGACCGACGCCGACCGGGCGGTAATTTGGTAAGAACGAAAGCTAGCAACTAGCTCCCCTCCTCAGATGAGGAGGGGTTGGGGGTGGTTTGGTAATCGAACGTCAGCTAGAAACTAATCTTAGATCTAGTAACCGTTCTGCGGTTATCAACCACCCTCAACCCCTCCTCAGATGAGGAGGGGAGCTGTTTCTAAAAACAGCAACTTCCTTAACCCCCAATCCCCCAACCCAAAACCTTTCCCACCTATGACGACTCAACGCACTTTCCTGCTCACCCTGGGCACGGCCGCTGGTCTGGCTTTGGGCGGCTGCGCGGCCAGCGCGCCGGCCACAACGGCCAGCACGACCACCGCCCCAATGGCCGAGCCTACCGCCCAACTCGGCCCCATTCTGCCCGGCGTGGGCCTCGATCCGGCGAACATCGACCAGTCGGTGTCGGCCTGCGACGACTTTTTTCAGTACGCTTCGGGTACCTGGCTCAAGAACAACCCGATTCCGGCCGCCGAGTCGCGCTGGAGCTCTTGGAATGGGCTCATCAACCAGAATGAGGCCGTGATGCGCCAGATTCTGGAGGAGTCGGCCGCCAATACCACGGCGGCGCGGGGCTCGAACCTGCAAAAGGTGGGCGACTACTACGCCACGGCCATGGACTCGATGGCCATTGAGAAGGCCGGTTTGAAGTACCTGCAGCCCGAGCTGAACCGCATCAACGGCATCAAAAACCTGAAGGATTTGCAAAACGGCCTCGTGCGGGCCCAGCAGATTCAGACCCGCTCGGTATTCGGCTTGGGTGTGGCCCAGGACCGCAAGAAGAGCGATGAATACGCCCTTTATATGAGCCAGGGCGGCTTGACACTGCCCGACCGCGACTACTACCTCAAGGACGATGCCCGCTCGAAGGCCATCCGGGCGGCCTACACCACCTACCTCACCAATACCTTTAAAATGCTGGGCGACAACCCGACCACGGCCGCCAAAAACGCCGTGACCGTGATGCGCCTCGAAACCCGGTTGGCCAAGGCCAGCAAGGACCGGGTGGCCCTGCGCGACCCCTACGCCAATTACAACAAGATGACGGTGGCCGAGGCCAGCCAGCAGTTTCCCAACCTGAACCTGCCCGCCATGCTGCCCGCCCTCGATCTGGCCTCGGCTAAAGAGGTAATTGTGGGCCAGCCCGAATTTCTGAAGGAAGCCAACGCCGCCCTCAAGCAGGAGCCGCTGAACGACTGGAAGACCTACCTGCGCTGGCACCTCGTTTCGTCGGTTTCTTCGGCTTTGCCAAAGGCTTACGTGGAGGAGTCGTTCCGTTTTCAGCAGGTGCTGAGCGGTGCCAAGCAGCAGCAGCCCCGCTGGAAGCGCATGCTACGAGCCACCGACGGCTCGCTGGGCGAAGCCTTTGGCCAGCTTTATGTGGACAAAGCCTTCAAGCCCGAAACCAAAGTGAAGGCCCAGCAGATGGTGGCCAACATCAAGGAGGCCATGGGTGAGCACATCAAGGGGCTGGAGTGGATGAGCCCGGTGACCAAGGAGGAAGCCATGAAAAAGCTCAACTCCTTCACCGTGAAAATCGGTTACCCCGACAAGTGGAAGGACTATTCGGCCCTCAACATCAGCCGCGAGTCGTACCTGAAAAACATGCTGGCCGCCCGCGAGTGGGAGGGCAAGGACAACGTGAGCCGCTATGGTAAGCCCATCGACCGCTCGGTTTGGGGCATGACGCCGCCCACGGTGAATGCCTACTACAACTCCTCGCTCAACGAAATTGTGTTCCCGGCCGGCATCATGCAGCCCCCGTTCTTCGACCCCAACGCCGACGACGCGGTAAACTACGGCGGCATGGGTGCGGTAATCGGCCACGAAATCACCCACGGCTTCGACGACCGCGGCCGCCAGTCGGATGCCCAGGGCAACCTGCGCGACTGGTGGACCAAGGACGACGCCACCGAGTTCACGAAGCGCGCCGACATGGTGGGCGCCCAGTACTCGGCCTTCCAGCCCCTGGATTCGGTATTCGTGAACGGCAAGCTCACGATGGGCGAGAACCTGGCCGACTTTGGCGGGCTGGCCCTGGCCTACTCGGCCCTCGAAAAGCAGCTGAAGCAGAAGTACGGCAGCACCCCGCCGCCCCGTTACGACGGCTTCACGCCCGAGCAGCGCTTCTTTTTGGCCTGGGCCCAAGTGTGGCGCACCAACGCCCGCCCCGAATACCTGCGCCAGCAGGTCCTTACCGACCCGCACTCCCCGGCCCAGTTCCGCACCAACGGCCCACTCATGAACATGCCCGAGTTCTACGAGGCCTTCGGTTGCAAGGAGCAAGGCAAGATGGTACGCGCCGAAAACCAGCGCGCCCGCATCTGGTAGTAGCTGCTTGGTAGATAGAACGTCATGCTTCGACTATGGCTGCGCCTTCGCGGACGTTAGATGAAGCATGACATTATTCTAATTGTAAAAAGGCCGCCCACCCCGCGTAGGCGGCCTTTTTGCGTCCAGCCAAAAAAATAAATGACACCCACATAAACACTATATACGAATTATTCGTAGTATTACGAAACAATCGTAGTAACTGCTATGGAACGACTTACCTCACCCGAAGAAGATGCCATGCGCGTGTTCTGGGAACTCGACGGGGGCTTCATCAAAGATGTGCTGGAGCGGCTGCCCGAGCCCCGGCCACCCTACACCACGCTGGCCTCCACGGTGCGCAACCTGGAGCGCAAGGGCTATCTGAGCGCCGAGAAGCTAGGCAATACCTTCCGCTTCTCGCCCGCCATTGCGGCCGAGGACTACCGCAAGCGGTTTCTGGGCACGTTCGTGGGCGACTACTTCCGCAACTCCTATAAGGAGCTGGTTTCCTTCTTCGCCCAGGAGCAGAAAATCAGTGCCGAGGAGCTCAAGGAAATTGTGCGCCTGATTGAGCAGGGGCCCGAGCAGCCCCCGAAACCCCCGCAGCCATGATACCCGCGCTGGTGCTTTACCTGCTCCAGATGCAGCTGGCACTGCTGCTGTTGCTGGGCCTCTACTACGGGCTGCTGCGCCGCCTCAGTTTCCACCAGCTCAACCGCGGCTACCTGCTAGCGGCGCTGGTGCTGGCCGCCAGTTATCCGGCCCTCGACCTAAGCGGCCTGCTACCCGCCCCGGCGGCCCGCGTTGCCCAGCCGCTGGCCCTGCTGCTGCCCGCCGCCCCGGTGCCCGAAGCCGCCGCCATTGCCGTCGGCCCCGATTATGGTGCGGGGCTGCTGCTGCTGTATGCGGTAGGCGTGGGGCTGATGCTGTTCCGGCTGCTGGTGCAGGCTACTTCGCTCTGGCGGCTGCACCGCCACTCCCGGCCGGCCGACACCGACGGGGTGCCTTTTCGGGCGGTAGATGCGGCCGTGAGCCCCTTCTCGTTCGGGTGGGCCATCTACCTCAATCCTGGCCAGCACGCTCCGGCCGAGCTACCGGTGGTGGTGCTGCATGAGCGGGTCCACGTGCGCCAGGCTCACACCGTCGATGTGCTGATGGGCCATCTGCACCGTGCGCTGGCCTGGGTTAGTCCGGCCGCTTGGCTCTGGCTGCGGGCCACCCAGGAAAACCTGGAATTTATTGCTGATGCCGCCGTGCTGCGCGAAAACCAGCTGCCGGCCCGGCAGTACCAACACAGCCTGGCGCGCCTGAGTGCGTTAACCCAGGGGCCGGCCCTGACTACGCCTTTCTCTTTTCTACTCCTTAAAAACCGTATCGCCATGATGAATGCCCAACCATCCTCCGCCCGCCAGCTGCTGCGCTATGCAGCCGTAGTGCCGCTGGCCGCCGTTTTGCTGCTAACTACCGCAGCCACCACTGCTTCCCCCGTAGTGGCCCCGGCCGCCAGCCCAACTGTTGCCTTGACTGATATAGAGAAGCCGTTGGCCAGCAGTCCGCTGGTGTTTCTTGATGGCAAGCGCATTAGCCAGGCGGAGCTCGATAAGCTCGACCCCCAGCTGATCGAAAGCATGAACGTGCTGAAAGGAGCGGAGGCCCAGAAAGCCTTCGGATCGGACGCTGCCGACGGGGCCATTCTCATCATCACGAAGCAGAACAAGAACTCTGATCAGGTCCGGGATTTCATGCGCAAATACAATATCGGGCTTGCCCCGGCCAGTCCCGAGGTGCAGCGCCTCGTTGGGCTCGTAACGTCTGGCCAGGGCCTGTCGGCCGCCGATTTGCAAGGCCGGTTGCTACTGGTAAATGGCGTGGAGGCTCCGGCGGAGAAATCGAAAATAGCCGAGAGCCAGCTGCAGGGTGTGTTTGTGCTGGATGCTGAGCGAGCCGCTAAAAAGTACGGCGAGAAGGCCCGCCAAGGCGCCGTCGTGATTACAACCAAGTAGCGGGAAGCGTACAAACGGGGCTGGGGCTGATAAACTATCGGCCCCGGCCCCGTTTTCGTGCTTCCTTACTCAGCGGTATTTGCCTCAAAGACAAGGTTTAGCGCCGTGTTTACTCTACAACACACCCTAATTATTCCTCTCAAAAATTACAGCCCATCTATTAACGCTCCCCTACCACGGTATCTGCTGCATGGTACGGCCGGCATTTCGCTGCTGGCAACCGCGCTGCTGGCAACCGCGCTGCTGGTTGGTTGCGCCACGCCCAAAATGACCGAAACGCCCCAGCCGCTCGCCCAACAGCAGCAGAAAGCGGAGTTTCCCGCTGATAAGATGTGGTACTCCCTCGACGGCCGGCCCGTTGGCAAGCAGGAGGCACTTGGTTCCGCTGGCCGGAGCGTGTACCTGTTCAAAGGAGAGGATAGAACAAGCAACACGGCCGATGAAGCAGCTTTGCGGCGCGACTTCGGTAGCAAGCTCGATGACGGTATTGTATTGGTTGTGACGGCGGGAGGGGAAAACGACCCCACCCTGCGCGAGTTTATAAGCAAGTATAGTATCAAGCTGCCTCGGAAGAGCAACGTGCCGGTGGCCGAGAGCAACCGCCTGCGCGACTACTACCGCAAGTTGGCAGAGGGCAAGGGCCTGTCAGACGCTGAAATAGCCGGCCGGCTGATCATGATCAACTGGGTAGAATCTACGCCGGAGCAACTGCGGGCCCTGCCGGCTGGCCAGGTATCGACGCTTTCGGTTTCTGATACGGCGCTATCGGAGGCGAAATATGGGGCGCGGGGCAAAAAAGGCCTGATTACTGTAGGAACGAAGGACCACGCGAAATAAAAGGCTGATTTTAGCGTTTATCCCAGCGTCGTCTGGGTTGCCGCGTGCAACCGAGTGGCTGGCGTGGGTATCCTGCGGGTATAGTCCCGTCATCTTTACCTTTTCCTTATCCTATGTCGTTTTCCCTAATTGCGGGCGCGGTGCTCGTAACAGCCGCCCTGAGCCTGGCCGGCTCCGCTACCGCCCGGCCGTTTCTGGTGGCTCCCACTATCGTGCAGCCTACTATCGGGCCGAGCCTGTATTTTCTGGATGGGGAGCGTACCGATAAAAAAACCATCGACGAGCTCAACCGCCGCACCATTGCCTCGGTGAACGTGGTAAAAGGCTCGGAAGCCGTCCGGATTTTCGGGGCCGAAGCTGCCCAGGGCGTCATGATTGTAGTAACCAAACGCAACGTGAGTTCGGCGGGGGTGGCCGAGTTCAACCGCCGCTACGACATCCGGCCCTTGGAAACCCCAGCAGTGCCGGTTACGCCCGCTCAGCCCCGCAACTAACCAACCAGTTACTGCACCCGCGCAAGCGGCGGGGTATCGTTCGGCGGGAAATTCTCGTATAAAGGATTTTTAACCTTTTGAACGACAATATCATGCTACGCTATCTTACATTGGCCGCACTGCTGAGCTGCGGCACGGCCTTCGCCGCGACGGCCCAGACCAACCAGCCGGAAACCAGCGTCCCCAAAATCGAAACCCACCTCGCGCCCTCCGACACTACCAACAGGGTAGAAGGCATTTACGTAGCCCCCGGCATGACCGGCGCCCCCAAGCAGCGGGTGACTACCGACTACGATAACCAGCCCCTGAAGAGCGTGAAGGCCGCCCGGTCCAAAGCGTCTACGCTTTCCTCGGAGCCACCCAAGCGCAGCCGCAAGCAACGGCCCTGAACTACGGCCCTAGCCAACACCCGCGCCCTTATGCCCGTATGGGGATGACTTGCCCGGGCCTGCCGGGCTTTTACGTAGCCCCGCTTGCATGACGCCTACGACCATTGCCGACTACCTCGACCTTGCCCACCGTCCCGATTTAGGCATCGTGACCGCCCGTTGGCTGCGGCCTACTAGTTCCGGCGAGTTGCGGGCCGGCTACCAGGGACTGTTGCACCATGCCAGCGCCTGTGAGGGTTGCCACCGCTGGTTGATTGATTCGCGGCGCCGGGTGCAGGTAGATGCCCAGGACGTGCACTGGCTGACCGAGCAGTTTTATCCTACCCTCCGCCGCAACATGGGCGGCCATGTATTTCTGGCGTTTCTGGTAGCCCCCTACCAACTCGACGATGTGCAGGACGCTACCCTGCCGGCCCTGCCCCACACCCACGGCGACAATTGCTCGCTCAACCAGTTTACCGACGAAGGAGAAGCCGTCCGCTGGCTCTGCTCCCGAACCTGAACCCCAGCCGGTTTCTACCCTCTCACCCCTTTGCCGCCCAGGTAGCAAAGGGGTTTTTTGTGCCTTAACGAGCCCATTGGTCAGAATTTTCGATTTTTGTATAATGTTGGTTTATTGATTCAGGCGGAAATAGATGATATTTGTATAAGTCAATTTATACTGATAAATATAAGTGGTGCAAAATATTCATGAAAAGATGAATTTTATATGATAAATAAATACGATATCTTCATTACTAGCTAGATACACCAGTTCCTATTAGGACTTATGTCTGCAGCTACAAGATCTTCCACCACCTTCCTTCCTTTCTATGTTCAAAACCCTACTTCTCCTTATTTTGGCTTTTGTGATGATGCTGGAACCGGATGCGGTGCTGGCACGCGGCCATTCTGCTGCCGCTGCCAACACCGAGGCGGCGGGCCTCAACCTGTTCCGGCGCAGCCCCAAGCGGGGCCGGCCCAATTACGTAGCTTACCATGGCAACAGCCGGCACAAAGCCAAAAAGCTTGGCACTATTCGCCGCTGGAAACTGCATCGCAAAGCCATTAAAAAGCGCCGGGCGCGCGGCGTGCCTAGCGTACGCGTCGGCGCTCCTACCCGGGTGCTGAAAAAGTAACCGCCGCCGCTGTGTTACCCACCACGAGCCGCTTCCTTCCCGGAAGCGCTCGTGGCTTTATGGCCGGCTCTGCTACCCGGTGCGACAACCAAAACAAACCATTCGGGTATTATCGTTATATATGAAAAATCCTGTGCCGCTGGTGCAGGCCCTGATTCCGGCTCCCGGCCGCTGTTGGCGGTGGTCGGTTGCGGTATGGAGGGGGCAAACCCTCCCCTCAGCGTCAAGTAAATTCCCTTGCCCTTATGAATGAAGTAATTGAGATTCGGCACCTGCGTGCCGACGACTACGAATCGTTTAAAGCCGCCATGCTGCGGGCTTACCCCCAAATGGGCTCCTATTGGCGCCAAGAGTCTATTACCCGGCTGCTCGACCTGTTTCCGGAAGGCCAGTTGGTGGTGACGGTAAACGGCGAAGTAGTAGCCGCCGCTTTGGCCATTATCGTGGAGCGGGCCAAATTCTCCGACGAGCACACGTACCAGCAGATAACCGGCGACTACACCTTTAATACCCACAACCCGGCGGCCGATACGCTTTACGGCATTGAGGTGTTCGTCGATCCTGCTTTCCGGGGGCGGCGGCTGGCGCGGCGGCTCTACGAGGCCCGCAAGGAGCTCTGTGAGCGGCTCAACCTGCGCGCCATCACGTTTGGGGCCCGCATTGCTGGCTACCACGAGCACCAGAGCACGCTCAGTCCCAAGGAGTACGTGCAGAAGGTGAAGAACCGTGAAATTATGGACCCGGCACTCAACTTCCAGCTAGCCAACGACTTTCATCCGGTGCGCGTGATTCGCAGCTACCTGCCCGGCGACGATGCCTCCGGCGACTACGCCCTGCTCATGGAGTGGGACAATATGCTCTACCACGACCGGCCCGCCCAGGCCGTGGCCTCCAAAACCCAGGTGCGCCTGGGCCTGGTGCAGTGGCAGATGCGCCTCTACGACGGCCTCGACGACCTGTTTCAGCAGGTGGAATACTTCGTGGACGCCCTGGCCGCCTACCGCGCCGACTTCGCTCTGTTCCCGGAGCTGTTCCACGGCCCCCTGATGGCCGAAACCAACGAACTGAGCGAGATTGATGCTATTCGGAAGCTCAGCCAGTTCTCGCCCGAAATCCTGCGCCGCTTTACCCAGCTGGCCGTTAAGTACCACATCAACATCATCACCGGCTCGATGCCCGAGCTCGTGGATGGGCAGCTGATGAACGTAGGCTACCTCTGCCGCCGCAACGGCACGACCGAGCGCTACGAGAAAATCCACGTCACGCCCAACGAGGCTAAGTACTGGGCCCTGAAGGGCGGTGCCCGCCTCCAGACCTTCGACACCGACAGCGGCCGGGTGGGCGTACTGATCTGCTACGACTCGGAGTTCCCAGAGCTGGCCCGCCTGCTGGCCGACCAGGGCATGGACATCCTATTCGTGCCCTTCCTCACCGATACCCAGACGGCTTACTCGCGGGTGCGGCACTGCTCGCAGGCCCGGGCCATCGAAAACGAGTGCTACGTGGCCATTGCCGGCTCGGTAGGCAACCTGCCCCGCGTCAAGAACATGGACATCCAGTACGCCCAGTCGGCCGTGTTTACGCCCTGCGACTTTGCCTTCCCCAACACCGGCGTAAAAAGCGAAGCCACGCCCAACACCGAAATGATTCTGGTGACCGACGTGGACCTCTCCATCCTCGATAAAGTACGCCAGCAGGGCAGCGTGCAAAACCTGCGCAACCGCCGCCACGACGTGTACAAGCTCAGCTCGGCCGAGCTCATGCCCAAGCACTAAGGAGCGAGAGGAATAGAACAGCGTCATGCTTCGACTCCGCCTCCGCTCAGCATGACGCTGTTCTATTCTGCTATCCGGCAGAAAACCAACTATACCACCCGGCCAGTCGTAACAACTAATGCGGCTGGCCGGCGTGCTTTCGGGCATTAGGAACCAGCCCTTTTTTCCACCCTGACTCCCTGCCCTATGTTCCGATTGTTGACCTTTGCCTTGCTGCTGACCGGCCTGAGTGCCGGTGCCGCCCAGGCCCAGAACCGCGCCCCCGTTACATCTACCCGCCACCAGCCTACCGAGCGCATCAGTCCGGTGCCGGGGGTGGTGCTGCCTACGGGCGTCGGCCAGGCAGCGGCCGAACCGCTGGCAGTGCCCATCGTGGAACCCAATGCCCGGCTGGCCATGCCCTATATGCCCTCCGGCCAGGTAACCGTCGATTCGGTGCAAGTGGAGCCCGCCGTGCCCGCCACGCGCCCATTGCGCAAGCGGGGCCGTAGCAACCGCCAATAGCCGGCTCACCCATAATTGGCTCACCCTAAAAAGCACCGCCCCTGCTCAACCGAGTAGGGGCGGTGCTTTTTTAGGCTTGGAGGAGGTTTCGGCCGCTTACTTGATGATGGTTTTCGCGCCGTCTTCCGACTTCATTTCAACGGTGCCGTCGTCGGTGTCGCTCTTCACTGCGTTGCCGTCGGCCCCGAGGGGTTGCGCGGGGCATCCGGGCCGGTAACCCTTGTCGTTGGAGTAACTTCGCCTTCTCCTTGCCCGCCTATGACCCCCAGCCAGACATCCGATCTGCTCCAACTCACCTACCGCGCCGACCTCGACCTGCTGGTGGGGCGCTGGGGCTACCAACCCGATCCGGTTCTGCTGCCGGCTGCCTACCAGCACCTGGCCCGCACGGCCCAGGACTGCGGGTGCAGCTACTGGCTCCAGGATATCCGCCGCCGCACCCTCAACGACCCGGCCACTACGGAGTGGCTGCTCCGTGAGTATTTCCCCGACATGGCCCGCCGCCTCGGGGGCCGGTTGCGGGTGGCCTACCTTACCAGCCCCAGCCTGCTGGAAAGCATCATGGCTGCCCCCGGTTTTGTGTCCGCCGAAGACTACGCCGGCCAGGCGCACGGCGTCGCCTTCTTCGGCGATGAGGGTGCGGCCGTGGCGTGGCTCCGGGAGCAGCGCCCGTAGCCGGGGCTCGCTCCCGCCCGCCGCGCCGAGGCACTGGCCTGGCTCCGCGAAAAAACGCGGCTCCCCGAAGTGCCCGCTAAAAAGCGCGTGTTTCCATTCGCCTGGTGCGCCGATAAACGACCCGGCCCCGCGGTAGCACGACGCAAACGTTCGTGCTACCGGCGGGCCGGGCCAGACTTCCGACGCTTCAGGAGCGTCGGCAGGCGGTAATGGTGACTAACGCAGCGGCCGCTGCTGCGGAATGGTATCCGAAAACACGGAATCCGGCGGTAACTCAATGTTGGGGGCCAAGCCGTCGGACTCGCGGGGGGTGGCTACGCCAGGCGTTGCCTCCGTGCTGGCATCGTAGTAATTCCGGTCGGCTGTATCGGTCTGGCAGGAGCTTAAAGCGGCGCTGGCCAAGAATAGGAGTAGAGCGCCGGATGGCAGAAGTCGTTTCATGGTAGTGGGGTATAGCGTAAATGAATGACAGTGTTTTTAACGTGCTACCTCTCCGTTCGGTTAGGAAAGGTGCGTAATTCATGGTGAAGCTATTTAGAATCCGGAATCAATCAGACCGTCATGCTGAGCGAAGGCAGAGCCGCAGTCGAAGCATCGCTACCGCTTCGTAGCAGTCGTTCAACGAAGCGGTAGCGATGCTTTGGCTCCGGCCCTGCCTTCGCTCAGCATGACGTTTTTTGGACTCTTTAAACAGCTTCAGCGTGATATGCCTCCCCAGCCGAACGAACGAAGCCGCGGCGCCCGGATTTCTCCAGGCGGCACGGTTTAGGCTTGCTGCTTGGCGGCAGTAGCATTACAACTTTTACCTCAGAGCAGATCATGAGTTGCGCTACGCTGACCGCGTGCCAGATGGGCGGCTGTCTGCTAGCCCGGCAATGCATTGGGCCGCGCCACCTGCCGATACACCCCTGGGGCGGTTACGAACACGAACAGCCCGAACAGCGCCTGCTCCAGCAAACTCAGCGGCACCAGTCCCGCTACCGGCGGCCCGAAGTAGCCCGCCACGTACACGTAGCTGTTCACGCTGATATCAACCGCCATAATGGCTACGGCCAGCGGTAGGCCCAGGCGCGGCCGCCACCATACCAGCACCGCCGCCAGCGGGTCGAGCAGCGTCAGGGCGTCCCAAAACAACCCAATACCCACCGGCACCGGCGAGGCCAGCAGCCCCCGCCGCAAAATGCCCGCCGCGTGGGTATAGGTGCCAATCAGGAAGCACGCGGAGTAGATGGCCAGCACCACCCGCACGGGCCAGGCGTAAGACATAGCGGAAGCAGTTCGGTAACGCACGGCGGCAAGGTAGCAGCAACCGCCCCCAAACGCCAACCAGCCGCTACCGGGGGCGGCAGCGGCTGGGAAGCTAATGGTTCGGTGCTCCAGGGAGCTTCTTCAGCTACTGCTGGCTCGTGGGTAGGGGAGCCTACCTAACCCAGGCGGCGTCCTGTCGAGAGGCTGTGCCTTCCCCGCCCGTACGAAAAACGCCGCCCAGATTTCTCTAGGCGGCGCGGTGTCGGTTTGCCGTGTGGCGGCAGTTGGGGTGCACCATCCACATTAAGGCTGGTCACTAATTACGTTGCGCTAAACTAGCGCTAATCACAAATAGCCAATTTACTGGTCCCAACGCCAATATGAACGATAAACAGTACGCCCCTCCCACGTAGACGACTCCCACATATCTTTGGAATCTGGAGTAGATTTTTTAACAGAATTAGCAGCAACATCATAAACCGCTTTAGTGACCCAAGATGCATAATTGCTAGTTCTCAAACCACATAGTTTCGCTGCATGGTTAGCAGCATTACCAACCCAAACTAAATCATTCGCCCCCCTTACGCCGGTTTTAGCGATGAATAAGTCACTAACGTCAATGCCAACAGCTTGTTTAATTACTAAACCTTTTACCTTATCGCCGTATTCTTTTGATAAAGCGGGATTTATTATGTCTATAACGGCAGAGTTTAAAGCTAAAGCAGTGCGCATTGCTCTAGTTTCTTTGTTTTCCCCAATATAAACAGCCATTACTCTATCTCCATCAAATGCTGTAATAACTCCGCCGTTATTACGAATGATTTTGGATGCACAGTGTAAGTATGATTTATATACTTCTGCTGCAATTTCAGATGAATAATTGCGAACTAGATTAGTGGATTCAGCTAAATCCGCATAAAGTACTACCCCATTGAGTTTTACTGCATCATTGCCTAGTGTAACCTTATCCGCTTCTGGTACTACCTGACCATTTCTGGTAACCCATTTTGTAGCAAAGTATTCAGCTACTGTCTTTTTTAACTCCGTTGAAAGTGACATTAGTTGGTTTTTTTAGATTAATGAGGGCCTTTTTCTTCTACTTCTAAACGTATTTGTGTTGCAACTGGAGCAAGGCGTGACGCTAAAGTATTAGCTGGACCTTCTCTATATGTCATTGGAGTCACACCAAGTAAATCAGAAGGGATTTTAGTGTCTAAATCTTGTTCATACACCATGAATGTTCTTTCCCTTGACAATGCACCCATAGCCATACCAAGCTCAAATATCACGTTGTCTCTCGGAGCTGGTTTAGTTTTTGACCGACTAGTTACCAAATCTTCTTTACCCAGAACAAGGATAGCGAAATCGAATTTATTGAATCCTTCTAATAGCGATTCAATTGTTGTTTTTGAAGCACGAAAAAAACTGTCAGTCCATATAGTCACAAGCATTGGTTGTCCATTCAGCGCAAGTTGAATTTGCTGTGCAATTGCTAGCATTTCGCGAGAGCAACCAATGAATATTTCTGGGGTTTCGTTAGGAGGAGCTAAAAACTTTCCTCTTTCACGAAGCCTGTCAGATAGCTCAATTGCTAAGACACGCCATAATTCACTATTAGCACTGGCAAGAAGTGCAAAATCAGATTCTGATAAAATTGCGCATACTGTTTTTTCGGAGGCTATTACTGTAGCACTCCTAGACCGGCTAGGGTCAACAAGAGCCATTTCGCCAATATGTTGTCCGTGCTGACGCGTTGCCACTGCCCTTCCGTGTACTTCAATGCTCACCGAGCCTGACAAGATTAGTAAAATATCAGTATCATCTGCATCTTGCTTAATTAAAATTTCGCCAAGCAGAAACTCTCTTAACTCTACTAATTCATATACCTGCTCAGCAAGAGATAATGAACCATTTATTAGCTTCTGTCGACGCAACAAGTCAATAGTAAGCCGCTTACCGTCTTTCCCCTTGAGTTTTTCAAGCATTATTTAACCTGTCTAAAATAGAAGCCACCAAAAACGAAATAGATACTCCGTTCTTGATGGCTTCCATTATTATTTACTTTGCTTACGACCCGCAAGCCTCGCAGCCTTCCGGATCGTCCAGGGAGCAGGCCATATCTGAGGCGTTCTGGGCCATGGCGTTGAGCGGCTCCAGGGTCTCGGCGGCTTGCTTCTGCACCGTGAACTTGATGGCGTCGGCGGCAGCTTTGGTGCGCAGGTAGTACATGCCCGTTTTCAGGCCCTTCTTCCAGCTGTGGAAGTGCATGCTGGTGAGCTTGCCGAAGTTCACGTTCAGCACGTGCAGGTTCAGGCTCTGGCTCTGGCAGATGTACGCGCCCCGGTCGGCCGACATGTCGATGATGCGGCGCTGGGAAATCTCCCACACCGTTTTGTAGAGGTCCTTGATGTTCTGCGGGATGCTGGCAATGTCCTGCACCGAACCGTTGGCGGCAATGATGGCCGTCTTCATCTGCTCGTTCCAGAGGCCGAGCTTGATGAGGTCCTTGAGCAGGTGCTTGTTCACCACCATGAACTCGCCGCTCAGCACCCGGCGCACATAAATGTTGCTCGTGTAAGGCTCAAACGACTCGTTGTTGCCCAGAATCTGGGCGGTGCTGGCCGTGGGCATGGGGGCCACCAGCAACGAGTTGCGGGCACCGAACTCCATCACCTCGGCGCGCAGCGCGTCCCAGTCCCAGCGGCCCGAGTCGGGCGTTACGCCCCAGAGGTCGAACTGGAACTTGCCCTCGCTCAGGGGCGAGCCGGGGAAGGTTTCGTAGTGGCCGTCGCGCTTGGCCAGGTCCTTGGAGGCCGTCATGGCCGCGAAGTACAGCGTCTCAAAAATGTCCTTGTTGAGGCCGCTAGCTTCGTCGCTCTCGAAGGGCATGCGCAGGGCGATGAACGTATCGGCCAGGCCCTGCACGCCCAGCCCGATGGGGCGGTGGCGGCGGTTGCTGCGCTCGGCCTCGGGCACTGGGTAGTAGTTGATGTCGATGACCTTGTTCAGGTTCAGCGTGGCGTGGTAGGTAACGTCGTAGAGCTTCTGGTGGTCGAAGAACAGGTTACCGGCCTCGTCGGGACGCACGTAGCGGGGCAAAGCCAGCGAGGCGAGGTTGCAGACCGCAATTTCGTTCTCGTCGGTGTACTCCATAATCTCGGTGCAGAGGTTGGAGCTCTTGATGGTGCCGAGGTTCTGCTGGTTGCTCTTGCCGTTGGCGGCGTCCTTGAACAGCATGTAGGGCGTGCCGGTCTCGGTCTGGCTTTCCAGAATGGCGAACCACAGCTCCTGGGCCTTGATGGTCTTGCGGCCCTTGCCTTCGCGCTCGTACTTCTGGTAGAGCTTCTCGAACTCGGCGCCGTGGCTGGTATCGAGGCCCGGGCACTCGTGGGGGCACATCAGCGTCCAGTCGCCGTTGGCTTCCACCCGCTTCATGAACAAATCGGGCGTCCAGAGGGCGAAAAACAGGTCGCGGGCGCGCATCTCTTCCTTGCCGTGGTTCTTTTTCAGGTCCAGGAAGTCGAAGATGTCGGCGTGCCAGGGCTCCAGGTAAATGGCGAAAGCGCCCTTGCGCTTGCCGCCCCCCTGGTCTACGTAGCGGGCCGTGTCGTTGAACACCTTGAGCATGGGCACGAGGCCGTTGGAGGTGCCGTTGGTGCCTTTAATGTAGCTACCGGTGGCGCGCACGTTGTGCACGGCCAGCCCAATGCCGCCGGCGCTCTGCGAAATCAGGGCGCAGTTCTTCAGCGTGTCGTAAATGCCATCGATGGAGTCGTCCTTCATCGTAAGCAGGAAGCAGGAGCTAAGCTGGGGCTTAGGCGTGCCGGCATTGAACAGCGTAGGCGTGGCGTGCGTAAACCACCGCTCGCTCATCAGCTCGTAGGTTTCGATGGCGGCGGCAATGTCTTCCTTATGAATGCCCACGGCCACGCGCATAAGCATGTGCTGGGGCCGCTCGACCACCTTGCCGTCGAGGCGCAGCAGGTAGCTGCGCTCCAGGGTTTTGAAGCCGAAGTAGTCGTAGTTGTAGTCGCGGTCGTAAATAATGGCCGAATCGAGGGTAGCGGCGTGCTTGTGCACAATTTCCCACACGTCCTGGGCCACGAGGGAGGCGTTTTCGCCCGTCTTGGGGTCTTCGTAGGTGTGCAGCCGCTTCATGGTGCTGCTGAACGACTTGCTGGTCACCTTGTGCAGGTTGCTCACGGCAATGCGGGCGGCCAGAATAGCGTAGTCGGGGTGCTTGGTGGTGAGCGAGGCGGCCGTTTCGGCGGCCAGGTTGTCGAGCTCGATGGTCGTTACGCCGTCGTAAATGCCATCAATCACCTTCTTGGCCACCTCAATCGGCGACACGAAGTTCATGTTGAGCCCGTAGCAAAGCTTCTCGATGCGGGCCGTTACTTTATCGAACTTCACGGATTCGCGGCGGCCGTCGCGTTTGATTACCAACATAAGCGGTGCGGGTTGAGGTGATGAAGGGAGTAGAAAGGAGCCCCGGCTAACCGTTACAGGCAGTCAGCCGAGGCATAGAATCGGGTTGAGCCAGCCGGGCCAAGGCACCGGACGCAGGCATTGATACCGGAAGATATTTCTATCTGGCCTTTAGGACAAACCTTCTTTTCAGAAGTTTTCCACATAAGCCTAAAACGGTGCAGTTCAGGCACTTTTTCCGTATTCCAGTAGGGCTATGTTAGGGGGGCGGCGCCGCAAAAAAGAGTTGGCGGATTGCGGCGGAAGTGGTATTGGCCAGGAACCAGTGCCTAATCTAACCAGCCAAAAAAAGCCCGGCCCGCCCGAAGCAGTTTCGGGCAGGCCGGGCTTTTGGGCCGGGCGTCAGTTGCTGGTGAAAGTCAGAGCCTCGGCCCCATTTTCAAGCCACCACTTACATTATAGCAAACTCAAGTTGCGGAGTAGGCGCTAGTTTCTAGCGCCTACTCCGCAACTTGAGTCTTGAGCCTGGTTACTGAAGCATTACCCGGGCGGTGGTCACGTGCTGCTCGTCGCGCAGGGTGGCCACGTACAGGCCCTTGGGCAGGTGGCGCAAATCGAGCTGGTGCAGGGGGCCGCGCAGGGTGGTTTGCAGCACTACCTGGCCGCGCAAGTCGCGCAGGCAGAAGTCGGTGGTGGCGGCGGTGCCGGCCTCCACGCGCAGTGCGTCGGTGGTGGGGTTGGGGTACAGGCGCACCGCCGGGTTGGCGGCCGGGCTGTTGGCCGTGAGTACGCTGCACGGGGCGCCGAAGGTGGCGTCGAGATAGCGCAGGCGGCTGCTGAGCCAAGAGGCGGTGTAAGCCAGCTGGTCGGGCACGGGATGGAAGTCGGACCAGGCCAGCTGCTCACGCTCGTACACGCTGTTCTGCATCAGATAGTTGTTGTTAGTGCGGAACTTGGTCAGAATGTGGTCTTCCGTCAGCACGTTCTGGCGCAATTCGGCCCAGCGGGTGCGTAGCGTGGCCCGGAAGCCCGTGGCTGAACAGTCCTGCCACAGCCGGTCGTAGAAGCCGTTGGTCAGCAGGTCATCCGTCGTGGTCGATACCTCTCCTTTCCAGTCAGTGCCGAATACCCCATCCAGGTCCCAGGGTACATAGAAGTACGGCTCGCCCTTCTTGTACTTGGCCACATAAAGGTTCTTGCCCGTGTTGTCGGTGGCCCGCACCAGGTTCAGAAACAGGTAGTAGTCCACGGCATTGCGCAACACGAACTTCTGCTGGTAGGTGCTGAAGAACTCCTGGTCGGAGCTGTTGCGCACGAAGTCCACGAAGTTGTAGAGGTTGGTCCAGTCGGTTTGCTCCTCGGGGTGCTTGTACTCGAAGCCGCCCCAGGTTTCGGAGGTATTATCGAAGTCGGGCAAGCCGCTGAACGTGGTGCCCGCGGCTCCTTCGCTGCCTTTGTACAGCTCGCCGGTAATGCCGTTGCTGTACTTTTTCAGCTTGAGCTGCTTGCGGTCAATCCGCTCGCCCAACGCATACACGCCCTGGTACTCCCCGTTCACGAATAGCTCCGCGTATTCGAGGGCGATGCCGCTCTTGGCCTCGGGCTCCTGAAGGCGGTAGTAGGGCTGATGAATTTCCTGCCACAGCTCGTGGCTGACCTTGTTGCGCACCCGCAGGGGCTCGTTGTACATGGCCTGCAGGTTGTACTTGTTGTCGTTGCGCATGCCCAGCAGGCGCACGTCGCGCGAGGCGGCTCCGGTGCTGTCCTGCCAGAAGCTCAGCTCGTACGACTTCTTGGGGTAACTCTGCGAGAAGCCGCCCCGGAACTCGATGCCCAGGGCCGACTCGGTTACCGTGCCGTTCGGCTCGGCCAGGCTAAGCCGGGCATATATGCTGGGCGTATCCTGAATGGGTTGGCTGGCGGTAATGCGAATGATCGGCAGCTCCGTGAAATACACTGAGAAACGGATGCCGTCGCGCTCGGCCTGGTAAGCCAGCTCCGTGCTGATCTGGCCGATAGGCCGGCTGAGGGTGTACGTGCCGTCCAGGTTCAGGTATTCGTTGCTGGCACCGTTGCCGTTAAGCTCGGCTGGCTTCTTATTGATGAGAATCAGGTGCTTCTGCTGATCAATATGATAGTACGTGGGGGCAATGGTCAGCGTATCGGCGGTGGCGGTGCTGGTTCGTAGCAGCAGCCCGCTCAACACCAGGCAACATAAAGCAGTAGTAGTTCGACGCATAGTGCGGGAGTAAGCAGTAAAAGTGACGTGGAATGGGGCACCCGCGGCCGAAGCCCCGGCGGCGGGCAAATGCACAAGTATCCGCCGAGCCGCCGCATGGGAGCCGGGCCGAACAGGAAAAATCAGGCGGGAAGCAGGGCGCGGCGAAGCCGGCAATTGCTGATAGGATAATAAAAAGAAATAGTCGTGAGCATAGACAAGATTAAAGAGGATAAGCGGAAAGAATAAGTAGCAACCAATAACTAAAACTTCGTCGTAAAGATGGTAGTTTTAGGATTCGTAATCAGCGGCTGGCAGGTAACAGTGCTTCGTTGAAGAGCTTATAGCTGATCTGCTTTGACGGCTTGCGTAACGCGCAAGCCAATAGATTCAGGGTGCGAAATAAGGGAAAAAGTAGTTCGGTTGGATATAGAGTGTAAATGTTCTTTATCTAATTTTATTATTCATTAGCAAAGTGCCATGTTTGCCTGTTTTTTTGCCGCCGTCTGGCCACGATTAAGCCTGCTGGCCGGGGTTCTGCTACTGGCCAGCCCCCTGGCGGCGCAACGCTTCGCCGCCATCGGCGACTACGGTTTTGCCGGCTCGGCCGAGCGCGACGTAGCCAACCTGGTAAAAAGTTGGGACCCGGACTTTATCCTCACGCTGGGCGACAACAACTACGACCTGGGCGACTCCATGACCATCGACCAGAACATCGGCCAGTACTACCACGCCTACATCCGCAACTACAAAGGCCGCTATGGGCCGCGCACGTCCACCGACCGGTTCTTCCCCTCGTTGGGCAACCACGACTACTACACCAACAACGGCGACGCCTACCGCGACTATTTCACGTTGCCCGGCAACGGCCGCTACTACGAGTTCGTGCGCGGCGACGTCCACTTCTTCGCCCTCAACAGCGACCCGGCCGAGCCCGACGGCATCACAGTTAATTCCAAGCAAGCCGAGTGGCTGCGCACTAAGCTAGCGGCCTCACGGGCCCGCTGGAAGGTGGTGTACCTGCACCACGCGCCCTACTCCTCGGGCCTGCACGGCTCCGATAAAAAGCTGCAATGGCCCTTCCGCAAGTGGGGTGCCTCGGTGGTGCTGGCCGGCCACGACCACCACTACGAGCGGCTGCTGGTTGATGGGCTCCCGTACTTCGTGAACGGCCTCGGCGGCCGGAGCGTGCGTACCTATCGGCCCCAACTGCCCGAGAGCAAGGCCATCTTCAACGGCAACTACGGCGCCATGCGCTGCACGGCCACCCCCGACAGCCTCACGCTCCAGTTCTTCACCCGCACCCGCCAACTGGTCGATACCTACGTGCTGCGCCGGGAGGCCGGCCCCGTACCAATCCTTTACCCGGTCAGCCCCAATCCGCTGCAAGAGGAGGCCACAGTCGAGTTCTTCCTGCCGGCGGCGGCATCCGCGCAGCTGCGAGTAATAAACGGGCTTGGCCAGGAGGTAATCCGCCTCTACGATGGGCCCGCCGCCACCGGCTGGCACCGCCTGCAACTCACGCGCAACCAGCTGGCGGCGGGCTTGTACTTCCTGCAGCTGCGCACCGGCAGTTTCTCGCAAACAACTCGGGTAGTTATCCAGTAGCGCGAGCACGCGAGCAGCTGCACCATCGGAGCCACCTCTCTACCGTCACCACTGCCGTTCCGGTCTGGTACCCGGCACCCAGCAACAATAAGCCAGCAAAAAGCCCCGGTTCCAATGTTGCGGAATCGGGGCGCAGCGCGAAGGAGCCGACAATTTTACCCCAGGGGCTATTTGGCAGGCAGCTGGTAATCGAGGCCAAACCGTTTGGCATAGCTGGCCAGCGGCTCCATGCCGATGGCTGCCCGCCGCTCGTCCACGTGGGCCTCGTCTTCGATGGGATGGAAGACCATCTTGTGGGTCTTGGCATCCTGGGTGAGCTGGCTGCCGTAGCGCTGGGGCTTACCCTGCCACATCAGTAACCGGTCCTGCATCAGGGCCAGGGCCGGTTTCGAAAGGTCACCGCGTTCCGCTGCCTGCTGGGCCATGGGAAAGTACTTTTCCAGCGTGGGCGGGTTGGAATGCTGCACCACCAAAAATACCGTTTCGGTGCCCATTTTGCCCACCTCGGCTTTGGTCGGCCAGCCGTGCGAATCGAGCAGAGCCGTGATAGTGCCCAGGTTTATGGAATCGGTGGCGGCCATTTCCTTCCATAGGGCCCGCATCTGCGCCGACTCCGGGCCGTACTGCTTCTGGATGCCCTCAATCTGCTGCCGGCTGCCCTGGTCGGAGGCATAAATGGCGTCCAGTTGCTTTTTGAGGGGCTGGTTATAGCGGGCTTCCATGGCGGCCACAGCGGCTTCCAACTTTGTCAGCATTGGCTGCCAGCGCTTGTCGGTGTGCAGGGCTGTTAGGTCGGTATCCTGCTTTACATGAGCAACGTTCTCCCAGCCCGCCACCGTAGCGCGGTCGAGGTACTGGAAGGCCTTGGTGGCGTTGCCAGCCAGTGCCCAGCTACAGGCCGCATTGTAAAAATCGGTGTTGGTCGGCTGGGCTTGGCGCTGCCCAAAAGCCTGGTCGTAGAGCTTGCCCGATTCCGAATAGCTTTTGGCCGCGTACGCATCCCCGGCCCGGGCCTTCAACGTGCTAAACCCGCTCTGGGCAACCACGGCTCCCCCACTCAGCAGTAGGCTTATCGCCAGCATAATTACCTTTTTCATACCAATCCTTATTGCGCTAAAAGTTGATCATAAGCCGCCGCCCGGTCAGGGACTTCGGGCCAAAAGCAATGATACCGAATTCGCTTAACGCACAACGTCCGGTCGTATGCGACCGGGACCCGTTGTGGCGTTAATGATTATTGCGGTAGGCTAAAATTCCTCGTCGAGCGAGAAGGCGTTTTCAGTTCGCTCGCTCATCACGCCGGCTTTCTGGTACTCGGCCACGCGCTTCTCGAAGAAGTTGGTTTTGCCCTGGAGCGAAATCATTTCCATGAAATCGAAGGGGTTGGTGGCGTTGTAGATGCGGCTGTAACCCAACGACTCCAGTAGGCGGTCGGCCACGAACTCAATGTACTGGTTCATGCTCTTGGCGTTCATCCCGATCAGGTTCACGGGCAGCGCGTCGGTTACGAACTCCTGCTCAATGCTCACCGCGTCGCGGATGATTTCCTGCACCCGGGCCTCGGGCAACTTGTTCTGGAGGTGGTCTTTGTAGAGCAGGCAGGCGAAGTCACAGTGCAGGCCTTCATCACGCGAAATTAGCTCGTTGCTGAAGGTCAGGCCGGGCATCAGGCCCCGCTTCTTGAGCCAGAAAATAGAGCAGAACGAGCCCGAGAAGAAGATGCCTTCCACGGCTGCAAACGCAATCAGGCGCTCGGTAAAATTCTCCGAGTTGATCCATTTGATGGCCCAGTCGCCCTTTTTCTTCACGCAGGGTACCGTTTCGAGGGCATTGAAGAGGTAATCCTTCTGCTTGGGGTCTTTGATGTAGGTGTCAATCAGCAGCGAATAGGTCTCGGAGTGGATATTTTCCATCATCACCTGGAAACCGTAGAAGCACCGGGCCTCGGCCATTTGCACTTCCTGCATAAAATTGATGGCCAAGTTCTCATTCACGATGCCATCGGAGGCGGCAAAGAAGGCCAGCACGTGCGAGATGAAGTGCCGCTCACCGTCGTTGAGATTGTCCCAGTCCTTCTGGTCCTGGCTCAGGTCAATTTCCTCGGCCGTCCAAAATGAAGCTTCGGCCTTCTTGTAGAACTGCCACACGTCGTCGTGCTGAATGGGGAAAAGAACGAATCGGTTGGGGTTTTCGGTGAGTAGCGGTTCCATAAAAGCAGGGCTAGAAGGCGAAAAACGAATAAAAAATGCCCTGGCATGGGCGGGCTGTTTTAACCCGGGGCCCACCGCAATGTTTGGCGGGCAGCTTGGCAGGGCAGAAGCCAAAGATAGCCCCTTCGGCCCGGACCGGCAGCCCGCGGCCCACATTTTTTCTGGGTTTGATGCTGCGTATATAGCTAAGCTGATGCTAATTGACGGGGAGGCGTATAAAAGCGGGCTTAAGCCGGAAGATAATTAAAAAGACAAAAAAGTTATCCACATTTGGGGTGTGGACAATTGCGGTTATCCACAAAAATGCTATTCGCGCACTCGCCGGCGCGTTCCTGCTTTAAGGGCTTCTGGAGACGCTCAGGGTAGGAGTGATGATGTTTAGTTAGTTAGAGTTTGGATATGTGAAAGCTTACGGGTACTTTTGCCTTCCAATTTTCAGAAACGCCAAGACGCCGATGTACGCAATTGTCAACATAGCCGGGAAGCAGACCAAGGTCGAAGCCAATAAATTTGTATACGCCCACCGTTTGGCTGGCAACGTCGGCGACGAGGTGCAGCTGGGCAAGGCTCTGCTGACCGATGATAACGGGACGCTCACCATCGGTTCGCCGCTGCTGGACGTGACCGTAACCGGTACCATCCTCGCTCATGTGAAGGGTGATAAGGTCCTCGTATTCAAGAAGAAGCGCCGCAAGGGCTACAAGAAGCTGAACGGCCACCGTCAGCAGTTCACCAAAGTAATGATCAACAGCATCGCCTAGTTTCTGAGCTGTTAGCTGATGGCTGTTAGCTGTTAGCTTTCCGTTCGACTGGCTTGCTCGTTTCACAAAAGCTAATAGCTAACAGCTATCAGCTAACAGCTTAAAACAAAATGGCACATAAGAAAGGCGTAGGTAGCTCCAACAACGGCCGCGAATCGGAATCCAAGCGCTTGGGCGTGAAGATCTTCGGTGGTCAGTCCATCATTTCCGGCAATATTATCGTGCGTCAGCGCGGTACCAAGCACCACCCCGGCCAGAACGTGGGTATCGGCAAGGACCACACGCTGTTCGCTATGATCGACGGCACGGTGCAGTTCCGCAAGGGCCGCAAAGACCGTTCGTTCGTATCCGTATTGCCCGCTGCCGTTGAGGCTTCGGAGGTACATACTTCGGCCAACGCTTCGGCTGCCGAGTAGTTCACCGCATACCAACTGAGCTCCGGTAACTAATCGGAATTTTGAGCAAAAGGGACTGTCCGCAAGGGCTGTCCCTTTCTGCGTTGAGTTTTAGGCTGGACTAGCTGCTAACTCCCGATTTAGGGTTACCAAGGACTTGCAGCCGGGAGTTGGGTCAGCGACAAGCTATTAACTATCCTTACCGTCGATACACGAATACTTCGTCTTCACCTAGGCGAAACTGTTCGCAGAGGCCAGTGAGGCCCAGCCGGGGCGCGGGTACGCCCCCGCCAAGTTTTTTAGGAGCCCGGATGATGCGGGCTTCGTCCCAGAGGCCATCTTTGAGTAGGGAGTTGAGCACGGTGGGCCCGCCTTCTACCAGCACCGACTGGATCTGCTGCTGGTAGAGGTGGCGCAGAATGCAGGGAAATAGGTCGTCGGCCTCCGGTAGCGTCACGTACTCCAGGTTTTCTTTGCCCGTCCGTTCGCGGTAGGTGAATACCCGCGTGGGCTGGGAGCCGTCGAACAGGTGGTGGGTGGGCGGCAGGCTCAGGTTTTTATCAATGACGAGGCGGACCGGATCCTGACCGGGCCACTCGCGCACGTTCAGGCGGGGGTTATCGTGGAGGGCGGTGCGGGTGCCTACCAGAATGGCGTGCTCCTCGGCCCGCCACTGGTGCACCGCCACCCGGGCCAGCTCCCCGCTGATGGGCACCGACTGGAAGTAGGGCCCGGCCAGATAGCCGTCGGCCGTTTCGGCCCACTTGAGCACCATGTAGGGCCGCTGCTGTTCCTGAAACGTGAAAAAGCGCCGGTTCAGCCAGCGGCCTTCCGCTTCCAGTACGCCTGTTTCCACTGTAATGCCCGCGTCGCGCAGCTTCTGCAGGCCCCGGCCGGCCACCAGCGGGTTGGGGTCGAGGTTGCAGATGATGACTTCGGCCACGCGGTGCTCGATGAGCAGGTCGGCGCAGGGGGGCGTTTGGCCGTGGTGGGAGCAGGGCTCCAGCGTCACGTACACCCGGCTGCGGGGCAGCAACTCCGGCTCCGTGACGCTGTTGATGGCGTTGACCTCGGCGTGGGGGCCGCCGTACTGCCGGTGCCAGCCTTCCCCGATAATGCTGCCTTCGTGGGTGATGACGCAGCCCACCAGCGGATTGGGGCGGGCGTAGCCGGTGCCGAGCCGGGCCAGATCGAGGGCGCGGCGCATCATCAGCTGGTCGAAGTTGGAAGCGGTAAACGGCATGAGCAAACAGGGTGGGGTGGAGCGTGGGTCGGGGAGTGAAGATACGTGCCCCGCCCGAACCTGGCCAACGGCCGGGCCCCGGCTTTCGGCCGTACTTTTGCCGCATGCCCACGCTCCGCCAACTCACCACCGACCTCAGCACCGCCCTACAAGCCCTCTGCGACGTGTCCGAGGCTGAGGCCATAGCCACGCAGGTACTGGAATATCTGCTGGACCTGACACCCCTACAACGATTAATACAAGGACAGGAGGAGGTGGGGGCGGATGAGCGCCTAGCTGCGCTGCCCGCAATCCAGGCCCGGCTGCTGCGCCACGAGCCGTTACAGTACGTGCTGGGCGTGGCCCACTTTGCCGGGCTGGAGCTGGAGGTAACGCCCGCCACCCTCATTCCGCGCCCCGAAACCGAGGAGTTGGTCGAGTTGATTGCCCGCGAGCAGCACGGCCACTCCGGGCTGCGGGTGCTGGATGTGGGCACTGGTTCGGGTTGTATTCCGCTGGCTCTGGCCGAACGGTTGCCCGGCAGCCACCTCACGGCCGTGGATATTTCGGGCGAAGCCCTGGCCGTGGCCCGGCGCAATGCCGCCCGGTGCAACGTAACCGTCGATTTTCAGCAGCTGGATATACTGGGTGCCATACCCCAGCTGGCCGCGCCCCTGGACGTGCTGGTAAGCAACCCGCCTTACGTACTGGAAAATGAGCGCCCCCTGATGCGCCCCAACGTGCTGGCCTTTGAGCCCGCCACCGCCCTGTTCGTGCCCGACCACAACCCGTTGCTGTTCTACCGCCGCATTGCCGGGTTGGGCCGGGAACTGCTGAAACCCGGCGGGGCGCTCTACTTCGAAATCAACGAGCAGTTTGCCACTGAAACCCTGGCCCTGTTGCAGGAGCTGGGCTACGTCGGAGCCGTTGCGCACGATGATATATTCGACCGGCTCCGGATAGTGCGGGCCACGTGGCCGGGCCTGCCGAAAGGGGGCTAACGAAAAGATAACAGGGGGCCGGTGGCGGGATTGGGCTGCATTGCTCCGGCCATAGCGCGGTTGCTCCACCAATTGTTAGCCGGCCGTAAACTTCAACTTCCCAACACACTACCAAAATCCTTACCTTTGCTGGCTCAATCAAGGCTCACTCGACCCTCCCGCATGTCCGACGCTTCCGGTTACTATGCCCATCCAACTGCCGTCCTCGATGAGGGCTGCCGCGTGGGAGCAGGCTGCCGGATCTGGCATTTCTCGCACGTAAGTGGCAATGCGGTATTGGGAGAAGGCTGTAACCTGGGGCAGAACGTGTTTGTGGCCGATGGCGTAACGCTGGGCCGCAACGTGAAGGTGCAGAACAACGTGAGCCTTTACGCCGGCGTGGAATGCGACGACGACGTATTTCTGGGCCCCTCCGTAGTGTTTACCAACGTGCGCAACCCCCGCGCCGCTGTGCCCCGCCGCGGCGATGCCCACTACCTGCCCACCCGCCTTGGCCGGGGCGTAAGCATCGGAGCCAATAGTACCATTGTGTGCGGCGTGACGCTGGGCGAGTTTGCCTTCGTGGGGGCTGGCTCTGTAGTAACGCGCGACGTGCTGCCCTACTCCCTAGTGTATGGCAATCCTGCCCGGCCCCAAGGCTGGATGAGCACCCACGGCCACCAACTCGCCTTCGATGCGGCCGGCAATGCCACTTGTCCCGAAAGCCGCGACCAGTATCAGCTAACCGACGGCTGCGTTTCCCGTATCAGCCCCCAGGCGTCAGGAAGCTCCTAGCAGTCCGTTATCAAGTCGAATACTTGCCTGTAGTATTCCCAGATCCTAAGTCCTCCAGTTCCTAAGACCCTAATCGTGTACGAGCAACTACTTCAAAAAGAGGCCAAACTGGCCGTTATCGGCCTCGGCTACGTGGGCTTGCCTATTGCCCTCGAATTTGCCCGCAAAATCAAGGTTATCGGGTTCGATATCAATGCCAAGCGCGTAGAAATGATGCGCGGCCACGTGGATCCCAGTGGGGAACTGACGGCCGAGGATTTTGTAGGCTGCGACATTACATTCACCGATTCGCTGGAAGTGTTGCGCGAGGCTACGTTCTTCGTCGTGGCCGTCCCTACGCCCATCGATGAGCACGCCCAGCCCGACCTCAAGCCATTGCTCGGCGCATCATCATCGGTAGGCAAAGTGCTCAAGAAGGGCGACTATGTGGTGTTCGAAAGTACCGTATACCCCGGCTGTACCGAGGACGATTGCATTCCGGTGATGGAAAAGCACTCGGGCCTGAGCTTCGCCAACGGCGACTTCAAAGTGGGCTACTCGCCCGAGCGCATCAATCCCGGCGACAAGGAGCACACGCTCAGCAGCATCGTGAAGGTGGTGGCCGGCTGTGATGCCGAGTCGCTAGAGGAAATTGCCAAAACCTACGAGCTGGTGGTGAAGGCCGGCGTACACCGCGCCAGTAGCATCAAGGTGGCCGAGGCGGCCAAAATCATCGAAAACACCCAGCGCGACGTAAATATTGCGCTGATGAACGAGCTGTCGATGATTTTTGACCGCATGAACATCAACACCTACGAGGTGCTGGAGGCGGCCGGCACCAAGTGGAACTTCCTCAAGTTCTCGCCCGGGCTGGTGGGCGGCCATTGCATTGGCGTCGACCCCTACTACCTCACCTACAAGGCCAAAGAGCTGGGCTACGATGCCAAGGTGATTTTGAGCGGCCGCACCACCAACGACAATATGGGAGCCTACATCGCACGCAAAACTGTGCAGATGATGATTAAAAAAGGCAAGGATGTGGCCAAGAGCCGGGTGCTGGTAATGGGCGCTACCTTCAAGGAAAACGTGGAGGATATTCGCAACTCCAAAGTCGCCGATGTGATTCAGGAGTTGAAAAACTTCTCGGTGAATGTGGATATCGTAGACCCCCACGCCGACTCGGAAGAGCTGCACCACGAGTACGGCTTCCGTCTGACGCCTGCCGCCGAAGTACGCACTGATTACGATGCCGTAGTGGTAGCCGTGAGCCACCAGCCTTACACCGAGCACGACGAAGCCTACTTCCAGTCCATCACCGGCCCCGACGCCGTACTGGTCGACATCAAGGGCCTGTTCCGCGGCAAGGTGCGCGAAATGCAATACTGGAGCCTGTAAATACTTAGCTGTTAGCTGAGAGCTGTTAGCTGAGAGCTTCCGTTGGGAAGTCCGGCCAATAAGCTAATAGCTAACAGCTCTCAGCTAACAGCTAAATACAATGCAAAAAATACTGGTAACGGGCGGGGCGGGCTACATTGGTTCGCACGCGGTGGTAGAGTTGTATCAGGCCGGTTTCCAGCCGGTCATTGTGGATAACTTCGTCAACTCCCAAGAGTCGGCGCTGGCTGGCGTGGAAGAAATTCTGGGAGTAAAGGTGCCCCTGCACCGCATCGACTGCAACGATGCCGAAGCGTTGCGGGCCGTATTTGCCGAGGAAGGCAGCCTGCGCGGCGTGATTCATTTCGCGGCCTACAAAGCAGTGGGCGAGTCGTTGCAGAAGCCGCTGGAGTACTACCAGAACAACGTGGGCTCCTTACTGACGCTGTTGGAAGTGATGCGTGAGTTTGGGGTAGAGGCGCTGGTGTTCTCGTCGTCGTGCACCGTGTATGGCGTGCCTGAGGCGTTGCCCGTAACCGAGCAGACGCCTACCAAAAAGGCCAATTCGCCCTACGGCGCCACCAAGCAGATGTGCGAGGACATACTGCGCGACGTAGCCGCCGCGCCGGGTAACACGCTCCGCACCATTCTGCTGCGCTACTTCAACCCCATTGGGGCGCACGCGTCGGCCAAAATCGGGGAGTTACCCCTGGGCGTACCCCAAAATCTGATTCCGTACGTGACGCAGACAGCCGCCGGTATCCGGGAGCAACTCACTATCCACGGCGACACCTACGACACGCCCGACGGCACTAACATCCGCGACTATGTGCACGTGGTAGACCTGGCCAAGGCTCATGTGGTAGCTGTGCAGCGGTTACTCGACCAGAAGGGCGAAACCGTGGAAACGTTTAACGTGGGCACCGGCCGGGGTAATTCGGTGCTGGAAGTGGTCCAGGCTTTCGAGCGGGCCACCGGCCAGCAGCTCAACTACAAAATCGGTCCGGCCCGCGCCGGCGACGTGCCGGCCATCTATGCCGACGTCACCAAATCGGTGGAAACCCTCGGTTTTCGGACGTCCGCCTCCCTGGAAGAAGCATTGGCCAGTTCCTGGAAGTGGCAGCTTTCATTGGGTAAGTAAGCAAACAAAAAGAACGTCATGCTGAGTGTAGCAGAGTCAAGCTGAGGTATCCCTACCGCATTAGTAATCAGCTAGTATTGTAGTGGTAGTGCTTCGACTACGGTCCGCTGCGCTCAGCATGACGCGTTCATATTAAATCGATAAAACCATGAAAATCATCATCACCGGCGGGGCTGGCTTCATCGGGTCGCACGTGGTGCGCCTGTTCGTGACCAAGTATCCGGAGTATCAGATTCTGAACCTGGATGCGCTGACCTACGCCGGCAACCTGGAAAACCTGCGCGACATAGAAACCGCGCCCAACTACCGCCTGGTGAAGGGTGATATTACGGACCAGGCCTTCGTGGACGAACTCTTTGCCCGTGAGGAGCCCGACGCCGTGATTCACCTGGCCGCCGAAAGCCACGTGGACCGCAGTATCACCGATCCGTTGGCCTTCGTGAAGACCAACGTGCTGGGCACAGTGCATCTGCTGAACGCCGCCAAAAACCTGTGGAAGCCGCTGGGCTACGAGGGCAAGGTATTCTACCACGTGAGCACCGACGAGGTGTACGGCTCGCTGGACTTCGGCCCCGAGATGTTTACGGAGGACACCAGCTACGACCCCCGCTCGCCTTACTCAGCCAGCAAGGCGGCTTCCGACCACTTCGTGCGGGCCTGGCACCACACTTACCACATGCCCATCAAGTTGAGCAACTGCTCGAACAACTACGGCCCCAACCATTTCCCCGAGAAGCTCATTCCGCTGGCCATCCACCGCATTCAGCACGGCGAGGCCATTCCGGTGTACGGCAAGGGCGAGAACGTGCGCGACTGGCTGTTCGTGAAGGACCACGCCACCGCCATCGACGCCGTGTTCCACAAGGGCACCGTGGGCGAAACCTACAACATCGGCGGCGTGAACGAGTGGGCTAATCTGGAGCTGATTCACCTGCTCTGCGACACGCTGGATGAGAAAACCGGCAAGGAAAAAGGAACCTCCCGCCAACTCATCAAGTTCGTAACCGACCGCGCCGGCCACGATTTGCGCTACGCCATCGATTCGAGTAAGATCATGAACGAACTGGGCTGGAAACCGTCCGTGACCTTCGAGCAGGGCCTGAGCCAGACCGTGGACTGGTACCTCGAAAACGAATCCTGGCTCAACAACGTGACCAGCGGCGCGTACCAGGATTACTACCAGCAGCAGTACAACCGCTAGGTCAGGGTAGAAGGAACGTCATGCTGACGAAGGAAGCATCTCTACCGCTTCGTCGCATTGGGTGAACAAGTTGCCCGGTAGAGATGCTTGCTTCGTCAGCATGACGCTCTGAATTACCTATGTACGAAACTCCTTTTCACGACCGGCCACTCGATAACCTGGCTTTCCTCGTAACCGGCGGGGCCGGCTTCATCGGCTCGAACTTGGTGGAATATCTGTTGAAGTACGGCGCCAAAGAGGTGCGCGTGCTCGATAACTTCTCCAACGGCTTCCGCAAAAACGTGGCCCTGTTTGCCGACAACCCGGCACTACGCGTTATCGAGGGCGACATCCGGGACCGGCAAACCTGCATCGATGCCTGCCAGGGCATTGATGTAGTGTTGCACCAAGCCGCGCTGGGCTCCGTGCCGCGTTCCATCAACGACCCGATTACGAGTAACGACGTGAACGTGGGTGGTTTCGTGAACATGCTGGTCGGCGCCAAGGAAGCCGGCGTGAAACGGTTCGTGTACGCGGCCTCGTCTTCTACTTACGGCGACCACCAGGCCCTGCCCAAGGTGGAGGACCGGATCGGCAAGCCGCTCTCGCCCTACGCCGTGACCAAGTATGCCAACGAACTCTACGCCGACGTGTTTGGCAAGACCTACGGCATGGAAATCATCGGCTTGCGCTACTTCAACATCTTCGGCCCTCGCCAGGATCCCAACGGGGCCTACGCCGCCGTTATTCCGCTCTTCATTGATGCCGTGCTGGAGGGCCGTCCGCCCCGTATGAACGGCGACGGCGGCCAGACCCGCGACTTCACGTTCGTGGAAAACTGCGTGCAGGCCAACATCAAGGCGGCGCTGGTAGACAGCAAAGAAGCCGTGAATCAGGTGTATAACGTGGCCGTGGCCGACCGTACTTCCCTCAAAGACCTGTTCAACATCCTCAAAGCCGAAGCTGGCTCCGACATCGTGCCCGAGTACGGTCCCGACCGCGCCGGCGACATCCGCGACTCGCTGGCCGACATCAGTAAGGCCAAAAACTTGCTCGGCTACGAGCCTAAGGTGCGCATTCAGGAAGGACTGCAGAAGACGCTGGAGTGGTTTAAGACCCATTCGGAGTTCATTGCCGAGCGCAATTAATCCGCCTCACCCCCTAGCCCCCTCTCCGAAAAAGGAGAGGGGGAACTAGCTTAGAATTTAGTTTTAAAAACTCACCGCTTTTCTCCTGATAAACTAGCCTAGAAATTTAGTGCTAGTTCCCCCTCTCCTTTTTCGGAGAGGGGGCTAGGGGGTGAGGCGCAATTACCAAACCATGAAAGGTATTATCCTCGCCGGCGGTTCCGGCACCCGACTGCATCCGCTCACCCTGGCCGTATCAAAGCAGATGATGCCGGTGTACGACAAGCCGATGGTATACTACCCGCTGTCGATTCTGATGATGGCGGGTATCCGCGAAATCCTCATTATCACCACGCCCCACGACCAAGAGCAGTTCAAAAAGCTGCTCGGCGACGGTTCCAAGTTGGGCTGCCGCTTCGAGTACGTGGTGCAGGAAGTGCCTAACGGGTTGGCCCAGGCCTTTGTGCTGGGTGCTGATTTCATCGGTTCCGATAAGGTAGCCTTGGTGCTCGGCGACAACATCTTCCACGGCGAAGGCATGGAAGAACTGCTCAAGAGCAATAACGACCCCGAGGGCGGCGTGGTATACGCCTACCACGTACACGACCCCGAGCGCTACGGCGTGGTGGAGTTCGATGCCAACAACAAGGCCCTCAGCATCGAGGAGAAGCCCGCCAAGCCCAAGAGCAATTACGCCGTGCCCGGCCTGTACTTCTACGACAACGACGTAGTGCAGATTGCCCGCGACCTGAAGCCTAGCCCCCGCGGCGAGTACGAAATCACCGACGTCAACCAGGAGTATCTGCGCCGGGGCAAGTTGAAAGTGGGCATCCTGGGCCGCGGCACCGCCTGGCTCGATACGGGTACCTTCGAGAGCCTGATGCAGGCCGGCGAATTCGTGCGCGTCCTCGAGCAGCGCCAGGGCCTGAAAGTGGGCTCGATTGAGGAAGTGGCCTACCGCCAGGGCTTCATCGACGCCGACCAGCTACGCACCATTGCCGAGCCGTTGCGCAAAAGCGGCTACGGCGACTACCTCTTGCACCTGCCCGAGCAGTTGCTGATGTAGGTTTCTAGAAGCGAGTACCAAGAAGTGAGAGGGGAGACTTTCGTTCTGACAGCCTGTTTAGGCCGCCAAAACGAAAGTCTCCCCTCTCACTTCTTGGTACTCGCTTCCAACCTAAAACACCACTCCCGCCAGCAATGCGGCGCCTACGATGAGGTAGGAGGGAAGCTTGTCCCAGAGCAGGAGCAGGAAAGTGCCTCCGACGAGGGCCAGGTTGACGGGCGTATCGGGCAACGGGTGGTAGAGCAGGAAGGTGGCCGCCCAGACCAGTCCGGCCGATACAGCGTTGATGCCTTCGAGCGAGGCCTGCACCACCCGGTAGCGCTTGAGTTGGTCCCAGAACCGGATCAAGAAGAAGATAAGCAACGTGCCGGGCATGAAAATGCCGACCGACCCCACCAGCGCCCCTAGCAGTTGCCCGCTCAGGCCCTGCCCCTCGGGGCGCATGGCCAAGGCCCCGATATAGGCGGCAAACGAGAAATTAGGCCCCGGTAATGCCTGTACCAGCCCCAGCCCCGACAGAAACTCCTCAGACGTGAGGTAGTGCTTGAACTCCACGAACTCGGTGTAGAGCAGCGGGGCCAGCACCTGTCCGCCGCCGAACACGAGGCTGCCGTTGCGGTAGAAATTCTCGAACAGGCGAACGGGTAGCAGCTGGGTGTACTGGCCGAGCACGGCTGCCCCGATCAGCACGCCCAGCCACAGCACGAAATTGGCCCACTCAATCTGGAGCGGGATTTTGTCCTGTTGGGGCATTTTGCGGTAGCGGGAGGTTGTAATCAGGCCACCGGCTACCAGCAGCAGGGGCATCAGCCAAGGTACCTGCACCCAGTACACCAGCAGGGCCGCGGCTACCATCAGGCCCACGGCCGTTTTGGTATGAATGACCTTCTGGGCAATCTTGTAGGCCGAATATGCCACGAAGCCTACCGCCACCGGCTGCACGTACTGCACCAGCCGCATCACCAGATCCTTATCGAGGTAGCTGATGGAGAGGCCGGCCACCGTCATGATAAGTACGGCGGGCAGCATCCAGATCAGCAGCGTGAGGTAAGCCAAGTTGGGCCCGCCGAGCCGGAAGCCGATGGCCGTAATGGTCTGGGTGGAAGTGGGACCGGGCAGGATCTGGCACAGCGCCATTAGCTCCAGTAGCTCGGGGGCCGTCAGGTAGCGGCGCTTATCTACCAGCAGCCGCAGCATCATGGCTACGTGTGCCTGGGGCCCCCCAAATGCCGTGAGACCCAGGGCGGCCACATCTTTGAGAAAGATGATGTTGCGCACCCGCTTTACCCGCGGGCTGCGGCGGGGCGGCGGGGTTAGCTGAATGTCGTCGGGAGGCAGCGCAGGCAAGGTTGGAAGGCGCGGGGCGTAAGGTGAAGGCTGACCAAGATACAGGTTGCGCACCGATTCAGAGAAGCTTTTACGGCGGGCATCGGGTGCAAACTGCTTCTATAAGTCAGAAAGGCCTGCTCCGTGATGGAACAGGCCTTTCTGGCTTACAGAAGCAAGAACGCTTACTTCTTCTTGAGGCCCAGTTCAATCAGGCGCTCATTCAGGAATTCACCGGCTGTAATATCGGCTTCCTGCTTGGGGTTTTCGGCCGTTACGCAACTGTCGAGGGCCGCCAGGCTCATTTCGGAGCGCGGGTGCATGAAGAACGGGATGCTGTAGCGCGAAGAGTTCATCTTCTCGCGGGCCGGGTTCACCACGCGGTGAATGGTGCTGGTGAGGACGCCGTTGGTCAGGCGCTGGAGCATGTCGCCCACGTTCACCACAATTTGGTCAGGCAGGGCCGTGATGGCAATCCACTTGCCGTCGCGGCGCTTCACCTGCAACCCATCGGCCGAGGCACCCATAAGCAGCGTAATCAGGTTGATGTCGCCATGTTCGGCGGCGCGCACGGCATCAGCTGGCACCTCATCGGGGTTCTCGATGGGGTAGTAATGGATGGGGCGCAGAATGGAGTTGCCGTTGCGTACTTTGTCGTCGAAGTAGTTCTCGGGCAGCTCCAGGTAGAGCGCAATGGCGCGCAGCACATCCTTGCCAGCCGCTTCGAGCGTGCGGTAGGTCAGGCGGGAGGTATCGGCGAAGCTGGCTACTTCCGAGGGCCAGATGTTGTCGGGGTACTCGGCTCCGATAGGGTCGTTGGCATCATCGACTTCCTGGCCCACGTGGTAGAACTCCTTCAGGTCGCCGGTATTGCGGCCCTTGGCGTGTTCCTTGCCCTTGCTTACGTAGCCGCGCTGCCCGGCCAGCTCTGGCTTCTCGTACTGCTGCTTCACGTCGTCGGGCAACGTAAAGAAGGATTTTACGTCGGCATACAGCTTGTCGGTTTGGTCGTTGGAGAGGCCGTGGTTTTTAAGGGCCACGAAGCCAATGCTCTGGTATGCTTCGCCGAGTTGCTGTACGAAGCGGGCTTTGCGCTCGGAGTCGCCGGAGCGGAAATCAGCTAAATCAAGGGACGGAATTTCGTCCAGCAGTTGATCTTTCATAGGAGTAGAATTAGGTTGGTACGGGTGGGGGAGCGAGTACGGCGCAAGTTACTTAAAAACCACCTTGCCCGTACGCCCTAGCTGGGCGGCCTCGATAGGGTCTGGCTACAACCGCCTTAGTTTGTAGTAAGTTTACCGCGCCGGCCGGAAGTAGCCGCCCGGTGACATGTAGCGGCTTTTGGTCGAGTGCCAGAATCCAGTAAGCCTTTACCTACGTCTGCCCAACCAATTTTGTGCTTTTTTGCGACGGGGTATGTCCTTCGCGCTGCCGGAAACGGTACTTTTGGGGGAGTCTTTTCTTCGGGACGAAACTTCCGGGCCCCGCCGGACGTCTTGTAAAAATCCTGAATATGGCGGCCACCACTTGGCACATTGCCTTAACGTTTGGCTCTGACTTTGATTGTGAAACTATGAATGTTGCGAAAATACTATTCTCCGGAGCGCTGGTGATGGGCAGTAGCCTAGTGGCACAGGCGCAGCACGCCGTGTGGGCGTCGAAGGTGGTAGCAGTTTCTTCGCAGAAGACGGATGGTAAGGAGCCCTTTTCACCCGAGAAAGTGCTGGGCGAACCCAATGCCATTCCGCTGGGCCAAGCCAGCGACGAAGCCTGGATTCCGAAAAAGTCGGGTAATAGCGAATCAATTGAAATTCGCTTTAGCAAGTCGCTGATTGCCAAACAGGTGACGGTGGTAGAAAACTTCAATCCGGGCTCCATCACCAAAATTGAGCTCGTTGACACCCGCGGCACCAATCATCAGGTCTACGAAAACAATAGCCCCGGACCCATTCCCGAGCAGTTTCGTACGTTGCAGGCAACGTTTGCGGCCGGCACTTACCGCACTATTGGCGTCATCGTGACGATGAACACGAAGGCTGTGAATGGCGTCAACCAAATTGACGCCATCGGCATAGCCGACGTGGTAGACACGATGGTGAAGAAGGAATTCAAGAACGACGAAAGCGCCGTTAGCTTCGACTCGGCCATGGTTAATTTGGGGCCCACCGTCAACTCCAAGTACGTGGATACCCACCCGGTTATTTCGCCCGATGGCCGTTCGCTGTTCTTTGCCCGCCAAGAGAGCCCCCAGAATTCGGGTGGAGCCAACGATGCGCAGGACGTGTGGGTGAGCAGCCTGGGCAACGCCGAGCGTAAAGCCTGGAGCCAAGCCAAAAACATCGGTAGCCCCATCAACACCCCCAACGACCCCAATGGTGTGGCCTCGGTATCGGCCAACGGCCAGCAATTGCTCGTTATCGGCGTGTATCAGGCCGATGGCACTATTGTACCCAAGGGCGCGAGCCTGACGCGGCGCACCACTACCGGCTGGACGAAGCCCGAAAAAGTAGAAATCGAGGATTACTACAACGACGACGCCGAAAACGTGGATTTTTTCCTGGCCACGTCGGGCAATATTATGCTCATGGCTGTCGACCGCAAAGACGGGCAGGGCGAGCAGGACCTGTACGTAAGCTTCTTGAACAAGGCTAGTAAAAGCTGGAGCCGTCCGCGCAACCTGGGCCCCACCGTTAATACCAAAAAGGCCGATTTTGCCCCCTTTCTGGCGGCCGATGGCAAAACGCTTTACTTCGCTTCCGAAGGGCTGGGTGGCTACGGCAAGAGCGACATTTTCTACTCTAAACGCCTCGACGACTCTTGGACTAAATGGAGCAAGCCCCGTAACCTGGGCTCCACGGTGAATTCGCCCGACTTTGACGCTTACTACACGGTGTCGGCGGCTGGGGAAGATGCCTACCTGGTATCGGCCCGCAACGGTACGGCTGGCTCAAAGGACATCTTCCGCATTACGCTCACGCCCACCTTCCGGCCCGAGGTCGTGACGCTGGTGCGGGGCCGGGTGCTTGATGCCTCGTCTAAGAAGCCGGTGGCTGCCACTATTCGCTACGAAAACCTGCTCACGGGTGAAGAAATTGGGGTGGCCGAAACTAGCCCCATCGACGGTTCTTACACCATCGTGCTGCCCTCGGGTACTCAGTACGGCTACCGGGCCGAAGCCAAAGACTACTTGGCCGAATCGGACAACCTCGACGTGACGGACCGCCAGAAGTACTCCGAAGTCAACCAAGACCTGTACCTCGTGCCCTTCGCGGTGGGCCAGGCCATCAAGCTCAACAACATCTTCTTCGCCCAGAGCAAGTACTATCTGCGCGAAAACTCCTACCCTGAGCTGCTGCGCCTAGTGGCTATCCTGAAGGATTATCCGCAGGTAGAAATCAAGCTCGAAGGCCATACCGACAACCAGGGCGACCCCCAACTGAACGTGAAGCTGAGCCTCGACCGGGTGAATGAAGTAAAGAAGTACCTCGTGCAAAAAGGTATTTCCGGCAACCGCATCAGCACCGAGGGCTTTGGCGGCAGCAAGCCCGTGGGTAGTAATGACCAGGAAGAAACCCGCAAGCTCAACCGCCGCGTCGAATTCCGGATTACGAAGAAGTAATTGTTGAGCTGTTAGCTGCGCGCTATTAGTAGTTAGCTTGACTACTTTCCGGAGTCCTGCCTAAAGTAAAAGGACCTTATCCCGCCAGAACGAGCCGTTGCTACGGTCGTCCGGTGGAATAAGGTCCTTTGGTTTGCGAGGATGATTGGCGGTCAAGCCGATAGTTCGCCGCTAATGGCTTGAAACCAGACTAACTCAACCGGGTTTCGTCGCGGCCGGATTTACTGCTGCCGCTCTGGGCGCCAGGGTTGGCAATGGAGTCGCGCATATCGGTATCCGACTGGATATTGCGCATTTTGTAGTAGTCCATGATGCCGAGGTTGCCGTTGCGGAACGCTTCGGCCATGGCCTTTGGAATTTCGGCTTCGGCCTCCACCACGCGGGCTTTGGCTTCCTGGGTTTTAGCGCGGTTTTCCTGCTCCACGGCCACGGCCATGGCGCGGCGCTCTTCGGCTTTGGCTTCCGCCACTTTAAGGTCGGCGGTGGCCTGGTCTATTTGCAGCTTGGCGCCGATGTTTTCCCCAATGTCGATATCGGCAATATCAATGGAGAGGATTTCGAAGGCCGTGCCCGCATCGAGGCCTTTGCTAAGTACGAGCTTGGAAATTTTATCAGGGTTTTCGAGCACCTCTTTGTGCGAGCGGGAAGAGCCGATGCTGGTTACGATGCCTTCCCCCACCCGGGCCAGAATGGTTTCTTCGCCGGCACCGCCCACGAGCTGGGCAATGTTGGCGCGCACCGTTACGCGGGCTTTAGCAATGAGCTGAATGCCATCCTGGGCCACGGCGGCGACGTTGGGCGTGTTAATCACCTTGGGATTCACGCTGGTCGTGACGGCCGCAAATACGTCGCGCCCCGCCAGGTCGATGGCGGTGGCCTGCTTGAAGGTGAGCGGAATGTTGGCCTTATCGGCCGAAATCAGGGCTTTGATAACGCTGGGCACGTTGCCACCGGCCAGGTAGTGGGTTTCCAGGTCGTTGGCCGTAAGGGCCAGGCCGGCCTTGGTGGAGGTAATCATGGAATTCACGATCAGGGACGGCGGCACCTTCCGTACCCGCATGAAGGCGAGCTGCAGAAGGCTCACCCGCACCCCCGAAAACAGCGCCGTAATCCAGAGGCTGACCGGAAAGAAGTACAGGAACACCAGCAGCACAATGCCGCCCACAATGAGCGGAAAAAAGGGGGAGTTAACCAGCATAGGAAATAGGGAGTTGGTGAATTCAGGGGTGAGTGTTCAGTTGCCAGTGTCCAGTTACCAGTTGTCAGTTTGTTCTGGGCACTGGCAACTGGACACTGGCGACGGAAATCAGGCAACCAACTGCACAACGATGCGGTTTTGCTCGATGCCGACGACCAGTACGTCGGAGCCAGCGGCCACAAACTCGCCGCGGGTGGTTACTTCGCGGCGAGCCTCAGCGAAGAGGGCCGTGCCGGCCGGCCGCAGGGCCGAGAGGGTGCGGCCCACGGTACCGGGCAGCACGTCGGCGTGGCGCACGTCGAGCACGTGGCCATGATTTTCCTGAGTCAGCGCCATTTTATTGAGGTTGCGGGGCCGCAGGCCCACGTACACCAGCGCCCCGATGAACACGGCCGACACCGAGAGCAACAGATGGCCCGTAGTAGTGCCCATGTCGCGGTAGCTAAACCAGATGCCGGCTGCCAGCAGCCCGAAGCCTACTAGCCCAATCACTGTGGTACCGGGAATAAATATCACTTCGACTACCAGAAAGGCCAGTCCGAAGAGCAAAAGCAGTGCAATTGTCAGCCAGTCCATAAAGAAGTTGGAGTAGTTTAGTTGGGAAAAGATACGCAAACCTGAGGCAGCAGTCGGGCTTCACCGACAACTCTGACTCTGCTCCCGCGTTAGCAGGGGCTATGAGCCGCGCATTTACCAAGGAAGACGATTCCCTCGAAATTCCGATTATCCCGCCCCGGGCTGCCCTGCCACCCGGGACGCTCAATTACGTTACGCCCACCGGCCTAAACCAGCTCCGCCAAGAGCTGACCGAACTGGAGGCAGCCCGCACTACTGCCGAGGCCAACCACGACAACGACGCCGACCGCACCCGCCGCCTCACGCTACTCAACGGCCAGCTCGCCGCCCTCAACGACCGGCTGGCCAGCGCCCGGGTAGTGGAGCCGGCAGCCCAACCAGCCGGCGAAGTGCGCTTCGGGGCCCGCGTTACGTTGCGGCCTGTAGTTGGCAAAGGTCCGGAGCGGCAGTTCACCATCGTGGGCGTAGATGAGGCGAACGTGGCCGAGGGCAAAATTGCTTTTGTCGCGCCCATTGCCCGCGCCGTGCAGGGCGCCAAATTGGGCCAGCGCGTAAAGCTGCAAATGGGCCCAAAAACCGAAGAGGTAGAGGTAACCAGCATCGAGTACTGAGCGACTCAGGCCGCCGCCGTTAAAGCAACATGCCCCGACCAGTACTGGTCGGGGCATGTTGCTTTAACGGCGGCGGCGGTAGTGCGACGCCCCTTACCGTCTGCAAAATAAGTGGTCCTAATAGGCGCGGGCGAAGTAGGCGCGGCGCACCGACGGGCGGCCCGTCACGATGCAGGTGCCTTCCTCGTCGGGTTCGTTGAGGGCCAGGCAGCGGATGGTGGCTTTGGTTTCCTCCTTGATACGCTCCTCGGTTTCGGTGGTGCCATCGTAGTGGGCTACCACGAAGCCGCCCTTGCCGTCGAGCACCTGCTTGAACTCCTCGTACGTGTCGACGCGGGTGGTGTGGGTATCGCGGAAGCGCAGGGCCTTCTGGTAGATGTTCTGCTGAATGTCGGCCAGCAGCTGATCGACGCTGTTGACGATATCGGCCAGCGGCAGGGTCATCTTCTCCTTGGTGTCGCGGCGGGCCACCTCTACGGTACCGGCGTCGAGGTCGCGCATGCCCACGGCCAGGCGCACGGGTACGCCCTTCAACTCCCACTCGGCAAACTTGAAGCCCGGCCGCTCGGTGTCGCGGTCGTCTACTTTCACCGAAATGCCACGCGAAATCAGGCCCTGTTGCATGGGCCGGATGCGCTCCATTAGCTCGTCGAGTTGCCCGGCTTTATAGATGGGCACAATCACCACCTGAATCGGGGCCAGCTTGGGCGGCAGCACGAGTCCTTCGTCGTCAGAGTGTGCCATCACGAGGGCGCCCATCAGGCGGGTGCTCACGCCCCAGCTCGTACCCCAAACGTGCTCCAGGCCACCTTCCTTGGTCTGGAACTGCACATCGAACGCCTTAGCGAAGTTCTGGCCCAGGAAGTGCGAAGTGCCGGCCTGCAGGGCTTTGCCGTCCTGCATCATGCCCTCGATGCAGTAGGTTTCCACGGCGCCGGCAAACCGCTCGTTTTCGGTTTTGATTCCCTTGATCACCGGCAGGCCCATCCACTCTTCGGCGAACTGGGCGTACACATCGAGCATCTGGCGGGTTTCGGCCAGGGCCTCGCCCTCAGTAGCGTGGGCCGTGTGGCCTTCCTGCCACAGGAACTCGGCGGTGCGCAGAAACAGGCGGGTCCGCATTTCCCAGCGCACCACGTTGGCCCACTGGTTGATGAGCAGCGGCAGGTCGCGGTAGCTCTGGATCCAGCCTTTATAAGTGCTCCAGATGATGGCCTCCGAGGTAGGCCGAACAATGAGCTCCTCTTCGAGTTTGGCATTGGGGTCGACGCGCAGCTTACCGGGGCGGTCGGGGTCGTTCTGGAGGCGGTAGTGGGTAACCACGGCGCACTCTTTGGCGAACCCTTCGGCGTTCTTCTCCTCGGCTTCGAACAGGCTTTTGGGCACGAAAAGCGGGAAATACGCGTTTTCGTGGCCCGTGCGCTTGAACATATCGTCGAGGGTACGCTGCATCTTCTCCCAGATGGCGTAACCGTAGGGCTTGATGACCATGCAGCCGCGCACGGCCGAGTTTTCGGCCAAACCGGCCCGTTTTACCAACTCGTTGTACCAGAGCGAGTAATCCTCGCTGCGTTTAGGCAGACTTTTGCTCATATTCGGAAGTGTCTTGAATTAAGTGAAAAAGTTCCTGTTTCTGGTACAAGATTTGTCATTAGAAAAAGGCACCGTTTCGGGGCTAAATTACGTTATAATATCCGGAGGAACTGGGCTTTGGCGGCCCGCTGGCCCCCGGCCTTTACCCTTTCTCCATTCCTTGATTTCAACTTTACGCGCAAGTATCATGAAAAAGCACCTCCCTGCCTTCCTGCCTGCCTTGGCCCTGCTCACGCTGGGAGGGTGCGCCACTACCTCGAACCTGGCCACAACTGAGAACGACGGTATGTACTACTCGGCCTTGGACCGCGTCACGGCCCCGGCTGTGGCCCCGATGGCCGACATGCCATCTGCCAACCCCGGCGACATCGCCAACCCCGACTACAACGGGAGTGGCACGGCGACCCGCGGTGGCGCCGAGTATTACGACGACGATTACTACTATGCTTCCCGGCTCCGACGCTTTAATACGCCCTACCGGGGTTCGAGCTTGGGCTACTACGATTTCGCGTACACCGACCCCTTCTTCTACGGCAGCCCGGTGTTTGCCTATTCGCCCTACTCACCTTACGGCTACTACGACCCCTTTGCCCGGCCTTACTACGGTTACGGCGGGCTGAGCATCAATATCGGCTTTGGTTACGGTTTCGGCCGGCCTTATTACCGGCCCGTTGGCTACGGTTATAGCTACGACCCTTACGGTTACGGCTACTACCCGGGCAGCCCCTGGGGCGGCTACTACGGTGGCTACGGCGGCGGACGATATGCCCGCAACTACTACAATGGTGGAGGGTACTACGGTGGCGGTAGTGGCTACTATGGTAACGGCTACGGTAGCAATTGGAACGGCAACAACGACCAGCCCGGCCGTCAGCGCACCGGCCGCCGCGACTGGGTGGGCGACACCCGCAATGCCAGTGACACTCCGGTTGGCGGGCGAGGCCGCGTGCAGGAGGGTGGCTTCACTACGGCGCCCAACCCCAACCAGCAGAGCGGTTTAGTAGAGCGCCCCAGCCGGGGCCGTCGGGTGCAGGAGGTGCCAACCAGCGGTAGCGGTGCCGCCGGAACCTCGGGCCGTATGCAGGCCGGGCAAGGTGCCGCCACGCTGGGCAACGACCAGCAGTTGGGTGGCCGCCGCGGACGCATCCAGGAAATGCCAAATACCAACACCACGCCCCCAGTGGTGGGTGGCCGCCGCGACCAGATAAGCGCCGATCAGTCGGGCCGCGATATGTCGGGTACGGAGCAGCAGGGTGGCCGCCGCTGGCGGGTGCTGAGCAACGATGGCGGCAGCCAGCCGGTACCAACAACCGACCGCTCTGGCGACAACCCCTACCAGCGCCGCAGCCGTAGCGACTGGAACCCGGCCGGTTCGGGTTCGGCCAGCTCGCCGGAGCAGCCGCGCCGCCAGCGAATCTCGGAGAATGCGCCGTCGCGACCTTCGTATTCCCAGCCTTCTCGCTCTTCGGAATCGAGCCGGCCTGCCCGGGCTTCGGAGCCTTCGCGCTCTTATTCCCAACCTTCGCAGTCTTCGCAGTCTTCGCAGCCTTCCCGTTCTTACTCCGAGCCTTCGCGCAGCAGCAACAGTAATTCGGGTAACTCGGGTAGTGGGGCCGCTGGTGGCCGCCGGGGCCGGGTAGAGTAAGCCAGGCACCTGCACACTCTTGAGTACGTTTAGGTTAGTCTGATATTATCTTCTGGAGCCGGCGCTGATCCGGGCGTCGGCTGAATTCCTTCCCTTCTATGAAAACGCTGAAATACGCTTTTGCCGTGGCCCTGATGGGTTCGGCCAGCCACGCTTTTGCCCAATATCAAGTCGATGCCCTTCGCAATTCGCAGTCGCAGCCTATAGGTACGGCCCGCACGCTGGGCATCGGCGGGGCCGGAGCCGCCATCGGCGGCGACTACGGGGCGGTGGGCATTAACCCTGCCGGACTGGGCATGTTCCAGCGCTCCGAAATTTCCTTTTCGCCGGGCGTTTCGTTTCTGAACACCAGCAGCCAGGGTTTCGGAACGACTACCAGCGAGTCGCGCAACAACCTGAACGTGGCCAGCCTCGGGATGGTGTTCGCGCATCGCCGGCCCGACGGCGACCCCAGCCCCTGGCGGGCAGGGGCCTTCTCGCTGGGTCTGATTCGGACGGCCGACTTCAACCAGCGCTTTCGTTACGATGGCAACCCGCCCCAGAACCAGGACTTTTTCCAGCGCCTGGATGAAGACCACGGCGGTGCCCTCGACGAGTTGGCTTACAACACCTTTCTGACCGACTCCATCAATGGTGAGCGGCGGCTTTCGGACCCTTTTTTAGCCACTGGTTTCGGTGACCAGCCATTGCGCCAGGGTGAAACCGTGAACACTACGGGCGCCAACACCCAGGTTGATATTGCCTACGGAGCCAGTTATCAGGACAAATTCTACATCGGGGGCGGGGTGGGCATTGTGCTTAGCCGCTACAGCACGGAAAGAATCACGACCGTTGTTGACCCCCAGACCGTGACGGACGAAGAGGCGACGTCGTTTGGCTCGCTGCGCCTGCGTAGTGCCATCGATACCCGCGGTACCGGCATAAATGCCCGCCTTGGCCTGATTTACCGACCCGTCGATGCCCTGCGTATTGGTGCCTCCATTCAGACGCCCACGTATTTTCAGTTCGACGAAACGTACAACGCCTCATTGCAGGCCCAGTTCGATAAGCCCATCAAGGTGGGTAACCAGACTTATTCGTCGGCCAGCGACGCCATTGATGCCGAACAGCTGAGCTACACGCTCACGACGCCGTTCCGTGCTACCGGTGGTATCTCGGCCGTAATCGGTAAGTATGGTTTTCTGAGTGGTGACGTGGAATACCTCAATTACTCGCAGGCGCACCTAGCCAACAATGCCAACGGCTCGTTCGCCAACAGTGCCCGCGACTTTGGGGGCGATAATGATGCCGTGAGCAGCCTTTATTCCAGCGCCGTAAATGTGCGCCTCGGTGGCGAGCTGCGCCTCGATGTGCTGCGAGTACGGGCCGGTTTCGCCCACTACGGCGACCCCTACCGCGACGTTTCGGTCAGCCAAGGGCGTAATTACTTCACGGGTGGATTGGGGCTACGCCAGGGCAATTTCTTCTTGGATGTGGCCGGCGTATATGCCCAGAGTAAGCAACTCTACAGCCCTTACACGTTGTTCGTGAGGAACACCAAAACGCCTGTGGTAGAGGTAAACAGCAAACCCCTGACGACCACCATCACGGCCGGCATCCTCTTCTAGGCTGCTAGCCGAGTCGCCACTCCAGCAGTTATAGCTAATCGGGCCGGACCGTGGCGCATACGTGCGTTACGATCCGGCCCGGTTGGTTATAGGCTTGCTAGGCGCTGCTACTTGCCCACCCGCACCTGCACCCGGATAGACCGAGTACCGGTGGTAATGATTTCCTCGACGTACAGCAGGCCGTACTTGCCCTCGGGCGTTAGGAAGGCGACGACCTGGTCTTTGGCAAGCGGACCCGTGTTGGCTGGCCGCGCGAAGTTGGTGCCGCCATTATAGGCCGCCGTGAAGTTTGCTGCCGTACCCGCCGCCTGGAAGTCGCTTTTCGTGAGGGCGGTGCGCCGGATGAGGGTGGCCAGGCGCTGGGGCCACTTCGAGGCTAGGCCCAGCGAATCGTCGGCGGGCGTAGAGAGGGTGGGGGCCGCCGTGCCGCGTTCGGGCCGGAACACCAAATCGATGAGTTGCTGGTTGGCGGGCTGGTTACGCAGGCTGAAACTGGGTAGCACGAAGCCCTCGCGCAGAGCCAGGAACCGGCGCCGGCCCAGGGCCCCAGGTGCTTCCAGGGTTGCCGTGTAGTTGTGGAATACGGCCGCCGAATCGGTGCGGCCTAGGCGTAGGCGCTGGCTGCTTTTACCCGTCCGGCCCTCGGTGTCGGTGGCCATATACGACCAGGTTTCGACCCCGGCAGTGGTGCGGATGCCATGCACGCTCTGGAAGTACAGCTCGCTGAGCGCAGAAACGGTGCTGTCGAGGTAAACTAGCGTGGTTTTGGGGGCCTTGGTGAGGTCGGGGTACGTGTTGTAGAAGAGTGGGTCGAGCGGCTCGGGGATAGGGCTATACTCAACCGTAATGCGTACCTGCTTCAGCGGGCTGTCGCCGTCGGCGCGGGCCAGCATGCCGGTGGCCACGGTGTCGCCGGGCGTCGTGAGGAGGCGGTTGGCGGTAGACAGGCGGGCGCTGGCCACCAAATCGACCTGGGGGCCGGGCTCAAGGGCTGGCTGGCAGGCGGCCGCCAGCCCGGGCAAGGCCAGCAGAAGTATCGAACGGAAACGCATACGGCAGGAGATAGGCAGTAAAGATACACGGGAAAGCCCGCCTGGGAGCCGGCCCACGTGCAACCTTGCGGGCCGCATTGCCTACCTTAACGGCATATTCCCGCCGACATTTCATTTCAACCCGCATGAAATTACGTTCCCTGGGCCTGGCCCTGCTGTTAACCACCGCCAGCCCCATGCTGCTGCCTGCTACCGCCCCGGTGGCCTTCGCTCAGCAAAAGCAAAATATCACCCTCGAAGACATCTGGCAGAAGGGCACGTTCTCCGCCAAGTCGGTAGCCGGCTTCAACTGGATGAAGGACGGCCGCTACTACTCCTCGCTGGCCAAGGGCGACTTGGTGCAAAACGACGTGACCACCGGCCAGCCGGTGCAAACGATAGTGGCGGCGGCAGACCTCAAACTGCCCGGCCAGGCCCAGCCCCTGCCCGTGGATGGCTACAGCTTCAACGCCGACGAAACCAAAATCCTGTTCAGCACCGCCACCGAACCCATTTACCGGCGCAGCAGCAAGTCGACTTTCTATGTCTACGACCGCTCCACCAAGCAGCTCGTGCTCTTAAGTGCGGGCGAAGGCAAGCAGCTTTACGCCACGTTTTCGCCCGACGGCAAGCGCGTGGCCTTCGTGCGCGACAACAACCTGTTCGTGACTGACCTGGCCACAATGCGCGAAACGGCCGTGACCACCGACGGTGAGCTGAACAAGATCATCAATGGGGGTACCGACTGGGTGTACGAGGAGGAATTCGAGTTCGCCCAAGGCTTCCAATGGTCGCCCGATTCGCGGCAGGTAGCGTTTTACCGCTTCGATGTAAGCGCGGTGCCCGAGTACAACATGCAGGAATGGGGCCCGCTGTATCCGCAGGACTACCGCTACAAGTACCCCAAGGCCGGCGAGAAGAACTCGACCGTGGGCGTGAGCGTGTACGACGTGGCCGCGGGCCAGACCGTGAAGATGGACGTGGGCCCGGAGGCCGACCAGTATATTCCGCGCATTGGCTGGACCAAAACGCCGAACCTGCTCAGTATCCGGCGCATGAACCGGCTTCAGAACAAGCTCGAAATTCTGCACGCCGATGCCCGCACCGGCAAAACCGACGTGGTGCTGACCGATACTGACCCGGCCTACGTGGAGGTAAACGACGATTTACGCTACCTCGAAGGCGGCAAGCAGTTCCTGTTTACGAGCGAAAAGGACGGCTACCGCCACCTGTACCTCTACGACATGAAGGGCAAGCTGGTGCGCCAACTCACGAAGGGCAACTGGGAAATTGCCAGCATTGAGGGCTTCAACGAGAAGAAAGGTGAGGTCTACTTTATCAGCACCGAGGAGTCGCCGCTGCAACGCCACCTGTACAGCATCAACCTGAAGGGCAAGGGTAAAACCCGCCTCAGCGAAGCTGGCGGGGGCGTAGATGTGGTGAACATGAGCCCCGACACCAAGTACTACCTTAACTACCACTCCGAGGCCGGACAGCCCCAGGTAGTGAGCCTGCGCAACGGCCAGGATGGCAAGCTGGTGAAGGTGCTGGAAGACAACGCCGCGTTGCGCCAGAAGCTTACCGGCTACAACCTGGGCAAGCTGGAATTTATCAATTTCAAAACGGATGAGGGGGTAGACTTGAACGCCTCGGTGCTCAAGCCGGCTAATTTCGACCCCGCCAAAAAGTACCCGGTGCTTATGTACGTGTACGGCGGCCCGGGCTCGCAGACCGTGAAGGACGACGCCGGCGGGGGCATTGCCTTCACCAACTACCTCTGGCACCAACTGTTGGCCGAGCAGGGCTACATCATCGTGAGCGTGGACAACCGGGGCACCGGGGCGCGGGGTTCGGCGTTCAAAAAGAGCACCTACGCCAACCTGGGCAAGCTCGAAACCCAGGACCAAGCCGCGGCTGCTCGCTATTTCGCCACCCTGCCCTACGTGGATAAGTCCCGCATTGGCATCTGGGGCTGGAGCTTCGGGGGCTACATGACCACGCTGGCCCTCACCAAAAACCCCGATCTGTTCAAGATGGGCGTGGCCGTGGCCCCCGTTACCAACTGGCGCTACTACGACACGGTGTACACCGAGCGGTTCCTGAAAACGCCCCAGGAAAACCCCCAGGGCTACGACGACAACTCGCCCGTGCAGTTCGCCGACCAGCTCAAAAGTAAGCTGCTGCTGGTGCACGGTACCGGCGACGACAACGTGCATTTCCAGAACTCGGTGGCCTTCGTGGATGCCATGATAAAGGCCAACAAGGACTACCAGACGCTGTATTACCCCAACCGGAACCACGGCATTTACGGCGGCAATACCCGCCTGCACCTGTACCGCCAGATGACCAACTTCGTGCTGCAAAACCTGTAGGCTGAGTTGGAAAGCGGTACTGTTCAATCAACAGCGGCGGCTCCTGATGGGGCCGCCGCTGTTGCTTCGGGGAGTGCCAGCAGCTGGTGCAAGGGGGGGCGAAGAAAGCCGGCCTCAAGGAATATTATGGTATTAAACCGCGTTGACAAGCTGCTTTGTGGGAGAAAAAGCCGAATTTCGGCCACTTCCCGTTTCCTCCGACTCCCTACCTGCGATGCTTGCCCGACTTTCCAGCCGATTTCTCCTGTTGATGATGAGTAGCGGGCTGCTACTGGCCTGCCAGCCCGAACAAGCAACTGAGGAAACGACTGCCCCGCCCGTGTCGCCCGCTTTGGCCGACACACTGGCTTACGACTCGCTCGATACGCCCCTGGCTGCCACGCCCATCAAGCGCGACTGGCACCGGGTGGAGCGGCCCACCCGCCGCCGGGCCCCGCTGGTGGTGTACCGCAGCTCGCGCCCGCCCCAGGACGAAACGCCGCCCCCACCCGCCGAACCCCGCCTCCAGGACCTCACGCTTAAGCCCAGCGAGTACTTCCAAATCGACCCCACCAAGGCCGCCGAAGTGCGCGGGCAGGAGGGCACCATCGTTCGGTTTCCGGCCGGGGCGCTGGTCGATGGCCGGCAGAAGCCGGTAACCGGCACCGTGTGGGTAGAGCTGAAGGAGTGCTACTCGGGCTCGTCGATGCTGCTTTCCAACCTGCTGACCGAAACCGAAGCTGGCCGGCCCCTGGAGCTGAGCGGGGCGGTATTGGTGCGGGCCTCGGCCCACGGCCAGCAACTGGCCCTGGCTTCGGGCCGCAACTTTCAGTTGGAGTTGAAGGGCCGCTCCCGCAACACGCCGCTGTTTTATGGCCAGGCCGAAAGTAGCGGCAGCGTCGTGCGCTGGGCCGAGGGCGAGGCGGCCCCCGCGCCGTCGAGCCAAATCCTGACCAAGGCCCAGCGGATGCCCCGCTACGGCCAGGGTCCGGCCGACATCAACAAGCTCATCCGCTACCCCCAGCAGGCCCAGGTTAATCAAACCGAAGGCCTCGTGTTTGCCTCGTTTGTAGTAGATGAGAGCGGGCGCATCCGGGAGCCCCGCATTTTGCGCGGCCTCGGCAATGGCTGCGACGAGGAGGTGCTGCGGGTGCTGCGCCAGACTTCGGGCCGCTGGACACCGGGCCAGCAGGACGGCCGTTTCGTGAAGGTGCGGTTGGTGCTGCCGGTGCGCTTCAAGTTTCAGCCCGGCCAGGCCACCGCCCCCGAAACCGATTTGGCCGCCGCCCCCGAGCTTGAAGCTCCAGATGAGGCCGCGGCCGAAACAGATCTGGCCGTTACGGCTAATGCCTTGCAGCCCAGCCGCCTTGGCTGGCTGGCTGCTGGCCGCCCTTGGGCTGGCAAAGCGTCGCCGCTGTTCGTGCCCGCCTTCGTGGCCAACCCCCAAACGGCCGTGCGGTTAGTAGTGCCGGGGCGGCGCGTGGTAGTGGGCGGCACCCCCCAGGAAGGTGGCTACCAGTTCATGGCTGCCCCCGCCGGCGCTACCATCGTGGGCCTGCGCTACGAGAACGGTGCGCCCTTCCTGGCCCGGGAGGCCCGCCCCGCCGGCGCCCCGCCCGTCGATACGCTCCGCTTCGAGGAAACCAACCTCACCGACCTGGAAACCACGCTCAGCCGCCTGAATTGAATGACGTTCTTTCTCACTACCTCTCTCTCTATATCAGCGGCGCGGGCCTAGTTGCAAGGTCAGGCAGGAGTCAGAGCGCACCAGCACGGTGGTTTGGAAGAACTGTTGCCAAGTGGCGGTGGCTTGGCGGCCGCACACGACGACGATTTCGCCGGGCTGGGCTTTACCCGTTTGCCAGGGGCCCAGCCGCCGCACCCAGTGGCCAAACTGATACTCGGCGGCCAGGCGGTAAAATTCGGGGGAGTCGTTGAACGAGCCGTCGGTGCCCAGAATGTAGCGGTTGAGGTTGGGCAGCTGCTGGCGCTGGTAGCGCAAATGGTGCCCGTACACCAGCTGGTGGTTTTCGAACCGATGGTTGGAAAGCTTGCGGAGGTACTGAATCTGATTCAGGTAGGGAAACGTGGCCAAGGCCAGTACGCCCGCCACCTGTGCGGCGTAGCGCAGCGGCCGCCCCGGTGCCACGGCCGCCCGTACCGTCCGAAAGGTAGTAGTGAGGCCAGCGGCTACCAGCAGGGCCAGCAGCGGAAAGGCGGGGGCATCGTACCAGAAAAGTTTGGTTTGGGTGAGGGCCAGGACCAGGTAGAAAGACGCCACTACGGCCGTCAGGACCCGCGCCAGCCACCAGGGCCGGCTGCCCCGCGGCGTCCACCAGCCCAGGCTGATTCCCAGCAGCGCAGGGAGTAGCCAGAGGGAGAACTTGTACTCGGCCAGTAAGTTGAAGTACCACTCGAAGGGCTTGTAGTGGCCTTCGAGCTGGTTGCCGGCCGGCCCCCCCACCTCGTAGTCCCACACGGCCGCCAGGTAGCCCGGGGCAGCGGCTTCACGCACTACGTACCAGCCCACGGCCAGCACCAGCACCAACCCGGCGGCCAGCCAGGGGGCCGGTCGCCGGAGCCGGGCCGCGCCGCCCGTCAGGGCCACGGCCAGCAGCAGCCCTGGCCCGAACATGGCCCCGGCAATGCCCTTCGTGAGTACGGCCGCCGCGAAACTCAGGCCCGTGGCCCCGGCCCAGCGGCGGCGGCCAGTGCGCAGGTAGGCCAGCCAACTCAGTACTCCAGCCGTGGTACAAAGGGTTAGCATGGCATCGAAATCGGCGGTGCGGGCCACGTGAAACGTGATGTACCCAGGGCTGGTGAGCAGCACCAAGCCGGCCAGCAGGCCCGCCAAGGGGCTGCGCAGCCAGCGGGCAGCAGCGGCGTAAATGAGCAGCACCGTGGTTAGAGCTGCCAGGGCCGCGGGCAAGCGCAGGCCCAGTTCGGTGGGGCCAAATAGCCGGATGCTGCCGGCCAGTAGCCAGGTCCAGAGCGGGGGCTTGCTGTTCCAGAGGTCGGGCTCGTTGAGGTAGCGAATCACCAGCCAGTCGTGGTGGACGAGGATGCCCAGCGCGTCGAGGGCCGTGCGCGACTCGTCCCACTGCTGCACCGGAAAGGAGGTGAGCTGCCAGAACAGCGGGAAATAAGCCAGGGCTAGCAGCAACAGCAGCGGCCCAAAGCGCCGCCACCAAGGCAGCGGACGGGTAGAGAGGGGAGGGGCGGACGAAAACACGGGGAAAGATAAGCCTAACGGGCCAGCAGTGCCCTCTGCGGCGACCGACTGGCGACGACTTCCCGCTACTCGTCGGCGCGGCTCAAAATTTCACGCATACGTTCTGGGGCTCAGTGAAAAACCGCAGCGCTTCGAGCCCGCCCTCGCGGCCTACACCCGAATTTTTCATGCCGCCGAAGGGGGTGCGCAGGTCGCGGTGCAACCAGGTGTTCACCCATACCACCCCGGCGTGCAGCTGCGGGGCCAAGCGGTGGGCCCGGGCCAGGTCGCGGGTCCAGAGGGTGGCCGAAAGCCCGTACTCGGTGCCGTTGGCCCAGGCCAGCGCCTCGGCTTCGGTGTCGAAGGGTGTGAGCGTAACGACGGGGCCGAAGATTTCCTCCTGGTTTACCCGGCAGCCCGGGGCCAGCCCCTCGAACACGGTGGGCTGCACGAAATAGCCCCCCGCGCAGCGGCCCGACAGTTGCTCGCGCTGCCCGCCCGCTAGTAACCGCCCGCCTTCCTGGTAAGCCAGCTCGATGTAGCTCAGGACTTTGTGCAAGTGGGCCTCGCTCACTAGTGCTCCTTGGTCGGTGGCCGCATCGAGCGGGTCGCCCACGCGCAGGGCAGCCACCTGGGCCAAGAACTCGGTTTTGAACTGCTCGTAGATGGGGCGCTCGATAAAAATGCGGGAGCCGCAGAGGCAGATCTGGCCCTGATTGGCGAAGCTGCTCCGCACGCTGGTGCGTACGGCCTCAGTTAGGTCGCAGTCGGCAAACACGAGGTTGGGGTTTTTGCCCCCGAGTTCCAGGGAGAGTTTTTTGAACAGCGGGGCTGCCGTGCGGGCCAGGTGAGCCCCGGTGGCAGTGCCGCCCGTGAAGCTGATGGCCCGGATGCCGGGATGCTCTACCAGGGCCTGCCCGGCGCGCGGACCGGTGCCGTGCACCACGTTGAGCACACCCGGAGGCAGACCGGCCTCAATAGCCAGCTGGCTGAGCAGAAAAGCAGTGCAGGGCGTCAGTTCCGAGGGTTTGACTACCACGCAGCAGCCGGCGGCCAGGGCCGGAGCAATCTTCCAGCTCAGCAGGTAGAGCGGCAAATTCCAGGGCGAAATGCAGGCTACTACACCCAGCGGGTGGCGCACCGTGTAGTTGAGGGCCACACCTTCCTGCACGTGCGCTTCGGTGGCGAAGTGCTGGGCCAGCGTGCCGAAGAAAGCAAAGTTGCTGGCCGCCCGCGGGATATCGAGGGTGCGGGCCAGGCGCAGGGGCTTGCCGTTGTCTTGGCTTTCGGCCTGGGCCAGGGCCTCGAGGTCGCGCTCAATCAGTTCGGCCAGCCGCACCAGCAGGCGGCCTCGCTCCTCGGCTGGCAAGGCCCGCCAAGCCGGTAGGGCCGCCTCGCCCGCCCGCACGGCCGCATCCACGTCGGCCGCATCCGAGTCGGGCACCTGGGCAAAGGCCTGGCCGGTAGCCGGTTCGATAACGGGCAGGTAGCACCCCGCCCCCGGCGGCACCAGTTCGCCCCCGATCAGGTTGAGTAACTGCATAGGGAAGGTTGTGAGAGAGGTTGGGAGGTGAGAAAGAACGTCATTCTGAGCGAAGGCGGAGCCGGAGTCGAAGAATCTCTGCCGCTTCGTTGTGGACGGCAAGGTTACCGTTGCGGTAGAGATTCTTCGACTCCGGCTCCGCCTTCGCTCAGAATGACGTTCTTCCTACCTGCTCACTTCCTTACCTTTCCTCCTCACCTCCCACCTCCTCACTTTTCCTCCGACACGATATAGAGGGGGCGTTGGCGGGCGTTGGCGGAGAGGCGGGAAATGTACTCGCCGATGATGCCGACGGCAATCAGCTGGACGCCGCCCAGAAACAGGATGCTGATCATCAGCGAGGCCCAGCCCGGCTGGTAGTCGTGGGAGATAAAGCGGGCGTAGAGGGTGTAGAGCATCACCAGGAAGGCAATGCCCGACACCACGAAACCGCTCACGGTGGCCGCTTTCAGGGGCACGTCAGAGAAGGCCGTGATGCCGTCGAGGGCCAGCCGGAACATTTTGCGGTAGGTGTAGCCGGTGGTTCCGCTGGCCCGCTCGGCCCGGTCGTATTCGAGGTAGGTCTGGCGGTAGCCAATCCACGAAATCTGGCCCCGGATAAACTTGCTCTGCTCCGGCATCTGGCGCAGGGCGGCCACCACCTTGCGCGAAATCACCCGGAAGTCGCCGGTATCGACGGGAATGGAAATGTTGGTGATGCTGGCCAGCAGGCGGGAAAAAAGCTTGGCCGTAAGCTTTTTGGCCACGCTTTCGCCCTGGCGGCTGCGGCGGCGGGCGTACACCACTTCGTAGCCTTCGCGCAGCTTCTGGTGGAGGGCGGGGAGCAGCTCGGGCGGGTCCTGCAAGTCGGCGTCGATGATGGCCACGGCCTCGCCCCGGGCCCGGTCGAGGCCGGCCGTCACGGCAATCTGGTGGCCGAAGTTGCGGCTGAAATCCACGAAGCGCACCCGCTCGTCGCGGGCGGCCAGTTGCCGGATCAAGGCCAGCGACCCGTCGTGCGAGCCATCATTAATGAAGATGAGCTCGTAGCCGCCGGGCAGCGCCATTGGGTCGAGCACCCCGCACAGCCGCTCGTAAAGGGGGCCGAGGTTGGCCTCTTCGTTATAGATGGGAATGACGACGGACAGATCCACAGGGCGGGGGCGGCTGGGCGAGAGTAGAAAGGGAAGGCGCGGGTAAAGATAAACGCCCATCGCCACCGGCTGCCTTACCGGGCCGGGTGCGTGGCGGCCGGCGGGGGCCGGCGTACAATGCGCAGCAGGTTGTAGCCTTCGCGCAGCAACAGCCGAAAGTTCATGCGGCTGAATACCACGCCGGGCCGCAGCTGCACCCGCACGGGCGTTACCCGCAGGCCCGGCACCCGGGCCGCCCAGTACAAAAACTCCAGATCGAAGAGGTAGCGGTCGACGTGAGTTTGCAGAAATAGGGCTTTTCCAGCCTGGTTGAACCCCTTGATGCCGCATTGCGTGTCGGAAACGGGCAGGCGCAGCAAATGGCGGGTGCAGAACCGTAAGGAGCGCGAAATGGCCGTCCGCACGGCTGGCACCTGCTGGTAGTAGGTGTCGGTGCGGGCTCCTACCGCCACGTCGCACTGGTTGGCCAGCAGTGCCCGCACCACGTCGGCCACGCCTTGGGGCTGGTACGGAAAGTCGATGTCGGTGAACAGGCAGATGCGGTGTTGCGCCCCCAGCATGCCGTAGCGCAGGGCGTAGCCTTTGCCCCGGTTCTGGGCGTAGGTGGCGTAGCGGAAGCGGGGGAGGCTGCTTTCCAGCAGCGCCAACTCGGCCGGCGTGGGCGGGTGGGTCGAGCCGTCGTTGATTACGTGCACCGTAAAGTCCACTTCCGGCAGGTAGCCGCCCAGTTCCTGCATGCTGCTGATCAGGTTCGCCGCCCATTCGGCGGGCGGGTTGTAGCAGGGCAAAACTAAATCGACGGGAACGGGCATAGGATAGCGGAACGGACGCAATAACGCAGGTTAATCCTGAAGAGGGAAATTGTTCTTAAAGTAGCGGCCGGGCGTCGGTTGGTCGTACACGTCGGTGAAAGCGGGCCGGATGAGCAAGTGGGCCGTTTCGAACGGGTCGCCGGTCAGCTCCACTACCAGCCGGTTGTTAGGATTTTGGAGCCGCAGTACCACGGCCACCCGCATCCAGCCCCGGTACACCTCCTGGCTCAGGCGGCCCAGCTTTTCGTGCTCGCCCACCACCTGCCCCGACTGCCCGTCGAGCTCGCGCACCCGCAGGGCGGGCAGGTTGCCCGCGCCCACCACCCGCACCCAGGTCGATATCTCGTAGTGGGTGGTGTCCTGGGCCCCCGGAATAGGCCCCTGGAACAGCACCTCCTGGTTTGCTGCCTTCCGCGAACCGCCGCCCAACGGCGTCGCCGGGCTGCCGGCCACCGGCCAGGTGCGGCGTACTGCGTCGGGGGGCAGGCCCGGCGAAGCCGCCGCTGCGGCCAGGGCCGCCAGGCGGTAGGGTTGGGCTTCGAGGGCCTCGACGGGAAGCGAGTACAGGCTCACTCGCCCATCCTGGAGCAGCAGCCGGCCCAGGGCCACCAGCCGCTGCTCGGCGGGCGTCAGGGTTTCATCGGTAACCAGCAGCAGCAGGGGCTTGCGCGAGGGAAAGTCCTGGAGAATGGTTTTGGGCAGCTCGGGGGCCGACATCAATTGGGTCGCGGCCAGGCCCTGGGCCTGGGAAGTCCGCGACATGGCCGAGGCCACAATTGGCAGGCCCGAGCTCAGGGACGTGCGCATGGCTTCGTAGGCCGAAAACGGCATGTCGTTGGTGCCGAACTGCTCGGGACCCAGCAGAAAGTAGGGCAGGGGCAGAATCGCCTGGTAGTCGCTGCTGCGAGTGCCCTGCCAGCTAATGAAGTTGATGTACTTATCGGTGGGGTTTAGCAGGGCGTCTACCGTGTACTGCGGGTTCTGGTTGGTTTCTTTGATGCGGTGAACCCAGGTGTCGAAGTTGGTGCGCGCTTCCCAGGCCCAGACAATCACGACCAGCGCCAGCATTGTTCGGGCAAACCGCCCGGCCCGGCGCAACTGCAGGTAGCGGGCCAGCTGGTAGAAGTAAAACACGGCGTAGACCGTGAAAAAGTAGTAGAATATCCAGGCAAAGCGGCCGATGGAGCGGAACTGCTTCAGTGGCTTGATCCAATCCAACAAGCCTTCGAGCCCGAAAATAAAGGGCACCCCGCAGGCAAACAGCAACGTGAGCAACCCGGCGTACACGCCAATGCGCAGTGGGCGCGGCAGCACCGGCACCAGCAGCAGCCGGAATCGGCCGCGCACCAGGTAGCGCACCGCCTTCACGGCCGTGAGTATTAAAACGAGCAGCGCCACCAGGCCCACGTAGGCCCGGCCCTCCCCGTTGCCGGCTTCGGTGTTGAAAGCAGTGCGCCAGAAAGTGTCGAGGGGGTCGAGCGGGGGGAAGAAGACGCTGGCGAAGCTGGCCCGGTACACCAGGAAGCCGTAGGGCGTGCTGGGGCGGTCGGTTAGGGTATCGGTGAGGGCCATAAAGACCTGAAACAGCACGATGGGCGCCACGGCTGCCCCGGCCACCCGCAGAAACAGGTCCCACGAATAGGCCGAGCGGGTGCCGGCCCGGCGCTGCAGCAACGCCACCAACGCGTACGACAGGCCCAACAGCGCCGTTATCAGCAATAAATACGGGTGGAGCAGGCCGGCCAGCAGGCCCACGAGGGCGTAGGCCACCAGCGGCCCCCAGGCCCGGGGCGCATCGAGGGCCCGCACCAGCAGGTACCACAGCAGCGGAATGACAAAGGCATACGAGAGGGCGTAATGGCCCAGCCACCGCTCCAGCTGCGGGGCCAGAAACGTAATGAGCAGCGCCCCCACAATGGCCGGCCCGGCCGGCAGCAGCACCCGCCGCAGCAGCAGGTATACCACCACCGCCGTGGCGGGCAACGAGAGCAGCAGCAGGGTATTGAGCAGGCCCACGCCCGCCCCGGCTACCGGCATGCCCAGCCCTTGCAAAAAAGCCAGCGGCACGCCCAGCAATGGCTGGCCATCGGCGAAGGTGAGGTGCTCACCGTAGGGGTAGAGCATGCCCGTGAAGTGGGTGCCAGCCCCGTACCGGACGTGGTAGAGCAGGGAGTAGTAGTTCTTGGTGGCGTCGCCGTTGGCGGCAAAAACGTACTGGCCGGGGTGAAGCAAAATCGGGCCCAGGGCCCAGTACATCAGGGCCGCCGTGAGCAGCAGCAGAACCAGAACCGGCACGAGGTGCCGACGGCGGGAAGCGGAGAAAGCCAAGGGAGGGCGAAAAGAGTCGGCGGAAGGGGTGCGTAAAGATAGCCGCTGGCCAAAGATAAGCAGGTGATTCGGCCCAGCTAAGTAAGCCGGCCCGTCGCCGCTCCGGCCCCGCGGCCCCTGGCGGCCCTCTACCTATCTTTGGCCCGACGGCCCGGAGCCGGGTACGACTTATCAGCGCTTTCTATGACTGCTATCCGCCGCGCGGGCACTACCTTTTTCTGGCTGCTGCTGGCCGCCTTGGTGCTTATCAGCGCCGGGCTCTACAACGGCTTCCCACTCGTTACCTCCGATTCGGGCACCTACCTCAACAGCGCCATCAACCGTACCGTGCCCGACGACCGGCCCCTGACCTACGGCCTGTGGGTGCTGGTAACGGGGCTACGCAAAACCCTTTGGCTGGTGATTTTCGCCCAGGGTCTGCTGCTGGCCGCCTTGCTCTGGCGCACGATGAGCGCCTTCGCGCCCCGGCTGCGGCACCCGGCCGGTCGGCTGGCCCTGGTGGCCGGCGTCGCCTGGCTGACGGGCGTAGCCTGGTACAGCAGCCAACTGATGCCCGATATTTTTACGGCCATCGGGCTGCTGGCCCTGGCCCTGCTGCTACTCAGCCGGCCGGCCGTGGCCGAGCGCTTGGCCTTGCTGGCCGTGCTGCTGCTGGCCGCCATCATGCACTCATCCAACCTGCTTACGCTGCTGCTCACGGTGCTGGCCGTGGGCGCCGTGGCCTGGGGGCAGCACCTGTTCCGGCGGGGAATTGTGCACCGGCCCACCTGGTGGCTCACGCTGGCCGTTACGCTGGCCGGCTGGCTGGTGCTGCCAGCTTTGCACGCCGGTTTCGGGGGCGGGTTCACGCTGTCGCGGGCTTCCTCGGCATTTCTGGTGGCTCGCCTCTCGGAAAGTGGGGTGCTGGAAAAATACCTGGCCGATAACTGTGGCCCCGACAACAAGTACCGGCTCTGCGAATTCCGCAACCAGCTGCCCAACGACGCCATTACCTTTATGTGGGACGCCAGCAGCCCACTCAACCAAACCGGCGGCTGGAACGCCAACCGCGCCGAGTACCAGCGCATTTTGCGCGGTATCCTGCTCTCGCCCCGCTACTACCCGGTGCTGCTCTCCGAAACCGTGCAGGCTACCCTGCGCCAGCTCACCCACATCGGCCACGGCGATGGCCTGACGGCGTTCCGCGAAAACACCAACCCCTACTGGAAAGTAGGCGAATACGCGTCCTACGAGCTGAAAGAATATATGTCGTCGATGCAGAACCGGAGCCAGCTGGAATTCCAGGCCCTCAACGAACGCACCTACGGGGCGCACTTGCTGGCCCTGCTGGTGCTGGGCCTGGCGCTGCTGGGCCCTGGCCGGAGACGGGTGGCCCCGGCGCTGGTGGGCTTCGTGCTGGTGGTCGGCGTCGGGATTGGTGCCAACGCGCTGGTAACCGGGGGATTGGCCAACGTGCTCGACCGGCTGCAGGGCCGGGTGGCGTGGCTGCTGCCCTGGGCAGCGCTGCTGCTGCTGGCCCAGTACCTGCCCCTACCGGTCCGCTGGCTCGGGTCGGGCGGCCCCGGTCCTAGCCGGCCCGAATAACCCGCCGCCGGCTTGATTGCCGGGCGGGGTGGCTTATGTTGATATTCTGGCTAATTTCGCCGCTAAAACCTTTTCTGCTTTCTTCATGAAATCATTGCTCTACGCCGGATTAGCCCTTAGCCTGGCCGCTTGTTCCTCCTCCGGATCCGACCAGGCCGCTGCCGGCGACTACATCACACGCAACGACTTCGAGTCGATGATGGGCTGGCTGCCCGATGCCACGGCCCTGACCAAGGAGCACGCGCACTCCGGCAGCTACGCCACCGTGGTGAACCCGGACAAGGAGTTCAGCCTGACCTATAACGCCATGCTCGGCGACATGAGCCCGCACAAGCTGCGCGGCGTGACGGTAGAAGCCTGGGTTTTCCTGTCCGACGACAAGGGCAGCGCCAAGCTGGGCCTCCAGGTCGTGGACCCTGACCAGGACAACAAGGAAGTCTTCGGCGACGGTATCAACCTGAGTGAGCAGGTGAAGGAATACAACACCTGGACCAAGGTGAGCAAGGAGTTTATGCTGCCCGATAACGTGACCTACACCCAGCGCCTGAAGGTGTTTTTGTGGCGCTCCGACGCGGCCTCGCCGGTGTACCTGGACGATTTGACCATTAAGGGCCTGGAGTAATCCGCCCGCCGGTCTGCCCCGGCGTAACCGGCTGCGGCTTGGCCGTGGCCGGTTACGCCGCTAAGCCTATCCATTTCTATGCCCGCACTATCCGCCCGTTTTCCGGCAAGTATCGTTCGTTGGGCCGGGCCGCGCTGGCCCTGGCAGTTGGGGGCGGTGGTGGCCTTCTGGCTGGAAATCCGGTTTTTCGTTGATCTGCGGGGCTATTACGGGCCGTTTTGGAGCCCCGTGCTATTCTATTTGGTGTCGGCCGCGCTCTGCGGCTGCGCCCTGATGGCCCAACTCGATAACCCGCCGGGTGCCGGCCCTGCACCCCTGGAGCGGGGCCGGGTGCTGGGCTCTTGGCTGATGGCGTTGCTGGGCAGCGTGGCCGTGCTGTATGCCCAGGCCCCGGTGCTGGCCGGCCACCCCATTAATGTGCACGAATCGGATATTGTGCCCATTCTGCAGAATTACGTCAGCCGCTTTCGTAGTGGCGAGGTGGTGTACCGCTACATCACCAACCTGCCGTACCCGCTGTTTCCCAACCACCTGCCCCTGCAATGGCTGCCCTACGTGGCAGCCGACCAATTGGGTATCGACTACCGCTGGTGGTCGTTGGGCATCGGGCTGCTGCTGGGTTTTGGGGCCTACCTGGCCTTCCTGAATGGGCTGCGGCTGCGGCTGCTGGCCTTCGCGTTGCTGGCGGTGCTGCCCTGGGGGCTGCTGCACTACTTCATCGCCCTCGACAGCGGCCTGTACGCCCAGACTGTGGAGCTGACCATTGTGGCCTATTACTGCGTGCTGGCGGCGTCCATTTTCTCGCGCTCGGCCCTGGTGCAGGCCGCGGCCCTGGTGCTGTGTCTGCTCTCGCGCTACTCGGTGCTGTTCTGGGTGCCGCTGTTTCTGTGGCTGCTGTGGCGGGAGCGGGGGCGGGGCCACGCCCTGCTGGTGGCGGCCCTCACGCTGGCCGGCGTCGTGGGTATTTACGTGGTGCCGTTTCTGTCGAAAGACTGGACCATCTTCTTCCATGCCCTGAGCGAATATAAAATCGCGACCATGGGCGAGTGGAGTCGGTCGGCCGAGGGTTCCGGGCACCTGTTCGGCGGGCTGGGGTTCGCCGTTTTTTTCTATGAATTCGGGGGTGGCGACCTGGCCGCCCGCATTGCCCTGTTGCAGAAGGCCCACATTCTGGCCTCGGTGGGGGCGGTGGCCCTGAGCGCCGGGGCGTACTGGAAGCTGCGCTTCCGCCTCGACTACCGGACCCTGGCCCTGGTTTCGCTGGGCTTCTACCTGAGCACGTTCTACGCCTTTATCCAGATTCCCTACGCCTACCTAACGTCGCTCACGCTCTTCGTGGGCATGTTCGTGCTGGCCCTGGCCTGGCGCCGCCCCCCCGCGCCGGTTGCCGAAAATCACCGGCGCTAGCACTTCGCGCACCGTGGCAGTTGGCTGCGTTGCGGCCAACTGGCAGTGGCGGAGCTTCAAACGGAAGCAAGACAACCCGCACCATTCCTGCCACATTGGCCGGCCTTATCTCCTCCTTCCTATCCTGCGTTATGTCGTCAGTTGCTCCCGTATCCATGGCTCCCGCATTAGGTGCCGCCGGTCCGCGCCGCCTTTACTCGCTGCTGGCGGTGGTGGTGCTGGCCCTGCTGATGGTGCAGGCCCGCCTCTGGGCGCCCTACTGGGATACGCGCAACGTGCAGGCCATCCTCACCTGGGATGCCATGGGCTACTACCTCTACCTGCCGGCCAAGTTCATCTACCACGACCTGCGCTACCTGCGCTTCGTGCCCGACATCATGCGCGAGTACTCGCCGTCGGGCAGCTTCTACCAGGCCTTCGCGGCCCCGGGCCTCACCGATGGCACGATGGTGATGAAGTACCCAATTGGCGTGGCGTTGTTGCAGCTGCCATTTTTCTGGCTTGGGCACTGGGCCGCCGCGCTCTGGCACTACCCCCAGGACGGCTTTTCGGCCCCTTACCAAGTGGCCATCGCCTTTGGCGGGCTGGCCTACGGGGTGCTGGGTCTGGCGGTGCTGCGCCGGGTGCTGGGGCTCTACTTCGCCGATGGCGTCGTGGCGGCTACGCTCGTGCTGGTCGCGCTGGGGACCAACTATTTCCAGTACGCCGTTTTCGATGCGGCCATGGCTCATACCTACGGCTTCACGCTGTATGCCTTTTTGCTGTGGCTGACGGCCAAATGGCACCGCGCTCCCTCGCGGGCAGCGGCGGCGGGTATCGGCCTGGTGCTGGGCCTGCTGGTGCTCACGCGCCCGACGGAAGCGGTAGCGGCGCTCCTGCCGGTTTTCTGGGGCGTTGGCTCCGTTGCCGCGTTGCGGGCCAAGCTGGCTCTGCTGCGCCAGCGCTGGCCCGATGTGTTGCTGCTGCTGGCCTGCGGCGCCCTGGCCCTGCTGCCCCAGCTGCTCTACTGGAAGGCCATGACCGGCTCGTTTATCGTGTATAGCTACCAGGAGCAAACGTTTTCGCTGCTGCATCCGCATCTGCGCGAGGTGCTCATCAGCTTCAAGAAGGGCTGGCTGGTGTACACGCCTCTGGCGCTGCTGCTGCCGTTGGGCTGGCTGGCATTGCTGCGGCAGTACCGGGCGGTGGCCGTACCGGTGCTGCTCTACGCGCTGGTCAATCTGTGGATTGTGTCGGCCTGGGACATCTGGTGGTACGGCGGCAGCTTCGGCCAGCGGGCATTGGTGGCCTCCTACGCGCCCCTTAGCCTGGTTTGGGCGGCGCTGCTGGCGGCCGTGTTCGGGTTGCGCCGCTGGCGGACGGTGGGCGTGTCCCTGCTTGTGCCCGTGCTGGTACTGCTCGTCGATCTGAACCTGTTCCAGCACTGGCAGTACATGTACGGCATCATTCATACCGAAGACATGACCCGGCGCTACTACCAGGCCATCTTCAGCAAAGCCCGCCCCACCCAGGACGATTATGCCCTGCTCGACGTGCCCAGCCGAATCAGCCAGGTAGCGCCGTTCTTCAGCCGCCGCACGGTGGGCCTGCGCGATTTCGACCAGGAGCCGCTGAACGAGCAGGCGGGCGTTACGAACGAGGCCGGCGCCGAGGGCAGCCACCAGTCGGCGTTGCTGGCGGGGCAGCGGCGGGTGGCCACCACGCCCTTGGTGCTGCGGGCCGATTCGGCGGGGCTGTTTCCGCGGCAGTGGGTCCGGGTGTCGGCCCAGGTGCGCTCGGAGTGGGGCGCCTGGAACGACCAGCTGGTGCTAATGATAGACGGCGCCGGCAAAAGGCCGGTGCGCTACGCCGTGCGCCTGCACAACAATGGCTCCCAGCTGGGCGTCTGGAATAAGGTGTGGTTCGATGTGCCGCTGCCCAACAACCTGCGCCCCACCGACGAGCTGTGCGTATTTGCGGCCAGCCACGATGGTTCCCGGGCGCTGCTGGATAACTTGCGCCTGGAAGTACTCACCCCCCTCACCAAAGCTGCTGCCCCTCGCCAATAACTTCGGCGGTGGCCAGTACTGGCCGTCTTTTTATCCCTCGTTTTTATGAAGCTTCTTCTTGGCAGCTTATCCGTGCTGAGCCTGCTGGCCGCCTGTTCGTCGGAAACCCCGACGACTCCCGTTGCCGATGGCTACATCTCCCACAACGATTTTGAGTCCTCGCTGGGCTGGTCCGGCGACCCGGGAGCCGTGACCAAAGCGCAGGCCCATTCCGGCCAGTATGCCATTTACGTAGACCAAAACCGCGAATTCAGCCTGACCTACGAAGCCCCGCTGCGCCAGATTGTTGGTTTCCAGCCCCGTAGTCTGGAGGTGGAAGCCTGGGTTTTCCTGACCGATGATAACTCGACGGGCGAGCTGGGCGTGCAGATTACTGACCCAATTCACAACGAAAAGCAGCTTTTCGGGGATGGAATCAATCTGCAGGAAGCCGCGAAAGTCCACAACAAGTGGGTTAAAGTATCCAAGAGCATCAGCCTGCCCGACAGCCTGAACCCCGATCAGCACCTGAAGGTGTTTCTGTGGCGCTCCAAAGCCACTTCCCCCGTCTACCTCGACGATATCAGCATTAAGGCCATCGAGTAAGCGGCGCCCGGCAGAACTCGTCGGGTAGTTTTTAGAACGGTTTTCAGGTCCGTGTATGTGCGTCAGCGCAGGGTAGGGGCGGGGCTTGCCCCCGCCCGCCATTGAACGGTAGACTACCGCGTCAAAACAACGATAATCGTTCAACGGCGGGCGGTGGCAAGCCCCGCCCCTACATTGGGCACCTGCTGTATGTCAACCTAAAATTTGCTCTAGGGAGTGATTTCCACCGGAATGCGTACCCGGACCGGCCAGGCGCGGTAGTTCTGGCTAATCAGGCTCACCTCGAACGTGTAGCGACCCGGCTTGTCGGGGGCCTGGAGGGCCAGGGTCTGGGTCCAGGGCTGCCAGATATCCATTTCCAACGTTGTCGTGACGGGCGCTACGCCGCTTGGCCAACTCTGGCCGCGGTAGAAGGCCGTTTGTAGCACGGTCGGGTGCTCGACCCAAGTGGCAGAGTGCAGGGGCCGGAGGGCTTCGGGCACCGCAATACGCACCCGAATAGTATGCTGCTGGCCCGCTGGCCAACTCACGGGCACCGCATCGGGCAGGCTCAGCGTCACCGGCCGGTGGTCGGCAATGTAGGCATCGAGTTCGGCTGGCTCCTGAGGGGGCGACGAGTTGAGCTTTCGGTACGTGGTAGTGGCTGGAAACCGGCTGTACGCGGCCGGCAAGTCAGCCGTCTTCAGGGTTTCGAAGGGACCCAGCAACGCGTCGGGCTGGGCACCCGCCAGCGCCAGCGCATCAAGATCCCAGTCTACGCGGATGGTCTGCACCGAATCAGGGCTTTGCTGGGCGCTGCGGATGAGCGTTTCGCTGGCCAGTGCCCACCAGGGCCAGCCGGCCCGCAGGTGGTGGGGGTCGATGTTGTTGGGGTAAAGCAGGAATTTGCGTTCGGGAAACTGCTTGGTGTAGGCCAGCACCCGCGTAATCCACTCCTGGTATGCCGTGTACGGGGTGTGGCGGTACCAGATCAGGCTAACCCGGGCCACCAGCACTAGGCCCAAAACTACTGCCACCAGGGACGGACCCCAGCGGGGCCAGCGGCCTTCGAGGGCGGGCATCAATTCCAGCGCCAACGGCACGGCCACAAAGAGGGTCAGGGGCAGGTAGAAGTTCTCCAGATAAGTAAGCTCGGTGTAGCCGGGGCGGGTGACGCTGATGATGAAGACGTAGCCCACGACAAACGCCCAGATCAGCAGCAGCCGCAGGTAGCCTAGTTTGCTGCCGCGGGTCAGGTAGAAAATCGTCAGGATTGCCAGCAGCACCGGCAACGCCAGGAATTCGGTGCCGCATAGCTCCCAGAACGTATCGAAGCTACCGAGGGAAAAGTAGTTGGGGAAATACTGGATCAGGTTGGGCCCGAACGTCATCTGCGTGGTCTCGTACGAGCCAGCCGGCGTCAGGATTACCCGCAGGCCGTACGTCAGCAGGCCGATGGCCAGCAGGCCGTAGTAGAGTGGGTCGCGGAAGCGCTGATTGAGCAGCCAGTCGTAGGCCCACAAAAACAGGAACCCCAGCAGCAGCAACGGGTGCGCAAAAATAAATACCGGAATCAGGGCCGCCAGCGCCAGCGTACTAAAGTGCCGCTGCACCGGGGCCTGCCGCGAAATGCCGGCGTAGAACAGCAGCAGCGCCACCAAACCCTGCGGCAGCTCCGACTGCGCCCAAAAGAAGGTGCGCGACGTTAGAAGCACGAAGGCCAGCGCCACTACCAGCGCCACCTGCTCGTTGCGAAACCAGTAGGCGCAGGCCAGCAGCACCCCCAGGTAATAGAGCACGAAAGCCGTGGAATACACCCGCATAACGGCCTCCAGCGGCAGTCCCGTCCGGATAGCTAGCAGCGTGGGCAGCTGCGTTACCATGGCCACAAACCGCCGGTTCTGGATAAACAAGTGCTTGGTCCGGAGGTAGGTGAACAGGTGGTAGGCCAGGTCGTAATAAGCCACCCGCTCTACATAAAAATGCCAGGAAAATACGAGCAGCACCAGCATCGTAATCAGCGCCAGCCAGAGGGGCGTGCGGGTAGCGTAGCGCTTATTTAAAAGCATGTTAGAATGAAAAAGTAGACCCGCCAAACCAACCAAGCTGGCGGGTGGCGACTGATAAAACCGCTTAAAGATAATTGGTCGGCCCCCGCAACGCTATAAGCTGCCGGTCCGGCCTCCGTCTACCGGCACGTTGACTCCGGTGATGTAGGCGGCGGTTTCGGAGGCCAGGAATGCTACGGCGGCGGCTACCTCGGCCGCTTGCCCGAAACGGTGGGCCGGAATCCGGGCCAGCATCCCGGCCTCTACTTCGGCGGTGGGCTGGCCGGTCTGGGCGACCTTTTTCTCGATGAGCGAGATGTGGCGTTGGGTGATGGTGGAACCGGGCAGCACATTATTGACCGTGATGCCGTCGGCGGCCACCTCATTGGCCAGCGTTTTGGCCCAGTTGGCTACCGCCCCCCGGATGGTGTTGCTCACGCCCAGCCCCGGCAGCGGCTGCTTCACCGAGGTGCTGATGATGTTGATGATGCGGCCCCGCTGGCGGGCCCGCATGGCCGGTACCACGGCTTGGGCCAGCAGGTGGTTGCAAACCAGGTGTTGCTCGAAAGCGGCCCGGAATGCCTCCACCGGCGCGTCCAGAATCGGCCCGCCCGCCGGCCCGCCGGTGTTGTTCACCAGCACATCGAAGCCCGAAGGGTGCGTTGCGAGGTACGTCTGCACGGCGGTCCGTACCTGCTCGGGCTGGCTGAAATCGGCCACGACAAAGTCGTGGACCTGGGAGCCGGAGGGCGTGGGCAGCGCGGCCGCAACTTCGCGCAGGGCGGTTTCGTCGCGGGCCAGCAGCGTAACGGAGGCTCCGCGTTGGGCCAGGGCCTCGGCCACGGCCCGGCCGATGCCCTGGGTGCTGCCGCAGACCAGGGCGCGTTGGGAGAGAAAGTCCATGAGGGGTGAATGAGTGAATAAGTGACTCGGTGAATGCGTGCGGGGAAATTACGGGATGTTTCAGGCAAGAGCAGGAATGTCGTTATTTGCCCAAGCCATTATTGGTGCAAGTGCTGCTACTTTCACGCATTCACCGAGTCACTCCTTCACTCCTTCACCGCCATGCCCGTCGCTCGTCCGTTCAACTTTCAGCAGTGGATTGATGACCACCGCCACCTGCTCAAGCCGCCCGTGGGCAATCAGCAGGTGTTTACAGATAATAAAGACTTCATCGTGATGGTAGTGGGCGGCCCCAACGCCCGCAAAGACTACCACGTGGACGAGGGCGAGGAGCTGTTCTTGCAGCTCGAAGGCGATATGGTGGTCAAAATCATCGAGGACGGAAAACCCGTCGACATCGAGATAAAAGCCGGCAGCATGTTTCTGTTGCCCCCCGGCGTGCCCCACTCGCCCCGCCGGCCGGCTGGCTCGGTAGGCCTGGTGCTGGAGCGCTACCGCGCAGCCGGGGAGCTCGACGGCTTCCAGTGGTACTGCGAAAACTGCGGTAATAAACTGTTCGAGGAGTACGCCGAAATCACCGACATCGTGGCCCAGCTCCCGCCCATCATGGACGGTTTCTGGGCCTCCGATGAGCACCGCACCTGCACCGTTTGCGGCACTTATATGGAAGCCCCGGCGGTAGCGGTGAATGAGTGAAGAAGTATAAATGGCCTCTCATGCTTCGACTCCGCCTCCGGCTGCGCTCAGCATGACGGTTATTTTATCCTCATCCACCCGTTCACTACCTCACTCACCACTTCACCGCCGCCCTCGTGCTCACCATCGATATCCATACCCACATCCTGCCCGAGCGGTGGCCCGATTTGCGGGAGCGGTATGGCTACGGGGGCTTTATCCGGCTCGAACACCACCGGCCCTGTTGCGCCCGCATGCTCCAGGACGATAAATTCTTCCGCGAAATTCAGGACAACTGCTGGGACCCGGAGGTGAGGATGCGCGAGTACGACCAGTTTGGGGCCCAGGTGCAGGTGCTGAGTACAGTGCCCGTCATGTTTAGCTACTGGGCCAAACCTGCCGATGCCCACGATCTGAGCCAGTTGCTCAACGACCATATTGCCGGCGTGGTGCAGCGCTATCCCAGCCGATTCGTGGGCCTGGGCACACTACCCATGCAGGCCCCCGAGCTGGCGGTGCGCGAGTTGGAGCGGTGCCGCGAAATCGGGCTGGCGGGCGTCCAGATCGGTACCCACGTCAACGACTGGAACCTCGACGCGCCCGAGCTTTTTGCCGTGTTCGAGGCTGCCCAGGAGCTGGATATGTGCGTGTTCGTGCACCCCTGGGACATGATGGGCCAGCCCCAGATGCCCAAGTACTGGCTGCCCTGGCTGGTGGGCATGCCTGCCGAAAGCAGCCGGGCGCTGTGCTCGCTCATTTTCGGGGGCGTGTTCGAGCGGTTGCCCCGGCTGCGGGTGGCGGTGGCCCACGGCGGCGGCTCGTTTCCGGCCACCATCGGCCGCATCGAGCACGGTTGGCAGGTGCGCCCCGACCTGTGCGCCGTCGACAACGCCCGCAACCCCCGCGAGTACCTGGGCCGCTTCTGGGTCGATTCGCTGGTCCACGATGCCCGCGCCCTGGAGCTGCTGGTGCAGACGCTCGGAGCCGATAAAGTGGCGCTGGGCACCGATTACCCGTTTCCGCTGGGCGAAACCGTGCCGGGCCAGCTCATCCGCTCCATGGCCTACGCGCCCGATGTGCAGGCCCAACTGCTGGGCGGCAACGCCCTCGACTGGCTGGGGCTGGCGGCCCAAGGGCAGTTGGCCAAAATCATGGCGGCGGCCGGCTAGGTGCCCGACCGTAAGCGTGGTATCTTTGCCTTAATGACGTTTGAACCCACCCTCGACTTTGCCCGCCAACTCGATGCCCAGGACCCGTTGCGCGATTTCCGCCAGCAGTTCCTGATTCCACCCGGCCCCGACGGGCAGGGCGAGTGCCTGTATTTCTGCGGCAACTCGCTGGGTCTGCAGCCGCGCACCGCCCGGGCCGCCGCCGAAGCGCAGTTCGCCAACTGGCAGAACCTGGCCGTAGAAGGTCATTTCAAGGGCGATTCGCCCTGGCTGCCCTTTCACGAGCGGCTGCAAGGGCCCTCGGGCCGCGTGGTGGGCGCCAAGCCCCATGAGGTGGTCGTGATGAACAACCTCACCACCAACCTGCACCTGCTGCTCATCAGCTTCTACCAGCCCACCGCCACCCGCTACAAGGTGCTCATGGAAGGCGGTGCATTCCCATCCGACCAGTACGCGCTCGAAACGCAGGTGAAGCTGCGCGGCTTCGCCCCCGACGACGCCATTGTGGAGCTGGAGCCCCGGGCCGGCGAGCACACGCTGCGCACCGAGGATATCGTGGCCAAGATCGAGGAGCTGGGCGACTCGCTCTGCACCATTATTATGGGCGGGCTCAACTACTACACCGGGCAGGTGTTCGATATGGAAGCCATTACGAAGGCCGGCCACGCCGCCGGGGCTATGGTGGGCTTCGATCTGGCCCACGCCGCCGGCAACGTGCCCCTGCACCTGCACGACTGGGACGTGGATTTCGCCTGCTGGTGCTCCTACAAGTACCTCAACTCGGGGCCCGGCGGGGTGGCCGGCGCCTACGTGCACGAGCGGTTCGCCGAGCGGCCCGAGCTGCTACGCCTGGCCGGCTGGTGGGGCCACGACGAGGAAGAACGATTCCAGATGAAAAAGGGCTTCAAACCCATGCACGGGGCCGCCGGCTGGCAGCTTTCCAACGGCACCGTCCTCTCGATGGCCGTGCACGAGGCCGCCCTCAAAATTCATGACGAAGCTGGCGGCATGCCCGCGTTGCGCCGCAAAAGCGAGCTGCTGACTGGCTACCTGGAGTTCTTTATCAACCGTCTGGGTCTCACCGCTGAGCAGCTCGAAATCATCACGCCCCAGGACCCTGCCCAGCGTGGCTGCCAGCTCTCGATACTGGTGCACCGCAACGGCCGCGACCTGTTCGACCACCTGATGGCCGTAGGCGTTATCGGCGACTGGCGCGAGCCCAACGTCATTCGGCTGGCCCCCACGCCGCTCTATAATACGTTCGAAGACGTGTACCAAGTAGGCCAGGTATTAACCGAGTGGGCCGCTCGCCAGTAAGTTATCAGTTGCCAGTGTCCAGTTTATATGCTATTCTGGTAACTGGCAACCGGACGCTGGCAACTGAAAATTCTGACAACTGAAGAGAAATGACCGAGGATTACGCGGCGAAAATGGGCCGCAAAACCGTTGCTGAGCTGCACGAATACGTGGAGCAGCGCTACCAGTACCGCGAAGAGGCCGTGCTGGCCGCCCTCGCGGAACTGGACCGCCGCGGTACGCCCGAGCCCAACGCTGAGGCCCTGGCCGCCGAGCTGCGCCAAAGCCAGCAGGAAACCGAGCGCCGCGAAAGCGCCGCCCGCACCGAAATAGATGCCCAGGACCAAGCCCGCCGCGTAGCCCGGGGTGAAACCAGCCCCGAAACGGCCCCGGAAACTGGTCCGGCCCTGTACTCGCTTGGGGCCATCACCATCTTCTCGGTGCTCTTCAGCATGATTGCCGGGGGCGTGATGCTGGCCCTGAACCTGCGGACGCTGCAAAAAAACCGCGCCGCCCTCTGGGTGGTGGCGTTCGTGGTGGCCTACCTGGTAGGCGGCGGTTACTTGCTGATTTGGCTTAAGGGCCAGTACGGCGACCAAGTGAACTGGCTGGGCTCGTTTTTCAACCTGCCCGCCATCTTGGTTTACAACCTGTATTTCTGGCCTCGCTACATCGGGCGCGGCCCCTACCGCAGCCGCTCCTGGGTGCGCCCGCTCCTGATTTGTGCCTTGCTGCTGTTGGGCCTCTACTACATAGCGGCCAGCGTACCAGGCGCTTTACCCACGATGCCGACGGGTGTATAAGCGCCCGTCCGACGGCTACCGCCAAACCCGTCCGTTGCCGCCATGCCCCTGACGCTGCTTCCCCTGCCCGCCGCCGAAGTGCTCCTCGATGCCGCTTTCCTGGCCCCAGCCGAAGCGGATGTCCTGCTTACCGAACTCACGGCTAGCGTTGCGTGGCGGCAGGAGCCGATTAAGCTGTTTGGCAAGCAGGTGATGCAGCCCCGGCTCACGGCCTGGTACGGCGACCCGGCCGCCACGTACCGCTACTCGGGCCTGCAACTGGAGCCGCTACCCTGGCTGCCGATCCTCCAAAACCTGCGTGAGCGGGTAGAAGCCGCCGCCGGCACCCGCTTCAACAGCGTACTGCTCAACCTCTACCGCTCGGGCCAGGACAGCATGGGCTACCACGCCGACAACGAGCCCGAACTGGGCCTCGCGCCTGCTATTGCCTCCCTTACGCTTGGGGCCACCCGCACCTTCCGCTTCAAACCCCGCCCAACCATTACCGCCGCGGCCCTGAGTCTGCCGCTCACCTCGGGTAGCCTGCTGCTCATGCGCGGCCCCACCCAGCAGAACTGGCTGCACTCGCTACCCAAAACGGCCCGCCCCGTCGGCCCCCGCCTCAACCTCACCTTCCGCTGGGTTGATAGGGCTTGACCATTAGGGGCTAGTTTCTAACATATGGTGCCCGGAAATCGGGAAGGAAATGGTAAAACACAACCAAAAACGCCCCCGCAACAACAGTTGCGGGGGGCGTTTCAGTATCTACCTAATCCTTAAGGCTTAAGCCCTGCTATTGTAGATCGAAGCGCAGGCCCAGGTAGCCGAGGCGGCCAATCTGGGGGCCGCCGAACACTTGGGTGTTATTGGCGTCGAAGGCGTTGGAGATGCCGGCCTGGAACGTGGTGCCCCACTTCGGTACCAGGTAGCCCAGGTAGGCGTCGGTGGTGCTGTAGTCGGAAATGGTGCCCACGGCGAAGGGCATTTCCTGCAAGTGGCCCTGCACCCAACGGTAATTCACCGAGTACGATAGGTTGCCGACCTGACCGTTGGCTCCCACGTTGTACTTATGCTTGGGCGTGTTGAAAAACGTCTGGAAGCCGGCTGGCAGCTTGCTCCGGTCAAGCACGTTGAGCGAGTAGTTGCCCGTCAGGTTGAAAGCGCGCATGAAGTAATAAGTCAGGCCCGCCGTCACGCCCTGGGTACTTACCTCTTGCTTGCTGTTGAGGTAGGTGTACAGCACGCGGGTCGGCTTGGTCTGGTCGGCGTAGAGCGTGGAGTAGCCGGCGGCCAGTTGCTGAGTGGTGGGGCGGCTGCCGTCGGTGTTGCCCACAAACAGCTGGGTACCGATAAACCCATCGTAGCGGCTGCGGAAGTAGCTCACGTCGGCGTACAGGTTGGCGATGAGGGCGCCTTTGTAGCCAATTTCGGCCGTCTTTACCTTTTCCAGCTCCAGGGGGGCAATGTTGTACTCGTAGCTTTTGAGCAGGGTAGGGTTGGCCGCGGCCGCACCCAACGTCTGGGGCGAGGCAAACAGGGCGGTATTGTAACCCTGGAAGCCGTTGCCCACATTGCCCAACAGCACGCCAGTGCCAATGTCGCTGAACAGGTACTGCTCCGGCTGCGAGGGCGAGCGGAAGGCTTTGCCGTAGCTGGCGCGGAAGTTATGCTGCTTGTTTTCGCCCAACGAATACACCGCCGAGGCCCGGGGCGAAAAAGCTGGCTTAAAGTTCTTGAACTCATCGACCCGACCAGCAAACGCCAGCTTCAGGCGCTCCTCGAATACGGTCTGGGAAAGCTGCCCGTACGCGCCGTACTCGTAATTGAGAATGCGCTTACCGTCGCGGTCAGAAAAGAGTAGTCCCTTCGAACCCAACCGATACTGGCGGTAGGCCCCGCCCACTACTAGGTTGGTACCGGCCTCGCCGAGCGTGAACACGCGCTGGGCGCTGACGTCGTGCAGGTAAGAGTTGAAATACTGCTGGGCGCCGGTTGTAGCGTTCCGGTCGTCGATAATCCGCGACCGTAAAGTACTGAAGCGCGGGTCGGAGGGCTTGAGCTGGGTGGCGTTGGCTGCCGCCTGCGCCGTAGCCAGGGCAGCAGCCTGGTTCTGGCCGGCCTGCCGGGCCTGGCTGTAAACGGCGTTGTAGGTGCCGTAGAACAGGTTCTGGTAGCTCAGGTTGCCTCCTTCGGTCGTTGGAGCCCGTTGAATCAGGGAGCCCAACTGGTTGAACTCATAAGAGTTGCCCGAAAAGTCCTCCGTGGTGTAAGCCCGGATAAAGCCCTTGCTGCTCTTAAGTTCGAGCCGGTACTGGTTCGAGCCCAGGCCCTTCACCCGGAAACGGCTCAGGTTCTGGTAGGTAGCCGTACCCTCGGCGTGCTTGGCGTCGGCGGTCAGTTTCAGGTCGTCGCGGAGCAGGTACGATACCGTGCCCTGCACCCGGTACGAGGAGGTGCGGTTGTCGCCGGCAATAAGCTGCTGCTCCGTGAAGCCGGGCAGGTAGGCCGTTTTGCCGTACAGCTCGGGGTTGGTGCCGCCGGGTAGCTGCTGGTAGGGGTTGAACGCGTAACCCACTTCGCCGTAGCGGTTAACGGCGTTGTAGCCCAGCGTCGAGCCGGCAGGGTTCACCGAACTCTGGGTGGGCCCGTAGTTGGTGGCCAGCCAGTCATCGGCCCGGAACGCGCTGCCGTTGATTTTAATAGCGAGCTTTTCGGTCAGCTTCTTGGCGTAGCGCAGCTGCCCGTCGAGCAGCTCGCGCTGGCCGGCGCGCAGGCGCACGCTCAGGCCCTCATACACGAAGGGGTCTTTGGAGTTGAACAGGATAACCCCGCTCAGGGCGTTGGCGCCATACAGCGCCGAGGCCGGCCCATGAATAATTTCGATGCTCTCCATATCGAGCTCCGGAATGCCCACCAGGTTGCCGGGGCTCAGGTTGAGCGAGGGCAGCTGGGTGTCCATGTAATCAACGAGCTGGATAACGCGCTCCGATTTGGCCGTGTTGAAACCCCGGGTACTCACGCTGGTAAACAGCATGGAGGCCGAGCTCACGTCGAGGCCCTTCACCTGACCCAGGCCGCTGAGCACCTCCGGCGTGGTGATGCGCTCAATCTGCCGGGTCGAGAGTTTATCCACCGTTACGGGGGCCCGCAGGATGTTTTCCTCGATGCGCGAAGCCGATACGATGGTTTCGCCCAGCAGCGTAGCACTGGGCTTCACTACCACGCTGATGGCCTGGTCGGGGCCCTGTAGCAGCACCTCGCGGGTATCGTAGCCCACGTACGAGATGACCAGCGTTACCGTGCCGCCGTCGAAGGCCGTGTTTAGCTGAAAGTTGCCCTGCTGGTCGGTGCTGGTACCAATGAAGGTGCCTTTGATAAAAACGGTGGCCCCAGGCAGACCCTCACCTTTTTCGGTCAGCACCTTGCCGGCCACTAGTTTCTCGCTGGGGTCGGGGTGGGTGTAGCGGCCGTGCGCCGGCCGTTCGGCTGCCGGAAGCGTGGCGGCAGAAGCCAGGGGCGGCAGCAGTGTAGTAGCCGCCAAAAAAGACAAAGAGGGGTAGAGGTGTTTCATGCGAGCACGCGAGGCTGAAGGGGTAATGGAGGCTACAAACCTATCATCGGCGGGCAGGCAGTGTGGTGTTTTTCGGTGAAGACTGTATAAAAGCGGGTGGATGACGACTTTATTTGGGACAAATCCACCAGAGCCTGTTTCATTTTAGGATGAAATGTCTCGAAGTGAGAAAACGGTTGGTAAACAAAAGAGGGTTTCTTCACTGCCTGGCAGTGAAGAAACCCTCTCAACAAGCACGGCCATTGGCCGCTTCAGACTACTTTATATCCAACTGCAACCCCACGTACAGCAACCGGCCAATCTGGGGGCCACCGTATACCTGAATATTGTTGGAGTTGAAGATGTTGGAGCCGCCACCCTGAAGCGTAAGGCCCAGCTGCGCGAAGTTGTAGCCCAGGTACGCATCGGTGGTGCTGTAGTCGGTGAGCTGGCCCACGGCGAAGGGCGTGCCGTACTCGTGGCCCTGCGCCCAGCGGTAGTTGAACGCGTAGCTCAGGTGGCTAACCAGCGTGCCGCTGGCACCCACGTTGTACTTGTGCTGGGGCGTATTGAAGTACGTCTGGAAGTCCGAATCCTGCCCGGCGGTGCCGTCCTGCACGTTGAGCGTGTAGTTGGCGGCCACATTCAGAAAGGGCGCGAAAGCGTAGTTCAGCCCAAAGGCAGCGCCCTGGGAGCGTACCTGCTGGTTGGCGTTGGTCCACACCTGCAACACGCGGGTATCGGAAGAGGCCTCCTGGAAGGGCGACTGCGGGGCCACCCGAGCGGCTTCGGCCGTCAGCTGCTCCACGCTGGGGCGGCTGCCGTCGCGGTTACCGATAAAGCGCACGGCCCCGATGAAGTCGTTGTAGTAGTTGCGGTAATAGTTTACGTCGAGGGCCAGCTTATCCGTCAGGGCACCTTTGTAGCCTACTTCCAGCGTGCTCAGGCGCTCCAGTTTCAGCGTAGCCAAATCGATGGCCGGGCCGGGCCGGCCGTTCACGATGCGGTAACCCTGGAAACCGTTGTCTACGTTGCCCAGCAGCAGCACCTGCCGCACATCGAGCTGAATGTACTGGTCGAGCTGCGTGGGCGAGCGGAAGGCCCGGCCGAAGCTGGCCCGGAAGTTATGCTGGCGCGTGGCGCCGGCCGAGTACACCACCGAAGCCCGGGGCGAGAAAGCCGGTTTGAAATTCTTGAAATCATCGATCCGGCCGGCCAACGCAAGCTTCAGGCGCTCATCAGCCAGTTTCTTGGTGAGCTGGGCGTAGCCGCCGAGTTCGTGGTTCTGGATGCGGCCTTCACCGTCGCTGAACAGGTTACCGTCGGAGCCCAGGCGGAACTTGCGGTAGGCGCCGCCCACAATCAGGTCGGCCGTTTCGGCCAGCCGGAAGTTGTACTGGGCATTGCCCTCGTTGAGCAAGGAGCTCGGGTTGAGCCGGGCCCCGCGGCCGGGCGTGGCGTCGCCGATAATCTGGTTGCGCAGGTTGCGGAAATCGGCCGAGTTGGGGTCGAGCTGGTAAGGTGCCTGGCTAACCAGGGCAAACGCCGCTTGCTGGGCCTGCGCGTCGTTCTGGCCCTTGCTGCGGGCCACGGCGTACTCGCCCAGGTAAGCACCGAAGTAGCGCTGCGCGTACGTAGTGCCCGCGCCCGTGCCGATGGGGGCGTTCTGAATGAACGAGCCCAGCAGGTTCAGGTCGTACGACTGGTTGCCGAAATCCTGGATCGACTGCCCCCGCACAAACCAGCGGGCGCCCTTGATTTCGCCGTGGTACTGGTTGGTACCAAAGTCCTTAAACCGGTAGCGGCTGGAGCTCTGGTAGCTGGCTGTGCCGCGGCTGTAGTTGGCCCCCACCGTCATCTTTACCGAGCTGGTGAGCAGGTAGGAGAGGGACGGGTGAATCTTGAGCGACTTGGCCTGGTCGTCGCTGCCGATCAGGGTTTGCTCGGTGAAGCCAGGCATGAACAGCGTTTTGCCCCGCAGGTCGGCGAAGGGGTAGTTGGCGGGCACCGTAAACGCCACGTCGCCGTAGCGGTTCACGGCCTCGTAGCCGAGCGTCGAGCCCTGGGCGTTGTTGCGGCCATCTACCCGCAGGTTGGTAGCGGCGTAATTGCTGGCCAGCCAATCGTCGGCCGTCAGGTAAGCCCCCGTCACCTTAAAGGCGAACTTGTCGCCCAGGCGTTGGGCGTAGCGTATTTGGCCATCGAAGAGGTGGCGACCGCCGCCGCGCACGCGCAGGCTCAGGCCCTCGCTCACGAAGGCGTCTTTGGAGTTCTGCAGCACCACCCCGTTGAAGGCGTTGGCACCGTAGAGGGCCGAGGCTGGTCCGTGGATGATTTCAATGCTTTCAATATCGAGCTCGGGCAGGCCCGTCAGGTTACCCGTGTTCACGTTCAGTGAGGGCGACTGAGTGTCGAAGTAGTCGGTGAGCTGCACGAGGCGTTCCGATTTGGGCGAGTTGAAGCCCCGGGTGCTGAGCGAGTTCATCAGCATGCTCGTGCCATTCACATCAATGCCTTTGAACTGGTTGAGGCCCACCTGCACATCGGGCGGGGGCAGGCGTAGCACCTGCTGCGAGGTGATCTTCTCTACCGTTACGGGGGCCTGCAGAATATTTTCTTCCGTCCGCGAAGCCGAGGCAATCATTTCCGTGGTCTGGGTCGGGTTGAGCTTGAGCTGCACCTTAATGCCGTTATCGGGCTGGGTTAGCGTTACTTCCCGGGTAACATAGCCCACAAACGACACGGCCAGCGTAACGGGACCATTGCTGAAATCGGCCCGTAGCAGGAACGTGCCGTCGCGGTTGGTGCTCGTGCCAATAAAGCTGCCCCGGATGAAGATAGTCGCGCCGGGCAGCGGCTGCCCGGTTTCGGTCAGCACGGCGCCGCCCACGGCACCCATTTCCTGCGCCCAACCGGCCAGGGTCTGTCCCAACAGCAGTAGCAGAATAAGTAAAAAGCGGTAGTGTTTTCGCATGCGAGAATAGTACAAAAAATGAAAAATGCCCCTTCCGCTAGAAAGGGGCACAAATGTATGGTAAGCAAAGCGAATATCCAACTTTCAAGTGGTTGACACCGATAGAGTTGAACCTTTTTTAACTTGTACTTAGGCAGGAAACACAGTGCAGAGAAAATAGCCAGCAGGCCAGCAATATCATGCGTTAATAGCGTATATCGGTAGGACCATAAAGCCAGGGGCAGTGCTCATCGCCTACCAGATAGTTGCCAATGCACAGCACGTTGCCCGTACTCGTTGCCACTGCCGAACTGCGGTAAGCGGCCATGGGACGCGCCCTGTTCGGTTGCCGGGGCGGATTGTATACTGCGATGAGGCGCACCAGCCGATGACGCTGCCGGGCCCGACGATGACGCGCAAACTTTCGGATTAGGCAGGACGAAACAAAAGTATGATTTAGTAGCATCGGCTCGTGATATCGGTTCAGGGCAATCATTTTATAATACAAAGTACGGCAAGCTCCGGGTTTTTGGATTGCCCTTTAGGTCCAACCGGGGGTACTTCCTCGCTCAACGTACCCGAATGCTCGGCCAACGACTGGCTACCATGTTCTGATGCCGGCAGAATCGGTTACCTTCGGCCTTTTGCTCCGCTTCCTCTTCTGTTGCTGCCATGCTTGCTTCTACTCATTCTGCCGCCTCGGAGCCTGCCGAAACTCTCACCGTAATGGGTGGCGGACTGGTAGGCTGCCTATTGGCGTTGTACCTAGCCCGGCACGGCCATTCGGTTGAAGTGTTCGAGCGCCGCCCCGATTTGCGGGGTAGTACTACGGTAGAGGCGCGCTCCATCAACCTGGCCCTTTCCGACCGGGGCTGGCGGGCCCTGGAAGGGGTTGGCATTGCCGAAGCCGTGCGTGAAGTGGCTATTCCGATGCGCGGGCGCATGATGCACGACGCCGCCGGCCAGCTCACGTTTCAGCCCTACGGCCAGGCCGGGCAGGCCATTTACTCCGTGTCGCGGGCGGGCCTGAACCGGCGCATGCTCGATCTGGTGGAGCAGGAGCCCAACGTGCGGGTGCAGTTCAACCAGCGCTGCCAGCACGTCGATGTGCGCCGCCGCCAACTGGAACTACGCGACGAAACCACCCGCGAAACCCGTACCGTGCCCTACCAGCGCCTGTTCGGGGCCGATGGGGCCTACTCGGCCGTGCGCGCCGCCTTGCAGCGCACCGACCGCTTCAACTACTCCCAGCACTACCTCGACTACGGCTACAAGGAGCTCACCATTGAAGCCGGCCCCGATGGTAGCTGGGCCTTGGAAAAAAATGCCCTCCACATCTGGCCCCGGGGTCAGTACATGATGATTGCGCTGCCCAACCTCGACGGCTCGTTCAACTGCACGCTTTATTTTCCCTACGAAGGTCCCAACTCCTTTGCCGCCCTGCAAACGCCCGCGCAGGTCCGGGCCTTTTTTGCCGAGCACTTCGCCGACGCGCTGCCCCTGATGCCGGCCCTCGAAACCGAGTTCTTCGCCAACCCCACCAGCTCGCTCGTCACGGTGCGCTGCTTCCCCTGGACCTACGCCGACGATGTGCTGCTGCTTGGCGACGCCTCCCACGCCATTGTGCCTTTCTATGGCCAGGGCATGAATGCCGGTTTCGAAGACTGCACCGTGCTGGCCGAACTGCTCGACCGCCACGGCAACAATTGGGAGGCGTTGCTGCGGGAGTTTGAAACCAGCCGCAAGCCCGACGCCGACGCCATGGCCGACCTGGCCGTCTATAATTTTCACGAGATGCGCGACCGGGTAGCCGATCCGCGCTTTCTGCTCCAGAAAAAGATAGAAGGTAAAATATCGGCCCAGTACCCCGATAAGTGGTTGCCGCTCTATTCCCAGGTGACGTTCTCGCACCTGCCCTACGCCGAAGCCCTGGCCAACGGCCAGGCCCAGGAGCAGATCATGCAGCGCCTCATGCCCTCCATTACCACCGAAGCCGACTACGAGCAGCCCGAAGTGCAGGCTTTGGTGGCGGCCGAAATGGCCCAACGCCCCTAATTCCAGCGCCTAGAGGAGTTATTTTCTGATGCCAGTTTGGGAACTCGCCTGCTGGCCACTCGCCTGCTAGCTTCCATTTGGGGGCAACGGAAAAACCGTGTCCTTCTCAAAGTGGGAAAGCAGGGATGCGCATTGGTATTTAACTTGGTTGGTAAGGGCAGTAATTGTAGCTTAGCTACGGACTTGATTCAGCCAGTAACCCAAATCGTCCGGCAACCCAAACTGCCAGGCGGTTACGTTAGTTGCTATATTGGTCCTACGGCCGTGCAGTACGCGGCGGGCCGTTTTATCGTTTCACTTCGCTCTGCTATGCCTACGCCCGCTACCCCCCTGACCTGTGCTATTATTGATGACGAAGAAATCAACCGGCTAACGCTGGAGCACTACATCTCCCTCACCGACTCGCTGCAATTGGTGGAGTCGATGGATGATGCCCTGCAGGGGCTGAACTATTTCCGGGCCGGTAACCGGGTCGACGTGCTGTTTCTGGACGTGCAGATGCCCCAGCTCAACGGCCTCGACTTGCTGCGCATCCTGCCCGACCCACCCATCGTCATCCTGACCACGGCCCACGAGGATTTCGCCGTCGATGCCTTCGATTTGCGCGTGACCGACTACCTGGTAAAGCCCTTCGATTACGCCCGTTTCAGCCGGGCCGTGCAGCGGGCCCTGCAGCAGCACGAGGCCCCCGTAGCCGCCAGTGTGGTGGCTCCCGCCGCCCCCGCGGTGGCTCCCGACAACGACCTGTTCGTGAAAGTGAACAGCAAAATGGTGCGCATCAATTTCGACGAAGTGCTCTACATCGAAGCTTTGTCCGACTACGTCATCATCGTTACCGACAAGCAGAAGTACATCGTTTATACCACCATGAAGTCGTTGGATGCCCGCCTGCCCTTTGACCACTTCGTGCGTGTGCACCGCTCCTACATCCTCAACATGAAGCGCATTGAGGCCATCGAAGACGGCTCCGCCGTGGTGCCCGGCGGCCAGCACGTGCCGATTGGCAAGTCCTATCAGGAAGCCTTTTTCAGCAAGCTAAATCGGATTTGAGTGCCAGGGTAAAGGGATAAGAGAACGTCATTCTGAGTGAAGCGAAGAATCTCGCGTGCCAAAGTAAACCTGCTGTCAGGAGTTGCTTTGCACGCGAGATTCTTCGCTTCACTCAGAATGACGTTCTCTTTACCACCTCCCCGCTACTCCACTCGCACGTTGCCAAGTTGCTCGACGGCGGCCGTTAGCGTGTCGGCTAGGGCGAGGGCGAGGGGGCGTAGCTCGTCGTTGGGGGGCAGGGCGGCAGTTTCGGCGGGGCGGGAGAGGGGTTCGAGTATGCGCAAGGCCTCCTCGACGCCTACAATCCCCAATAGCTGCAACGACGGCCGCAGCTTGTGGATCAGGGTTCCTACGGCCAGCCAGTCGTGGCCAGTGGCGGCCTCGCGCAGCTGCACCATCATCAGGGGCGTGTGGGTACGAAACGAGCCGATGATTTTCTGCATGAAAATCGTGCTGCCGTGGGCCGTAGCGCGCAACCGTTCTAAATCGAAAAGCGCGTCGGGCATGGGCTCGGGCAGCAGCGGAGCGTCGCTAGTCTCAATGGCTGCGGCCGGGTCTTCTTTAGCTGCTGGCTTTGGGGGGGGCTGCACCTCCAGTTCGGCCACGGCTACGGGCCGCAGGTTGGCTTCGAGCTTGCGAAACAGGTCCTCCTCCTCAAACGGCTTCGACAGGTAATCGAGGCCGGCGGCGCGGTAGCTTTCGTTGTCGGAGCGCATCACGTTGGCCGTGAGGGCAATAATGGGCGTGTTGGCCCGGTGCGGGTCGGCGTGTAGGCGGAGCTGGCGGGCCACGTCGAGGCCACTCATGCCGGGCATCTGAATGTCCATCAGTACCACGTCGTAGAGGCGGGCATCGAGCTGGCGGAGGGCTTCCAGTCCGTCGGAGGCCACGTGCACTTCTACCTGCCAGCTTTCGAGAATAAGTACGGCCAACTGCTGATTTACCGGATGGTCTTCTACGAGCAGCACCCGCTTACCGAGCAGGCATTTGTAGTCGGGCAGGGGCGGGGGGGGGCTGGCCGGCCCGGTGGCTACGCCCTTAGGGAAGGTGAGGGCAAAGTAGAACGTGCTGCCCTGGTGCTCGGCGCTTTCTACCCACATGCGCCCGCCCATCTGCTCCACCAGCCGCCGGCTGATGGTCAGGCCCAGACCCGTGCCGCCGAAGCGCCGCGAAGTATCGGCGTAGGCCTGGGCAAAATGCTCAAAAATGGTTTCTTGCTTGTCGGGCGAAATGCCAATGCCCGTATCGCGCACGCAAAACTCCAGCGCCAGCTCGGTTTCCGTTTCGTGCAGCCGTCGCCCGCCCAGCTCCACGGTGCCGTGGCTGGTGAACTTAATGGCGTTACTGAGCAAGTTGAGTAGAATCTGGTTGAGCCGGCTGGGGTCGCCAACAACGGTGGAGTGACTCAATTCCAAGGGAGCGACGCGAAAGTCGATGCCCTTTTCTTCGGCCCGGTAAGCCAGGCTCTGCACACTTTCCTTTACCAGCTGGCACACGTCGAAGGGCACCTGCTCCATTTCGAGCTTGCCGGCTTCCATTTTGGCCACATCGAGCACATCGTTGATGACCGTGAGCAGGTGGCGGCCGGAGCTGCGCAGAATCCGCAGGTGCTCCTGCTGGGTTTCGGTGAGCGAAGTTTTGGCTAGCAGGCCGGCCATGCCCAGAATGCCGTTGATGGGCGTGCGGATTTCGTGGCTCATGTTGGCCAGGAAATTTTCTTTGGCCAGTACCGTGCTTTCGGCCTCTTCCTTGGCCCGAACCAGCTCCTGCTCGGCGAGCAGGCGCTCCGTTATTTCCTGGCCGTAGGCAATCACGTAGGGCTGTTCGCCGGGTTCCTCTACCCGGTAATTGTCATAGATGAGGTGATGAGGCCGGCCGTCGGGGCCGCTGAGCGTGAGCAGGCCCGTAAGCTGCTGCTGCTCGTGGGCCTGGTGCAGGTACTGGTCGAGGCGGCCGAGCAGGCTGGGCGCGAGCACCTGGTGCAGCGAACGGCCCACCAGCATCTCGGGCACTACGCCCACGAGCTGAGCTGCCGCCGGGTTCACCGACAGAATAGTGCCCTGCAAATCGTGGGTGCAAATCAGCGCCTGAGAGTACTCCATCAGGTCGCGGTACTGCTTGGTCGATTTTTCCAGCGTCTGGCGGGCATTTCTCATCTCCGTGATATCGGTGCTCACGCCCAGCACATTTATGCTGCCGTCGGCCCGGTGCAGGGGGCGCTTCACCGTCTGCAGCCACATGGTAGTGCCGTCGCGCAGGGTGTAGGTGGTTTCCTGCACCAGCTCCTGGCCCGTTTTAAGTACGTACTCGTCGGAGGTGATGAACTCGCGGGACTCGCGGGCCACCGCGCTGTTGGGGGCTACGGCTTCGCGGTGGTCACTGAGTTTGATTAGGTCGTCGAAAGCGCGGTTGCTAAACAACACCTTGCCCCTGCCATCAGTAGCCCAGATAATGCTGGGCGTGGTATCGACCACGGCCAGTACGAAGGCCTGGTTTTCCTGCAATTCGGCTTCGCGCTGGCGCAGGCGTTCCTCGGCGGCGTGGCGGTCTGTAATGTCGATGCCGTAGCCAATGACCATGCGTAAATCGCCGGCCGGGTTAAATACCGCCTGCATGTGTCGCAGGGCCAGTCGGGGCCCGTTGGGAGTCGTCATGGCCTCCTCCCAGGCCAGTACGGTACCCTGCCGAACGGCCTGCTCGAAGCGGGCGCGGCGGGTGCGGGCCTGCCGGTCGGAGCGGTTACGGTAGGCAGCGTACTCGAAATCGTCATGCCCGATAATCCACTGGCGCAACTCGGCGTTGCGAATGGCGGCCGGGTTGGCGAACCGGTAGCGGTGGTCGGCATCGAACACGGCCACGTCGGCGGGCAGTTGGTTGAGGACGGTTTCGTAGAACTCCTGCTGCTCGACCAGGCGCTGCTCGGCCTCCTTGAGGGGCGTTACGTCGGTGAAATATAAGTTGACGTACTGGTCGTCGATGAAAGGAACCACGGCCAGCTGAAAGCAACGGGTCCCGAAACCGACTTCGAGCTGGGTGAAGGTGCCAGCATCCAGGGCCGTCAGGGCCGCCTGATAGAGTTGGTTGGCCAATTCGGGCTCGTGGTCGGGCTGCAGGTATTCGCGGCGCAAATCATCGGCGGCGGGGTTGCTGTAGAGCAGGCGGCCATCGGCGTGCAGGCGCAGCACCAGGTTGGGGTTCTGCCCCGGAATCCGGGATAGTGAATGCAGGTACTGCTCGGCCCGGCGGGCCTGTGTAACGTCGCGGAATGAGAGCAGGTAGCCGGATTCTACCAGCTCATCCTGCCCGCTCAGCGGGATAAAGTCGAGTTCGAGTACTGTGCCGTCGGCCAGCTCCAAATCTTCGCCCAGTACGCGCTGGTCGGCCAGGCGGATGGTTTCGAGGCGCTGGCGGGTGAAATCGGGACGGGCGGAGTGGGCAATCAGGGCCTCCAGTACGGGCTGCACAGGCTGATCGAGCATACCCAGTGGGGTCATTTCGGTCAGCTCGAACAGGTCGCAGAACTCCTGGTTGAGCAGGGCCACCATGCCGTGCTGGTTGGCCACAAGCACAGCTACCCGCAGGTTCTGGGTAAGGCGGATGATACTGTCGGTGAGGCGACTAACGGTGCGCTGGGTGGAAACGATGTGGCGGCGCAGGGTCTGGACCTGCACCTCGACCGCCAGCCGGCTCTGGCGTTCCTGCGCCAGCTCGGCGGTCAGGCTTTCGATGGTGGGCCCGGAAGAAGTAAATGTGGCCATAACGGATACGTAGGAATCCTCCAAGATAGCGCAGAACGGCCGGGGATAAAAGCTCCAGCCTTAGCCCTTCTTTAGCTAACCGCTACGTAGGCGAGGGCTACACCCAAGCCCAATGCCAACCCGACCCACACCTGCGCCGGCGAATGGGCCTCCAGCGCCAGCCGGGCGCTGCCCACGGCCACGGCCGCCGCCGCCGCCCCGGCCAGCCAACCCGCCGCTGCTGGCCCCGCCGCCCCCCCTAGGTGCAGCAGCAGCAAAAGCCCAAATGCCCCGCCCATGCCTACGCCGTGGGCCGAAATCTTCCAGCGCAGGGTAATTACCAGCGTCAGTAGTACGGCCAGGGTCATGCCGACCATCATGTTGAAAAGCAGCACATCAAAAACCATCGGCCGGTGCAGCAGCCCGGCTGCTATGGCGAAACCGGTGGCGGCCAGCAGCAACGGCCAGGCGCGTTGCTCCCGCTGCCGCAGCTCCAGCGAATCGGCGTAGCCGAACTGCACCAGCAGGGCCGCTCCCAGGCCCGGCAGCCCCAGCGTGAAGCCTCCCACAATAGCCAGCACCAGCCAGCGGTCGGGCGCGGCAGGGTGCCCTACTACGCCCGGCAGCTGGTAGCAGACAATATAAAACAGGTAAAACGGCACTAGCAGCGGATGAAACACCACGGAGAGCACCGTTGCCAGAAAGCGGGACACGAAGCCGGGAATAAGGAAGCGAAGCTCCTCAAAGGTACGTTCGGCAACTCATTGCCCCCGTTGGCTCAGACAGCCCGGCCGCTCATGCCTGGCGCCGCCAACCGGTTAGCACCAACCGGCAGCCGTCCCGTGTGCCGCCCCGATTCCAGCTGCTTCCGAACCGGCTGGGTAGCGGCCCGCAACACGAGTGGCCCGCCGAGCAGCGTGAGCAGCAGCGTAGAAAGCGAAATCAGCAGAAACGTGCGAACCAACGACATGGGCGGGGCGAATAGATTAAAGGCGTTACCCCAGCATCTACGGGCGTTCTTTTTACTCCGGATTCCGGCCGGCCTCTCAGTTCGCCCAACGACAGCACCGCCCCCGCCAACGGTGCGTTTTACCCAGCCAAAACTGGGTGGCAGCTAGCCAGGCACCGCTCACGCGCTAAGCCTACGGGGCCTTCTGCCTGAGTCTTGAATAAAAAAAGGCCGTTGGGCTGAGCTGGTAAAACCAACTCAGCCCAACGGCCTATTCTCTCTTCTTGCATCAACCTTATAGCTCCTTGCGCAGGCGGGCCACCGGAATATTGAGCTGCTCGCGATACTTGGCAACTGTGCGGCGGGCAATGTTGTAGCCGCGGGCGTTGAGCATTTTTTCCAGCTTGTCGTCGGAAAGCGGCTTTTTCTTCTGCTCGCCCTCGATGATTTCCTTGAGGATATACTTCACCTCACGCGAGCTGGCATCCTCACCCGAGTCGGTGGCAATGCCTTCGGAGAAGAAGTACTTGAGCGGGTAAATGCCGAACTCCGTCTGCACGGCTTTCGAGTTGGCCACCCGGCTCACGGTGCTTATGTCCATGCTGATTTCCTGGGCAATGTCCTTCAGAATCATGGGGCGCAGCTTGCTTTCGTCGCCCTCCTCAAAAAAGTCGCGCTGGTAGCGCACAATGGCGTCCATGGTGCGCAGCAGCGTGTTCTGGCGCTGCCGGATGGCATCAATAAACCACTTGGCCGAGTCGAGCTTCTGCTTGACGAACGTCACGGCCTCCTTCATCTTCTTGTCCTTTTTCGAGGCTTTGTCGTAGGCCCGGAACATTTCGGTGTAGGCCGGCGACACGCGCAAATCGGGAGCATTGCGGGTGTTGAGCGTGAGGTTGAACTGGCCATTGTCGTGGCTGAGCAGGAAATCGGGGATGATGTACTGGATTTTGCCGCCGCCCACCGGCCCGCTGCCGCCGGGCTTGGGGTTGAGCTTGAGAATCAGGCCGATGGCTTCCTTCAACTCCTCGTCCTCCAAATCAAGCTTCTGCTGAATACGCTGGTAGTGCTTCTTGGTGAACTCCTCGTAGGTGTCGTTGAGAATACGCTCGGCGTTTTCCACCGCCTCATCCTGGGGGCGGCGCTCCAGTTGCAACAGCAGGCATTCGGGCAGGTCGCGGGCCCCAATGCCTGCCGGGTCGAAGGTCTGCACCACGTGCAGCACGCCTTCCACTTCAAGCACACTCACTTCCAGGTTTTGCGAGAAAGCCAGGTCGTTGGCAATAGCCGACAGGTCGCGGCGAATGTAGCCGTCGCCGTCGATGGAGCCGATGAGCTGGCGGCCGATGGTTTTCTGGCGCTCGTCGAGGCTCGAAAATCCCAGCTGGCTGAGCAGGTTATCCATGAGCGAGCCGCTGGTATCGGCCAGGGGCATTTCCCGGTCGTCCTCGTCTTCGCCGGGCCCGTCGCCCTGCATCTTGTAGCCCGCTATTTCGTCGTCGTTGAGGTAGTCGCTCAGGTCGAGGTCGTCGGATTCCGACGACGATTCGGGTACCTCGGGCGCTTCTTCCTTTACCGGCAACTCCATTTCGGGCTGCTCGTCGCTCTGCTCGCCGTCGTAATCCTCGTCGAGGGTGTTATCGGGGTTGTCGAGCTCGGCATCGGGGTCGTCGAAATCCTCGTCCGCGTCGTCGCCATCGAGGTCGTCAAACTCATCTTCCGGCTCTTCCTCGCCTTCTTCCAGGGCGGGGTTCACTTCCAGTTCTTCCTTGATGCGCGCCTCCAATTCGGCCGTCGGAATCTGGAGCAGCTTAATGAATTGAATCTGTTGGGGGCTCAGCTTCTGCGAGAGAAGCTGCTTCATGTCCAGTCGTTGCATACGCTAAAAAACGGTACGCCCCGCCGGGTTACGAAACGGGGAGGTAAAGCCAAATGTAGGCCTTTCTGTACTTGAGTTGAACCGAAAAAGTTGGGGTGGAGACCTAAGCACGGCCTCACTTCCGGGCTTACGTACGATTCATAATCGGCGGCCGGTTCTGGCTGAAGCCGCAGCGGCGCTTCGCCCGACATTTCTACCTTTACATTTCAAATACGTCTACTTCCATGTCTGACCTCCGAAAAACCAGCGTGCATGACCTGCTGCGCAGCACCGACCTCGACCGCGAGGTGCTGGTGAAAGGCTGGGTGCGCACCCGCCGCGGCAACAAATACGTGCAGTTCATCGCCCTCAACGACGGCTCGGGCTTCAACTCCATTCAGGTGGTGGCCAATGCCGAGCAGTTTCCGGAGGAGAAGCTGAAGGCCGACGGCGTGGAAAACGGGGCTGCCATTGCCGTGCGCGGCAAGCTGGTCGCCTCCCAGGGCAAGGGGCAGGCCGTAGAAATTCAGGCTGAGGAAATTACGGTCTACGGCTCGGCCGACCCCACCACATACCCGCTCCAGAAGAAGGGCCACTCGCTCGAATTCCTGCGCGAAATTGCCCACCTGCGCCCCCGCACCAACACGTTCGGGGCCATTCTGCGCATCCGGCACGCCATGGCCTTCGCCGTGCATCAGTACTTCAACGACCACGGCTTCTACTACGTGCACACGCCCGTCGTGACGGGTTCCGATGCCGAGGGCGCGGGCCAGATGTTCCGCGTAACCACGCTGCCCGACCAGAACCCACCCCTGACCGAGGACAAGTCGGGCGTGGATTACGCGCAGGATTTCTTCGGCAAGCAGACCAACCTCACCGTGTCGGGGCAGCTGGAGGCCGAGGTAGCCGCCATGGCCCTGGGCAAGGTCTACACGTTCGGGCCTACCTTCCGGGCCGAGAACTCCAACACCGCCCGCCACTTGGCCGAGTTCTGGATGATTGAGCCAGAAGTGGCCTTCAACGACCTCCAGGACAACATGGACCTGGCCGAGGACTTCCTCAAAAGCCTCGTGCGCTACGCCCTGGCCCACTGCGAAGACGACCTCCGATTCCTCAACGAGCAGTACGACAAGGAGCTGCTCACCCGCCTACAGTTCGTCGTCGATAATGACTTCCAGCGCCTGACCTACACGGAGGCCGTGGAAATCCTCAAGAAGGCCAAGCAGAAGTTCGAATTCCCCGTGGACTGGGGCACCGACCTGCAAAGCGAGCATGAGCGCTACCTGGTGGAGAAGCACTTCAAGAAGCCCGTCATCCTGACCGATTACCCAAAGGATATCAAGGCCTTCTACATGAAGCTCAACGACGACGACCAAACCGTACGGGCCATGGACGTGCTCTTCCCCGGCATCGGCGAAATCATCGGCGGCTCCCAGCGCGAAGAGGACCTCACGAAACTCAAGGCCCGCATGGCTGCCATGGACGTGCCCGAGCACGAGCTATGGTGGTACCTGGAGCTACGCCAGTACGGCACCGCGCCCCACGCCGGCTTCGGTCTGGGCTTCGAGCGCCTCATCCTCTTCATCACCGGCATGGCCAACATCCGCGACGTTATTCCCTTCCCCCGCTTCCCCGGCAGCGCAGCGTTTTAAGCACGGATTACCGCTGATTAGGCGTTGACTAGGCTAATTCTTACACAACGCCGCTCCTGTGAAGGGGCGGCCGTTGTAGCTGTTTACCTGCGGGAATGCCTCAGCAGAAATAGCGTAATTATTCCGTGTCCTTGACTGGCTGCTAGGGAGGTCATGCTAGCCTTTGTTTTATTATCGAGTGTATTCAGCTCAATTCTATCAGCAGTTATGTCCGATGGAAAAGCTAAAGAAGCGTCTTGGTCCGATTCAGTTAAAATATCGGCAAATACGCGCTGAGTCAATAGATACAAACTATCAGAAACTCGCGCTGAGAGAGTGTCAGTCGGTTTCTGAATTAGCTGACCGAACCTTTTTCGACCGTATGCCGACCATTGATAGCTCGTTGGTACTCCTCGTCTTGCTCGCACATTGACCAGCGTGGTAAAAGAGTCAGGGGTTGAGGTTAGGTGGTCCTCAGCCCATCGTGCTTGCTCCAACAGTTGGAGTTCATACAAATGCTTTCGGCTTTTTTGCTGCTCGTTACAGGCCGCAAGCGAAAGTAGCGTCATTATGGGTAGCTAGATATATTTCATGCGTGTTCGGACAGCCTGCCAGTAAAGTTGAGCAATCTATCAGATAACGCGTTTTGTCAGCAGTAATTCCGCAGTTCCTTATCGTCCACGGCCAGTAGGTTATCGAGGCGCAGCTCGAAGCCGTCGGCTAGGCGCAGGTATTCTACTTTGTCCTGAATGTATAGGTCCTGAATGGTGCCGTGATAAGTGCTGGGCGGCGTGTCGGGCTCGGTGCGGTAGGTGAGGGTGCAGGGCTGGCCGGTGGTGGCGCGGGCCTCCAATTCGTCGTAGAACGAGCAGCTAATGGGTTGATAGGGGGTGGCCATAGCGGTGGAAAAAGATGAAACGTACTCAGTGTACGCACCAACCGGCTGCCAGGATAACCGCTTGCCCGATCCGTCAGTTCTCCCGGCGCTGGCCGTTTACCGCTACCAGCCAATCAAGGCGCAGCTCGCAGCCCGGGGCCAGGCAGACATAATCTACCAGGCCGCGGCGGCGCAGGCCCTGCACCACGGCCCGTACGCTGAACTCGGCCGAGGTGCCGGGTGCGCGGTACACCAGTATGCAGCTGTGGCCCGGCTGCAGGCCGGCCCACAGAACCAGCGAAGCGGTTGAAACACCAGCAGGGGTAGAAATGGACATAGCTGACAGAACGGTTTGGGACAGAAAAGGATACATGGTACTATAAGAAGTTACGACTACCCCTAACAACCCGGTTTGGTTCCCCTGCGTTGTCAAAGCATCTTGCCGCGTTTATCCGCCCATGCTATGCCTGCCGAATTTGACCTCGCCCCCGCCGATGCCCTCGCCGAAGGCGAAATGCGCACCTATTCTACGCCCAACGCCGACGTGCTGCTGCTCCACCGCGAGGGCCAGTACTTGGCGCTGGCGGCCCACTGCCCCCACTACGGGGCTCCGCTCGAAAAAGGCCGTTTGGTAGGCGACCAGCTAATCTGCCCCTGGCACCACGCCTGCTTCCGCGTCACCGATGGCCATCTTTGCCAGCCCCCGGCCCTCGACGCGCTGCCCAGCTACCCGGTGCGCGTGGCCGAAGGTCGAGTTTGGGTGACGCTGCCCGCCAAACCAACTGCCGCCGCCGACAGCCCCGACGCCACGCCTACGGCGCTGGTGGGCGGGGTAGCGCCGGTCGTAAACAGTGCTGCGCCCGATCAGCGGACGTTTGTTATTGTGGGCGGTGGGGCGGCCGGGCAGTTTGCGGCCCAGACGCTACGAGCCGAGGGCTTTGGGGGCCGCCTTGTGCTGGTAACTGCCGAAGCCGCCCAGCCCTACGACCGCACCAAGCTCAGCAAGGCCTACCTGGCCGGAAAAGCCGACCAAAATGCGCTATCCCTGCGCAAAGCCGCTTTCTACGAGGAGCACCGCATCGAAGTCCTGACCGATACCCGCGCCACTGGCCTGAGTCTGACGGACCGCCAACTCAAGCTGACCGACCACGAACCACTGCACTACGATAAGCTGCTGCTCGCTCCCGGCAGTGAGCCCAACACGCTGCCCAAGCTGTCTGGCCACGACCTGCAAGGCGTACTGCCGCTGCGCTCGGCCCAGGATGCCGAAAACATCCGGCAGGCCGCCGCCGGTGCCCGGCACGTGGTCATCATCGGCAGCAGCTTTATCGGGATGGAAGCCGCCGCCAGCTTGGCGGCTGAAAACGAGGCTACGGATACCAAAGACCGGCGCATTACGGTAATAGCCCGCGAAAAGGAACCGTTTGAAAAGGTGTTGGGCGCAAAAATCGGGGCTATGTTCCGTAACCTGCACTGCCGCCACGGGGTCCGGTTCAAGCCCGAAGCCACCGTAGAAGCGCTGGAAGGCGAAAACGGCCGCGTAACGGCCGTGCGCCTAGCCTCGGGCCAGCGCCTACCCGCCGACGTGGTGGTGCTGGGCGTGGGCGTGCGGCCCGCTACCGGATTCCTGGAAGCAGCCTTCGAGCTGGAAAAGGACGGTGGCCTGCGCGTGGATGCTTACCTGCAGGCGGCCGAACACGTGTACGCCGCCGGCGACGTGGCCCGGTTCCCGCTGGCGGCCGGTGGGGGCCAGCACCGCATCGAGCACTGGCGGATGGCTCAGCAGCACGGGGCCTGCGCGGCCCGCAACATGCTGGGGCAGGAGCACCAGTTTGCGGAAGTGCCCTTCTTCTGGACCCAGCAGTACGGCAAAAGCCTGCGCTACGCGGGCCACGCCACCGAATGGGACGAAATCATCTTCCACGGCGATGTGCGCCGCCACGATTTTCTGGCCCTTTATGCCCACCGCAACCGCATAATAGCCGCCGCCGCCCTGGGCCGCGACGATGATATGATGGTGATTGAAGAGCTACTGCGAACCGACCAGATGCCGACTCCCACGGCCGCCCGCCGCCCAATAAAATGGGCTAAACGGCTACTCAAAGAGTAGGAATAAATCGGCTTCCTTCTAACACCAGAGAGGCCACTTCCGGTATCGGAAGTGGCCTCTCTGGTGTTGGATAAAAAGTAAGTCCGGCAGAAACCCGGAGTTGTTGGCTAGTGCTTGCCTTTGTGGCCCTTGCCTTTGTCGTGGTCTTTGTACTTGTCGTGGCCCTTGCCTTCGATACCGTACACGGGCTGTCCGGCGGGCACGGCGTACACTGTGCGGGCTTTCTTGGCCTGGCCGGGCGGCATGCCGTGCGGGTGGCCGCCCTTTGGGTATTTCACCTTGTGCTCCTGAATAAGCACCCAGGGTTGGGCGCCCACGTAGTTGATGACAACCGGGTGAAACGAGCTGGTAGAATAGCCGTTGATAACCTTCGCTTTTTTCCATTTGCCCTCCCGCAGAATGACGTACTGCTGGTCGCGCAAATCGTAGTAGCCGCCTACTTCCGGAATGTAATAATACTGCGTACCTGCCGGTACGGCCGGCCCCCAGGCGGGCGGATTGATGTTGATGATATTGACCTGAGCCTGGCTCGGGAGGCTAAAGCCAGTCAGGGCCGCCGTGAGCAGGCCAGCGAGGGTGATTTTGAAGAAAAGTGGCATGTGTGGTGAAGAGAGAGAAAAAGAAAAGATAAACCAGGAGGCGCTGTGGTCAGGGACATCAGCGCCGGCCGATTCGCAGTTGCCTGAGACATTTGCAAAAATGGAACCAATCCGGTAACCGGCTTTGCCAGTGCTGCAGTTAAGCAGTGGCCGCCATCCACTGCCGGAACGCCCGGGCAGCCGGATGATACTCGACCAGCAGGGCTACTGCTACGCCAAAGCAGGGCCCGGCGAAGAAGAGCATGCGGGAAATTTCGCCCGAAAGCAGCACGAACCCTCCCACGCAGGCTAGCACGGCCCCAGTGGCCGGGGGTAGCCGCGTCAGCCAACTGCGGCGGGCCACCCGTCCGCCCGCCAAGCCCAGCACGGGCAGCAGCGTGAAGAGCCCGAACACGGCCAGCACCGCACTCAGCCCCCGTACCGTAAGCAGCTGCCCGAGGGTATGTACCACGTGGTTGCGCAAGTGCGATGATACCACCGCGCTCATGTCGGTAAGCTGGTTGTGGGGCGGCAGCGGGTACCAGATATCCAGCTGATAATGCAGCAGCCAGAGCGCCGCGCCGGCCAGGCCCGCCGCCGCCAGCCGCCGGGGCCACGACAAAAAAGTGCCGTAGTACAGCGCCACCGGTAGCAGCAGTAGCAACTGCTCCTTAGCTAAGGGCGCCAGCACCATAGCCCACCACAGTAGCGTCCCGTGGCGGGAGGCCAGCGCATAGAACAGGGCCGCCAGTGCCAGCCAGGCCAGGCTATCGACCAGCGCCGAACCGGCCAGGTAGGTGGCCAGCCCGCTGCTGAGGACCACGACCGCCCCGCCCAGCGCGGCCCCAAAACTGGCCCCCACCGCGCGGGCCGTGCGGTAAACCAGCGTGCCGCCCAGCGCCAGCAGCAGGGTATTGAGCAGGTAGAAGGCAAACCCCAGGGCCGCCCCGGCTTCGCCCCCGAGTTGCCGCACGCTTTGCAGGCCCCAGGCCAGCGCCCCGGCCAGCAGCGGCACTACCACCCGGTAGCGGTGAAACGTGCTGACTTCGCCGATGCGCCCCTGGGCCAGTAACAGATAGGCGTGTTCGTCGCTGAAGCGGACGTGGTTGGTCAGCCACACGTAGCCGTTGCTGGCCAGTAGCGCCGTCAGGAGCAGGAAAACCAGGCAAGTAGCGGAACGCGGGCGCGACATGGCAGGGCAGCGGCAAAAGCCGGGCGGTGGTGAAAGGAGGCCGCAAGTTAGGCCGCCCAGATGGGGAAGTTGGCGGCCGAGGGCACAAACGAGCGACGGTAGTTGTTATCTGCCACCCGATAGTGCGGCCGAAGCCGGACCGGGGCTAAAGTCGCTGACCAGAAAGCTATTCACATTAGCCATCGGGCCGCGTTTTCCTTACTTTTGCAGACTTATCCGCTCCGCTGCCGCATGGCCAAAAAATCGACTGCCGCTTCCGCTTCTTCTCCTGCCACCAAAACGGCTAAAGCTGCCCCAGCCGACCGGCCAGCCAAATCCCAGTCTGCGGCCAAACCGGCCCGGGCCGGCAAAGCCCCGAAAGCTGCCCAGCCCGCCGAAACCGCCGTTTCGGTGGCTGCTGCTGTAGCCGATGGCAACGGACACCACAGCACGGCCGCCGTGCAGGCCGTGCCCCGCAGCGAGGTAGTGAGCGAAACCATTGTCGAAAACCGCACCGCTAGCAGCGGGCAGCTGCTTGGGCCGGCCGACCTGGAGGCACCTTACATCGAAGTGTACGGAGCCCGGGAGCACAACCTCAAGAACGTGTCGGTGAAGATTCCGCGGGGGCGGCTGGTGGTGTTTACCGGCATTTCGGGTTCGGGCAAATCGAGCCTGGCCTTCGATACGATTTATGCCGAGGGCCAGCGCCGCTACATGGAAACGTTTTCGGCCTACGCCCGCTCGTTTATGGGTGGGCTGGAGCGGCCCGATGTGGATAAAATCGAGGGGCTGTCGCCGGTTATCAGCATCGAGCAGAAAACCACCTCGCGCAACCCCCGCTCCACGGTCGGCACCATCACCGAGATTTACGACTTCCTGCGCCTGTTCTACGCCCGCACCGCCGAGGCGTTCAGCTACGCCACAGGCCAGAAAATGATCCGGCAGAGCGACGACCAGATCATCAACTACATTCTCAAGGAATACGACGGCCGCAAGCTGGTGGTGCTGGCCCCCGTCGTGAAGGGCCGCAAGGGCCACTACCGCGAACTGTTCCAGCAGGTGGCCAAGCTGGGCTTTACCAAGGTGCGGGTCGATGGCGAGCTGCTCGATCTGACGCCCAAAATGCAGGTCGACCGCTACAAAATTCACGACATCGAAATCGTGATTGATCGGCTAGTGGTGAAGGACGAGGACCGCTTCCGCCTCTCGGGCTCGGTGCAGAACGCGCTGGGCCAGGGCAAGGGCACAATGCTCGTGCTCGACCCCGACAGCAAGAAGAAGGGCGACAATACCCAGTTCTTCTCGCGCTTTCTGATGGACCCCGTGACCGGCATCGCCTACGACGACCCGGCCCCAAATACGTTCAGCTTCAACTCGCCCTACGGCGCCTGCCCCACCTGCAACGGCCTGGGCCAAGTGCAGGAAATAACCGAGGAAACGGTACTGCCCGATCCTAAGCTCAGCATTAGCCGCGGCGGCATTGCGCCGCTGGGCGAGTACCGCGACATCTGGATTTTCCAGCAGTTGGGCCTGATTCTCAAGAAAAATAAGGCCAGTCTGAGCACGCCCATCCAGAAGCTGCCCGCCGAGTTGGTGCAGCGCCTGCTCTACGGCATCTCCACCGACGAAGCCGACGACGCCGACCCTAAAAAGGCCAATTACACCGAGCCGTTTGAGGGCATTATTCCGTTCCTGCGCCGCCAGATGGACTCCGAGTCCGATACTATTCGGGAGTGGATTCAGCAGTACACCCAGGCCCAGGAATGCCCCGAATGCCACGGCTACCGGCTCAAGAAGGAAAGTCTGCACTTCAAAATCGATGGCAAGCATATCGGTGAGCTGTCGGTGATGGACCTCAACGATTTGGCCGACTGGTTCGTGGGCCTCGAAGACCGCCTTTCGGAGCGCCAGAACCTGATTGCCCGCGAGTTGCTCAAGGAAATCCGCAAGCGCATCGGTTTCCTGCTCGAAGTGGGCCTCGACTACCTCAACCTGCACCGCTCGGTACGCACGCTCAGCGGGGGCGAGAGCCAGCGCATCCGGCTGGCCACCCAAATTGGCACCCAGCTTGTGGGCGTACTCTACATCATGGACGAGCCCAGCATCGGCCTGCACCAGCGCGACAACGAGCGGCTCATCAAGGCGCTGCAACACCTGCGCGACTTGGGCAACTCGGTGATTGTGGTGGAGCACGACAAGGACATGATCATGCACGCCGACCACGTGCTCGATATCGGCCCCGGCGCGGGCATCCACGGCGGCCATATTGTGGCCGAGGGTACGCCCACCGAAATCTTCAGCTCCGGCTCGCTCACCTCGCAGTACCTAAGCGGCCAGAAGCACATCGAAATGCGCAAGAAGAAGCGCAAGGGCGAAGGCCACGAGCTGATATTGCGTGGAGCCAAGGGCCACAACCTCAAGAACGTGACGGCCAAGTTCCCACTGGGCAAGCTCGTGGCGGTTACCGGCGTGTCGGGCTCGGGCAAGTCGAGCCTGATTCACGACACGCTGTACCCGATTCTCAACCAGCACTTTTTCAAGGCCAAGCGCGAACCGCTGGCCTACGATAAAATAGAGGGCCTGGAGTTTATTGATAAGGTGATTGAGGTGGATCAGTCGCCGATTGGCCGCACTCCGCGCTCGAACCCGGCCACTTACACCGGCGTGTTCACCGAGATTCGGCAGCTGTTTTCCAATATGCCCGAGTCGAAAATCCGGGGCTACGGGCCGGGGCGCTTCTCGTTCAACGTGCGGGGCGGGCGCTGCGAAACCTGCGAGGGCGCTGGCATCCGCACCATCGAGATGAACTTCCTGCCCGACGTGCACGTGCCCTGCGAAACCTGCAAGGGCCGTCGTTACAACCGCGAAACCTTGGAAGTACGTTTCAAGGGCAAGTCCATCACCGACGTGCTCGACATGACGGTGGAAAAAGCCGTGGAGTTCTTCGAGTTCCAGCCCCGCATCCTGCGCAAAATTCAAACGCTGCACGAAGTGGGCCTCGGCTACCTCACCCTGGGCCAACAGGCCACCACGCTTTCGGGCGGCGAGGCCCAGCGCGTAAAGCTGGCCACTGAGCTCAGCAAGAAAGACACTGGCCAAACTTTCTATATCCTCGACGAGCCCACCACCGGGCTGCATTTCGAGGATATCAGCCACCTAGCCGATGTCCTTCAGAAGCTGGCCGATAAGGGCAATACTGTCCTCATTATCGAGCACAACCTCGACCTGATCAAAGTAGCGGATTACGTTATTGACATCGGTCCCGAGGGCGGGTCAGCCGGGGGCAGCATCGTGGCACAAGGCACGCCCGAAGCGGTGGCCAAAGCTGGACAGGGCCATACCGCCCGCTTTTTGGCCGAGGAACTGCGCACGAGCAAATACGCTGCAGCTGAGTAAGTACTCACCTTTATTAAAAATTTCCGGTGGCTAATATTTGATTAGCCACCGGAAATTTTCTAGTTTAAGGGCCTGTACTCCTCTCCCGCACCTTATGAAAGTTCTTGTGTTCCCAGTATTGCTGGCCATTGCGATTATGGTCGGTCCTCCTAAAATGGATGTTGCCCCAGTTGCTAAAACAGCAATTGCTCAGCCATCCTTGGTCTTAGAACGCCCTTCAGAAGCTACCCTGACGACGCCCAACCCGGCGGCACTAATGAAGAGCACGGCTGCAGCCCCTAAAAATCGCCTGACCGACGAAACAAATCCGCAGCCTAAAAGCAGCACCGCGCGTCGTTAGATGACCTTACCTGGGGCCTTGGCTACGGCGGTAAACTGCTGGCAGTAGCCTAATTGCGCCAACAAAAAAACCACCGGCCCTGCGAGCTGGTGTTTTTTTGTTGGTATTGTGGTAGTGCTGAAACGTAGGTGCCGAGAAGCCTTACATGGTCATGGCTCCGGGCAGTTTCTTAGCCATACTCAGGTGTTCCTGAATGGTTGGCAGCGTCTTGCTGGCAAAAGCCTTCACGGCGGCATCCTGGCCATTCTGAATTTCGCTCTGGAACATGTCCACCGTATTCTGGTGGTCGGTTACCATCTGCTGGGCGTATTTCTGGGCCAACTGCTCACCACTCAGGTTTTGCATCTGTTCCTGAAGGGCCTTGTGCTCGGCGTCCATATCGGCGGGTAACAGTACGCTTTTACTGTCGGCAATGGACTTTAGCTCGTTACCGGCCTTGGTATGGTCGGTAATCATCATGTTGGCGAAGTCCTTGGTCGCGCCGGTTGCGCCTTTATCGAGGGCTACCTGGCTGAGGCCCATTTCGTTGTGGCCGCCAGTCGCCACCATTTTCATGAACTCGTCGTCGGTCATCATCGTCGAGGTGGCGGCCGTGCCACCGGCACCCATTGTATCGGTAGCCACACCGTCGTTCATCGCCATGTCGGTACTGGCAGTGCTCGTGTCGGTGGTAGGGTTGCAGGCGGTAATGGTCAGCAGAGCGCCAGCGCAAAGCGCGGCCGTGAATGTAAGTTTCATAGCAAGGTTGGGTTAGGCTGAGAGAATAACAGGAAAACGAGGTAACCTACCTGTTCATGCTCGAATCGGCCGCCATGGCGGAGTCGGCATCAACGGTTACGGTGGGGCCGGCACTGTTGTCGATAACTACGGCATCGGCTTTTACGCCGCCCTCATCGGTGGCTTGGCTCATGTCGCTCACGGCTTCGCCGGTCGTACCATCAGTTTTTTCACTGTTGCAGCTGGCCAGCAGCAAACTGGTTCCGAGGACGAGAAAAGGAAGGAAACGGGTTTTCATAAAGTAGGTCAGAAAAAGTAGGTGATAACCAGGGCTTCGAGCTAACTGGTGCGGAAAGAAAATTAAGGGTTGAGCTTATCGTGCAGTACTTCAGTCGCCCGCTTTAGGTCTTGGAGAGATGCAAGCTGCCGGGAGGCCATGGCCCGGATTTCGGCGTTGTAGGCGTCAGAGGTCATATCGTCGGTGGCATCCAGGTCCTGATCGACTACGCTTTGGAGCAACGCGGCATATTTCTGGTCGAAGGCTGCGTTGTTGAGGGCCGTGAGCTCGCCAACTTGCTCGGCTTGCTTTTCGCCGAGGCCGGTAGGCAGCACTACACCCTTTTGTTGGGCCAGGTTCTTGATGTCGTTCAACATGCTGGTGGCTTGGTTGATGACATTCTGGGCCGCGTAACGAGCATCGGCTGAAGCGGCCTTGCGCTGCGCTATCTGGCTGATTTCCAATAATTCCATCTTGCGGCTGGCCGTCTCAACCATGTATTCCGCATCTTGAATCTGGCGCTTGGTGACATTTTCGGAACCGATGCGCTTTTCGTTCTGGAATTTGGCCTCAAAAATCGGGTCTTTGTTGCTTTCACCTCCCGAGCAGGCTCCCAGCCAAGGCAGTAGTAGGAGGGCACAAATGCGTCCGGAAATAGGCATAAGATCAGGGAATTGAGGGCGAAGGGAATGTGCTAAGGCTATACGCGGAGCCGGAAACCGGGTTGGTTTTTGAGTTCGTAAAAAAAAAGTTCCCCAGTGGGTTAAACTTTCACCTGCCCCAGTATTCCAACCCCCGAAAACCGGTTTCACTTCTCTTACTGCTTCCCCATCTCATCCCTCTTTACCATGAAACGCACCGCGCTCCGCAACCTGAGTTTCGCCGCCCTGGCGGGTTCCGCCCTCGTCTTCGCCTCCTGCGACAAAAGCAACGACGCCCCGGCTACTACCCCCGATATAGCCGTGTCGGCCGAAGACCAGGGCCTGGCCGAAGATGAAACCGCTGCCGTGGCCGACCTCGTAGACGCTGCTGCCCCCACCGATGTTGCTGTATCAGGGAGCCCCGCCGCCGCCGATGCCGACGATCTGAGCCGGGTGGCCGGCCGCTGCGTCACGCGCACCTACGACGCCCCCACCCGCACCCTCACCCTCGACTTCGGCACGGTCAACTGCATGGGTCCTAATGGCGTGGCCCGGCGCGGCAAAATCGTAACCGTGTTCAGCGGCCCGTACCGCCAGACCGGAGCTACCAAAACCATCACGCTGGTTGATTATTACCGCAACGATAACCGCCACACCGGAACCCGCCTGCTCACCAACCTAGGCGCCGGCTCCTGGAGCCTCGACGTGCAAAACGCCAGCATCACGACGCCCGCCGGTACGCATTCGTGGGCGGCCCAGCGCACCTACACCCGCACCGCCGGCCTCAATACCCGCACCATCGCCGACGACGAATATAGCATCACTGGCCAGGCTAGCGGCACCAACCGCAAGGGTGCCGGCTACACGGCCACCATCGGGCAGCCGCTTCTCAAGAAGTTCCAGCCTGGCTGCGCCCGTACCTTCGTGGCCGGCACCGTCAAAATCGTAACCAGCAAGCAGAAGGAGTTGCTCCTTAACTACGACCCCACCGGCACCCAGGCCTGCGACAACATTGCCTCCATCACTGTCAACGGCGTCACGCGCACCATCCGCGTCGGCCGAGGTCTGTAACTGGTCCGCAGTGCAACAACAGCAGTTAAAAAAGGCGGCCTCCCACTCGGGAAGCCGTCTTTTTTTGGCTACTTGGCTATAGATGAATCCCCAACTTATTTGCCTTCGAACTGGGGCTTGCGCTTTTCCAAGAAGGCCTGTACGCCTTCGCGATAGTCGTCCGATTCGCCGGCTATCTGCTGGCAGTGCGCCTCGTAATCGAGCATTTCATCGAGGGTGGCAGCCCCCGCCTTATTGAGCATCTGCTTGATGAGGCCAATGGATTTGGTGGGCGCGGCAGCGTAACGGGCAGCCAGGCCATAGGCAGCTTCGTCGAGCTGGTCGGGAGCTACCACTTGGTTCACAAGGCCCAAGCGTAAGGCCTCTTCGGCCGTTACTTTCGAGCCTAGCGTACACAGCTCGAAGGCCTTGAGCGTGCCCACCAGCCGGGGCAGAAACCACGATGAACCCGAATCGGGTACCAGCCCGATGTTGATGAACACTTCAATTAGCGAGGCCTCCGACGAAGCCACGATGGCGTCGCAGGCCAGGGCCAGCGAGCAGCCCGCGCCGGCGGCCACCCCGTTGAGGCGGGCAATAAGGGGCTTAGGCAGCGCCCGCATAGCCCGGATAATGGGATTATAGCGCTGGTGCAGCGAGTCGTAGAAGGAGCGGGGTTGGCCCTCGGCGGCTTCGGCCTCCTTGGCCGCCTTCAAATCCTGGCCCGAGCAAAAGGCCCGGCCCGCGCCCGTTAGTACCACGGCCCGCACCTGAGCATCGCGCGATACCTGCTTCAGGGCATCCTGGAGCTCGTAGCTCTGGGCGTCGTTGAAGGCGTTAAATACGTCGGGGCGGTTGAGCGTGATGGTGGCCACGCCATCGGGGCGCACCTCGTAGAGCAAGCAGGAATAGGTAGGCATCGGTGAATCAGTGAATGAGTGACTTGGTGAATGAGTGACTGAGTAATTGAGTGACTCAGTGAAGCGTTAACAAAGAACGTCATTCGCTCATTCACCGAGTTACTCATTCACCGGGTCACGCATTGCCCGCAACAGCGCTTCGGCCACGAATAGGTCTTCGGGAGTCGTTATTTTGAGGTTGCGGTAGTCGCCTTCCACCAACGTAATGGCGTGCAGGTCTTCAACTACGCTGGCATCGTCGGTGAACGTGGAGAGTTCCGGGAGCTGGTAGGCCCGGCGCAGCAGGTCCAGATCGAAGCACTGCGGGGTTTGCACGAGACGCAGGCGGGCGCGATTGAGGGCGTAGCTGCCCTGCTGGCTGAGGTTGCGCACAGAATCTTTCGGCACTACGGCGGCCACCGCCGCGCCGTGGTTGTGGGCGGCCTGGTAAGTAGCCTCAATCACGGTGCGGGGCGTGAGCGGGCGCACGCCGTCGTGTACCGCCACCACGCCGCTTGCGTGCCTAGCCAATTGGGCCAGCCCCGCCCGCACCGAGGCCCAGCGCGTGGCCCCGCCCGCTACCACGGTGTGCGGACCAACTTGGTGTTGCGCGCAAATAGCCGCCCACACCGCCAACTGCTCGGCTGGCAGTACCACCACCAACTCCTGCACGCCCAACTCCGGATCGGTAAACCGGCGTAGCGTATGCACCAGCACCGGCTCGCCGGCCAGGTCGAGAAACTGCTTGGGCCGGTCGGCTCCCATACGCGTCCCGCTGCCGCCTGCCACGATAATGGCGTAGCGGGGTGTGGCTAGGGCTCTAGGTGGGGGGCTTGAGGCTTCAGATGGGTTCATGGCAACGGCGTAGGAGTGCAAATAAGGCAATCGAAACAAAAAACGCCGGCTGCTACTCGTGAAAGTAGCAGCCGGCGCAACCTGTTTCAAACAGAAGACCAAAGACCTTAGATGATCAGCATAGCGTCGCCGTAGCTGAAAAACTTGTACTTCTCCTTGATAGCCAGCTTGTAGGCTTCAATCAGCAAATCGTGACCGGCGAAGGCTGAAGCCATCATCATCAGCGTGCTTTCCGGGGTGTGGAAGTTGGTGAGCAGCGCGTTGGCGATTTTGAAGTCGTAGGGCGGGAAGATAAACCGGTCGGTCCAGCCTTCGTTGGCTTTGAGGCGCACGTGGGCCGAAACCGACGATTCCATGGCCCGCATGGAAGTAGTGCCGATGGCGCACACGCGCTTGTTGGCATCAAGGGCCTTATTAACCACCACAGCCGTGGCGGCGGGCACCATGAAATTCTCCGAGTCCATCTTGTGCTTGGTCAGGTCCTCCACATCTACGGTGCGGAAGGTGCCCAAGCCCACGTGCAGCGTCACGGGTGCTACGTCGATGCCCTTGATTTCCAGGCGCTTCATCACTTCTTTGGTGAAGTGCAGGCCGGCTGAAGGAGCGGCCACGGCCCCGATGTTCTGGGCGTAAATCGTCTGGTATCGCTCCTTGTCGGCCGCCTCCGTATCGCGGGGGATGAACTCCTTCGGAATCGGGGTTTCGCCGAGGCTGTAAAGGGCCTTGTAGAAATCCTCGTCCGGGCCGTCGTACAGGAACTTAATGGTCCGGCCGCGCGAAGTCGTGTTATCAATAACCTCGGCCACCATATCCGACTCGCCGAAGTAGAGCTTATTGCCCACCCGGATTTTGCGGGCCGGATCGACGAGCACATCCCAGAGGTGAATTTCGGTGTTCAGCTCGCGGAGCAGAAATACTTCAATCTGGGCTCCGGTCTTCTCCTTATTGCCAAACAAGCGGGCCGGAAATACCTTTGTATCGTTGACCACGAACACGTCGCCTTCGTCGAAATACTCCAGAATATCTTTAAAAGAGCGGTGCTCAATCTTGCCACTGTCGCGGTGCAGGACCATCAGGCGCGATTCGTCCCGGTTTTTGGCGGGGTGTTGAGCCACCAGATTTTCAGGCAATTCAAATTTGAACTCGGAAAGCTTCATGGGCTTGGACAGGGCAATAGTTGGGGAACCTAGTAAAAAAATCGAGCCGCGAAAGTACGGAGCTTTGCTGGAATAATCGTTAATTTTCGCCCGAAAACTATTTATTGCCCGCGTTCTGCTCTTACCTGAAGCCCGCTTATAAATGAAAGCTATCCGCCTGACCTTTGAGAGCTTCCTGTTCGCCTGGCAGGCGTTGCGCGGCAACTTGCTGCGCACTATCCTTTCGCTACTGGGCGTTACGGTCGGTATTTTTGCCATCATCGCCGTGTTTACGGTCGTCGATTCGCTGGAGAAGAACATCCGCAGCAGCATGAGCTTCGTGGGCGACAAGGTGATTTACGTGGACAAGTGGCCTTGGGTATTCGGCGGCGACTTTCCGTGGTGGAAGTATTTCAACCGGCCCGTGCCCAGCGTGCGCGAGTACCGGCAACTGCAAAAGCAGCTCGGCCCCAACAATGCTGGCCTGGCCATCTTCGCCAGCAAATCGGGCAACACCTTCAAGGCCGGCTCCAACAGCATCTCCGACGCCGTGCTGCAGGGTGTGAGCTACGAGTACCGCAAAATCTCGGACGTACCCGTGGCGCAGGGTCGTTATTTTACCACCCAGGAAGTGGAAAGTGCCCGTAACGTGGCCATTATCGGGGCCGACGTGGCCAGTGCTCTGTTCCCCAACGGCTCGGCCCTGGGCCAGGAGTTCAAGGCCCGCGGCCGGCGCTTCACGGTGGTGGGGGTGATGGAGAAGGCCGGCAAAAGCCTGCTCGAAATCAAGAGCAACGATACCAATTGCCTGATTCCGTTCGGAGCCTTCTCCAAGCTTTTTACCATCAACCCGGGCAGCGGCACCGGCGTGTCGGCCACTATCGGCATCAAAGGTCTCGATACCGACCCCGGCCTGCTCGACCTCGAATATGAAGTGAAAGGCCTGATGCGCAACGTGCGAGGCCTGCGGCCCCGCGAAGAGGATAACTTCGCTCTCAATCGTCCCGAAATGCTAGCCAATGCCATTTCCGGGCTGTTTTCGGTGCTGGGCGTGGCGGGTGGTGTTATCGGCTCGTTTGCCATGCTGGTGGGCGGTTTCGGCATTGCCAACATCATGTTCGTCTCGGTAAAGGAACGCACCAACATCATCGGCATCCAGAAGTCGTTGGGGGCCAAGAACTATTTTATTCTGTTCCAGTTTCTGTTCGAGGCCGTGTTCCTGTGCCTGTTGGGCGGGGCGGCCGGAATTCTGCTGGTGTACCTGATTACACTGCTGCCCCAGGATTCGCTCCCGCTATTTCTGTCGGCGGCCAACATCTCGCTGGGCCTCACCGTTTCGGTCGTTATTGGGGTGCTGGCGGGCATTGTGCCGGCCGTACTGGCCTCCAACCTCGACCCCGTTATCGCCATCCGGGCGAAATAGCTGGGTGGGTCCGATAGCTTTTTTTGATTGCCTCGTAGGATAGCTGAATGTTAACAAATTGTTAACTTGCGATTCGCTATCTGGGGTCGCCTCTCTTCCGTGAGGCGGCTTTCTTTTTGCTATTTTCTTACCATGTACCCCGGTGCGGACTGTTCCCACCCTGGCGCGCTTGCTTGAGCCGCCGGGTCGGTTCGCGCCCATTTTTCACCCGCAGCTCCTATGTCGAAGCTCAAAAAAAACAGCAGAACCAAGGCCTCTGATGAGGCTTTGAACGCCGGTAGCGGCCAGACTATCGTGCAACCCAACGTCAATGACAACAAGGTGAAAACCATCAGCGACATTCGGGAGCAGACCCACGGTGAGCGGACCGTGCAGGTCGATGACGAGCAGCGCATCCGCCGGGCTTTCGTAGATAAAGACTGGAACGAAATCAAGATTGCCGACTCCTGGCAGATTTTTAAGGTGATGGCCGAGTTCGTAGAGGGCTTCGAGAAGATGTCCAAAATCGGCCCCTGCGTATCCATTTTCGGTTCGGCCCGCACCAAGGCCGACAACCCGTACTATAAAATGGCCGAGGAAATTGCGGCCAAGCTGGTGCGCCACGGTTACGGCGTTATCACGGGCGGCGGCCCCGGCATTATGGAGGCCGGCAACAAGGGCGCCCACTCCGAGGGCGGCAAGTCGGTGGGCCTGAACATTGAACTGCCCTTCGAGCAGTTCAACAACATCTACATCGACCCCGACAAAATCATCAACTTCGACTACTTTTTCGTCCGGAAGGTGATGTTCGTGAAGTACGCCCAGGGCTTCATCGGGATGCCCGGCGGCTTTGGTACGCTCGATGAGCTGTTCGAGGCCATTACGCTCATTCAGACCAAGAAAATCGGCCGCTTCCCCATCGTGCTAGTGGGGACCAAGTATTGGCAGGGTATGTTCGACTGGATCAAGCAGGTGATGCTGGAGGACGAGCACAACATCTCGCCCGAGGATATGGACTTGGTGCAGCTGGTGGACACGGCGGAAGACGCAGTGAAAATCATCGACGACTTCTACAACAAGTACCTGCTGTCGCCCAACTTCTAGGGCGGCGCCACTTGCAGGCATTACCCAAAAAGCCGGCCCGCAGGGGCCGGCTTTTTGCTGGTTGAGCTTGTGGCCCGGAGCCGGAGTGGCTACTTTAACTTTTCAAGCAGTGGCAGCTACTCTCGGCTCACGATGGCGGGTGGCACAGCTAGTTTTCATTAAATCATTCCCCAGTGAGTACAACCAAACACGTGTATGTAGTGCCTCGTTGGGCCGGTTCCGCTCAGGACGATTGGTACCTGTGGCTGAAACGCCAGTTGGAAGCAGCTTCGAATAGCAAGGTTCGGTATGAAGTACATTTGCTGACCATGCCCGCCTGGGACCTGCCGACCATTGAGCAGGCCAACCGCTACCTGGCCGAAGTGCTGCCGCCCGCGCAACTGAACGAAGATTTATATCTGGTGGGCCACAGTGTGGGCTGCCTGGCCATTCTGCACTATTTAGCCCAGGTGGCGGCCCAGCACCCTGCCAATGTACCCCAAGTGGGCGGCGTGTTGTGCGTGGCCGGGTGGTTTTCGGTGGATAGCCCGTGGCAGGACATTCTGAACTGGATTCATGCGCCCATCGATTATGAGGCCGCTCGCCGCCTGATTCCGGGCAACAAGCTGACCGTGCTGCTCTCCGACGATGACCCCTACACCTCCGGTTTCCAGGAAAACGAGCAGCTATGGGTGGAACGCCTGAACTCCAACGTGAGCATTCTGCCCGGCCGCCAGCACTTCAGCTCCCAGCTCGACGCCGATATTCTGGATGCCATCCGCGACTTGGCCGAAACCGCTACCCAGCATGCCGTAGCGGGCTAACTGGCCCGCTGGTTGGGTATCGGCATTGCGCCTAGCGGTTGTTTCGCCCTGCACCACATGCCTGGGGCGCTGGCTTTTTATGCGCGGCCGGGCCGGGTTGGGTGATGGCCGGTACCGGTATTCCGCGCCGGATGCGTTTCTTGCAACCGTGAAGGAAGATTTCGACTACCTGATTGTGGGCGGCGGCGCGGCGGGCCTGAGCCTGGCCTACCATATCAGCCAAGAGCCCCGGCTGGCCGATAAGCGGGTGCTGCTGCTGGAGCCCGAAGCCAAAGACCAGAACGACCGTACCTGGTCGTTTTGGGCCGATGCGCCCACGCTTTTCGATGGCATCGTGGCCCACGAATGGAGTAGTATTGCTTTCCGCAGCCCCGACTTCGAGCAGACCTTCGATCTGAACCGCCACCGCTACAAAATGATTCGGGGCCTGGATTTCTACCGCTTCGTGCGGCAGATGCTGGTTGAAAACCCCCAGTTTACGTGGCTAAAAACCACTGTAACGGCGGTAGCTGACATGCCCGATGGGGCCCGGGTTACGACGCCCGAGGGCGAGTTTCGGGGGCGCTACGCCTTTGATAGCCGCCCGCCCCAACTGGCCGAACTGCGCCAACCAGCCCGCCACCGCTACTTGCTCCAGCACTTTGTGGGCTGGGAGGTGGAAACCGACCACGATGCGTTCGACCCTACTACGGCCGAGTTCATGGACTTCCGGGGTGCGCAGGGGCAGGAGGCGCGCTTCATGTACGTGCTGCCCTTTGGTCCTCGGCAGGCACTGGTGGAGTACACGCTTTTTTCGGAAACACCCCTGCCAAAAGCCGAATACGAGGCCGCGCTACGCAACTACTTGGCCCAACTGCTTGGCGGCGGTTCCTACCGCGTAACGGCCGAAGAAATTGGCGCCATTCCGATGACCGACCACCCACTGCCCGCCCGCCAGGGGCAGCATATACTGAACCTGGGCACCCGGGCCGGCCGGGCCAAGCCGAGTACCGGCTACGCCTTCAAACGCATTCAGGCCCACTCGGCCCGGCTGGTAGCCGCCTTGGCCACTACCGGCGCCCCTCCCCGCCACAGCACCGGCGACCAATGGCAGTTCCGGCTCTTCGATACGCTACTGCTCGACATTATGCAGCGCCGGGGCGAACTGACCCGCGACATCTTCAGCCAGCTTTTCCAGCGCAACCCCGTGGAACGCATTTTCGACTTTTTGGACGAGCGCACTACGTGGCAGGAGAATCTGCAGATTATGAATTCCGTAATGCCCGGACCCTTCCTGCGCTCCATCTGGCACGTGCTGCGCCGCCGCCCGGGCCAGCGCTGAAGGCAAGCCTAGACACCAACCAATGCAACGAGCCGCCGCCGCAACCTGGTAACTACAGTGGAGCTTGTAAAAATTATATTGTTCTGCTTACAAGCAGAGAGCCATCGGAGAAGCGTCTAAATGTGAAGTCAGAGCGGACATAAGCTCGGCCAAGAATGAGGGGAAAGAAGGTTTTAGTTAGTTGAGATTCAAATTGGGAAATATTCTGTATCAGCAGAAGTCGCACTGTCGGGCGAGAAAGTGCATGTAGTAGTGTGATGGCAGAAGTGGTTAACAGGAATCTGATCGGACCTTGAAGAGTAGGCATAAGCTCCTCTATAATACAGTAAAGGCATGATTAGGTAATCTAATATGCTATTTTATAAATGTTTGAGTTTGTGTTGTTTTAAGAGTATGTGATTATTTTTTGTAGGGCAGTTTGTCTTATTCAACGAGCGTATAACAATGCTTAACGAATGCTAATTTGAATAGTGACTCTTTGATTCCATCTTTGGGAAAGCGCACCCGTTCTGAGAATTTGTTATTGACTAGCAGACGGCTTTCGGAGCTGGCAAGCAGTGGATGGGCTTTATGCCAAGTGGTATCAAGGACTCACTCTTGAAAAAAAACAATTCATATAAATGGCGACTACTTCTACTACGACAAAAATCGGGGGCTTACTAGCCTGCTTGCTGGTTGTTTTCGCCACTGGCTGCACCTACTCAAGCGGCGAAACTCCTAGCCCCTGCCCAACAAGCAGCGTGGCTGTAAGCTACGTGCAGGACATCTCGCCCATTTTCGACACCAACTGTCGTGCCTGCCACGGAGCGGCTGTGTACCAGACCCTGGGCGGTAACAACGATTACAGCACTTACCAGGGCATCAAGAATCAGTCGGCCAGTCTGTTGCTGGGTTCGGTGGAGCACCAGGCAGGCTTCGACCCTATGCCTAAAGGTGGGGCCAAGATTTCGGTATGCGACATCGCCAAAATCAGATCCTGGATCGAAGCAGGCCAACCTAATAACTAGGGGTAGTGGCCGTCGATTTACGGACGATTGCCCCGTCATCAACCTGTTGGGCTTGCCATCTGCGCGGGGTCGGCGGGCAGAGGCTTGCACTGCTATTGCTTATTCCGCTGTTATTGGCCGTCGTGATTCCGGGCCGGGCCCAGGGGCGGTTTATGACCAAGGAAGGCCGGGTGAGCTTCTTTTCGACCAGCATTATCGAGGATATCGAAGCCATTACCAATACGGCGGCAGGTATCATCGACCTCAGTACCAATCAGTTTGCTTTTGCCGTGCCCATCAAGGATTTTACTTTCAAGCGCACCCTCATGCAGGAGCACTTCAACGAAAATTACATGGAATCGGGCAAGTTTCCGCGGGCTACCTTCACCGGCCGGTTCACCGATGCGAGCCTGGCCGCAGCAACGGCCCCGGGTTCGCACACGTTCCGGGCCGAGGGTGACCTGACTCTGCACGGCGTAACCCACCGCGTGGCCGTACCCGCCACCCTGGAACTCAAAAACGGGCAACTCCAGGCCTTTGCCACTTTCAACGTGGCCCCGGCCGATTACAACATCGAAATTCCGCTGCTGGTGCGCGAAAACATTGCCAAAATTGTGCGCATCCGGGTGGTATTGATTGCCGACCCGGTGGCCACGCCGGGCAGCCGTTCGGCGGTGGCCAACTGATTTTTACCTAGAAGTAGCTGAAATATAGCCTCCATGAAAACACTCTTACCCTTCTTTTTGCTCGGCCTGGGCACCTTGCTGGCCCCGGCCGCTTACGCCCAGACCGACCTGCTCGGTCAGCTCGAAGAGCAGACCACCGATCCGCAGAAGCGGGAAGTGGTGGCGGCCACGTTCAAAGGCACCCACATTATCAACTCGCAGTCGGTGGAAACGCCGGGTAAGGGTACGATGGCCTTCCTGATTCAGCACCGGTTCGGGACGCTCAACAGCGGCGCCTACAACTTCTTCGGCCTCGACCAAGCCGTGCTGCGGCTCAGCCTGGAATACGGGCTGACGAGCCGGCTGGCGGTGGGCGTAGGGCGTAGCTCGCAGGAAAAAACCTACGACGGGTTTGTGAAGTACCGCGCCATCCGGCAGACGACCGGAGCCCGGGCCATGCCCGTGTCGGTAACTTTGTTTGCCTCTTCCTCCATCAATACGCTCCGTTTCAACCTGGCCCCAAACGAGCAGGAGCGGACCACGGCCTCGCGCCTGACCTACGCTTATCAGGCCCAGATTGCCCGCAAGTTCAGCCCCGAGCTGTCGGTGCAGCTGATGCCCACACTCATTCACCGCAACTACGTGGCCACGGCCGCCGAGGAGAACGACGTGTACGCCTTGGGCGGCGCGTTGCGTCAGAAAATCACGAAGCGCACGGCCCTCACGGCCGACTATTACTACCTGTTTCCGGGCAATACGGCCAGCAACTTCCGCAACGCCCTGGGCTTGGGCGTCGATTTGGAAACTGGCGGGCACGTGTTTCAGCTGCACGTAACCAACTCGCTGGGCATGACGGAGAAGTTCTTCATTCCCCAAACCACCGGCAAGTTCTTCTCCGGCGACCTGTACTTCGGCTTCACGGTGGCCCGCAATTTTACGGTCAAGCCGCAAATCTAAGCCGGGCTTCAGGATGAGAAAACGCCGTTCGAAACGGGCGAAAGTGGGCCTGCTGGTCGGGTTGCCACTGCTGCTGGCGGTGGGTTGGGGCAGCTGGAACGAGCCCAGCCTGCACGAATTCACCCCGACTACGGAATTTATCACCCTGGTGGCCCCCGCTTTGGCGCCAGGCCTGGCCGCCGACCAATTGCAGGCCCGGCCGGCCCTACCGGGCGTAACGGCCTGTGCCCTGCGGCCCGACAAGCACCTGCTCACGCTGGCTTACCGGCCGGCCGAGATGAGTGCCGACGAACTGATCCAGCGCCTGGGGCTACGGCCGATGCCGTTGCCCGCCCCCGACCCTACGGCGCGGCAGTGCCCGGTGCCGCCGGGCTACGTGCAGGCCCTGGAGCGGCTGCGGTTCTCTTTTAACCTGCGCCGGCTGCTGGTGCGGCTATAAGGCTCTTGCTCTATTGTTGATTACTCCTTTTTCACTTTTTATCCCTTTAAGCCCATGAAAAACTCTTTACTCTTAGCGGGCCTGTTGGCTGGCACCTTGCTGCTGGGCTCCTGCGGCGGCAAAGAAACCGCCGCGGAACCCACGCTCTACGACCGATTGGGCAAAACCGAAGGTATTGCCCGCATCGTGGATGGATTGGTGGCCAACGTAGGCGCCGAAACAGCCACGACGAACTCGGCCATGCTGCGTACGCACAAGCCCATGCTCGACGCCGTGAACGGGGTAAACGGCCAGGCACCTACCGACCCGATGCGGTTGCAGCGCCTGCGCAACAATTTCATCGACCAGTTGGGTGAAGCTACTGGGGGGCCACTGGCTTATAATGGGCTGAGCATGCTGACCGCCCATCGGGGTATGAACATCACCGCGAGCGAGTTCAGCGTGTGGCGCAACCAACTCGAAGCCTCCCTCAACAGCAACAACGTATCGGCTACCGATAAGGCCGCGCTCTACGTTATTGTTGATAAGATGCACGACGACGTGGTGGGCCATTAAGTAGCCTACCGCAGCCTATTCCATAGCCTACTAACCGGCCATTTCCCATGACACCAACCAACGTCAACTCCGCCGAATGGATGGGCGAACAAGCCACGGCCTCCACTATCCAGCGCCTGACGGCCACGTTGGAACAGTTGCGCCAGGAGGAGCTACGGCGCTTTTCCAAGCGCCTGGCCCCCGAGGAAGCCGCCTCGCTCGACGAGCTAACGACGGCCTTGGTGCAGCGCGTGCTTCAATCGATGGTGGGGCAAATTGGGGCCGCCCGCCAGCGGGGCAACTCCACGCCCCTGCTACAGGTGCTGAGCGGGTTGTTCGACCTGAACCAGGCGGCGGCTCCAGTGCCAACAGTTTAATCCTCCGGGCCGCTGCAACGGCCCGCCAAACGACATAGGCAAGCCGCTCCTATGCCCGGCTAAAGCCAGCTTCCTGCAAGGGGGCTGGCTTTATTCGTGGACGTGAGCACCCAGACTTGCCTCACTTTCCAGGAAGGCGCGTTCGGTGGCTACCACGGCGGCCGATAGCGGCTGTAAGTGGGGTTCGGGGCGGGAGAGATTGAGCAGGTAGCCAGGTAAATGGGCCAGGTTGTCGAGGTCGTGGGTGATGCAGAGCACCGTTTTGCCCTCTTGCGCCACCCACTCGTGGAGCAGCCCGAACACGCGGCGGCGGTAGTAAACGTCGAGTTGTTGGGTGGGCTCGTCGAGCAGGCACAGGGCCGCATCCTGAAGGCTGAGTTGGGCCAGCCAGACCAGCTGCTGCTCGCCGCCCGAAAGCAGCGTAAAATCTTGAGCTGCGAGGTGGGTGGCACCCACCCGGGCCAGGGCCGCGTCGGCCAAAGCATAGTCCTGGGCCGAATAACCGCCCAGGAAGCGGTGGTGGCGGAAGCGCCCCATAACCACCAACTCGCGCACGGGCAGCGAAAACTCCACGCTGGCCCGCTGGGGCAAATGGGCCAGCAGCCCACTGGCCGCCGGCTGCCGCACTAGGCGCAGGTCTTGGCCGCTCACGGTTACGGTGCCGGTATAAGGAATCTGGCCGGTGAGGGCCCGTAGCAGCGTGGTTTTTCCGCAGCCATTATGGCCGATAACGGCCACGAAAGCCGGCTCCGGGACCTTAAAACACAAATTGCGGAGCAGGACTCGTCGTCCGTACCCCGCAATCAGGTTTTCTATGTGAAGAGGTGAAAGCGTAGGCATGAAAAGTGAGGTGGTGAAAGTTTGGGCGGCTGAGGCCGGTCAAACACGAACATTCCCATTTCTCCTATCTAACTTCTCACCTCCAAGCTGCTAGTACTCGTCCTCGTTGAACATGAAGTCCTCCTTGGTCGGATAATCAGGCCACACTTCTTCGATGTTTTCGTAGGGCTGGCCGTCGTCTTCCAGGGCCTGCAGGTTTTCTACCACTTCCATCGGGGCGCCCGAGCGAATAGAGTAGTCAATGAGTTCATCCTTGGTGGCAGGCCAGGGAGCATCTTCCAAGTACGAAGCGAGTTCCAGAGTCCAGTACATAATCGTGAGTGCTACTAAAAAGAGGTGATCAAAAAGGTGAAGCGCCGCCTACAAAAATCCGGCCGATGCTGAGGGCATGACACCATTGCCGCCGCGGGGTTGCAGGTAGTTGCTGACGACAACGTAAAATAGGCAACAAGGTTAACTCAACGGCGCGCTTGCTGCTGGTACATGGCAATCAGGTCGTTTTTGGTGCGGATTTTCCGGTCGAAAGCGCGGATTTTACCTTGTAACAAGGAGCGGAACGTATCGTTGGCAGCCGATTCGGCCAGTTTGTCGAGGTTGTCGGCCAGTACCTGCCGTTCCTGCTCGTCTTGGCGGATGAACTCGCGCAGGGCTTCGGTCCGTAGCCGGGCCTTTTCGGCGGGGTCGTCGGAGGCCGGGCGCTTGCGCATGTAGTGTTCGAGGGCGCTGGTTTCAAACACCCGGTCGCAGGCCAGAATAAACTGCTCCCACACCCGGTCCGACTCCTCACCCCGCACCGGGCCTACCCGTTTCCAGGCCGCCTGCAACTCCTTGGCCCGCGCCACGGCTTCCGACATGGGCCGGCTGAGCAGGGCCTCCGCCTCGGCTACCAGGGCGCGCTTGCGCGCCAGGTTGTCTTCGCCGCTGCCGCTGCCCGCCGGGCTGCCAACTACGGTTTGCTCCTGGCGCTTGCTCTCAATATGCACCTTCAGGCGCTCGAAAAAGTGGTTGTGGGCCGCCCGAAAGCGTGTCCAGAGGTCGTTGGCCTGCTTGCGGGGCAGGGTGCCCTCCACTTCCTTCCAGCCCTGCTGCAGCTGCTTGAGCTTGCGGGTCGTGTTCTCGAACTCGGTGGAGTTCTGGATGGCCTCCGACTTATGGATCAGGTCTTTGTACTGGTCGTACACCCGGCTGGTCATGGCCTTTTTCTGGGCCAGAAAATCCTTTTTGCGGACAAAAAACGCGTCGGTAGCCGCCTGGAAACGAGCTTCGAGCTCCTCGATGCGGTCTTTATCAACGGGGCCAGTCTTGATCCAGCCCTGGCGCAGGTCCTTGAGCTGCTCGCTGCCGGCCTGCCAGTCGTAGGTGTCACGCAGGGCTTCGGCTTCGGCAATAAGGCTCAGCTTGGTAGCCAGGTTTTTTTCGCGGTTGCGCCCAATAGTCAGGTTGATTGCCTGCTCGGCGGCGCTCAGGCGCTCGTACTCGGCCGCGAAGTCGCCCAGCGCGTCATAGCGGCCTACCTGCTCCTTCAGGTGCAGGGCCTTCATCAAAAACGAACCTTTGTTGTCAGATTCCTCTATTTTTTGCAGCAGCTCTTCTACTTTGGTGCGGAAGAGGTCGAAGCGTTGGGCAAAATAAAGCAGGGAAGCATCGGGAGATTCTTTTACCTGGCCTACTTGGCGGGCGGGGAGGTCGAGGAGGGGGCGGAGCCACACCTGGTCGCCCTCAATGTAGCCATAACGTTGAGCTTCGGCCAGCAAATGGTCTGGGGATTCCATAATCAGATAAGGGAGCGAATAGGTGAGAAAGCAGGGTGTTCAGATCGAGAATTGCTGCAAGTTTACGCGTTGTTGGCTAATTCGGCTGCCATGGGCCAGCAGCGCAATGTTGGCCTGGGCTGCCTACCTTTGGTAAACGACCCAGCCCCGGAAGCTACGCAACAGTAACTAAACCGGTTCTGACGCGCTGCGGGCTCATTAGCCCCGATTTCTACGCAAAATAGAAACCCGCGCCGAACTGGCAAGGCCCGACCCGGGCAAGGAACCGGCTGGTGCGTCAATTTCCGATGGTAATCCTTTCTTTTTTTCAGTTCTCCCCTTTATGAGCGACCAGCCTACTATTATCTTCTCGATGGCCGGGGTAACCAAGGTGTACCCGCCCCAGAAACAGGTTCTCAAGAATATTTACCTCTCCTTTTTCTACGGCGCTAAAATCGGCGTGCTCGGCCTCAATGGCTCGGGTAAGTCGAGTTTGCTCAAGATTATTGCCGGCGTCGACAAGCAGATTCAGGGCGACGTGGTATTCTCGCCGGGCTACTCGGTGGGCTACCTGGAGCAGGAGCCCCAGCTCGACGCCACCAAAACGGTGCTCGAAGTGGTGCAGGAAGGCGTGGCCGAAACGGTGGCTCTGCTCAAGGAGTTCGAGGAAATCAACGAAGCCTTTGGCGGCGAAGACCCCGACTTCGATAAGCTGTTGGAGCGCCAAGGCACGGTGCAGGAGCGCCTCGATCAGCTGGATGCCTGGAACCTCGACAGCAAGCTGGAACGGGCCATGGACGCGCTGCGAACCCCTGAGGCCGATGCCATTATCGGCAACCTTTCGGGCGGCGAGAAGCGCCGGGTGGCCCTGTGCCGCCTGCTGCTCCAGGAGCCCGACGTGCTGCTGCTCGACGAACCCACCAACCACCTCGACGCCGAAAGCGTGCTGTGGCTGGAGCAGCACTTGCAGCAGTACAAAGGCACCGTGATTGCTGTAACCCACGACCGCTACTTCCTCGACAACGTGGCCGGCTGGATTCTGGAGCTCGACCGGGGCGAGGGTATTCCGTGGAAGGGAAACTACAGTTCGTGGCTGGAGCAGAAGTCTAACCGCCTGGCCCAGGAAGAGAAAACCGAGAGCAAGCGCCAGAAAACCCTGCAACGGGAGCTGGAATGGGTGCGCATGGCCCCCAAGGCCCGCCAGGCCAAGAGCAAGGCCCGCCTCGCTGGCTACGATAAAATGGTGGGCGAAGACTCCAAGGAGAAGGAGCAGAAGCTCGAACTCTTCATCCCCGACGGTCCGCGCCTGGGCTCCCAGGTGATTGAGGTAGAAGGCCTGCGCAAGGCCTTCGGCGACAAGCTGTTGTTTGATAACTTGACCTTCTCGCTGCCCCAGGGCGGTATTGTAGGCATTATCGGGCCGAACGGCGCCGGCAAAACCACCCTGTTCCGCCTCATCACCGACCAGGTGCAGCCCGATGCCGGTACGTTCGTGGTGGGCCCCACGGTGCAGACGGCCTACGTCGACCAGCAGCACGACACGCTGGAGCCCAATAAATCGGTGTTCGAAACTATATCGGGCGGCACCGAAACCATGATGCTGGCCGGACGGCCAGTGAACTCGCGGGCCTTCGTGAGCAACTTCAACTTTAGGGGCGGCGACCAGGAAAAGAAAGTCGGCAGCCTCTCGGGTGGTGAGCGGAATCGGGTACACCTGGCCACCACGCTCAAGCAGGGCGCCAACCTGCTGCTGCTCGATGAGCCCACCAACGACCTCGATGTAAACGCCATCCGGGCCCTGGAAGACGCCCTGGAAAACTTTGCCGGTTGCGCCGTGATTATCAGCCACGACCGGTGGTTCCTCGACCGGCTGGCTACCCACATCCTGGCCTTCGAGGGCGATTCGCAGGTGGTCTGGTTCGAGGGTAACTTTTCCGACTACGAGGAAGCCAAGCGTAAACGTCTCGGCGACGTGGAGCCCAAGCGCGTGCGCTACCGCAGCTTGGGGTAACGTTTCGTTTTTCGTTGATTGTTTTTCGTTATACGGGCCTGCCGGAGATACTTAGGTGTCATTCGGCAGGCCCGAATAACGAAAAACAATCAACGAAAAACGAAGCCATGACCTTTGCCGAATACGACCAGCTCGATGGCCTTGCCCAAGCTGACCTGGTACGCCGGGGCCAGCTCACGGCCGCCGAGTTGTGCGCCGCCGCCGTGGCCCGCGCCGAAGCCGTGAACCCACGTATCAATGCCGTCGTGTTGCCGCTCTATGAAGCGGCCGGAGCGCGGGCGCGGCAGGGTTGCCGGCCGGGCCGCTCGGGGGCGTGCCGTTTCTGCTCAAGGATTTCGGGGCGCAGTACGCGGGCGCACCGCACAGTTCCGGCAGCCGGGCACTGCGGGGCTTCGTGCCGGGGCAGGATGCCGAGTTGGTGCGGCGCTGGCAGGCGGCGGGCCTCAATATGCTGGGCAAAACCAACACGCCCGAGTTTGCGCTTATGGGCGTAACCGAGCCGGTGCTGTTTGGGGCCTGCCGCAACCCCTGGAACCTCGACCACACGCCCGGCGGCTCCAGCGGCGGGGCGGCGGCAGCCGTGGCGGCCGGCATTGTGCCGGTGGCCGGGGCCGGCGACGGGGGCGGGTCCATCCGGATTCCGGCAGCCTGCTGCGGGCTGTTCGGCCTCAAGCCCAGCCGGGGCCGCAACCCCACCGGCCCCGAGCAGGGCGAGAAGTGGCAGGGTGCGGCCGTCGAGCACGTGCTCAGCCGCTCGGTGCGCGACAGCGCGGCCCTGCTCGACGCCACCGCCGGCCCCGATGCCGGTGCGCCTTACTTCTTGCCTAACCCCGCGCGGCCGTATCTGGAAGAAGTGAGCCGCGAGCCCGGCCGCCTGCGCATCGGCTTTAGTTTGGGCCATCCGCTGGGCAAGCCCCTGCACCCGGAGTGCGCCACTGCCGTGCGCGACGCGGCCCACCTGCTCGAAAGCCTGGGCCACGAGGTGGAGGAAGTGCCGCTGCCCTTCGATGGCCAGGCCGTGGCACGGGCGTTTCTGATGCTGTACTTCGGCGAAACCGGGGCCAGTATTGCGGCGCTGGAAAAGCACTTGGGCCGCCCGGCCCGCCCCGCCGATGTGGAGCCCACTACCTGGCTGCTGGGTCTGCTGGGCCGCACCTACTCGGCCGCCGACTTTGCCGGTGCCCGCCACTCCTGGAACGACTGCGCCCGCAGCCTCGGTCGCTTCCACCAAACCTACGACTTGCTGCTCACGCCCACGTTGGCCGTGCCCCCAGTGCGCATCGGCGAGCTGCAACCCAAGCCTACCGAGCAGCTGCTGCTGAAACTGGTGAATACCTTCGGGCTGGGCGGCCTTATCCGCCTCTCGGGCATTGTGGAGCAACTGGCCGAGCAGAGCCTCGAAAAAACGCCCTACACCCAATTTGTCAACCTCACGGGCCAGCCCGCCATGTCGGTGCCCCTGCACTGGACCACCGACGGCCTGCCCTGCGGGGTGCAGTTCGTGGCCCCGATGGGCGCCGAAGATGTGCTGTTTCGCGTGGCCAGCCAGTTGGAGCAGGCCCGGCCGTGGTTTGATAAGCGGCCGGTTATTTAGTAGTTCTGGAGGTGGCTTATCTCCTTAGGCCCTTGGCATTACTGCGCCCCAGCCACCCGCATCGCCAGCAAATACACCCCTTCGGAGGCCGTGATGAAGAGGGTTTTGCGGTCGGGGCCGGCGAAGCAGACGTTGGCGGTCCACTTTTCGGGTAATGCAATGTGGGCCAGGAGCTTGCCGGCGGGGCTGTACACCGTCACGCCGTCGCCCGTGAGATACACGTTGCCTTCTCGGTCCAGGGTCATGCCATCGGAGCCCAGGGGCGCGAAGGGCTGGCGGTTGCTGAGGCGGCTGGTGGGGCCGATGTCGTAGCGGTAGGTCTGGTTGGCTTCAATATCGGCCACGTAAAGCGTGCGGCCGTCGGGGGTGCCGATGATGCCGTTGGGCTGGCGGAGCTGGTCGGCCACCTGCACGGGCTGGCTTTGGCCGGGGGGCAGGTAGTACACGTGCCGGCCGCCGAGGAGGCTATCGGGGGCCTGGCGGGTCCAGTAGGGGCGCTGGTAGTAGGGGTCGGTGAAGTAGATGCCCTGGGTTTTGGGGTTCACCCACAGGTCGTTGGGGCCGTTGAGGGTGCGCCCGCCCGCGTCGCGTAGCAGCACGGTCACGGTTTCGTCGGGCGCGATGGACCAGAGTTCGTTCTGACCGTCGGCGCAGGCCAGCAGGTTGCCCTGGCCGTCGAAGTAGAGCCCGTTCGAGCGGCCGGCCGGCTCCAGGAATACACCGAGCTTTTGGGTGCCAAAGTCGTAGCGCCAGATTTGGTTGTGGGGCTGGTCGGTGAAGTAGACGTTGCCGGCCCGGTCGGGGGCGGGGCCTTCGGTGAAGCTGAACTGCCGGGCCAGCAACTGGGGCGTGGCCCCGGCCGCTACCGGGCTGACCTCCTGCTTATTGGCTCCGGCCGTGCCCGGCTGGCCGACGCGGGAGGTGCAGGCCGGCGCTGCCAGCAGCAAGGCCAGGCCCAGGGTGGCGGGGCGGAAACCGGAAAGAACAGGATAGCGCATAGTCGGAGCAACAGCAGAAAGTCAAATGTAAACAACCCCCTTGCTCCTTCAGCCGTCCACTTAAATCTTTCTACTTTCCTGCTGCTGCTTTTCGCCCTTCATTCCGTGAAAAAACTGTTTTTCCTTCTCGCTGGCTGCTGGCTGCCGCTTTTGTTGCCCGCCCAAACGCCAACTCCGACTGCTGCCGTGCGGCCAGCGTCGCCCCGGCAGCTGTTTCCGGGCCTGTTCGAGGCCGTGCAGCTGGGTGGGGTGTTTCCCGATAACAAAACCTTCGTCGATGCCGAGCCCCGCGACGCCCCGGCCGTTATTCTGGCCGACTACGCCCTTCGGAAGGGCCAGCCGGGATTTCAACTGCGCGAATTCGTGGAAACGCACTTCCAGGTACCCACCGATACCGGCCCCACTTACCGCTCCGACGTTGCCCGGGGCCTGCGCCACCACCTCGATACGCTCTGGACCGTGTTGGAGCGGCCGGGCCAGGCGGCGGCGGGGCCCTACTCGTCGCTGCTGCCATTGCCCCAGGCCTATGTGGTGCCCGGCGGCCGGTTTCGGGAGGTGTACTACTGGGATTCGTACTTCACGATGCTGGGCCTGCGCGAAAGCGGCCGCCCCGCACTCATTCGGGGCATGGTCGACAACTTTGCTTATCTAGTGAGCCGCTACGGTTTCATTCCCAACGGCAACCGCACTTACTACCTCACCCGCTCGCAGCCCCCGTTTTTTGGCCGTATGATTACGCTGCTGGCCGCCATGCAGCCCACGCCCGCCCGCGCTGACTCGGTGCAGCTGGCCTACGACCCGGCCCTGCGCCGCGAGTACGCTTTCTGGATGGCCGCCGCCGACTCGGTGCCCCCGGCGAGGTCCGTCGCAGCGTCGTGCGTCTGTCCGATGGCACGCTGCTCAACCGCTACTGGGACCAGAGCGCCGAGCCCCGCGAAGAATCGTATCGGGAAGATGTGGCCGTGGCCGCCCGCGCCACTAACCGCCCCGCCGCCGACGTGTACCGCAACCTGCGGGCCGCCGCCGCCTCGGGCTGGGACTTCAGCAGCCGCTGGTTCGTGCCCGGCCAGGGCCTCGAATCCATCCGGACCACCGCGCTGGTGCCCGTCGACCTCAACTGCCTGCTCTACGAAGTGGAGCTACAGCTGGCCCGCACCAGCCGCCTGCGCCAGGATAAAGCCGCTGCCACCCAACTCGAAAACCGCGCCCGGGCCCGCCGCCGCGCGTTGCTGCGCTACTGCTGGGACAAAAAGGCCGGCTGGTTTCTCGACTACGATTTCGAGCATCGCCAACCTTCGCCTGTACGTACCCTGGCAGGCGTGCTGCCGCTTACGGTGGGCATTGCTACCCCCGCGCAGGCCCGGCAGGTAGCAGCCGGCCTGCGCCGCGACTTTCTCAAAGCCGGCGGCCTGGTTACCACTCTCAGCCGCACTGGCCAGCAGTGGGACGCGCCCAACGCCTGGGCCCCGTTGCAATGGCTGGCCGTAACGGGCCTGCGTCGCTACCACGAAACGGCGCTGGCCCATACCATCGTCGGCCGTTGGATGGCTCTCAACGAGCAGGTGTTCCGGCGAATCGGGAAGCTGATGGAGAAGTACGACGTCGAAAACCCTACCGCGCCCGGCGGCGGCGGCGAGTACCCACTTCAGGATGGTTTCGGCTGGACCAATGGTGTCTGGCTCGACTTCCAACGCTCGGTACCCCAGCCCCGCTAACGGAGCCATTGGTGGCGGTCAGCATTTATGGCTGGCTGAATACGCCAAGACTTCGAACAGCTTTTAAACCAGCGGAGCCCGAATGGGGCAGCGTCTATCACACGGATAGATGCTGCTCCATTCGGGCTCAACGCAACCTGCGCATGACCACTAAGTCAAGCCAAGGCTACAGTTTGCCGTTTTCGTTTGATTTGGGCTCGTCGCGGAACAACTCGTTATTTAGTACGGCCTGGGCATAAGGCGTCAGGCCCTTTTTGGCCTTGCGCTGCTCGCGCCGGCTGAGTTTAGGTCCTTCCTCCACTTGTCCAGCGGCTTGGTCTTGGGCCAGTGTGCGCTGGGGGCCGTTGGCAGAAGCAGTGGCCGCTCTTTCAGCTGAAGTGGTCGTAGTTTGGGCCTGAGCCGGCAGTAAGGCAGCTGAACCGAGCAGCACCAAAAGAGTAGCAATAGATTTCATACAAAAAGTAACTGAGAGCGAAGAGATTAGGTGATATGCATCCGCCAAGCGAAACGGCCAGCGAGAAAGTCAATGAGATATTCTCGACTAAAATGATGTGCTGAATCAAATTATAAACTTGACTCTGCAATAATAAGACAAATTATTTATTGATAAAATTATAAAAACAAAATTTTACAAAAAAAAGCCCTCTCCGAATATGGAAAGGGCTTTCTAGTTGCTGGTAGGGTGTGAAAGGAGCGTTACTTGTTATCGTCGAGGGCTTCGGCTGTTTTAGCAACGGCAATAACCGCTACGGTGGCCAGCAGGGCAATACCGATAACAAGCTGCACGGGCGTGAAACTACGCGAGGCCTTGCGCAACAGGGTACTGCTGTGCTTGATCATGTCATCAAATTGGTCGTGTTCGCCCTGAAACACTTTATACCCGCTTTGCAGCGTGTTGATAATGTCTTCGGGTAGAATTTTTTCTACTTCAGCGGAGAGGTGGTTGCTCATGGTTGATAAAGGCAGCAGCGGCTAAAAAAGGATCAGACGGCCGCCCAAACCGACGGCCTTTCCTTCTCTACGCAAGTCGGCCAATTTTGATACCCGGTGGCCGAAAGAAAACGCTACGGTTGAGCCTGCCAGGGTTGCCCACCGGGGACATCCCATTATCACCAAGAAGCCCCACCGCCGGTATAGCAGTGGGGCTGAGCAAATCGATTGGTAGCCGTTGGCTTATTCGTACACTTTCACCACGAACACGTAGTCCTGGAGCTTGCGGATTTGCTGGGGGCGCGATGCGCCGCTTAGCTGGTTGGCCCGCGGCAGGTTGTAGGGTCGGCCCGCGCCGGTGGTGCTAAGCGAATCCACGAGGTGCATCAGGTACGACGACTTAGTGGCAAAGGCGGCGCTTTGCACGTCCATCTGCCGGCCACTCACCACGCCAATCAGGTTGCCCCGGTCGTCGAGCAAGGGGCCGCCCGAGTTACCCGGGTTCACCGGAATGCTCACCTGGTAGAAGTTCGTGTCGCCCTCGAAGCCCGAGCGGGCGCTCAGCGAGCCGTCGTTGAATACGAGGTCTTCGCGGGGATAGCCCAGCGTGTACACCTTCTCGCCCAAATCGGCCTGGTTGCGCTTGAACGCGTAGGGTAGGCGACCAAAGCCGATGAAATCCTTGTCGGTAATCTGCAGGATGGCCAAGTCATGGGCCACATCGGTAAATACCGGCTCGGCCCGGAACCGCTGGCGGGCACGGTTCTCAATCAGCAGCGAATCGGCCCCCTGGATAACGTGGTAGCTGGTAACCAGGTAGCCGTCGGAGGTCAGAGCGAAGCCCGTACCGCTGAATTTACCGGGGTTGATCCGCTCGGTGGGCTGGGTAGCATCAATCTGGGTGATAGCCCGGTTCATGCTGCGCTGGTTGCGCTTGATGCGCTCTACCTCGCGGCGCAGCATGGTGTAGCCGTTGCGCGACGATGAGCTTTGCTGGGCCGTGCGGTACATTTCCAGACCCAACAAGGTGGTGAATACGGCTAGTACGGCCACGGCGGCGGCTACCAGCATGGTGGCGCGGTGCCCCTGCCAGAAGGCCCGCAGCTTCTCCTCGGTGCGCGACACGCGCAGCATGGGGCGCGGGGCGGGGCGGGCGGTGAGCTGTTCGCGGCGCTCATCCTGGTCAGCCGCTTTGGCCAAATCGAGGCGCGGGGCCTGCTCGGCGACCATGGCGGCATGAATGGTTTGGAGCCGGCGCCGCAACGCCTGCCGCCGCCCGTACGCCGTGAGCATGCCCGTCAGCTTCTCGAACTCGCTCAGGCGCTGGGCCAGTTCGGGGTCGGCGGCGAGGCGGTGTTCCAGGGCCGCCTGTTCCTCGTCGGCCAGTCCGCCGGCGCGGTAGGCTTCAAATAAGGCGTAGTAGTCGGCTTCGGTTTTCATGTTGGAAGACGTGAGGATAGAGAAGTGAGAGGTGAGAGAGGGTATTATTGGAAGCGGAAAGGGCCGACAGAAAAAATGTCTCACTTCTCACTTCTCCATCCTCACTTCTTTATCAATTAAGCTCCTGATACTGGCTGAAGAAGAGTTTTTTCAGCCGGACCAGGCACTTGTATTTCTGGTTTTTGGCGTTGTCGGCGTTGGTATAACCAAACTCGGCCGTGAGTTGCTGCATCGATTTATCGAGCAGGTAAAAGCCTTCGAGCAGGGAGCGGCAAGGCTCCCCAATCAGATCCAGGGCCTGGGACATGGTGCCCAACTGCCGGTCCCGTTCCTCGGCCAACTCCAGGTCGGCCTCGGCTCCGGTTTCGAGGAAGGGCTCATGGTCTTCGAGGCGGCCGCCGAAGCGGTTTTTCTCGGCGAGCCGCTTAAGCCACAGACGACGGCATACGGCGTAGAGGTACGTTTTGATCTGGCAGCTTAGCTCTAAAGAGCCTTCGCGCACCTTCTCATAAAACACCATTACGCCCTCCTGGTACACGTCCTGGGCTTCGTCGTCGGTACCACTGTTTTGCAGTACGTAATGCGAAATCATAGGAAAATGCAGCCGGTAGAGTTGGGCCAGCGCCCGGTCGTCGTCGCGGCGGATGGCCGCCACGAACTCCTCATCGGTGTAGGAAGGTTGTCCCTTACCCATTCGCTTTGTTGGTTAATACGGGAGGGGCGGTTGGGTAACCCGCCAAAAGTTTATTTTTCGGCAGTGGGTTACTGTTGGCCGATTCTGGGATGAACTACGTTTTTCGGACAACTATTTCCAACCAACTCCCCTCATGAAAAATTTCCTGAAAGTATCTGCCTTGGTGGCCGTATTCGCCGCTGCCCTCACTTCGTGCGAGCAGAAGCCCGTAGAAGCCACCACGACTACGGATACCACCACGATGGATGCTACCACCACGACGATGGACACCACCGCAGTTATGTCGTCGACCGACACTACTGTTGTAGTTCCTACCACGATGGAGGCTACTACCACGACCACGACCACTACTACGGAAGAGGTGAAGTAATGGCCCGCCGGCTTGGCCGGTGCGCTTGCCAACCCGGGTTCTGCTGCTGCGGAGCCCGGGTTGTTTTTTTGCCCAAAGCCAAGCCGCAAGGTAAGGCTATTGACCGGAAACGACCATTGGATGCATCTGGGGGAGCTGTGCCCGGGGCCGTGAAGCCGGTGGGCCGTCAGAGCTTTTCTTCGAGCCAGAGCAGTCCCGCGCCAAGTAAAAACACCGCGTAGCCCCACCAACGGGGCCAGGCGGTGCGTTCGGGAGCCCCCAGGTTGGTAGCCGGCCCTACCGAAGCCGCTGTCCCAGCAGGCTGCCGGGCGGCCAACGGCCACTGTTGTTGCCCCGGGCCGCGCCATTGCCGGGGAGCGTACACATAGACCCACTGCTGCGCTTTGCCGACCTGCGCCCGGTGCCAACCGGCCACCGCAGGCCAGTAAGTAGCCGTGCGCCATTCGGATACCAGCGCATCGGGGCGTTGCGCCAGGGCCAAGGCTGGGCCGGTGGGGGGCGTTATGGAGAGCGGACCGGCGGCCGCCCCCGTGGTACGGAACTCCAGCGGAGCATTGGGATGGGGCCAGTGGTTTAGTGCTGCTACCGACAGGGGCGTTGGCTGGCCCGGCCGGGCGGCCCCGAGCAGGCGGCTCCAGTAAGCGGTGTAGATGGCCGGCTGATTGCGCAACTGCCACGGGAAGGTTTCGGCCACCGTACTCACGACCACCGTTCCGAGGCCTACCCGACGGGTGGCTGCCACCGGCTGCCGGTTAGGGCCGGTGATGAGGGGCCGCAGCTTTTCGGCGAGCCGGAGGGTAGCCGGCACCAAAGCGGTAACGGTAGTGGGGCCTTCGGGCCAGCTGAGGCGTTGGGGCGTGGCCGCCGCCGCTGCGGGCTGGGGCTGTAACCGGAAGGCCGCGCCGCCGGGTAGCTGGCGGGGTAGCGTGGGCGCGTCGGCGAGTAGCAACAAGCCACTGGTGCCATTGTTGAGGGCGGCTTGCAGTGCCCTCGTCTCGGCTGAGCTGAAGCCAGCCAGGGTGGCGGCATCGGTAACCACTACGTCGAAGCGGCGGAGGAGAGCGGGGGTGAGGCTACCTAGTGCGGGCGGGTTGGGCAGGTTCAGGAATTCGGTTTGGGTGAGGCCCCGGCTCAGGCCAGTGCGCAAGGCCACGGCGTACTGGCGCTCGGCTAAATGGTTTTTCAGGAAGCGCAGTTCGAAGGACGGCGCAGCCGCCAGCAGTAATACCCGCAGCGGCTCGGGGTCCTGTACCTCCACCGGCACGGGCTCTTGGGCCAGCCGCCGTCCGCTTTGCCGGGCTTCCAACATATACACCGCCCGCCCTGCAGCCCGCGGTCGGAAGCGGAGCGCAAACGCACCCATGCCCTTCGGCAGCTGCACCGAATCGCGGGCCGCACCGGCGGCGCGTAGCGAAAGCCATACTGGCTCCCAAGTCTTCGCCCCGGTAAATGTTCCCGTCACCGTCAGAAGCTGGCCCAACTCGGGTTGGGCATTCCAGGTGGATTGCTGAAACCCCATTGGCCGCGCATCGGCATGCCGATGCACCCGTAGGCCGGCCAGGGCGGGTGCATCAGTGGGGGGCACCCCAGTGCCCAGTACATGCAGCTGCCGCAGGCCCGGCAACTTCGCCCGAATGGCGCTGGCATTGCGGAAGGCGGGCGTATCGTTGGGGGTTACGTTGCCGGGTGCGTAGCGCCACACTGGCACCCCAGGTCCGAGCCGACGGAGCAAATCCGCCAGCGTATCAGGCGAGTAGCCGGCCGTCAGGAGCACCGCCGTGGCGGGGGGTGCAGTGCTTGGCCGGGAGGTAACGGGGGGCAGTGCGGCCAGCCCCAGGCCCGCCGCCGCCAGCAGTCCGGCCCCTACGCGCAGGCCCCGCCGCCGGGTATCAGGGCGGCGCAGGGCCAGCACCGTCAGCAGCACGGCCAGTAGCAGAGGAAGCAAGTAGAGCACGGGTGAAGAATGGGCGAAGGTGAAGAGAGTTGAAAAAGTGCCTGTGCAGCCTACCGGGGGCATCAACGACGCTTATGGTGGGCGGTCCTTAAAACGACAATCAATTCAACTGCTCGAAATAACGGCGGCTGAGCTGGCTGGCTGGGGCGGGGCGGGTAGTAGGAGCGGGTGGCGGCAGGGGCAGCAGGTCGGTGAAGGCGCGTTCCAGCAGGGGCAAGGCGACTTTATTGAGTGGCTGGCTGGTTCGTAACGTGCTGGTGACCTCGCGCAGGGTGCGCAGGGCTACCAGGTAGCGGCCGGGGCGTTGCAGGGCAGCGCGGGCAAGTTCCGGCCCGGCCTGTTCGAGCGTGGCAGCCGCGCCAGCAGGAACGGGCGCCGCGCCGCGCAACTGCCGCAACACGGCAAGGGCGCCCTGATGGTGGGCTGGTGCGCGGGTGCGGCGAGCTGGCGCTGGCGTCGCGGGGCGGCGGCCCCGGCCAGCTCGCCGGTGAGGCGGGTAGTGGCTTCGGGCATGGGTGGGGGCGTGAAACCAGCCTTTTTCACGTAGGCCCGGGTTTGCTGCTGGACCTCTTTAAGCAGGCGCAGGGCGCGGTATTCGAAGGGCAGGGCCTCGCGGAGGCGGCCGGTACGCAGGCGGAGCTCCGATTCCCACATCTGGGCCAGCACAGCTTGGAGCTTGGCCTTCACGGCGGGCTCCAGGAAGTCGGCGGTTTCGGAGTCATCGTGGCGGTGGATGTAGGGCTCCATCAGCTCAGCGGTGCGGGCTTCGTAGGTCGATTGGCCCGCGGCCGGGAGGGCGTCGTGGCTGTGGTCGTGGCCGTCGTCGGCCGAGTGGGCTTTGGTCGGGGTGAGTGCCGGTTCGGTGTGGTCCTCGGCCACCACGGAGCCCATGCCTGGTGGGTCGGCGGCGGCGGCTTCATCGGCCTCGTCGGGGCGGGTGGCGCCGCCGATGCTTTCGTCGGTTTCCTCGCCCAGGAATTTGCCGTAGCGCATGCGCAGCAGCTTCTGGTCGACTCCAATCGTGTTGGCGCGGTCCTGCACCGTGGCGGCGGGCAACCGCGCCTGCTCGGCCAGTAGCTTTTCGGTGTCGATGATAATCTGGCGCTGGCTGCGGAAATAGGCCGGGGCCGTGCTCACGCCCAGCGAGGCATCGAGGGTGCTGGTCTGCACCGTGGTATCTTCCCACTGCACCAGATAAGTGTCGGAGCGGGTCAGGTGCTGGTGATTGTCCCAGGCTTGGAGGTAGAAGTACACCTCGTCGCCGTAGGTCAGGCCGAGGGCCCGCAGGTTGAGTTCGGGGCGCAGCATGGCGGTAGTAGGCTGGCCATTCAGGCCCGCGCTCAGGTCCGTGACCACCTCTCGGAACTTCACCCCCTCCCCCTCGCCCTGGGCAAGCGTGGCCACGAGCCGGAACCGGGTAAGGCCGTAATCGTCGCTGAGTTGGGCCCGGATGGCCACCCGGGGCGGACGGCCGAACTCAATCAAAGTAAAGGCTTTGGGCGCTAGGATGCGGATGACCGGCGCCTGGTCGGGCACCACTTCAATCGAATAATCGTCGGATACCTGCCCGCCCAGCCGCAGCCGGTAGAGGGTGGAAGCCAGCAACGTTTCCGTCACCTCAAACCCAGTCGAGTCGCCGGGGATGGGCCTTAGGGGCAGGCGGCGGGTGCCGAGTTCGAGCACCGGAACCGCTTTCGAGGGCCGGCTTACCGTTACGCGCCAGCGCACCTGGCTCTCGCGAGGACAGCGAAACGAAGCCTGCGCCGGCACAAATGCGGGTTGGCGGGTGTAGCCCGGCGGCTGAACCTGCAGCCGGGTAGCCACCAGGCGCGGGGCAGCGAGCGGGGTAGCAGGCGGCTGAGAAAAGCGCATTGGCACCGGCGCTTCAGCCGCCGCCGCGCGCCCGGCCGAACTACCGGGCCGCTGCCACCACGTTAGGGCAGCCAGTCCCAGCAGCAAGCCGGTTGCCAGTAGGGCCGGGCGGAAGCTGACCGGTAGCAAGGGCCCGGTGGCGGCCAGCGCAGGCAGGCGTTCCAGCAGCCGTTGTTGTTGCAGGCCTTCGAGCAGGTTCAGGTCGGTGGGTGGGAGCAACAGCAGCGCAGCGCTGTCTTCGAGGGCCGGATGGTGCTGGTTGAGCTGGCGGGCAACGGAAATGGTCGGCTCGTGCCAGATGTGCCAGAGTTGCCAACCGGCCAGCCCCAGCAGCGCCAGTGCTACACCGGCCGCGCCCGCCACGGCTCTGGGCCACGCCCAAACTACCACTGTCAGTAAAACAGTGGCTGCCAGCGCAGGCAGCAGCAATGCCAGGGTGCGGCGCCAAGCCCGGCTGCGGCCCGCCGCTACCACTAGTGCCGCCGGGGCGGTCGTTACATCGTTGGTCAGGAGCAGCGGGCTCATGGCAGCGGGGGGCTAAGGGTGGGGGAGGTGCCAGCAGCCCGGCGGGAAGCCACCAGCCGTTCTACCAAAAACAGGATTCCTGCTCCCAGCACCAGCCAGGGCGCCAGCGGCTGGCGCGGCACCGTAGGCGAAACAGCAACGACTTCTGCCGCCACCGGACCCCGTAGTTGGCTCAAGGCGAGTTGGCGCGAATCGGGTTGGAACGCGGCCGGGCTTTCAGCCAGCAGCAGCGGCAGTAGCAGGGCAGGCAGCTCGGGACTGTCGACCAGGGTGCTCCAGGTGGCATCGAGGCGGGAGTGCAGGCGGTAGCGGCCGGGCGGCTGCCAGCTCAGCAGGGGCCGGCCGGCGGCAGTGGGCCACACGGTAAGCGCGCCCGGTTGGTCCAGGGTATCGAGGTGGGCAATACTCAGCACATCGGGGCCGGCTACGGGCTGAAACCCGGTAGTAAAGTTTCGGGCCGGCGCAGGGGCTTCCTGCCAGGTACGGACCGTCGCATCGGTGGTCCAGCGGGCCGGCAACGGGGCTTCGCGCAACCAGAACAGCCAGTCGAGCGAATCGGTGGGTGCGGGCAATTCGGCGGAGACTTTCAGGCGGGGCCGCAGCGGCAGCACTGGCCCGATGGCCCGCAGCGCCGCCGCCAGCACCCGTGCCGAGGCGGCGTGGGCGGCGTCATAGGTCAGGTGCCAGCGCGGGGCGCGGGTAAGCACGGGCAGTACCCTGCGGCGGCCATTTTCGGTGACCACCAACTCGTTTTTGCTGGTTAGTTTGATCTGGCCCTCGCCCCAGCTGCCCGGCAACGGCTGGCCCAAGGCTGGTCGCCGGAGCCGGGCTACTTGGTAGTTTATAGCCGATTCAGACCCCGCCGCCACCAGTACCACGAGGCTATCGGGGCCCGGTTGCCAGGCTGCCACGGGCCAGCGGCTCGAATCGCGGGGGAGCAGGGGCAGCCAGCGCACGGTGGCCGGTAACGCGGGCCGGGTGCCCCGAAACCCCGACACGTTCAGCGGTGCTACTACCACCAACGGCCGGCCCGGCAGCGAGTCGGCGGCCAGTTGCACGGTGTTCCAAAGGTTGAGCGCGGGCGCAAAAGTAGTATCAGCCGCGAGCTGGGCCGGGGCCACTTTGGTCGTGTCGCCCAATCCTACCGCCGCCCAGGGCCTCGCCGCGCCAACGAGGCGGGTGGCCGAAAGCTGCCGCAGCTCGTAGCCGCGGCGGCGAAGCGAATCGAGCACCGGGCGCACCGGGCCGAGGTCGGTGGAGCCAACGCCGGGGGCCAACAGCACCTGCCCGCGGCGGGGTGGCACGGGCAGCAGGCGCAGGGGCTCGGCTACGGCCAGCGCCAGTAGTCCCAGCACGGCGGTTCGCAACAGAAATAGCAGCAGCTGCTCGGGTTTGATGTTGCGTAGCCGCTGGTTGGCAGCCGCCTCCAGCCACCGCACGCTGCCCACCCGTACCACCCGACCCGGCCGGCGGTTCCAGAGGTAAATGGCCAGCGGTACGGCCAGCCCTAACAGGGCCAGCCAACCTGTGGCGGCGTGAGTGAAGAAAATCGGGGGCAAGATTCTTAAGCTACAAGTTGCAAGCCGCAAGCTACAAGCTTCGGATTACCGCTTCGGGAATTATCAATGAGGGAAAAATGCGAAAATACAGACGCGAAACAGGGGCGGTAGTTGCGGCGGATTAGAACGGCGTAGAAACGCAATATTTTGCGTTTCGTCGTTGCTGATGTTATTCGGTTGATTCGGGCTGCTCACCAATTGGGTCGTTCAACGACGAGACGCAAAGGTGCGTCTCTACGCCCCTCTGGCGCGGCGGCGCAGGAACTCGCGCAGGGCGTCGGTAAGGGGTTCGGCGGTGTTCAGCAGTTGGTAGTCGAAGCCCAGGGTGCGGGCGCGGCGGGCGGTGGCCTGCAGCCAGGGTTGTAGGTGCTGCTGCCAGGCCCGGCGCTGCTGGCCGGCATCGAGCTGAAGCTGCTGGCCGGTTTCGAGGTCCTCGAACGTTACGGCTCCGCGAAAGGTGAATTCCAGCTCGTTGCGGGCCATCAGGTGCAGTACCAGCACCTCGCCCGCCGCCGCCCGCAGGCGGGTGAGCAGGCGTTCCACTTCGCCGTCTTCCTCATACAAATCACTCACGCAAATAGTAAGTGCAGGCTGCCGGCGGGCCGTGAGGGGGGCGAGGGTCGCAGCGTCGGGAAAGGAACCGGCGGCCTCAGCTGTTTCCAAGGCGTGGTAGAGGCGGGGCAGCTGGCGGGCATCGGCGCGGGGCGGCAGGTGCAGCAGGCCGCCGGGCCGCAGCACCGTGAGGGCCACCGCGTCGCCCTGCTGGGTGGCCACGTAAGCCAGCGTGGCACACAGCAGGCGGCCGTATTCGAGCTTGCTCAGGCCGTTGTCGTCGCGGTGGTTCATGCTGGCCGTGGCATCGAGCACCAGGTGCACCGTGAGGCTGGTATCCACCTCCGACTCGCGCAGGTAATAGCGGTCGGAGCGGGCGGCCAGGCGCCAGTCGAGGCGGCGCAAATCGTCGCCGGGCTGGTAGGGACGGTACTGGCTGAACTCCATGCCCGCGCCCTTTCGGCGGCTCAGGTGGGCCCCATGCAGCAAGCCCTCGGCGGCCAGTTTGGCGGCCAGCGGCAGGTTGTGCAAAGCGTGGAGGTGTTCGGGCGTGAGCATTCAGGCGGTTGTTGGTGGGTGGTTTAAAAGGTCATGCTGAGCAAAGTCGAAGTATCTCTACTGCAATGGTAAACTCAACGATAGGATCAGCATTGCAGTAGAGATGCTTCGACTTCGCCTCCGGCTGCGCTCAGCATGACGGTGCTTTTTTACCTTCTTCCTCCGCGCGCTCCTCACGAAACCGCCCCCAGCAGCGCCACCACCGCGTCCTCTGTTGTCAGGCCCTCGGCTTCGGCGTTGAAATTGAGCAGAATGCGGTGGCGCAGTACGGCCGGGGCAAGGGCCTTTATGTCCTCGGAAGTAGCAGCGAAACGGCCCTGGAGCAGGGCGCGGGCCTTGGCGCACAGAATCAGGGCTTGGCCGGCGCGGGGGCCGGCACCCCAGCGGCCGTAGTCCTGAATGAATTTAACCTCCGAGGTGGCCGGGCGGGTGGCCCGCACCAGTCGGTTCACGCGCTGCACTAGCTCCTCGCTGATGCTGACCTGGCGGGTGAGGGTTTGCAGCTGGCGCACGTCGTCGCCGCTGAGGATGGGCTGCACCTCGGGGCGGGCGGTGCCGGTGGTGCCCGTCAGCACGGCCAGCTCCTCCTGTTCGGTGGGGTAGCCGATGCGTACGTAAAGCAGAAACCGGTCGAGCTGGGCCTCGGGCAGCGGGTAAGTGCCGCTCTGCTCAATGGGGTTCTGGGTGGCCAACAGAAAGAACGGCTTGGGCAGCGCGTGCTCCTGGCCGGCGTAGGTGACATGGCCCTCCTGCATGGCTTCGAGCAGCGCGGCCTGGGTCTTGGGCGGCGTCCGGTTGATTTCGTCGGCCAGCACCAGGCTGGCGAAAATGGGGCCGGGGTTGAACTTAAACGAGCGGTGGCCGGTGCCGTGGTCTTCCTCCAGAATCTCGGTGCCCAGAATGTCGGTCGGCATGAGGTCGGGGGTGAACTGAATGCGGCGGAAGGGTAAGTCGGTGGCTTGGGCCAGCGTGCGCACGAGCAGGGTTTTGGCCAGGCCCGGCACGCCTTCCAGCAAGGCGTGGCCGCCGGCCAGCAGGGCCACCAGTACTTCTTCCAGCACCTGCTGCTGGCCCACAATCACCTTCCCGATTTCGGCTTTGAGCAGCGGAATTTTCGCCAGTAGGCGGTGTACATCTTGTTCGGTCATGTTGGGGAGCTGGGGAACTGGATAATTGGGGGCCAGGGTAAAGTCTGATAAATGACGGCAAGGATGCGTGACAGGCGAAGGTTGCCGGCTGTTTTTTGTTGTTGAAAAGTCTGATTCGGCTGGAAGCAGGTTTGCGCTCCGGCAAAGTAAGGGCTTGTTTCAGGCTATGAAAGCAATTCTACGTTTCACTGCCCTGTTTTTGCTGCTGCTAAGCGCGGCGGGCCTGGCCGGAGCCCAGCCCACGCCCCGGCCGGCCCACCCTTCTTACCACAATACTATTCGGCTCGATGTGGCGGGCATGCTGCTGCGCAATGCCGGCGCGGTCGTGTTCGGCGACCCGTTCACGCTGCCTTTATTGGTAGGCTACGAACGCCAATTGGGTCAACGCACCAGCGCCAACGTGGAGGTGCTGCTAAACGGAGGCGATGGGGGAGAACCAAAAATGGCGGGTCTGGCCCTGCAGGGGCGGTACTACTTCTACCAGCAGCGGTACCGCGGGCCGGTGGGCTTTTATATCGCCCCAACGCTCAGCTTCCGCCGGGCCGAGGAGCCGTACCGCTATGGCTCCGCAAGGCAGCGCCAGCAGCTGGGCGGCGGCGGGGCGCTGCTCGGCGTGCAGCTGCCGCTGGGCCAGCAGGGCCGGCTGGTGCTGGACGCGGCCCTGGGCGTTATGAACTGGCAGCGGCTCGATGCGGTCGAATCAACCAATTATGGGGCTTACTACCAGACCTATTACGAGATCCACGGCACGGTTGCCGATGGCCGTCTGAGCCTGGGCTACCGGTTTTAGGGCCGGTCCAAGGCCCTGCGCAGTCAGCACGTACAGCATGATGTTGATGCCAATTCTCCCCAAACAGCAACGCATTCCAAACCATGAAAATACGTTTACGTTCGACTGGCCTATTCTTAGTGCTACTCGGAGGCGGCGCAGCCTTTGCGCAGGCACAACCCGCGCCCGCTGATTCGGTGCGGCCAGCAGGCCAAGCAGCGTACCACAATATCGTGCGCCTCGACGGCCTGGTAATACTCACGCGTAGCATGGCTGATTTGATCCGTGATGGAAGCCCGGTGCTGCCCTTATTGCTGGGTTACGAGCGGCAGGTGGGCCAGCACCTGAGCGGGAACATCGAAATACTGCTCACCGCCAGTAAAGCCAAGGAACGAGCAACGGGGCTGGCACTGCAAATGCGCTACTACATCGCCTCGCCCCGCTACCCCACGGCCCTGGCGGGCTTCTACGTGGCCCCTACCGTCAGCTCGCGACTGGTAAAGCGCGATTACCGGGCGCACTTCCTCTGGTACACACCCTCCGGCTTTATTCAGCGCCGGACGCTGGGCGGCGCGGGTGCCCTGGTAGGGCGACAGGCGGCATTCGGCCCCAGCGGCCGCTTACTGTTTGATGCCTCCATTGGGCTGATGAGCTGGAAACAGCTGAACAGCTCCGCAGACATTCCGGCAGGCTGTAAACGCTGCACCGACGAGCCGACGAGTTACGAGAATACTGTTTTCGTGCCGGATGGCCGCCTCAGTCTAGGCTACCGCTTTTAACCGGGCGTGCGGCCGCCGGCGTTAGGCCGTGAGGGCGTAGAGGATGATATTAACGCCAAACTTGGTGTTGTCTTCGGCCAGGAAGCGCTTGTTGCGGAAGTCGTAGTCCCACTCGCAGCCGTAGTCTTTATTGGAGTAGAGCACGCGCAGGCGGCCGTCGATTTCGATGCCTTTGAGGTAGTCATGCACCAGGTCGTCGCCCCAGCCGTTGAGCTCGAAGCCGGTGTTGGGCGGGCCTTCCGGGAACTGGAAAAACTGCGAGTAAATCGGGTGGGAACCCGGCAGCTTCTTTAATGCCCCGGCCCCGAAGCACACCCGCATCTGCTCCTCGAAGGAGCGGGCAAACAGCCCGTCGATGTCGTGGTTGCAGTCATCGACAAACACGAAGCCGCCGCCGCGCACATACTGCTCGAAGTTCTTTTTTTCGGCCGCCGAAAACTGCACCAGCCGGTGGCCCGAGAGGTAGCAGAACGGGTAACGAAACAGCTCCTCCGAATCGAGGGCCACTACTTTCTCCTTGGGCGCGACGGCCACCTTGGTGTACTGCACCAGTGAGTGGAGCAGGTTGGCCGGCATGCGTTCATCCACCGCATCCCAGTCGCCGGAGCGGTATTGCAGGCGCACGAAGGTGAAGGCAGCAGGCATGGGGCAAAGAGGAAAGGTAACGGGAAATGGCGCAAAGACGCGGCTGAGCACCAAAGGTGGCTTCCGGCCGCCCCAACCAGATTGGCGGCCTAAAAGGAAAATTTGGGGAGCAATAGGATTATTCACTACTTGCGCCCTCGATTCAACAACCATTTCATTCGCTATCCAACATGAAAAAAGTTACGCTGCTACTCGCCCTGCTGGCGGGGAGCACCACCCTGGTGCGGGCGCAGAATACGGTGCAGTTAGGGGTGAAAACCGGCCTGAGTGTGGCCGTGCTCGATGGGGCCATCAACACGGGTGCCACGTATAAATCGGGGCTGCATGCGGGTGGTATGCTGCGCTGGCGGCCCACGGCCCGCATCGCCTTCCAGCCCGAGTTCACATTTTCGCAGCAAGGGGCCAACAGTGAGGTGCCGGCCGGTCCGGTGGTGCTCGAAAGCAAAATAAAGCTCTCCTATTTCAATGTGCCGCTGCTGCTGAAGGTGTACTTGGGCAAGGTGGTGAACCTACAGGTCGGGCCTCAGTTTGGCCTGCTGCTCAGTGGGCGCCAGGTGGGCCAGACCGGCTACTACACCGGCTCCGGGGGCTCGGGCTACCGCACCGAAGACCTGGACGTGACGGAGGGTTATAAGGGCGATGTGGCCGGGTGCCTGGGTCTGGGCGCGGACCTGAAAAACGGGCTCGTGCTGGCCGCCCGGGCCAATTATGGCTTTACCAACATCAACAACAACGAGCAGGAGCAGCAATTCCGCGATGCTTACAGCATCGGGGGCCTGCATAACCGGGTGCTGGAGTTTTCGGTGGGCTACTTTTTTGGCCCGAAATAACGTCGCAGGCCGCCGCCATTCGTCAAAAGCCCCCTCCCGGCACCGCCAGGAGGGGACTTTTGGTTTGATGACGAAGCGACGCTCCGACCTACACTGCGTCCGACAAGCTGGTAAACGTGAAGTCGCGGATTTTGAGCGGGGGCACGAGGTTGCCACCGATGCGCACCGGGCGGCCAATGGCCTCCAGGTTGTTGAGCATAATAACTGGCGACTCGTTGAAGCGGAAGTTTTTCACCGGGAACTTGATCTGGCCGTTTTCGATGTAGAACGTACCGTCGCGGGTCAGGCCGGTGTAGAGCAGCGTCTGCGGGTCCACGTCGCGGATGTACCAGAGGCGCGTAACCAGGATACCCTTGGCGGTGCTCTTGATCAGGTCCTGCACGCTCTGGGTGCCACCTTCCATGATCCAGTTGCCGGGGAAGGCGGTGGGCTGCTGGCCGGTTTTCTGGGCCCAGTAGCGGGAGGTGTACAGGTTCGATACTTTCCCTTTCTCGATCCAGGCCATACGCTTCACTGGTAGCCCTTCGCCATCGAACACCCCGCTGGGTACCTCGGCATTGAGCGGGTCGGAGTAGATGGACACGCGTTCATCGAAGAGCTTTTCGCCCTTGCGGTTCCCTCCGCCCTTCTTGCTGAGAAATGAGCGGCCCTCGTCGGCTTCGCGGGCCCCGAGGCTGTACATGAGGTTGTTAAGCAACCCCTCATCCGAAGCCAGGGCGGCGGGCTCCAGAATAACGGTGTACTTGCCGGGCTCCAAAGCCTTGGCGTTGCGCGAGCCGGCGGCTTTGTCGGCCGCAATCTGGGTGAGGTTTTTGGCGCTGAATTTGGCGGCGTCAGTGTAGTCGGCCGTGGCGTAGCCCGAGCCGGTACCATCGGGTGTGCGCACCGTGATGGAGAAATCCACGTTGGTGCTCTGCTGGTAGGCCTCCAGGCCCTTGTTGTTGCGCAGGGCCTGGAAGTAGGTGCCGTCTTCGAGGTAGCCGGCGGCGGTCAGGTTTTTGGCCGTGCACAGCGCAATACTGTCGCCAGCAGCCTGGGCGCGGAAGTCGGGGGTGATGGCGGCGGTGCTGGCGGCGTAGGCGGTGGGCGTGAGATACTGCTGGGGCCCAAGCAGGGGCATGTACTCGGGGTCTTCGGGGGCGAGGCGGGCAATTTCCTCGGCCCGTTGCACGCAGCGGCGCAGCGTGGCGTCGTCGAACTCGTTGGCCGTGGCAATGCCGGCCCGCTTGCCGAAGCGCGCTTCCACGGCCAGGCTCACGTTGTCGGTGGCCCCGGCCGTGCTCACCGAGTTACGGGCGTAGCGCACGTTGCCGGTGGTGCGCCCGTTCAGGCTGGCCTGGCACTCATCGGCTTTGCTGAAGCCCAGCACCTTTTTGAGGATGGCCTGGGCTTCGTCTTTAGAAAGGATAGCCATGTTATTTTTCTAAGCTGTTAGCTGATGGCTATTAGCTGTTAGCTTTTTGACTGCGCCTCCAAAACAGAAGCTAACAGCCATCAGCTAATAGCTAACAGCTTAAATTTTACGGGCGGTATTGATGACGTTCACGGCGTTGAAGCGGGTGGTGCTGGAGCCGTGGCTCACGGCCGAGCTCTGGCTGGGCTGGCCTTTGCCGTCGTTGAAGAAGCCCGCGAGCCGGTAGTCCGAGGCGTCGCAGGAGCCGGCACAACTGTTCCAGAACTCCAGGGTGTTGGTCTGGTAAGCCACGTCTTCGAGCATCTCCGTGATTTTGCCCTTCTCGATGGCGTAGAACACCTGGCCCCCGAACTGGGAGTTGTAGCGCTGCTGGTCGATGGAGAACGAGCCGTTGCCGGCAATATAGATGCCCTTTTCCACGCCTTTTACCATGTCGTCGACGCTCATTTTCTGGGTGCCGGGCTTGAGGCTGATATTAGGCATGCGCTGGAACTGCACATCCTGCCACGACTGCGAGTAACAGCAGCCGTCCGACTCCTGCTGGCCCACGATATGGGCCTGGTCCCGGATCTTCTCGTAATCGATCAGCTTGCCTTGGTCGATGAGCATCCATTCTTTCGTTTTCACACCCTCGTCGTCCCAGCCCACGGCCCCCAAAGAGCCCTTCTGGAGCTTGTCGGCCATAATGTTCACTTGCTTCGAGCCGTAGGGCAGGTTCTTGGCTTTCCACTCCAACGTCGCGAAGCTGGTACCGGCGTAGTTGGCCTCGTAGCCCAGCACCCGGTCGAGCTCCAGCGGGTGGCCGACGCTTTCGTGGATGGTCAGGCCCAAATGGTGCGGGTCGAGCACGAGGTCGTACTTGCCGGCCGTGACCGATTTGGCCGTGAGCTTGAGCTTGGCCTGCTTGGCGGCGCGGGCGGCGTCTTCCAGCATGTCGTAGCTGTTGCGGTAGCCCACCACATCGGAGCCCTGAGGGCCGGCAATTTTATCCTCGGACTTGGGCGTGAGGTACTCGTAACCCAAGCCCATGGGCGCGCTCAGGGCCTGGCGCGAGCGGAACTTGCCCGAGGCGCGGTCCACCACCGTTACGCCGAACGTGGGGAAGATGCGGTGAATATCCTGGTCGATGTAGGAGCCGTCGGTGCTGGCAAAATACTTCTGCTCGTTCACCTGAAACAGCACCGAGTTCACGAAGGAAGCCCCGTTGTCCATGGCCGCGGCGTTGGCGGCCAGTAGCAGATCTACTTTGTCTTTTATCGGCACCTCGAAAGCGTTGCGCTGGATGGGCGCCTTCCACGACACCTCGCCGAAACCTTTCTGGGGAGCCAGCTTCACCTGCTCCTTCTGCACCTTGCTGTTGGCCTTGGCAATCTGCACGGCCAGCTGGGCGGCCTTGGCAATGCCCGCTTCGGTCACGGTGTTGGTGGAGGCGAAGCCCCAAGTGCCGTTGGCAATAACCCGTACGCCGGCCCCGAAACTCTCCGAACTCACGATGTTCTGGACCTGCTTCTCGCGGGTGAAAACGCCCTGGTTGAGGTAGCGCCCGATACGCACATCGGCATACGAAGCGCCGGCCGATTTGGCGGTGTTCAGGGCCACATCGGCCAGGCGCTTTTTCATGGCCACATCCAGGCCGGGTTCCAACAGGCGGGCGGGGTCAACGAGCGAACCGCCGAAGCCGGGAATAGAGGGCAGCCACAGCGCCCCGGTTGCCAGGCCCGTCAGGCCCACAAAGTCACGTCTTTTCATAAAATTAAATCACAAATTTTGCGGATGGTGCAGATGAAAAGGATTCGTCTCGGAGAACTGGGAGCAAATGAATCACAGATGGTGCAGATGAAAGGATTCGTTCTGGTGAAAGCAGAAGATAGGTCCCGCAGAACGAATCCTCTTTATCTGCATCATCTGTGATTCTAGACGGCGTCTGATAAGCTCGTGAAGGTGAAGTCGCGGATTTTAAGCGGGGGCACCAGGTTGCCGCCTACGCGCACGGGCTTGCCGATGGCTTCGAGGTTGTTGAGCATGATAATCGGGCTCTCGTTGAAGCGGAAGTTTTTCACCGGAAACTTGATCTGGCCGTTTTCGATGTAGAACGTGCCGTCGCGGGTGAGGCCGGTGTAGAGCAGCGTCTGCGGGTCGACGGGGCGGATGTACCACAGGCGCGTTACCAGGATGCCCTTGGCGGTGCTCTTGATCAGGTCCTGCACGCTCTGGGTGCCGCCTTCCATAATCCAGCCGCCGGGGCGCGGGATATCGGGAATGCCGGCCTTCTGGGCCCAGTACTGGGAGCTGTAGAGGTTCTTCACTACGCCCTTTTCAATCCACGTTACTTTCTGCTGGGGCCGGCCGTCGCCCGAAAACGTGAGGTCGGGCACCTCGGCGTTGGTGGGGTCGGAGTAGATGGTCACGCGCTCATCAAAGAGCTTCTCGCCCTTGCGGTTGCCGCCGCCCTTCTTGCTCAGGAACGAGCGGCCCTCGTCGGCGTTGCGGGCGTCGAGGGCGCTCATCAAAGCCTGGAGCAGCGAGGCGTCGGTGTTGGCTACCAGAGCGGCGGGCTCCAGAATAACGGTGTATTTGCCGGGCTCCAGGGCCTTGGCGTTGCGCGAGCCGGCGGCCTTGTCGGCGGCAATGCGGGTCAGGGTTTTCGCGTCGAACTTGCTGGCGTCGTTGTAGTCGGCCGTGGCGTAGCCCGAGCCGGTGCCGTCGGGTGTGCGCACCGTAATGCTGAACTCCAGGCCTGACTGCTGCTGGTAGGCCTCCAGACCCTTGCTGTTGCGCTTGGCCACAAACCCGGCCGAATCGTTGAGGAAGGCTGCCGAGCTAAGCTTGCGTTCATCGCAGATAACCATGCTGCTGCCCACCTGGGCGGCGCGGTAATCGGGCGTGATGTCGGCAGTGGCCTTGGCGAAAGTTGGGGGCAGGGGCAGGTACTTTTGGGGGCCGAGCAGGGGCATGTACTCGGGGCTTTCGGGGGCGAGGCGGGCAATTTCCTCGGCCCGCGTTACGCAGGTGCGCAGCGTGGCGTCGTCGAACTGGTTGCAGGTGGCCACGCCCGAGCGTTTGCCGAACCGCGACTCCACTGTGAGGCTCACGTTGTCGATGCCGCCGCTGGTGCTGATGGCGTTGCGGGCCGAGCGCACGTTGCCGCCCGACTGGCCGTTGAGCGTCACTTCGCACTCATCGGCTTTGCTGAAACCCAGCACCTTTTTGAGGATTGCCTGGGCTTCGGTTTGAGAAAGTATGGCCATATGGTTGATTCGTTGATGCGTGGTAGTTGGGTTGTTCTAGCGTACGCCTCACATACGCCTCCCCCCCCTAGCACCCTCTCCAAAAAAGGAGAGGGGGGACTAGAACTTAGCTTTCTAATTCTAAAGCAGCCACAGCTAAACTAAAAATTAGAAGCTAGTTCCCCTCTCCTTTTTCGGAGAGGGGGGCTAGGGGGTGAGGCGAAACGGGAGAACAGCTTAAATTTTCCGGGCGGTATTAATCACGTTCACGGCGTTGAAGCGCGTGGTGGCCGAGCCGTGGCTCACGGCCGAAACCTGGGGCGGCTGGCCCTTGCCGTCGAAGAAGGAGCCGAACAGGCGGTAGTCCGACGCGTCGCAGATGGCGGCGCAGGAACCCCAGAACTCCAGGGTGTTGGTCTGGTAGGCTACATCTTCGAGCATGCCGGCAATTTTACCCTTCTCGATGGCGTAGAACACCTGGCCACCGAACTGGGAGTTGTAGCGTTGCTGGTCAATCGAAAACGAGCCGCGGCCGGCAATGTAAATACCCTTGTCCACACCCTTAATCATATCGTCCACGCTCAGCTTGGCGGTGCCGGGCTTGAGGCTGATGTTGGGCATGCGCTGGAACTGCACCGAGCTCCACGAATCGGCGTAGCAGCAGCCATCCGATTCGTTCTGGTTCACGATGTGGGCCTGGTCGCGGATTTTCTGGTAGTCCACCAGCTTGCCGTCCTTGATGATGTTCCACTCCTTGGTCGGCACGCCCTCGTCGTCGTAGCCCACCGCACCCAGCGAATTGGCTTGCAGCTTGTCGGCCACAATGTTCACCAGCTTCGAGCCGTAGGGCTGGCCCTTGGCCTTCCAGTCGAGGGTGGCGAAGCTGGTGCCGGCGTAGTTGGCCTCATAACCCAGCACCCGGTCAAGCTCGGTAGGGTGGCCGACGCTTTCGTGGATAGTCAGGCCCAGGTGGTTGGGGTCGAGTACAAGGTCGTACTTACCGGCCGTGACTGATTTGGCGGTGAGTTTCTGCTTGGCCTGCTGGGCAGCTAAAGCGGCGTCGGCGAGCATGTCGAAGCTGTTGCGGTAGCCGATGAGGCCGGTGCCGGTAGGGCCGGCAATCTTGTCTTCGGCCTTGGGCTGCAGGTACTCGTAGCCCATGCCCATGGGCGCGCTCAGGGCGTCGCGGGAGCGGAACTTGCCCGAAGCCCGGTCGATGGCCGTGACCGAGAAGTTGGGCCAGATGCGGTGCACGTCCTGGTCGATGTAAGAGCCGTCGGTGGAAGCGAAATACTTCTGCTCGTTCACCTGAAACAAAGCCGAATTCACGAACGAGGCGCCGTTGTCGAGGGCGGCGGCGTTGGCGGCCAGCAGCAGCTCTACCTTGTCCTTCACCGGCACCTCGAAGGCATTCACCTTGATGGGCGTTTTCCATGATACCACGCCCTGGCCCTTCTGGGGGGCGAGCTTCACGGGCTCCTTCTGCACTTTGCTGTTGGCCTTGGCAATCTGCACGGCCAGCTGGGCGGCCTTGGCCAGGCCCGCTTCGGTTACGGTATTGGTGGAGGCGAAACCCCAAGTGCCGTTGGCCAGCACCCGTACGCCGGCCCCAAAACTCTCGCCGCTGGCAATGTTCTGAACCTGCTTTTCGCGGGTAAACACGCTCTGGTTGAGGTAGCGCCCGATGCGCACATCGGCGTAGGTAGCACCAGCGGCTTTAGCTGTATTCAGGGCTGCGTCGGCCAGGCGTTTTTTCACGGCCACATCCAGGCCGGGTTCCAGCAGGCGGGCGGGGTCAACGAGGGTGCCGCTGAAGCCGGGGAAGGAGGGCAGCCAGAGGGCACCCGTTGCCAGCCCGGTGAGGCCCACAAAGTCGCGTCGTTTCAAATCAGTACGGGTTTGGGTGAGTGGAGAATGCAGTAAGCAGTTTAGGGGGAAAAAACCGGCGTTGCAAATCGAATGACCCCGGCAACCAACTCAGGTTGCACTTTTTATCCGGGCCCGATTAAACCTAATTCGATAAAACTGCTCCAAGCGGCCACGCCGCTCACCTTCGGGCGTTCCGGCGGCTGCCGGGCCAGCGCATGGTCGTTTTTCTCACCTCCCAATTCCTACCGTATGAAACACCGTTTACTCTTTTGTTTTTCCCTGCTACTACTGCTGCTGACCTGGGCCGGGCCGGCGTCGGCCGTTACCATTACCAGCACGGTGCTCAATGGGGCAGCCTTCTGCAAGGATGCCACCATCCGCGTGAGCTACACCGTCAGCAATGGCACGCTCAATGGCAACAACGTCTTCACGGCCCAGCTCTCGGACCAGGCCGGCTCGTTTGCCGCACCGGTAGCCATCGGATCAATTGCTGGTTCGGCAGGCGGCACCATCACGGCCACCATCCCGGCTTCCATTGTAACCGGCGTCGGGTACCGGGTGCGGGTAGTGGCCTCCGATCCGGCCACCACCGGCTCCGACAACGGCCAGGACCTAGCCATTACCAACATCGGCAGCGTAACAGCGGGCAGCAATTCGCCCCTGTGCTCCGGCAACAACCTGCTGCTGACGGCCTCCACCGTATCGGGGGCCAGCTACGCCTGGACCGGCCCGAACGGCTTTACTTCGCAGCTGCAGAACCCCACCATTTCCAATGTGGGCGTTAACCGTTCCGGCACCTACACCGTTACGGCCAGCCTCAACGGCTGCACCAGCACGTCGGCGGTAGTTGTAACCGTGAATGCGCTGCCCATTGTCAACGTCAATCCCCAGTTCACTAATATCTGTTCCGGCGAATCTGTTTTGCTGAACGCCAGCGGGGGCAGCAGCTACCGCTGGAGCCCCACTACCGGCCTCAGCAACCCGAATGTGGCCAACCCCACGGCCTCGCCGGTAGCCTCCACCATCTACACCGTAACGGTAACCAATGCATCGGGCTGCGAGGCCACGAGCCAGGTAACGGTGAACGTGCGCGCGACGCCAGTGCTCACCGTGTCGGCTAACCAGACAATCTGCGCCGGCACCTCAGTTTCGTTGTCGGCTACCGGGGCCCAGAACTACCTGTGGTCGCCGAGCACCGGCCTGAGCAACCCCCGCTCGGCCAACCCCGTGGCTTCGCCCACCCAAACCACGACCTACACCGTAACCGGTGACAACACCAACTGCACGGCCACGGCCCAGGTTACGATAACCGTAGAAGCCGCTCCCACTCCCGACGCCGGCCCCGACCGGGTGCTGTGCTCCGGGCAGTCGGCCCAGCTGGGCACCCCGGCCGTAGCCGGACTCACCTACAGCTGGTCGCCCTCGACCGGCCTAAGCAGCCCCACGGCCGCCCAGCCTACCTTTTCGCTGCCTAACACCACCACTACCCCGCGTACCTACATCTTCACGCTCACGGCCATTACGGCCAACGGCTGCGTGGGTAGCAAAGCCGTGCGCGTAACCGTGAACCCGGCCATCACGGCCGATGCCGGTCCGGCCCAGGCGCTTTGCTCGGGCGGTTCGGTGCAGTTGGGTACGGCGGCTTTGGCGGGCTACACCTATCAGTGGAGCCCGGCTGCCGGCCTGAGCAGTGCTACCGTGGCCCAGCCAACGCTTACGCTCACCAACACTACCAATGCGCCTGTCAGCCAAACCTACACCGTCACGGCGTCTTCCAACGGATGCACCAACTCCAGCCAGGTAACGCTGACGGTCAACCCGCTCACCACGGCGGGGTTTGCGTACAGCGGAGCGGCTTTCTGCCAGAGCAACGCGCCGCTGGCTGCCACCATCAGCGGCACCAGTGGGGGCATATTCTCGGCGGGTTCGGGCCTGAGCCTGAACGCCCAGACCGGCGCCATTAACTTGGCGGCCTCTACCCCGGGCAGCTACACCGTCATCTACAGCGTGGGTGGCCCCTGCCCCAGCACCAGCAGCGTGCCCCTGACCATCAACGCCACGCCGGCCACGCCCACCGTCAGCATCCAGTACAGCGGCACTACCGCCACGCTCACCAGCAGCGCCCCCACCGGCAACCAGTGGTACCGCAGCGGCGTGCTGATTCCGGGCGCTACGGCCCCAACCTACGTGGTGAATGCGGCGGCCCAGGCGGGTGCCTACACCGTGGTTACGACCTCGGCGGCCGGCTGCGCTTCCGCCGCTTCCGCGCCGCTGGTAGTTACGGCCACGGCCAAACCACTGGCCGGTTCCTCGCTGGAAGTGTACCCGAACCCCACCTTCTCCGGGCAGCTGACCCTGGCCCTGAGCGGCTACCGCAAGGCTGTCGACGTAACGGTTATCAATGCCGTAGGCCAGGTCGTGCACCAGCGCACCATCATGCCCCTGAACGCCGGAACCATCGTGCGCGAGCCGCTCGACCTAAGCGCCCAGCCGGCTGGTATGTACCTGCTGCGGGCCACTACGGAAGGCGGCACGGCCATCTACCGCATCGTACGCGAATAGCATAAGGCAAATCATCTCGCAGTGAGCTGGTAAAATGAGGAGGCTGCTACGTTGATGGGCTCACCTGCACAGGTGGGTCCGTTGGGGTAGTAGCCTCCTTGTTTAGCGTTCCGCCAGCAGCCCCAGCAAAGCCGCCGCAATACCTTCCCAGGGCTGATTCAGGTCGATGGTGACCACGCGCACGGGGTGGCCGCCGAGGGTGTAGCGCAGGTCGATGGCCTGGGCGGCCGCCGGGTAAAGCAGGATGCCTTCGAGCTGCTGGTCGAGCTGCTGGTCGGGCTGCATAGGCTGGTTCTGCAGGTAAGCGTAAAGCTGGTAGAGGTGGGGCGAAATCAGCCGGGCCTGGTCGTGGTGGCGCTTGAGGGCGGCGGCGTAGTACTTGGTGTCGAGGATGATTTTGCGGGCCGGGCTTTCCAGGCTCGTATCGGTTATCATGGCCGGCAGCAGGGCCAGCGCCTCGGGCGTTGCAGCCTCGGCCTGCCAGGCAATGGTTTCTGATGATACCCGGAACTGCCGCTGCTCCAGGCGGTAGAAGTTGCGCACGAACTGCTCGAACAAGCGGGCCATCAGCGGCTCGTCGCGGCGGAAGTCGCGGAACCGGGCGGGGCTAGCCGTGTCGGGGGCGGGCAGGGTGCTCCGGTAAACCAGCTCGCACACGTTCAGCAGAAACCCGCTCAGCCCCCTGGGCCGCTCCCGGCGTACCAACCGCAGCGTGGTGGCTGTGAGCGGCAGCGCTTCCACAGCGGCCGGAAACCGGCGCAGCCCCGCCCGGATTTGCCGGCGCAATTCCGGGGGCACCGCCCGGCTTCGGCTCAGCACTTGAAGTGTGCCGCGCAGCAGACCCGCCAACGGCGAAGACGGCGTTAGCTCATCAAAAGCACACACGGCCCGGCCCCGGGGCAGCAGCTGGCGGCGCAGGGTGGGGTCAAGTAGCACCCGGCCCCGCAGCTCCGGCAGCTCCTCGGTGCGCTCGGTGTAGCGCAGCGGCAGGCCCTGGTGCAGCAGCCGGGTGGTGCCGCGCAGCAGCACGTGAGCCAGCAGCGCCAGCGGCCGCCGGAATTCCGCCCCACTCACCGCCTGCAGCTCCTCCGCTTCCGGCAATCGGTTCCAGGCGTAGCACAGCAGGTAGTACAGGTTCTGAATCGGAATCACGCAGGGTGGTTTTCAGTTAGTCAGTTGTCAGACGCGTCATGCTGAGCGCAGTCGAAGCATCTGTATTGCTTCGTTCGGGCGTATCTCTTCCCCTCCCGTCCCTCTATTTGAAATGGAGAGCAAGAGGGCGACGGGGTTAGTGTGGCGGTAGAGATGCTTCGACTGCGCTCCGTCTCTACTTGATGCGCAGAATGCTCAGCATGACGTTCCGTGGACTGACCAACTACAGCCCGGCCAGCAGCCTCTTTTTCTGCGCGGCGGCCTTTGCAGGCTGGTCGAGCCAGTAATCGTCGAGCAACGGGGCCACTTCCTGCTCTAGGATGAGGCGCAGCCACTCGGCGGCGCGGGTGGGGTCGGGGGGCGGGTGGCAGAAGTAGCTGTGGCCGAGGCAGAAATCGAGCCCCAGGTCGGGGTCGTCGGCGATGGTGCGGTTCAGGTCGAGCAGGCGGGTGGTGAGCTGGTCGATGACGGCGGCCGGCACCCCGTGGGCTACGAGCAGTGCCCGCAGCGGCTCCCCGAATTCGGGCTGCAAGCTCACGAAGGCGAAGCGGCGACGAAGGGCATAATCGAGGGGCGCGAGGCTGCGGTCGGCCAGGTTCATGGTGCCAATGACGAACACGTTTTCCGGCACGAAAAACGGCGGGTTGCCGGCCGGGGCGTAGGGTAGGCGCACCGCGTGGGCAGGACCGCGCTTGTCGGCTTCGAGCAGCAATAGCAGCTCCCCGAAAATGCGGGCCACGTGGCCCCGGTTCAGCTCGTCAATCAGCAGGAAATACGGGTGGTCGGGGTCTTGGGCGGCGCGCTGGCAGAAGTCTACCAGAATGCCGTTCTGGAGGCGAAACGCGCCGTTGCCGTCGGGCCGGAAACCCTGCACGAAGTCCTCGTAGCTGTAGCTCGGATGAAACTGCACCAGCTCGATGCGGGCCGCGTCGGTGGCCCCCAGCTCCAGCCAGGCCAGCCGCCGGGCCAGAAACGTCTTGCCCGTGCCCGGCGGGCCCTGCAGCAGCAGGTTACGCCGCCGCTGCAGGGCCGCCCGCGCCGCCGCCAGCTCGTCAGCCGACAAAAATAGCTCCGTCCGTGCCATTTCCAGCGTGTACGGCCTGCTGGGCGGGTGTTCATACGCTACCACCGGCTCCCCGACTTCGGCCCGCGTCGGCCCGACTGATTCCTCCGACTCAACCCGGCGCTTGCCGGTTTGGTCGGGGCGAGTCGCGCCGGTGTAAAGCTCCTGCATCTGCTGCTGGGCGGCCACGTCGCCATCCAGCAGGGGCGAGTTTTCGAGGGTGGGGCGCTTGGTGGCAATGGTGAAATCGAGGGCCTCCAGGACCTTGTTGGTAGGGGCCCCGGCCCGCAACGGCCACTTCGCCGCCGCTTCCCCGGTAGCCAGCTGGTAGGCCAGCTGGGCCACCTGCCGCGGGGCGTAGCGCCGGCCCCGGTACACGAGGTCGTACACCGTGCTCAGCGGCATCTGCGGCCCCGTTTCGTCGAGCTGACGAAGGGCTAGCAGTACCTGTTCGCGGGTAATGGGCGGGTTTTCGGGGGCGGAGTCGGGCATGCAGGAAGAAAGGTACAAGCAAAACAGCGTTGCCAGGGTTTTCAGTTGCCTGCTTCGCAGGAATAAGATAGAAGTAGGGCAGCAGTGCGTAACTCTACGAATGGAGCACTGTGGGGCCGGCCTCAGGCAGGCTGCAGCCAACGTCGGCCTCAGAAGAATCCTTTGCGTAGTTTCGGCAGTCTTTAGCTACCACTTCATCTCTTGCCTAATTATACCGATGCCTACTGTACTGTTCCGCTATCTACTGGTGACGCTTTGCCTGCTGGCTACCACCCCGGCCGCCACCGCCCAGGAGCTTACGTTTGAGAAAGACTCGCTGGGCCAAGTGCTGCAGCGGGCCGCCCGGCTGCAAAAGCCGGTGTTTCTGCTGCTCACCACGTCGCTCCCGCCCAGCGCCGCCAAGCTCAGCCGGCAGGAAGCCGAGCGGGTGTATGGCACTTCCCTGAACGATCCGGCGGTGGTGAAGGCCTTGCAGCCCAACTTTCTAGTGGTGCGGGCTTTCAACAACACTCCGGCGGGGCAGCGCTTGGCCCGCCGCTACCACGTGAGCACCTTCCCGACCTATCTCTACCTGCATCCCGATGGCACCGTGCTGCACCGCAGCTTCAGCAACGTGCGCGACCCGCAGCGCTACCTGGCCGATATCGAAACGTTTCGGCAGAAGCTGGCCAGCCCCGATAACCTGAGCAGCCTGGAAAAGCGCTACACCCGGGGCGAGCGAGGCGCCGCGTTTTTGCGCCAGTACCTGCAGGCCCGCCGCAGCGTTGGCGCTATCGTCAGCCCGGAACTGCTGGATGAATACGTGCGGGAGCTGCCGGTAAAGGCCTTCGACCAGTTCGCGGAAGTGGTGTTTGTGCACGAATACGGCCCCGTGCTGAACAGCCGCGCCTACAACGTTGCCCGGCTCAATAAGCGCCTCGTAGATAGCCTGTATACTACGCTGCTCCTGCACCGGCGCGTGGCTATCAACAGTGCCATTATTACCAACTCCATGCAGGCCGCTATTGCCAGCCGCGACGTGCAGCTGGCCACCCAGACGGCCGGTTTCGCCAGTGCCTCCTGGAACGCTTCGTCCAACCGGCAGCGGGCCAGCCAAGCCTACGGCAGCAATATGCTGCGCTATTACAAAGCCGTGGGCGACACGGCCCGCTACTTGCCTTTGCTCATGAGCCACTACGAGCAGCACTACATGGCCACGCCCGCCGACACCATCCGCCGCCAGCGCACCTCGAAAAATCCTTTCACTGCCCCCACACCCTACACCAACCTAGCCCGCCCCGATTCGGCGGTGAAGATGGTAAGCGTATTTCGCTCCGGTGGCGACGTGTATGCTGCGGAGCTGAACAATGGTGCCTGGGAGGTGTACAGCTCCGGCACGCGTCGCACCGCCTACCTGGCTCAAGCTATGCGCTGGAGCCAGCGCACCATCGACCTCGACCCGCGCGCCGGCTACTACGACACGCTGGCCCACTTGCTGTATGCCCTGCATCTGAATACTGAGGCCGAGGTCACGCAGCAGAAAGCCGTTGCTCAGGCCAAAAAGGAAGGCCAGCCGGTAGCTGCCTACCAAGAAGTACTGCGCAAAATCAAGTCCCGGACACTGTAGCAGGCTCTATTCTACCACCTGGTACTCGCGCCGGATGCCCAGCTTTTTCATGCGGGCTTCCAGGGTTTTGGGGTTGATGTCGAGCAGGAGGGCCGCGCCGTTGGGGCCACTGACGCGGCCGGCGGTGCGGTGCAGGGCCGCCAGGATATGGTCGCGTTCCTGCTCGCGCAGGGTTTTGAGCGGACCACCGGCTTCGGGTGAGGCCGGGGCCGCCGGGGCGGTGCCGGCCGCGAAGCCCTGGAACTCCAGGAATTTCTCTTGGCTAACAATCACGGCCTGCTCCACCACGTGCTCCAGTTCGCGCACGTTGCCCGGCCAACCGTACTGTTGCAGGGCCCGCAAATCCCGCTCGCGCAGGCCGCGCACGGGCTTGCCCATCTGCTTGGTGAAGCGCTCCAGGAAATGGCGCATGAGCGGCTCCACGTCTTCGGGCCGCTCGCGCAGGGCCGGCAGCCGGATGGGGAATACGTTGAGGCGGTAGTACAAATCGGCCCGGAAGCGGCCGGCGGCTACTTCCTCCTCCAGCACCCGGTTGGTGGCCGCAATCACCCGCACATCCGACTGAATGACGCGGCGGCCCCCAATGCGCTCAAACTCCTTTTCCTGGAGCACCCGCAGCAGTTTGGCCTGCAGATCGAGGGGCAGCTCGCCCACTTCGTCCAGGAAAATCGTGCCCTTGTCGGCCAGCTCGAACTTACCGATGCGCCGGTCGTGGGCCCCCGTGAAAGCGCCTTTTTCGTGGCCAAATAGTTCGCTTTCGATAAGCTGGGCGGGCAAAGCGGCGCAGTTGAGCTTGATGAGGGCCCGCTCGCGCCTCGGCGAAAGGTGGTGCAGGGCCCGGGCCACCAGCTCCTTACCAGTGCCGGTTTCGCCCGTTATCAGCACGGTGGTATCGGTGGGGGCCACCTGGGCCAGGCGGGTGTACACGGCCCGCATGGCTGCGCTGCCGCCCACGAAATCGTCGAGGCGGGCGGCGGCAGTAGTGTTTATTTCGTCGATGAGGTAGGTGCGCTCCCGCTCCAGTTGGGTGCGCAGGGCGTCGATTTGCTCAAAAGCCAGCACGTTCTGCACGGCCAGTCGGATCTGGGGCACCAGGTTCTGCATCAGTTCCAGATGCTCCTCGGTAAAGGCCAGGGGCTGGTGGCTGGCCAGAATGAGGGCCGCAGCGGGCTCATTGCTGTCCTCTAGCGGGGCGCACAGCAACGACTGCGTGCCCCGCTGCTCCCGGATGTAGTGTAGCAGTGCGTGCTGCTCGGCCAAAACTTCAAAATCGGGCCCCACGTACACGCCGGGCCGCGAAAACAGCTCCGCGAGGGCCGGCTGGGAATCCTGGTGGTGGGGCAGGTCGTCGTAGCGGTTGTTGGCGAGGGCGGCGAAGGTGCCATCGGGCTGCTTGTTGAACTCGGCCAGGGCCCGGGCCGCCGAGCCCGACGCCCGGGCCCGCACTCCAAAGTAGTCGCAGGGCACCACCCGGTTGATTTCGGTGGCAATGGTGCGGAACAGCTCGTCGCGCTCCTTGATGCTGAGCAGGGCGTTGTTGAGGGCCAGCTGCATGGTTTTCTCCTGCTCGCGGCGGGCAATGTCTTCGAAGGCCAGCGTGTTGGTAACGGCCACGGCCACCAAGCTGCCAATCTTGTCGAGCAGATCGGTGTCTTGCTCCGATAATTCGGGCTGCCGCCGCGCTACCATGCTCAGAATCCCGATCAGGTGGCCGCCGGTGCGCAGGGGTACCATGGTGAGGTAGCGCATGCTGCTGGCCAGCAAAGACTGAAACGGATGGAAATCGGGGTATTCACGCAGCAGCTCCACCAGATCGAGTTGCTGGAGCTGAGGAGCGCGCAGAAATTTCTCGATGGGCGTGTTCTCAATGCTGCTACGCCCGGGCTTGGTCAGGTCGCTGGAGGACAGCAGCAACTCCCCCAGGTAATCGCGCAGAAACACGCGGCGGTACTGATGCTCGGTGTCGAGGGACAGGATGGTGATGGCATCGAAGGGGAAAATCAGCCGCAGCTTCTCGGTCACGCTCCGAAACAGGTCCTCTTTATTGCGGGTGGTGGCAATGGCCTCGTTGAGGTAGAGTAGTAACGAATCATCCTGATCAGGCATGAGAAAAGGCGCTTATTTCCCTCAAATGTCAGGAATAAAAACGAGGATATCCTGATATATCGGGAAATATTATAAATAAATACTAAATTGAATATTTGGATCAGGGGAAGATAAAACGTTTTTTACAAGCTGTGAAGCCACTTTTTGCAATGCATTAAAATGGATTTAACGGGTTGGCACAGCTTTCGGTTAAAGGCAGTTACTACCACGCCATTCCTGAGTATGTTTTTCCGACCAACTTTTGCCCTGCCGCTTGTCGCCCTTGGGCTGCTGAGTGCCGGTACGGTCCGAGCCCAACAGGGCCCGGTGCTGTCTGATTCGCTGACCCTGGACGGTACCGTGCGCTCGGTGCTGGAGGCCAATCCGGCCATTACCACGCTGGAGGAGGAAGTGAATGCGGCTACCAGCCGCGTCACCCAGAGTCGGGGTGGTTTCCTGCCCCAGGTGACGGGCACGGCTACCTACACCCGCATCGACCCGGTGGTGAAAATTCAGCTGAACCCCGATGCCCCCGGCTTCCAGCTGGCCCCCAACAACAACTACGACGCCCACATCACGGTGCAGTACGGCCTGCTGGACTTCGGTAAGCGCGACGCTACCTACAACCTGGCCGAAAGCCGCCGCCTGACGGCCACCGACCAGATCAACGTAACCCGCCGGGACCTGGCTTACTCGGCGGCCCAGGCTTACTACAATATCCTGTTCGTGCGGGAAAGCATTCGGGTGCAGGACGCCCAGATTGCTTCTTTGCAACAGCATCAGCGCGAAATGGAAAAGCGCGTGGAAGGTGGCGTAAGCACCCGTTTCGACGTGACGACCACCCAGGTGCGCATCACCCAGGCCCGGAACTCGCGCATTGAGCTGGTGAACCAGCTCCGTAACCAGCAGGTGCAGCTGGCCCGCCTGCTGCACAAGCCCGAGTACGTGGACGTGCCCGTGCGTGGCACGTTGGCCTACCAGCCCCAGGCTGTAGATGTGCCGGCCGCGCTGGCCCGGGGCATTGAAGGCCGGCCCGAAGTGAAGCTGGCCCGCGACGCCGAGCAGACCGCCAACCTCAACCTCAAGCTTATTGAGCGCAGCAACATGCCCCTATTGGGCGTAGGCGCGCAACTGGGTGGCAAAAATGGCTACCTGCCCAACCTCGATAAGTTCCGGCCTAACTCGGTAGGCGTGGTGCAGTTTTCGATGCCGATTTACGACGGCAACAAGAACAAGAACCAGCGCGTGGAAGCCGCTGCCAACATCCGCGGGGCCCAGTCGCGCATCCAGGACACCCAGGAGCAGATCCGGGCCGATGTGCGCCAGGCGGCCAACAACCTGGAAGCCAGCGCGGCCCGCTACGATAACTCGCTCGTGCAGATTGAGCAGGCCACCGATGCCCTCACCCGCGCCCAAGCCCGCTACCGCTACGGCGTGGGCAACAACCTCGACGTGCTCGATGCCGAAACCCAGCTGCTCCAGGCCCGCCTGGCCCGCATCCAGGCCATTTATAACTACACGCTCGGCCAGTACCAGCTCAAGCGCGCCACCGGTGAGCAGATCTGGTAGCGGGCAGCAAGAGAAAAGAACGTCATGCTGAACGCAGCCGAAGCATGACGTTCTTTTTCACCCACCACTTCACCGAATCACTCATTCACCGCCCGCATGACCATCCTCTGTCCGATTGATTTTTCTGCTGCGACGGAGGCGCTGGTGACCTATGCGGCGGCCCTGGCGGCTGGTACGGGGGCGGAATTGCGGTTGCTGCACGTGCTGGAACCGGAGCTGGCCTCGGCCGCCCTGGCGTTGCCCGACGTGTATGTGGCCCGGCAGCTGGCGTTGCACCGCGAAACGGCGCTGCAGGCCGGCGCGCCCGTCAGCACGGCCGTGGCCCACGGCGACGCGGCCCGCGAGATTGTGCGCGAGGCTCAGCGCCATCCGGCCAACATCATTGTTATCGGCGCGCACGGCCGTACGGGCCTCACGCGCTTCCTGATGGGCAGCACCGCCGAAACCGTGGTCCGTACCGCGCCTTGCGTAACGCTGCTCGTGAAACCCGGCTGCCCCCAGGCCCTGCGCCCCACGGGGTGAGGTGGCGACTGAGCGCTCTTTGCACCCGATTCCCTTTTCAACTATTTGCTCATTCCCTGAGCCACTCACTCACCGATTCACTCACTTCATCTCATGGCAACTCCCGTTCAGCACGACCCGGCCGTAGCAACTCCCCCCGCCGCTTACGAGCCGGTAGTTGAGGAGCAAACAGGCCGCTCCAAACGCCCCTTTATTCTTATTATTCTGGCCCTGGCTCTGCTGGTGGGTGGCTATTTCGGCTGGCAGCGCTACCAGTTCGGCCAGGCCCACGAAGAAACCGACGACGCCCAGGTAGAAGGCGACGTGTATCCGATTCTGCCCCGCGTAACCGGTGCCGTGCTCGAGGTGAAGGTGGAGGACAACCAGCGCGTGAAAAAGGGCGACGTGCTGGTAACCGTGGACCCCGCCGACTACCAGCAGCGCGTGAATGCCGCCGAAGCCGCCCTGGCCGCCGCCCAGGCCAACGTGGTGGCTGCCCGCGCCGGCGTGGGCACCGCCCAGGCCAACGTGGGCGCCGCCCGCTCCGCCATCGGGGTGAGTGATGCCAACCGCGCCCGCCTGCAGAAGGACCTCAAGCGCAGCGAATTCCTGCGCAAGGAGGACATCATCCCGCAGAGCGAGTACGACGCCGTGCAGGCCAACCTCAAATCGACCAGCGCCCAGCGCGCTACCGCCCAGCAGCAGGTGAGCGTGGCCCAGCAGCAGGTGGCAGCGGCCCAGCAGCAGATTGCCGTGGCCGAAGCCGTGGTAAAACAGCGCCAGGCCGACCTCGACAACGCCAAGCTCCAGCTCAGCTACACCACCATCACGGCGCCCGGCAACGGCATCGTGAGCAAGAAAAACGTGCAGCCCGGCCAGAACATCAGCCCCAACCAGCAGCTGATGGGCCTGGTGGCTTCCGGCAACACCTGGATCATTGCCAACTTCAAGGAAACGCAGCTCGAAAACATGCGCGAAGGCCAGCCCGTGAGCGTCGAGGTCGATGCCTACCCTAACCAGGAGTTCGAGGGTAAAATCGAGTCGCTCTCGGCCGCTACCGGTGCTCGCTTCGCCCTGCTGCCCCCCGATAACGCCTCGGGCAACTTCGTGAAAGTGGTGCAGCGCGTACCCGTCAAAATCAGCCTCACCAAAACCGACCCCGACCACCCCCTGCGCGCTGGTATGAGCGTGCGGGCCATCGTGAAGGTGAAGTAGGTAGTCGGATAGTTGAAAAGAACGTCATTCTGAGCCTGCGAAGGACCTCGCGGGCTGACGTTGCCAAATCATCCAACGGCTAAGAAGTACCAATGCAACGTCAGCCCGCGAGATTCTTCGCTGCGCTCAGAATGACGTTCTGATTACCCCCAATCACTCATTCACCACATGGAAACCGGAGCTAAAAAGTGGATTATCGTTATCACGGTGGTGCTGTGTACGCTCCTGGAGCTGATCGACACCAGCATCGTGAACGTGGCCCTGACCCAAATGATGGGCAACCTCTCGGCCACGCTCGCGGAAGTGAGCTGGGTGATTGCGGCCTACGCCATTGCCAACGTGATTGTGGTGCCCATGACCGGCTTCCTGTCCGAGCAGTTCGGGCGGCGCAACTACTTCGGCTTCTCGGTGGTGTTGTTTACGCTGGCCTCCATGGCCTGCGGGCAGAGCACGAATATCTGGGAGCTGGTGGCCTTCCGCTTCATCCAGGGTATTGGGGGCGGGGCGCTCATGGCTACCTCGCAGTCGATTCTGATTGACACCTTCCCGCCCAAGCAGCTGGCGTTGGGCCAGGCCCTGTTCGGCATGGGCGTTATTATCGGCCCCACTATCGGCCCCACCCTGGGCGGCTACATCGTGGATAACTACGACTGGCCCTGGATTTTCTACGTGAACGTGCCGGTGGGCATACTGGCCACCATCTTCACCTTCCTGTTCATCAAGGACCCCGAATCCATTGCTAACGCCATTCCGCGGCCGTTGCGGGAGTTGGACTGGGCCGGTATTTTCCTGCTGATTCTGGGCGTAGGCTCGCTGCAATTCGTGCTCGAAAAAGGCGAAACCGAGGACTGGTTCGAGTCGGGTATGATTCTGGCCTTCACGGCGTTGGCCGTGGTGGGCGTGGTGGGCTTCATCTGGCGGGAGCTCACGGCCAAAAACCCCATCGTAGACCTGCGGGTGCTCACGCGCAGCCGAAACCTGGCGCTGGGGGCCATTCTATCGTTTATTCTGGGCTTCGGTCTGTTTGCCTCGGTGTTCATCTTCCCGATTTTCACCCAGCGGATTCTGGGCTTCACGGCCGCTCAAACGGGCTTTATGCTGCTGCCCGGCGCGGTGGTAGCGGGCCTGATGATGCCCCTGATCGGGCGGGCCTTGCAGGCGGGCGTACCGCAGAAATTCATGCTGCCCTTTGGCTTTGGTATCTTCTTCCTGTTCACGTTCTGGATGAGCCAGAAAATTTCGCCCACCGCCGGCGAAGACGACTTCTTCTGGCCCCTGATTTTGCGCGGCGTGGGCCTGGGCCTGCTGTTTCTGCCCATTACCACCATGTCGTTACAGGGGCTGCGGGGCAAGGACGGGGCCCAGGCGGCGGGCCTGACGGGCATGTTGCGCCAGCTCGGCGGCTCGTTCGGGGTGGCCATCGTGGGTACCTACCTCGAGCGCAACGTGGCCTACAACCGGGTGGCGCTGCTACCCAACGTGTCGCTCTACGACACTGAAACCCAGCAGCGGCTACAGGCCTTTACCCAGAACTTCATGAACAAGGGCTTCTCCTTCGAGCAGGCCCGGCAGCAGGCCTACCAGGTGCTCGATTTCACCATTATGAAGCAGGCCTCCCTCATCACCTACGCTCAAACGTTCACGATGCTGGGCCTGTTCTTCCTGGCCTGCATCCCGCTCCTGATGTTCATCAAGCGCATCCGCAACGCCGGCCCCGTCGACCTGAACGCCGCGCACTAGCGTGCGGTGAATAGGTAACAGTTCGGTCATTGCGAAGATGGGGGACCAAGCAATCGGCCCTTCACGCACTCCAGCATCTAGCATAAACACAAAGCCCCTGACGTCTGCTGACATCAGGGGCTTTGCGCTGGATAAGGGCTTCGGGCTCAGAAAAGGACAGGTTGCTTCGTCCTCGCAACGACCAAACCGTCACTCAACCACCACTTCATTTATGCTCCTCTACTGATATTGAACGTAGAGCGGAGAGGGGGTGAGGGCAATGACTTCCTCAGGCGTCATGATGTGGTGGGGCTTGGGGCGGGCGTCGTACTCGTAAAAGAGCTTGAAGCCGGTGTACTGCACGGGCTCATTAACGATGTAGGCCTTATAGGAGTCCTTTTTAAGGGTCGGGTCGCCGTGGCCGTCCATGTGCATAACCACCTGCACGCGGGGGTCAAGCTTGATGTTTTTGTAGTTGCTCACCATTTTGCGCGTGAAGCGGTGCACTGTCAGCACCTTGGGCGGGAGCTTGTTCTCGCTCACGATGCGGGCCAGGAAGTTGATGGTGAAGTTGATGTCTTTAGCGTCGAGGGTGCCGATTTTCTGGTTCGGGCGCACGCCGGGCATGGTCGCGAGCGAAAACTCGGGGTCGATGCCCAGGTGCACAATCGGGTCTTTGAGGTAGGGCTCCAACTTGGGCAGCTCGGCCTGCAGGGTGCTGTGGCCGGGTTGCACATCGAGGAACACAATGACATTGTGCTCCTTGCCCCACCTGATAACTTCCTCAATGGTAGCCTTGGAGTTCATCAGGCGCCATTTGCCATCTTTGCCGGGCGTGCCCTGGGCCGTGATGGCAACGTTGTGGATGGCGCCTTGCACGGGGCGGCTGGGGTCGGCGGCCTGCCACTCGCCCAACACCTTCTCCAGCTTGCGGAACATCTGCTCCTTGGGCTCGCGGCCCAGAATGCCCATGCCCTTCGAGCGGATGTTGCCGTAGAAGGCCACAATGCGGTGGCCGGGCAAAATAGCGCCGGGCAGCTGGCCGCTTTTCTTGGCAATAGAATCGGCCTTGAGCGAGTCGCGCTGCATGACCTGCCGGGCCAGTTGGGCCGAATCGACTACAACTGGCTGCTGCACCGTATCGGCAGCCATGGCGGCGGCTTCGGTGTCGGTAGCCGAGCGCGAACCGCAGCCGGGCAGGGTGGTCAGGGCGAAGGCAAGGCCTAATGAGGCTAGCGCAGGGGCCGTGAGGCGGGTGAGCGTGGAAAGGTAAGGCACTAAAACAAATGGTATTAAAGGCGAATGGAACTGCTAAGGTAGGAGGTTTCCGCCCGAAATCAGCATACGCCCGCCAACAGCTGGCCCGGTAAAATGAGCCGTCCTGCCGGTTCGGCCATCACGCAAAACGCCGCTCGAAGCAGTACGGGCGGCGTTTTGTAAGACCGAGTAATGGGCGTTTACTTCAGCGAAAACGTGATAGGTACAATGTACTGCACCGCCACTGCTTTGCCATCTTGCCGGCCCGGCGTCCATTTTCCAGGTAGGTTTCGCACGGTGTTGAGGGCAGCTTGGTGCAGCGCCTGCGTACCGGGAGTTGCCGCGCTGGCCGCCTGTTCCTCCCCGGGGTTGTCGGAGTTGATAACCGCTGTACCGATGCCTTTATGCAGATGAATGGCCTGCATTGTGCCATCGGCCCCGATGATAAACTTCACGAATATTTGGCCTTCAATTTTCTCCGCCAGGGCCGCCGCCGGGTATCTTGTAAGCTTGCCGACATCAGTCAGGAGTTGGGCTTGGCCACCGGCATATTCGGGCATTTGCTCCACGTAGGTATAGGCGAGCAGTGGCGGCGGCGGCGGGGGAATAGCGTTTCCGAGGTCCTGTTCGCAGGCTACGAGTAGCAGTAGGCCGGCGCTCAGCGGCAGCGGGAGCCAGCGTTTCCAGCGGTGGATGGGGGCGGCGCTAGTCAGCATACGAATCCGGGTTAAGGTGAGAGATTGGGTAAAGGAATGGGTGAGAGCTAGGTTCGGACCCAGCTGCCGCAGGGCCAAGCGGGCCAGCAGGGCCGCATAACGAGCCGGATCGGGCGGGGCGGAAGCGGCTTGGGCGGGTTGCAGGGTGCGCAGGGCGGCGGCATCGGCCAGAAACTCGTGGGTTTGGGCCAGGGCCCGTGGGAACAGGTGGGCGAAGGGGTTGAACCAAAGCAGCGCCCGGGCTACTTCCAGCAGCAGGCGCTGTCGGGTATGGCCCTGGCGCACGTGGGCCACCTCGTGGGCCAGCACAGTGCGGGCCTCGGCGGGCGTGAGCGAGGCTGTTTCATCCCAGAAAATCCAGCGCCCAAACGAGCTGACGGGCCGCCGGCCGCCGGTGTGTACCAGCACGTAACCGGACCCCGGGGTGCGGGGCAACCGCCGCGTGGTCAGCCAGAGGTGGGCTACCTGCCCCAGCAGGCGCAGCAGCAGCAGGGCCACTCCCAGCCCATACAGCGTCGGCAGATACTGCGCGAAATCGAAGGTTTCGCCGGGCAACGTGGCCTCGGCCCGCACCGTGAAACCGGGTAGCTGGGCCTGTACCAGCGCGCCGGTGGCAGCTATTGGCAACTGGCGTAGCAGCGTGGGCAAGGCGGCCCGCACCAGCAGCGGCCCAAGCAGCGCCAGCCACGGGACCAGCCCAAGAAACCGTTGGTTATAGTCGAAAAACCGCTCCTGCCGTAGCGCGTAGCGGTAAAGCAGCCAGCCCGCACCTAGCACCAGCGTGCTTTGCAGGCCCCAGCTAAGCAGGGCGGCCGTCGTGGTCGGAAGCAGGGTCAAGAGCATCGGGCGTTTCGTTAGTGGTGGGAGTAGGCTTGACCAAGTACTTCCGCGTCTCAACGGACTGGATTATCCCATCGGCCCCCACAATGAGGCTTATGTATGTTCGACTGATCGGCGCGTCTGTCGGCTTGGCAGGCAAATCTTTAAATGTTTTTCTTAGCTCGATCATAATTTGCTCCGAGTAAATGTCGCCGGGCTGGTAGTTCGGAGTGGGGTAGGAGCCAGGCACATCGAAGCCGAAGGAACGAGCCCGGCTGGGCGGCGACGTTATGGGCTGCACATTGGTGCCCGCCGGGTTGCTGGTGGTGGGTCCAGCTTTCAGCAAAGCCGACGATGGTGGTGGGGTGGCATTGCTAGGTGCTTGGTTGGCGAACGTAACCGGGATGGTATAATAAACCGGTAGCACCTTGCCGTTTTGTTGGCCCGGGGTCCACTTGCCCGGCAGCTCGCGCACGGCCTGGAGGGCCGCCGCATCGAATTGCCTGGCTACCTCCGTATCCATACCAGGCTTGGCCGCACCCTGTGTAATTTCGGCCGCCTGCACCGTGCCATCGGTTCCCACGATAAACCGCACAAAGGTTCTTCCCGGCGTATTGGTGGCCAGCGCAGCGGCTGGGTAATGGGCGGTTTTACCCAAGTCGTTCAGCAGCTGCGGCATCCCGCCGGGGTACTGAGGCATCTGCTCCACATAGGTGTAAACGCCGACTGGCGTGGGTAGCGGAGTGGCAACAACAAGCTCCTTGTTGCAGGCAGCTAAGCCAAGTAGTAAGCTGGCTGCTACGGGTAGCGGCAGCCAGCGTTTCCAGCGGTGCAGGGAGGCGGAGGTCGTTAGCATACGGATACGGGCTAAGGTGAAGGATTGGGTGAACGAATGCGCAAGGGGTAAATCGGGCCCGAATTGGGCCAGCGCTAGCCGGGCAAGCAGGGCGGGATAGGTCGTGGCTGCTAGGGCGGTGAAAGCAGTGCCAGCAGGGTAAGCTCGTAGCGCCGCCGCATCGGCCAGAAACTCGTGAAGCTGGGCCAGAGCCGGAGGTAGCAGGTGCATTAAAGGCACCGGCCAGAGCAGTACCCGGGCGATTTCCAACGTCAGCCGCTCGCGGGTGTGATGGCCGCGCACGTGAGCCAGTTCATGGGCCAGCACGGCCCGGGCTTCGGCGGGCGTTAAGTCGGCTTCATCCCAAAACACGAGGCGGCCAAACGAACTGATGGGCAGCTGACCGCCTGTGCGCACCAGCACGCAGCCGGGGCCGGGTTCGCGGGGGAAGTGGCGGGTACTGCGGTGTAGGTGCCAGAGTTGGGCCGCTAGTCGCACCAGCAATAGGGCCGCGCCCGCCCCATAAACCCCCAGCAGCCAGGGCAGCGGGTCAGTAGCGGCCGGGCCAGCGGGGGCACCACGTACCGTTATAGTCGGCAGCAGGCTGCCGCCGACCAGGTCGGCAGTCGGGCCAGCGGTGGGTTGCCAGGTGGGAAGCCAGCTGGCTAACGCCGGCGCGCCGACGGCCAGCAGGGGCGGGGCCAGCAGCGCTACCCAGGGTAGCACCAGGAGGAACCGCCGATTGAAGTCGAAGAACCGCTCCTGCCGTAGCGCGTAGCGGTAGAGCAGCCAGCCCGCACCTAGCACCAGCGTGCTTTGCAGGCCCCAGCTAAGCAGGGCGGCCGTCGTGGTCGGAAGCAGGGTCAGGAGCATCGGGCGTTTCGTTAGTGGTGGTAGGCGAAGCAGCTTGGGCGTGGCGGAGCAGCTCTTCCAGTTGGGCCGCGTCGAGGTTTTCTTCCTGGGCGAAAAACGATACCAGCCGGCTGAACGAGCCGCCGAAGTAGCCGCCCAGCAGCTTGCCCAGCGAGAAGCGCCGATACTCGTCGCGGGCCACCAGGGCAAAGTAGCGGTGGGTGCGCCCGAAGGCCTCGTGGTCCACGAAGCCCTTCTGCTCCAGAATGCGGATGATGGTGGAAACCGTCGTGTAGGCGGGGGCGGGCGGGGGCAGCTCCGGTACCACGTCCTTCACGAAAGACGGGCCGCGTTGCCAGAGTACCTGCATCACCTGCTCCTCGGCGCGGGTCAGTTCGGGGAAAGAAGAATCAGCCATGTAGTAGGGTTGTGGGGTTGATGGACTGAATTTATAACTATTTATTTAGTTATAAAACTAATATCTTAGAAGAAGAAAAAACGGGTGTGGTAAGGACTTCAGCCCTTAGCCCGAGGGAGTCATTTTATCAAGGGGCTGCGGACTGAAGTCTGGGCTACTGGTTGGGGCTGCGGAACGTCGGCGCGGGCCAGGGTGTTGACGGAATCCGGGCCGGTTGAACAGCAGGCCTCGCTTCTCATCTAACTTCTTTCTGTGTCGAAACTTCCTGTTTCCCGCTCTTTCGTGCCCGGCTGGGCCGGTTTACTCCTGTGGATGCTGGTGCTGGGCGCGGTGCCCTCTTGCAAAAGCAACTCTCCGGAGCCCAACATAGCCACCGCGCCCACTACCCCCCTGCCACCACCGGTAGCCCCGCCCGCTACTGTGCTGGTGGGCAGCAGCCTCATCGGCGAGTACACCCCGGCCCAACTCGCCGAACGGGTTTCGGATATTCCGCTGGTGGGTTCTTTGGCCCGGTACTCGGTGAAAGTTTACCGCCTCACCTACACTACCCGCAATACCGACGGGCAGGTCATAACGGCCTCCGGGGCCCTGCTGGTGCCGGTGGTCCCGGCAGCGGTGCCGGTCATCAGCTACCAGCACGGCACGTTGCAGCCCGATGAGGAAACCCGCGCGCCATCGTACTACAGTTCGAGCAGCGAAGTCTGGTCGGCTGTTTCGGTGCTGGCGGCCACGGGCTACGTGGTGTCGGCCCCCGATTACATCGGCTACGGCGCTTCCAAGAGCCTGCCGCACCCCTACGAGCACGCCGCCTCGCTGGCTTCCGCCTCGGCCGATATGCTGCGGGCCGCCCGCGAGTTCTGCGCGAAGCAGCAGGTGAGCGTCAACCAGAAAAACTTCCTGCTTGGCTACTCCGAGGGCGGCTATGCCACCATGGCCCTGCATAAGCTGCTGGAAGAGAAATACGCCACCGAGTTGCCCGTTACGGCCAGCGCGCCAGGGGCCGGGGCCTACCACAAATCGGCCTTCGCCAAGTACATCATGGACTCCTCGCAGCCCCTGAATTTCCTGAGTACCTACGTGTGGGTGCTACGCACCTACGACCGGGTGTACCAACTCAACCGCCCATTCAATTACTACTACCAGGAGCCCTACGCTACCCGCCTCCAGGCCGATCCGTTCGGTACCGTGCCCCGGCAGCCCGCCGAGCTGTTCGCGCCCGGTTTCCGCCAGGCTGTCCTCACCGATTCCGACGCTCCCCTCACGGCCTCGCTGCGCGCCAACGACATCTACGACTGGCTCCCCCGCGCCCCGGTAGCCCTGTTCCACGGCACCCAGGACGATTACGTGCCCTACTTCAACTCCCAGGATGCCTACCAGGCCATGCGCGCCCGTGGGGCTACGCGCGTAGAGCTACGCCCAATTCAGGGTGGCACGCACTTCACGTCTGCTGCACCCTACACCCTGTCAGCCTACGCGTTCATCTCGCAATTTTAAGTGGAATGAGAAATGCGTGAACCGTTCGGTTACTGAAAGCAGCACGAAGCAGCTCATCCTGAGTGCAGTTCAGCACCGCAATAAGCACAAAGCCCCTGACGCCAGTACGGTCGTCAGGGGCTTTGTGCTGAATAAAAGATGTCTCGCTCAAAAATGGATGGTCCGATCCGGCTCACGCACTCACCGCGCCCCGACCCCACGCGCCGCTCAGGGCGGCCAACCCGCCTACCATCCCCGCCAGCAGCCCCCCAAGCAGCACCAGCAGCCAGGAGTTGCCGCCCAGCGGGAGCAGCGTGGCTAGCCGGTGGGCCAGCAACTCCGCGCCGTGGGTGTTCAGCCAGGCGGCCGGCAGCCACCAGCTCAGGGCCACGCCCAACAGCCCGGCCCAAAATGCCCATCCGGCCGCGGCCCGCTGCCACGCCGCCAGCCCCAGGCAAATTGGAATAATAACCCACCACGGCAGCCAGAGCTGGGCCAGGCTGGAAAGCAGAAAAATTAGCAGGAAAAGCAGGAGAAAGGGTTTCATCGGGCTGAAATCAGTAAGCAGGAAAATAAAGTTGGCCGGACTTACTGCTCCAGCCGCCAGGCGGCTTGCAGGCGGGGGTGGTTTTCGTCGGCGGCGCGCAGGAACACCAGCTCATCGAGCTGGCCGGTGCGCCAGCTTTCCAGCATGTCGTCGTAGTAGCGCGAGGCCGGGTTGCCGCTCTGGCCGCCGGGGAAGATGCCGTAGGCCTTCACCTGCGGGCCCAGCGCCACCACCATGCGCCACGAGGGGCCGTTACGGGCGCCGGTGGCATTCACGGTGCCGGGGCTGCCGGGGCACACAATATCCTGGTGGCCGAAGCCGGGTAGCTGGGCTAGGTGGTTGATGTCGGTGCTTTTCTGGTTGGCCCAGGCCCAGCCGGGGCCTAGGGGCCCGAATTTGCGGGTCAGCGAATCGACGGTAAACTGCAACGAGGCCGTCAGCAGGTCGTGAACGTTTTCCTTTTCAGGTGTGCGGCGGTCATCAATCCAGGGGCTGGCGCCCTGGAAGCTGGCGGCCGGGTTGCCCGATTGGTTCAGGAGTAGTTGGTTGGTCCGGTCGCGGGCGGGGTAGCGCATTTCCAGGCCGGTAGCGGCCCTGCTGAAATCATCTTCCCAAAGCCGCCTGACCAACTCCTGGTACCAAAGCTCAAAAACGGTGGCGGCAACGGCCTTGGCAGTATAGTGGTAGTTCCAACCCTGCAAGGTTTGCAGCACGGCGGTTTGCAAGGAGCCGCCCCGCTCGCCCGTCTGGCTGACCGGTGTTCCGCCCGCCTGCACCATAGCCAGCATCCAGGGTAGCATCGTTTGGGCATTGATGCCCAGATCATCGTTCTGAAGCCGCCGCAACGTGTCGGCGGTGGCGTGGTGCATGGTGGCCAGCTGCTCGTTGATGCGGTGGGCCCGGTCCCAGGGCGCGTAGTCCCAGCCCAAATAATACGGGTAATCGGGGCCGGCCGAATGCTGGTTGGCCGACGACAGGAAGCCGCGCTCCGGGTTCTTCACGCGGGGCGTCTGGCTCATCGGAATCCAGCCCTGCCAGTCCTGGCGGGCATCGGAGCCGTCGAGGATAAATTTGCCTTGGTCGGGGTACTTGAGCGGGAAGCGGCCGTTGGGCCGGATGGCAATGTCGTTTTGGCTGCTGGCAAAAATGAAGTTCTGAGCCGGCGAGGCGTAGGTGCGCAGGGCCTGATCATAATCGGCGTAGTTGCGGGCATGGTTGAGCTTCACGAAGGCCAGCACCTCGTTGGCCCCTTCGTGGGCCGTCCAGCGCAGGGCGTGGCGTACGGGCGTCTGGGCATTGAAGGGCTTTTCGTCGTGGTCGTACACCACCGGGCCGTGGTGGGTATACAGCACCGTGTCGAGCACGTCGGGACGGCCGCGCACGGCCACGTGCTCCACCACCCGGCGCACCGGTTTCCAGCGGCCATCGTGCCAATACTCGCGGCGGGTGCTGTCCCGAAACTTGAGTTGGTACCAGTCGAGCACGTCGCCGCCCACGTTGGTCACACCCCAGGCCACGCTTTCGTTGAAGCCGATAATGATGGCCGGGGCGCCCGGAATGGTCACGCCGTACACGTTCTGGCCAGGCGCGCTGAGCTGAATCTGGTACCAGATGCTGGGCAGGTTGAGCTGCAGATGCGGGTCGTTGGCCAGCAGTGGCAGGCCCGAAGCCGAGCGGCTGCCCGCCACGGCAAAGTTGTTCGAGCCCAGCTCGGCATCCGGTTCCCGCTCCGGCACCAGGCCCGACACGGCCGCGCCAAACAGGGGCGGAGCAGCGGGCACGGGCAGGGGTGTAAAAGCAAGCGGGGCGCCCACCGGCACTACCGGGTCCTCGCGGACGGGATAATCGGGGAACAGGTCTCGGGTGACTTCGGAGCCGTACTTGCTCAGAATGTTGCTCAGGCGCAAGTCGTCGGAGCGGCCGCTCAGGTCCCAGGCCATCAGCTTAAGGAGCAGCGCGCACTTGAGCGGCTGCCACGGCTCGGGCGCGTAATCGAGCAGCTTGTATTCAAACGGATAATCGGCGGGGCGCAACTGGCTGATGTACGCATTCACGCCCGCCGAGTACGACTCCAGCACCAGCCGGGTCGTGTCGTTCTTCAGCATTTCGCGCAGCGAGTTTGCGGCCCCCAGCGGTAGTCCCATGCGCCGCTGAAACCGGTCGTACTCCAGCGCTTTCGGCCCCACGACTTCCGAAATGCGCCCCGCCGCCACCCGGGTCATAAACTCCATCTGCCAGAGCCGGTCGCGGGCCGTGAGGTAACCCTGGGCGTAATACAGGTCGTGGTCGTTGAGGGCGAATACGTGGGGTACCCGCCGGTCGTCGAAGCGCACCCGCACGGTTTGGTGCAGGCCGGGCAGGTGCAGGGTTTGCTGGGCGGGGAAGTCGGTGGCCGTTTCGCCGTTGCGCCAGAAGCCCTGGTAGGGGCTCAGCAGCCGGGCCACTGGCGGCACGTCGCCTTGTTTGGTGTTCAGCACCCAAGCGAGTATCACCGTAGTAAGCAGGGCCAGTACGGCCTTCACATAACGCAGCATAAGCTATCCTGATTTTCGCGGAGGCGGAAGGTAGCAAATGCTGCGTTACGTGAAGGCCGCTGGGGCTGCGCCGACAAGGTAGCTGCCCAAACTACCACCTAGCTTTTCGGCAAGTATATCCGGAAGCCCAGGTTGAGGTTGAGCGCGGTGCCCCCAAACTGCCGGCTTGTGGCCCCGTTGATTCTGTAAGCCAGTAAGGACTCCAGGCCCACGGCTGGGGTGATGAAGTAAGAATAGCCTAAGCCAACATTAGCTTGGAATTTCACACTACTATCGGAATACACATCCCCCGCAATACCTCCCTCAACACGTTCGCTATTGAAGACGCCGCCCACGCTCAATTCACCAAACACCCGGTGTTTGCTTTCTGAGGGTAGGTAATAGCGCAACCAGGGCAACAGCCCCAGGCTCACATTCCGATTGGTTGTACCATCAGCTAATGCTAGTTTGAAGCGCGAATAGCCAAACGGCACCGATGCGCCCACGGCCAGATTGTCGGCCACGAAAACGCCCGCTGAGGGAATCAGCGTCCCGGAAAAGCGTTTTTCCAGGTGGGATCTTTCGAAAGTGAAGTCGCCGCCGCTCAACCCCAGCACGCGGGTGCCTTTGGTGGTCTGTGCTTGTAGTGTAGTACCCGCAGTCAGCAGGGAAGCCAGCGGGAGTAGCAAATAGGTCTTGAACATAATAAAAGAGAAACGTTGAGGAGGCAAAGTGCCCGCTTAACGCCTCTCGGCTCTGCTCAAGTATAGCACAAACTAAATTTTGATAAGCAACGCGCCGCCTCCCTGAACGGGAAGCGGCGCGCTGGTCAATCTACACAGAGGAAGTTGTTTTACAGATTCTCGGCCTGGCGCACCAACCCAGCCACACCCGAGCGGGCCAGCCGTAGCCGCACCACATCGGCCTCAGCGGCCGTGGCAAAACGGCCCACTACCACGCGGGTAAGGGCCTTGCCTTTGGTCGTGCCGCTGATGGTGGTTACGGGTAGCTGGGGCTCCAAGCCCTGGATTTTGTCGAGTACGGCGCGGGCGTTGCGCACGTCGCCGAAGGTACCGGCCTGCACCACGTAGGTGGCGGTGGGCTCGGCCCGCAGGGCCACGTCGGCAGCCTCCACCGCGCCGGCCGCAATGTTGGTGTGCAACTCGGCGGTATCGATGGGGTCGGCGGCCAGTTCCTGCAAGTCCTTGGGCGCGTTGGTGGGGCCTAGGGGGGTGGTTTCGGGTACCACTTCGGCTACCACCGATACGGCTCCGTGCGTGATAATGCCCAGCGGCCGGGCCGCTACTTCGGCCAGATCGAGGATGCGCTGGTGGCGGAAGGGCCCCCGGTCGGATACCCGTACCACTACAGCCTCACCCGTGGCCGGATTCGATACCCGCAGGCGGGTACCGAAAGGCAGCGTTTTGTGGGCGCAGGTGTATTTGTTGCGGTCGAACCGTTCGCCGTTGCTGGTGCGACGGCCCTGGAATTCACGGCCGTACCAGGAGGCGCGGCCCCGCAGAACGGTGTGCTTTTTAGCGGCGGCAGCAGCTTTTTCGTCGTCGTCGGGCCGGGTAGGCCGGGCGGTGGCGGAACCGACCGTCAGCAGGGCCGTCAGGCCAACTAGCAGCAAGCTTGATACATACCGTCGTAGAAGCACTTTCATCCGGGGGCACGGTTGGTGAGTGCGACAAATCTAGAAGCACCTACCAAAGCAAGCCCAAGCCCGGAAATAAGTAGCTAGTGGGGGCAGGGTTAGAATTGACTTATTTCTATAAATCTTGGATTTAAATTATCTGTCTGTGTATAGCCAAATGATTGATTGTGTTTAGTTGATACACTTTTTGTACTCTTTTCAGACGCTTGGTAGTTATCCATGGAAATACAACTATCCGCTGGTTGAAAAAATTTGGTTCTAGCCAGTCTTTTCCGCCCGCAGCCCGGTTGCAAAAGTCCTGAAAATGTGGTAAGAACAGTTGCCGGTTGCCAGTGGTGAGTTACCCATAATCTGTTACCAGTGGCAACGAACAATCGAGTATCTTCGGGGATGGATTTTGGCCGCCTTTCCGACCTACGCTACGTTGATTTTCGGCTGCCCGCCGACCACCCCGAAACGGCCGCCGTGCTGGCCCAGGCACTGCCCGCACAGCCCGCCCCGCCGGCCGTGTACGTGGGTTGCCCCATCTGGACTAATAAAGCTTGGTTGGGCTCCTACTTTCCGGCTGGCATCAAGGATGCCGACTACCTGCACCACTACGCCCGGCAGTTCAATAGTATCGAACTCAATACCACCCACTACCGCATTCCCGATGCGCCCACCGTGCGCAAGTGGCGCGAGGCCGTGCCCGACGCGTTCCGTTTCTGCCCCAAAATCCCGCAGGTTATCAGCCACGACCGGGCCCTCTACAACGCCGACGACCTGACCACGGCCTTCTGCCGGGCCATCGAGGGGCTGGGGCCGACGCTGGGCCACGCTTTTTTGCAGTTGCCGCCCACCTTCGGCCCCGAGCACCTGCGGCGGTTGGAACGCTACCTGCTCGATTTTCCGGCCTATGTGCCGCTGGCCGTGGAGTTGCGCCACCCCGGCTGGTTTTCCGACGCCGGCCTGCTGGCTACCATCACGGCCATGCTCGAAGCGCTGGGCAAGCCGCTGGTGATTAGTGACGTGGCCGGCCGCCGCGATGCCCTGCACCAGCGCCTGACCACGCCCGTAGCCTTCGTGCGCCTCAACGGCCACGGCCTAATCGATTCCGACTTCCGCCGCGCCGACGACTGGGCCGCCCGGGTTGCCGCCTGGCTCGAAGCGGGCCTGCACACGGCCTACGTCTTCATCCACCAGAAAGACATTTTGCACTCGCCCCTCTGGGCCGAGCATTTCCTGCGCCGTCTCCACGAGCTAACCGGCATGGCCGTGCACCCGCCCCGCATCATCCCGCAACCAGTGCAGGGAAGCCTGTTTTGAGTGGTTTAAGCAGTCGGCGCAGAAGAAGCAAAAGAACCGTCATGTTCAGCGTGTCGGTTATCCTCCGACAACTGACAATCAACACCTACAGCGGTTTCGCGAACCGGAGACACCCGATGTAACGACGCGTATTTGCGCCGCGTCGTTGAACGAAACCAAGCCGGCGGCGCGAATGAGCAGACGCGCCTCTATACCAGCCGGATTGCACCGTTCACGAAACGGCTATACCTTCAAGCAGTAGAATACACAACTTCACATTGACCGGAAGAACCTATGAGAAATTTCAAAATAATCTTAATTATGAGCTTGTTGCTAACCTTTAATATGGCGCTAGGGCAGCAGTCAGACAATGAGCAGGTAGCTATTGGCAAGAAATTCATAACGCTTGTTTCTGCTGGAAAAAAGGAGGAAGCATGGCAGCTTTTCGATAAAAAGAATGTTCCCAATCTTTCCGAAGAACAATTCAATGCGGCCTTCGGGCAAATAAGAAACATATTATCTACTGCTAATGTGTACGAGCTATCAATGAGCGGAATAAAAAATACAGGCAATAAAAAAATGAATTTTTATAGTTTTAAAGGTGTATCAAAAAATAAAGAAGCTGGAGCTGATGTGTATGTAGACTTGTTATTTTTTGAGAATGCGAATCTGGTGGCAGGAGTGAGTCCTAAAAGACTGGTATCGGTAGAAAATATACCGCTGCATGATTCAAATTCTTCCACTGCTTCCACTGCTTCCACTACTGCAGGTCAGGAGACCCAGCTGGAGGGTGCGTCCACTATCTCGATAGATGATGTTGTTTACAAAGTAAGAGGAATAAATATTGTCCATTTTGAGAAAGAGAAGGGCCTTTTAGCTATTCAAGTAGAAATGAAACTGCCTGAGGATAGCAGTGTCAAAGAAAATGAGTTTAAACAGATAGCAGTTAAATTTGCTAAATATCTAATTGGAAATGGATACCTTGATAAGGCGCGGTCCAAGTTCAAGGAAATGGATAAAAAACTATTAAAAGATATTGGTGTGTCTTTTTATGATCCAGATAAAGACAAAGGATACAATGTTATGCTGAAGCCACAAGAATACAAGTAGTATTCTGTCTAGCTATAATGGTTTCGTGAACGGTGCAACTTGGCTAGTATAGAGACGCGTATTCGCCGTTTGTTCGTTCGCGCCGCCGGCCTAATTCCGTTCAACGACGCGACGCAAACACGCGCCTCTACATCGGGTGTCTCCGGTTCGCGAAGTCACCTACCAACACCTACCAAACTAGCCCGCAACCCCTATGGAAATCGGCATCGACTCCTTCGCCATGAACCTGCTCGACAACGGCACCGACGCGCCCATCGACGGCGCGACAGCCATCGGGCAGCTCCTCGACCGTATCGAGCGGGCCGACCAGGTGGGCCTCGACGTGTTCGGGCTGGGCGAGCACCACCGCGCCGAATACCTCGACTCGGCCCCGGCCGTGATTCTGGCCGCCGCCGCCGCCCGCACCAAGCGTATCCGCCTCACTAGCGCCGTCACGGTGCTGTCGGCCGCCGATCCGGTGCGGGTGTTTCAGCAATTCGCGACTCTTGACCTGATTTCGCGGGGGCGGGCTGAAATGGTAGTGGGCCGGGGTTCCTCGATTGAAGCCTTTCCGCTGTTCGGCTTCGATCTGAATGATTACGACGAGCTGTTTGCCGAGAAGCTGGGCCTGCTGTTGCAAGTGCGCGACCAGGAAAACGTACGCTGGCAGGGCCAGTTCCGGCCCGCGCTTACCGGGCAGGGCGTGTACCCGCGGCCCATGCAGGCGCAGTTGCCCATCTGGCTGGGTGTGGGCGGCACACCCGAGTCGTTTGTGCGGGCCGGTACGCTGGGCCTGCCCCTGATGGTGGCCATTATCGGGGGCGACACCCACCGGTTCCGGCCCCTGGTAGATTTGTACCGCGAGGCGGGCCGGCGGGCGGGCTTCGCGCCCGAGCAGCTGCCGGTGGGCCTGCATTCGCTGGGCTACGTGGCCGAAACCACCCGGCAGGCCGTCGAGGAGTCGTTTCCCGGTTACGCCCACACCTTCAGCAAGCGGGCCCGGGAGCGGGGCGGCCCGCCCGTTACGCGGGCCCAGTTCGATGCCCAGCTCGGCCCGCTAGGGGCATTACTGATTGGCAATCCCGAAGAAGTAGCGGCCAAAATCCGGCGTCACAGCGAGGCGCTGGGCGGCATTGCGCGGGTAACGTTCCAGATGGATATTGCCGCCGTGGGCCACGAAAAACTGCTGGCCGCCATTGAGTTGCTTGGCACCCGCGTGGCCCCGCTGCTGCGGGATGCCCGCTGATTTTTGTCCATTATATTCGGCACCGCGTCCGGGGGCGTGTTATTTGTTAACGAGGCTCATTTTTAGGCCCAACTCGAAGTGTAGGTTGGCTTGGCGCCGGCCAGAAGTTCCGTTTCCGTCGTAATAATACGTTTTGTTGTTAGATACTCCGGCCCCGATGTAAGTGTCGAGCAGGCCGTGGCCGCCCACCCGGCGCTGAGTTCCCCAGAGTAAATTCAGGCTGCTGTAGTCGTAGCCCAGGCGGCGGGAGTTGTTGTACCCGTTGGGGAAGTTGGGCTGAAAGTAGTTGTTGAACTGTAGGGCTACGTAGGGGCCCTGGTAGGGGCCCGTGCGGCGGCCCTTCTGCTGGCGCTTTTCCTGATGGTAGTAATGGCGGACGGCCGCGTCGAGGTTGCCCTGGGCCAGCAGCGGGCGCCAACGGTCGGAGCTGCTACCGCCGTAGTACCGGCGCGGCCCGACGTTCCAGCTGACCGAGCCATTGGCCGCCGCCGACCAGCCCGGCGCAAACTGCCACTCGGCTCCCAGAATAACCGGTAGCGTTAGGCCGCCGTAGCCCCCGTAACCGGAGCCGTTGACAACGCCGGTGCCCAGTTTGAATAGCACGCGGGGTGGTTCGGCGGCTGCCGGGGTGGCGTTGGGCGTCGGCGCTGGGGTCGGAACGGGAGCCTCCTGGGCGAGGGCTACGGGGCCGGCGGCAAGCAGGCCGGCAACGGCTAGGCCCGCTGCCAGGAATGAATAAGAAAGGCGCATAAGGGTAGTTGAAAAATAAATGATTTGTATGGGAGAGCTAAAGGGGACGGCGCGGGTTGCATGGGGTAGTAAAGCCTTCGAAAAAAGCCTCGAACTCTGCAGTAAAGCCCCGGCTAAATGTAGTAATTTGAGGTCGGGCTACGTGGCCTTTTCTCGCGCATCATTTTCTATGAAGCTTCCCTTCTTTCTGTTGCTAGCCTTGCTGGCTACTCGGCCGCTGGCCGCTCAAACGCCCGAAACGGCACCTGCCACCCACTGCCTGCTCGTACCGCTGAGCCCCGCTGCGCGGGTGGCCCGCGCCAGCCGCATCGTGGAGGCGGCCGTTACCGAAAGCCAAAGCTTCCGGGCCACCGATGGCCGCATCTACACCCGCCACCAGCTGCAGGTATTCCGGCAGTTTAAGGGCCCGGCCGCCGCCACGCTCATGGTACTGACTGAGGGTGGCACGGTGGGTCTGCGCCGCGAGGTGCTCACCAACACGTTGCAGCTGCAACCCGGCCAGCAGGGCATCTTCTTCCTGGAACCCGCCACCGTCCCCGGCGCCACCGCCGAGTGGCAGGTGTACGGCAGCGAACAGGGCTTCGTGCGCTACGACCTGACGGACCTTTCGGCCGCTGAACCCTTCCGGCATTACGAGGCGCTGGACGACGCCTTTTACGCGGCAGTGGCGGCCGCCGCGCCCCGGCTGGTGCAGCCCAACGTGGCGCTGGCCGCAGCCCGGCAATTGTTGGCCGAGCCGGTTGCCGCCCGGCCTCAGGCAGCCGTTATCACCGGGCTTGCTCCGCTTAGCCTCACGGCCGGCACCGGGGCCGTGCTCACCATCACCGGTGCGGGTTTCGGCAGTAGCCGAGGCACCGGCCTCGTGGAGTTCCGCAACGCCGACGACGGTGGGGCCACTTACACTCGCCTCAACGACGACGACTACCTGAGCTGGACCGATACCCGCATTCAGGTGCGGGTGCCGGCCCTAAGTGCCACTGGCAACCCCGCCGGTACCGGCCCGGTGCGCGTCACGCCGAACGGGGCCGGCCAGCTACCCACCCTGAGCCCAGGTATAGTAACCATCGTTTTTGCCGCCACCAATGTGCGAGATACCAAAACCAACCAGCGAGCCGTAGCTGGCCACCGCGACCTAAATGGTGAGGGCGGCCTCACGTTCCGCTTCGAGGCCGATTTCGCCGCCAATACCGCCGCCGCGGCTTCCTGGCAGCGGGCGCTCGATACGTGGCGCTGCCAGACGGGCATCAACTGGACCCTAGGGCCAACCCGGACCAAAACCGGGGTGGCCGACGACGGCGAAAATTCGGTGGGATTCGATACTGGGTCCCAACTGCCGGCTGGCGTTCTGGGCCGTACCACCAGCTACTACCAGGGCTGCTACCGTCCCGATGGCTCGGTGGCCTTCTACGTGCACGAAGTGGACACGCAGTTCGACGATGCGGCCAACTGGCAGTTCGGGCCGGCCGCGCCGGTATTTCCGCAAATCGATTTTGAAACGGTGGCGGTGCACGAGCTGGGCCATGCCCAGCAGCTTTCGCACCTGATTCTGCCTTCCGCTATTATGCACTACGCCATTGCCCGCGGCCAGCGCAGCCGCGCGCTGAACCCGGCCAGCGACGTGGCCGGGGGGCGCTACGTGCTGCGCACCCGCAGCTTCCGGCCCGACCCCTGTGGGCCGGCTCCTATGCTGCCCGCGCCCCTCATCGTCCAGCAAGCAACGGCCAGCAGCGGCGGCGTTGCGCTCGACTGGACGACCCGCGACGAATGTAACCTGAGCGGGTTCGTAGTCGAGCGGGCTCCGCTCGATACCACGGCCGGCTGGCAGCCAGTGGCTACGGTGGCGGCCGGCGGCAGCGGCAACCGGTACCGCACCCTCGACCCGCAGCCGCTGCCCGGCCTGAGCTACTACCGCCTGCGGGTGCGCCGCCCCGACGGTTCCAGTGATGCGGCCCGCCCCTTGCTCGTAACCGATGAAACGGGCGCTACGGCCACCCTGCGGCCCTTCCCCAATCCGCTACCCGCCGACGGCTCGCCGCTGGGCCTGCAATACGGGGCCGGCACGGCAAGCGGAACGCTGCAAGTGTTGTACTACGATGCAGTGGGTCGCTACATGGGCGGCACCCGCCTCAGCTACGGCCCCGGCCTGAACCTGCTGCGCACCGAACCACCCGCCGCCCTCAAGCCCGGCTACTACCTGCTCCGCTGGACCGATTCGAACGGCCCTAAAGGCACCGTGCCGCTGCTGGTGCAGTAGGGTGAGTACAGAGAGGTGGAACGTCATTCAGAGCATGTGGCGCATGGAGCCAGAGACGAAGAATCTCGCGTGCTGATGTTGAGGATTACTTCAACGATTAGCACGCGAGATTCCTCGCTTCACTCTAAATGACGTTCCTTTTCCAACTTCTCCTACCGTTCCAGCAGCATCGCTCCGTAGGAGTAACCGCCGCCGAAAACAGTGACGACAACCTGGTTGCCGGGTTCCAGGTTGGGCCAGGTGGTGGCCAGGGCAATGGCCGCGCCGGCGCAGCCCGTGTTGCCGAGTTCCTCGATGTTGGACACCGCCCGATCTTCGGGCAGGCCGAGTTGCTGAAGCACGTTTTTGGTGATGCGCAGGTTGGCCTGGTGCGGAATGAGATAGGTCAGTTCCTCGATGGGCACTTCGTTACGGGCCAGAATCTCCTGCGTTACCCGGGTCATGTAGGTGCAGGCGTGGATGAAGACATCCTTGCCGTAGGGCATCACAATGCCTTTGTCGACCGGCTTGAGGGTTACGGCTTCGTCGGCCTTGCCGATGTTGCCGGCTCCGCCCGTGCGAATGTCGCGCACCTGCAAGTCGGTGGGGGCGAGGCGGTCTTGCGTAACCAGCAGCACCGCCGCACCGTCGCCCCAGAGGTGGCCGGCTACGGTATCGAGCTCGTTGTTGTAGGCCGTATTATGCTCACTCACGACAACCAGCGCCCGGCGGGCCTTGCCCATGGCAAAGTAGCCCTCCACAATTTCCATGGCATTGAGCAGCGACGAGCAGGCCGACGAAATACTCACGACCGGAATATCCGACACGTTTATTTCGCGTTGCACGGCGTGGGCCACGGTGTAAATGGTGTCGTGAGGCGTGTAGGTGCCGGCCACAATCAGGTCCACATCGGTCGCAGCGAAGGCGTCGGTTTGAGCTAGAGCCCGGCGGGTAGCTTCCACCGCCATCGTATTCGTGTTTTCGCCAGGGCTGGCCTTCCGGCGGGCCCGAATACCGGTGCGCTCGGTTATCCATTCGTGCGAAAGCCCGTTGAGACGGGTGAAGTGGGCGTTGTCAATAACTTCGGCGGGCAGATAAGCCGCCACCTGATGAATGTACACGGGCGGGAAGAGGAGTATGAAGGCGAAGCGAAAAAGAAGTCAGAAAGGTACGGGGTTTAAGCCGATTGCCCCGTTATTGTACCAGCGGGCCGTACTTTGCGAGCCCCCCACGTCTTGCAACGCGGGCAATTGGCGCAGGTTCAGCCGCTTTCTAACAACATTATGACCTTTTTAAATTCAGTACGGGCCGGTGGCCTCGCTGCGTGCCTGTTGGCCGGTTGCCTAGCGCTGGCCCCCGCCGAGGCGCACGCCCAGAAATACATTACTGCCGCCGGCCTACGCCTTGGCGGGGGCCAGTACGGCCTCACAGTCCAGCAGAAAATTCTGCCCAAAACTACCCTCGAAGGCTTGGCGCTGGCCAGTTCCCGCGAGCTAAGCGGCACAGTCCTGATCGAGCGCCACTTCGGCATTCTGGGCCCCAGCCTCAACTATTACTTAGGGGGCGGCGCTCATCTGGGCAGCCACAAAGACGACGGCGGCTTCGGCGGCTTCGACGCTATTATCGGGGCCGAGTACAAAGTGGCTTTCCTGCCCGTGGTACTGAGTGCCGATTTCAAACCCACCATCGAAATCAACAGCGCCGACTGGGCCCGGTTCCCCACCGCCATTTCGGTGCGCTATATCATTATTAAGGAAAAAACCAGCTTCCTGGGTGGTGTTTTCGATGGCAGGGACAAGAAGAAATCCAAGAATAAAAAGAAGGACAAGAACAAGGGCGGCGGGCTGTTTGGGCTCTGAGGAGGTGAGCGAAGAGGAGAGAACGTCATTTTGAGCGAAGCCGGAGGCGAAGTCGAAGAATCTCTACCACTTTGCTGCGGCCGACAGGATTAGCACTGCAGTAGAGATTCTTCGACTTCGCCTCCGGCTTCGCTCAGAATGACGTTCTTTTTCTCACTTCTCACTTCTCACTTCTCACTTCTCTGGGCTACAGCTTATGCACCCGGCCGCTGCCGGCGGTGGAGCTGTTCACGCGGGGGTTACCGCTTACGTAGACGCCGCCCGAGCCGGCAATGCGGGCGTCGAGGGTTTCGGTGGCGCGTACCCGGCAGTTGCCCGAGCCGGCAATCCGGACGGTACACGTTTTGCTGGCCAATTGTTCAGCGCGTACGCCGCCCGAGCCGCTCACGCTGATTTCCTGGCTGGGTGCCGAGCCGCCGGCCACCTCAATGTTGCCCGAGCCCGACAGCGACGAATCGAGGACATCGGCCGCAACGCTGGCCAGCTCAATATTGCCCGAGCCACTTACGCTCAGTTTCAGCTTGGTGGCCCGGATGGGCTCGGCGGCCCGCAAGCTGCCCGAGCCGCTCACGGCCAGGCCCGTGACGGTGGGCGTCGTGACGTACACGGTAACCGGTTTGCGGAAACTGTAGGAGCTAAACCGACCGTCGCGCTTAGTCCCGATGCGGAGCTGGTTGCCCTCCACAAGGGTTTCGAGGTGCGCCAAGTCCTCGGTTTCTCCTACCACTTCCACTTTCTGCGGGCTGCCCTGGCGGAACACCACGCGCGTAGAACCGCCCAGGCTGACGGCAGTAAAGGCCCCCACCGTGCGCGTTTCGCGGGTGTCAGCGGGTCGGAAAGCGGTGAGCAACAGGGCCAGCAGCAGGCCGGGCAACAGGAAGCGGAGCATTTTCATAACCACAGAAAGTTTAGGGTGAATGTCTGCGAGAGCAGATGCCGCCCAGGCGGTTACCGTTGCCTAGGCTGAAAAAGAATCTGAAACGAGCTACATAAAATGGGTTTTGCGCACTGGCCCAAAGCGGCTCCTACCAGATTTTCACCCGCGCCGAATCGGGGCGGTAGAGCTTATCGCCGGGTTTGACCCCAAAGGCCTCGTAAAAGGCGGGCACATCGGCGAAGGGGCCGTTGATGCGGTACTGGGCGGGCGAGTGCACGTCGGTGAGCAGGGCCTGGGCCAGGCGCTCCTCGCGCTGGTGTACCTGCCAGCCTAAGGCGTACCCCAAAAAGTAGCGCTGGGTGGGCGTAAGACCCCCAATTTTCTCGCCCTTCTTGTACTCGTCGGTCTTCTTGTAGGCATCGAGGCCGATAACGATACCACCCAAATCGGCAATGTTCTCGCCGGCCGTGGCCTTGCCGTTGATGTGCAGCGAATCGAGCACGCGGTAGTCGTTGAACTGGCGCACGATGCCTTTTACCCGCTCATCGAAGGCCTGGCGGTCGGCCTTGGTCCACCAGCTGCGCAGGTTGCCCTTGTCATCAAACTGGCTGCCTTCGTCGTCGAAGCCGTGGGTGAGCTCGTGGCCGATGGTGCTGGCCCCGGCGTAGCCGTAAATAATGGCGTCGTCGGCGTCGGCATCGAGCAAACCCGGTACGGCGAAAATAGCGGCCGGCAACACGATTTCGTTGTTGCTGGGGTTGTAGTAGGCATTGTAGGTCTGGGGCGTCATGCCCCACTCGGTGCGGTCGACGGGCTGGCCCAGCTTGCGGGCTTCGTAGCGGTAGCGCCACTCGGCGGCCCGCATCATGTTGGCCGCGTAGGAGTCGCGCTTGATTTCCAACGACGAGTAATCCTTCCACTTGTCGGGGTAGCCCACTTTGCGCGTGATTTTGGCCAGCTTTACCAGCGCCTTCTGCTTGGTCGAGTCGCCCATCCAGTCGAGGGCCTGGATATGCTCCCGGAACGAGGCCACGATGTTGGCCGTGAGCTCCTCGTAACGCTTCTTGGTTTGGGGCGTGAAGTATTCCTTCACGAATTGCTGGCCCAGCACCTCACCCATGGCGTTTTCCTCGGCATCGAGTACCCGTTTCCAGCGGGGGCGCTGCTCCTTGGCCCCTTGCAGCACGGTACCGTAAAAGCGAAAATTCTCCTGGTCGAAATCCTGACTCAGGGTGGAAGCATACGTGTGCACCAGCTGCCACTGCAGGTATGCCTGCCAGTCGGCTAGCGAAGCGGTGCGCAGCAGGCGGCCGGCTTCCTGATAAAACTCAGGCTGGCCCACAATCACGGTATCGGCCTTAGCCAAACCCATTTCGGCCAGCCAGGGCTTCCAGTTGAGGTCGGGCGTGAGCTGGTCGAGGCCGGCCAAACTCATTTTGTTGTAGTTGGCGTAGGGGTCGCGCAGGGCTTCGAGCTTGCGCGAGGCCCCGGCCAGCTTGGTTTCCAGGGCCAGCACCCGGGCCGTGTTGGCGGCCGCCGTGGCCGCATCCTGGCCCAGCAACCCAAACATTTTGGTTAGGTGGTTCTGGTATTCCTGGCGGATGTTGGCCGTGCGGGCATCCTTATTAAAATAGTAGTCGCGGTTGGGCAGCCCCAGGCCCGATTGCCAAAGCTGGAGCACGATTTTGTCGCTGTTTTTGGGGTCCTGGCTCACGTTGAGGCCCAGCAGCGCGTTCACACCTAGTTTCTGTAGGCGCGCAATAGCCGCCTGCACGCCCGTCACGGTCGTGATGTTGCGGATACGCGTTAGCTCATTCTGGAGTGGGGCTACGCCCTGCTTATTGATGGCCGTGCTATCCATGCCGGTGGCCCAGAAGTCGCCGATTTTCTGCTCCGTCGAGCCGGCGGCAGCGGTGGCCTTGGCCGCGTCGTTGTTGAGCTTGCGCAGGCGGCCGCAAATTTCGTTCTGTACTTCCTTGCCGATGCCCCAGTTGCTTTCCGAGGCTGGAATCGGGTGCTGCTTAAACCAGGCCCCGTTGGCGTAGTTGTAGAAGTCGTCGCCGGGGCGCACGGTGGTGTCGAGGTTGGCCTGCAATAAATCGGGCTTGGCTGCGCCGGTTTTAGCGTTGGGCCCGCAGGCAACAAAGGTCAGACTCAGCAGCGGGGTTGCCAGCAGCCAGGGACGCAGAAGATGCTTCATAGTTCGTTTCTCGTTTTTTGTTGCCCGGTATTCGTTTGCCAGGGAAAGATAGGAGTAACTGTCGGCTAGGCAACCGCCTCTAAAGAGGCAGAAGCGAATACCGAGCAACAAAAAACGAATAACCTATGACCTTACCCCACCTGCTGCTGCTCAACTTTGGCCTCGCTGCCTACCTCACCGGCCTCATCTGGACGGTGCAGCTGGTGCACTACCCCGGCTTCGCCCGCGTCGAGCCGGCCCAGTTCGTGCACTTTCACCGCGAGCATTCCACCCGCATCAGCTGGGTCGTGATGGCGCCCATGCTGCTGGAGCTGGGCGCGGCCGGGTGGCTGGCCTGGGAGGGCGAAGCCCTGGGCCCGGTGGCCCGGTGGGGCCAGCTGGCGCTGGTGCTGCTGGTGTGGGCCAGCACGTTCTTTATCACCGTCCCGTTCCATAACCGCCTTGCTGGCGGCTACAACTACGTAACCATCGACGGCCTTGTACGCACCAACTGGCCCCGCACCCTCGCCTGGACCGCCCGGATGGCTTTGCTGGGCTATTTGATGTGGTAATCAGCATAAAACTGCTTCACTCCGGATGACAGTATCTTTACACTATATCACCCCCTCAAATCTCCCCACGGTAAAAACCATGCTTCCCCCCGCCGCCGATTTCCTGCCCGAACTCCAGTTCCAGACCAGCCGCAGCAGCGGGCCGGGCGGCCAGAACGTGAACAAGGTGGAAAGCCGGGTGGAGCTGCGCTTTCGGGTGGCCGATTCCCAGCTGCTCACCGACGAGCAGAAGCAGACGCTGCTCCAGAAGCTGGCTTCGCGCCTCACCACCGAGGGCGAACTGCTCATTACGGCCCAGGAAGACCGGAGCCAGCTGCGCAACCGCGAAACGGCGCTGCTAAAGTTTCATCAGCTGCTTACCAAAACCCTGCACCGCCCCAAAACCCGCCGCCCCACCAAGCCCGGTAAAGGTGCGTCCGCAAACGCCTGGAAACCAAAAAGAAACACGGCGATAAAAAAGCCAACCGCGGCCGGGTAGATTTCTGAGTTGTCGCGTATTCACGCAAAAGCGGGCTGTCTGGCTGTAGCGCGAAGCTCCAGCTTCGCGCTACAGCCAGACAGCCCGCTTTTGTGCAAGTCAGCATATGATGAAGGCCCCAGCTGCTCCCGTGGCGGAAGAGGCTGGGGCTTCATCATATGATGGCGCTGTTAATTCAGCAGTTTGCTACACCCGCTGGAAGTGCGAGGCCTGGCGGAGCGTCCGCTCGCTGCCCGAGTTGGGGTCGTTGTAGGTGTAGTCGCCCACTTCTACCGAGAGCTTCTTGCCGATGAGCTGCTTGGTGTCGAGGTCGTGACCAGCCTGGGGCTCGATGCCGACCATTTCGTAGAGGCCCATAATAACGGGCCGGCCGGCGTCGGAGAGGTAGAAGCGCTGGGACACGAAGCCTTCCTCGTTTTCCATGCGGGCGGCGAAATAGGGAATGCCCTGTTTTTCGCTCTTGCCCTCTTCGATGTTTGTGATTTCGACCGTGTGGCGGCCGTCGGACAGGAAACCTTTCTCCTGGCCTTCTTCAACTGGAATTTTCATGATTGCAATGCTAAGTGGATACCTGCGTTGCTAACGAAAATAGGCGAACCAAAGTTGGCTAAATTTTATAGTAGAATAATGTAGGGGCGGGGCTTGCCCCCGCCCGCCATGCGCATCGTTTCAACGGTATCATTCAACGGCGGGCGGGGACAAGCCCCGCCCCTACATCGTGCTACAGCAACGTGCCGCGCAGCACGGCCGTAGCCACCGAAAAGTAGATAATCAGGCCGGTAACGTCCACGAGCGTGGCTACGAAGGGGGCTGAGGAGGTGGCGGGGTCGAGGCCGAGGCGCTTGAGTAGCATGGGCAGCATGGCCCCGGCCAGCGCCCCCCAAAGCACGATGCCCAGCAGCGAGAAGCCCACCGTCACGGCAATCAGCGACCAGTAGGGGCCGAAGTAGCCGGGGTCGACGTAGTTGGCCCAGAGCACGATGCGCAATGAGCCCACCACGCCCAGGATAACGCCCAGCAGCAGCCCCGACAGCAACTCCCGCCGCAGAATCATCCACCAGTCTGAAACCGTGAACTCGCCCAGGCTCATGGCCCGGATGATGAGTGAGGTGGCCTGGGAGCCGGCGTTGCCGCCCGCCGAAATGATGAGTGGAATGAACAAACCCAGCACGGCAGCCCGCTGCAAATCGTCCTCGAAGTGGTGCATGGCCGAGGTCGTGAGCATCTCGCCCAGCAGCAGAATCACGAGCCAGCCGGCCCGCTTCTTCACCATGTTCCAGATGGAGGTGGCCAGATACGGCTCGTCGAGGGCTTCGGAGCCGCCCAGCTTCTGGATATCCTCGGTGTCCTCCTCCTCCCGGATATCGAGAATGTCGTCGATGGTCACGATGCCGAACAGGATGCCTTGGTCGTTGATGACGGGCAGCGCTACCCGGTCGTTGCGCCGGAACTCGTCGATGGCCTCCTCCTGATCCTGCATGCTGCTCAGCGACACGAAGCGTCGGTCCATCAGCTCGCTCACCTGCACCTCGGGCCCGGCCAGCAGAAACTCCCGGATGCGGATGTCGTCGATGAGCTTGCCCCGCTCGTCGGTCACGTAGAGCACGTTCAGTGTTTCCGACTGCCCGCCGTGGCGGCGGATATACTCCAGCACCTGCAGCACGGTCCAGGTTTCGCGGATGGCAATATAGTCGGGCGTCATCAGGCGGCCCACCGAATACTCGGGGTAGCCCAGCAGCTCCAGCGTGACTTTACGCTCGGGCTCCGAAAGCGTCTGGATGAGCTCCCGCACCAAATCGTCGGGCAGAAATTCGAGCAGCGCCGTCCGGTCGTCGGGCGACATCTCGTTGAGGATGTCCGAAATCTTATCCTGGCTCAGGTTGGCCAGAAAGTGCTTCTGAATGTCGAGGTCGAGGTATTCGAACACCTCCGTGGCCAGCTGCAGCGGCAGGAGCCGGAAAATAATAAGCTGCTCGCGCTCTTCTTCTTCTTCGATCAGCTCTACTACCTCGCTGGGCTCGAAGTTTTTAAGGGCTTCCTTGAGCTTGAAAAACTCGCCCTCCTGAATCAGGGACGTAATGTGTTCGAGGGTCGGGTGCTGATGCATGAACTAGGGGAAGAGAAGCAGTTTCTCGCTAGGCAGAAGGATTGGTGAGCGGGGGCCGAACCGGCGCGCAAAAGTACGGCTTTCCAAGGCGAAACGGTTGAGCCGCCCACAAATTTATGGCGCGCACTTACGTCGCGGAACCGCCGCCGGCGTCCGGCTAGACGCTGCTGCTATAGAACCGGTGCTGGAAGCATAGAAATGGCTTTCTCTTCTTGGAAGTTGGGAGGCCAGCTTCTGGTTTCTGAGGACGGGAGACAATAGTGTATGGTATGTTAGCCGCCGTTAGCTTTCTTGTTATAAAAGATTGCCGAATCGCGGGCGAAACGTACTTTTGAACTGAGTTCCTACCCGCTGCCATGCCCCACCCGTCTGCTGCCTCGCCCTTGGGCACCCTCGTCGCGCTCGGTGGCGGCGACGACGACGCGATGCTGGCTTTGTTCAGCGACCTGCTCCCGAATCCCGGCGCGCCAGTTGAAATCATTACGGCAGCCTCCTGGCGCAATGCCGGCCCGGCCGGAGCCGCCTATGAGAAGTCGTTGCGCGAGCTGGGCTGCCCGGCCGCCCGCTACTTGCCCCTGAGCGAGCACCAGCCCGCCGATGCCCCCGCTACCCTGCGCCGCCTGGCCCGGGCCGGCCTCGTGTTTTTCGCCGGCGGCGACCAGGAGCGGCTCACCGACTTGCTGGCCGGCACCGAGTTCGCCCGCCAGTTGCGCCAGCGCTTTTATGAGGATGCCACTTTTGTGGTGGCTGGCACCAGCGCTGGGGCCGCCGCCCTGCCCGAGCAGATGGTGGTTGATGGGTATGGCTGGCGGGCGCTACGCAAGGGCGGCATCCAGACCGGCCCCGGCCTGAACCTGCTGCCCCGCCTACTCATCGACCAGCACTTTGCCGAGCGGGGCCGTTTCGGGCGGCTGGCCCACGCGTTGCTTTCGCACCCCATGTGCCTGGGGTTGGGTCTGGCCGAAGAAACCGGCGTCGTGATCCGGGGCGGGCGCACCGCCGATGTTTTCGGCGACGGCGTAGTGATGGTGCTCGATGGCCACACGCTGCATGGTTCCAACCTGGGCCGCATCGGCCAAGGCGAACCCATCAGCGGGCAAGACCTGCGGGTGCACCTGCTCGTGGCCGGCCAGCAGTTCGACTTACTAACGAGGCAAGTCAGCAATTTCACTTGATTAGCCCCTCCCAAGCAGAGCCGTGGCGAAGGGCTTTTTGCCCGATTTCAAATGGTGTTGAGCAAGTACTCACCTACCCACCGACAGCGGGGGCAAGAATTTGTTCGGCTTGCCTACTATTCTTTGTCTTTTTCCTTACATTTAGGGCAATAAGCCCCAAAACTCACCATTTTCTCAGTTTTCGTATGAAATTTAAGTCTCTACTTCTTGCAGGAAGTGCGTTGCTGACGGGTACCGCAGCCTCGGCGGGTGGCTATCAGGTAACGCTGGCCGGGCAGAAAAACAACGGCATGGGCGGCGTCGGCGTGGGGCTCTCCCTCGACCAGGCGGCCATGTTCTACAACCCCGGCGCCCTGGCAATGGTGAAAGAGCGCGGCGTACACATCGGGGCCAATGGCACTTTTGCCCGCAACTCGTTTGTAGCCGCCGGGGGCAACCAGCAGCGGGAGCTGCGCAATACTGTTACCACGCCCATCGGCTTGTTCGCGGCTTTCGGCCCGAGCGAGGGTAAATTCCGGGCGGGTATTGGCGTGTACACGCCTTTCGGCAGCAAGCTCCAGTACGCTGATGGCTGGGAGGGTCGCACCTCGCTCACCGACATCGACCTGAAGTCGGTTTTCGTGCAGCCAACCCTGAGCTACGCCATTACCGACCAGCTGAGCGTGGGCGCGGGCCTCGTGATCCTGGCCCATGGTTCGGTGAACCTGCAGCGCGACATTCCCTTGCCGGATTCGTTTGGCCACGTGGAGCTCGACGGCAAAGCCGAAACCAAGCTGGGCTTCAACGCCGGCGTGTTCTTCAAACCTTCCGACAAGCTGAGCATCGGCATCAACTACCGCTCGAAAATTGACGCCGAGGTAAAAGATGGCGACGTCACGTTCAGCGGTATTAATTCGCCCGTATTCCAGCCGCGCTTCCAGGCTACTAAGTTTGCCGCCACGCTGCCCCTGATTGCCACCACCAGCATCGGCTTCGGCGTTATGCCTACGGAGAACCTGACCATCGGCTTCGATGCCAGCCTGGCCAACTGGAGCGCCTACAAAACGTTGCGCTTCGACTTTGACCAGCAGGTAAACGGCTCCACGTTCAGCGAGTCGCGGCGCGAGTACCAGGACGCCCTGACCTTCCGGTTGGGTGGCCAGTACAAGCTCACCAGCGGCCTGACCGTACGGGCCGGCGGCGTGTATGACGAGAGCCCGGTGAAAGACGGCTTTGTGACGCCCGAAACGCCCGACAACGACCGGTTGAGCGGCACGCTCGGCGCTTCGTACAGCTTCGGTAAGTTTGGCGTCGACATTTCGGGCCAGTACATCGGCATCAAGAAGCGCACCCAGACCCAGGATGATCTAATCAACAACGGCACGACTGACCGCATTGCCGGTACTTACAAAACCAACGTGGTAGTTGCCGGCCTGGGCCTGAACTACTCCTTCTAACCCGACTCACTCTCCGACTCCATGAATACTTCTAATTTATTCCGCAAAGCTGCGCCGTTGGCTGTGCTGGCCGGTTTGGGTCTGACGGCTTGCCAGCCAGATCTGGAAAAAGACTTCAGCCCGAGCAATGGCTCGGCTGATTTTTCCAACTACATCGCCGTTGGCAACTCGCTCACGGCGGGCTACTCCGATGGAGGCCTTTACCTCGAAGGCCAGCAGCAGTCATACCCAGCGTTGCTGGCTCAGCAGTTCAAAAATGTGGGCGGCGGCGAGTTCGTGCAGCCCCTGTTCACGGCGGGCCAGGAAAACGGCTCGGGCTACCTGCGCCTAGCCGGTTTCACGGCCGCTGGTAACCCTATTACGGCCAACGTAACGACCAATCTGGCCGTGCGTGGCGGCACGGCGGCCAAGCCGCTGTACACCAAGTTTGTGGGCTCGGTCAACAACTTGGGCGTGCCCGGTATCCGGCTCTCCGACGTGGAAACAGCCGGCTACGGCAGCGTGCAAGGTAACCCCTTCTTCGAGCGCATCACGCCCGACGCCCAGGCCACGCAGACCTACCTGGCCCGGGTGGCGGCTTCCAGCCCTACCTTCTTCACCAACTGGCTGGGCAACAACGACGTGCTGGGCTATGCCACGGCCGGCGGGGGTGCCAGCTTTTTGACGACTACGGCCGACTTCACGGCTAAAAACGCTAAAATCGTCGATGCCCTGACTGCCAACGGGGCCAAGGGAGTGGTTGCTACCATCCCCGATGTAACCAACATTCCGTTCTTCACCACTATTGGGCCATCGTTCCGTGCCACTTTGGCGGCAGCCAATGTGCCTAGCGCCGCGCCTTTCGTGTATACCACGGGCACCCTGGCTCCTGGCCAGCCTAACGTCCGGACGACTTCTACCCTCGCGGCCATTCGCGACGCTTCGGGTACTGGTGCATTACTGTTGACGCTGACCGCTTCGCCTTACCTGGCGCTGTACGGCCAGCCCTCAGGCAAGTACTGGCGCGACTTCTACGCGCAGGCACGTCCGACGCTGCCAGCCACGGTTCCTAACCTATCGGTATTCCTGGCCGCTATGCAGATCGATACCACGAAGGCTTTTGGCCAGTCGACGGGTAACCCCTTCCCTAGCATACTGGTGCTGGACGCGGCCGAGCAGACGCTCGTCAGAAACGCCACGAATAACTTCAATATCGCCATCAAAGCCAAAGCCACCGAGAAAGGCCTGGGCGTATTCGATGCCAACACGTTCTTCGCGCAGGTTGCCACCAATGGTATCGTCACGAATGGCGTGAACAACACGGCCGGTTACATCAGCGGCAACCTGTTCTCGCTCGACGGGGTGCATCCCACGCCCCGCGGCTACGCCATCATTGCCAACGAGTTCATCAAGGTGATCAACAACACCTACGGTGCCAAGGTACCTACGGTGAACGCCAACGACTACCGGGGCGTGAAGTTCCCATAAAGGGGCCTTCTACTGCTCCACAAAAAAGCGCCCACCTCAGTAGAGGCGGGCGCTTTTTTGTGGAGTAAAATGTAGTTACGCTCTTATAGCTGCACCTGTTGCAGCACCTCGGGGAGCTTGGGGGCGGTTTCGCCGGCGAGGCGGGCGGCGATGAGCTGGGCGTGGTAGCGGCCGTTTTCGATAAACCAGCGGCTGGTGTTGCGGCCGCCGCAGACGGTACCGGCCAGATAGAGGCCCGGGCGGTTGGTTTCGAGTGTGTCGGCGTCGTGGCTGGGCGTCTGGGCCGTATCGGTGCCACAAGTAATTCCCAGAGCCGCCAGAAACGAGAAATCGGGGTGGTAGCCGGTGAGGGCATACACGTGCTGGGCCGGCAACGTGCGCGGCCCCTCAGGCGTGGCTACTTCCACCGTGCCGGGCGTAATGCTGGTAACGGTGGTATTGAACAGCGCCCCGATGCGGCCCTCCTTGATGCGGTTGACGAGGTCGGGTCGGATCCAGTACTTCACCGAGTCGGGGATGTCGGGGCCGCGCACGAGCAAGGTGGGGCGGGCGCCGGCCCGCAGCAGCTGTAACGCGGCCTTAGCCGCCGAGTTTTTGGCCCCGATAATTGCCACGTCCTGGTCGGCATGGGCGTAGGGCTCCTTGTAGTAGTGCGTGACGTGGGGCAGGTCTTCGCCGGGTACGTTGAGGTAGTTGGGCAGGTCGTAGAAGCCGGTGGCCACCACCACGAAGCGGGCCCCGATGCGGCCTTTGTCGGTGACTACCGTGAAGTTGCCTTCCGCGCCTTCGAGGCCGATTACCCGCTCGTAGAGGCGTAAAGTCAGGTTTTCGGTGAAGGCCACGCGGCGGTAGTAGTCGAGGGCATCTTCGCGCAGGGGCTTGTAGTGCAGCGTCGCCATCGGGTGACCCCCGATTTCAAGTAGTTCGGGCGTCGAGAAGAACTCCATGTTGGTGGGGTAGCCCACCAGCGAGTTCACCAGCGCCCCCTTATCGAGCACTACCGCGCTCAGGCCGCGCCGCTGCACTTCCAGGGCGCAGGCCAGCCCCACGGGCCCGGCCCCGATTACGGCCACATCGAAGGAAGATTCGGTATCAGAAGGATTCATGCAGGGTAAACGAGCAGCGGCGGGGTTCTGTTTAAAGCGGCCGCCGGGCCATGAGTGCCTGCAGGGCCCCGGTGCTCCACAACGCCCAGCCAATCAGCACGGGCTGGAAGAAAAGGCGAGCCAGCCGTTTCTGGTCATTATCCAGTCCGAAGGCAGATAGGTGGTGGGTATACTGGTGGATATTGCCCGGAAATACGGCTGCGTAAAAAGCCGCCAGCCCGATGCCCATCCGAATCCGGTTTTCACCCTTTAGCAGCAGCAAACTCAGGCCCAGCCCAATTTCCACCACGCCCGAAGCCAGCACGACCGTGTCTTTATCCAACGGCACGAAATCGGGAACCTGGGCCTGAAACGCAAGGCGCTGGAAGGTGAGGTGGCCAGTGCCAGCTACTACCATAAAGGTGCCCAATAGGCTGCGGGCTACGTTTTGCAGGGTGGTGGTGTGGGGTTGTTGGGGCATAGAGAGAAGCCGGAGGAGAGGGCCAGCTTCGGGCTATACGGCTCGCGTCACCAACCGGATAACAGGACTTAGTGTGCCTGCAGCCAGTTCTCGCCGGTGCCTACTTCTACTTCCAGCGGCACGCCGTGGGGCAGCAGCAGAGCGGTGGCCATTAGCTCCTTGATTTTGGGCGTGATGTAGGCTACTTCCTCGCGCGGGGCATCGAATACGAGTTCGTCGTGGACCTGCAGAATCATGCGGGTGCCGAGCTTTTCCTCGCGCAGCCACTCATGAATGTTAATCATGGCCTTCTTGATAATGTCGGCCGCGGTGCCCTGGATGGGAGCGTTGATGGCGTTGCGCTCGGTGTAGCCGCGTAGCGTGGCGTTGCGCGAGTTGATGTCGCGCAGGTAGCGGCGGCGGCCGAGCAGCGTTTCGGCGTACTCCAACTCGCGGGCCCGGTTGATGCTCTCGTCCATGTACTGCTTCACCGACGGAAACTCTTCAAAGTAGGTTTCGATGATATCAACGGCTTCCTTGCGGCCGATGCCGATGCGCTGGGCTAATCCAAAGGCCGAAATACCGTAGATGATGCCGAAGTTGACCGTTTTGGCCTTGCGCCGCATCTCCCCATCTACTTCACTCAGCGGCACTTTGAACACCTTGCTGGCCGTGCTCGTGTGTATATCCTGGCCCAGCCGGAAGGCCTCAATCATCGTTTTATCGCCCGCGAAGTCGGCCATAATGCGCAACTCCACTTGCGAGTAGTCGGCGGCCAGTAGCACGTGGTTGGCGTCTCGGGGCACGAAGGCCTTGCGGATTTCGCGGCCCTTCTCGGTGCGGATGGGGATGTTCTGCAGGTTGGGATTGGTGCTGGAGAGGCGGCCAGTGGCCGTGACGGCTTGGTTGAAGCTCGTATGCACGCGCCCATCCAGCTCGCACACCAGCTGGGGCAGGGCCTCGACGTAGGTGGAGCGCAGCTTGCTGAGCTGGCGGTACTCCAGAATCAGGCCCGCAATGGGCGCGTCGCCGGCCAGTTGGCTCAGGATTTCCTCGCCGGTGGCGTACTGGCCGGTTTTGGTTTTCTTGATTTTCTTGCCCCCCAGGTCCATCTTATCGAACAGGATTTCGCCCAGCTGCTTGGGCGAGCCGATGTTGAACTCCTCGCCGGCCTCCTGGTAAATCTGGCCTTCCAACTCCGTGATGTAGCCCTGCAGCTCGGCCGAATACTCGCCCATGGCTTCGGAGTCAATCTGCACGCCCTCGTACTCGATGGCGGCCAGCACCGGCACCAGTGGGTTTTCCACCTCGTTCAGCAAATCGAGCAGGCCCACTTCCTTGAGCAGCGGCTCAAACACGTGCTTGAGCTGCAGCGTCACGTCGGCATCTTCGCAGGCGTAATCCGACACCTCGGCGGGCGGCAGGTCGGCCATGGTTTTCTGGTTCTTGCCCTTGAGGCCGATGAGGGCCGTGATGGGTACCGGCGAGTAGTGCAAGTAGGTTTCGGCCAGCACGTCCATGCCGTGGCGCATGTCGGGCTCCAGCAGGTAATGGGCCAGCATGGTATCAAACAATGGCCCCCGAATCTCAACGCCGTAATGCTTGAGGATGGTGAGGTCGTACTTGATGTTCTGGCCGACTTTGGTAATGCCTTTAGCCTCCAAAAACGGTCGGAACTCGTCTACCAGCGCCTGGGCCGCCGCGTCGTCTGCCTGCGGCACGGGCACGTAGTAGGCCTCGCCGGGCAGCCAGCAGAACGAGAGGCCCACGAGCCGGGCCGTCATAGTGTCGAGGCCGGTGGTTTCGGTGTCGAAGCTGACCTCGGTTTGCAACAACAGAAACTTCAGCAGCTCGGCCCGAAGCTCGGGCGTATCCATCAGGTGATATTGGTGGGCCACGTCTTCGAGCGTACGGCGGGGGCCGGTAGGCGCGCCGGCCGTGCCGGTGCTGCCCTCCTCGGCCCCGATAGCCACGGCCGCATCAGACGACGCGCCAAACAGGCTGCCCTGGCCGGCGTCGGCCACTTTGGGCCGCCGGGCCCGCGCGGGGTGGGAGTGCCGCCGGTGGTAACACCGGCCGCGCTGCCGGCCCCGTCGCCAAGTACGCGGGCGGCCAGCTGGCGGAACTCCAGCTCGTCGAACAGGCGGCGTAGTTCCTCCATATCGGGCTGGTCTAGGATGAGCTTGTCGGCCTCGAATTCGATGGGCACGTCGAGGTGGATGGTGGCCAGCTCCTTGCTCATGAGGCCCTGCTCGGCAAACTCGCGCACGTTCTGCTGCTGCTTGCCCTTGAGCTTATCCACGTTGGCAATCAGCCCTTCCACCGAGCCGTATTCCTGAATCAGCTTCTTGGCCGTTTTCTCGCCGATGCCCGGGATGCCCGGAATGTTGTCGGAAGCGTCGCCCTGCAGGCCCAGAATGTCAATCACCTGCTCGACGCGCTCAATCTCAAAGCGCTGGAGCACGTGGGCTACGTCGAGGATTTCGGCGGCGTTGCCCATAAAGGCCGGCCGGTAGATTTTTACGCAGTCGGTCACGAGCTGGCAGTAGTCCTTGTCGGGCGTCATCATGAACACCTCGCCAAAGCCCTGCTGCTCGGCCCGGCCGGCCAGCGTGCCAATCACGTCGTCGGCCTCGAATCCTTCCACCATCAGAATGGGGATATGGAAGGCTTTGATAATCTGCTTGATATACGGAATGGCCAGGCCGATATCCTCGGGCATGGCTTGGCGCTGGGCCTTATACTCGGGGTACTGCTCGTGGCGAAACGTCTTCTTGGCTGCATCAAATGCCACCCCAATGTGAGTCGGCTTCTCCTTTTGCAGCACCTCGACCAGCGTGTTGGTGAAGCCCAGGATAGCGCCGGTATTCAGGCCCTTGGAATTCACGCGCGGGTTCTTGCTGAAAGCGAAGTGGGCGCGGTAAATCAGGGCAAAGGCGTCGAGCAGGAACAGCTTGTGGGGCAGGGCGGCGGCGGTCGTTTCGGCGGAGTCGGTCATAGGATAGCGAAGGTACGGAAGGCGGGGCTGTCAGGATAAGTTCAGGGGGAAGGCACTTGGTAGCTGCGAAGCAAGTAGGTACCTTGTTACGGCTTCTACTCTGGGCTTCTACTTTCTTTATAGAATGATTGTTTATCAAGTTCGTCGGGTGCTGGGCGTGTTGCTGGGCTGCCTGTTGTTGGCGGTTACCTCCTGGGCCCAAACCCCCGACCCCACCTTTGCACCACCCGCCTTGTACATGGCGGCCTCCGCCTACGTGGCCTTTCAGCAAAGCGACGGCGCCCGGGTGCTGGCCAACGGTTTTTCGCGGGCTGAAAGTCATGCCAGCCCCGGGCTGGCCCGCTACCTGCCTTCCGGCCAACCCGATGCCGGGTTCAACGCCCGCGTGGCGGCCCAGCAACTGCCGGTTCCAATTATGGCCCTTGCGGAAACAGCCAACCGGCACCTGCTGCTGCTTTCCGAAAACGGCGTAACCCGGCTCCGGCCCGACGGTACGCTCGACCCCGAATTTCGGGCGGGCGGAGCCACGTTCGGCAGTGCCTTGGTGATGCATGTGCAGCCCGACGGCCGGATACTGGTGGGCGGCGGCTTCACGCAGTTCCGGGGCCGGGCAGTCGGGCGGCTGGTGCGCCTGCTGTCCAACGGGGAGCTCGATGAGTCGTTTGAGGCGGCCGGAAAAGGAGCCCGCGACAATGGGGCCCTGTTAAGCCTTGCCCTGCAGGCGGATGGTAAGATTCTGGCGGCCGGCAACTTCGAACCCGGCCCCGAGCAGCCGCACCGGGCCCTGCTACGGCTATTGCCCGATGGCCGGTCCGACCTCTCGTTTGCCCCGCAGGTCAGCCCCGATGCCCTCCTCAGCCACGTGGTGGTGCAGCCCGACGGCCGGTTGTTGGTGGCGGCCTATAACAGCACCCGCCCCCTTAGCAGCAGCCCCCAAGTGCTGGTGCGCCTCACCTCCACCGGCCAGCTCGACCCAACTTTCCAGGCGGCCGATCATTTTGCTCCTCGCTTGGCCATCGGCCAGTCGTTGCTACTCGTGCAGCCCGACGGCCGCCTGCTGGTGGGTACCGGCCAGCAGGCCGACCTGCCTGGCCGGGGCAACGTGGTGCGGCTGCTGGCCGACGGCCGCCCCGATGCGTCATGGCAGACCCCTTATTTCGGGGGCTTCGATAGGCCGTATGGTCTGCAGCTGCTGCCCAACGGGCAGGTACTGGCCTCCGGGGCCACTTTTCGGTTGGAAGCCAGTGAGCTGCCGATAGGGGCTGCGCTGCTCGGTGCCAATGGGGCGCTTGACACCTCGTTTGCCCCCAAGCTGCAAAATCCTGGCGAAGTAGGCCAGATGGTAGCGCAGGCCGATGGGCAGTTGCTGATCAGTGGCGCGTTTTCAGAAATCAACGGCGAGCCGGTGCGGTTTCTGGCTCGGATCAAAGCAGATGGTGGCCTCGATATCCCTTTTTCCCGCGCCTGCCGGCTGAGTTCTTCCAGAAGCGCCAGCATTACGGCGCGACTGGCCCTGCAGCCCAACGGGCAGTTGGTGGTGGGAGGTAATTTTGAATCGGTAGGGGGAAAGGCCAGTCCGTCGTTGGTGCGGCTGCTGCTCTCGGGCGAGCCCGACCCCACATTTGTCAGCGGCCTGAAAGGCGAAGTTCAGTTCGACTGCCTGGGTTTGCAGGCCGATGGGAGTATCGTGGTTGTGGGGGCCGGCCTGATTTCGGGCCCCAACTCGTCGGCCACTGTCGTGCGTTTCCAACCCAACGGGCAGCCTGATCTAACCTTCTCCTCACCTCCCGGCTGGTGGCTGGGGCGCGGAATGGTTATCCAGCCCGACGACCGGATTGTGGTGGCGGGCTACCTGCCCGGTCCCGATGGCAGCGCGGGTGCCAGCGTGCTACGCCGGCTGATGCCCAACGGAGCCCCTGATGATACCTTTGCCGCCTTGGACGCTGCGCCGGGCCTCTCGCTCTTTTCCGTGCGGCGCACTACGGCGGGCGCGCTGCTGATTGGGGGGCAATTCAGGGCTATCCAGGGGCATAGCACCATTAACCTAGCCCGGCTGCGAACGGATGGCAGCGTAGATCAGAGTTTTAGTAGCAACCTGACCTTGCCGGGCCTGGAGGCGCTGAGCCTGCAGCCCGATGGTAAAGTGCTGGTAGGAAACGGTAAGCTAGGCCTGCCAAGCCAGCTACTCCGGCTCCGGGCCGATGGTAACCCAGACCCCAGTTTCAAGGAAGTGAGCGTACTGGGAATAGTCCGCTGTAGCCTAACCTTGCCCAACGGTGCCATCGTTGTAGGCGGCAGCTTCTCAGACGTGGCCGGCCAACCCAGCGGCGGCCTGAGCCGACTGCTGGCTCCGACGGTGCTGGCAGTTCCGGCGAGCCGGTTGCGGGCCGACACCCGGGCCTGGCCCGTACCGGCCCGCAGCACACTCCACGTTAATCTAGTGCCCGAAGCTGGTCCCCGTACGGTGCACCTGCTCACGTTGGCCGGTCGGGAGGTATATCGAAGTGCAGCAACTACCACGCAGATGCAGGTACCGGTTGGTCACCTGGCAGCGGGCCTTTACCTGCTGCGGGTTGAGTACGCCGACGGGCCGGTAACGCGCCGCGTGGTGGTGGAGTAGGTGGCTGGTTAGGGCGGGGTTCTGGACTATTAATAAGCTTAGCCTTAACTATCAGCCGGCAAATGGCGTAAGGGGTCTAAACATCGCACTTTACCCAACTTCCTTATGAAATCTTACAACACTGATTCCGACAACCGCAAAAAGAAAAAATCAGGCGGCATCATCGGCACCCTAGTAGGCGGTGCCCTGCTGGCCCTAGGTGTGAGCTACTTCTTCAACAAGAATCAGGGCAGCAAAGCCCCGGTATCCGACGATGAAACCGAAACGCTGCACGAGCTGCTGCTTTTTGTGAACGACCGGGTAGAAGGCTACCAGCGCGCCGTAGACGAAAGCAAGGATGCCGAGCTACGCGGCTACTATAAGCAGCTCGTGAGCCAGAGCCAGCAGTTCGCCAACCAGCTCAACCAGCACCTGCGCCAGAAAGGTGGAGGCCGCGAAACCGGTACCACGCTCAAAGGCAAGCTGTACCGCCGCTGGATGGATGCCAAAGCCACCGTCACCGGCTTCGACGAAAAGGCCATCCTCGGCTCGAACGTCTACGGTGAAGAATGGGCCCTCAAAGCTTACAAAGAAGCCCTGGGCAGCGAATCACTCACTGGCCAGCTTCGCCAGGAAGTGGAGCGCCAGTACGAGAAGTCGCAGCAGACTTACGACAAGCTAAAAGCCTTGGAAGCCAAGCAGAGCTAAGCTGCCAGCTTGGCCTTTGTTCCAAACGAGTACTGCCCGTCGGGGGCCGCTGCAGCGGCCCCGACGGGCAGTACTCGTTTACCACGAAAACATCTACCAGAAGGACGGCGACACGTTGGAGCCATGCAAACGGCAGTCCACGCACGCCTGAGTTTGGCCCGTATAAGTCTCGCCGGGACCGATGCGGGCTACCGGCATCCTAGCCACTGAATCGCCGAACATTTCATCATACGTCCAGTCGCTTGGCTTATACCGAGCGCTGGGAAAGGTGTCAACGTCCACGCAGGTGCGGTAAATGTCGTCCACGAATTGCCATTCGAAAGGCAACTGGGCACGGTTAATAAAAAGGCGTTGCTCCCGCACAGTGGCGGCCCCCACAAACCCTAGCACGGGTTCCGATTCGTCGGCCAGGGCATGAACGTTGCCCTGGATCTGGGAGGGCAGGGGGTCGAAGAGAGTGCCCAGGTTATCGGTGTTCTTCTTGACGGCTTCCCAGTAGTCGAACTCTTCGCGCGCGAGGGCATACTGGTGCACAATAATGCTGTAGCGATAACGCAGGCGAATAGCCGTAGCGGGTACAAATAGCAGGCGGTAGTCGCGCACGGCGTCCTGCTGAAGGCGTAGTGTACTGAAGGTTTTGATATTGGCCGCCGATTCTGTCCGCCAGCAGCGGTAGATGTTCTCCTTACGCCGCACCATCTGCTTGTTGCCCAGATAGCGCCAGCGGCTGTCGTGGGCCGACGTGAATTCCCAGGTTTCCTCGTACTGCCAGCGGTAGTACTGGCTGCTACCAGTATCGTCATGGGTGCTCAGGTAAAGCTGCACCCCGCTGGGTTCTACCTGGGCCCGGAACGCATCAAGCGGCGGGGTGGATTTAAGCAGCGTAAAATCGGAAGCATACTCGCGGCGGGCCCGGGTAGTAATGTGGAGCCGGTAGCGCTGGCCGGCCGGCAACACGAGGGCCGCCGACTCATACGTTCCGGCCATTGTTTCGCGCAGCTTATACTGCTGGCCACTGGCTGCCTCGATCCGTAGAAGTGCCCCGGTTTCGGGTGGAAAACCTGTCTGCTCCTCCAGCTTCAAGGAACGGGTGAGCCGGATAGCGGTGATGCCCGACCCATTGATAAAGCCATCGACGACCAGCAGCGGTTTGGTGCTCCGAAGAATAGTTGGCTCGTAGGGCTGCACGCAGGCTCCCAGCAGCAAGAGCAAGGCTAGCCAGTTAGCGAATCGGAAGAGTAGTATTGCCATGGGAATAATAGTGGTAAGGGCCGGGAAAGTGGTAGGGAGCATTGTATATGTCTCTCTCTGGACTACGGGTTTGCATGGCCCCGCCCGCCCCGTTCAGGAATATAGCCCTTTATAAGCTGGGTGCTACCTCGAAGGTAGTGCTGTAGCTGCCCGCCGCGCCCGTGGCAGAAAGTCCTTGCACTACTATGCGGTAGATACCAGGTTGATCGGCCGTGTAGAAATCGAGAGCAGGGGCTTGGCCGTTGGGGCCAGTGGGTACGCTGGGGTTCCAGTACAGCAGGTAGCGCCTGTCGGGGAGTGGGCTCTGGCGCTGAGTGGCCGTTTCGTAGCGCGGAGCATAGAACTCGCGTTGCACCTGCAAGCCCTCGTATTCCTCCACCAGCGCCCGCGGATCGAGGTCGAAGCCGTTGAGGTTACCTTTGTATGTGCGCAAGCTCACGATACCATTGTACATCATCCGGCCCTGAAAGTAGCGGCGGTCGAGCACATCCAGTGTACGAATTTTGAGCACGTCGAAGGCCATGAGCTTATTGAGCTCGAAGACGGGCACTCCATCGAGCAGCACCAGCGGCGGATCATCGAAAATGGTCCGGTGCGGGTTGTCCAACACAGTGAAATGGAAGCCATCTTTCCGGAGCCGCACTTTAACGCCCGGCACATACTCGCGTAGCACTTCCTCCAGGCTCGGGAAGCGGGTGTAGTCGTCGAGGTGGTAACGCTCGTCGGGGGCACCAAAAAAGTCGGTGCTGTCAATAGGCGGAAGCGAGTAAACGGTGTTGTAACGGCGGTTGTACGAGTTCTGCACCTGCACTCCGATATGGTGCTGGGTGAGGTCGTCGCGGGAGTGTTCGTGTGGCCTGAACAGCCGGCTGACCGGCTGGCCGGCGGCAAACCGGGAGGAGTAATTGCTGAGCAGCTCGATCTGGTAAGTACTGTCGAGCGTTGTGTTGGTCTGGGCAACCAAGTCGTGGGGGCCGTAAAAATCGTTCATTTCAAACTGCAGCCGGCCATCGGCCGCACTAACGGAGTTGGTAAGCCGCAGGGGTCGGCCCGCGCTGGCTAGGTACACCATAACGTCGGGGGCCGGGGCTCCGGTGGCCCGATTCGTGACGCGCCCCCTTACCAGCGGGCCGTACAACTCGGGCAGGTAAGTAAACGTCGGCGAATGGGCCGCCAACACATCAGCCCACGTGAAACGGCTCCATCCGTGGGTAAGCATCAGGTTATCGGTGGCCGCTGCCACTTCGTTGCCGGCGCCCTGCAGATAATAATCGGGGTTTTCCACCGCGCCTTTCAGGTCCGAAGTCAGCCAAAAGCTGGCTGCGATAGATGCCTCAGTGTCCGCGCTCAGCGAATCGAGCCGGTACACCGCTACCGAGAGGTCGGCCACCGCGGGCCGGGCCACCGAGTCGGTGGCGCTTAGCCGGAGGCTAACTTTGGTGCGCGCTCCGTAGCGGGCTTGGTCGGCTAGGGCGCCCAACTGCAGCAGGTGCGTAGGCGGCCGGAAATGCAGGCGCTCCGCCACCGGCCGGCCCTGCTGATCGAAGACCGTAAAGTGCGACACGCCGTCAGCCAGACTTCGCGCGGGAATCAGAAACTCGGCCTGCCCGTCTGATAAGCGAGCCTGCTGACTGCAAATGAGCTGCTGGCGGGCGTGGCCCAGCAGGTATAGGTTCTGGGCCGGCAGGCCGGCCCCGCGAACGTAAAGGAGCAGTCCGGCCGGCCCAGCCGCTGCGAGCCGCAACACGTACCCAGCGGGGCGGACGGCCGGAAAAGAGGCTGAAATTTGCCGGCCACTAGGCAGGCGGACTACTGCCCGGTAGGAGCCGGTAGCGGTGGGGGTGAAATCGAAGGAGCCCAATCCAAACCGCAGGGTGCGAAACTCGGCTACGGCGCGCCCTCGTGCATCGAGTACCGTTCCTGTGGCGGCGGTGCTACGGCCCGTGCGGTCGGTTATTTTGAAGCCCACCCGGCTTGGTATTCCGGCCACCAGTTGGCCTCCTTCCGGGAAAAAATGCACGTCGTAAGAGGCCGTGTCGCGGGCCGAGAATACGGGCAACCCCTGAAGTGTGCTAACGATGGTGACCGGGCAATGAAAGTAATAATCGGCCCCGAAGTTTTGCATCCAGCTGGTGTACGCCCGCACCGTGTAGCCGCCCGAGCGCAGGGAAACCGGGAGCTGGAAAGATCCGTGGCCGGTACCTCCCTGCAGCGCTACCTTGGCTTGCAATAGGGGTTGGCGGGCGTCGTCGAGCACCTCCACGTAAGCCACCCGGCTCAGGCTCAGGGGGCGGGCAGTGGTACCGTCGGCCGCGTACACTTTGAACCACATGGTTTCGCCGCTCAGGTAAGCCGGCCGGTCGAGGTGCAGGTAGAGCTTCTCGGGCAGGTGCTGCTGCTGGTACTGCCGGAAGCGCTGCGGCAGGATAGTTGGCCAATCGGCTGGTTCTGAGTCTACTGTCTGAGCGCGGCTTGGTAAACCAACCAGCAGCAGCAGCGTCAATCCAAGCCAGCCCAGTACCTTACGCGAACAAGCAAACAGCATAGTCAGGGGAACAAATAGAACGAAGGAAATAGATAGAAGAAACGCGCCCGTTTTCTGGCTCCTGCAACTTACTGGGGCCAGAAATCAGGCTTCACGTTCGTGCCGCGCAGGCGGCAATCAACGCAGTCCTGGGTTGAAGCGGTGTAGGCTTCTCCTGGCCGGAGGCGGGCGACGGGCATTCGGTAGGTGGAGTCGCCGAAAAAATCATCATATGTGAAATCCAGGTACCGCCTGCTAGGAAACGTGTCGAGGTCCACGCAATGCTCGTAGCCCTTGTTGATAAACTTGGTCCACTCCACCGGCAAATCCTGACGACGGACAAAAATCCGCTGCTCTGTTACCGTAGAGGCCCCCACGAAGCCCAGCACCGGCTCATCGGGGCGATAAAGCGAGTGGACGTTGCCCTGGATCTGGGAAGGCAGCGGGTCGAAGAGGGTGCCCAGGTTGTCGGTGTTCTTTTTCACGGCCTCCCAGTAGTCAAACTCCGGGCGCGACAACGCGTACTGGCGTACGTTAAGGCTGTACAGGTGGCGCAGGCGAATATCGTCCCGGGGCACAAACAGCAGGCGGTAGTCGCGCACCGCCGCCTGGGTAAGGCGCACCGTGCTGAAGGTTTTAACGGTAGCAGCATTTTCCGTCCGCCAGCAGCGGTAAATGTTTTCCTTGCGCGGCAGTACGCGCCCGAGCGGTTTTTTATAGACCTGGATGCTTTCGAAGGCGGAGGTGAATTCCCACGTTTCGTCGTATTCCCAGCGGTAATGCTGGATGTTGCCGCTATCGTCATGGGTGTTAAGGTAAACCTGGAGGCCATCGGGTTGCAGGGTGGCCGCCAGTTTATCATACGGGGGTGTTTGCGGGAGCACTACTAGGTCGGAAGCGTACTCCTGGCGCTCCCGCGTGATGATGCGCAGGTGGTAGCTCCGGCCGGCGGGTAGTGCTAGGGTGGCGGAGACATAGCGGCCCGGCCCGGCCTCTCGCAACGGGTAGCGGGCACTGCGGTCATCCTCGATGTACACCTGCGCCCCCGACTCGGGGGGAAACCGGTCGGGCGAGTCGAGGTTGATGGAGTAAGCCAAGCGCACGGTCGTAACCCCGCGCCCGTTAATGTGCCCATCGACTACCAAGTACCGGTTGGGCCCAGCGATGATAGCCGGCTCGTAGGGCTTGAGGCAACTACTGCCTGCCAACCCCAGTAGCGCCCAACATAAGAAGATAAGTAAGCGATGCATCGCCGAGCGCCTTAGAATTTGAAGTTATAAACCACGGTAGGAATCGGCTGTCCGAAAATGGAGAGCTGGTAGCCTTTAATCTGCCCGCCAGTATTGCGGAAATACACGGAGTAAGGGTTCTGGCGGCCGGTTAGGTTGTACACGCCGAACGTCCAGGAACTGTGGGCCAGCTTCTTGGCCTTGTGGCTGCCTTCCAGGTTCAGCCCAAAATCCATCCGGAAATAGTCGGGCACCCGGTAGGCGTTGCGTTCCGAATAATACACCCGCGTGGCGCCAGCATCGTAGTATTTGGCCAGCGGCAGCGTAATGGGCCGCCCGGTGCTGTAGGCGACGTTGAGGGAGGAACTGATGCGGCGGCTGAATCGGTAGTTGCCCACCAGCGAGAAATCGTGCGGTTTATCGAAATTACTGGGGTAGTAGCGTCCTCCGTTGATTTTATCCGCCGGAGTTCCCTGGTTTACTTGCACTAGGGTCCGGGAGTAGGTGTAGCTGATCCAGCCATTGATTTTGCCACTGAGCTTACGCACGAGCAGCTCCACGCCATAGGCCCGGCCCACGGCATTCACAATGTCGGTTTCAATGTGGCGGTTGAGCAGCAACACGGCCCCGCCCTTGTAGTCCACAAAATCGCGGGTTGCCTTGTAATAGGTTTCGACCGACGTTTCGATGGCGTTGTTGCGGAAGTTGTGGTAATAGCCCAGCGAGTACTGGTCGCCCACCTGGGGCCGGACGTTACCATCGCTCAGCTTCCAGATATCGGTCGGCGACATGGCCGTCGTGTTCGACAGCATATGAATGTACTGGCGGGTACGGTTGAAGCTGGCCTTTACCGACGAGTGCTCGGTGAGCGAGTAGCGGGCCGAGAGCCGGTACTCCGGTCCGTGGTAAGTAGCCAGCACCTTGCCCGCCCCGTACCGGACGGTATCGGTGAGGTTGCTCAGGGTTTTGGCTTGGCCCGGCAGGTAGCGGTACACTTCGCGCGGCCCCAGTGCATTATAGAGCGAGTAGCGCAGCCCCCCCGAAACCGATAGGCGGGGCGTCAGGTCGATACGGTCCGACACATACACCGCGCTTTCCAGGCCCTGCTCGCGCTCGAGCACATCAGTCCGGATAAGCGACTCGGCCCCGGAAGGTTCCAGCCCGCCGGGCGCAACATGGTAGAGCACCGAGCTGACGCCGAACTCTACGTTGTGCTTGTTGGTGGGCAGGTAGCTGAAGTCGGCCCGGCCCTCGTAGTGGTCGATGGCGTAGGTTAGCTGGGAGGCTGTGGAGGGGTCGCGCTGGCTGGTAATGTCGTAGCGGTAAAAGCTGTTGGCCGCCGTCAGGGTTCCCGAGAGCTTGGGGTTGAACACGTGCTGCCACTTGGCGGTGGCTGCCCGATTAACGTAATGGTAAGCCGTGTCCCGACCCAGTTGAAACTTGTCGGTGCTGTAGTAGGCTGTCACCGACAGCGAATTGTGTTTGTCAAATTCGTAGTCGATTTGCCCGCTCAGGTCCGAGAAGGAGGCCGAACTCTGCTTATACACCTCATTGGGCAGTAGGTGCAACAGCCAATTGGAGTAGCTGCTACGGCCTCCCACTATAAAGCTGCCCTTGTTCTTTACGATGGGTCCCTCCAGGGTCAGGCGACTGGTCAGGGGCCCCACACCCCCCGAAAAATGGTACTTCTGGGCGTCGCCCGGGCGGCCCTGGATGTCGAGCACCGAGGAAAGCCGCCCCCCGTAACGGGCCGGAATGGCACCCTTGTACAGCTCCACCGAACGCACAACATCGGGATTAAAGGCCGAGAAAAATCCGAACAGGTGCGACGGATTATAGATGGTGGCCCCGTTGAACAGAATCAGGTTCTGGTCGGTGGCCCCGCCGCGCACGTTAAGGCCGGTATTGCCTTCGCCCACCGTTTTCACGCCCGGCAGCGTCATCACCACGCGCAGAATATCAACCTCGCCAAAGGCGGTGGGTACCTGGCGCATGGTCTTGATGTCGAGCTTGTCGACGCCCATTTGGGTGCTGGTAACATTTTTGGCTCTTTCGGCCCGGATCAGCACTTCCTGCAAAGTGGTGATGTCGTCCTGGGTTTCGATGTCGAGGCGGCCATTGCTGCGCAGGAGCACCTGCCGCTTAGTGGCTTTCACGCCAATCCCTCGTACGCGCACTTCGTGGCGGCCCGTCGGCAGTGTCAGGGTGTACGAGCCATCGGCGGCGGTACTGGTGCCCAGGTTGAGGGCTTCCACGAACACGTTGGCCCCCACCACCGGCGCCCCGGTGGCCGCTTCGCGCACGCGGCCCGCCAGGGTGGCCTGCTCGCTGGCGGAGCCTTGGCCAATGTTGTAGACCTTGGTTGTCGAGCTGATGGCGTTGCGGCCATCCTCGTCCCGGCCAGACGCGCCCTCCGGGAGCAGGCGAACCTGGCGCGACTCCTGGGAGCCGGCTTCGGTGGCTTCGGCCTGAAAAAAGCCCGCCGCCAACCTTGTGCTGATGGCCGGCCCCCGCGTAATGAACACCTGGCGATGACGGCTGCTGTCTACCGAGAACTGCAGCGCAGTGCCCTGCAAAGCACGCCGCAGTACTTGGCCCAGCGGTTCGCCCTGGGCCTGCACGCTTACGTTCAGGCTATCAACGGCTGCCGGATCGTAAAAAAAGCGGTAATCGGTGGCCGCCGCCAGCTGCTCAAAAAACTGCGCCAGTGGCAGGCGCTGATACGTGCCGGTAACCAGCGGGGAGGGGGCGTTCTGAGCTTGGCTACGAAAAGTGCCGCCCATCAATAGCACGAAAAAACAAGCAGCCAGATAGTTGGTCATATTCTTCGGGGAAGCGGATAGCAGAATAGCAAAGAATGGGCAAACCTACCGGTGCCGATAAGGCCCCGGATCGGTGCCGCGCCGGCCCGCCAGCAAAACGAGCAGGGCTAGAGGCAACGCCCCGCTGGTGGGTTAAGGCCGATCGGGTAGACTGGTGCGGTAGAGCACGAGTTGCACGATATCAGCCTCCCGCGCCTGTTGATCAGTGAAAAGCCGCTTGTCGCGGATATGGCGCAGCAACAGCTTCCGATGGCGCGGAAAAGCCGCCAGCACCGATTGCTTGCCCTTGATCTTCAGCAATTGGTCATCACCCAGCTGCAGAAAATAGCGGTCGGCAGACGAGAAAACTACTCGGGTCATATTCTGCGCTGGCTGGTCAAGCATGTCTTTGTAGCGTTTGGCCAGCAGCCGTAGGTCGGCTCCGGCCAGCATTACCTCGTAGAAACCCGGGCCTGCCCCCTGGTCGGCGACAGGCCCGGCAAGACGGACAAAGCTACGGTTGCCAATAGTGAAGGCTGAGACTTCCGTTGAGAGCAGGGCCACATCGAACAGGCTGTTCGGCTGCCTCACTACTACCTGGTCGAGATGAATATCATAAAGCAGCGGTATGCCCGCGTAACGATGCCCCCAGTAAGTGAGCGTACCGGGTTGCGCCGCTGCCCCAGGATGAAACTGGTTCCCTTCGACGAGCTGGTAAAAGCGGGTGTAGTTGAAGTACTCGCTGCCGTTGTAGAGTTGCGACTGGTCGTTGATGGCCGCATGGTACGTTTGGATAGCTGCCTGCTGGGCCTGCTGCACCAGGGCTGAAGTGGCCGATGGTGCCTGCGCACGCGCAGTATAGGCTGTCCCTGTAAGCACGAATAGTAGTGCTTTGATAACTAATGTTTTGGTGGTGTGATAAAACGGCCAACGCATAATTTATTAAATAGGTGATAACATATTGTCGCGCCCTACTCTACCCTACTATTTTTTGAGAAGCGCTTCTGTAGCTTCTGAAGTCACTTTTGCGGCGGCGGTTACACGCTTGCTGCCGCAGGAAGAAACTGCTTTTAAAAGCTGAAAACCAACTTTACCCGGGAGGTAGCAGAGGACACTGGAAAAATAGTAGGGTAGAGTAGTCGCGCCCTAAGGCTGATCAGCAAGGTATAGAAAGCAATAGCAAGCACCAAATAACGGGCCTTGCAAACGTGAATGGTGCTGTGGGCACCGCCCGTTCAGCCGCCCAAGCTGCCCCATTCGATTCAGCGGCTTGCCTGGGCGCCCGTAGTTGAGAAGCTAAAAAGGCCGCTGTCGCCCGGTGTTTACAAATTGGGCTTCACCTCGAATGTAAAGTGGGTGCTACCGGCCGCACCATTGGCCGCGAGGCCCTGCACGACTACCAGATAATGGCCAGCTTGGTCGCCAGCGAAAAACTCCAACGGCTGGCTGGCCCCGGAACCAGCGGCCGTAGTTACGGTCGGGTTCCAGTACAGCAGCTCGCGCAGGTCGGGGTGGCGGCTGCGCTGCTGCTCGGGCGTGTCGTAGCGGGGGGCGTAGAACTCGCGCTGCTCCTGCAGGCCCTCGTACTCCTGAATCAGCACCCGTGGGTCGAGCTGGAAGCCTTCGAGGTCGCCTTTGTACGTGCGGAAGCTGACCAGCCCGTCGTAGGCGGCCGCCCCCTGGAAATAGCGGCTGGTTACCACATCGAGCCGCTGAATTTTCAGCGGGTTCATGGCCATCATCCGGTTGATATTGGCTACGGGCACGCCATCGAGTAACACCAGCGGGTTTTCCTGAAAAATGACTTTGTTCAGATCGTCGAGCACCTGGAAGTGGAAGCCGTCTTTGCGAATGCGCACCTGCACGCCCGGCACGTACTCGCGTAGCACCTCTTCCAGCACTTTAAAGCGGGTGTACTCATCGAGGCGGTAGGAGGCGCTGGGCCGGCCATAGAAGGGTACGCTGTCGGTGGGCATGGCCCGGTAGCGGTCGTACTTTTTGCCCGCGTACACCGTCTGGACCTGGGCCTGTAGGTGGCGGCGGGCATAGTCGGCCCGAAAGTGGGGCGTGAGACTGAAGGCGGGAGCCGTAAAGGCGGCAAACTGCTCCGAAAACGGGTCGAGCAGTGTGATGCGGCTGGTGCTGTCCTGGGCCGGGTCGGTTTGCAGCATCACGGTTTGCGGGCCGTAGAAGTTGGTGGGCTCGAAGCGTACGAAGCCGTCGGCGTCGCTCTGGTCGTTGTAGAGGCGCACCACCCGGCCCGGCACCGAGAAGTAGGTTAGTAGCCCCGACCGGGGCTCGGTGGTGCCGGCGCGGCTGAGGCGGGCGCGCACCACCGGGCCGTAGAGTTCGGGCAGAAAGGCCGGGGCCGCCACGGCCGGGGCCAGCACCTCAGCCCAACGGAAGCGGCTCCAGCCCTGGGTCAGCAGCAGTTCGTCGGTGGCGGCCACGGCCTCGGGGCCAGTTGCCGTAAAGTAGTAGGCGGGGTCTTCCACGGTTCCGCGTAGCTCGGACGTTAGGCCCAGGTAATGGTCGATGCTGATGGCGGGCGCGGCGTTGAGCGAATCGAGGCGGTACACGGCCACCGAGAGGCTGTTGGGAGCAGTAGCACTACCGGCCGATACCGCCAGGCTCACCTTGGTGCGGGGCGCGTAGGCGGGCTGATCGGTGCGGGCGTCGAGGGTCAGGATCTGGCGCGGCACCTGAAAGTAGAGCCGCTCGCACAAAGGCTGGCGGGCGGTGTTGAAGAGGGTGAAGTGCGAAACCCCGTCGGGCAATTTACTCCTGTCCAGGGTTAGCTCTGCCCGGCCATTAAGCAGCTCCAGAGGCCGGGTAAAAGCCGCCTGCTGGCGGGCGTGGGCCAGTAGCAGCACGTTTGCTGAGAGGCCCGCCGTGCCCTGGATGGCGAGCGTGAGCTGGCCCGGATCGGGTGCCTGGTGCACGCTCAGTACGTAGCCCTGGTCCTGCACCGCTGGCAGCCGGCTGGTTGTTGGGGCCGGCTGCCGGACGGCGGGCCGCTCTTCGCCCGGCCCCCGCGTTTGGGTGACCACGGCCGTATATGTGGCGGGCCCGGCCGCCGCGGGCGTCAGCAGGAAGCTGCCCATACCGTGGCGACGGGTGCTGAAAGTGGCCACTGGGGCGCCCTGGGCATCGAGCACGGTGCCCGTGGCCGCCACGCCGCGGCCGCGCCGGTCGGTTACTTTGAAGGCCACCTTACTCTGCAGGCCCCGCACCAGATGCCCGCCCTCGGGAAAGAAAGCGGCATCCAGGGCGGCCGAGTCGGGGGCCGGCACTGTCCCAGAGGCGGCGAAGGTGTTCACAACCGTTACGGTGCCGTGGAAAAAGGCCTCGGGACCGAAATTCTGCATCCAGCGGGTGTAGGCCCGCACCGTGTAGCGGCCCGAGGCCAGCGAGGCCGGCAGCGCGAAACTGCCCTGGCCGGTGGCCTCGCGGAGGGCCACTTTGCCGCGCAGCACCGGGTGCTGGCTGGCGTCGAGCACCTCCACGTAGGCCACGCTGCTCAGGGCCAGGGGGCGCGAAGCGGGCCCACCCGTGGCGTAGAGCTTAAACCACATGGTTTCCCCGCTCAGGTACAGCGGCCGGTCGAGGTGCAGAAACAGCGCCTCGCGGGGCATCTGCCGGGCATAGCGACCGAACTGCCCGGTCAGGCCGCCGAGCGAATCGAGTTGGGCGCGGGCTGCGCCGGCTGCCGTCAGCCAGAGCAGGCCGGCCAGCAGCAGGCCCCGGCGGAAGGAAAACGGGCAGCCAAGGATGTAAGGCATAAGCAGAGGGAATAGAAAACTTACCAGAACGAGGGGCGCACGGCCGTGCCCCGGGTGCGGCAGTCGATGCAGTCGCGCTCCTTGGCCGTTACACCGCCTGGCACCACCTCTATGGGTAGATACTTTTGGCTGTTAAAGGCGTAGAACAGCGACAAGCGGATATCCTCGGCCGTTGGGGGCGGAATGCCGGAGGCCGGCTTGAGCGTATCGGGCGGCAAACAGGCTTCGTAGCCCGAAAGGGGCACCACGGCGGCCGGGAGTTCGGCCCGGCTGATGAAGATGCGCTTGTCGCTCACGGAGTGGGCCCCCACGAACCCCAGCACGGGCTCCTGCCCGTCGTCGAGGTTGTGCATGTTGCCCGTTACCTGGCTGGGCTGGGGGTCAAAGAGCGAGCCGATGTTCTCCGTGTTTTTGCGCAGCAGGTCCCAGTAGGCGTACTCGGCCTTCGTGAGGGCCTGCTGGTGCACCAGAATGCTGTAGCGGCGAGCCAAGCGGCTCGTGTTGGCGGGCAACGTCAGCATCCGGAAATTGGTTACCCGGTCTTCGCTCAGGGCGATAGTCTGGTTGAGTACGATGCGGCTGGAGCTGGCCGTGCTCCAGCACACAAGCGGGAAGGCTTGCCGGATGGGGCGAAGCGCGCCGTCGTAGTACTCGATCAGGGGCTGGTAGGGCGAGCTGACTTCCCAGGTTTCGTCGTATTCCCAGCGGTAGTACTGGCTGTTGCGGGTGTCGTCGTGGGCCGATACGTAGATGTTGAAATCCTGACCCTGCGCCCCCCAGCTCACCGCATCGACGGGTGGCGTGAGCTTGACGGGCACAAAGTCGGAGGCATACTGGCGGCCGATCCGGGTGCTGATGCGCAGCCGGTACTGGCGGGCGGCATCGAGTGTGAGGGCCGCCGAAACGTAGGTGCCGGGCGTGGTTTCCGTCAGGGCGTAGCGCGGGCCGCCGCCTTGGGTTTCGATGAACAGCGTGGCGCGGGCTTCGGCGGGCGGAACCGTTTTGGCATCGAGGGCGGCCGAGCGCGAGAGGCGGATGGTACTCACGCCGCGGGGGTTGAGAAAGCCATCGACCACCAGGTAAGCCGGCGGGGCACTGATAATGGCCGGCGCGTAGGGCTCCACGCAGCCGCCCAGGCCCGCCAAACCGGCCACCAGCAGCAACAGCAGCAACGAAAGCCGACTAATCAAAAGCAACCAATACTGAGTCATCTTTTAAAACTTGAAGTTGTAGGTAGCCGTCGGAATCGGGCGCCCGAAAATCGAGAGCTTGTAGCCCTTGATCTGGCCGTTTTCCGACTTGAAATAGATCGAATACGGGTTCTGGCGGCCGGTCAGGTTATACACGCCCAGCGTCACGGAGCTGTGGGCCAGCTTGTTCACTTTGTGGTTGCCCTCGATGTTGAAGGCCAGATCGGCGCGCATGTAATCGGGCACCCGGTAGGCATTGCGGTCGGAGTAAAGCACGCGCAGCGAGTTGCCGGCGTAGTATTTGGCGATGGGCAGCGTAATGGGCCGGCCGGTGCTGTAGTTGAAGTTGAGCGAGGTGCTGAAGCGGCGGCTGAAACGGTAGTTGCCAATCAGCGTCACGTCGTGGGGTTTATCGAAGTTGCTGGCATAATACTGCCCGCCATTGATCTGGTCGGCGGGGGTGCCGGCATTCACCCGCACCAGCGAACGGGCGTAGGTGTAGCTGATCCAGCCGTTGATTTTGCCGGTCAGCTTCTTCACCATCACCTCCACACCGTAGGCCTTGCCCTCGGCATTTATAATGTCGGTTTCGATGCGCTTATTGAGCAGCAATACCGCCCCGCCCTTGTAGTCGACGAAGTCGCGCAACGACTTGTAGTAGGTCTCGACCGACGTTTCGATGGTGTTCGACTTAAAGTTGCGGTAGTAGCCTACCGACACCTGGTCGCCGATCTGGGGTCGGATGTTGGCGTCACTCAGCTTCCAGGTGTCGGCCGGCGACACAGAGGCCGTGTTGGTGAGCTGGCTGATGTACTGGCGGGTGCGGTTATAGCTGAACTTCACCGACGAGTTATCGGAGAGCGAGTAGCGGGCCGACACCCGGTACTCGGGGCCGTGGTAGGTGGCCAGCACCTTGCCGGCCCCGGCGCTAACGGTATCTATAATCGTGCTTTCCGAGCGGGCCTCGCCCGGGGCGTAACGGTAGTAGCTGCGCGGCCCGAGGGCGTTGTAGAGCGAGTAGCGCAGCCCCACTGCCACCGACAGCCGCTGGGTCACGTCAATCTTATCCGACACGTACACGGCGCTTTCCAGGGCCTGCTCGCGGTCGAGGATGTTGGGTGTTATCAGCGAGGCCGCGCTGAGCGGCTCTAGGCTGCCCGGCGACACGTTGTAGAGCAGCGAGCTGACGCCGAAGTCGACTGCGTGTTTGGGGTTGGGGAAGTAGCTGAAATCGGCCCGTAGGCTGGTCTGGCTGATGGCGTACTTGAGCCGCGACGAATTCACTTCGTTGCCCTCGCTGGTAATGTCGTAATCGTAGTGGCTGAACGCGCCCGTGAGCACACCGTAGAGTTGGTTGCTGACGTTGTGCCGCCACTTGAAGCTGGCCGCTTGGTTGAGGTAGTGGTAGGTGGTGTCAGAAGCCAGCCGGAACCGGTCGGAGCTTAGGTAGCCGGTGGCGTACACCGAGTTTTTGTCGTTGAACTGGTGGCTGATATGGGCGCTTAGGTCGGAGAAGGCCGCCGAACTCTGCCGGAGCTTGCGGTCGTCGAGTCGGCGTAGCAGCCAGTCGGAGTAGCTAGCCCGGCCCCCAATCAGAAACGAGCTTTTATCCTTGATGATAGGTCCTTCGAGGGTCAGCCGGCTGGTGAGCGGCCCGATGCCGCCCGTGGCCCCGAACTTCTTCTTGTTGCCCTCGCGGGTTGTAATGTCGAGCACCGACGAGAGCCGCCCGCCGTACTTGGCCGGAATGGCGCTCTTGTACAGTTCCACGCCCTGTAGCATATCGGGGTTGAAGGCGGAGAAGAAGCCGAACAGGTGCGCGGGATTGTAAATGGTCATGTCGTTGAACAGAATCAGGTTCTGATCCGTGGCTCCGCCGCGCACGTTGAGGCCGGTGCTGCCCTCGCCCACCGATTTCACGCCTGGCAGCGTAAGCACCACCCGCAGAATATCGACTTCGCCAAAAGCGGTAGGCACTTGCTTGATGGTTTTGATGTCGAGCTTTTCGAGGCCCATTTGGGTGCTCGATATATTCTTGTCCTTCTCGCCCTCAATCACCACTTCTTTCAGGGTGGTAATGTCTTCCTCCACCTCGATTTCGAGGCGGCCGCTGCCGCGCAGAATTACCTGGCGGCGGGTGTTCTTGCTGCCTACGCTACGCACTTTCAACTCGTAGCGACCGGCCGGCAGCGTGAGCGAGTAGAAGCCGAACTGGTCGGTGCTGGTACCTACGCTCGGCGACTCCGAGAAAATAGTGGCCCCGATGATGGGTTCGCCCGATTTGATGTCCTTAATGTGGCCGGCCAGCGTCACGGGCCCGCTGCCGCCTCCGGTCCCGATTTCGTAGACCTTGTACTCGGCCGCGCTCACGTAGCGCGAACGACCGGGCGCGGTGGTGGGCGTCAGGTCTTCGGGCGCGGCCAGTACCGGGCCCTCGGGGGGCGAGCCCACAGGCCGGAAAAAGGCGTTAGGCAACTGAGGCTCGATGCTGACGCCAGTGGTCACGAACACCCGGTGTTCGGTGGGGGAGAGAGCAAAGCGGTAGGGCGTGTTCTCGAACACCCGCGCCAATACCTTTGGCAGGGGTTGCTCGCGCACCTGCACGCTCACCCGAAAACTGTCGGGCGGGGCCGTGGCAGCGTAGTAGAAGCGGTAATCGGTCTGAATTTCCAGTTCCCGTACGAACTGGCTGAACGGCACCCGGTCGAAATTGCCGGTAACGGTTTTTTCGGCCGTTTGCTGGCCGTAGCTGCGCGGGCCGGGCAGCAAGAGCATCACCACAAAAAACAGGAAGTAAGCGTGCTTCATGCCAAACGGAAAACTGCGAAAAGAAAAGAGACAAGGCGGCCCGGCGGGCTAGCGGGGCGGCAGCTGATTATAGTAGCTGGCCAGCGCTACCACCACGTTTTCAAACTGCGTCTTGCCCAGCTTCAGCTTGTTTTGCCGCATGTAAGCCTGTACTTCGGTCTGGCGGTCGGCAAACAGCTTCAGGGCGGCCGATTTGGAGTTGAGCAGGTGGTAAACCCCGTCTTTGCGGGCGAACAGCTTTTCGGTCGGGATGAACTCCACCGTCAGGTTGCGGCCCACAATGCGCTCCTGCTTGCGCTTGGCCCGCCGGGCCAGTACCTGCACCCGGCCTTCGGCCAACACTTCGTAGTAGCCAGTGCTCAGGCCACTAGCCGCCGCGCTGTCGGCCACCAGCCGCACGAATGAGTGGTCGCCAATGGTGAAGCGGGGCATTTTCTCGTTCACAAACCGGACCATCAGCGGGCTGCCCGGTAGGCCCAGCACCACCTGGTCGAGCACCACGTCGTAGCGCAGTGGCAGGTGGTCGAACTGCTGCTGGTTGTAAGCTACGCTGCCGGTCTGAAGCTCGGGAGTCAGAAAAAATTGGTGGTCCTTCCGCTCAGTGTAGCGCAGGGCATAGTTGAGGTACTGCGGGCCGTTGTAGAGCTGTGCCGCCAATGGCGAAGCGGCGTGGTAGTGCTGCAGCACGGTCGCCGGGGCTTCGGTGGCAAAATTGCCCGGAATTTCGGTGCCGGTGCCGGTGCCGGTGCCAGGGGCTGAGGGCCGGCTCTGGCCCAAAACGGTGGGGCAGACGCCCAACAGGCATAGCGGGCCGGCCATCAGACCGGCCAGTAACAGTTTGAGCCGCATAAGGAAACCACGAAACAGGCCGGCAGATTGGGGCTGCCGGGCAAAAATTAGAGTAGGAAAAGGCCCGCCGCGGGATAGTGCAAAGAAGCTGGATAGTAGAACAGGCAGCGCGGCGGAGGCTGCTGGCGTGGTTGTGGGGGTCGAATATAAGCAGACTTCATGAAGTGCCCGCCCCGGCCCCCTCATTTCCGTGCACGAAGCCCATATGAAGCCGCCTCGCGGCCGCAAACCAGCCGCAGCCGGCCCCGTACACCGCTACCCTATGCGCTACATTTCCCTTGACCTCGAAACCACTGGCGGCTGGCCGGCCCGCCACCAGATTCTGGAGCTAGCCGCCGTGGTGGAAAACACCAAAAACCTGCGGCCCCTGGCCGAGCTGCCGGCCTTCCGCCGCGTGGTGCGCCACCCCGAATACGTGGGCACGGCCGGAGCGCTGGCCCTAAATGCGGGCTTGCTGCGCGAACTGGCCCAAAAGGAGCCCAACCCCGAACTCTGCGGCCCCGACGAACTGCTACCTCAGTTGCGCGAGTTTCTGTTGGCCCAGGGCTTTAAAACCGATAAAAAGGACTGCGTAGCCGTGACGATGGCCGGCAAAAACATTGCTTCCTTCGACCTGGGCTTCCTGCGCGAATTGCCCGGCTACGGCACGCTGGTACGGGCAGAGCCCGCCATGCTCGACCCGGCCGCCTTCTACCTCAACTGGCGCAAAGACACCCGCTTACCCACTATGCAAATCTGCAAGGCCCGCGCCCACTTCGCCGACGACACCGTGGCCCACCAGGCCCTGGCCGACGCCCTCGACGTGATAGAACTGCTCCGCCCGTTCTATAAGGTGCCGGTGTATAAAGTGAATGAGTGACGGGATGCAGGCCCTACAAGCAAGAAGGGCCCGACATCAGCGTGGATGTCGGGGCCTTCTTGCTTGAATTTGCATGAGCAGAACAGCTCACTCATTCACCTAATCGCTTATTGGTCGCTACCAGCTGCCGGAGGCGCCGCCGCCACCGCTGCTGCCGCCTCCGAAACCGCCAAAACCCCCGCCGCCGAAGCCGCCCCCGCCGCCACCCCCGAAGGTGCCGCGGCCGCCACTGAAGTCGCCGAAAATGATGGGCGGAATCATGCCGCCGCCGAAGCCGCGGTTGCGCCGCCCGCCGCTGCCGCCGCCCCGGTTACGCAGGATAATGAACAGCACCAGCACCGCGATAATAACCCAGAACGAAATGCCCGAGCCGCTGCCGTCGTCGGAGCGGCGGCGGGTTTGGGTGGTCTGGTCGGCCTTGTACTCGCCCTTTGCCAGGGCAATGAGTTGGTCGGTAGCCCGATCGAGACCCTGGTAGTAGCGCTCCTGCTTGAAGGCCGGCACGATGGTGTTGGAGATGATGCGCTTGGCCAGCGCGTCGGGAATAGCGCCTTCAAGGCCGTAGCCGGTATGGATGCGGGCCTTGTGCTCCTGCTCGGCAATGAGCAACAGAATACCATTGTTGTTGGCTTTCTGGCCAATACCCCAAGTCTCGTACAGTTTCTGCGAATAGTCGAAAATGTCGTAGTCACCCAGCGAGGGCACGGTCACGACGGAAATCTGCGAGGAGGTGGAATCGTTGTAAGCCACCAATTTGCGCTCCAGCCGGTCCACCTCGTCGGCGCTCAGCATCTCGGCTAAATCATTAACGAGGCGGGGCGGACTGGGCCGGGGCGGCACGGTCTGGGCCGAAGCCAATACCGCCAGCAGTACTAGGCCGCAAGCCAGCAGCCAGCGCCCGGCCGGTCGTAAAAAGTAGTTCAGAAGATTCAGATTCATGGATGCTGGGTAGACGACGGGTCGCCGAACGAAATCGAGTCGTCCAGCTCATTCTGGTCGGTGGTAGCGTCGTAGGGGAAATACCGCCGTAACTGCTCCCCAGCCAGCCGGATGCCCTGCTCCAGACCCAGTACGTATTTTTCGGTGCGGAAATGCTGGAGCACGTTCTCCTTGGCCGTTTCCCAAAAGTCGTCGGGTACCATCGAGTTGATGCCCGTGTCGCCGATAACGGCGAACTGCCGGCTCTGCCAGGCCAGGTAAAACAGCACGCCGTTGCGCTGGGCCGTATGGTGCATGCCGAGTTCGGCAAACACCTGAGCAGCACGGTCGAGCGGGTCGGGCGAGGGGCAGGTATCTTCCAGATGCACCCGAATTTCGCCCGACGTAAGTAACTCGGCCTGCCGGATGGCTTCCACCAGCGACGCCTCCTGTGTGGGAGTAAGGGGATTAGTCATGTTAGTTGCCAGTTATCAGTGTCCGGTTGCCAGTTGCGAGTTGCCAGGGCGTTCTGGAATCCCAGGACTCCAAAACTGCCTGGCAACCCGCAACTGGCAACCGGACACTCAATTAAAACTGTACCGTCGGGGCTTTCTGCGAAGCGGCATCGGCCTCGAAGTAGGGCTTCTCGGCAAAGCCGAACACGCCGGCGAACAGGTTGTTAGGGAAGCTCTTGATGTAGGCGTTGTAGTCGTTGACAAGGCCGTTGAACTTGTTGCGCTCCACGTTGATGCGGTTTTCGGTTCCCTCAATCTGGGCCTGCAACTCCTGGAAGTTAGCGTTGGCCTTCAGCTCGGGGTAGTTCTCCGACACGGCCAGCAACCGGCCTAAACCGGCACCCACCTGGCTCTGGGCCTCCTGAAATTTCTGGAGGTTCTCGGGTGTGAGCTGGTCGGCGTTGAGCTGCACACTCGTGGCCTTGGCCCGGGCCTCAATTACTTCGGTCAGGGTCGATTTCTCGAAGTTGGCGGCGCCCTTTACCGTGTTCACGAGGTTCGGAATCAGGTCGGAGCGGCGCTGGTAGGAGCTCTGTACGTTGGCCCACTGGCCCTTCACGGCCTGGTCCTTGGTCACCATCGAGTTGTAACCGCACGACGACTGGGAAAGCATCAGCACGAGGCCGGCAAAGTAGAGCAAAAAGCGTTTCATGGGGAGGTAAGTAAGAAAATGGGGAAAGGGAGAGAGAGAAAAACGGAGCGGGTATCAGACCTGAACAAAGCTCTGCCAAAAAGCCGGAAGGCCGGCTGATCCGACAAAAGTCAACTTCATTGGTTATCAGCCAAGCTAGTCAGCTGCGTTGCAAAGTACGAATTCGCGGCCGGGCGGTTGTGTGGCAGCAAGCTCCGCCGCTAATGTGTATTTTGCGCGTCGGCGCTTCCCGATTTTTGCTCATGAAAGTAGTTATTCCCGTAGCCGGCATCGGCTCCCGCTTACGTCCGCACACCCACACCCAGCCCAAAACCCTGGTGCCGGTGGCCGGAAACACCATTCTCGGCCACATCATCGACCGCTTGGTAGAGGCCGGGGTGAACGAGTTCGTCTTCATTATCGGTTACCTCGGCGAGAAGGTAGAGAGCTACGTGCGCCGCCAGTACCCCAACCTGAAGACCACGTTTGTGGTGCAGGAGCCCCGCGAGGGCATCGCCCACGCCCTCTGGCTGGCCCGCGAGGAGTTCCGCCACGAGCAGGATGGCGTCCTGATTCTGCTCGGCGACACCATTGTGGACGTGGACCTACGGGCGATGATGGCTATGCCCGGCAACGTGCTGGCCGTGAAGGAAGTGAAGACGCCCGCGCTGTTTGGTATCGTAGAAACCGGTCCTAACGGCCGCGTAACCAAGGTGGTGGAGAAGCCCCGGATTCCGAAGTCGAACTTCGCCCTGGTAGGCCTCTACAAGATTGCCAACGCCGACTGGCTGGCCTCGGCCCTGGAGCGCATTGTGGAGCAGGACCGCCGCACCCACGGCGAGTTTCAGCTCACCGACGCGCTCATGCTGATGATGGAGGACGGGGCCGAAATGGTGAGCACACCGGTGGATAACTGGTTCGACTGCGGCCGCAAAAGCTCCCTGCTCGAAGCCAATGCCCGCTTGCTCAACCGCCCCGAATTCCTGAAACGGCGCGAGTACCCCGAATTTCCCGATACCATCATCATCCCGCCCGTCAGCATCGGCAAAGACTGCCAGATTTCGGGCTCCATTATCGGCCCCAACGTGGCCATCGGCGACCGAACCATCGTGCAGAATACCATTCTGAGCGAATCCATTATCGGCTCCTATTCCGAACTGCGTTCCGCCGTTATGCACGACTGCATCGTGGGCTCCGACGCGTTGTTTAAGGGCACGAAACACAGTTTGAACATCGGCGACAACACGGAAATTGACTATAGCTAACTTGGGTTAGCTAACCTAGGTAAGACGCACCTTACGCCCTGCGCCGCCAACCTGCTCCGCTTAAGCTGACAGCTACTTATTCCAGGGCCCGGAATATCCCAAAGCCACAAATCGACGTTACGCTAAACCTATGCGCTACTCCCTCTTCGCTTCCCGCCTGCTGCCCGCCCTGGGGCTGACTCTGCTGCTGCTGCCCGGCTGCTATTCCCGCTCCGATATCAAGAAAGAGCAGGAAACGGCCGTCGATATCACCGATGCCCTGCCTTCGGGCGACCAGACCCCGCCACCGCCGACAGCCGAGGCCGCAGTTGCTACCACGCCGCTGCAAGCCGTGAACGTGTTTCTGGAAGTGTCGGGCTCGATGGAGGGCTTTATGCCTAAAACGGGGGCCGGGGGCGAAAATACCGCGTTTCAGCAGCGCGTAGCCCAGTTTCTGTCGGAAGTGAACCGCACGCCCGCCGCCCGCCGCAAGTCGTTCTTCCTGCTCAAAGATCGGCCCTATGCCGATACCTACCAACAGATTTCGGGCACCGTGCGGGCAGGAATTCAGCAGCCGGCTAAAAGCACCGAGCTGCCCGCCGTGCTCGATACGCTCATGACCCGCTACTACCAGCCGGGCACCGTGAACGTGCTGATTTCGGACTTCATCTACTCGCCCAAGAACGCGGGGGCCATTCCTTACATCAAAACCGATATTACCGACGCACTCCAGCGCAACGCCAGCCAGTCGGATCTGGCCGTGTCGGTGTACGGCTTCACGTCGGGCTTCCGGGGTACGTATTATCCGGCCCTGAAAGCGGCCGGCAAGAAAACGGCCTGCTGCGATACCGAAATCCCATATTACTACTGGGTCGTTGGCCCTGCCGATGCTGTGCGGCAGTTCGATCAGGCCCTGCTGGCCGACGCGGAGGCTTCGCTGCAGGCCCACTTTGGCGTAACTTACCCGCGCCCCGCCTACTCGGTGCTCGATAAATACCAGCACAAAGGCAGTTGGTACTACGGCGACGCTGGAGCCAGCAAGCGGGCCGCCGACGCCTACCGCGTAGTGGCCGTGAGCGAGGCCTCGGCCCAGCAGCCGGTGGAGTTCGTGGTAGGTCTCGATTTGCAGAAACTGCCTGCCCAGTACCGCGAGCCGGCTTATCTGAAGCAGTACCTGACGCTGCAAACCGTGGACACCGACGCGCAGTTGCTTGGTGTAATGGCCGCTTCCGACCAAACCCGGACCAGTAGCGGCCCGGAAAGCCAGTTCACGCACTTTGCCAAAATCCGCCTTACGAAAGTGCCCCCGGCCTCCCGACCGCTGGTACTCAAGCTACTAAACCAGCGCCCCGCCTGGGTTGCCCAATGGACGACGAAAAACGACGGTACTCCCGCCGCTAAAACATTTGCCCTGAGTAGCTTATTCGACGGGTTGCAGGCTTCGGTGGCGGAACAGCCCACCGTGTTTCAGCTGCCCATGACATTGCAGCCAGCTAATTAACGCTTGCCGGGCAGCGAGCCTTAGCTGGTGCATGCAATGTGTGCGCTGCGCCTCTTATTTGGAAGCGCAGGCGTCGCCGGAACCGCTAAACTGTCCGTACACTTGGCACGATAGTCGTTTGGCTAAGTGCCCGGGTGAAAATTTTGCCCTGCAATTTCGTTCTTGCCGCATCGTTCATTGGTTTGCCGGGCTGTTGCCGGGCGTTACATTCCCTTATGAAAGCATTCTTCCGCTTCCTCTACGAACTCATTGGCAACCCCCAACCCCCGGCCGATACGCCGGTGTACCGCGACGTAGTATTCCCCAACATCGGTCTGCTGAACATATCTGTCTCGTTGGCGCTGGTCGTGGTGTTCTACTACCTCATCAACCGCGCCATGGGCGTGGCCACCTTCAACAAGGGCCGCCACTGGGGCCTGTTTCTGGCCCTGAATGCGTTGCTGGCCTTCGGTATTGCCATCTGGCAAGCGCACGCTCAGCAAGTCGCCGACCACAGCTATATCTATTGGCTGGCCACTTGGAACGCTATTTTGGGCATGTTCTGGTTCTTTGTCTTCTCTCTGCTGCTGCGCAAAGGCTCCACCAATGCCAGCACTACTCCTTTCTAAATCACAGAGTAAAGTGATTTTGACAGATTACGCTGATCCAGAGCATTCTTTGGTTTTTTTCGACCAAGCAGGAATCGGAAGTCAGCTATCTATGAAATCAATTTAATCTGCAACATCTGCGATTCATGGCTAAACTCTTCTTATTCGGCATTGGCGGCACGGGCTCCCGAGTCATTCGTTCGCTCACGATGCTGCTGGCGGCCGGCGTCGAGTTGCCCAACTGCGACCGGGTGGTGCCCATCATCATCGACCCCGACGCCCACAACGGCGATATGAACCGCACGGTGCAGCTGCTTCAGAACTACCAGCAGATTTACAAGCACCTCGGCCCCCGCGAGGAAGGCTTCTTCCAGACCGATATCAGCACTCTGAGCGGCATTTCGCAGGATGTGAACGGCTCGGTGAAGGACACGTTCATCTTCGATTTCGGCGGTATCAACCAGAGCTTCCGCCAGTACCTGAGCTACGACGGCCTGTCGGTGGATTCCAAGGGTCTGGTGGATTTGCTGTTCACCCAGGACAACCTGGAAAGCCCGCTCACCATCGGCTTCCGCGGCTCGCCCAACGTGGGCAGCATCGTGCTGAATAAGTTGGTGGAAAGCCCGGAAATGCGGTTTTTTGCCGACAACTTCCAGGACGGCGACCGGGTGTTCTTCGTGTCGAGCATCTTCGGGGGTACGGGCGCGGCGGGCTTCCCGCTCATGCTTAAGAACCTCAAGGACCCCAACACCCGCCTCAGCAACGCCCGCTACCTGCGCGACGCTCCCACCGGGGCCGTGACGGTGATGCCCTACTTCGCCCTCCAGAGCGAGGACAATGCCGTTATCGATTCCAACAACTTCCTGACCAAAACCAAGGCGGCGCTCAGCTACTACGAGCACAACCTGCCGGGCCTCGACGCGCTCTACTACCTCGCCGACACGCCCGACACGCCCTACGAAAACCAGCCCGGCGGCACCCAGCAGAAGAACAAGGCCCACGTAATTGAGTTGCTGGCGGCCCTGAGCATCGTGGATTTCATGCGCTATTCGCCCGCCGAGTTGCGCACCGGCGGCCCACACTTCCATGAGTACGGTTTGGCCTCCGACGCGCCGGAAATCCAGTTCAGCCACCTGCCCGATGAAACCCGGGAAATCGTGGCCAAACAGCTCACGCAATTCCTGTACTTCACGCGCTACCACAAGCAGCACCTGCCCACCGACAAAGCGCCCTACCACGACAACCTCAAGCTCGACTACGCCCTGCGAAACGAGCCCATTTTCAAGGAGCTGAACACCTTCCTGCACAACGCCGATTCGGGCGTGGATCAGTGGCTGCAGGAGCTAGCCCAGAACCGCCGCGCCTTCCGCCCCTTCGATCTGCAGACCGATGATTTTGGGGCCATGATTCTGGGCAAGCCGGTGGAAAAGAAGTGGAACGACTTCTTCAACAAGGGCCTCAGCCACAACTACCTGCTCGACAATCTCAACAAAACCGAAAAGTCCTTGGCCGAACCCGATAGCTTCCGCAAGCTGCTCGAGCTGTTCTACAACGTGACCGACAAGGCGTTTGAGGAGAAGGTAAAGGTGGTGTAAGAACGAAAACTCCCCTCCTCAGCTGAGGAGGGGACGCGGCGGCGTAGCCGACGCTGGGGTGGTTGGCTCGTTGCTGATGTTGTTTGGTTGAACGACTCAATTCGCATCGTTCAATGAATCAACCACCCCTAGCCCATGCCGCTTGATGCGCGGAATTTTCCAAGGAGGGGAACTAGCTTTCTAGCCTTTAATTATGAACGTCAAATAGGATAGAATATGAGCCTGAAATTTTTTGGTATTTCACTTCTTGGTTTTATAAGTTTTGTGACTTGGTTCATGATTTCAAAAACGGTCGATAGTCGCGCTCATATAAAGCAAAGCCAAAAAAACTTCTTAGCCTTATCAGTCAATCAAGTGTCTGCGATTGAGCTTTATCCTTTGCCTGACCCTATGTCTCTTATTAGAGACCCAATAATTATCCGTGATACAACGGCGATACGAAAATTAGTTAAATCTTATAAATCAATGTCTGGTTATAGAGCCGGTGACGGAAGATTGCCAGGGGATTGGCAAGTAATGGTAAACTTTAAACTCAAAGATGGAAGCGAAATTATTTCTCGGGTTTATCATAATAATTATGCTGATTTAGTTTTTGTTCAGACACTAGACAGAGCAGCCGACAATGGTAGCTTGGATGATTATTTTGCCAATCCAAGTCGTGATATAAGTAAAATAATAGAGAGCTATAAATAGAAAACCAACCTCCTACACGTCCTTCCGCACAACATGCCCAAAGTCCTTCGCTTACACAATAACGGCTCCCAGCAGGTGCAGGGCTGGCAGAAAACCGCCCCCGTTACCAGCACCGAAATCAACACCGTGACCGACCCGGCGGGCGGCAAGTCGCGCAATCTGGCGGTGAGTATCCCGACGCCATTCGCGCGGATGCACCTGTTTGAGACGGCCTTCGATTTCCTGGCCCGGGAGGGGCAGCAGAACCCCGGCTCGGTGTACCACGAGCTGACGACCCACTTCTGGGACTTGCTGGAGCTGCTCTACAACTACCACCTCTACACCCAGGCCGGCCGCAAAATCACGCTGCGCCGTTGGAACGCGGAGGCCGAAATCCAGCGGATGCGGCAGAGCGAAGGCACCCGCCTGCTGGGCGAAACCTTGCAGCTGTACCTGCAGGATGAGCGGTTCCGCGACTTCTCCGACATGTACCTCGTGTACTACGAGTCGCCGGAACTGGCGGGCGGCACGCGGCTGCTGGGCGGCACCTCGCCGCTGACGCTGCTCTTTACCGGTCCCGGCGTGGGCGCCCTCGACTTGGAGCGGCCCCAGGCCCGCGGCCACTACTTCGACCACCAGACCGTGCTGCTCCAGGACCGCGACCCGCAGTTCCGGGAGTTCGTGTACGAGCTGTTTCTGGCCTATCCGCAGCTCCAGCGCCGCGAGTTCGCGGGCAGCGTGTACGCCGGCCTCGACCGCGCCAAAATCAACCAGCTCCAGATGCAGGGCGACAGGACGGCCCAGCAGTTCGCGGCCCGCTTCCCGGCCCTGACCGACGTGCAGGGCAACCTGGTGAGCGTGAAAGGCGTGCCCTTGCCCGGCCGCGCCGACCAATCGGCCGTCACCAGCTCTGACCTGTTCATTCAGCCCACCCGCGAAGCCGTGGGTGGCCGTCCGCGCCCGTTGGTGCTGCGCCCCAACCTGACGATGCCCGGCGCGAACTACCTCAACGGCCAGCCCTGGGACGACCGTACGCCGGTGCCTTACCACGACGAGCTGGCCCTCGAAAACCGGGTGCTGCCCGGCAAAGGCTTCAAATACCCCTACCTCACGGTAGGTGATTTGCTGGAAGATTCGCTGGTGGAGCTGCCCTACGAGCTGAATACCCAGCGTTTCCACACCGGCAAAGTCACGTTCCAGTACGGCGCCGACGGTCAGGGACGGGCGCGGTTCCCGTACCTGCTGCCCCTGAAACAGGCGTTTTTCGAGTACTTCACCGAACACGAATTGGCCGAGCTGCTCACCTTCACCATCGACCTGAGCCATGTGCGCGTGCAGTTGCGGGTACCGGTGCAGGCGGGTCGCTTCATCACCTTCGAGCGCAGCTACTATACCAATCCCCAGAATCCCAAGGATGCCCAGGGGCGCGAGATTCTGGAGAAGGGCCGCATTGTGAAGGCCAACGTGGGCGTGGGCGTGTTCCCCTTCTACAAGGTGAGCTACCAGCCCGAGTTCAATGACCTCTACAAAGTAATGCTGGTGGATGCCGACAACTCGCCCACCATGCTCAACCGCCGCTACGACCTTGCGTTTTTCGTGAACGGGGAGCGGATTACGGAGCAGGGCGCCGCCCGCCGCGCCACCCGCTACGAGCGCACCCAGAAAAGCGTGGCCACCGCCGGCAGCACCTACTACGAAATCACCGGCACCCATTTCGACCTAGCCGAGCTGACCTGTCCGCCCGCCACGCTGGGCGCCGAGCCGGCCCGGGGCCTGTTCGTGCCGCGCTGGCGCGAGCTAGACCGCGGCACCCGCCGCTTCACCTTCGCCGTCGATTTTGGCACCACCAACACCCACGTGGCCTACGCCGATTCGCCCTCGGCCCACCCGCGTCCGCTCACCATCGGCGAGTCCGATGTGCAGGTGGAGTGGCTGAGTGCCCCGCTGGCCGACGCCGGGCAATCGGCCGCGCAACGGTACCGCTTCGGGGCCGGGCAGCTGAACTCGGATGTGGCCACGCTGCAAAACCGCGAGTTCGTGCCCAGCTTTATCGGGGAGGGCGGCTCGGTCTACGAGTTCCCAATTCGGACCGCCGTGTGCGAAACTACCTCGTTTGCCAACGAGCCGGCCAAGGTGCTCAGCAACATCAACATCGGCTTCAGCATCAATACCGAAACCACCGCCGAGCTGCCCCAGAATCGCTTCATCACCAACCTGAAGTGGAGCGCCGAGCTGGACCCCCAGGGCGTATCGCGCATCGAGGCCTTCTTCAAGGAAATTCTGCTGCTGCTGCGTCACAAGGCGGCCTTGCACGGCGGTATTCTGGAAGACACCCGGGTGGTGTGGTTCGCGCCGCTGAGCTTCGACGGGTTCCTGCGCAACCAGTTCCAGCAGGTTTGGGACGAAGGTTTCCAGCAGGTGTTCAAGACCCGCCGGCCCACTGTCTGCCTCACCGAATCGGTGGCGCCCTACTACTACCTCACCGCCACCAACCAGGTCGTGCCCAACCGCGACGAGAACGTGGTAAACATCGACATCGGCGGCGGCACCACCGATTTGCTGCTCTTCGCCGACCAGAAACCGGCATACAGCACCTCGTTCCGCTTTGCCGGCGACGACCTCTGGGGCGACGGCTACGCCCGCGTGCAGGGCGCGCCCAAGCAGAATGGCCTGCTCCGCCTCGGCGTGAGCCACGTGGAAAGCCTGCCCGATTCGGAGCAGAACCAGGAGTACAAGGGCTACCTGCGGGCGGCGCTCAGCAACACCGATTTCGGCTCCGCCGACGTCACGAGCCTGCTATTTAAGTACGATGACGCTCTGCGCTTCACTCAGGCCCTGGGCTTGGGCAAGGGCCGGCAACTGCGGGTGCTGTTCTACCTGCACTACACCAGTATCATCTACCACACGGCCCAGCTCACCAAGCACCTCGGCCTGAAAACGCCGCGCTACCTCTGCTTCTCGGGCAAGGGCAGCCTGTACCTGCGCCTGCTGGCTGGCGGCAACTCGTTGGTGGCCATCGAGAAGATTACGAAAGCCATTTTCCAGGCCGTAACCGGCACCGAACCGCCCCACAACTTCCGCGTCATTCTGGCCGACAACCCCAAGGAAGCTACCACCAACGGCGGCGTGCTCTACGAGGAAAAAGCCAGCCACGCCGACTACGACAACGTGCAGTCGGTGAAGTACAGCGGCACCTTGGAGGGCGCGGAGCTGAACAAGCAGCGCCTCAAGCTCAACCAGGTCGATGCCGGCCTCAAAGACCAGGTGCTGGCCAACGTGCGCGACTACCTCACCCTCGTGCTCGAAGGCGACGAAGTAGCGCCCTACCTGCGCGAAGTGGGCGTGGACGTGGACCGCCAGCGTGTAAAAGACATCCTACTCCGTGAAATAGAGGACAGCTTGAGCCTGGGCCTGCACCAGTTCCAGCGCCAGCTCTCCGCTGACGAAACCCTGCCCGAAACCCTGTTCTTCCTGCCCCTGAAGCAGGCGCTGTATAATTTGAGCCGGGAGTTGCAGGCGTAATGCAGCAGCGGTGCTAGAGCTAGAAGTTAGCTCCCCTCCTTGGAAAGGAGGGGTTGGGGGTGGTTGATTCGTTAGAACGACCCGTTAGTTTCTAGCCTCTGATATTCGTTCTGCTAGGGCGAGTTCTCAATCAGAGCCACATTCGGATAGCGGCAAGGGTAACAAGGGCCAAATAAGCCAAAGCCGTTTTTTCGAAGCGGTTGGCGATGGCCC